>NZ_RQGG01000009.1 GCF_004769665.1 Leptospira kemamanensis
ATTTTATTCTTTTTCAAATTTAAAAAATGAGATACGATTTCTCCCATGAAAAAATCATTCCTCCTAATCTTTTTATTTCTCATTGTTTTCCAATCTTGTGTTGTATTCCAAGCAACTAAAGTTCCCTCAAATAATTTAAAAGGAAGTTTGGTAAGTGCTGTATCAAAGTCGCCAAAAATTGTTTTTTTGGGAGATAGTATCACACACGGTCGAGTCAGTTATGATTATGTTGAATCAATTCGCAAACATCCAAAACTGAATGATGCTTTGGTTGTGAATGAAGGAATCAATAGCAGATTAACAGTTCAAATCATCGAACAACTTGATTCCGTAGTGAGCTTACAACCTGATTTCGTTTTTATCCTGATTGGAACAAATGACCTAAAAGCAACTTTATCTAAAAAGGAATACGACCGTTATGCGAGTCTTTGGAATTTGAAAGATCCAGCTTCAGAAGAAAGTTTTGTTCAAAATTTAACAAAAATTGTAACTCGGATAAAAAAAGAAACAAAGGCAAAGTTGATTTTGTTTTCACCACCCATCTTAGGGGAAGATCCAAACTCATTACCATTTTTGCGATCCAAACGCTTTGCAGAACTGACAAAAGAAGTTTCAAAAAAAGAGAATGTTCTCTACAAACCACTCCATGAAACTCTTACAAGTAGATTAAGTTCCATAAACTTCCATAAAAAAACTCCATACATCCAAAACACTTGGAGTATGTATTGGACCATTCTCAAGTATTATTCAACCACCTACTCTTGGAATGATTTAGGAGATGCTAACGGGTATTATTACTTGACTGATGCGATTCATTTAAATGAACGAGGTGGACAAATCATTGAGAAAATGATTTTAGAAACATTAATTACTCCGTAAGTATTCCAAAACTGAATCCGAATATCAGAATAATTTTAAATTCCCAGGGAATTCTTAGGAAATCCCTGATCTGTTCTCTATAAGTTTTAAAATCACAATTTCCACCTCCAGATTTCAGGAGAACTACGAATCATTCTTGTCTTTTGTGTGATTTCTTCCTAGACAAATTTAGAATTCCATCGTTCTATCACTTGTGCATTCAAATATACAGAGTAATTTTCGTCTGTTAGAATGAGGAAGAAATATGGCAATTGAGACAGATGAAATTCAGAAATTCGAAAGAACTTTATTTCGCAAAGGAATATCTCTCATCGTTTTTACAAAATATGGGTTAGGGATCATCTTTTTATTAGGTGTTGCCTCCAATTATGCCGCAAAAAGTTTTATTCCTAATTTAATAGGTTCTCTCATTTTCCTTCTGAATGCTGTCGTTGCTGGTCATTTTATAAAAAAAGATAAAGAGATCTCCAAACGGTATGCAAGATCAATCATCGTTATCGACCTCATCATCATTTTGTGTTTTTTCTATTTAGATATTTATAATAATTATACCAAAGGTGATGCAAGTAATACACTTAGCACGGGAATCTTTTATATCATCTTTGTCTTTATTTCGATTTATGCGAGTTTTTTATTTGATCCAAAACTGATTATCAGTGTTGGTTTTATATCCACCTGTGTTTACTTAGGTGGTATTTTTTTATCTCACAAATTAGGTGCTGAGTTCATTCCCAAACCCTTCCCAGAAATGATTCGAGCCAATCACATCATTGTGACAACAGAAGTTCAAAAAGTGATCTTTTATTTCGGTGTGGTATTTAGTTTGCGTTATGTAGTTTCTTTGATGAAGGATATGCAAAATGATTTAAAGTCGAAACTTGAAGACAGTTTAGGAAAACAATTTTTTATCTCAAATAAATCAAGCCAATTGGAGAAATCAGCCAATACACTCGCTGTATCGGTTGAAAAATTACAATCGATGTCGGATGAACTTCACAACCAATCCCAAAACCAAGCAGCCTCTGTGGAAGAGATCTCAGCTTCTGTAGAAGAACTTTCTTCATCTGCGATTAGTTCTGCGAATTTAGTGGAGGACCAAGTCACTCGTGTTAAAATTGTAGATCAAAACTTTTTATCTCTACAAAACTTAAGTGAAAGTGTAAAATCCAAAACCGTTCAAATCGCAAAAGATGTCAGTCATTCAGCAGATTTTAGTAAAAAAGTAAAAACATCCTCAGAAGAATTAAATGCAATTTATTCAGAACTGAACCAAGCCTTCTCCAAGGTAGAAGAAATCAACCAAATGATGTCAGAAATTGCCGACCAAACCAATTTACTCGCATTAAATGCATCGATTGAAGCAGCTCGAGCAGGCGAACATGGAAGAGGTTTTGCCGTCGTTGCACAAGAAGTGGCAAAACTTGCCGAACGATCCCAATCCAATGCAGGCACCATTGCTAAAATTGTAAAGGAAGCAGGACTGAAGATCAACGAAGGAACAAGGTATTCCAAAGAAGTTAAGTCCCAAGTGGAAAATCAAAACAAAGAATTACTACGTATCGAAAGTGAAATTTTGAGTTTAGAAGGCCATGTGACCGAACAAGAAGTACTCAATTCAAAACTCCGAGATACATTTTCAGAACTCCATGTCCTCTCCGAACAAATTGGAGTGATAGCCCAGGAACAAATGTCGGGAAGTAAAGAAATCAATCATGCCATCGCCGTGATTGACGAAACCACACAAAAACTCGCCGATTCCGTGGAACTTCTCTATGAGGAAATCAATGAAATCCATACACAAGCCAAACAACTGCATCTAAATTAGGGATTTAGATGAAATTGAATTCAGTTCTTCCGTAAAACCTGTCTTTACAATCAGGAAACATGTTGGAATTTTGGGTAATTGGCAATAAATTTCTAGCATAGTGTATAGGCAATGTTAACATCCCAACCTTCCACAAGACCAACCAATGGTCGCCGTATTGAAGATACGATTATGGACCTCTTAGATGAGGATCCTACCAATGAAGAATTGCTCATTCAAAAAATACAAACTCATCATTCCCATGATGAGTCCCAAATTTACGCAAACCTACTGAAAGTCCTCACCTCTTTGGACATACCAGAAACCGAAGCAAAAGAAATTTGGGAAGAAGTCAGTGCCAATCAATCCAAACTCTCCCAATGCCTCGGTAGAGAAGTTGGATTTCGAGTAGCACTCCTCGACTACTTCATCAATCACAACCAAAAAATCGAAAATCCCAAAATCATTGAAATTCGTTTATTTGCGGAAACGGAAAAACTCATCTTAGTGGATGAACTGACAAGATTGTACAACCGTAGACATTTCGAAACTGCTTTAGTCAGAGAATTCAAACAAGCAACGAGATACAATCATAACCTTTCTCTTCTCGTGATCGACATCGACGATTTCAAAAAAATCAATGATACCTATGGTCATGTTATGGGGGATGAAATCCTAAAACAAGTAGCGAAAAAAATTTCGACGAGTTTACGAGTGGAAGACACTGCTTGTAGGATCGGTGGAGAAGAGTTTGCCATTATTTTTCCACAGTCTAACGAAACACAGGCGCTTAAAGCAGCTGAAAAATTATTAGAAGCATGTCGAACCATTCAAATCAGTGGAAAACCAGTGACCATCAGTGGTGGACTTGTTTCTTATCCTGAAAAAGCAAAACGATGTGAAGAGATGTATGATTTAGCAGATCGAGCATTGTATACAGCGAAAGATTCTGGCAAAAATCAAATCGTGGTTTATTCCAATGAAAAACGTAGAAGTTTACGTTTTGATGCTAATTTAGAATTGTATTGTGTATTACCAGACAAAACCATTCGATCTATTTCCAAAAATATTTCGATTACAGGAATAGCATTTGAAACAGAAGATGAATTGAATTTAAACGATTCGATTCCTGTTGTTTTACGTGAATCAGATTCCCAACATGAAATCAGTGCTAAAATCAAAGTGGTTCGCAAACAAAAACTAACAGAAACAAGTTTTAGTGTTGGTGCCGAATTTGTGGAACTTTCGAATGAATCGCAATCTAAATTGGCAGATCTTTACTTACTACACCAATTTAAGGCAAAAAGCCCCGTTGGTGTAGAATCGTAATTGGAAGTTACGGTGTAGGCATATCTCCAAGACCACCTGCATTGATCACAGATCCATAACCACTTGCAGATAAAATTTGTTTTGCCCTTTCACTTCTTGCACCAGATCGGCAATACACCACAATTTTAGATTGTTTATTTTGTATTTGATTCAATTGCGAAGGCAAAACATCCACGGGAATGTTGATGGCTCCAGGGAAATGCCCTTCGGCAAATTCTGATTTTGTTCGAACATCCACGACAACTGCTCCTTCTTTAATCCATTCTGATAACATCTGTTTATCTCCTTTAGATTGAATCCGTTTCACAAAGACAAAGAGGAATCCAACGATGACTCCCACTAAAATAAATGTTTTCATTCTTACCTCTTTTTTCCCATTTTTTCCTTGCAGGAATTTACGTCAAGAAAACTATATACTATAGGGGGTATAGTATACCACCTAAAATGAGTTGGGCCCAATCAAGAGAAATCAAGTTTGAAATCCAAAAGAATCGTGAGGGAATGTAAAGATGATGGTAACAGATAAAAACACTGAAATAGAAATCAAACCTCTGTATGATACAGAGTCAGGAACATGGACATACCTACTTCTTGACATTCGTTCGAAAAAAGCAGTCTTGATTGATCCAGTGTTAGAAAAATTAGATCGAGACCTGACATACATAACGGGAATGGGTTATGAGCTAAAGGCTACAATAGAAACTCATATGCATGCAGACCACATCACTGCCGCAGGCGAGTTACGCGACAAAACTGGTTGTGATTCCTATGCACCAGAACTTTCAGGTGCAACTTGCGCAAACCATTTCTTAAAAGAAGGAGATCAAATCCAAATTGGAAATCTGGTCCTAAAAACCATACACACTCCAGGCCACACTCCTTGTTCTATTTCTTTACTCCTAAACGGAAAGTATGTTTTTACAGGAGATGCTTTGTTTGTAAGAGGATGTGGAAGAACCGATTTTCAAGGTGGAAACACGGAAGCTCTTTACAATTCAATCACCAATCAGTTATTCCAATTACCAGATGATACCATCGTATTCCCTGGCCATGATTATAAAGGTTTCGTTTATTCAACGATAGGTGAAGAGAAGAAATGGAATCAAAGGATCGCAAACAAAACCTTAGAAGAGTTTAAGTCCATCATGGACAATTTAAACTTACCAGAACCAAAAAAAATACATGAGGCAGTGCCAGCAAATCGTGCCTGCGGGAAGGTTATATGAGTTTAGGAATTTTATTTTTAATTTTAGGAATTGGAGCGGGGATCCTAGGTGGACTTGTGGGGATTGGTGGAGGAATTTTACTTGTACCAGCTCTTGTTTATTTTTTTGATTTTAACCAAAAACTAGCACAAGGTACAACCCTTGCTGCAATGGTTCCTCCCATCGGAATTGTTGCAGCTTACATTTATTATACGAGAGGAGAAACCAATTTATTTGCGGCCGCATTGATTAGTGTTGGTTTTATTTTAGGAAGTGTTTTTGGAGCAGGAGCTGCCTCCAAAATAGACACAACTGTGTTGTCTCGGTTTTTTGGAATCTTCACCGTGATCGTTGGCTTAAAAATGGTTTTTTTTCCGAAATGAATTCCGAAAAAATTTTGTTTGCAGAAGGATGGTAATTCTTTTTCCATTCAATGGTGTTCGGATTCTATTTTGCACTTGTTTGGTTTTTAATTTCACTTCTCATTTATGGGATCACCTGGCCTGAGGTTTTGGTCCCCCCTTTCCATTTTCTTTTCTGGTGGAATTTGATTTTTACATCCCTTTTGCTCTTTCTCATCTTTGTGGTTGTCATTGGATTTTTAGGAGTTTTGCTCCGAATTCCCATCCTAGGACTTATTTTGCAGGGAATCCGTAACCAAGTGGCAGAAGTGGGTTGGCTTTCCTTTTTCAAAAACCGAACATTGATTTGGTTCACAAGTCAATCCTTAATTTTAATAGGAACTTATCAATTTACCTATGGAGAAAATTTAGGAAACCAAACCTTGTTTTTATGTGTAACAGCTGTTCTGCTAGGTTATTGGATCAAACAAAGGTTTCATAAACCAATGTTACAATTTTCGGGGAACAACCGAGTTTTTGTGTACCAAACTGGTGTCAGAAATTCTGGACCCACAAAAAATGAGTTCCCTTCCGAAAAGGATGTAACTCCCCACTCTCCTAAAAAATCAATCGAAGACTAGAGAAAATCTCACTTTTCCGCGGATCGGTTGACTCTAATGGGTATGGCACGTTTCCCATTACCACGACCTAACTCCATTTTGTTTGCCCTATTTTTTTCTCTCTTTACTATGAGTTTCCTCCATTGTGGATTCGGGACAAAAAGCCATTCTTCAACAGATTTAGTTCCCCTTGTTCCGAAGTCTGGCGAAAAAATGGCTGTCTTCGCTGAAGGTTGTTTTTGGTGTTCGGAACATATTTTTGAATCCGTTCCTGGAGTGATTGATGTCGTTTCTGGTTATACAGGTGGAAGCACGGAAAATCCAACCTATGAATCCGTGAACACTGAGACAACTGGTCACGCGGAATCCGTACTTGTGATTTATGATCCTTCCAAAATCAGTTTTGAAGAATTGTGTAGAATTTTCTTTTTATCTCATGATCCAACCACAGTGGATCGACAAGGACCAGATGTTGGAACTTCTTATCGATCCATTTTGTTTTACCAAAATACGGAAGAATTCCAAATCGCAAAACGAGTTCAATCGGAAATTGAATCCAAACAGATATGGAAGGGACCCATCGTCACAGAATTCAAAGCAATTTCAAAATTTTATAAAGCAGAAGGATATCATCAGGATTTTATCAAACATAACCCAAACCAATCCTATGTGCAGGCAGTATCTCTTCCACGATACCGCGATTTCCAAAAACGATATCAGGAATACAAACGAAATTAGTAACTAGAATATTGTTCTTTGATTTTGGTTCGAAAAGAATCAAATTCCGATTTGGATTGGAATTTACATAATTTCAGAACTTCAGCTGGAATTTCGGATGACTTTGCTTCCTTGGAATTGATCGCAATCATCATATCACTTAAGTAAATTGGATAAATGATATCGGTATAAACCTCATCCACAAGCAGTGGCCTATGGTGGTATTCCATCGCTTTTGTGTATAAAATAGGGAAACCCCATTTTTCTCCGACCATGGCGCCTAACTTGGAATGTGTGATTCCAATAGCTGACTCTTCCATACTGATCGTCGATGCAATCTCTCTTGTATTCGAGAAGGTTTTGATTTTATTCATATGGTGTTTATCAAAAGATAATAATAAAATTTCACCAATGTCATGAAGAAGGGAAGCCGCAATCAAATTACTTAGGTCTGATTTATTCATACCCATTCTTTGTCCAATGGATTTACAATAAAAAGCAGACTCGTTCGATTTTTCCCAAATAGCAGTAAAAGCAGGGAATTTATCCTCTAACATTTGCTTTGTGGCCAGACTATACAATAAGGTTTGAAGTTCCTTTAAACCAATGAGTTGGATAGCGCGGTCTAAACTTTCCACCTTCCCACCTCTACGGAATGCAGCAGAATTAGAGAGTTTTAGTATATTGGCAGAAAGTGCAATGTCTCGTTTGATCATCTCGGCAATTGTACCAATACTTGAGTTTGGTTTGTCGATTGCGTCTTGGATATCTTTGATTGATTTCGGGAATGTAGGCAAATGATCAATTTGAGAGACAATATGATCTATTTTTTCGAGTTGGATGTTTTCTTTCGAAACTTTTGCAGGAATATCGATCATGAATACGGTTTTATTTTCACCGGATTCAAACTTAAAAGCAGAGTCACCGAGTCCATCATTTCTTAACATCATGAGAGTCATGATGAGACCGAGACCAGCTCCTTCTTGTTCATTTGACATATCCATAAAGGCATCAGCCAAATCATTGTATGTTTTTGCTTTCGAAATTCTTTCTTTAATTCGATCTGCTTCAATTGGAGTGAGTTGGACATTATTCATAATACGAATTCGCATTAAACTTCGATTATGAATGAAAGAAACAAAGACTCCGTAATTATTTTTTTGTAACGATTCTTCGATTTCGTCTCGATTGGCTAAGTAAGTGGATTTAAAATCATTGATAATGGATTCGTATTCTTTTTCGTTTGAGATATCTGTTTCTTTATTTTTAAAGAAAACACGTTTAGCATTTGCTTTGATTGCATTCGTTACTGTTTCTTTCATTGCCGCCAGTACAGAATCTCTTACGATGATCAGATCTAGTTGCAATAAAAACCGATCTAAGATTTGAAATAAGGTATTTTCAACTTCATCAGTAATTTGGAAAAATTTAAAATGGAAGGGAGCATTCTCAACGATAGGATGATTGATGTCTTCGATATTCGTATGAAGACCAAGTTCCCTTTTGAATTCTAGTGCAACCGCTTTTGGACTAGCCATAAAACCTCATCAATCAATATGAGGGGAAACCCCTAACTCGATTCCAGGAGAAGTTCCACTCACCCACCATCGAATGGTAGGATTGAAGAATTGCAAGCGTTTAACAGGAAAAAGATGGTGTCTGTAATTTTGTGGTTAGTACTGAAAAAATCATTCAGAAACCCACTAAATTTGCCACAAAATGAAACAAAAAATTAGAATATTTTTAGTTTTGGCAAACCCAAATTATATTTCACTGCGATCAATCGGATCGATACAACAAGACTTGCTGACAAAACTAAATTTAAGTTTGGTTCACATGCAAACTCGTTTAAAATTAAATATAAAACTGATCCCGCCAAACAAGCGGTAGCGTATATTTCTTTACGGAAAATAAAAGGAACTTCATTCATAAGAGTATCTCGAATCACTCCACCAAAGATCGCCGAAATCATTCCGAGTAAGGCAGAAGCAAAAGCATTTACCCCATGGTCTAATGCAATCCTTGTTCCGAGCACAGTATATATTCCAATTCCCAATGTATCAAATAATAAGAGTTCATTTCGAAGTTTGGTTAACACCTTCGGTAAAAAAATGACTAATAAAAACCCAACAAAGATTGCCCATAATATATTTTCATCTTTGACCCAGGAAACAGGGTAATTGCCAAGAGTGATGTCTCTTAAGGTTCCCCCGCCGATAGCTGTGATGAAACCCGTAAAAAAGACACTAAAGACATCATGGTGGTGTTCTTTGTGTTCTAAGGCAGCGATGGCTCCAGAAATGGTAAATACCATGATGCCAGCAAGGCCAATGTAGTAAGAAAAGCTAAATTCCATTGATTTTTTCTGAATTTCTCCTTTTAGATGGAAAGAAACTGACAAGAAAGACCCTCTTCTCTTGTTATGATTAGTAGAGAGTCCCTTGTATGTTAGCAAAGTTTTTAAGAATCGCAACTTTCTTTCTCATTTTGCTCGTGGAAGCTTGTATCCCCAAAATTTCCAAAAGTTTCATGCAATCCGTTTCGGATTTTTTACAACTCCGTAGCCTCATCAGTACAGGACCGTTTCAAATTACAGTTCGAGTTTCAGGACTTGTGGGATCAGGACTTGTCCTGAGTTTAAATTCAGGAAGAGAAACCATCACGGCAAATGCTGATGGCAATTATCAATTTAGCACAACTTTTACCACTGGCCAAGACTTTGCTCTCACCATCCAAACCCAACCCGTCTTGCCATCACAAACTTGTTCTGTGAGTGGGGGAACAGGTGTCGTTGGTTATGGCAACATTGCGACCATTATCGTTAATTGTGATCCACTTCGTTATACGTTAGGTGGAACAATTAGTGGACTTGATGGAATTGGATTCACTCTTACCAATTCTTATGATGGTTCTACCTTGCCTGTTGCAGTAGCTTCAGGCACCTTTGCCTTTACCCAAACCTACGAAGCGGGCACTCCTTACAATGTCACTGTAGCCACGCAGCCAAACCACCCTGTTCAAGATTGTCTCATCTCCAATGGTTCCAATACATTTCCAGCGAACAATGTTACAACAATTTCCATCAATTGTACATCAACTGCCTTTCCCATTGAAATCACAGCCATCGGGATTTCTTCAGGCAGTTTGACACTGAGCAATAATGGAAGTGAAACGATTGTGATCTCATCAGATGGGTTACATCGTTTTCCTACCAATTTAGCTCCATCCAGTACCTACAATGTACAAATCGTTTCGGCGCCTGCAAACCACCAATGTGTGCTCAGCTCCAATTCTGGTACGATAGCTGGAACCGTTTCCATCCAAGCCAATTGTTTTAGTTTAAACTTTGATTTGACTACACCCCGCAATGGAGGAATTCTTTTGCCGAACGAATCTTTACGATTGGTTTTTACGGCAGAAATCAATGCAGGAAGTTGTTTAGGATCGGCTGGAAGTTTGACTGCTACCACTCTCGGTTTGCCAGTGCAATTTTCTGTGGCAACAACAAACATCGCAAACGATACTTTGGTTGTAACTCCTGCTGCGACCGACTCTTGGCAGGCAGGGCATCGAAATTTAAATCTCATTTGTCTCACCAATTTGGGAGCTGTACCACTTGCTGCTTCCACATCTCTATTTTACCTCATCCCATCTGACATTCGTTATGTGGCAGATTCAGCGCCTGACGATTCCGGTGATGGAATGACACCGGCCAATGCAAAACGAAATATCCAAGCTGCGATTGATAGTTTTGGTGGGTGCGGATCCAATGCTTGTGCAGTCCTAGTGACACAGGGATCTTATGACCCTGCGTTCGCTGGAGGAAGGATCCAATTGGAATCGGGCATTTCTCTTTTTGGAAGTTACGATCCAGGATTTACCATCAGGCGACCTGATTTGAAAACTTCAACCATTCTGATGGATATGGTCCCAGCGTACTGTGCAGGAAGCACAGATACCAATCCTTGTGTTTCCATCGCTGCGGATGCGACAGTGACAGCTCCAGTAGTGGTTTCCGGATTTACAATCCTATCAGGGGATTCTGCTCCCTATATGGCAGGTGTTTTTCTAGATGGGACAAACAATGTGCGTCTCATCGACAACTCGATCAATGCAGGAAAAGGAACAGAACGTTCTTATGGTGTGTTAGCGATCAATAGTAGCCCTTACCTTGTTCTCAATCAGATCAGCGGAGGGATTTGTGTGAGTGGTAGTTGCAATGCTATCGGAGTCTCTTTGACTTCCACTGCCATGATCAATCCTGTATTGATTGGAAATGTGATTACCGGTGGGGATACTTCGGGTACAAGTGCTTTTTCAAAAGCATTTGATTATGCAGGAACGTCGGGAATGAACGTAACAAATATTCGTCAGAACGAATTCCGAGGGTTCGATTTACCAGTGACAGGTATGTTAAACTGGAATATCGCCTTTGATGTTACAGGAACTGCCTCAACTGGAGTTTTGACTGGCAATTTATTTACGCAAGGAAATGCAAATCGATCCATTGGAATTCGTTTTCAAGCAGCGAATACGATCCAAATTGGAACAGCGACTGCTGGCAACGTGATCAATGGTAGCTCAAATTCAGCTACAGAGAATTCAGGGATTCGTTTGTTTTCCGGAACAGTCGTTAGAGGTAATGCAATTCGCATTGGCACAACTGCCAATACTTCCGCGATGCAAGCATATTCTTATGGCATTATTGTATCAAACGGTGGGACAGCTACGATCGAATATAACTCGATTACAGGAGGAAATGCAAGTTCATCAGGTGTAACTGCTGGACTAATAGGCATTCACGCTTCGGCAATAAATGCCTCATCGTCAATTTCAAGAAATTATATTAGGATGGGTACTGCGACTGGATTTGCTTCCACTACTGTAACCGGAATTCATCTCCAATCACCATTCGATCTCCTTGTTTCCAATAATTTGATCCAGAATGGAACGAGTAGCGTTTATGCTCGCGGAATTTATGTAAATGGAGCCTTTAATCCATTACGAATCTATCATAATACGGTGAACAGTGGAATTTCAAGTGTATTAGGAAACGAATCAGTCATTTATATAGATTCTGGTAATAGTCACCGCATCGAAAACAATATCTTATTACTCAATACCAATGCAGGGAATAATGTTTGCATTCGCAACCTAGGAGGAGCGCATACTTCCATTCGCTCGAATGTCTTCCATAATTGTAATAATAAGGTTTTTCAAACTGCGTTGTACTTTTTAGACCTTTGTCCGGGTGGAGTTCCAGGTACTTTAGGTTGTCTCACACCATTAGGACTTGCTCCCAACTTTGGTGAAAATTTAAATCTCAATCCTAACTTAGTTTCAGCGTTTGGTGTAGTCGCATCGTATATTCCGACAGCGGCTACATCTTGTCAAATCACAAGGGCAACAAACAACATTTTGGCGGATAGTTTCAATGGAGTGGGGAATCGACCTGGTGGTGATGGTGCCGTATCCATTGGAGCCATTGAATACGACTTACCATGCACACCATAGTGCCATAAATTAGAATCGTTAGAAAATCGATCTCCTAAGGCAAAACATAAATCCCAATTCGATCATTGTACAAACTACCTATGTACAATTGGCGTTTTTTCTCGATGACACTGGTGATATCTTTTAAATGTTCCCCTGTTGGGTCTTGGACAGTCATTAATACTTTTCCATTCCCATCCATTTTGAGAGCGTAACCGTATGGTTGTGCTTTTGGCCACATAAACTTTGGCAAAAAGTAAATCATCTTTTTCACAACGGTTGATGGATGCATACTGTCCATTCGATCGTTTCTCACGGTGAATAAAGCCACCCAGAATTCACCATTTTCATTCCGAGTGATATTGTCAGGGAATCCAGGTAAATTTTCGATAACAACTTCAGAAGTTCCTTTTTTGGGACCTTTTAACCAAAGTTTTGTGATCCGGTAACGATAGGTTTCATTGACCAAAAGGAAATCTTCGTTTTTGGAAAGTGCAATTCCATTGGCAAAATATAAATTATCTAGTAATAATTGTGTTTCTTTTGTTTTAGGATCGTATACAAACACTCGACCATAAGGCCTTGCTTCTAATAAATCATAGAGATATTCTTTTTGTTCATAGATCGAGGCATCAGAGAAATAGATTTTGCCATCTTGTGCAATGTCTAAATCATCTGTGAATTGAAAAGGAACCCCTTTATATTCGGAAACTAAGGTTGTGATCTTTCCTGTTTTATCCATGGAAAGAAGTCCTTTGTAAGCATCGGCGATGATTAAGTTCCCCGCTTTGTCAAACTGGACTCCGAGAGGTCTACCTGAAGTTTTGGCAATGGCTTTGATTTCTCCTTTGAGAGTGATGCGGATGATCCGTCCGTCTTTGTCTCCCCCATAGATATTGCCATCACTGTCAACATCTAGAGATTCAAGTCCTTTGACTTTGCCTATTGCAAGTAATATTGCTTTTTGTAATTCTGTGTTTGGTTCGTAAATCCCGACTGGCTCTGGTTTGATGGGTGGTTCGTAAGCGACAGGCGAAAAGGTACGACAGGAAGTTAGACTTACAAAAATAGTAAGTATCAGTGTGAAATATTTCATTTGGATGCCATCTCCTTTTCGATCAGCGCGTCTTTCATAACCCAACGTTCATCCACCCATCGTTTCATCTTTTTTGACATGGGAGCAAACTGTTCATTTTCTTCGATAGGAACCTGGTCTCTTGGGATCACATCTACAAAAACTTTGAGTTTGCGTATCTTACCAGACATCAAATCTAAGAAACTTGGATTTTCTGTAGGATAAACAATCGTTAAATCAATAAAAGCATCAAGCGAATTTCGTAGCGAAGTGGATACGACCGAGATCCCACCACTATGAGGGCGAAGCAAATGTTGGTATGGATTTTTTTTCAGTAATTTTTTCATTCGTTCCGGAGTCCGTCTATGACCTTCCAAAAAGTTCAAAATGGAGAATGGCATTCCATTGAATTTTTCACAGACCTTTTTGACATTCTCCAAATCTTTTGTGGCAAGTTCTGGATTTTTTTTGAGTTGTTCTCGGCTACTTCGTTTCACAAAAGGAAAATCCAAAGCAAGCCATGCATGACCAAGGGCAGGAACATACTTTAAAGAATCTTTGATAAAAAATCGAATCAGAGGAATTTTCCGATTCAAAACGGATTGGATGATATAAATATCTGACCATGATTGGTGGTTACAAATAATCATATAACTGCCGTCATGTTTCAAATCTTTAAATTTTTCACCAATGACCTCAAATTGGACTCCATACAAAAATCGTGAAATTCGATAATTATTTTCAATCCATGTTTCTCCCACTTTCACTAACAAACGATCCCCCAAACGGCGAACAGAACCAGTGGTCAAAAGTTTCCATATATAAAGTGGATACATGGTTGGAATGATCCAAACCAAATTCAAAAGAAATAAAATATATGCGATGATTAAACCCAAGTTAAACTCCTAATTCATACGAAGTGCCAATACCCAAAATGGTAACATCATCCATCATTGGGGTTTGCCCCCGAAAAGAGTGAAATTGTTCCATAAGATAGTGAACGGTATCAGATAAACTTAATCCTAAACTCCTAGCAGAGTGAAAACTGGAAAGCAATTTGGTTTCACCAAGTAAAATTCCATCTTGATTTTCTTGTTCTAGATACCCATCGGAGATCATAAACAGTCGATCCCCAAGACCAAATGGCAAGTTTGTATCGATATACTCGACGTCTTTTTCCAATCCTAACATGAGGCCAGACTCATTCAGCGGCAAAATATCGGAATTGTTCAGTATATATGGTTCATTATGGCCTGCGGAGGAATACACAAGTTGGTTCTCTTCCATTTTTAGATCGACAACGACAGCCGTAAATTGATTGGATTTTTTCCCATACCGATTGATGAAAATTTGATTTAATGCATACAATACATCGGATGGATTTGGGGCATTGTGTTTGATATGATCATACTCGGCTTTGATGGCCATGGTGATGAGAGCTGCTTGCACACCGTGACCAATGGCATCTGCTAAAAAAAGACGGATTTTTGATTTCTCCAAACGAATCACATCAAAGATATCACCACCCACTTCTGCCATAGGTTCAAACGTAGAAGCAAAATCCAAGTGTGCGATGTGTTTTAAACCCAGTGGCAAAATATTCCTTTGGATTGTTTTTGCTGTTTCTAAATCTTCTTGGATGATTTTTAAGGATTGTGTGAGTTTTGCAGTTCGTTCCTTTACCATCATTTCCAATGTTTCATTTTGCAAACGTAACTCTTTGTTTTTTTGAATTAAAACTTGGTTTTCCCTTTGTTCTGCATTCCTTACACGTGCCGTTAACAACTTTAAAAGGGTTAACGTCATATCGGGATTTGTTTGGATCAAACGATGAAAATCTTCTCGAGTGAGTTTAAACAGAATGGATTTTTCTTTCGTTGTGATGTTTACAGTTCTTGGAGCGGAATCGATGAGCGAAATTTCACCAAAATAATCCCCAACATGTAGATCACCGATGACTAAAATCTCTTGTTTGGATTCATCCAGGTATTTCCAAACTTCAACACTTCCTGATTCAATAAAGTAAAATGAATCACCTAACGTATATTGTTCAATGATGAGTGTATCAGAAGGGAACTCAACTTTCTTCATTTCCTTTTTCAGGAAACTTAAATCTAAAGTTGGTTTGCCATCTGAACTCATAAAATTAGATTTTACTCTTCTTCACGATTGACTGCATCAATGGTAAACGCAGGTTTGCAAACAGACCAATATTCTGCATCTTCCTGAAATGGATTGGAATACCTTACCCGAGTCCCTTTTTGAATCAAAATGGATTCTCCAGCGGAAAGGACTAAAGTTTCTCCATCTACTTCAATTTGTTTTTTGCCACGTACCATCAGTGTCCACTCATCAAAGTTAGGTGTTTGAAATGGTTCTCCCCAACCTGGTGGTGCCACCATATGTGCAATCGAGATATCTTTTGTGCCATTGGAAGGAATACCAAAATGTTCTTCTATGGTTTTGTTTCCTGGAACTGGAATGATCGTAGGATTTTTTTGGTGAATGTAACCCATTTTAGGCACCTGGGAACTTTAGAGAAAACTTGTGTTTGAGTAAATCTTCTGTATAAGTCCATAAATTTCTTCGAGCCGTTTTATCATAAGAAACAGGTGAGCTTTTTCGCTCTTTTTGTTTCACAAAATACTTACCCGATACGGAAGAAAGGTTTGGTTCTGTAGCCAGATAAATCGAAGTTTCAGCACCTTTGTCTTCTGAAATGGCAAAAATATTTTGTGCAAAGGTTAGAAGAAGTTTTGCAAGTCCTTCGTTGTTTTGGCCAAACTTTGTTTTCACAAAACCTGGATGTAAACAATTCACCGTAATCTTGGTTTGGTTTAGTCTTTCTGCCAGTTCATAACTAAAATAAATATTCATTAACTTGGATCGTTGGTATTGTTTCCAACCTGAGTATTGGTTTTCCGCCATAAGATCTTTAAAATCTAATTCCACACCTTCATGTGCACGCGAAGCAACATTGATAATCCGTCCTTGGTTCGCCGCTTTTAAGGAAGGTAATAGTCCAAGTGCCAAGATAAAATAATTCAAATGGTTTAAAGCAAAAGTAGACTCTAATCCTTCAGAAGTGACCGTACGTTTGTCAAAATAAGCCCCTGCATTATTCAAAAGAACATCAATTTTGGGATGATTGTTTCGAATCGTTTCTGCGAGGGCAAATGTTTCTTTCACAAGAGATAGGTCTGCTACATAAGAGTGAACTGTTGCCCCTTGTGCTTGCAAACTATATACGAGAGCTGCCAGTTTATCTCGGTTTCTACCAACAAGAATCAATTCTTGTTTTGTTTTGGCAAAGGAATGGGCACAAACTCTTCCAATACCATCTGTTGCCCCTGTCACTAAAATGATTTGGCTCATAGGAATTCTTCCTCTTTTTGTTTTTTTGGTATACTAAATTGAAAAAAAGAACCGTTAACTCCATCACTATCCCCTGTTAACGTCCCTCCATTGACTAAGACAAATTCAGAACATAATAAAAGTCCAATCCCATTCCCAGTTTCACCTTGAGTTCCAATGGATTTAATGACTTCTCCTGCTTTAAAGAGTTTGTCTATCGTCGATTTCGACATTCCCACTCCGAAGTCCTTCACGGATACTAACCAATGGTTTCCTGTATCAATTGCATGGATTTCAATTTTACTATTTTGATGACTAAATTTAAGTGCATTTGAAATCAAATTCCGAATGACTGTGATGATCATTCGGTTATCACAATAGACCATTGCATGATTTGGGATGTTCAATTCAAAACGAATGCCTTTATTTTTTGCACTCAAAGAAAACAATTCTATACATTCTAAAACAATGGCATCTAAACGATGATAGTTTGGTCGAAACTCTTCTTGGCCAGCTTGTAATTTAGACCATTCTAATAAGTTTTCCAATAAAGAAAAAACAGATTCCGTTGCATCCACGAGTGACTGAGTCATCCCAGATAGAGCATCTTCTTTTTTTTTCATATCCTCGTTTAAAACTTTGAGTAACATTTTGATCCCAGCAAGTGGGCCACGTAAATCGTGGGAAATGATCGATAAAAACCTATCTTTCGTTGCGTTAGCAATTAAAAGTTCTCGGTTCACATTCGCCATTTGTTTTTCTAATTTTCTTTGTTCGGTATTATCTCGAAATACCATCACCATTCCAATTTTCTTTCGATTGGCATCTCGCACTTGTTTTGCGGTAACTTCCCAATACTTCTCGTTTTTTTCCCAAATCCACTTGGTAATTGTTCTTTTCTCTGATAACAAATCTAATTTTGTGATCAGCTCCGGTGTATTTTGGAAAAAGATTGGATGTGGCAAAAGAACTGGATTTTTGTCTTTGATTGAAAATAGAGTTTCCGCACTGCTATTCCAGTCCACAACACGGTGATTAAAATCTAAAATCACAACAGCTTCATCTAATTCGTCTACGATTTCACCCCTAACAAGTGGAATCAAATCAAACATTCTATAGTATCCGATGGCAAAGAAAATCAAAATGACTTGCATCGTACTCATAACGGCGGTTATGTTCATTCCAGGTAGAGGTCTGATTCCAATTTTATGGAGGATGGCAGTGATCCAAATGAAGAGATAAGAAATTAGGATTAATAAATAACGGTTTCTTTCCGTTGCATTTGAAGTAATGATACCCCGAAACAATAAAAATGCGACAAAGATAGACCAAAAAAATGAAATAAAGTAGGATACAATGAATCCTCCAATATTCGTTTCTTGAATCCATTGCACTCTACCATCAATGTTGATTAAGTAAGTATCAAGTGTTAAAGTTTTGAAAATTGGATCCAAAACACAAACGGCCAATGTTAACAGTGGTTGGATTGATAATAGTACCCAAAATCGTTTGGTTAGCAAATGTCTATTGTTTGTGAATTCGATGGAAACAAGAACCATTCCCATGTTTGAAATAGCAACACCCATGTATAACAAACTAATGAAGGTTCGATGTAGAGTTGTACTGATATAGAGGAAATCAATTGCATAGAATCCGGTCCAAAGCATGGAACCAAACACTAAAATCAATAAATATTTAACTAAATTGAGGCGGAAGGATTTGAGAACAAATAGCCCCAATCCAAGATTGAAGCTAAATGCGAGAAGTAAAAGTATGCTATATGGATGGTATTGCCACAAACTAAGTCTCGTCGCTGCTTAACATTTCGCAGTTACCGTCAAAAATAACGCCATCCGCGATTTGTAATTTTGCAGTGCGAATGTTTCCTTGGACTTTTCCTGTTGATAACATCTCTAATCTTTGGGTTGCTGTAACATTTCCAATGATAGTTCCACCAACGACAACAGTTCCAGCTTTGATATTTGCTTTCACTCGAGCACCTTCGCTGATGACTAAATAACCATCCGAAATGATTTCACCAGTGAAATCTCCAGAGATTTGAAGTGGCTTTTTAAATGCCAATGTTCCACTAAAAGCTGTTTCTTTTCCAAGGATGGTGGCGATCACACCATGTTCTGTGATGGTTGGTTGCATTTCTTTTTTTGACATAGTCCCTATTTTGTTTTCATGTTGTATACCCCGTCCCAGTCTTCTGGAGGGGGATCTGCGATGTAATCATCACAACGTTCAATATAAAGTTTGCATGGGCCGTCTTCTGGATGAATGGCCAGTGCTTTTTTGAATTCTTCTTTTGCTTCTACAAATTTGCGCGATTTGTATAATGTAAGACCTTGGTTATAATGAACCAAAACTGACTTCATTTTTTCACTGACGATCATTGGAGCTCCTTATAGAATACGACCACAGCGGTAGAATAGTGGTCCGCATGACTGATGGACACTGAACTACCTTTAAATCCTTTCTCTCGGAAAAACTTCTCAGTTTTCCCATGGATGACTAGCGTTTTTTTCCCAAAATTGGTTCCAGCTAGCTCAATCTCGCGCATATCGGCAACCTCACCAGGTTCCAAGTTGAGGGCCTTGATGACCGCTTCTTTACAGGCAAAACGTCCCGCAAGAAAGGGAACGGGGTCTTTGTGTTTATGGCAGTATTCCACTTCGTCATCCGTAAAAACACGTTTCAAAAACCTGTCCCCATGTTTTTGTAACAAATCTCGGATTCTATCATTTTCGACGATGTCGTTCCCGACTGATATCATATCTGAATTTATTTACGCCGAAGTTCTGTGAGTCGAGCAAATAATCGGTTGTTTTCCTTGTGGTATGGACGTCTCAACTTGACTCGTTCGGAATAATCAAAAGCAGCGCTATAATCACCATTGGTAAACAAGGCTTCCGCGATATAAAATAAGGTTAAACTATCGGATGGATTTTTTTGCACATAGGAAACGGCAAATTGAAGTGGAAAAGCGGAGACTCGGTGTTCGGTATATAAATATATTTTTTGAAAAGACAAAGGAGCAAGAGTGATATCCGGGAAATGAGAAGAAATCATTTTTTCTAGTTCGGACCATTGTTTTTGTTTGTATAAAGTGAGCGCTCGTAAATACACAATATGTTTGGGATGGGACTTAGGAATGACAATTTCGGAGCCATCACCTGTATACTCCACACGAATCAAAGAAAGATCATCGATAAGATCTCCATACCTTTTGATTGCATCCCGAACTAAATTGAGATCTCCCATCCCTTCCAATGTAGTCTTCAAAAACAATTCATCGTCTTCGTTCACTTCCATATCTTCTTCGGATCCAATTAATATATCATCACGTCCATCCGATCCAATAAGAAGTACATCACCCTTTTCCATTTGGAAGGTATTGATTTGTAAATTCTTTTTAGATGCAAGTAGTCCTAGTTTCGCACAGACATAGTTATGTGGCAAAAAGAATGTTTTCCCATTTCGGTAAATCACAGGCCTTGGGTGTTCTGCATTTAAAAAATAAAAAAATCCAGTTTCGTCATCAATCAGACAAAGAAACATAGAAATTAACATCGAACCATCAAAGGTAACAAGAGTATTATGCAATTCAGAATAAGCATTACTCACCCATTTTTCAGGTGTGATATCTCTCACTTCTTCCGATTGTCCATTCCGTTTGATAATCGCTTCAAACACAGAACCAATTACAAGAGCACCACTTGCACCTTGCATCGATTTCCCCATGGCATCACCATTTAACACAACTATGTATTTTTTATTTTGTAATTGAATGGAGGAAGAAACACATAAGTCACCACCAATTTCCGAATTCCAATGTTTGTAAGTGAATTTCTTTTTTTGTTCCGTAAGGAACTGAATGTTCATATTCGATGAATTGGCATGGTTTTGGGTTAGCGGTTCAATGAGTAGGGAAGCTAAAAAATAATCACCATCTTGTTGTTCCTTAAGCCCCTTCACTTCGGTCAATGCGGAATTTAATTCCTTTGTACGTTCATCTACTTTTTGTTCCAAATTACTATATAAAAGTGAATTTTCGATGGAAACCGCGATTTGTGAAGATAATATTTTCAAAATCTCAACTCTGCCTGGTGTAAAGGCATCTGTTGTTAGGTTGTTCTCCAAATAAACGATACCAACAACCGTTCCATGACTAAAAATCGGATAACAAAGTAATGACTTTGGAGAATAAGATTTTACATAAGGATCATTTTTGAACTCACCTTCCTTTGCAGCATCCCCACAGATGACAACCACACCTGTTCGCACCACATAACCAATGATTTGTGAAGGAATATTTCTTTGGTTGATGGATGTTACTGGTAACGTAAAGTCCAATTCAAAAGGAGATTCCGAATAAACAGAAACAGATTCCGTTTCTAAATTGGATTCCGCGATGACCTGCCATTTTGATTCTAAATTGAGAATGAAATATCCCCTTTCGGCACCTGCATTTTCCAAAATGATTTTCATCATTTTTTCTAATAATCGATTCAGCTGGATTTCACCTGAAATGGTTTGAGACGCTTTAATGACTGTATTGATATCTAAAGTCGAACCAACATCACCGAAGATATCCTTCGTTGTGCTAAACAAAGAAAGGTTATCAGTTGAATCTGTTCTAAAATTTCGACCAATATATTTTTTAAGTGAGATGTGTTTTGCTTCTAATTGTTTTACTTTCGAGAGAAAACCATACTTTCCATAACGATAATGTGCTTCGACAAGGTGTAAGTTACTGTATTGGTCAAAACCTGTTTCTTTCCACATTCGAACCAAAATTTCATTGGCGATCGCTTCTTCTAAAATGTAACCTGATTCTCTAGCAGACGTGATGGCCGCCTTACAAGTGACAACCGCCTCCGACTTTTGATTTTTAAGATACAATAGAATTGCTGAGATAATCTCAAATTTGTGACCATAATTTTCAGGCGAACTTTTTGCCCAAACCTTCAAACGATTTGCAAATGTAATGAGGCGTTTTTTTAAGAATTTTTTGGAGTGGTTTTTGGTTTGGATGGAATTGGTTAATAATTCATACACAACTAAGGCACCAAAAAAAACATGTTCAGGTACAAACATCATCCCAAACATAGCACCTTCTAAAGAATCCAACTTCAAAGAAGCTTCGAATGCTTTTTCAATATCACCTAAAAAGTATTCTAAACGAACTGTGCATAAATAATAATCGAAAAGTGCATTGGCGTTCCCTGTGACTTCCCACTCCTTCACAATTTCTGATTCTGAAAAATACCTTCCATTTAAACTCAAAGCGTCCGCTGATTCCCCTCGCATATTTTCTACAATCTGCATATTCAATCGATGCACTTGGTAGGCGTGGTGTTGGCGTAAACTCAAGAGTGATGCATCATAACGAAGTTGGCTTTTGTACAAATCATCTAAATTTTCTCTGTACAATAATCCTTGGAAATGAATGTTATTTAAGGAGTAGGAAGCATATTGCAAATCACCCGTCTCCATTCCTGCCAAAAAACTATCCCAAAAAATTCCTTTGCCCTCTTTGGCATGGTTTTTCCAAGGAGAAATCATACAGGCAAACATAAAAAGAGTTCTACATTTAAAAGGAGTTGCACTCAAAACATCAATGAGTCTAACACCTAACTGGCCAAATTTAAGACCTAATTCGTAATTCCCAAGACCAGAACCTTGGATGATTCCCATAGCACAAAAACCAAAGGCACTGAGTTCACACAAACCATGAACCAAACTATAATTCACCATTTTCAAAACAATGACTGGAAATAAATTAGGTTCTGCCAAAAAGGAAGGTGCCACACAAGCATTCAGCAGTCGCATGATCGCTAAGTATTTAGGATCAGTGGAAACTGGTAAATGTTCCAATTCATCAATAGATCTTCGACCCAGTTTTAGTTTGAATTTTAAAATTTCGCGTAACGGAGAAAGTGCAGATGCATTTTTTGGCAACCTAACACCCAGGAGGCGTAATGCCTGTTTGAGTGTGACCAATACCTCTTTCATTTTGTTTTGAGTGACTAACATGGAAGATTGTAACTCATAAACCAAAATTTTGTCTAAATCTGTTTTGGCATGTTTTAGAATGTAATTAAAACTTTTCTCTGCTGTTTCAAAATTTTTGGACAAATATGCGGATCTCGCATGAGCTAAATGAAGACGTAAGGTATTTTCATACTGAGTATTCCATTCAGAATCTTCCATTAATGCGATCATTCGTTCAAAAAAACTAAAGGCTGCATCATAAGCAGATGAGTTTAAAGCCTTAAAACCTGCTTTTTCATTTAAAGTTCTGAGTTGCACCAACTCTTGTTCCACTTTGATTTGTGAAAAACCCAAATTGAGTTGGTTCACAATCGTAAACAAATGATCATCTAGTTTGTATTTATAAAGAATGGATAAATAGGTTTTCCCAATTTTGTAATGCAATTCAGATTTTTCTTCAGGAGAGATGATTTTATAAATCGCTTCTCGAATTTTATCGTGGGTGAAGTTAGCATCTTCTAAACCAAGAATCAAAAACTCCTCATTGGCCAAAGCGACTAAATCAAGAGAGGCCAAATGAAACGGTCGTTCTGCAATGGTTGCATAGATATCATGACGAAACCAGTTTCCGATACAGGCTGTTAACTTTAATGTTTCAATTAGATTGGAAGGTAAGGAATTGATTTTATCGACAATCAAATCGATCACATTTTCAGAAATGTTTACGGTATTGATTTTTTCCTTGTCCCAAACCCAGCGATTTTCGGAAAAATGAATATAAGACCTTTCATAGAGATTTTTGAACATCTCGTTGACATGAAAAGGATTCCCTTTTGTTTTTTTCCAAATGATTTCGGCGATGATAGAGATTTCCGATTCAGGCAACGACAATGTTTCTGAAACCAAAAGAGAAATATCTTGTTCTTTCAGTGGCTCTAACTTAATTTCTGTAATCGAAATTTTGGAATCTCTCAGCTCTTCCAATAATCGAAAAAATGGATCGGTTGGATTAACTTCATTGTCTCGATAGGATAAGATGATAAAAAAATAAGAGATCTCAGGGTCGGTAATTACTTCTTTTAATAGCAAAATGCTTGAGGAATCTGCCCATTGTAAGTCATCCAAAAACATAACCACAGGATGTTCTTTGGTACAAACTGTACGTAAAAATTTTCGAAATACAATGTGAAATCGATTTTCTGTTTCCTGGGTATCCAACTCAGGAGGATCCGTTACTACCCCAAGGAGTTGTGATAACTCAGGAACAACATCTACAATTAACTTTGCATTCCCACCTAATGTATCTGTGATGGTTTTTTTCCATTCTTTCACAGCAGTTTCGTTTTCAGACAAAAGTTGTCTCACCAAACTTTGTAATGCTAAATGGATTCCGCGGTAAGGAATCGATTTTTTATAAAAATCGTATTTCCCTGATGTAAAATAGGCTCTCTCAATCGTAACAGGTTTTTGAATTTCATTGATTAAGGCAGACTTTCCAATCCCAGATCGACCAGAAATCAAAAACGTTTCAATCCTACCTTCTGTTGCATTTAAAAACTTTTCTTCAAAGGTTTTTAATTGAGTTTCTCTACCATATAACTTTTTAGGAATTTGGAAACGTGATGATTTATCATTTTTTGCAAGTTCCATCTGGAACGAATCCAATTCTTCTTTTCCACTTTCCAAAAAAATAGATTGAATTGTAGAAAGATCGGATAATAATCCAGATGCTGTTTGGTAACGATCCTCTGGATTTTTTTCCAATAACTTCATGATGAGATCAGATATAATCTTTGGAGCATTACTTCTTTCTTTGGGAGAAAGTGGAGTTCTTGCTAAATGGGCATGTACCATCTCCAAACTATCAGTATATAAAAATGGTAATTCGCCAGTGATCAGTTGGTAAAGAGTCACACCCAACGAATAAAAATCGGTACGATAATCCACAGTACGATTCATTCGTCCAGTTTGTTCTGGTGAGATATGTGCCAAGGTTCCTGTTAGATTTTGATTGAGAGGAAGATAAAAACTTCTATGTGTCAGAAGTGTAGCGGAACCAAAGTCTATGATTTTGACATTTCCTGATTCAGGTTGATAAATTACATTTTGGGCTTTGATATCATTGTGAACAATTTTTGCTTTATGGATATCAACAAGTGCCTTACAGATTTCGATCGCTATATTTAAAAATACATGCAAACTTCCATACTTTCCACTGAGTTGAAGTTTGGCGAGATCAGTGTAATTGACATATGGAAAAATGATTGCGACTGTATTTTGATAAGATTCAAAGCTAATAGGTTTGAGTGTATAAACAGAATCTAAGGATTTAAGAATTTCGTATTCGTTTTTGAATCTGGTAATCTCATGATTGTCCGGATAATCTCGATTTAATAACTTTACGACAATCGGATTTTGTTTATCATCGGCTCCGATATAAACAGAACTTCTTTTACCTAAATGAAGTTCTTTCGTAACATTAAATTTTCCTATCGTAAACAAATGAATTCCTTACTTAGCCGTTTTTCCACCATCAACTGGAATCACAGCACCTGTAATAAAGGCAGCACCATCCCCACATAACCAAACACAGGTTTTTGCAACTTCTTCTGGAGTTGCCATCCTTCCCAATGCATATGATTTCATTCTTTCCTTTTTTACTTCTTCTGGATTTGGAACATTTGCATAAAATACATCGTCCATGTCGGTTTGGATTCCACCTGGGCAGAGTGCAATGACACGGATTCCATTGGCACCATATTCTAATGCTGCCGATTTGGTAAGACCAATGATTCCATGTTTTGTCATGGAATAAGGACCCGCCTTTTCTTTTCCCCTTAGTCCTAAAGCAGAAGAAACATTGATGATGGCACCGCCGTTCCCTTGTTTTAGAAATTGTTTTAATTCAAATTGCATCGATAAAAAAGTACCTTTTAAATTTACATCCATTACAGAATCAAAAATATCTAATGGATATTCGGCCGTGTTTTTCAGCACACCGGAAATTCCGGCATTATTGACTGCCACATCAATTCGACCATATTTGTCTACAACGGCTTCAACAAAATTACGAACTGCTTCCGATTGTGTGACATCGGTTTTAAAATACAATCCTTCGCCACCTTGTTTTTTCAAAAGAGATAAGGTTTCTTCCCCTTCTTGTTTACGACGACCACAGAATCCAACCACATAACCAGAGTTTGCAAATTCTAAAACAATCGATCTTCCTAATCCCGATGTTCCTCCAGTGACTAATGCAACTTTTTTATTTTTCATTGGATTTCCCTATCTTCGATCAATCTACCGTACCGATTGATGGCTTCCTTTACATTTGCTTTATCCAATTCCGAAATCTCATCGAATTTGAATCCAGCAAAAAAGGTATCTTCATTATTATCGTCTTCTTTTATCCATAATAAAGTACAAGTTCCGTGTACGAAACCAACAATATCAAAATGCATAAAAAATTCGAGTTGTTGCTCTGCAAAAAAAATACCGGGATGTGTGCCAGAGGAACGCACCATGAAACCAGAATTAGATATATTTTCGATGGTTGAAACAATGTTTCTCCCATTTTCGCGAATCGAAATATTATTTTTGAAGCGGTCCAAAATTCGAAATCTTGGATCAATTTCATATTCTTCTTCCTGCGTACTTTTTAAGCGTTTGTATACTTTAAGTGGTAAAATGCTGGCTGCCATTTCGATACGAGTGATTTCTTGGTTCTCTTGGTACGCAGTGATCTCTAATTTGGAGTAGTTCCAATACCCAGATTTACTCAATTTCACTTCTTTGGCTTTCGCTCGAAGTTTGATGGGCATATTCATTTTTGCATACTGCAAAAACTCTGAATTCAAGTATAACAATAGAAAGGTGACATCTTCAAAGGGAACTTTCCCATACATATGGTTACAGGCGATACCAAATTGGCGAGAAGCCTCTACAATTTGCATCCCCGAGATATGTTTTAAATTGGGAGGTGAGTAATACTTGTGATTAGGAGGAATATAAAGATTGGCAAAAAAAATATCTTTTTTAGGAATCTCAGGGAAACGTTCGAAGATGTTTGAGATCATCGATTTTTCTACGTTACCAATATAATAGTCTCTACGTTTGATGAGTTGCAAAATTCGGATTTCGTCTGCCTCAGTCACAGTGTCATTGAGGACAAACTGTTCGATCCCTTCATCAAAATGGTAAAACTGACTTAAAAAATCTCTGCCAGCTTCATCAATATTCGCTTCATTTAAAATTCGTTCTGCTGATTCCTTACGAATCCGATAGGGAATGGTTTTGAGTTGGAAATAATTGCCTGTGGCATCAGTTCTCTCTCGGTAGTATGGAAGTAGGAACTCTTTTTCTCGTTCGTTTAGGTTGGGAAGGACAGAACCGGTGAATACCTCATAGGATATCATCCGAGGTAAAGCCCTTCTGATATTGGCGACAAAACTATCGTCTTGGTAATAGGTCCTAGTGAAACGTTTGTCGAGGGGTAAACTTGTGGGGATCTCTTCTTTTTCGGAAACCTTCATTTGGTACAACCAGGAATCTACTCTAGGATTAGTCCGTAGATTCCAACGGGGTACCTTTCAAGGCAAGTAATTTAACATTAATTTGACAAAATTATGGCAATTTCATCTAACAACGGTTACGGAACAAGGAGCATAATGCACCACTCTGTCCGAAACACTACCCATTATGAAACGACCTAAGATTCCATGACCTCGACTGCCTATCACAATCAAATCTGCTTTTTCACGTTCAGCGAGTTTACAAATTTCTTCCGCGGGATAACCTTCTAAAACCACTCGGTTCCATTTCACAGAAGTCTCATCTAAAATCGGATGGATTTTTTCAAATCTTTGTTCCGAGATCCACTTCACTCTGTCTTTTCCTGGAGGTGCTGCATCGTAGTAACCAGGGAGAGGACCAAAATCTTCAATCACTTCGACAACATAACAAACTGCATTACTTGCTTTGGCAATTGCCAAACCAAATTCTAAGGCCTTCGCGGAACTCGGGGAACCATCAATGGGAATGATGAGTTTTTGAATCAATTTTTCCATGTTATTATCTTACCACGTCCTTTGCAGATCGGGAAGTGAATTTCCTTTGACAATTATCAAAGGAAACGAAATCCAATTCCCAATTGGACCTTGGTCTATTGCAAAAACCAAGGCAGATAGAATCAAAATCCCTTATTTTTTTCTTCCATCATCTTCTTTCGTGAGGTAATAAGCGACCAGGATCGGAATGGTTGTCACCAAGATGACAAAAACTGCCACAACATTTGTGACTGGTCTTTGCCTTGGTCGAATGAATTCAGTTAACATCCAGATGGGAACAGTGGATTGTTGGCCTGCTGTAAATGTTGTTACGATGACTTCATCAAAAGACAAAGCAAAAGACAACATACCACCAGCTAACAAAGCTGTGGCGATATTAGGCAGAATTACAAATCGAAAGGTTTGCCATGGGTTTGCTCCCAAATCCATTGATGCTTCCACCATGGAATGAGAACTCCTTCGTAACCTTGCGAGTACATTATTGTAAACAGTGACGATACAAAAGGTAGCATGGGCAATGACAATGGTCCATGTGCTAAACGGAATTCCAAAAAGAGACATGGCCGATCTGAGTGAGATCCCTGTTACAATTCCGGGAAGGGCAATAGGCAATATCACAAGGAAAGAAATGATCTCTTTTCCAAAAAACTCACTGCGATATACCGCAAGACAAGCGAGTGTCCCTAAGAAAATCGCAATCATTGTAGAAATCAAAGCAACTTGAGAAGACAAGATGATGGCTTCCCAAATATCATTTCTTTCCCAGGCGACACCAAACCACTTCGTTGTGAACCCTGGCAGTGGGAATTGAAACGTTTTTTCATCAGTCGAAAATGCATACATGATGATGATGAGAATGGGAATATGAATGAATAAAAAACCGAGTAGTGTTGCGGTTTTTAAACCAATCGATCCTAAGTTCCATTTAGAGCGCATCGAATGCTCCTAATCGTTTTGCAATCGATAGATACACCATCATGATCACGATGGGAACCACAGAAAATGCTGCCGCTAGCGGAATGTTCCCTGCCGTTCCTTGGTGAGTATAAACAGCCATGCCGATGAAGTAACTGGAATTTCCAATGATCGTTGGAATGATATAATCTCCAAGAGTTAAGGAAAACGTAAAAATAGATCCAGCAACGACTCCAGGGAAGGCCAATGGCAAAATGACTTTGCGAAAGGTTTGAGCCGGCCCTCCTCCCAAATCAGAAGATGCTTCCAGTAAAGATTTTGGAATTCGTTCCAAAGAAGCTTGGATGGGCAAAATCATATAAGGAAGCCAGATGTAAACAAACACCAAAAACATTCCAATATAAGAAAAGGACAATGAACTACCACCGATCACGGGAAGGGCCAAAACAGCATCTAACACGTGCATGAGTCCTAAACGTTCCAGAAACCAAGTGAGGATTCCTTCCTTTGCCATAATGAGTTTCCAGGAATATACCTTAACTAGATAACTCGACCACAAAGGTAACATCACACCTAAATACAAAATGGGTTTGAGTTTTGGACCTGCATTCATGGCCATAAAGTAAGCAATTGGGAATGCAATGATGGCACTGACGAAAGTGACTGTGAATGCCATTGTCGTTGTTCGGATGATGATATCCCAATTGGTACTTTGGCGTAATAAATCATAATAGGATTCTAAAGTGAATTCTTTTTTGATCACTCCGGAAAAGGAATCGATCGAAAAAAAACTTTGAATGAGAAGAGTAAACAAAGATCCAAGATACACAACTCCAAGCCAAATGAGAAGTGGTGCAAGTAACAGAAAGAGAGCTAAACTCTTTCTGTAAAACAAAAAGGTAAAAAACTTATCAAAGGTATTGGTCATTGTGATTCCCTTATAACAAGTGCATGTCGGAATCTTTCCAACCGACAAGAACCTCAGACCCAACCGCAATATGATCCGCAGAAATTTTTAGATTTTGTGTGGATGCAATAATCCGAGATCCACTCGGGGTTTCAAAATGCATTTTAGATGTGGCACCTGAATACACTTGGCTTTTTAAAATGGCTTTGAAAGTGCGATATCCAGTGGAGTGACTGTCTTCTTTTGCATTGGCAAATACATGGACTCGTTCTGGTCGAACCATCAATTTTCCATCATGGCCCGTGAGACGTTTTGTCTCTTCTACTGATAAAATATTAGATGTTCCCACAAAATTAGCAACAAATTCTGTTTTAGGACGGTTGTACAATTCTTCTGGTGTTGCAATTTGCTCCACCTTACCTTTATTAAAGACTGCAATGCGATCAGACATTGACAGAGCTTCTTCCTGGTCATGTGTCACAAAAATAAATGTAATCCCTACTTCTTTTTGGATGGCTTTTAGTTCGAGTTGCATCTCTTCCCGTAACTTTAAATCAAGCGCACCCAGTGGTTCATCTAACAGAAGTACGCCGGGTCGATTGATGAGAGCTCTGGCAAGTGCAATCCTTTGCCTTTGCCCACCCGAAAGTTCGGATGGTTTTCTTTTCCCAACATCGGGAAGACGAACCATGGAAAGCATTTCCGAAACACGTTTTGCGATTTCAGAACTTGGAAGTTTTTTGATTTTTAATCCATAACCCACGTTTTCGGCAACCGACATATGTGGGAATAACGCATAGTCTTGGAAAACGGTATTTACATTTCTTTTGTAAGGAGGAATGCCTGTGACATCAACTCCTTCCAAAAGAACCCTTCCTGAACTTGTATCTTGAAAACCTGCCACCATACGGAGACAGGTTGTTTTACCAGACCCAGAAGGGCCTAACATCGAAAAGAACTCACCTTTTTTGATCCCAAAGGAGACATCATCCACCGCTATAAATTGGTCGAATTTCCTGGTTACATTTTGAAACTCAACATCGTAAACTTGGCTCATTCCATCTCCTTTAGAACTCTTATGATGTTAGGATTTTATTTACTTCCAATAATGGAAATATAATCTTCAGCCCATTTTTTATAAGGCACACATTTTCTTCCACCGGAACAATCTTCTTTTGGAGTTCTCCAGAAAGAGATTTTTTCAAAGTTATTGAAACCGTTTACGGCACAACCAGTGTCTCCAAGAAGTGCATTGCCTTTACATGCAGCAGGAACAGAAGGAACTGATCCAAACCAAGATGCTAAATCTCCTTGTACTTTTGGTGCAAGAGAGTGTTCCATCCATTTGTAAGCACAATTCACGTGTTTAGAATCTTTGTGTAACATTGTACTATCTGCCCAACCAGTTGCACCTTCCACAGGGACAATCGAAGCAACAGGTTGTTTTTCACTCACAAGTAAGTTTACTTGGAATGGCCATGTAGAAGAAGCAACTAAACCTTCTTTTTTGAAATCATCCACTTGGACCATTGCATCATGCCAGTATTTTGGAACGAGTTGTCTTTGTTTTTTTAATAACTCAATCACAGCAGTGTATTGTTTTTCATCCAATTCGTATGGGTCTTGGATTCCTAACTCAGGTTTTGCGACTTTTAAATAAAGAGCAGCATCGGCAATGTAAATTGGTCCGTCGAATGCTTGTACTCTTCCTTTGTTTGATTTTCCATCAGGAAGGACTTGTTCTTCAAACACAACATTCCAACTCGTTGGAGCTTTTTTGAAAACTTTTGTATTGTACATAAGTACGTTTGGTCCCCATTGGTAAGGTACTCCGTAATGTTTGCCATCTACAGTATGCCATGGAGCATTTTGCAAACGAGAGTCTACGTTTTTCCAACTTGGGATGAGGTCAGTATTGATCTCTTGGACTTTTCCACCAGCAACCAAACGAAGGGAGGCATCTCCAGATGCAGTGACGAGGTCAAAGCCACCTTCATTCATAAGTGCTACCATCTCATCAGATGTAGCAGCAGTTTTTACATTTACTTTACAGCCTGTATTTTTTTCAAATTCAGTGACCCAGTCATAACCTTTGTCTGTTTCACCACGTTCAATGTAACCTGGCCAAGCAACGATGGATACTTCCCCCTCGCCTTGTCCAATTTCTGAAACCTTTGTTTCTTTTTTACCGCAGGCTACCGCAAAAGCGATCGAAAGTACTGCCGTAAAAAAAACCACTCGTTTGTATGAATCGAATTTCATAAACCTATGTGCTCCTGGTTTTACTTATGTCAGGGATTAGATATCAAAAATTTAAAATTAAGCAACCAATTCTGAAGTTTTCAAAAAAAAGGTAGGAATTTTTATCAGGCAAGGTTTCTGTGAAAGCACAGGTTTGGTATGAAATACATCAAAGACAAAGACCTTTTTCGCCAGGAAAATTTCATCGGTGGGGTTTGGTGCCCTGCAGAAAACAAAAAAGAAATTTTTGTACAAAACCCTGCCACAGGGGAAACGATTGGGAACATTCCCCATTCAACGGAAAAAGATACATTGATCGCAATACGTTCTGCAAAAGCAGCTTTTGCCGATTGGAAGGCAAGGCCCGCCAAAGAACGTGCTGGAATCTTACGCAAATGGTTCCAACTCATGATGGACCACCAAGAAGATTTGGCACTCATCATGACACAAGAACAAGGAAAGCCACTAACAGAAGCTAGGGGAGAGATTGCCTACGCTGCTTCTTATATCGAATGGTTTGGTGAAGAAGCAAAACGTTCGTATGGTGACGTAATCCCATCCCACAGAAAAGATACAAGGATCCTTGTAATCAAAGAACCCATTGGAGTTGTGGGAACCATCACTCCTTGGAATTTTCCTGCAGCCATGCTTGCCAGAAAAGTAGCTCCAGCCCTTGCCGCAGGTTGCACCGTTGTATCCAAACCCGCAGAACTCACACCTTACTCTGCACTCGCAATGGCAGTTCTTGCCGAACGCGCAGGACTTCCAAAAGGCGTATGGAATGTGTTAGTTGGTGATCCCATTTCGATTGGAAAAGCTATTTTAGAAAGCAAAGACGTTCGTAAACTCAGTTTTACTGGTTCCACAAAAACAGGGATGTATTTGATGGAAAAATCAGCCGCCACATTAAAAAAACTCTCCCTTGAGTTAGGTGGCAATGCTCCTTTTATCGTATTTGAAGATGCAGACTTGGATGACGCGGTGAAAGGTGCGATGTTATCCAAATACAGAAACACAGGGCAAACTTGTGTTTGTGTGAATAGGTTCCTTGTACATGCAACTGTTGCGGAAGCCTTCTCGAAAAAGCTCGCTGAAAAAACCAAGGAACTCGTTGTTGCCAACGGAATGGAGCCGAGTGCCAGCCAAGGACCTCTCATCAACGAAGCAGCGGTGGAAAAAGTAAAAACCCATATCCAAGATGCTGTTTCAAAAGGGGCAAAGATTTTAATTGGTGGGAACACACATGCATTAGGTGGAAACTTTTTTGAACCCACAGTACTTTATCCTGTCAATTCATCCATGATGGTGACAAAAGAAGAAACGTTTGGACCAGTCTCTTGCATCCAAACTTTCCAAACAGAAGAAGAAGCGATCAAACTTGCAAACGATACCGACTTCGGTCTTGCTTCCTATTTTTACACTAAGGATATGGCTCGGATTTTTCGAGTCGCCGAACAGTTGGAATATGGAATGGTAGGCATTAACGAAGGGATTATTTCTTCCGAACAAGTCCCTTTTGGGGGAGTCAAATTTTCAGGAATGGGAAGAGAAGGCTCCAAATACGGTCTCGATGATTATACAGTAACCAAATATCTCTGCCTCGGAGGAATCAAATGACGGGCAATCAAAAACAAACCAACAAAACTCTTTGGGAAAGAAGGTTAAAAAACGTTCCACGAGGGGTAACAACCGCCTACCCTGTGTTTGCTGAAAAAGCAAAAAATGCGGAAATTTGGGATATTGAAGGCAAACGATTCATCGATTTTGGTGGTGGAATTGGGGTACAAAACACAGGACATTGCCATCCCAAAGTGGTGGCTGCCATCCACAAACAAGTGGACCAAGTGCTGCACACCGCCTTTCAAATTATGCCCTACGAACCCTATATCGATCTTTGTGAAAAACTAAATGCAAAAGCACCGATTGAAGGAGAAGCCAAAACGATTTTGTTTTCTTCTGGTGCGGAAGCCTTGGAAAATGCGGTTAAAATTGCAAGAGCCGCAACTGGAAGACCGGGGATCATCAGTTTTCTCGGTGGATTCCATGGAAGAACCATGATGGCACTTGCCTTAACCGGAAAAGTGATTCCATACAAAAAAGGATTTGGACCCTTCTCCAGTGATGTCTATCACATTCCATTCCCTATGGAATACCATGGTGTGACAGAAGAGGATTCGATCAAGGCTCTGAACAATTTATTCAAAGCAGACATTGACCCAAGTCGAGTGGCAGCAATCGCCATCGAACCAGTGCAAGGTGAAGGTGGATTTTATATTGCTTCTCCTAGTTTTTTAAAGAAACTAAGAGCCATTTGTGATGAACATGGAATTTTACTCATCGCCGATGAAGTGCAGTCCGGATTTGCAAGAACAGGAAAACTTTTTGCGATCGAACATTCGGGTGTCAAACCAGACCTCATCACCACAGCCAAATCTCTTGCCGCAGGGATGCCACTTTCAGCAGTGATTGGAAAAACATCCATTATGGATTCTGTGGAACCAGGTGGACTTGGCGGAACTTACGCAGGAAACCCAGTCGCTTGTGCAGCAGGGATTGCCGTGATGGATCTCATCGAAGAGGAAGGGATCCTTCAAAAATCAGTAAACTTGGGAAAACTTCTCATCCAAGAATTAAACGAGATCAAAAAAACAAATGCCAACATCGGCGAAATACGCGGATTAGGTGGGATGGTTGCCTTTGAACTCGTTGAAAATGGGGATCCTCACAAACCGTCTGCTGATATGGCAAAAAAATTAACAGCAAAAGCGTTAGAACATGGCCTTGTTCTTCTTTCTTGTGGTGTGTATGGAAACGTAATTCGAATTTTAGTTCCGATCACAGCAGAAGAATCGATCGTGAAAGAAGGTCTAAACATCATAGCAAAATCATTAAAGGAAATCTAACCCAAGTATGAAACAGTATAAACTTTGGATTGATGGGAAATGGGCAAATTCTACTGGCGGGAAACCAATGGACATCGAAGACCCAGCCACTGGGAAAAAAATTGCATCTGTAGTGGATGCCAGTGCAGCTGATGTGGACAAAGCTGTTAAGGCCGCACACAAAGCCTTTTATGATGGTAGATGGTCTGGTCTCACACCAAGTGAACGTTCCAAAGCGATTTGGAAATTGGCAGACCTTTTGGAAGAAAAAACAAAAGAGTTTGCGAAATGGGAATCCCTCAATGCTGGGAAACCATACAAAAACTTAAGTTTGGCGGGAGACATTCCTTTTGCCATTGATAACATTCGTTTTTTTGCAACAGCAGCTCGTGATGTTCATGGAAGCCGCGCAAACGAATACCAACCAGGTTACACTTCCATCTTACGAAGAGAACCCGTTGGAGTCGTAGGCCAAATTGCTCCTTGGAATTACCCTCTTCTTATGGCCGTTTGGAAATTTGGACCAGCTCTTGCTGCAGGATGTACGCTGATTTTAAAACCAGCACCAGGAACTCCAATCACCACACTCATGTTAGCTGAGCTAACAAAAAAAGCAGGAATCCCTGATGGTGTCTTCAATATTGTCACTGGTGGGAATGCCACAGGCCAAGCCATTGTAGACCACCCACTCGTTCGGATGGTATCTCTCACAGGTTCCACCGGCACTGGAAAAAACATCATGAAGTCAGCTTCGGATTCTTTAAAACGAGTCCACTTGGAACTCGGGGGAAAAGCACCCCTGGTCGTGTTTGATGATGTGGATGTGAATCTTTTTGCACAGAAAGCGGCCTTCGGTGCCACATGTAATTCTGGCCAAGACTGTACGGCAGCAACAAGGATTCTTGTTCCGAAAGGTCTCCAAAAAAAGATCACTGATGCCGTCGTAGACGCCATGAAAGCCGTGAAAGTGGGTGATCCCTTTAGCGATAAAACAGAAATGGGGCCCCTCATCTCTCAGATCCATAGAGAACGTGTGATGGGATTTACGGACAGAGCCAAAAAACAAGGTGCGAAAATTCTAACAGGTGGTGGAATTCCGAAAGGTTTGGACAAAGGTTACTTTTTTGAACCAACGGTTGTGACCGATGTCAAACAAAACTTTGACATTGTGCAAAATGAAATTTTTGGACCAGTCCTTACCATCCAATCCTATGACAAAGAAGAAGAAGCAGTGAAACTTGCCAATGATGTCAATTATGGACTTGCCTCTTCGATTTGGACTAAGGATGTAGCACGTGCTATGCGAGTTGCAAAACAATTGGAATTTGGAACGGTTTGGGTGAACGACCACTTACCTCTTGCTTCCGAAACACCGCATGGTGGATTCAAACAATCAGGATTTGGAAAGGATCTTTCCATTGAATCGGTTGGGGATTACCTCATTACAAAACATGTGATGGTGGGAGGAGTTTAAAAACTCATTTACAAAAGACAATTCTTTGGATGTCTAATAGACCATGGCATCCAAAGAATACCCTATTATTAGTTTTTTCCAATGGTTAACTCCTCGTTTCCACCTCCTAGATGACCTAGACAAACCAGGTACGATCGAATCCATCCAAAAAGGTGCGGAACTCGTTGGTTCCAATCTTTGGACTCTCATCTTTGCCATCCTCATTGCAAGCATTGGTCTCAATGTCAATTCCACTGCTGTCATCATTGGAGCCATGCTCATCTCACCACTCATGGGACCTATCGTGGGAATTGGATTTGCGGCAGCGACCAATGACTTCAACCAATTGAAACGGTTTTTACGAACCCTTACCATTGCGACGATTGTAAGTGTGACCACTTCTTTTATTTATTTTTCCTTATCACCGATTAGCGAAGCACAGTCGGAACTCTTAGCACGCACAACACCTACCATTTATGATGCCCTCATTGCCCTTTTTGGTGGTGCTACTGGAATCATTGCCAACACAAGAAAAGAAAAAGGAACTGCCATTGCAGGTGTTGCCATTGCGACTGCCCTCATGCCACCACTTTGTACAGCAGGGTTTGGGCTTTCCCAAGGCAATTGGCAGTATTTTTTTGGTGCCATTTATTTGTATTTGATTAACTCCATTTTTATCGCCATTGCCACCTTCATCTTTGTGCGTTATATGGAGTTTCCAAAAGTAGATTGGGGTTTGTACAAAGAAAAAGAAGCCAAGGTAAAACTGTATTTAGCGATTTTTTCTTTTATTGTGATCATACCATCGATCTTCACTGCCTATCAAATTGTTCGATCTTCCTTTTTCAAAGGGAAAGCAGAAGAGTTCATCCGAAAAGAAATCATCACAGATGGGCGTAGGGTTTTAGAAAAGAACATTGTGTACGGAAGAACACCAAAAGTGGAAATCACACTTCTCGGAACCAAAATTGATCCAACACAAGAAGAAGAGATCAAAAACAAACTGAAATACTATTCTATGGAAGGAACAGAACTTGTGTTACACCAAGACCTTTCCACAACCGGATTGGATAAATTAAAATTTGAAATCCTATCAGAGATTTACCAAAACCAAATGGATTTAGGAAAACTCAATACGGAAACGATTGCAAAAGAATTACGGATTTTTTTCCCAAACCTGGTCTCTGCGAGTTTTGCCAAAACCAAAAAGTTTGATATGAGTGAAAATCTCTACCGAGATACTAATTTATTTGATTCCGAATGGAAAAAACTTCCAACCAAAGACGAACTTGAAAAACTAGAAGCTTATATCCAATTGCGTTCTGGGGAAAAAGAAATCGAACTCATCACAAGGCTTGCCAAGGAACGATAAAAATCATCGATGTTGGCACGGGAATGGATTTTACCAATCGATTGGCAACATAACCAGGATTAAACGAATGGTTCAAAACAGATTTTTTTAGGTAAGAGAAGCTTGTTTTAAAAATTCTTTGAATGTATCAATTTCTTTGGTGAAAAAAACAGGTTTTGGGGATTTCTGATCTTTTAACAAAAACACGATCCCTTGGTTGTGCAAAACCACTTGGTCAAGTTCGTCGGGAGTGTAGGTGTAAGTGACATTCCCTGAGTGGAACAAAAACCTACCATTTTCTTCCCGCAGATTCCCACTTCCCACACGTTTGAAATTGCGTAACCCATCTTCCATGAGATCCAAATCTCCCGATCCTTCACCAAACGGTAGTTTTCCGGAATGATCTAAATACAAAGTGCCATCAATAGCAAAATTGCTTTCTTTGGGAGGAAGTGGTTCCGATTCCAAATTCCCTGATTCACTTGGGCGGAGGACTTCCGACTTTTGCACAACAGAAGGAGTGGGTTCTTCGGGATAGGTATAGGAGAGATGACGGTCATCCGGGATGGAACGTTCTCTGCGAATTCTTTCGTCCAGTTGGGGCGAAACAGGCGGTGTTTGAGGCATCCGAAACTGCCCTTGGGTTTGCGGTTTTCGGGACTGGTATGCAGTTTGTTTTGGTTTCCCAGGAGACAGCGCAACATAAATAAAGCACAGAACTCCCACGAGGATCATTGCGAATGCGGCAAACAACATACTACCTATATTATCTGGACAAAGTACAAATCCCTTGATTACATTTTTTCTTTACAAGGGGTTTAGAAACGGAAACCTTTCCTTTATGTTCGAAGATGAACCCTCTACCCTCAAAGAAAAAATTTATCGTACCATCATTGCTCTCTTTTTATTCATATTGGTAGGAACCTTAATCATTACCTTTTTACCTGGGGATGCAGAACAAAGCCTCATGGGAGCCATTACAGGTCAAAATTCCACAAAAGCAGGTTCTGTGGCAGGAAGAAGTATCCCTGTTGACTATTTCAATGCGGCAAAACGGGACTGTTATTACGCTTACCAACAATATGGACGAGATGCGGCCCAAAACCCAGAACTTCTGAATTCCTGCGCGTATTCTTCTGTCCGTGAGTTGTACATCGCAAACGACATTGCGGAGTCTGTGGGCTTCCAAGTCTCTGAGATCAGCATCAAACGGGAAATGTCCAAACAAGCCCGCGAAATTCACAAAGAATCGGTGAGCCAAGCAGGTTACGGCGAAGAAGACTCTCGCTCTCTCACTGAAATTTACCAACAAATTTACCGATCGGCTCCTATGAATTACCGAATCGATTCGGCAACTCGGTATTCTTTATTTCCTAACTTTTTGGAACAACCTCTCACTCCAACAGAAAACGAAGCAGAATTGGAAAGTGAAGCCAAACGTGCCAAAATCTCCTTCCGATTGGTTGCGATTTCAGAAGTAAACTTACTCAATGCTGTAGAAGCTAAAATCAATATCTCAGACGCAGAATTACAGAAAGAATACGAAAAAGAAAAACAAGAAGGCACTCTCTCCAAAGACCCAAGCGGAAATTTTGTGAGTTTCGAAGTGAGAAAACCACTTCTTCTTTCCAAACTCAAGTTTGACCGCAAACGAAAAGAAGCGGAAGTTTGGAAAGGTCGTATCAGTCAAAAAATTTCAGAACCAAACGCGCTGGATGCCATTGCGAAAGAATCAGGACAAACCATTGAAACAGTTTCTGGAGTTTCTTTATCAGATTTAAAACTTGTGACTTCCAATAAAGGGAATAGTTACCGATTGGCAAATTCGAGCAAGTTTTGGGAAGCATTGGCAAACGACCCGTTTAGCAAAAAAACAGTGGTTGGACCCTTCTCTGATAATGACAAACAAGTCTATGTGGAATTTGGGGATTTAACTTACGGACAACCCACAACTTCCAAACCACAAGACCAAGCTGCAGATTTTTTGAAACAAAGGCAACTTTACAGCTTTTTTCTTGAAATAAACCAGTCCTTAGCAGCAGAATACAACGTAGAGAAAAAAGGCCTTCTCTCTTTAGAATAATGCAAATCAAAGCCGACTTCATCAACCCATTCCTGGAAGCAGCCACCATCGTTTTCCGCGATGTTTTACAACAGGATCTGATCCGAGGGAAAATTGGGATCAAAGATTCCCCTGCTCCAAGCCACGAAATTGCGATTGTGATTGGAGTGGTTGGTTCTTTCAGTGGAGAAGTCGTATACAGCATGAATTACGATGCTGCTTATAAAATCTCACGAAAACTAGTGCCTGGTTTGTCGGATGAAGATGTAAAAAACGAATACAAAGATATCTTAGGTGAGATCGCCAACATGACTACCGGTAATGCGATGAATATTTTTACATCAGCAGGTCAGTCGGTGGAGATCACCACACCGAATATCCAAGAAACACAAAGCACCTCGGTTCGTTTCAATAAAAAACCAACTCTTTCCATCAACTTATACTCTAAGTTTGGTAGAATCGAAGTAAACGTCGCCATCGCTTGATGGCATTCGTTTTCTTTAGAACCAAAGTTTACGAAACAAATTCGACTACTTTTACGAATTAAATTCAGTAATCGATTTTTGATTTAAATCGCAGATCCAAGAACACGTAGGCGTTCTTTTGTTTCCTTACGAAAATCGAGTCCTGGTTTTGGATTTTTTCCTTCCACTCCATTTAAATAGAGTTGGTAGTATTTGAGAGAACGTTCTAAGTCTCTTTCCTCCCAACTACTTTCATAAATTTTTCCTAAATAATAATGGGAAGGTAAAAACTCTTCCGACTCTTTAAAGTTTTTGATCACATTCACCAAGTGGTGTGCCGCGGACCTGTATTCTTTTTTCCGTATGAGTAGGATTGCCATCGCATAATGCGACCTAGGTGTGAGTTCAGGATGTTTTGGGAACTCAGTCACTAATTTCAAATACTCTCTGTAAGCTTTTTCTTCTGATTCAGGATTTCCAATTCGATCCAATGATCTTGCCAGTTCAAACTGCGATTTGATTTTTAAATCTGGATCTTCCTGTTTTTCAACAAGACTAGATGATTCTTTCTCTTTTCCATCCAATCCATACAAATTCGTATTTTCTACTCGCGAAAATTTAGCCGCTTCCCCTTCTTTTGAGTAAGAATCAGCGAACTCTTGTTCTGCTGATTTCTTTTGGTCCCGAGATAGGTAAGCTTTTCCTTTTTGAAAGGAAGCTTTGGAAGGATCGATCACTTCTTTCTTTTTTTTCTTTTTAGAATCTGATTTAGAGCCAGAAGAAAGGGAATCAGATTTTGGAATCCCAATGGTTACTTTGTCTCCATCTTTAGGGTTTTGTGACTCCACTAGAGTTGGGTTCGAAGTAAGATTTGGATTTCCTTGTGATGGAGAAACGGAAGAAAGCTCTGCCTCTTTTGATTTTGGACTTAGAGTTGGATTTTCCTTGGATTCAGATCCAGGGTCTGAGGTTTCACTCGTTTCTTTCCAAGTTTCTGGAAAAGGCAAAAAGATTTCTTTTGATTCAGCACCTAACGCAGATATGAAACATACCAAAATAGTAAAACCGATGACTCTTGTAAAAAAATATCGTTTCCCAAAACCAAAAAATCGCAAAAGATCCAATCTCATCGCTCTGCTTTCGGGATCCGCTCTAAACTTCTAGGTTGATTCACACCGTCTTTGGATTCAGGTGGTTTGGGAAGTTTTAAGGTTTCCAAATTTTTTTCTTCGTTTTTTTCCTTCACCTTTTTTTCAAGTTCGGAAACACGAGTTAACATCCTTTGCATTCGAATTTCGTCATTAGATGCGTTTGATGGTTCCACGCCGTCTTTTGGTGAAGCCGGTTGAATATCAATCGGTGCAGGAATGAGGCCATCACCTGACGGAGTGTAAATGGGAGGAACAGAAGTATCTTCTGCTTTACGATTACGAAAATCATACTCTTTTCCCAAAAACTCTTGTTCTTCGGGAATGGTGTCATGCGAGTAACCATTGGATTCCTGTTCACTTAGGAAATCAAATTGCATTCGTCGATTGGATTCATATCTCAAATCTTCGGGGTCAGACATACGCACATCTTTACGTTTGCGATTGTAATCTCGTTCAATCTCTGTGATAAACAAACTTCGAGTGTCTTGTGCTAATTGTTGTCCCTGAGGTTTTGCATTTTCCCAACCATGAGACCAACCAATGTAGATGGCCATGATGAGAAAAAACAAAAAGAGTGCGATGGCAATTTTTTTCAGTAAGTCTTGGACTTGAGGGGGGATTTTATCCACAAGGCCATCGACGGCCCCCATCATTTTTTGTGTGTCTACATTGACTTTGGGTATATTGATATTTTTGATATCCACGAATTTACTCTTCCAAAATTTTAAAAACTACCCGTCTGTTCACGGCTCGACCTTCTTCTGTTCCATTCTCTGCAATGGGGTTCGTTGGTCCAAGTCCCACCACAGAAATCCTCGCCTCATCTATTTTATGTTTAGACTTTAAATAAACTGCAACTGAATTTGCACGTTCCAGGGATAACTTTTGGTTCGCTGCTTTTGTACCAACATTGTCGGTATGGCCTTCGATGAGTACCTTTAAATTTGCAGTTTTCCTAAGAATTCCTGCCAATCTGTCAAGTTCAGGTTCTGATTCCTTGGCGAACTCCGCGGAACGAAAGGCAAAAAACAAATTGTTCATCACAATTTGGTTTCCCTTCTTCAATTTTGGCAAAACAAGCAAAACGGTTTTTTCTTTGTCTTCTTTTTCTTTTCCCACCAAATTGAGGTTTTGTGAGACAGGGAGGTAACCTTCTTTTTCCCCATAAAATCCATAATTTTCTTCATATGGCAAAATGATACTAAACTCACCAGTTGTTGGATCACTGATCGTGGAACCAATGGTTTTTTTCTTCAGTAGGGATTCGTATTGCACAAAGGCAGAAAGGGCCTTTCCTTCTTCATCCACAACTTTTCCTTTGATCACCACAACAGGTTCTGGTTGAAAGTGTTGGGGAATGGCAGCCATAAAGAGTTCCCCATCTCGTGATACATAAGCCCAGTTGCCAACAGCAGGAATACTAAAAAAGTTAACACCTCTTAGGTTAGGGGATAACTCTTGTGGTTCTGACCATGTCGTCCAAGAATCTCCATTCCTTCTTGCGATAAAGATAGAAATGCCCTCTTTTCGTCCGGACGAGGAAAAATACAAAGTGCGATCATCTGGAGCAAGAAAAGGAGCCATCTCTTCTTCACCAGTGTTCAATGTGTTCCCTAAATTGATCCCTTCTTCAAAGATTCCTGATTCATTTTGTAAACTTACATACAAATCCAGTTTGCCGAAATTTTTCCTTTGTTGTGCAGAATAAATTAAAGTGCGGCCACTCGAAGACAAGGCTGAACCACCAAATACTTGTTGGTTGGGATTGTCTGCTTTTTTATACCAATTATAAAAACTGGGGAATTGAATTGGGTTTGGAAATGTCCAACCTGTTTCTGTTTTTCGTGTTTTGTAGAGTGGTGCTCGGTTTTGTATTTTTTCCGATCGTTCTTTGTATTCGTTTTCTAATTTAGTAAGAACCACATGAAACTCTTTGGCATTGGCCGCTTCGCGTGTTGCATTTTGCGACTTTAACATCATTTCTCGTTTGAGTTGGTCGAGTAATTCTTCTTCTCCAAAATTTCCAAAAACAAAAAGTTCATTTCCACCTGGCAAAGCTGAGATCACCGCTGACGGATAACGATTGTTCAGTGGTGTAGGCAATTGTTCTCCCGCCATCCAAAATCCGTATTGGTCACGTTTTGAGGCCCAAATCTTTTGTGTGGAACGCCCACCCTCCCGCACAAGGGCCGTCCAAAACAACACCTTCCCATCGGGTGTACATTGCGGGTTAAACGAAAAGAGCCCTTGCGTTACATATCTCGGAATTTTTTTTAAGGTCCAATCGGGAGTTTTGCCCGTTTCAAACGGTTCTAATTCATACCGAATAGGAGAACAAACTTCTCCTTGCACATCGCATAACATCCGTATTTTTTTTCCCGTTAGGTAGGCCAACTCTTCCTGTAAAACGGTGTTTGAGATGCGAAAAACCTGTTTTTCGGTTCGCAGCAAATGGCCGGTATTGATGAGGTCTCCCTCCAAAACATGGATTCCATTTTTAACACTTTGCGAACTGGTGAGTCCGCTCCCAAAAAGGAAGAGAATGATGAAAAGAATCCGTGCCATACCATACGAAATGTCGGTTGAAACCTCCGATTCCCTTAGAAAATTGACCTATGATCCAAGCTAGCGGCATTACAGTCTCCTTCGGGAAAAAACCCCTTTTCGAAAACGTCTCCATCAAGTTCAAACCGGAGTGCCGTTATGGGCTGATTGGAGCCAATGGTTCGGGAAAATCGACCTTTATGAAGGTCCTGGCAGGCATTTTGCAGCCCACAGCGGGCTCTGTGGTCCTCGACAAGGACGTGAAAGTCGGATATTTGAAGCAGGACCACTACGAATACGAAAATGAGACCGTTCTAGGCACGGTTTTACGAGGAAATCCAGAACTTTGGAGCCTCATGGCGGAACGTGACGCCATTTATGCCAAGGAAGACATGACCGATGAGGAAGGGATCCGCATTTCCGAAATCGAGGAACAATTTGCCGATCTGGGTGGATACGAGGCAGAATCTGTTGCCGGTGAACTTTTGGAAGGACTTGGAATTCCAACGACGGCTCACAATCGACCTCTCAACTTTTTAACAGGTGGATTCAAATTACGAGTTCTCCTTGCCCAGGTGCTCTTTTTAAAACCAGACGTTCTGCTACTCGACGAACCAACAAACCACTTGGATATCAAAACCATTCACTGGTTAGAAGAACTTCTCACCAATTATGAAGGTGTGGTCATTGTGATCTCCCACGACCGTCACTTTATCAATTCCGTGGCAACTCACATTGCCGACCTCGATTACAATACGATTCGAGTTTTCCCAGGAAACTACGACGACTTTATGATCGCAGCAGAACAATCACGGGAACAACTCGTGAATGAAAGCAAACGGGCAAAAGAAAAAATTGCCGACTTACAAGAGTTTGTTTCCAGGTTTTCTGCCAACGCAAGTAAATCCAAACAAGCCACTTCACGCCAAAAGATGATCGAAAAAATCAAATCCGATATGGTAGAAGTAAAACCTTCCTCTAGGGTGGCACCTTACATCCGTTTCAAAGCAAAACGTGTATTAGGAAAAGATGTGTTTGAAGCAGTCAATATTTCAAAGTCTTACGATGGAAAACCTGTGATCAAAGACTTTAGTATCTCCATCACCAAAGGGGAAAAAGTAGGAATTGTCGGAACCAACGGTGTTGGTAAAACCACACTTCTCAAAATGTTATTAAAAAAATTGGAACCAGATTCTGGCCAAGTGAAATGGGGTGACTCTGTAGAAACATCCTTCTTCCCACAAGACCATAGAGAAGCAATGGAACCAGATGCAGATACTCTCGTGGAATGGTTACTTCGTAACTCCCCACAAGGAACCGAAGTACAAGAGATTCGTGCCATCCTCGGAAGAATGTTGTTTTCTGGAGATATGGCAAACAAATCCACAACGGTTTTATCAGGTGGTGAGAAATCTCGTATGATCATCGGCAAAATGATCTTAGCTTGTGACAATGTCATTGCTCTCGACGAACCAACGAACCACTTAGACTTAGAAACCATTGAAGCACTCAACTTCGCCTTATCTTTGTTTGATGGAACAGTGATCCTTGTCTCTCACGATAGAGAGTTTATCTCATCTCTTTGTACAAGAATCATCGAAGTGACACCGGAAGGAATCAATGACTTCAAAGGAAATTACGAAGAATTTTTGGAACGAGAAGGGAACGATTTTTACAAACGTTTAACTGGTGGAGCAGTCCTTACCACTTAAAACAAATAATTCAGGGAGAGATTTGCTGACTGCATCTCTCTTCCTGCCATAATTTCCGTTGTCAAATTGACATTCCCAAACCTTACACCAAATCCCAAACTTCCATACCCAAAACTAGTTCGATGATCGTAACGGGTCGCAAGTCGTATGCCAATAGCACTGGGTAAAGAAGCAAAATCATCCGGATTGGCTTCTGTGCTAATCAGTGCGTAACGACTCACTTGAATTGCGGTATAACCGTGATTATAAACCAAACCAACACCTGGTGTGATGGAAAAGAATCCAAACGTCCAATTGTATTTTGTATCAAAGGAAAAAGAACTGATTCTGGATTGGTAATACAAATCATTGATTCCTAACCATCTTCTTTTATCTCCATCAATGCGAAACTGGGTTGGTCTTCTGTCATACGAACTCAAATATAAATCCTGATTGGTTTGGAATCCACCAAATCCAAAAGAAAATCCAGAAGATTCAGGAAAATACCGAAACATCACTCCATAATTCATGATCTTTCCCCGCACATCTGTATTTCGAATTTTCACAAAGGGGATATTGGCTTCGTTGAATTCATAAGGGAAAAAATGGGTCGTGACATTCCATCGTTTGGCATACTCACTTGCAATCCATTCCCCCAAATTTGCTGTCAAACTCACAGCGGGTGACGCAGCAGCACCTTGTTTCGGAAGAGTTCTTAACTCGGAGTTTTCATAATAAAAATCTCGTGCTTTCTCTTGGCCTTGAGAAACAGTGTATCCAATTCCCAATCGATAGGAAGGTACATTTTGTCCACCAGATTGGTTGGAATTGATATTCTGTAAGACTGCATTTTCACCCATGGATCGTAAAAAACCATTGGTATAAATTCGATTGAGAACGGGCTCTGCAAAGTTTCCGAGTAACTGGTATTCGTTTGGAATATTAGAACACTCTCCTCCCAAACAGAGAACTTGTGCCTGTAGGACATTTCCTCCGAGAAAAAGAAATCCCATAAAAAGAATCAAAACCATTCCGTGCAATTTTGAAAGCAAACTGTTTTGTTTCCTGAATGGTTGCTGTTTCATTCTAAAAACCAATTGGTGATTTGTGGTGTAGGTGTTAGACTAACCCAGGTTACTGGATCATATGAAACCATTTTAAAAAAAGTTCCATCGCTTTTTTTCTATGTGAAACTTTGTTTTTCTCTTCTTCTGGGACTTGTGAAAATCGTTTCCCAAATTCAGAATAATAAAAAATCGGATCATATCCAAATCCATAGGGACCAACCTCATCATAGTCGGTTGTGATTTGGCCGTTTACCGTTCCCTCAAAGGATAAATTGTGATGGGCATCCACATAAGTCACCACACAACTATAATGTGCGTTTCGATTGGAATTGTTTCCCAGTTTTGTTAGTAAGTACAAAGCACGTTCTTTATCGGAAAGACCTGGTCCACCAAATCTTGCCGAAGACACACCAGGTTCCCCACCGAGGGCATCCACAGAAATTCCAGAATCATCAGCAAAAGAAGGAAGCCCAGTGAGGCGAAAGAGTTCTTTGGATTTGATAAAGGAATTACCGAGAAATGTGGTTTCCGTTTCTTCTGGTTGGAACTTAATCCCAAGGGTTTTTGGTGTGACTACCTCATAACCAAAGGGAGAGAGTAACATTTGCATTTCTTTTCGTTTGTGTTCACTGCCTGAAGCAAATGCTAATGTTTTTTTGGTCAGCGGGAATCTTCCTCATCTAATTGAAATCCTTCCATAGCGGATGGAAGATCTGGAAAAATCTCAAACACTTTATCTAACATAGTGATTTCAAACAGTTGGATCAAATCTTCATCCACAACAATCACTTTGATATCACCATTCATTGGTTTTAACTTACGTTTGGTGGCTACAAAAATCCCGAGAGCAGTTGAACAAATATGATGAACTTTGGTTAAGTCTAAAATAATTTTTTTAACAGAACCTTGGGTGAGTTTTGATAGTTCCTTTTCAATTTCATCAGAATCCACTTTTAAAATGGCACCAGAAAATTTGATAATTCTTATGTCATCCTTGACTTGAACATCCATTCGATTCAATCACCCCACTTAACAAACAAACTACGCAAGTTACCTTCCTTGCCCCTCTCAGTTTGAACAACCGAGCAATTTCGTTCAAAGAAGCACCTGTCGTAAAGATATCATCTACGAGTAGAACATGAAGTCCTTCTATGATTCTATCACTTTTTATGAATTCAAACGCCTTTTTTGCATGAAAAAATCGGTCTTCGAAACGTTTCTCCGACTGAATGTCCTTCGAAACCTTACGTAGACTCGTATCTTCCCGTATATTTCCCCCTTGCAGAAGCCTTTCGCGCAGATGCCAAGCAGCATGGTAGGGTTTGGGACCGGCTTTTTTTCGGGATGGAACCAAAACAAAACAATTGGGAGGGTCTTCTCTCCAAACCCTCGTTAACCTTCTCCAGCCCAAAGAAAAATACCGGCCAAGTTGTTTTTCATTTTGAAATTTCAAAGAAAGGAAAAGATCTCTTGTGACAGAATTCCTAGACCGCAAGGCATATGCGTTTTCATAGAAGAGAAAACGATCGTTTGGATTGGGAATGGCGAAAGGTCTCATGCCTTCCCTATTTCGTTTTGCAGAGCCAAAGGAACGTCGTGTGCAAGTTTTACAGACACCTAAGAGTTCCGAGAAAAAATCATTTGTCCCACAACTAACGCAATACTTTGGAAATAGATATGTTAATAAGGAAAAAAAAACCCCTCTCATATCGAAAGGGGTTTTTTAGGTAAGAGTTTGGTCTTACTTTTTAGAAATTACTTTGCAGGTGTGGAAGAATCAGTTGTTGGTGCTGCTTCTACTTTTGGTTCTTCAGTCGATTTTTGAATCGTAGATGTAGGAGGAGTTAAGTCTACAGAAAGTTTTACTTCTACTACATCAGATTGGTTACCAACATTATCAACAGCCATCGCTTTAATGACATGGTCACCTTGTGTTTCGATTGCAATTGCTTCTACATATGGTTTGAATTCTTCTTCGTCAATTTTAACTAAGATTTTTTTAACACCAGATTCTTTATCAGTCGCGTTTACATAGAATACATTCCCTTTTCTTTGGAAGTTTTTTCCATTGATTTCCACGAGTGGATAAGAAGGAACGATTTCAATCGTTGGTTTCACATCATCAACAGTGATGATCATAGAAGACTCAGCGGAAGAGTTTCCAGATTTGTCTGTTGCAGAATACTTAATTACGTTTGCACCACCAACTTCCAATTTGATTGGATCAGCGTATGTTTTTGCTGCTTCTTGGTTGATGCTAAATTGAACTTTTTCAACACCTGTTTGGCGGTCTTCCGCAACAATTGTGTATGTGTTGTTTTTGGAAGCAAAAGGAACACCATCTAAAACAAAAAGTTGTTCTTGTGGAACAAGGCTTACTCGTGGAGCAGTATTGTCTACGTTCACAACAAGGATTTTTGGAGTTTCTGCGTTTCCTGCTTTGTCAACAGATCGGTAATAGATTTCAGTGAGTCCTTCTTCCGAAATACGAATCGGTTGAGTGAACCTTCTATACTCGCCGTTTTTTGGTTTCCATTCAATGAAATCAATCATAGAAGAATCATCTTTAGCGTCTAAAGAGAAAGAAGTTTTGCTAGTAATGAAAAGAACTGGTGCGTCAGAAGTAGAAGCTCCTGCTTCTTTTTTGTCTCCCAAATAGTCTTTTACAGTTGTCTCTACTTTATCGACACCATCTTTGGCTTGTGTAGAGGTAGATTCCGTTTTTTGAATCGCCTGGTCTTTGGTGGAAGTAGTGGCTTTTGGGTCAGCAACCTGTGCTGTGATTTGGCCTGCGAAAAAAATTGTCAAAATGGCCAAAAGGTATTTGTGCGCCTGCATTAGTATATGTCTCCTTTTTACAGATAAAACATATATATCCTCTTTGTAAGGAAATATTGTCAACATGATTGCTTTCAGAAACTCAATAATCCTGCCACTTTTTCTTTTTTGGTGCTTTGCAACGGAAATACGCGCTGAGAGTGGCATTTGGAGGGAAATTCTCCTCGAAAATTTTGAACTTTCGAATTTCAATGCAAACAATTTACGAACGAAATTAGAAAAAGGCACAAAACTTCCAGAAATCTCGCTCTCCACAAATTTTACTGCACCGATTCCTGGATCCAAACAAGCACTTGTATTACGAATCCCAAAAGATGCCAACTTTCCATTTTCTTTATATTTCCCTAAACCGATTGAAGTGAACGCTTTCATCAAAGAAATTTCAGTTCCCATTTATTCCTCTCAGTCCAGTGGGAACCTAACACTCATCATAGAAACACAAGATGCAGAAGTAAGGCAATTGAACCTCACCTCACTCAACTTTCGTGGTTGGAAAACCATTACCGTTTCCATCTCTAAAAATTTTGACCAAAATGATCGTGTATTTTTACAAAAAAGTTCCATTCGTATTTTAGGATTTTTTTATTTACCGTATGAAAACAATGACCCCAACCAAGAAGTGTTAATTGCCATCGATGATATAACTGCCATTGTGCGAGACAAATACAGACCTCTCCGTAATAAAGAAATCCTTTTGGAAGACTAAAGTTTTCCTGGATTTTGGTCGTTTTCTCCAGAGAATCTCCTCAAAAAAACTCTTTTCTTCCCAACCTCGTGGCCAATCCTGATCCTAAATGGAAATGGAACTCTCCTTAGAACAATACGAAACACTACTCAAATTAGTATATATGGGAGATTGGGTCATTTCCACGTTACAAGCCAAAGACCGATCCGAAGACGAACCAGATTCTGATTCCCGATTTGCCGATGTGGTTCGCCATGTCTTCTCCCAAGCAGAACACGCAGGACTTGGTAATATTGTCCAAATTGACCAAAACAATGGGGAACCTTATCTCACCCGGGAATTTGAAGAAGAAAGTGGTCTGGTTGATATTTTGGAAGACTACGAAGACGAAGTATTTTGGCAAGCTCTCATTGAACGTTTGGCTCACCGAGATTTCCTCCGCCATTACGGCGAAACTGCCATTTCCCAAATGGCCATTGAGGAAAGAATTGAAAAGGAAACTCCATTTCATGACAAATGGGCAACCGAATTCCATGAAAATGGATTAGAGAATATAAAAACCTAATATTTGTTATTTGGTTTTTGGCCAAAGAAGTTTATCTTCTCTCAATTTTTTCTTAGTCATAGCATCTTCAAGCCTCATACGAAGGGTGTATTCGATTTGTTGTTTCGCTTGCTCAGACAAAGAAGTCACATTCAAAGGATCTCCTGCTTCACGTAACAGAAGTTGAATGGAATCAAAGGCATCCTTATTTAGAAAATCTCCATTGTTTGGAGTTTTTGGAATCTGATACCATAATTTTAATGCATCCGATTGAAGTTTCGGATCTTGTTTCCACTGGCCATACTCCCAAAGAATCTTTGCTTTTTCAAAAATCCCATCTCTAGATCGATAAAAGTTTGGAGTATTTTTGAGAAGTGTATCTAAAATATCGAGTCTCTTTTTAATATATGCATCTTCTGCATCCATTACGTTTGTGATTTTTTTCTCTATCAAAAGATTTTTATACTTAGCTTCCACTCTTCGTAACGTTTCATAACGTAAAGTTTGTTTTTGTTCAGGAGAGCTGTACTTTAAATAATCTCTCGCACGAAAGTATTGTTCTAATGCCTTTCCTTGCACATAATAGATATTCTCGATCGTAAATAAAATTTCTGTTCCAGTATTGGTTCCGAGTTCGGAGGAAAGGGTCGCCATCATTTGCCGTAAAAAATCTTCTTTGTTTAAATTTTCTTGGAAATAATCAATCGCGAAGTAACTCATATCGTTACTAAACGGATAAGCTAATCGTTGTAAGTTTTCGTAATACAAATCTCGCACAAATAAATTCAAATCACCTTTGTTTGGATCATAGCCCATAAACTTGGAAATGAATTCATCCAATTGTTTTTCTTTTTTTTGTTTTAAAGTGCGATCTAAATATTTTGTGCGGTCTTCTTTGGGCATCGAAAGGGGAGACCTGGGAGGTAAATCTCCTTCTTTGGAAATTTTCATCGTAATCGGTTGGGTAGACTCTTCTCCTTTGCGAAATTCTTCGATGATGCGGTTCCTTTCTTTATGTAAATATAAATTATCCTCTGCAGACTCAATATCCACTTTGAATGGATCTCGAATATTTTTTAACGTTGGTAAAACATCTTTGATGATGATGTCTTCAAAATCTCGATTCCGTTTGATATAAGAATCAGCGACTCCTGAGTTTTCTCTAATTTGGTCGTAATCATTTCGAAATTGTTTGCGAAGGTTGGATGTACCTTCTAAGTTTTGGACGAGTTCTTCCCACTGACTATCTTTGTATTTCCCTTTGGAAAACCCTTCTTTTCCCTCACCCTCCCCTTCTTCTTCCCCTTCCCCAGGCTCTTCCGATGAGGACTCAGATCCAGTTTCACCACCGTTTTTTCCCAAACTCATTTCAAAGGAAAGTTGTTTCTCCTCTTCCATTGCATAAATCCAAGCTGGTCCACAAAGAACCCGTTGGTAAATAGAATCAGAATGGTTAAAAGAGTATATAATAAATGTTATGTGGGAAACAAGAGAGATATAGAATGCGATATAAAAACGATTCTCAAAGAGTATGTTACGAATTCCTTTTAACATAAACTAAAAACGATATCCCAACAATTCCCATAAATAAATAAGATAATAAATTTCCATACAATCGATAGAAAGTCATTTCTCCTGGAATCACAGAAACTTTTTTTCGAATGGTGGCCGTACTCTCAATGGGTGTAAATTCATTATCAATATTTCTACCAAGATGGTCTGTAAACACTGATGTCCCAGAATTTGTAGAACGGACGATCCATTTTCGAAATTCGATCGCACGTAAACGACCGAGTGTGTGGTGTTGAAAGGATTCAACTGAATTCCCATACCATTTATCATTTGTTACATTCACAATAAAATCAGGATCACCTTGGAACTTGCGTACAAATTCCGAAATAATCACTTCATAACAAATCAAAGGTAAAAAACTACCAATGACTGTTTCTTTGATTTGATGGTCTTTGTAATGATTTCGTACCGAATCAGGACTGAGCGAAAAAGTATCTTCCCAATGTAATTCTTTTTTCACTACATTAGGAGTGTTTCTCACTTCGTAATACGGGATTAGATCTAATTTTGTACCAGGAGCAAATTGACCTGTTTGACCGGACAATGCATACATCCATTCAAATGGCATGTATTCTCCAAAAATTAATAAAAACACTTTTTGATAACTGTTCTTACGTTCTCCATTGGGACTCATCAGAACAGATGAATTATAAGTACGAATGTCATTTCGAACAATTCGATTGGATTGTTTTTCTTTTGGGATATCAGCATCTAATTCATTAAAATATAAATTTGTTCCATGTCGTAAACTGATGATGGCCATGAGCGATTCAAATTGATGCCAATAGATGCGCATAGCACGTGTGATCTCTGAATCATGAGTGGTAAAAAAAGGAATTCCTGATTCTGGCAAAACTATTAAATCAACCGATTTCTCTTTGAGTTCGCTCTCCACCATTTGATCGATGCGAGTCATTAACTTGCGAATCTCTTCTGCGGGATTACGCCCATCTCTAAATTCGAGTGGAGCATCAGGTTGTACAATGAGGACATCTCTTTCCGCAATGGGTTTGACGTTTTCCCATTTTTGATAGAGATAATAACCGTTCCCAAAAAATACCACCAAAACCAAAATCACTGTAAATATACCACCTAACACGCGCCTATTTGCTAATGTATGTTTTGGTAAATAGGTTTTTACCAAACTAAGGATTTGTTTTGGTTTCCGTAGATAAAAGAGAAAATAAGAAACAAAAAACAAAAAGGCAGAAAGTCCATAAGCACTCATATACTCTGCGTTTTGCGCTAGAATATGATTTTCTGCCACGACGTTTCCGAAATACCAAGGGAATACTTGCGGCGTAAAAAATTCGGCGAATAAAATAGAAAAGGAAGCAATGAGTGGGAAAAATCTTTTTACCCTTGTTGCTAAAAAGGAAAATAACAAAAGATAAACAGGAAATTTAAAATTCAGTAAAATAGCTGATCCAATAAAAATAGGAACTGCTAAATACCAATCGAATCCCCCAAAAACAGTTGTCATATGGTAGATCCAGTGAAAGGAAACTAAATAAAAAAGGATCGCAAAACCAAATCCATGGTAAATGAGTTTTTTCCACTCACCACGATACCTTTTTTCTATGATAAAAAGTCCAAAGGGCGCAATCCAAACAAAAAAAGGAAGATTAACAGGGGCAAAAGAAAGGAAGGAAAAAGTAGCAGTTACCGTATAACAAAGAACGGATATGAACCCTTCACGTGAAATTAAAAAACGAGCCAGTTTCATATCCGTTAGACTACTAAAGTTAAATTACGATTTGTTATAGTTATTGTTACCGTTTTGCACTTTTGTGAAAATCATTTTTCCGGCTGCAGTTTGGATGATACTTGTGACAACCACACGTACATCTTTTCCAACCAAATGTCCACCGTTTTCAATGACAACCATGGTTCCATCTTCTAAATAACCAATTCCTTGGTTTTCGTCCTTTCCTTCTTTGATGACAGAGATTTGGAATTCTTCGCCAGGAAGGACAACTGGTTTTAAGGCATTGGCAAGGTTGTTTAAATTGAGAACTCGAACCCCTTGTAATTCAGCCACCTTATTGAGGTTAAAGTCGTTGGTTACGACTGCACCTCCAGTATCACGTGCTAGTTTGACTAACTTCGCATCAACTTCGCGAGTATCAGAATAATCAGTATAAGTAATTTTAACTTCGATGGAACCTTTTCTTTGGAGTTTGTTCAACATCTCAAGACCACGGCGTCCACGTGCTCGTTTGATCGGATCAGAAGAATCGGAGATCAATTGGATTTCACGTAATACGAAGTTAGGAAGGATGAGTGGGCCATCTAAGAAATGTGTGTCGGCAATGTCTAAAATCCGACCATCGATCACAACAGAAGTATCTAAGATTTTATCTTTGATTTGAGTGTTTCCACCTTCAAGTCCAGGAATGGAAAAACTAGAACCAGGAGCCCCAGAACCACCACCGAAAATGGAAAGACCAGGTTTTTTGGAAAAACTGATCCCAGTTTTGATTCCAGTGAGAAAAAAGAGAACCGCAACAAAAATGGAAATCGATTTATAACCATATTCATTCAGTAAACTGACAGGGAATGCAGCAATCGATAGGCCGAGCAGGGCTCCTACACTTGCGCATAAAATGACATCTGCTTTGATTTCCGGGAATAGTTTTCTCTCACCGAGAATTAATACCAAAGAATAAAGCAATACAACGCCAGCAAGAATCCCCGCCAAAACGATGTTTTGCGATTCTGAATGTATAAAGAAAAATGATACCGAAGCAACGAGAATCGTCCCTAAGGCTGAAAATAAGTGTTTCATAACTCAATCCTTGTAAAAGAGTTGAGCAAAAACGGAAGTTTATTCTAAATCTAGATCATCATCCAATTCTTTTGGAGGTGGTGGTGGTGCTATTCCTTGCACTGAAGCTGCCAGCACATCGGAAACAATGTTTCCTGCTTCTTCTTGGGGTACACCCTTACTCAGTGCAATTTCCATCTTTACTAAATTATAGGCGCTCTCATAGAGCTTTCTCTCCATAATAGAGAGTTCTTTGCCATAGGCACGTCTGTAAAGATTACGGCAAACATCAGCCACTTCGAAAATAGAACCAGATTTGATCTTGTTCATATTGTTCTGGTAACGGACTTTCCAGTCCTCTTCCGTGTCGACCTCATCCTTTTTTAGGAGAGTGAGAACTTTTTTGATCTCTTTTTTATCAATGATCGACCGGATACCCACATCAATTGCTCGATCTACCGGGATAGAGACCTTCATTTTGGAACCTTGAATTTCCAAACTGTAACAGTCCTTCTTCTTTCCCAGAATTAGCTTCTTCGCAACTTCTGTGACTTCACCTACTCCATGGATCGGGTATACAACGTAGTCCCCCACCTTGAATTTAGGCTCTTTAGTTTTTTCGTTTAGTTTTTTTGTAGCCAAGTAAGTATAATAACTTCCGTAAATACTCTTGCCCTTCAGTATACCTGAAAAATGGCCAATGTCAAGGAAGTTGGTAAAAATAGTTCAGAATCGAATGGTTTTTACTTGGGCATCCGTCAAATTGGGCAGTTTTGTCTTCACTACATCCAAAGTTTCTTTTGCATCTTCTAGGCGATAGTAGTACCCAGCGAATAATTTGCCTGTTGAAGTCCGAAAGATTCGACCACGCAAATTGGGTTGGGACTCGATCAATTGTTTGCCTACAGAAATGGCTTCTTCTGGAGTGAAGTCACCAATTTGTACCATATAATTGATTTGGTCATTTTTAGGTGGAAATTTCAAAGTGGCAGGAAAAGGAGAAGATTCTGAAGTTTGGGTTTTTGCCTCTTCAAAACCCGATTTTGTTTCTTCTGCCTTTGGACTTTCCGTAAATTTGGAAGAGGATTCGGTACGGGTTCCTACATTCGAAAAGGAAGTTTCTGCATTTTCTTTGAACTTACTTTCCTTTTGCCCCAATTGAATTCCGACCACCAAACCAGATGTAAAAAGAAGAATCCCTCCGATGAGGAGAATGAATGCGGACTTTGGTTTATTGGCATTCCCGAGAACAGACGGGGAATGGGAAGGGAAGGAAGGACTTTCCCCTTCAAAGGGTCGGCCTGACCTAAGCTTTCTGGAATAATCTATATTTTGCATGGGCGTTCCGATTTCTCTATTACTCCTATTGTCGGAGTGGATCTACAAAAAATAGACTGGTTTTTTTAGAGAGGCCGAACTTCAGATTTGGACTCCAATCGAGAAAGACAAAACTCCCCCAGTTGTCACAATCAATTGTCACTTGTATCACAACTCTTTTCCTGAAAGAGTGAAATTCACTCATGAATTGTCCACTTTGTGACACATCTTCCGTTCCCTATTATCAAAATCGGTTTCGTGCGTACTTAAGATGTACTGGATGTGATGCTATTTTTATGGACAAAGAATTTTGGCCCTCACCAGAATGTGAGAAAAAACGCTACTTAGAACATAACAACGATATATACGACCCAGGATACCAAAACTTTCTGCGACCCATTGTAGAATTAATTTTACAAAAACAAAAAACAAGTGATCTAGGTTTGGATTATGGTGCGGGGCCAGGTCCTGTTGTAGAATATCTGTTACGACAAAATGGATATGCGATCTCTTTATATGATCCCTTTTTCCATCCATACCCGGAACGATTACAAAAAAAGTATGATTATATTGTGCTCACAGAAGTTGTGGAACATTTCCATCATCCAAAGGAAGAATTTGAAAATCTTAAAGCATTATTAAATGAGAACGGAAGGTTGTATATCTTGACTCATCCATACAACGATTCGATCAATTTTGAAAAGTGGTATTATAAAAATGACCAAACACATACATTTTTTTATCCAAAAGAATCATTTGAATGGATTAAAGAGAGGTTTGGTTTCCAATCACTCACAATGAACAAACGAATTTTTATTTTAGAAAGATAAAACGAATGAAGATATAAAAGTGAAAATGATCTTTCGCCAAATCCATTCAGGACAAATCTTTAATTGGGAAAAAATCAAGAGATCAAGGAAATGAGTTCTTGGATTTTTTTATGTTCAGGGTTCATTGCTCTTAGTTGAGATACCAAAAATTGTGTACGATCTTTATCCCCTAACAAACGACAAACATCCGCTAAATGAATTAAATTCCGAATGTTACTTGGTTGGCGTAGTCTCACCCTTTCGCTTAGTTCCTGAGACTCTTCCAAAAACGAAGGAGATTTGTAAATTGAATACAGTCGTTTGTACAAAACAGAGGTATGGAACATCCAACTGGTATCAGAAGGAAAGTTTTCTAATGCTAAACTTGCGTATTCCATCGCTTTTAGTAGATTCCCTTCTTTTTCATAGAGTTTTGTGATGTATTTTAATTCTGTAATGGATAAATCTAATAGAGATTCATAAGACAATAATAAATCCAAAGCCTTGGAGTATTCTTTTTCCCTGATTTTCTTTTTGGCCTCGTTCCAATGGATTCCTGGTTTAGAATGTGTATCGAGATGATAAGCCAAAGAAATAATGCTCAAATCATCAGAAAATTTTCCTTTTGATCGCAAAACTTGGGTTAAGGAATCTAAATTCCCATTTGATTCTTCAATGCTATCCAAAATCATTTGTTGGTTTTCATTGATGTCTCGAAATTTGCCTGATTCCGAAATGACCAAATCATCTTTTCCATCCGAACCACAGAAAATTTTATCTCCCTGTTTCATTTGGTAGACAGAGATAAAACGATTCGTTGGCACTTCCATCACACCCAATTTATAATAATGAATGTCCTCTTCAATAAAACTTGCTTTTCCATCTCTGTACAAGATCACCCACGGATGTTCTAAATTGATGAAATACAATGTTCCAGTGGACTCTTCCAACAAACCAATCACCGCTGAAACTAACATCGCACCATCAAAGGTCTCAAAGATTTTTTGTAAGTCTAAATAAGAATCATGTAACCATCTTTCAGGAGAACGATTAGAGGAAACTGGATCCATTTTGGAACGAATGATGAGGGAGTTATAAACAGCTCCAAGGACAATGGCTCCCCCCGCTCCCTGAATGGATTTCCCCATGGCATCTCCATTGATAAATGCCTTATACCGTTTCCCTTGTAAAATCAGGTTATATACAGATAAATAATCTCCACCTAACTGGTATTCCTTGCCCCTAAAATAAAACTTTTTGTATTGGTTGAGGATTGTCTCGATGGTGACGGCAGTTCCATCCACTTCTTTCCCAAGAAGGGGTTCAAATAATAATGATGTCAGAAAATAATCCCCATCTTGTTGGGTTTTAAGAATTTGGATTTCCTCTGCTGTTTTGGTAATCTCTTCATTTTTTTTAATCACTCGTAAGTGGTTTAAAAAAGAATGAAAGCGGTAACGTTCAATGATGAGTCCACTGAAAATTCCAAGTAAATAACTCAGTACTAAATTCTGCATGGAATATGCCGCAGAAGGTGTATCTAGGTTGGGTTTATAAATCCATACTGAGGTTACAAAAATGAAAATTGAGATAGGATAATAAATGAATAAAGTCTTTCGTGGAAGTGGCAAAAAGGATAAAACAACCACCACCATTTGGTAACCAGAAACATACGGTGCGTCATCAGCAATCCTTCCCGTGTAATAGGCTGCTGTAAACAGCAAATAACCGTACACAATGTAACCCCAAACCAATCCTTCTAAACGAGACTTGGTTTCTTTTGAATGATTGAGAAGAATATAAACAATATAACTGATACAAAGAATGGAAAACCCGATTCTGTAATAAAAGAGTTCTGGAAATTCAGGATGAAGTTTGGCATCTGTATCAAATGCAAACCCAAGTAATGCGACACTTCCAATGAGGCTCCCAGGGAATTGTATGATCCGAGCGTGTCTGTCCAATTCTTGAGAATATTCGGACTCATAGGTTTTACGTTCAGGGATTAAATCTAAAAACTTGGATAGGATTGCCCGAAAGTTCTGGAACACGATGGTAAATTAGACGAAAAAACCCGCTCGAAGGCGGGTTTCTTCTATGACTCAATTCTAATATTTTATTAGAAAAAAGTTTTTACTGGTGTGTCAGTTGTTGGTGCTATTCGAGAGATGATATCTCCGAAAGAGAAAGCAAATAACAACGCAAGGAACGCAAAAGCCGAGAGGAAAATCACTCGGTTTAGCATATTGTCATACTTTAAATGCATAAAGTATGCTAATACGAAAAATGCCTTACAAGTTGCTACAGCCATGGCAACGATCATATTCCATTTGCCGAGGTCGTATTGAGCAACCCAAACCGTTACAAATGTACCAAAGAATAGAGCAAGTAACACATACACGTAAGTTTTAATCGAAATTACATGGTGATCGTGTTCTTCTTCCTCTTCGCCATCTTCTACCCACATAGAAGCAGAAGCGTGGTCTTCTTTGTGATCCTCATCCCCTAAAACAAATTTTAACAATTTATTGTCTTTGTTTTCAGATGTGAATTTTGCAAAACGATCTGTTTGGAAAAATTGTCCAAACCAGTTTACAATAAAGCCTAATATGGTTGCTGTTGCAATCCCAGGAGCAAAGATCCCAAACCCTAAAACAGGTGTAAAAACAGCTGCGAGTGCAATGAAGTATAGTCCGTAATTGATTACGTATTCCATTTTATTTTCCCTTTTATCCTACCAAGTATAGAAGTGGGAAGAGGTAAATCCATACCAAGTCCACTACGTGCCAGAAAAGACCCACACCTTCTACAGGAGTGTAATACTCTGGTCCAACTTTTCTTCGGAGAGTTTTGATCAAAATCCAGAAGATCATCAGTGCACCGGCAACCACGTGAATCCCGTGAAGACCAGTCATCACAAAGTAAAAACCGTAGAACATTTCCCATTTTGGTTGTGAAATCACAGCTTTTAGGCGAGTGACTTCTTCTGCACTGACATGGTTTTTTTCCAGTTCTGCAGGGTTTTTGAGTAGAGCAGCGATTTTAGATTCGCACTCAGCTCGTTTTCCACCAGCACCACAAGATGGGTCAACTAGGGAAAATTTACCAGGAACAGTTCCTACATGGAACTTGTGGCTGTATTCAAAATACTTAATGACCATAAAGGCTGCCGCACAAGCGATTGTGAGCGCAAGCATAATGGCAGCGATTTTATGAAGACCACGTTGCACATAGTTAATGGCAGCAGCCATCGTGAAGGAACTCACAAGGAGAACCACTGTGTTCACAGCTCCCATTTTCCAATCCAATGTTTCAGAACCGTTTTTGAAAACGGTAGGATACAAAGAATGGTAGATGAGGTAACCTACGAATAGGCCACCAAACATCAGGATCTCAGTGCAAAGGAATAACCAAATTCCTTGTTTGGAAGAGGCATACTGGTGGTCTGCACTCTTAAAATGGTGTTGGTGATGAAATTCACTTGAAGAACTAACGGAAGTCATATGGCCCTGCAGTTACTGTTGGAGTCGTTGTAAAGTTTTCGTGTGGAGGAGGAGAAGACGTTTGCCATTCGAGTGTTTTTGCACCCCAAGGGTTATCAGACGCTTTTTCCCCTTTGAAAATTCCATGAATGATGGTGATGAGTCCTACCAAGAATCCTAAACCGATGAGCCAAGATCCCACAGTGGAGATTTGGTTGAGATTTGTGTATTCAGGAAGGTAGTCAAAATAACGTCTTGGCATTCCCATCGCCCCTAGTACGAATTGTGGGAAAAAAGTTACGTTAAATCCAGTGAAGATGAGAACCCAAGAGATTCTTCCCCCTAGATCAGAAGTCATCCTTCCGAACATTTTGGGGAACCAGTAGTAGATTCCACCCATAAGTGCCATGAGAGTTCCTCCCACCATTACGTAGTGGAAGTGAGCAACCACGAAGTAAGTATCATGGAAGTGAACGTCCATACCAGTGGAAGCGAGGAATACACCTGTCAAACCACCGATGGTAAAGAGGAACATAAACCCTAAAGCAAACAACATTGGTGCTTGGAAGGTAACGGTTCCGCGATACATTGTAGAAATCCAGTTGAAGAGTTTGATCGCAGTTGGAACCCCAACAAACATTGTAATGATGGAGAATACAATCCCTGCGAGTGTGGATTGTCCAGATACGAACATATGGTGTCCCCAAACGAGGAACGATACAGCAGCAATCGCAACAGAAGAGTATGCAATCGCACGGTAACCAAAAATGGTTTTTTTAGAGAACGCCGTGATGAGTTCAGAGATCACACCCATTGCTGGAAGGATCATGATGTATACCGCAGGGTGAGAGTAGAACCAGAAAAAGTGTTGGAAAAGGATTGGGTCTCCACCGAGGTCTGGATCAAAGATTCCCACACCCAAAGTTTTCTCTGCTCCGATGAGAAGGAGAGTGATCGCAAGGATTGGAGTTGCTAAGATCTGAATGATCGAAGTGGAATACAAAGCCCAAATCATAAGTGGGATCCGGTCCATCGTCATTCCAGGAGCTCGGAGTTTGTGAGTGGTTACGATGAAGTTTAATCCCGTTAAGATGGAAGAAAATCCCATGGTAAATGCTCCCATCACTAACAAAATTACACCATTTGATGTTTTTGCAGTCGAGTAAGGAGTGTAGAATGTCCAACCTGTGTCTACTTGGTTGAAGATCATGGAAGAAGCGGAAAGAAGCGCCCCTGCAATGAAAATGTAGTAAGAAGCAAGGTTGAGTCTTGGGAACGCAACGTCTTTGGCACCGAGTTGGATGGGAAGGATAAAGTTCCCAAGAAACGCCGGAATTCCAGGAATGATCACCATAAATACCATAATGGCACCATGAAAGGTCATGAACTTGTTGTAAGTGTCTGGATCAAGTAACGGCTCTGCACCAAATTTTGCTAAGTGCAGACGAATTCCCAATGCAAAGAAACCACCAATCAAGAAAAGGGTAGCAACCGTTGCAAAGTACATAAGTCCAATGCGTTTGTGGTCTAGAGTGGTCATCCAAGACCAGATTCCAGATCCGTGGTTCAGATAATTATGGTCGGTATGACCATGTTCGGTTTTTGTATGTGCTGAACTCATCTCTCTTCCTTATTTAATGGATTTGATATATTCAATTAAGTTGGCAACGTCTTCATCAGACAATTGACCTTGGAATACCGGCATCGCTGGTGGATATCCTTCTACGATCTTTGCAGACGAGACAAGGATGGATTCACGAAGGTAATTTTCATCCGCTTTCGCTTGGCTACCATCAGCAAATTTTCTGTTAGAGCCAAAAAGACCTTTCATAGTCGGTCCAACGACTCTTGATCCGTCGATCGAGTGGCAAGATGCACAAGCTTTTTGAGCAAAGAGTGTCTTTCCAAGATCTGCAGGACTATCAGCACCTTTTTTCTCAGCGTGATACCATGCTGCATATTCCTCTGAAGGAATGGCTTTGATTTTGATCATCATACCGGAGTGTTTCGTTCCGCAATATTCTGTACAGAAAACGATGTATTCGCCTGGTTGAGTCGGCTCAAACCAAAGTTGTGTGAGTTTTCCAGGAACCGCATCTTGTTTGGTTCGGAAAGCAGGAACATAAAAACTGTGAATTACGTCTTTCGAAGTAAGGATGAGTTTTGTTGCTTTTCCCGCAGGAACAATCATTGGGTCGTTTCCAGAGCTATAAAACTCTTTTCCATTGGCATAACGGTAAGTCCAAGCCCACTGCTCTGCAGTGACATGAATTTCTGCCGCGATGTCTTCTGGCGGATTTCTGAGTTTTTCAAAAATGACCATACCCCAATAAAAAATCCCCATCATGATGACGAGAGGGATAAAGGACCAAAGAAACTCTGCAAAATTATTGTGAGTAATGTATGCGGATTTCTGGTCTAAACTTGTACGTTTGAACTTGATGAGGAACCATGTCATTCCACCAATCAAGATGACAAACGAAACAAGGCTTGCTATGATCAGAAACGCATAGAGAAGATCGACTTCTTTTGCAATTTCAGTGGCCTGGATAGGCATGAACGAGGTCGCTGGAATGAGACTGCTCCAAGACATCTATGTGACTCCTTGACGGTTGTTATTTGTTATTTTTCGCCAGTTTATGTATAAAAACGCACCGAGAAGGAGTAAGGTGACCGCCCCCCCGAATTGCATCATCCTGTATGCGTATATCGTATATTTATTTTTTCTTGGATCAAATTGAAAGCAAAATAAAGCAAACTTGTCTACAAAACTCCCAATCTTACCAGAAGATGCCTCAAGGAAGGCAAATTTTAAATCTCTAGGTTCGAGTTGGATGCCTTGGAAAATCCGAGACACTCTTCCTGCAGGTGTTAAGACATACACACCACTGGCATGGATGTATTGTTTGGCATCTGCATCCCAAGCATAACGAAAATCCAATTGTTTGGTGAGTGCATCAATGGATTCTTGTGAGCCCGTGAGCAAATGGAGACCAGTGCCTGCCCCATCTCTACCATAATCCTTCAAGTAAGCCCCTTTTTTGGGAAAGGAAATGGATTCGTTTTCTTTTGGATCAATGGATACCGCAATGTATTGGTATTCTTTGCCGAGGGTCCAATCCATGTCCTTTAAACTTTTGAACACACCATTCAGGTGATAGTTACAAAGAGTGGGGCATTTGAAGTAAACAGGAGAGAGAAGGACGGGTTTCCCTTGGGTGAGATAATCAGAAAAGAGAACTTCTTTGCCCGATTCATCTTTGAAGGGAATGTCAAGTTTGAGTGTTTTACCCGTTACATCCGAAAATCCGATGTTTTCTAATTCTTTCGGGAGTTTGTTTTCCCGAGTGAGATTGGAGTGTGGGTCATACGCAGACAGAGACTCCAAAGCCAAAATGAAACAGAAACAAATGAAAATGCGGATGTTCACGTAATTTGGTTGTTACCCTATTTGGACTGAACGCTTTTGTTTTCCATTCCTGGGTTTTCCGGAGTTCCCGGATGAACAAAGGAAATATACGCGAAGAAAAGAATGTTGAGTACGAGTGTGACAAGGAAAGTCCAATAGCCACCCTTGTTGTAAAGGTCTGTGTTTTGCATAATCTTACCTGATATAGTCTATACGAAAAACTGCTCTTTTTATCCAACAATTTTTAAAAGATGCAAGATTAATTTTATTTTCCCCAAACCTGAATCACAAAACCTGGAGGAAACAGATAGACGATGACACTCAAACGCTTTTACACCATCCTTTCCGCCATGATTCTCATCAACCTACTCTATGGTCCCCTCGTTCGGGCCACAGACTCAGGGCTCGCATGCCCTGATTGGCCTTTGTGTCATGGGAAGTTTGTGCCAGAGTTTACCTTCCAAATTTTTATGGAAGTGGGACATCGGTATTATTCAGGGATTTTAGGAATCCTAGTTGGGATTGGTTTTGTTTGGATTCTGCAAAACAAAAACACAAGAAAATCTCTTGGCATTCCTGCGACATTGTCTTTACTCTTTTTAATTTCCCAAGTGATCTTAGGTGGTTTGACCGTTACCAAGCTTCTCCACCCAACAACCGTTAACCTTCACTTACTCAATGCAGTTTTACTTTTATCCGCTTGTGTGACCATCCGTTTACAATTATCAGATGATACTTCCCTATCCAAATTCCAATGGGATAGGCCTGGTAAGTATTATTTTGTGATTGTTTTATTTGTTGTGTTATACCAACTTTTTTTGGGTGGAAAAGTTAGTTCTCATTACGCAGGTCTTGCTTGTCCTGATTTCCCAACTTGTCATGGAGAATGGTTTCCTGAGATGGTTGGTACGATCCGATTCCATATGGAACATAGACTTTTCGGTTATTTAGCAGCATTACTTGTTTTATCTTTGTCAGCCTATGCCATCCTAACTTTGGAAAATCCAAAAGTGAAACAGTTTTTAAAACTGGCTGCCTACCTTGTCTCCATCCAAATCTTTTTGGGTGCGATGAATGTTTTATATCATTTACCAAAACTCATCACAGGCCTTCATACTTTGAATGGAGTGCTTGTATTTTTGTTTTGTTACATCGCCGCTTTTTATCACTTTCATCATTCTAGCAAAGAGGTTCTTTGATGTTCCGAGTATGGAACCAATTGACCAAACCAAGAGTGACGGTTCTTGTCCTGGCAACCGTTCTCCCAGGGATGTATCTCGGTACAACGGGTTATCCTAGTTTATTTGCGATTTCCATTACTTTATTTGGAACTTATTTGATGAGTTCCGCATCTTTTATTTTCAACCAATACATTGAAAGAGAAAGAGATGCAGTGATGTATAGAACCAAACAACGGCCAATCCCTGCTGGTGAAATCTCACCAATGATGGCGCTGATTCTAGGGATTGTTGTAACCTTCATTTCCTTTGGCATTTTAACTTATTTTGTTAACCTGCTAACAGCTGTTTGCGCACTTTCTGCTCTATTATTATATGTATTTTTATACACCATTTGGTTAAAACCAAGAACAGAACAAAATATTGTGATTGGTGGGATCTCTGGTTGTATTGGCCCTCTCATTGGCTATGCGGCCATGGCGAATGCACTTCCTCTGCAAGCTTGGATCATGTTTCTCATGATTTTCCTTTGGACTCCTGCACATTTTTGGGCCTTGGCAATTTTCCTTAAAGATGATTATGAATTCGCAGGGATTCCGATGATGCCTGTGGTTTCTGGAATTCAAAAAACTGTGAACCAAATTTTTATTTATGCCATCGCCTACTCCCTTTCTGTCATTGGTTTTTACTTTGTAGATGATCGAATGGGATATTTGTTTTTACTTTCAGCCATTGTACTTACGGTTCTGATCTTGGCTTTTGCGTATCGATTAAAACTTTCGATGGACAAAGCACTTGCAAAACGATTTTTCTTTTTTAGTATTTTACATTTATTTTTAGTGAGCATTGTCATCGTTATCGATTCTAAAATTTAGGTTTTTTGATTGATTTGGGCGGGGAATTCTGTTTTCCTTTTGCCCATGAGTGTACTTTCGCGATATTTCTCTCCATCCGATTTAGAAGAAATCAAATCTGCTGTTGGTGAAGCAGAATCCAAAACTTCCGCAGAAATTGTTCCTTTTTTTGCAGAATCCTCCCACCACTATCGGGAGTGGGCTTGGTTTGGTGCATTTTTAACTGGCGGCCTAACGGGCATTAGCTTTTATACAGCTCAAAAAACATACGGCCTTGTTTGGGGAAACGAATCCATGTTTGCCGTACTTTCTGTGTGGGCAGGCGCCATATTGGGACTTGGTTTGTTTGCTTTTTTTCCTAAACTTCGGATACTACTCGTTCCCAAAAATTCAAAACAATACTTTGTTGAGTTAAGGACCAAAGAAGCGTTCTTAGAAGAAGAAGTATTCCGCACAAAAAATAGAACAGGTATCTTAATTTATATCTCCCTCTTTGAACATATTGTACGCGTGTATCCTGATAAAGAAATCGCAAGAGTGGTTCCAAAATCAGAATGGAATGAAGCAGTCAGGCTTATCATCGAAGGAATGAAATCAGGTAAAAAAAAGGAGGGCATCGTTTCGAGTATCCTCTTCTGTGGAGACCTATTAAAAAAATACAATATCCATGTAGAAAAAGATGATAAAAACGAAATCTCCAATGAAATTCGAGATGGCGGGAAGTTGATGTAATGGTAAACAATTCACCAAAACAATATTATTTTTCATTTCAAAACATCTCTGGTTTGTTTATTACAATCCTTACTTTTTTTGCCTTTCAGATTTCTCTCTTGGGATACCCTGTTCCCAAATTAGAAAGGAGAGTGATGGATCATGCAGGGATTTTATCTCCCACCACGGTAGACTTATTAGAATCCAAGTTAAAACAATTTGAAGCGGAAACAAGCAATCAAATCGCAGTGTATACAACCGCAAGTTTACAAGAAGAACCGATCGAAGATGTGGCCTTTGAGATTTACGAAGAATGGAAGTTAGGTCAAAAGTCGAAAAACAATGGAGTTCTTTTAATCGTTGCACCTAATGAACGTAAGATGAGAATTCACGTGGGACGAGGACTGGAAGGTGCTTTAACGGATATCCAAGCCAAACAAATCATTCGAAACGAAATCACACCTAGTTTTAAAGCAAAAGATTATGATGGAGGAGTGACCGCTGGGGTGAATGCAATCATGGCCGCAATCCGAGGAGAATACGCACCTTCTGAAGATGATGTACAAACTTCAGGTAGGGAAACAGCAGAAGATGTAATCCCTTCTGGAATTGTTGGTGGGATCTTTACCTTCATTTCTCTTTTTATTCCTTCCATCGGCGGAGTGATCTTTACCATCATTGGCCTACTTGTGATTTTACCACTACTCACCTATATCCTTGGTGGAACACTCGGACTCATAGCGGCCATCGTATTGTTTGTCCTCATCATGTTCTTCCGTAGAAAACTTGGACATGGAATCGGTGGTGGTAGCTCAGATGGTGGTTATTATGGTGGATGGTCGTCTGGGGGTGATTCTTGGTCTTCCAGTGATTCAAGTGATAGTTGGTCAGGTGGTGGCGGAGATTCTGCTGGTGGTGGTGCTTCCGGTGATTGGTAAGATCCGTTAGGTGAAACGAACTCATCCTCGAGGAAGAGATTACATCCCAAGGATGAGTTTTTGATTCCCACGACCTAAATGAATCCAATCCTTGTCCCAAAAGAAAAGGGTGTTTTTTGAAAAGGTCATACCACTTCAATGAATATTAAAGTCGAATCATCCTTCCATGTAATTTTATTCATTTTTTGAAACAACATGGTTTGGATGGAAGGGATCACTTCGGCAAACGGTAAACCTTGAGTGCTTTGGATGGTGATGAGTAAATCATCCCAAGCTTGCATCCCATCCGATTCATTTAACTCTTCAAATAGTCCGTCAGTAAACAAAAAGATACGATCCCCCGACTCCACCTTAGTTTCATAAATCCCATAACGATAGTGTTCCAAAATCCCAATGATGGGTCCTGTATTTTCTAAAATCAAAGGTTCTGTATTTTTTTTCAAAATGATTTGGTTTTGGACACCACCGCCCGCATAACGAAGGATACTTTGGTGGAAATCAAAATCCATGACAAGTGCTGGGAAATAAATTTGTAAGTCCGCATTTTTATCATAAAAATGTTGGTTCATGTAAAACAAAAGATCGTTTGGTCGCATGGCCACGGCCGAAACTCTTTCAAATTCTGATTGGATCATCATGGAATACAATGCTGCTTGTAAGCCGTGACCAGTCGCATCACCCAAAAAAAACCGATAATAAAAATCTTGGATCCGTTTGACAAAGAAAATATCACCACCCACATCCGCTGTTGGTTTGTACAAAATGTCCACTTTGAGATTAGGATCCATCTCAGGAACCTTTGTGACACTTTGGATGATGGACTTCGCCAATTTCATATCCTTGGTGATTTGGTCCAATTTGCTTTGTAATTCGGTGGTTTTTTCTTTGACCCTTGTTTCCAATCTCTCATTCAAAACAGTGATTTGGTTTTGAACTTTTTGAAGGGTTTGATTTTTTTCAGAAAGTTCAATCGCAAGGTTTTCTGCTTCTACAAATCCTTTGGAAAAATTTCGTGCAATGTAAATCGATTGCACAAAAAACATCATAAAGATTCCAAAATGGATGGTGAGAGGTGAATTGATGAGTAAGTTATTCACCAATATATCGTTTACAAAACTTGTCACAAACACGAGGAAACTAAATAAAAAGAGTACAGAACCTGGTAATTTGTCGCGGATTGCTCTTGATAAAACGATTACCGCATACAAGGCTCCAAATAGAGTAAATATTTGGAAGGGGATCATCAAATAGGTGTAAAACGATGATCTTGTCACAAACACAATAAAACAAAACGAAAACCCTACATACTTTAAAAGTTCATACACCCTTCTTGAAAAATAGGGTTTAAACAAAAGATACACATAGCGCGCAAAAATAGGTGTGATAAAGAAAAAACTTAAATAACTGAGTTTTAGGTGAATTTCCCAAGGCAAATTCGGAACCAATTGCACAAGGTATTTATTCCCCGTAATGAACACCCGTAAGGCGACAAGAATACAAGTGAGAGCAAACCAATAGGTAAATGGATCTTTTTTACGATTCCAATATAGGAAAATATGATACATTCCCATAAATAGAATACTTCCCACAAGTAACATATCACGTAGGATTTCAAATTCGTATTGTTTATGGATCTGTGAAGTACGACCTAAGGTAATGACCTGGGCAGGCCCACCTTTTCTGTGGTGATAATTGGAAATTTGTAATAAAAACGATGTTTGGTTTTCTTTAGGGATAAAGTCGATGATTTGTGGTCGGTATTCCGGGATTCCTGTTTGGTAAGAAGTGGAAACAAATCCATTGGAAGCTAGTTTCTCGCCATCAACAAACAAATTATAGGCGGATTCCATCTCAGGAACTTTGATGGATAATGGAATTCCCTTTAGGCCGTGTCGAAGTTCTATTTGGAAAGTTGCATATCCATCGCCAGCCAAAAAACCTTTGTCGAGAAATGACTTTGTCCAAACACCTGGAATCGTAAAATAATGAGGTTCTCGGATGGATTTGATTTCAGGAAGTTCAGTTGGTGAAAGAAGAAGGCCTGGGTAGTATTCCCATTCACCAACAATTTGAATCGTATGAAGTGGATTTGATAAATGTAAATCGGCCGTTAGGCGGCCTTGTTTAGCGACAGGAGGTACTTCTGTCACAGAACATGACAAAAGTACCATACTCCAAAGGATATAGGTCCAAGGGAGATGTCGTTTCACAGGTTCCCGATATCCTCTAGAGACGGTTGGCGATTGGGATGTATTTTCTTTGGTTTTCGCCCACATAGATTTGTTTTGGACGAACTTTTGAGAAATCTCCTTTCATCCTTTGTTCTCTCCAATGGGCAAGCCATCCTGGAAGCCTACCAATCACTTGCATCACAGAGAACATATTTTTTGGAATTCCCAATGTATGGAACACCAAACCAGAGTAATACTCTAAGTTAGGATACAAAAGATTTTCCATAAAATAAGAATCGTTCCAAACAACTTCATCGATTTGTAAAGCAATGTCTTCGACGGTACTGAGTTTTCTACCTTTATAGAATTCTTTGATGATCTCTCTTGCCACCTGCGCTCTAGGACTCACGACATCATATGCTTTTTGCCCAAAACCATTTGTACGAATGGTGAGACCACCTCGTTTGAATCTTTCAAAATAATCTTTCACAGGAGTTTTGGTTTTGATGATGTCTTCGATGAGGCCAATCGCAGCAGTTGGTCTTCCCCCTTCGCGTGCACCCCATTGTGCCATGATTCCCGCAGAAATGGAGGCAAAGAGATTCGCTTGTGTGGAACCAACTACTTGAACAGCTGTGTTGGATACATTTTGTTCGTGGTCTGCATGTAGAATCCACATTTGGTTTAAAATCCGATCAAATTCTTCTGGGACATTGTAATTGTCAGCAGGGAGTTTGTGCATCATGTACAAAAAGTTAGTGCAATATGGATTTTTATCGAGTGGGTATACAAATGGATGACCCACAGCGTGTTTGTAAGTGAAAGCAGCAATGGTGCGAATTTTTGCAAGTAATCGTGCAATCAAATCGACACCCATATCCAACTTCTCTTCGTATTCTTCTAAATAATAACTGGATAAAGAAGTTACCATCACTGATAACACAGCAAGTGGGTTTGCCACACCAGGGAATCCATCAAATAGATTTAACATATCTTCATGGATCATAGAATGTTTGGAGAGACGACCAGAAAAATCGCTTAATTCTTGTTTTGTGGGAAGATTGCCGTAAATTAATAAAAATGAAGTTTCAACAAAAGTAGATTGGTAAGCTAACTCTTTTAAGTCATAACCACGGTAAGTGAGTTCCCCTTTTTCAGGATCACGTCTAGATACTTTTGACAAACCAAGGGCAGTATTAAAAAGACCAGGGTCAACTGTGACAAGCCCTGTTTTTCGGTAAAAATCAGTAAGGTCAATACCTTCTTTTCCATCAGTACCAGTGATTACCGGAAGTTTATATGTTTTGCCTTTGATGTGGATTTCCACTTCACTCATGAAAAGACCTCTCTCCCTCCTATCTTATAAAAACGAAGATAGGAATCTAGAAGAATTTACACTTGGGCGAGCGCAGAATGAAGAGAATCGTGGATGAGAACAAAATCAGTTAATCCCACAATGTCCATCACCTTACGAAAATGGGTGTTGAGACCTGCGAATTCAATTTTCCCTTGGTTCTCAGAGGATTTTGTGATGAGGCTGATCAGAGTGGCGATGCCAGCTGAGTTGATGTAAGAAGTTTCGGAAAAGTTGAGGATTACGCGAGTGCGCTTGTCTTGCGGGATCGATTCGTAAGACTCCACAATTTCTTCTTCCGCTTCGGATGTGATTTCGCCAGAAATGTGGATCACAGGGAGGTTTCCCCCATTTTCAAATCCCAATCGAATCTTAAACTCTTCCATCATTAGCCTCCAGGGAATTCCACTCAGAACGCGGGTCAACAAAAATTAGGATTTCGATTTTCTTTCTTCTTTTGTCATTCGCCCAAAGGGTTGTTTGCACTTTCGACAAACAAAGTAGATATCAGTTGGTGTAGCAGATATCCCGACAAGACCCATTGCGATCATTCCCCAAGTGGAATATTTCACAACCTTACGAGCGTTCTCGTCTTCCCGAGTGGTTCCACAATCACAAGTGGGTCGGTCAGCTTTTTTAATGATTTGGTTCATAAAGGAAGGATTTCGGTTCCGCCAAAAAAACGGAACCGAAATTAGGCAATTTAATTTTTAGAAAGGTGTTCTACGTATTTTGCAAGGATTTTGATGTTATCATCACCCAAATGGCCATAAGCAACCATTGGAGATCCTTTGATTCCTTCTTTTAGGGTTTTCGTGATACCAGCAACTGTGTTTCCATTCTTCCACTCAGAAGCAGGAGATTTGTAGTTTCTTGGTTTTGGATTGAGAGCAGCAGCAGCAGCACCGTCACCAGCTCCTTTTTCACCGTGGCAAGAAGAACAATTTTGTAGGTATAATTCTTCTCCTTTGACTAGATCAGGATCACCACTTGCACTTGATTCTTGTGCCGCAGGTGCTTCTTCTTTTGGTTTGGAGTCGCCACAAGCCACCATCACAAATGCGAAGGAGACAGCGAGTAGAGAGACTAATACTTTTTTTGAGTTCATTTCTTACTCCGAGATAAGGTTGAACCCAGTCTCCTACACTTCTCGTCTTTTGAAAAGAAGAAATCAGTTTTTTTCCAAAAGATTTGAGAGAGCATTCTGCAAATTTTGAAACTGAAACTCATATCCCGATTGTAACAATCGTTCTGGCAATACATATTGCCCTTTTGTCACCACAACACTGCCTTCACCAAATAACGCTTGTATAGCGAAACTGGGAACTTTAAACAAATTGGGACGTTTTAAGGTTTTTGCTAATTGTTTCGAAAACTCGGCATTACTTGTAGGTTGGGGAGAAACTAAATTATAAGCACCTTTTGCCGATTCCGTTGTCATCAAATGAAGGCATGCCTGGATAAAATCCAAAATATGAATCCAACTCATTCCTTGTTTTCCCGAAGCAATGGCACCTCCCACTCCCAGTAAAAACGGAGGGATCATTTTTTCTAAAGCACCACCTTGGGGAGAGAGGACAATTCCTGTGCGAAGTAATATAGTTCGTATGCCAAGATTTGTCAAAGGAAGTGTTTGGTTTTCCCATTCCACACAAAGTTTTGCTAAAAAATCATCTCCAGGAGGAGAGGATTCTGTGAAAGCAGGATGACTTGCATCTGACATTCCATAATAACCAACTGCACTTGCATTTAAAAATACTTTGGGTGGCGATTTTAAGTCTTGGATGCGAGCGACAAGTCCCCTTGTAAATTCAACTCTGGAAGTACGAATTAATTGTTTTCTTTCTTCTGTCCACCTAACGCCAGCAATTGGTTCACCCACTAAATTGAGAATGGCATCAAGTCCTTCTAAGTCAGAAGATTGAGGTAAAATACAAGAAACAAATTCAAGATCGGAAATCGAAGAAAGAGATTTGGGAATAGATTTTTGACGCGAAAACACACGGAATCTATGTCCTTTTTGGACAGCAGTTGTAATGAAGGACGTACCAATGAGGCCAGTTCCACCTAAAATTCCAATTTTCATACAGACTCCAATGGATGGTGTAAATAAAAAAAGAAGTAGCCCTTTTTCGCATTCAACATAAGTTTTTCTTTCTATGAGACCTGTGATCGTTTTACCGATTTTCTTTGCCGTTTTCTGTATCCTTTTTGGAAACTACTTTCTTTATTCGGGTACAAATCAAAAAATAGAACGATACAAAGAGAACCCACCCTTCCGCATCGAAGATGTGACCGGATCCACTGGACTTTCGTTTTTATTAGACAAAAATCCTTCCACAGTTTGGCGAAAGATTCAAAACTCGCAAGGTGATTTTGATTTTTTCTTAGAAATGCAACTTTCTCATGTTTGGGACGGAAAAAAGTTCCAACCCAGAAAATTCACTGCCCTAGTGATTGATGCATGCCCTGCAGAAACGATACCAGCTTTCCACTTACGATTTTTACTACGAGAAAGCATCAATGTAGACAAAGAACTACGAATGCCAAAGGATGAGGTTGCCTTTGTTTATCACTTCCAAGAAACAGGGAAAAAACAGATTTCCATTCCACTAAACCAATTGCCTACATTTTCCGTAGAAAACAATTACCCAAACAATATCTTTATCTTAACACCTGAATTCAAATTGGACAGGGAAACTGGTTGCCTTGCCGAAGTAAGACTTTTGGAGAATTTATGACAAACGTCCCGAATAAACTCTCCGTTTCCCCTACATTGCCACAAAACAAAGGCAAGGCGAACAAATTTGATATCGCCAGTATCTTGGAAGAAGGACCATTACCGATACAAAACGGGAAATCTCAAAATCTGGAATTGGATGAAAAATTAAGAAAGGCATATTTTTGGATCACAAACTTTGCCATCATCAATCCGTTTTATGACATCGAATACAATGATACTCCTCCTTTAAAGTTTACCATTGGTGATTCCAAATCCACCATCACACTCCCAACAGCACAAAGTTATTCGAGTTTTGTATTACTCCCCTTATTATCACTGATTGTCAAAGGCAAATGTTTGTTAGTTGGTGGGCCAGGCCGAGGAAAAACTGCATCTGCTATCCTTATGGGAATTCTTGCAGGTTATTCCATCAAAGAAATCAAACGAGCCATCCAACATGGCCAACCACAAATGACCATCACTGATTTATTAGGGAACCCACTTCCCAGTGATATGATGCAAGCCAAGTCCATGGACGAAATCAAAATTGCTTGGCGCAAATGGCTTGGGATGCAAGTAAAAATCATCGATGAATACAATCGAATTCCTACTAGAACACAATCTGCTCTTCTTACCATCATGGGAGATAACTACGCCGAAATTTATGACCAAATTTTTGAATGCCCTGAGGCAGCTTGGTATTTAACGGCGAACGATGATGCGGGTGGTGGAACTTACCAAGTCATTGAAGCACTAAGAGACCGAATTGATGTCGTGGTAAAGGCTCCTCACTTTAACACACGTTTTATTAAAGATTTAATCCAAAGAGTGGAAGAAGGTTATAAACCAGAATCTCTTGTTCCAAAAGAAATTATTTTTTCTGAAGAAGAAATGAAAACCATTTCGGATCAAATCAAACAAGTCAACTTTCCTCCAGGTCTTCGCCGTCGGATGGAATTTTTTACTTCACAGTTTGAATTTATGGAATATGCGGGAGAACAGTTAGAATACAAAACCAAAGACACAGCCAAACTGAGTGCCACTGATTTTAGTCGTTTGTCTTCTTTGGAAACTGGCAAAGATAAAATCAAAGACATTGGATCCCAAACCAAAAATGGACTGAGTGTTCGAGCCATCTTCACTTGTATCAATTATGCAAAGGCTCTCGCTTATTTTAGAGGACTTAGCGAAGTAACACTCGATGACCTAAGCCATGTTTTACCTTTTGTTTTACATGATAAACTGGTTCAAAATATAGATTCCCCTTTTTTTGAAGAAGCCGACAACCAAATTTACCGCAGTGATCGAGTGAGTTGGATTCGAAAACTTTTTACCTTATCCTTAAGCGAATACGAACGACTTGGCCTCGACAAAAACGATACCATTGCAAAACTTTCTGAAACATTTGAACAAGGTTTGGAAGGATTGTCGGCCAAAGACACCAAACAAAGATTAGTGGAGATCGAAAAAGAAATCGAATCCATATCCAAACAACGCAAACTTTACGGTCATATGTTTGATGATTTGTTACAATTGAAGTATTTGCACCAAAGGTATACCAATTACTTAAAATGGGTGGAATCAAATGTATGAGTTTTGTTTCCTGGAAGTCAACAATTCTCAAACAAAAAGAGCTTTGTAACCAAATCGTACAAACGATGAAACGGACAAACCCTCAGTTCTCCGAGGAAGAATTGTCCCTCCACCTGGTTCCCTTTTTTGATTCCATCACAGGGAAAAATTCTTATCCCTTGGAAGAAGAAACCATTGTTTCCCTTTTCACTCAACTATTGACTCTGATCTCAAAACATATCTTGCAACAACTGGAGAGTTCCACTTCTCTCTTTTTCCAAATCCTATCCGACACAAACCCAGAAGTCAAAAAAGATCCCGTTTTGTTTTTATCTTACCTGACCAATGTGATCGCAAAACTGGAAAATCAAAAAAAGGAAGTATTTCTAAAACGATTTTTTTCCCTACTTTCCAAAATCCAAACCATTGAGGAAACAAAACTTGTGTTAGGTTTACTTTTTTGGGCCAGTGGAAAACCAGAATACCGAGAAGAGTTGTTTCTTCCGTTCCAAAGTTTGAGACCGGAATTACTCACGGCAATCAAAGACAAATTTGGAATCGATTCATCCTCCTTACAATTTCCCTTTGCTCCGAATACGAAGAAGGAATCATCCAAGATGAATTTTCATTTTCGTTCGATTCCTGGTTATACTTTGTTTGGTGGCAATTTTAAAGAAATTCCCGTCTTGTATCTAGATTCTGAAAAAGTCCTCTTGAGATCTGGGGAGACTTGGTTCCAACTCTTTGTGGATGAATTTGGAACTAGTTTCCATCCAATCGAAAAACCTTTGTCACCTACTAAAGCAAGTGTTTCCCCATCTGCTTTTTGGAAACCAATCCTTGAACAAAAACTAGATGCAAAACAAGTTCATTCTTCCTTTGAAAAAGAATCCTATGTGATTGTTACACTCAAACAATCGTACCAAGTGTATTTGTTTTATCTCGGGAGAACCTAAGTGGATTTTGTAAAGGTTTGGGAATCCAAATGGGAAGAGGCACTGAAACTTTGGAGTGATTATGTAAAACTCACACCTGCTAAATTTTTATTCACCGAATCAGAAGAAAAAGAAGAAGGTTTAACCGCATCCTTTGCGGCAATTCGTCTCAAAGACCACCGAGTCCTCTTGTCAGTCAACCAAATCAAACACTACCAATTAGAAGAGTATGCCTTAGAAATTTTAGGACACGAAATTGGCCACCATGTGTATTGCCCTGGGGATTTGGCAGACCAAGCCAAATTGGTTTATATCACAAACCTTGCCATGCCGCGTTACAACCATCTAACACCGATGATAGTCAATATTTATGAAGATTTGTTTATCAATGATCACTTAAAAAAGCAAAACCATTTACGAATGGATGAAGTATATAAAAAACTTGGAAAACAAAATGATCCATTTTGGAATTTCTATATGCGAACTTACGAAATATTATGGGCACTTCCATCAGGAACTCTCACCGAAGGCACGTTATGTGACCAAATCCAATCGGACGCAGCACTTGTCTCTCGGATGATTCGCAATTATCCCAACGATTGGGTAAAAGCAATGTTTGATTTTGCCAGTATTTGTTTTCCTTATTTTTTTGAAGAAAAGAATCAGTCCCATTCCAAACATTTCCAAACCTTACTGGATACCTTAGATGCAGGCAAAGGAATGACTCCACCCTCAGGGATCACGGAAGTCGAAATTTCTTCTGAACTGTTTCCTTTGGAAGGTGTGACTGGATCTAAAAAATCTCTCACTCCTTCCGAATACTCATCCATTTGCCAAAGTATGGGAATTGAGGCCGACATTTCGGAGGTCACTTACCGGTATTATAAAGACAAAGCACTTCCCTATCTCGTTCCTTTTCCGGAACTAACAACCCCAGGTGCCAAAGAAGAAATTTTAGAAGGAAATGATTTATGGGATCCTGGATCCCCACTAGAAAAAATCAATTGGTTGGAATCAACCATCAAAAGTCCCGTCATCATTCCAGGGTATACCACTGTAGAAGATGTGTATGGGGAAACATCTTCCAATGAAATCAAGGTCAATCCCATCGACTTAGATTTGTTTGTTGATTGTTCAGGATCCATGCCTAATCCACAAACAGATTTGTCCTACTTAACGTTAGCTGGTGTCATCATTGCCCTTTCGGCATTAAAAACGGGAAGTGCTGTCAGAGTGACGTTATGGTCCGGGATCAAAGAATTTTTAACCACAGATGGTTTTATTAAAAATGAAAAAGAAATATTAAAGGTTCTTACAGGATACTTTGGAGGAGGGACTTGTTTTCCTTTGGAACTCTTGGAAGACGAATACAAAGAACCTCCCAAACGGAAAAGACATATCCTTGTGATCTCCGATGATGGAATTGATACAATGTTCACTCAAAATTTCCCAAGGGATCCGAGGGCCATAGTCAAAAATGCCCTCGAACAAGCAGAAGGTGGTGGTTCTATGGTATTACAACTCTACCAACCCAACCAAAATCCAGTGGTAAACGAATTACAACAAAGTGGATGGGACATTTATCCCATTCAAAATTGGACTGATTTACTTAAGTTTAGCAAAGAGTTTGTGGAAAGGAATTATGTTAGAAATCAGATACTACAGTAAACAAGTCCTAAACACTCCCTTTCACCAAGTGGACTTAGCAACCGTTTCCCTGGATGCCTTATGGTTTGATGTATTTTTTCTTCGCACAGGCCAAGGGAAAATTTCTCCCTTTCCAAAATCTTTGGACTCAATCTCCAACCTCCACTTAAAAGCCCTTCATGTGATTTTGGCAAATCTACTTTATGATCAAGAATCAGAAATTCCAGAATTTCCAAAGGAAACTTTTTTTGATTACCTCACAAACACCTTACCGAAATTATGTGAAATTGTTCCCGACTATACAACTTGGACAACCGATGCTGAACGTGCCGAAGAACTAGTCAGAAGTGTATTCCATTCCCTGAACCTTACCCCCAAAAATGAAACCAAAGAATACTTTCATGATCGTTACCGGTCCATCGATTCTCGTGAACGAATGCGCATTTTAGACGAAACAAAAAAAGCCCAAGAAAGAGCCAAAGAAATCCTCAGGCAACTCAAACAAAAAGAAGAGGAAGAAGCGGCTTCTAAATACAACCGTGAATAAAGTTTTGGATCGAAACAGAACTCCACTGATGAAGGAGGAATGGAATCTCGAATTAGAGAAAATGACCGGGTCACCATTTGCACCCAAGTGGAATGCAATCATTGGAGATCGAATTGGGGAAGAAGAATTTTTATTCGTAACCTCTTTCCAAAAAGATTTGTTGCATGCGAAAGAACATTCTCTTTATCAAACAAAGGGAACGATCCTCCCCTTTATCGAATCCTATCTAAATACATCTGATTTTTTTAAGAAACAATTACAAGGGATTCCATGGAAACAAAACTTCGAATTGATTCCTTTTATGAATCGTGATGACCTGCAAACAAAAATCACAGAGATCATTCCAAACGATGTGAACCTGAAAGAGATTGTGATCAATCCCACTTCGGGCACCACAGGAAAACCCATCCTAGCACCAAACCACTCAAAGGCGATCGGTTGTTATGTACCTCTCATTGAGTTTAGTGTCGAACGTTTTGGTGTACGACCCATCCATTCTCCAAAATCTACGTTTGCCATCCAACTTTGTTACCAAGAAAACACCATTGTGTATGCCACCTGTCATAGTTTGGCGGGAGGAAGCAAATTTGCCAAAATCAATATCCATCCCAATGGATGGAAAAAACCATCTGATTTACAAAACTTTCTGACTGAGTCCTCCCCACAAATTTTAACGGGTGATCCCTATGCATTCGAATCGGCAATGCAAATGGGAATCCATTACAAACCCGAAGCCATTCATTCTACAGCACTTGAGTTAACACCCGCACTACGAACTCGATTGTCTGCATACTTCCAATGTCCAGTGATCAATTTTTATTCCCTAAATGAAACGGGTCCCATCGCCTATTCCTGTCCAAACGAACCTGAATGGATGCACCTTCTCCCCCATGATTTGTATGTAGAAATCATATCCAATACTACGGGGAACCCAGTCCCCACTGGCAATGTAGGAGAAATTGTTCTCACTGGCGGCCGTAATCCATTTATACCACTATTGCGATACCAAACAGGTGACCAAGGCGAGATCCAATACGGTCCTTGTGTCTGTGGGGACCATTTCCCTCGTCTGCGTTTGTTATCTGGTAGAAAACCAGTGTACTTCCAAAAACAAAATGGAGAAATAGTGAATCCCATAGATGTGGCAAGGATCCTAAGAAAAAACCCCATCATTTACCAATTCCAAGTAGAACAAACCAATGCCAATGAATGGGTTTGCCGGCTTTCCTTAGAGGAAACGACTCGCGGAAACGAATCCATTTGGGAGAACGAAAAAAAGGCCATCCAAGTTGAACTCACCTCTCTTTTTGGAGAAGGTTCTGTTGTGCACATTCACACCGACTTTCCGTTAGATGGAAAAAAACAAATTGCCTTTCTCAATTCCTATCAAAGAAAGAAAGAACAAGAGGCAAAGTCATGAAACATGGACTGATCCTTGGTAAATTTTACCCGCCACACAAAGGCCACCTCCATTTGATTCGGGAAGCAAAAAAACTTTGTGACCACCTAACGGTCCTTGTTTGTTCCTTACAACGAGAAATCATTCCTGGTTTTCTCCGAGTAGAATGGATGAAAGAACTTCACTCTAGACCCGACATAGAAATCATTTGGGTACAAGACGAAAACCCACAATTCCCCGAAGACCATCCGAATTTTTGGGAAATTTGGAAAAAAACCATCAAATCCCATTCACCATTTGCGATTGATGTCATCTTTACTTCTGAAACCTATGGTGACCCACTAGCGTCTGTTTTGGGATGTCAACATATCGCAATTGATCTAGGAAGAAACCAATTTCCCATCTCCGCCACTGCCATTCGAGAATCACCGATCCAACATTGGGAGTTCATTCCAGAACCGATCAGACCTTTTTTTGTGAAACGAATTGTCCTCACGGGGAGTGAATCTGTGGGAAAAACAACTCTTGCCAAAAAACTGGCGAATCGGTTTGAAACCAATTGGATCCCTGAGTTTGCCAGAGAGTATTTGGAACAAAAACCAACTCCTATGGATGAGTCTGATTTTTTACCAATCGCGAAAGGACATTTATCTTCTGAGGTAGAGGCTGCCAAAACATCCAATGGGATCTTATTTTTGGATACGGATTTACTCACTACAAAAGTGTATTTAGAACGGTACTACGGGTCGGACATCCCTTGGCTCACCAAACGAGCGCTTGGTCTACAGTATGATGCCTCTCTTTTTTTAGACATCGACATTCCTTGGGAAAAGGACAAATTACGGGACTTAGGTGACGAAAGAGAAGAAATGAAAATCCGTTTTTTAAATGCAATGGAAGAAGCAAAACGAGATTTTTTCCTCATCAAAGGGGATTTTTCAGAAAGAGAAAAACTGGCAATCGAATCTGTCAATCAGATCAAAAAATGGCCGATCAGTCCTCAATCGTTTACAAAAGAGCAGATTGATTTACGTAAGATTGAATGACCTCACTTGGCAAAATCGCTCCACTCTCCAGTTGTTTCATTTCATACAGAGTGGTTCCTTGAGATCCATTGTCCCAATTTTTCGGGCCCAAATGATGTTTAACATGATCGCCTAACACAAACCGTATTTCCAAACTGAAACGAGAATACCCTTGTGTGTTATCATTTGTTCCATGTAAGTGGTGTGATGCGAAGATAAAATAATCGCCAAAATCCCCAAACACAGAAATTGGATGCGGATCTGATACTTTTTCCAATGGTTTGGGAAAGATTTTTTCACGGAGCCTTGGATGAGTGGAACTCGTTTGAAACCCACCTGTTTCCTTCCAATGGTCATACAAAAACAAAGAAGAATTATTGAGAATGGGTTTTCCAAAATAAGATGGATATAAAGAAAATCCAGAACCTAACTCTACGTTTGTGATGGGGATCCAAAGATTGATTTGGTTTTCTGGATTGGCATACCAGGAATCACGGTGGATGTACTGAACAGATTCTGCCCCTTCTAATAAATGAAATCCATTCGGAACACAACGCAGGCGAAACAAATCTACATGTACATCCTTTGGATCGAGGTTCCATTCTTCTAATATGGGAACTAAAAATCCTTTGATGGATCGATTCTTATAAATCCGGGAACGGATCTTTGCCATCGAAATTTGTAATGTTTCAAAGGAGATGTTGGAACTGAGAAGTGTGGGATCACCCGTAGAGAACTCTTCTCGAATGTACTTATGGATAGGGTTTAAAAATGCTTTGGATTCGTTTGAAAGAGTGCCAAAAGAAGTTCTTCCTTCATAAAGGGATAAAATGTCCATCCATTCTCCCTACCATGTTGTTTCAAGTAACATCACCTTTGGTTTGTTTTGTGATCTCAGACTTTAGTTCGATGATACTCATGTATAGGTTCGCAAAAGTCGTGAGTTGGTTCATTGCATCTTGTAACCCTGCTTTGAAAAGTAAGCCGTTGTCCATATGTTCCCGAAAGATGGTCAGTGGGTTTTCACTTTCCATACTTTCTACCGTTTTTTGGTAGGATTCCAAAAGTTCCTTTTTGTCCTCTAGGGACTCAGGAACTTTCCATCCATTGGACAAACGGCTCATCGAAATTTATCTACCTTCGACTTCTAACAGTTTGGTGGTCTTTACAATAAGACGTGTGACAACATAAAACACAAGTCCAAACCCAAAAAAACAAGTGTGAAACGGTTTCCAAATTCCAACGATGTCCACAGAACGAAGGTTTGGCTCTTGGAAATAGATTTGAATTAAATCAAATACGGTAAACACAACGATGATTCCAAACAAACTTGGATATTCTCGTTTCCAAATATTACGGAAGGAAAAATCCAAATTTGGTTTAAGATAACCCGACAAACGTGGGATAAATGCTGGAGTTTTGTCAGCCCACTTCAAATAAGCATCTTTGAATTTGCCACGTAGGAAATATTCTTCCGCAAAGATGATCCTTTCATAGTATAGATAAAAGAACATGATGTAAACTAATGTAAAAGCAAAGTCCCGTAAAATCAAAACAGGTCCCAAATACATCAAAAAGTTTCCCACGTAGAGAGGATGTCTCACGAGAGAATAAATTCCTGATTGGTTGACCACATCTGCTACTTGTTGTTTTGTATTTCGCCCAGATGTATTTTTGGGAGTGTAACCAATGGTAAAACATCTTACAAAAAGACCCGCTAAACTAACTACAAATGCAGCTGTTAACCAATATAAATTGGACATATAATTCCCTTGGAAATAAGGAACATACGGTAGATACAGTAAGGAAAGGAACAAAATGACTCCTGGAATGTAGGAGCGCCATCGGAAGAGAAAATTGCCTTGTTGGTTGAGTTCTTCTATAAGTGCCATGTTAAATCGTACTTGCTTCCTTTGATTAAGCTGTCAGCATTCGTCCTATGTCAATCAAATCCTTTATTCCTGCCAAGTTCAATCTCCCTGCTCTTTGGTTCACCGATCTGACACTGCCACTCCTCAATAAATTGGTACATAATATCGATTCGATTGAAATTTCTGAAAATGATGAAAAAACTTTAAAATCCTTTCAAAAAGAACGCCTTCTCTACATTTCCAATCATCCCACAACCAAAGAACCAGGAGTTGCCTTCCATGCGGCAAATCTAATGGGTTCACGTTTTCATTATATGGCCGCAAGAGAAGTGTTTGAATGGGGTTACGGCTTTGTTGGTGATTTCATTCAATCCATAGGGGCCTATTCTGTGTTAGCTGGTGCTCCTGATAGAGAATCTTTAAAAGCATCCCGTTCTATATTAGCAAATCCATCTGGTAAATTGGCACTTTTTCCTGAAGGGGAACCCACAAGTGGAATGAATGATACCCTTCTTCCCTTCCAGCCAGGAGTGGCACAACTTGGGATTTGGGGTTTAGAAGATGCACTGAAACATGATCCAAATGCGACCATTTGGGTTTTGCCTACTTTCATCAAATACAGGATGACAAGTTCCATTCAGTCTATGCAACGAGACATCGACCAAAGTTTGACAAGAATGGAAGAGAGACTCGGCATTTCCAAAACAGGAAAAGACATCGTACATCGATTTTTATCGGTTGGGAAACGTATGATGGAACGAGAAGAAAAAGAATACGGTGTCCCTGTCGAAGAAAGTAAAGCAGATGATTTTGATTATCGTTTGGGTCGGATGCGCCATGCCATGCTCGATAACATTGCAAGAAAAGCAAAGATTCCTAAATGGGATGGAGATGCAAACGCGATCGAAAAACTCAGAAAAATATTAAGTATTCTCGAAATGGTTTCTGTGGGAATGCCTGACCCCAATGGAGAACTCCCGAGTTTGGAAATGGCAAGATGGGCAAGAAACGCTGCCACCAAAGCGTATGATTTTATCTCCATCCAAACTGCCTACATCAAAGAATTACCAAGCCCAGAACGTTTGTATGAATTTTTATACCGATATGAAAACGAAATTTTTGGAGAAACAAAGTCCAGACCTCACAAAGCTGTCGTTAGACTAGGAAAACCATTTAAGATCAATGACTATCTTGGTTCGTATAAAGAAGACAAAAAGAAAACCATAGACAACATTACCGAACGTCTAAGAGATGAATTGCAATCTATGTTAGTAGATGAAAAGTCCAAATCAAATCCACTTTTCCCGAGCCAATATATTTTTTAATGGAACGAATGTTGTTTTCAGAGATTGAGAACTGGTTACAAACACCAGGTCCCTTGGAATTCTCCACCTTTGGAGCGTCCAAAAATTTAGATGAAAATTTAGTTTTAGTTTTGGATGCTTTGACAGAAAAATACAAAATTCCAGATCTCTCAGCCATTTTATTCACCATTGTCAAAGACTTAATCCTGAATGGATTCAAAGCCAACTTCAAACGATTGTTTTTCCAAGAAAACCTCCTCGACATCCAATCTCCCGCCGACTATGAGTTAGGCGTTAGGATGTATAAAAGCTTAATCCTTGCAGGGAGGGGAAATAGTTTTGAACCCCTCGCCCGTGAAAAAAATTTATACGTACACGTGAAAATCGAACACAACAATTCCCAAATCAAATTTGATATCCGCAACAACTCGATGTTAGTGCGAGGGGAAATGCAAAAAATCAGAAACTCCCTTCTGCACGCACAAAACTACAACGATATCATGGAATACTACATCGAACGGGGTGATAATTCCGAAGGGGAAGGAATTGGCATTGCCCTTTGTATCATCCTTCTCAAAGGGGAAGGACTTCCCACAGACCAATTTCGCATCTACCATGAAGATGGCGAAACCATTGCCCAACTCACAATTCCCTTAAAGAAAGGCTAGCAGAGAATCTTAGGTTTTCCAACTTGGATGTATGGGCCAAGTGACAGAGACAAAAAACGATTCCATCCCACAAGTTTTACAAGCCATCATCACAAATGACAAAAACCACGCCCTTTGGCTGAACACTCTCTCTCTTCTCGAACACATTGGATCCCGCAAAATCCTTCTCACTCAATCGAGCGAAGATACCTCGGAAATGATTTTACGCCATGCCACAGAAGAAGCAAGGCATGCCCTATTTTTCAAAAAAGCAGCAAGGACGATCCAACCTGAGTTTCGCTCTGGGTACCAAAACTCTTCACTGGTTCGAGGAACTGCCGCAAGAATTTATTTCGCAAAACTGGACACGCTGGTGCGCCGGAATTTGCGAAAGGTTTTCACAGACGAAAAGACCTTCACTTACCTTGCCTATTTGTACACCACAACGGTGATTGAAAAACGTGCCATGGTCGTCTACACAGCGTACGACGAAATTTTGAACGAGTCCGGTTCTCCCATCCGCCTAACCAACCTCATCCTAGAAGAAGAAGGCCATTTGTCCGAAATGAGCGCTGAAATGTTCCGTTTGGATCCAGATGCCGCCAAAAGGCTTGCTATTTTGGAGGAGGAAGAGGCCAAAATTTTCACCCGATTTTGGCGCCAAATCGGCGAATTCTCCCTAAATTAAAAAAGGCTTGCGAAAAAAATCCGAGACTGGTTTCCTTCAACCATCTTCATGCGACATAATACTATTATTGGATCTTTGAGAAAATGGGATTAGAAGTCTTTTTATTACCTTTTTTGGCGAGTGTCGCCGTGACCATCGGACTCCGTCGTTTGGACAAATCCAATACCAAACTGTCCCAATTGAAACGTTACGCCTCCAAACTCACCGAAGAAATGCAAGGTGTCGCCCTGCAAAAGATCCAAATGGTAAAGGATGCCGGGATTGATTTAGACATCCTCGTGAAACAATCCCGAAAAGTCGCAGAAGACATCCAAACTCTAAGTGCAGAATCGAGAGACCTCTTCGAAAAAATCAGAGCAAGCAAAGATTACCTCTCTTCTCTCTCGGGAGAAATGGAACAAATCCAAGATTTGAGTAACCAAGTCCGCCGTGAAAAACAATACATGGAAGAAGGACTTTCTCAAATCAACTCCCACAAACGCGAGTTACGCGAAGTTTCAGAAGATATGGAAGCACTTCATAACGAATCCATTTCAATGTTAGATACTTTCCAAAACAAATTGAACTTACGTAGTGATGAAATTCTACAATCTGTCGCTCAAAAGATGGTGGAACTCGAAAGCCTTCTCGAAACCAAATCAGACTTCCTCGACAATTCCCTTTCTAAAATTGCAGAGACCGCTAGAGAAAAATTATTAACCCATGCTGATGTGATGGTGAATGAAACCGCGGGCCGACTTGACCATGCGCGAAAAGAAATGGATTTACTCCTCGAGTCCATGAAGTATGCACAAGGTGATTTAGATGTTCGTCTTACGAAGTTTGAAGACACATCGTCCTTACTATCTGACAAAGTAGATAAGTTTGATGAAAGGTTAGAAGAAAAATACCAAAGAGCATCTTCCAAAGTAGAAGAGAAAGTAACACTACTCGAGAAAAAAATCCAAGAACGTTTTGAATCCATCGTGGACCAAGTAAGCCACACAAAAGATTCATTCATGAAGGGCCTAAATCAAGAAACCGATGCCATCAAACGAGAAATCGAAGACTTGTCTCTCGAAACACTTTCCAAACGAGATGACATCATCAATGAAACCAGAAGACAAGCAGATGGTATCAACCAAACCATCATCCAATTCCAAGAAAAATACTTAGAAGCAGAGAATAAACTCCTCCGCCAAGCAGACATCCGCAAACAAGAACTCATCCGCGAGATTGAAGCTTTCTCAGAAGAATTCCATCGCATTTCAGAGGAACTCCGAGAAGAAGCAAACACTCTCAAAAAAAGCGCATTACAAGAGTTAAAAGAATTTGATCGCGAACTTGAAACGGTTCGTTCTGGCCAAGAGATGGTGATCAAATCCTCTCTTTTTGATTTGAAAAAAGAATTAGAAGAAAGAATGCATTCTGATTTCAAAATCCAAAAACACGAAATGGATTCAGACTTAAGTTCCATCCAATCGCAAGTAAAAGAACTGAACGAAACCATCACAGCGCAAACGAAAGATGTAGATGAATACGTAGAAGAATTGAAGTCAGCACTCCGCGAATCCGCTCACGAAATCTTAGAAACAGCAGAAGAAAAAGCCAAAGAATCCGAAACCATTGTCACAGAGAAGATCCGCATCGCCAATGCGAATTTAGAACAATTTGTAAGCAAATGGGAAGAAGAACTCGGTAGAATCCGCGAAGACCAAAATTATAGCATCGAAACACTCCAAGACCGCTTAAAAGAAATCCATGTGGAAGGCGCTGACTTACTTGGTGAATTCCAAAACCAATTCCAAAAAGCAAAAGCCAATTTAGAACTTGTGGCCGAATCCAAAACCAAAGAGAGTATCTCTCGATTGGAAGAAGAAGCGAAACTGGCTCGTAGTGAAGTGGAACGGATCCTCAAACACTTGGAAGAGTCGGGTGAATCTTTTTTCAATTTACAAGAAGAGAAAATGGATCGTTTGAACGAAACCATCGATTCCAAAATCTCACACCAACTCACAAAACTTTTGGACAAAGGGAATCTCCAACTCGGCCAATTAGAAGAAAAAATTTCGAACCACCTAAACACGGTTCGTCGCAACTTAGAAGAAAGTATCAAACGTTCCAAAGACGAATCCAAAAAACAAATTGAGACCTACCAAAGGGATTACGAAAAATCGTTCAAAGAAATTGCAAAAGAAAGCCAAGACTTCTTAAAAGACAGCCTGAACCGTTTCCATGATCTCAAATTTGAAATCCAGAATGGTTTAGAATCTTTAAACGACACAAAAGAAGAAACATTATCTGGTTTCCAAAACGAATTGGAATCTCTCAAAGAAGAAATCCTAACACTTTCCAGTGAACTGGAAACCGTCAAAGAACATTCTGATTTATTTGCGTCCGCCAAACAGATCGCAGACGAATCGAACAAAGCTGTGGAAGAGATTTCAGAAGCTTTACGTTCTTTGGAAAAAGGAAAACCAGATTTGGAACTTGTCCAATCGGCCATTTCTGAATTCAGCGAAATGCGCACTCAAATCGCAAACGAACTGGAAGCCCTAAAAGAAGCGCAGTTTCAATCGGAAGACATCGACAAACAAATCCAAATCCTTGCTTCCAACTTGGTCCATGTTTCCGAAACTATGGAAGGGTTTGAAGAGAGCCTAACAGAGATTACATCCATCGAATCTCGTGTGTCAAACCTGACAAAAGAACAAGCCAAAATCGAATCCTTTTTGTCCTCTCTCCAAGAGTCACAAGATTCCGTTTTCCATTTGGTGGAAAACTTGGAAGGCCAAAAACACAATGCACGGGAATTGCAAGCTCGCCTCGACATCCTCGACCGCGAAATCGATGTAGTGGAAGCGAGAGAAAAAGAACTCACAGAAACCATCCGCCAAGCAGAAAACCGCACTTCCTTCCTTGTGGAACGAGAAGCGCAAATTGATTCCGTCGAACGCAAATTTGACAAAATCGAAGAGCTGCTAGGTGACCTATCCGACCGCTACCGCCAAATCCTCACCCTACAAAAACGTTTGGAAGACCTGAGGGATTCCACAAAGGACACGAAGGACGATTTGGAATCTCTTCTCGGGGAAGCAGACGAAACCTTCGAAAAACTCTCTCAATTTTTGGACATTGTGCAAGGAGCAATGCAAAACCCTTCCGCTTCCCCCAAAATGGACCGAAAAAATTCGGGAAATCCCTTGGTCGAGCGAAAAAGAGCCACGATTCAGAGCCTTCACGACAACTACCAGTGGTCTTCCGAGGCAATTAGTGAAAAATTAAATATTGAAAAATCCCTCGTGGATACCATCCTCGGAGTTAGAAAGAAATAACCGAGGTATCCATGTCCGAAGAACAAACAGAAACAACGTCGAAAGAATCCCTTATTGTCACTTCTAAAGTGAAAGCTTACATCAAAAGTAAGGGATTTATGACTTCCGGGGATGCCATTGACGGTATCAACGAAGAAATTTACCGTTTGATCGACAAAGCTCTCGAAAGAACTTCTGCCAACAAAAGAACAACGGTTCGGTCGACTGATTTCTAATCCGTGATTTATATCAAAAACAAATCAGAAATTGAAAAGATGAGGAAGGCGGGTAAATTTGCCGCCGAACTCCTCGTTTATTTGGAACCCTTTGTGAAATCGGGTGTTTCCACTTTGGAACTCAACGATATCGCGGAAGCTTATACCAAAAAAAACGGCCACCGTTCTGCCCCTCTCGGATACAAAGGATTCCCAAAATCCATTTGTACCTCCATCAACCAAGTAGTCTGCCATGGGATTCCTAAAAAAGAAGACGTTTTGCAAGACGGGGACATCGTGAATTTAGATGTCTCCCCCATTGTGGATGGTTACATTGGAGACACGTCCAAAACCTTTATTGTGGGTGGAAAAACCTCACCCGAAGCAGAAAAACTAGTCGCGGATACCGAAAAAGCAATGTGGATCGGGATTGAACAAATCAAACCAGGAAACCGCATTGATGATATCGGGAATGCCATTGATGATTTTTTAACTCCTATGGGGTATGGAATTGTCCGAGATCTGATGGGTCATGGTGTGGGAAGAAATTTCCACGAAGAACCACAAGTGCCCCATTTTCGTTCTCCAAGAAAATTAGCCAAAATAGAGCCTGGAATGATTTTTACCGTGGAACCGATGGTCAATTTAGGAACTTGGGAAGTGAATTTTGATCGCTCTGACAAATGGACGGTCCGCACGAAAGACGGAAAATTGTCGGCACAATTCGAACATACCATCCTTGTCACCGACAAAGGGTATGAAATTCTAACGAAAGTTTAAGGAAAAGGTTCTTGCAATCCTTTCCTTTTCCTCGTCTAATCAAAAAAGAGGTAGCTATATGAAGTTTACAGTTGGTTTACTCAGCATTTTATTATTCGCAACATCCGCATTTGCCATTTGCCCAGGAAAAGAAAAAAGATCTGCCTGCCCTGGTCACGACAAATTGGTTGAGTGCCCACACGACGGAAAATAATCCAATGGGCCGCGCCATCCTCTTCGTCGATGACGAACAAATCATATTGATGAGTTTGAAATCTCAACTGAAAAAACATTTTGGGAACGAGTATCGTTATGAGACTGCCCAGAATACAGAAGAGGCATGGTCGATCATTGAAGAATTAGCGGAAGAAGGCATCAACATCCTCATCATCATTTCGGATTGGCTTATGCCCAACCAACGAGGTGATGAGTTCCTTCGAGAAGTACATAAAACCTACCCCAAAATCAAAAAAATAATTATTTCCGGACACATTGATGAACATTCCCTCAACCAATTGAAAGGGGAAGTGGACCTTCATAGTTTTTTAAACAAACCATGGTCGGAATCTGATTTAATCAAAAAAGTAGAAGACGCGATAACGAAGATTGCCTAGGTTTTCCTAGGAAACCTCCGTATGTCCCAAAACATTTTAAAAAATACCATCGAAGACTTAGAAATCGTACGTTCTACCGTACCTTTAGTTCATAATATTACCAACTACGTTGTGATGAACAACACTGCCAATGCCCTACTTGCCATAGGTGCCTCTCCCATTATGGCCCATGCCATCGAAGAAGTCGAAGAAATGGTGACAATCTGTTCGGCAACTGTCATCAATATTGGAACCCTTTCCGAACCTTGGATCCAAAGTATGGAAAAAGCTGCGAAAAAAGCTGTTTCCTTAGGGAAACCATTGGTCTTAGATCCAGTGGGTGCTGGAGCAAGTAACATCCGTAATGCGGCAATCAGAAAGATTTTGGATTCTGGAAACCCAAGTATTATTAGAGGCAATGCATCAGAAATCCTATCCACTCTCTCTTCTTCAGGAAAAACCAAGGGAGTGGATGCAACCGATTCCTCCGAGTCCGCAGTGGACACAGGTAAGTCCTTATCCAAAGTCACTGGAGGTGTCGTTGTGATCAGTGGTGCCACTGATTATATCTTAAAAGGCACAAACCAAGCCCAAATCTCCAATGGTGATGCACTGATGACAAAGGTGACAGGCCTTGGTTGTACAGCTTCTGCCCTTTGTGGTGCGTTTGCTGCCGTACAAAAAGACCAGTTCCGTGCGGCAACATCTGCGATGGCGGTGATGGGAATTGCCGGTGAAATGGCAAAATCCAAAACTTCTAGCCCAGGCAGTTTCCAAGTGGCATTTCTTGATGCCCTTTACGAAATAAATGCAGATACCATTAAACAAAGGTTAAATGCAAAATAAAATCCAAGGGGTGTATCTGGTGACAGATAGGCCTCTTTGTATCCACCATCGTTTAGAAGATGTCGTTCGTTTGTCTGCGACTGGTGGAGTTTCCCTTGTCCAACTCCGGGAAAAAGAAGCAACCTCACGTGAATTTTTAGAACTTGCCATCCACTTAAAAAAAATCCTAAGTCCATTCCAAGTTCCCCTCCTCATCAATGACCGAGTGGATCTCTGTTTGGCATCGGGTGCTGATGGGGTCCATCTGGGCCAATCGGACCTCCCTTGGTACGTAGCAAGAAAACTCCTTGGACCAAAGGCCATCATTGGACTTTCGATCGAAACTAAAGAAGACTGGGAAACCTTACAAAAAGAAGATCCAAGTCCGAATCTCGATTATCTCGCTGTTTCCCCCGTATTTGATACCAAAACAAAAACGAATACCAAAACTGCTTGGGGCCTAGCAGGTGTTCGTTGGCTTCGAGAAAAAACGAATCTCCCCATTGTAGCCATTGGTGGGATTCATTTAGACAATGCTAAAGATGTGATCGAGGCAGGTGCCAATTCACTGGCAGTCGTGAGTGCGATTTGTTCTGCCAACGATCCCAAAGAAGCAACAATTGCCTTAAAAAAATTGTTTTAAGTGGCTTGGTTCCGGTTCCAAATCGAAACCCCAATTCGTTCGATGGGAGAATCTTTGAAGTATTCTTGAAATTCATCTTCTGTTAAAAACTCTTTTTTTTGAAAACTGAGATCCTTCCAAAATTCTCTGGGTAAAAAACTAGGTTCGTTTGTTTCCACCTGGTTTCGTTTGGCGATCCCTTCATTCCAAGGACAAACCTCTTGGCAAAGGTCACAGCCATAGACCCAAGCCCTTCTGTCCCAAGCCAAAAAGGAATCGCTCACTTCCGCAGTACTTCGATCTTCAATGGTGAGGTAAGAGATACATTTTGAGGCATCAATTTGGTATGGCTCCAAAGCATTTGTGGGACAAATGTCTAAACAACGCCTGCAACTCCCACAATGATCTGTTGTTTTCTCCTGTGGATTAGTTTCACCTAACTCTAAATCGGTGAGAATGACCGATAGAAAAAAATAAGAACCTAACTTAGGATGGATGAGGTTTGTGTGTTTTCCTTGCCAAACCATTCCCGATTCTCTTGTGAGAATTTTTTCGGCAATGGGCAAACTATCTACAGATAGGCGAAACTGGTGTTTCGGATAGAGTTTTTTCAACTCTTTTAAGATTTGGTTTCCTTTCTTTCGTAATACGATATGGTAGTCGGTGCCAAGGGCATAACGCGATACCTTTCGTTTCATTTGAGGGAGCAGGTCTTCCGCTTCACTCGAACGATACAGAAAACCCAAACAGATGGCCGATGTCGGTTTGAATCCTAAGTTTTCAAATCGATTGCGGATGGCAAGGGCATGGTCTTTGGCAAACCAATCCATATTGCCATGTTTTTTTTCAGAAATCCATTTCTCTAAAAACCTTAGGTCTTTTTCTGGGATTTCCGCTTTTGTAAACCCAACAAAGGCAAATCCTTCTGTTTCACAAAGGGACTTGATTTGAGATTGGTCTTGGGGTTGAGTGATTGTCATGGCGAATGAAGAGAATGAAGTGTATCTTACAAAAATCCAAAACCTTTTGCCAAGCCATTTGTTGGGGAAGATTCCAAAACTCATCCCTCATTTTCAAAAACTAGAAGCCCTGGTTCCTTTGCCAAAAGTCATGCCGGAACTCTTAAAAAAGGGAATTTATTTTGCCCTCATCCAATCCATAGTCCGCCTTCTGGAAAGGGAAACAGATCCCTTATTACCCGAAATTTTACCAGAATACAAGGAACTGATCCGAACCATCACAGAAACCTATGAGACACTCAGACCGGAAAGAGAATCCAATTGGTTAGACGAATGCATTCAGTTTGGCGATAAGTCCGCCTACCATTGGGAATGGAAACATTTTGATTCCAAAGAATTATTTTAAATTTGATCACATTTCCTTTTCCAAACTCATTCGGAATTCTTTTGGAATCGGTAATTTCTTCTTTTCTCTATAATCAAAGTATACTTGAACAGTTTTTGCTTTCACATACAAAACATCTGTTTTTTGGTTTTTGATTTCATAGGAAAATTCCCAAGAAGTTGTGCCTATCTTAGAGACCCAAGTATTCACATAAATGGAATCCCCTGGCAAAACAGAAGAAACCAAATCCATCTCTACTCGCGCTAGGACAAAGGGAATGTCTTCTAGTGTTGTGACTGACAAATATCGATTACAAAAATCAAGGCGTGCCAATTCCAAATACGCCGAATAACTGGCGTTATTCACTCGTCGCATCGGGTCCATATCGTTAAATCGAATTTGGATTTCGGTTCGAATCATCTCTCTGACAAAAATTTCAAATGATGTTTCATTGTCATCTTTATCCTAAAGAAGGGATTCTGATTTGTCATTCTTATCCTAAAATGTTTACTTGGACGACGACAGATCGAAATCGCTCTCTTTCCTTTGCCGTTCGCCCTGGAATCGGTTCCAAACATTGGCTGGAAATGATTTCAGGTTTTACACCCAAAGAGAGGAGGCTTTGGCGAATCGTTTGGACCCTTTCTTTGACAAGCCTACGATTTTTGCTTACGTTTCCTGTTGTATCCGCGGAGCCAATGAGTAGAATAGAATCTAACGTTCGTAATAAATAAGGAGTGATCCATTCCTTCCACTGGATCAGGTCTTTCGCAAACAACTGAGAACTCCCTGCTTCAAAGTAGACTACTGTTTCTATTCTTTGGATTTCGTTCGTTTTAGAGAAAGATTTGTACAGATTGTACTCTTTGGTTTCGTTTTTTACCTTTAAGTTTCCCTTTTTTGGCCAAAGCCAATAAAAAACCAACGGCAAACTAACTAAGATTAGGGAAATCCAAACCATATAAAATTTAGACGATCGAAATCCTCACCTTCACAAACAAACCGCTAGACAATTTATTTCCTATTTGGTAAGATTAGTCATGGGCAAAACTCGGTTTCACTTCTTAGCCTATTGTTTGTTTATCGGTCTTGTATTCCAATGCAAACCCGCAGAACTTTCCAATACATGCGATGCCAAAACCGATGCCTTTTTACTTGGATCGATCATACGTTTTGTGACCGGGGACCGGTCTCCTTCTTGCCTTCCCTCTTTTGATTTCCAAGACCTCTGGGGAGTCTTTCGTGGAACTTCTGGTTTTCAATCTGCCAACGCCATCACAAGTTACCATGACCAAATCATCATAGGAGGGAACTTCCAGTATATTGGACCTTCTACTGGCAATGTTGTTTATTTAGAAACCACCAATGGAAATGTTCTACCGAATCGTTATTGTCCCTATCTAAAAGTTTCCGGTGCCACCTACACAGCAATTTCCGATGGAAGCGGCGGGTTTTACATAGGAGGTGCTTTTTATAACATCCAAGGGGTAGATACATCTAGTATTGCCCATATCTTACCTGGATGCCAATTAGATCGAAACTTTAACACTCCTTACGATGAAACAAGAGAAGTAAGAGCATTTCTCCTCAAAGGTGACTCACTTTATGTAGGAGGAAACTTTACAAATTGGGATGGGAATACAAATTTCACACATCTTGTTCAATTGAATCGATACTCAGGAGCTCTGGAACCAAACTTCAATCTCCAAGTGGATAACTCTGTATTTGATTTGGATTTGGATTTGGATTCCGATCTCGATGCCATGTACATCTGCGGAGATTTTGGTAACATTGGCGGAAATGCAATTCGAGATCTCGCCAAATATTCGTTTGCTTCTGGTTCAATCGTTACCTCGTTTAACCCAGGTGTAGATGGAGGAACATGTGTTGACCTGCATTACGGAACCGATTCGGCTGGAAGTCCCAATCTCTATGCCGTAGGAGATATTTCGATTTCTCCCCGAGTGTATGCCATCTCCGTGTATCCTGATGGCACTCCTACAACTTGGGTACCCAATATAGATGGCTTTGTCAATTCTGTCCAACAATATAGAAACAGTATTTATTTAGGTGGGCAGTTTACATCAGTGAATGGATCAGCCATCTCTAATTTTGTTTCCGTTAATAATAGCAATGGAGGATCTGTTAATACTAATTTTGCGGTAAACAATGTTGTGGCTTCTGTCCAAGTAGTCGAAAATACATTGTACTTAAGTGGAAGTTTTACATCTGTGAAATCGATTCCCAGAAATTATATGGCGGCACTGGACCTACCAAGTGAAACCGTCAATGCATTTGATCCCAATTATGATAACACAATCAGTAATCCCGGCTCTCGTTTTGTACCCGCAGGCAATGGTGTGGTCCTTGTTACCTCTGACCGTTCCACTGTCAATGTGACAGCTCGAAATCATTTTGCAGTGATCGATGAATATACGGGCAAACCCATTGAAGGCACACCTTACTTTGATTTGCCGATCAAATCCCTCCTTCGCATCGACAATCGGTTATTTGTGGGTGGAGGATTTACGAGTGTGCAAGGCCAAACAAAAAATGCATTTGTGATTTTAGATTTACCGCATTACACAGTCAATTCGAGTAGCCCCACAGTGGTTGGGGGAACCATGGAGGTTCGGTCAATCACAAGTGATGAAACTCAAATCTATGCCGTTGGCAATGGAATCACAACTGTAAATGGAGCCACAAGGAACAATGCCTTTGCGTTGAACCTGGGAGAACTTTCTGTCACCAATTGGAATCCAAATTTAAATGGGGAAGGTAACTCTGTATTAGCAGTCAATGATTTGGTTTTTATTGGTGGCGGTTATGTTGGGATCAATGGAGATAATACAACATTCCGTTACCACGCAGTGGATAAAACCAATGGAACCAAACGACTCATTCCGTCTTCCTCTATTTTTCCCAATGCGGCAGTCAACTCACAGACATTAGTTGGCGATCGCATCTTTTTAGGAGGAGATTTTATTTCGATTGGCACAGGTTATAGTTATATGGCAATCTACAACCTCACAACCCAGTCATATGAATCCCCAGACCAAGTATTTGCGAATAATTCTGTCAATTATCTTGCTTCTTACCCTGATGGGAATGTGTTCATTGGAGGAGCATTTAATAATTTGAATGGGACAAACGAAAGGTATTCCATTGGAATTTACAATGCCAATTCGAATTTACTCTCTCCTTGGAATCCAGGGATGAATGATGCTTTGCTTTCTTCTCATTTTAAAAATGGAAAATACTATCTGGGAGGATTGTTTGGCTCTTTTTCCAACCGAACCTTTGGTGGGCTTGTGCGTTCCAGTTTGAATGAGTAAAATCGAAACCGGTTTGAGAAGAAAAGAATTCAAATTTGTCCTTATTCCTATGACAAGAAATTGACTTCCAAATCCCTTTGACATCTTAGGTTGTCATTTCTTCCATGGATGTATGAAACGGATTTTACGTTGTTTCTTTGCCACCACCTTACTTATTTTTCTATCTATCGCTTTCACACAATGCAAACCTGCAGACTTAGAAAATTCTTGTGATGTAAAATCTGATTCCTTTTTACTCGCATCCGTTGTGCGATTCGTGACTGGGGACAAATCTCCTTCCTGTTTGCCTGCTTTTCCTATTTTTGAGGACTATGGGGTTTACGGAGGGGCATCCACCACACAAGTGCGTTCCATTTTAGCGTATCGGAATCACCTTTTGATTGGCGGTGATTTTACGAAAGTTGGTCTTGCGACAGGGAGTGTGGCCATCCTCGATAAACAAACGGGAAAAGCTGTTCCCAACCGCTTTTGTCCCTTTCTCAAAGTCAATGGAGAAACTTATTCGGCAGTCTCCGATGGTGCTGGAGGGTTTTATATTGGTGGAATTTTCACTCATGTACAAGGGTTTAAAAGGAGCCAAGTTGCTCATATTTTGCCAGGTTGCCAATTAGATCCAAATTTTAATGTTACGGAAGACTCAACTAGAACCGTTTACACATTGCATCTATTAGGTGACAATTTATATATTGGTGGAAATTTTGCAAGTTGGGGATCAAATCCACAATCAAATATCGCATCAGTCAATCGTTATACGGGAGAATTAAATACGGGATTTTACCCTGGCGCAATGAACAATTATGTTTATTCCATCGTGTCCTTTGGTAATTCTCTTTTTATCGGTGGCTCTTTCGATACCATTGGAGCCTTAAGGATTGGAATCGCAAAACTTAATGCGACAACTGGAGTTGTGGATACAAGTTTTACTGCCCAATTAAATCCAGGTGGGGTAGCAATCGATTTGAATATAGGTTCAGACCCCCAAGGTAGCCCCGTAGTATATGTCGTTGGTTCCTTTTCTACTCCTAGGAACAACGCTGCAGCCTTTTATCCAGACGGAACCCTTACACCATGGAATCCAAACCCGTCGGATCCGGTACAAGCCGTCCAACAATACGAAAATACAGTTTATTTAGGTGGCAGTTTCACAAATGTATCAGGCGCACCGATTGCAAATCACTTAGTTGGAGTTGACAATGACACTGGAAGTGCAGTTAAAAATGATTTCGATATCGACCAACCTGTCACGACTCTGCAACTCATCGGAAACCAATTGTATGCCTTAGGCCTATTTACAACAGCAAAAGGATTTTCTAGAAATTTTGCCGCCTCCTTTGACTTGCCAAGTGGGAACCTCACCGATTGGAATCCATCCTTATTAGAAACAGTGAGTAATCCAGGGGGAGCTGTGATTGCGTATGGGAACGATGTTGCCTTGGCTTTCAATAAGTACGGTGTTAATTTACAACCCAAAAAGAATTTTTTGGTCCTAGATGAAGCTTCCGGTGCTCCCATTGATGGGACTCCTGAATTTGATTATGGTATCCAAGCGATGCACCTTAAAGGGGACAAATTGATTGTGGGGGGAAGTTTTGAGAACGTGAATGGGAATCCAAGACGAAGCCTTGCTCTACTCGATTTACCGCATTACCAATTGAATGCGACCAATTTCGGAATCGTTGGCCTTTCGGCAGAAGTGAGAACCATCACCAGTGGGAATGGTCAAATTTTCTTTGGTGGTGCAGGACTTGATTCGATACAAAGCCAAACCCGAAATGGTGTTGCCTCTGTAACAGATGATAATTTTACCATTACGAATTGGTATCCCAACTTAGATACAGGTGGTGCCACTTCCTTACTTTTCCTAGACAATGCAGTTTACATTGCAGGAATATACAGTACTCTAAACAGTGATAATACCGTTCTCAATTATCGTGCCGTTGATTCGATTGCAGGCACAGCCATTTCACTCCCCTCGATCTCTAATTACCCAAATTTTGAAGTGAAAACGCAAACCCTCTATGAAGGTAAAATCTATTTAGGAGGGATTTTCACTTCGATCTCAGGGATTGGGACCTTTAATCATATTGCAATTTATGATTTAGCAACAAAATCGTATATCAATCCAAATCCCGTATATGCCAATGGATTTGTCCAAGCCTTCACTCCTTCACCAGATGGAAGGATTCTCGTTGCTGGTTCGTTTACTGGCCTTAACGGATCCACAAACAGCTCAAACCTTGCTGCTTTCCAAGCAAATACCTATGAAGTACTCAATTGGGCACCCAATCCCGATAATAGCGCTTACACAAGCCTGTATCATAATGGTAGGTGGTATGTAGGGGGAGAATTCATCCATGCGTTCAACAAACCAAATGGTGGTATCTTTAGTACAGATCTTTCGGAACCACCAAATCGTTGATAGCCGACAAGGACTGGTAACCTATTAAGATTTAACCTTTCCTTTTGGTTTCCGTTTCAATATAAACTGAATTGCTTCCTCTCCTTTTTTTGCGCCGAGTAAAGCAGTTTGGTACAATTTGGTTCGGATCGTGGTCGTGAGTTTTACCGGGAGTGGATGATCAGGAGCCACGGTGATGATTTTCACACCCTTTGGTGGTTTCACAACAATCTCACGGGCTAAATTGAAATGGAAGTGGTGGAACTTTCGCATCATCCTTCGGATGGTTCTGTGTTTTGGAAACGCGAGTAAACTGGTAAACCTTGTGAGTGGTCCGGAGATATGTCGGATTGGTGAATTCATGACCACTACAATTTCTTTATAACCTGCTTCGATGATATCTTGGATCGGCAATGGGTTGAGAATCGCAGCATCCGAATACAATTTTCCATCTAACTTATGTTTACCGCGAGTGGCGATGGGAAGAGAGGTTGCGGCTTTTAATAAATCAAAAATATTACTCGATGTGGCCTTGATGTACTCCACAGAATGAGTATGTAAATTGCTAACGGCGATGACAAAATGAGGGAGTTTTTTAGAATCTAAAGATTCGGATTCCAATCGGACTTTTTTACGAAAGATAAAATCGATGAGGTATTCTTGGTTGAGTAACGTTTTCCCTTGGAAGGGATGGAAAAAAGAAATGAGTTTTCTGCCCGACAAATCCCTGTACCAAACAGCCAAAGCTTTTTCACTTTTGATGGGTTCTGGTTTTGGCATGGATACATAATAAGCGGCCGCACAGGCACCAGATGACACACCTACCACCAAATCAAAGTAATTTGGCCGAAGGAACCGATTCCAAGCATACAAAACACCACCCGAAAAAGCACCTTTCATCCCCCCACCTTCCACAAGTAAGGCTCTTTTTGTGCCTTTCGCTTTTGGAATTTCATGAGTTCCTGTTGGTTCTATCGGTTTTTTAGCCATCTCCCTGTCAGAGTTGTCTCCCCCAGATTTCGTTGCAAAAAAGATTCAAAAAAAAAGGAAGTGGGACAATAAAATTTGCTACGAATGCAATTGATTTGTATGCTCGGGATTCGGACAATTGAAGTCACAGTAGAAGGAATTTTGGTCAAAGGAACCTTACAATGGTCGAGTAAGTCCTTTTACCAATTGGAACTCTTCGAACCTTACCTTGGCCCAATCTTTTCGTTTTCGTTTCCAAAACTCTTTCCACCCTTCCAAGAAGAAAACCTGGCAGAAATCGAACAAAATGCAAAAAGCCACCTCCGTACTTTGTTTTTTAAATGTGAGAGCTTAAAAAAGGAAATCCCTAAGTTTGAAACAGCGATCAAAGAGTTTTGGTTGGAACTCCAATCGATCCCCGTACTTTCCCCAAGTGAATGGAAAGAAAAAAATGAATTTTTAAAACAGGCCCTACGAGACGGTTACATGGACCACGACATATACGAAAAAACAATTTTTGATCTAACAACTGTCATGGAAAAAAAACAAAATGAACGTGAGAAACGTTGTGAATTGTTTTTATCTCAGTACCTTCCCGAGTTTTCTCACTTACAAAATCATTTTTCATGGATTCGTTTTTGTTATGAATTCACGGAAAAAAAACACTTACTGCTTCTTTAAAAATTCCTTTTTCTTGCCAAAGAGATACGCATGAACTTTACTTTCCAATAGATGGGAAATTTATTTCTCATCGAAATAGAATCGAACTTGGAAATTAGCTATGCGACCAATGGACCAAATCACAGGGAAAGAACAGAAAAACCATGTGATCTTACACTATCTTATGAATCAGGAAATGAAGGCCAATTGGAATGGCCAGGTGCAAACCATGACAGTTTTGCAAGAAGTACCTGGTGGAGAAGAGATCATCGTACAATGGGCAGAGGTTTGGGTACTCGGTGAAGGTTCCACCATTGTTCTTTCCAAATTACTTGCTAGATACCTAGAACTCCATTGCACCTTTGTCAAACAACTAGCACCTCATAAAATTCAACTTCGTGTTGAAAAAGTTCTCATCGCTAAAAAAGAAAGGCTCAATCCACGTTTTACCATCACGGAAGAAGGAATGGTGAATGTCACAAACATCGTCAGTTCCAAAACCATTATCGAAGCCAATATGTTCAACATTCCCACTCTGGTTCGTGTTAACTTTGAAGACTATCGCAAACGTATGATGGTTCGTTCTGGGGAAGCAGGAACGATGGATATTTTTAAATCAGGATTGGAACGTAAGTTTGATGTTGTGAAATCCACACAAAAAATCTTATTTATCAAAGATGCAACGAATCCTGAAAGTTACCGAATGGACGACGAAGGTTTTATCAACTACGAAGATGAAATTGATGATCATGTCGACAAACTCGCGTTTGCTGCTCGTGACAAAAAAATAAAATCGGAACTCATTTTACCCATTTTATACAAAAACGAATTAGAAGAAATCATACCCATTGGATATTACTTTTTACAAACAAAAGATAAATCCATCACCGAGGATGATATTAAGTTTTACCAAACACAAATTGCAGAAATGATCGAACGCATCAAAGATGCAAACCTCATGACTACGGTAGAAAAATTCCCTGTATTAGATCTCTCTGCCACTGGTCTCAGATTACGTGTCTCAAATAGCAGTTTAATCGAAACACTTCCCAAACAAAAAGGGATTTTATTAGAACTTGTTTTTAAACTCCAAACACCATTTCGATTTTTTGGAAAAATTGCATGGGCTCACAAAGAAGAGTCCGGTGATTTGCTCGTGGGAATCGAATTTTCTGGCAAACGAACCTATGCCGAAAAAGTTCGTTTTGAAGAAAACATCGAAATCATCAAAAACAACGGAAGAACTGCCGCGTAAACTTCTAACGAATTTCTAATTTGATTGTTTTTGTGAATTTGGGAATTTCATATACACAAATATAGTATAACATCTTTAAGTCGATGTAATCATAAGCGCGAGCCAAATCCTTTTGCCACATTGTATCCATTTTTTCCCAAGGAAGGTTTGGATACTTTTGTTTTTCCGAATTGGGAATTTTGAGAGATTCGGTTTGGATGGTTTTTAACATTTCTTCTGCAAAAAAACTATCGTGTTCCCCTTCCACAAATTCTTGGATTTGATTTCTGAGCAGGAAAGACTCCAATTCCTTACAGTAAAAGATAAGTTCGTGAAACATGAGTTCAGGATAAATTTCACGGGCCAATCGGCTAGTTTTTTTCATTGGCAAACGGATCACTCTTCCTTATGCTTTCGAATAGTATGAAGGCTAACCTCTCCCGTATTCTTTTTGTTTTCTGTTTGATTTCGTTTCCGCTTGTTTCCGCTGAAAAAGATTTCCAAATCATTGACCTTGTCGTCGGCAAAGGAGACGAAGCGTTTTCTGGATCGTACGTCACCGTTCACTACGTGGGAAAACTCAAAAACGGGACCAAATTTGATAGTTCCCGCGATCGTAACCGTCCCTTCGAATTCAATTTGGGTGCTGGCGAAGTCGTAAAAGGTTGGGACAAAGGAGTCAAAGGCATGCGTGTGGGTGGCAAACGAAAACTCATCATCCCACCTGAACTTGGGTATGGTAGTAAACAAGTGGGGAATATCCCTCCCAATTCCACCCTCATCTTTGAAGTAGAGTTATTAAAAATTTATTAACGAACAGTTTGCACGATCTTGCATATAAGGAATTTCACATGGGGGAAATTCCTTGACAATTTCTAGAATCATTCAATCCTGAATCCCTTATGGAAAGGAAACAAATTCTAGCGACCACATCACTTCTCGTACTCTTCGTACTATCACTAACCAATTGTAAAACCAAATCCGATAATGACGAAGAAACCTTACTCTTGTTAGCGGCTGCTAGTCTTCGCACCTGCGCTAATTCCGCATTTACAGGTACAACCGTTGTGAACTCCACAGCTACTTTGGATACCAATACAGACTGTATCACAGGGATGACATCCTCCATGTCTTCTGACCTCCCAGCTTGGATCCGCAATAATTTTAAATGTTCCGTTGGTAGTGTTTCCGGAAGTAATTATGTGTTCCGAGCCCAAAATATACCGAATAACAAAAGTTATTATTTTGGGTCATCGTCCCCTATGTATGAATCCTTAGCCGCAGGACAAAAATCTGCAGGGAATAACCAAATCCAATCCCAGTGTTTGGTGTATACCATCCCAAGCAGCCCAGCAGCTAAGTCTGGAACAAAGGTGGGAACCCAAAGTGGCTATGTTTCTGTAGGAATCACTGTCAACGGTCTTGCGATCTTTAATAATGCTGCTGCAGCTCCAGATACTCTTGCTGCAGAACAACAGACATTTGATAAATACAACGGCCACCCTCAATCTTCAGGAGTGTATCATCATCATGCAAGACCATTGAATGTCGATGCTTCAAATGCATCTGCCTTATTAGGTATGTTAATTGATGGTTTTGCTGTCTATGGAAGTGATTGTAAAGATGCATCTAACAATACAACAACTCCTACAATAGCTAATGGTGACCTCGACGCCAATCATGGTCATACGACAACTACTCAACATTTTGCAACACTAACCTACCATTACCATTATTCGCAAGACCCAACTGCCACCATACCAACCTTAATTGGCTCTTTTTTCCATGGCACACCAGGAACGGTTTCCAACTAACCATCCGTTGACGAAACTTCTCTCTTATTGTTCCCTTTTTTTCCTCCTCTTTTGTTTGTCTTGTGGCAAACAAAGGGTGGAAGCCGGAAACAAGGACTTATCCGAAGACCCTAACCATTTTCTGTTGTACCAAGGAAAACCGTTTACGGGGATATTTGTAAGGGAAAATCCCATCTTATCAGAAACCTATGAAACGGAATATTACAAAGGTGTACCTCACGGGAGTTATACGGTAAAAACATTTTCTGGAATCCTTTTGGAAGAACGAAATATCCGTTATGGGCAAAAACAGGGAAAACAAATCGCGTATTTTCCATCAGGTGCCATCAGACAAACTTCCGAATATGAAATGGGAATCCCTGTAGGGGAACATATCGAATACTTTGACAATGGTCAGATGGCCAGTTACCAAACTTTTTTTGCATCGGGAAAACCAAAAGTCGCAAAGAAGTGGAACAATCGTGGCCAAATTTATTTGAACCATGTCTTTTTGGAATCGGGAGAAAGTTTTGGAAGGCCAGGCAGTAAACTCTGCGAACCCGTGCCCGAAGAGGACTCGAATCAAACCAAAACCACCGATCCCAAGGAAACCACCAAACTTTGATTTGTCGATGTTGAGAATCAGACTTTAGAATTTAAATCCCATTCTTTTAAAAACCATGTATCCATTCCAACATAGAAAAATTCACTCCCTTTCCCTCATCCTCCTAGGTTTGTTATTCTCTTTCCATTGTTCGAAGGCAGATACCACTCCCGAGACCAATGCCCTTCCCTATTTTTTAGGAAAGGATTTTGATCCCGTTTGGCCGAAAGACCCCAGTGTCCTTTCTGAATTGAAACAAATTCCAGTGGATTTCCAACTCACAAACCAATTGGGAAATCAAGTTTCCCTGAAAGGGAATTCATCTAATCCAAGTTTGGTTGTCTTTTTTTATGCCACATGTCGTGGGATTTGTCCCCTCATCACCAAAAACATAATTCAAATCCAACCCAATTTGGCGGAGTTTTCAAACTTAGAGATCCATTCCATCTCCATCAATCCCAAAGAAGATACACCCACCGTTCTTTCTAAGTACCGCACTCTTTATAAAATCCAAAATCCAAACTGGAATTTTTATACAGGGAACCTTAAGGTAATCGAGAGTTTTGCGAAAACTACCTGCGGTGCGGAAGTCGAAGGATTTTCCGTCGAAAAAAACAAATATGAATTTGTGCATACGGAAAATATCTTTTTGTTTGATGAAAAACAATACTTACGTGGGATTTATCGTGCCAAAGGAACTGGCGACATACAAAGGTTAGTGGCCGACCTTAGGATCCTCACCAAAAAATAAGTTTGGATTTGTTTCCTAAGGGGAAAATAGAAAAAGAATCGAAGATTCCTGGAATCTTAATTTTTGATTTTATACCCAGTGCGAAAGATAAGCCATGTGACAAAGAGACAAACAGAGAGGAATACGAGGATCATCGTAATACTCACAGACAAAGCTACATCCGCACGTTCAAAAAAGCTATACCGAAACCCACTCACCAAATACAAAACGGGGTTAAACATACTGATTTTTTGCCAAAAACTGGGCAACATTTGGATCGAATAAAAACTCCCACCGAGAAACACAAGGGGAGTGATGACTAACATCGGAATCATTTGTAGTTTTTCAAAACTATCTGCCCAAATCCCAATCACAAATCCAAACAAACTAAAACTAATGCAGGTTAGTAGGAGAAAAAATACCATAAGGAAAGGATGGTCAATGCGTATGGGCACAAAAAAAGACGCAGTGATGAGCATGAGTATCCCGAGCATCAGTGATTTGGTGGCCGCAGCCCCCACATAGCCAATCACCACTTCCCACATGGTCACAGGTGCCGAAAGGATTTCGTAAATGGTTCCATTGAATTTGGGAAAATAAATTCCAAACGAAGCATTGGAGATACTTTCTGTGAGAAGTGACAACATCACAAGCCCTGGCACAATGAAACTTCCATAATGGATCCCATCTATCTCTTGGATCCGAGATCCAATGGCCGAACCAAAAACGATGAAGTACAAAGAAGTGGAAAGTACAGGAGAGGCAATACTTTGTAATAGGGTACGAAATGTACGGGCCATTTCAAATTGGTAAATTGCTCGGATGGCATGGAAATTCATACGGACTCCTGTAATAACTGAACAAAAATTTCTTCTAAACTACTTTGTTTTGTACTCAAATCACTGAATTGGATTTTTTCTTTTTTGAGATCATCCAAAAGTTTGGTGATCACACTGCTATCATCAGATCGGTCGTATGTAAACACAAGAGCCGTATTGTTATCCGCAAGTTCCAATGTGTATTTGGAAAGAGACTTCGGTAGTGATTTTAAACTTTTTTTCAATTCAATCCGCAATTGTTTGGTTCCCAATTGTTTCATGAGTTTGTCTTTATTTTCAGTAAGGAAAATTTCACCTTTACGGATCACAGAAATTCGATCTGCAATTAATTCGGCTTCTTCGATGTAGTGAGTGGTTAAAATGATCGTCACACCATTTTTACGAAGGGATTCCACGATTTTCCACATATCCTTACGGAGTTCCACATCCACACCGGCACTTGGTTCATCCAAAAACAAAATTTTTGGTTCGTGTGACAAGGCTTTGGCAATTAAAACTCGTCGTTTCATCCCACCAGATAAAGTCATGATCCTTTGGTCTTTTTTATCCCAAAGGGAAAGAGATTTTAAAACTTCTTCGATGTATTTGGGATTGGCAGGTTTTCCATACAACCCCCGAGTAAAACTCACACTTGCCCAAACTGTTTCAAAAGCGTGGACGCTTAGCTCTTGTGGAACAAGTCCAATGAGAGATCTTGTTTTTTTAAACTCATCAATGATATCATATCCATCCACCTTCACCTCACCGGCACTAGGTGACACGATTCCACAGATCAAATTGATTAAAGTGGTTTTCCCAGCACCATTCGGTCCAAGAAGGGCATGGATTTCACCCTCACCCACTTCCCAATTCACTGATTTGAGTGCTTGGAAACCATTGTCATAGGACTTGGAAACTTGTTTTACGGTTAGGATTGGTTTCAAACGGTTTCATCCTTCCAGCCAATGTCACTGAGGAAGTCGTCATAACCACCATCATAGACAAAAACTCGGTCATCATCGAATACAATGAGTTTTGTGGCCACAGCGCGCAAGTGCATTTCGTTGTGGGTGACCATGATCACAGATCCATCGAAATTATCAATTGCTTCAATCAGGGAGTCACAGGATTGCATGTCCAAGTGGTTTGTGGGCTCATCTAAGTAAAGTAAGTGGCAAGGGGTCACAAGAATTTTCCCCAGTAACACACGGCTTTTTTCTCCCCCGGAAAGCACTTTGATTCTTTTTAAGGCAAGGTCTTCCGAGAACATCAAACCACCGGCTATATTACGAGCTTTCCCTTCCGAACAGTTCGGGTCGGCACTCATAATTTCTTGCACCACCGTATTACTTTCGTTCATGTTGAGTTTGTTCGTTTGTCCGAAGTATCCTTCTTTTAAAATAGGATGTTTTTTCACTCCGCCAGTAACGGGTGTGAGTTCCCCTGCAATCAATTTGAGAAGGGTTGATTTTCCTTTTCCGTTTTTTCCGATGATACAAATCCGATCTTCTGGTCCTACGCTGATGGAAAAATTTTCAAACAGATAAGGAGCTTTTCCATCATAGGAAAAAGAGACATCTTCTACGCTTAACATTTGATTGGCGGAGAAAGGGGCACTATTGAAGTACAATTCCATATCTTCAATGGTATCAAGTGCCTTCATCTCTCCTTGTTTTTCTAATTTTTTCACCCGTGATTGTGTTCGGCTCGCAAAACTCGCTTTTGCTTTAAACTTGGCTATGAACATTTCTTCTTGTTTGCGTTTTTTGGCTTCGTTCAAACGAGTTTTTTCGTAAATCTCTTCGGCTTGGTTGATTTGTGTGTATAATTTTTCTGTGTCACCTTGCACTTTGATTGCTTTTGTGCGGTGAATGGCAACGGTATGAGTCACAACACTGTCCATAAAACTTCTATCATGTGTGATGAGGATGATCTCTCCTTCCCACTCGCGAAGAAACTCCTCTAACCAACGTATGGTGACAATGTCTAAGTAGTTGTTTGGCTCATCTAAGATCAACATATCCGGTGCGGAAACTAAAAGTTTCGCTAAGTTCATTCGGATTTGGTATCCACCCGAAAATTCCTCTGGGCTACGTTCCATGTCTTTTTCGGAAAACCCAAGTCCAAATAAAATGCGTTCCACCTTCCAAGTTTCGTACTCATCCCCTTCAGGAAGGCCAAGTGCACATTCTTCGAGTACGGTTGGTTTGGTGAAGACCAAATGTTGTTCTAAGTGGCCAATGCGATATCCTTTGGGGATGGTGATGTTCCCAGAATCGGGTTCCGTTTTTCCTTGGATGATTTGGACAAGAGTTGATTTCCCATGCCCGTTACGCCCCACAAGGCCCACCCTTTCCCCGCGGTTGACGCTGAATTGTAAGTCATCAAATAAAACGTTGCCATTGAATTGTTTGTTTAAGCCAGAGATTTTGATCATATCATTTCCGAAAGGTGAGTCGAGATAAAACCAAGATGCCTAGAGGTTCCGAGAGGACGAGTAGAAAGAAATGGAATCAAATGGGTTTTTTATGGTTTTCATGCAAAATTTCTGACATAATTGCAAACAAAGAAACGAAGGAAAATTATGAACTTTTTTAGACCCCTGATGAGGCCGAAACTGTACTGTGCGAACTTTCCTTTTGTATCTACTAGGAGGCATCTGTATCCTTTGGGGGACAAAAACCCATTCCAATGGAAATTTACAGGTGGCCTTTGGTGCGGAAGAAAATTACCTACTGGTTCGTTCTCTTGATTCCAGCATCATCCATTTGGGTGATGCCAATGAAAAATTAGAATACCGTAATATCATCGATGAATACTTGCGATTCAAAAGCCTTCATATCCAAGGGAAATATGGAGATGCTTACCTAGCTGTTCGCTCTACCCAATACCAACTCATCCAACTCTATGACAAAATCCTCACCAAAAACATAACACTAGTTCGTAGTGAACTTGAGTTACTCGGTCGCAAATCAAGAGACAAAGAAAAAACGCAAACGAAAGCGTTTATTCGATTGGCACTCAGGGACGTGAGCGAAGCAGAACAAAAATTGGTGATGGCAAGGAACATACGTCCTTATTTATATCTTTTGAAACTCAGAGAAATGTTATTTGCGTTAAAAATTCTCAAACACGCTGGCAAGTTTGTGATTTTTTTGAATTTATTACACGATGGACAGTATATGGATTCGATTGAGTTTTATGATTTTAATACGATAGAATCAGAACTCATCCGAGGGTTTGGGCCAAACTCCAAATACCTTGCCTTCCATTATGACAACGCATTTTTGCCGTATGGTGAAGAGAGTATCTACGAAGACAAAATGACCAATTTCAAAACCCAAACCATCAACCAAACGGAAACATTGAAATAATAAACAGATAACGGTCAAATCAAATTCCGATACTAATCGAATCACGAACCAATTTCATACAAACCAAAGTCACAAAATAAATTTTGTTATCACTTCACTTTGTTTCAGATGATTTTAATTGGATGTGATCCCTTCCTCGATTTGCTTTTTCTTTTGCTTCCTCGATTGTTTTGCCTAGTGCTAAGCTAACACCCATTCGACGTTTTCCTATTACTTCTGGTTTTCCAAATATTCGGATATCAACACCAGGGATAGACAAAGATTCTTTTAACCCAGAATATACTGGTGACTTTGTATTCCCTTCTAAAAGAATCGCAGAACTGGCAGCAGGTGTTTGGAAGATGAGTTCTGGGATCGGAAGACCAAGTAATGCTTTCACATGGAGGGAAAACTCAGACACATTTTGTGAGATGAGAGTCACAAGACCTGTATCATGTGGCCTAGGAGATACTTCACTAAAGTACACTTCGTCCCCTTTTACAAATAGTTCCACACCGAAGATACCAAACCCTCCTAACCCTGTTGTTACCTTCTCTGCAATTTCTTTTGCCGATTGTAAAGCCACTTCAGACATAGGTTGCGGCATCCAAGACTCCACATAATCCCCGTTCACCTGTCTATGTCCAATGGGAGGTAAAAAACTAGTGCCGCCGATGTGACGGATCGTGAGTAATGTAATTTCAAAATCAAAAGGAATGAATTCTTCGATGATCATTTTCCCTTTGCCCGTGCGGCCTCCCGTTTGCCCGTAGTCCCAAGCTTTTTGAATGTCTGATTCGGTTTTGATCAAACTCTGGCCTTTCCCAGAAGAACTCATGATGGGTTTCACAACACAAGGAAACCCAATACTAAAAACGGCTTTTGTGAAATCTTCAAGGCTGTCTGCAAAAAGAAAATTAGAAGTTTTGAGACCCAATTCCTTTGCCACAAAGTTACGAATGCCTTCGCGGTTCATGGTGAGGTTCACTGCTTTGGCACTGGGAATGATTTTAAAACCATCCGCTTCTAAGCGAACCAAAGTTTCTGTATGGATGGCTTCAATTTCAGGAACGACAAAATCAGGTTTTAACTCGCGTATGGTGGCCTCGAGTTCCTTTGGATCGAGCATGTTGATGACACGAAATTCTTGTGCCACTAGCATTGCCGGTGCATTCGGATAACGATCCACAGCAATGACATGAACACCTAATCGATTGGCTTCAATTGCCACCTCTTTTCCTAATTCTCCTGAACCAAGAAGAAGGAGTTTTGTCGCTTGTTTCGTAAAAGGTGTTCCAATCATAATCGTAAAGATTTCGCCACCCAGTTGTACGACAAGAACGAATCGTTACATCAAATAACGTTTTCCCAGGTTGTCTCTTTGGTAGACATTGGCACCCATTCGAATCAGTAAGTCAGACAATTCCCCAAGCCCATCGAAACTATTGGCAATGTGTAAGGGAGTGACACCGTTCGGATCTGCCGCATTCGGATTGGCACCAGCATAGAGTAATACTTCCACAGCTTCCATGTTCCCAGCTTCGGTAGCTTTATGAATGGGATACAAACCCATGTTATCTGGATCATCAGGATTCAGACCAATGGCAAGCAAACGTTTTAAAAAATAGATATCAGAAACTTCGACAACAGCAAGACCAAGTAATAAGGCTGATTCTGTTAAACAGATTTTTTTAAGTTCCAAATCAGAAAGTAACAAATCAAAACTATCTTTGTCACCCCTGGTGATAGCGGAACACAATGTACGAAGTCTGATATTTGATTTAGATTTCCCTACGAAATCGATTATGTTTTGGATCATACCCATATCCTATCACTCCTCCCCCGGTCCGTGCTTGTAAAAATGAGACATTTTTTCGTATTCTGCAAACCAATCTTTCGGAATACTTCCTGAATTTCGTTTAAAGTCGTTTGAAAAATGCGACTGATCTGTGTATTCAAAATTGTGAGCAAGGTCCGTCAGGCGTAAATTTGGATTTGTGGTTTGGTAATGTTCAGGATTGCGAACAAGGGACAACACACGATGCACAGAACGGTATTCGGAAGGGTTCAGGCCCACCACTTCTTGGAATTTTCGTTCTAATTGTTTGCGAGTGATCCCCAGTTTTTTTGCAAGTGGGTTGATACTGGTTTTGGGATTCGTTAGTTCCAATAAAGCAAATCGAAGATAGGCGGGAATATCTGTCGATTTTCCAGGATAGGACCGTAAATACTCTGTTAAGGCTTCGACGATTTTTTCTTCCACCACCGATGTTTTTTCCCCATTGGAGTTTTGTAAGATAGAAACCAAACGTTCGTTTGTTGGCATTTCGGGAAATTGATTTTTTAATACTGATCCTTGTTTGGAAAACAAAGTATACAAACCCGCTACATAAAAACGAATCGAAACTAAATGCAAAGGAGATTCAGAGAGAACACGCCACCTCCTTGTTTGGGGACCAACCAAATGAGATTTGGGTAAACGAAATCTCTCCCCAGATTCTGTTTCCACAATAGGTGGTTCACCAAAATGAAAAACCATCTCACACTCGTAAGATGGTATGATCCATGGTAGTTCGTTTGCATTCACCTCCCTCCAAATCCAAAACTCTTTGACAAAGGATTCGAATTCGGAAGGAGGTTTTAAAAACAAAATGTCCACAAATTAGTTCCTAGTGTTTCTCTCTAAAGTTTTTTATTTCCATCGGCTCATCCGAAGAGCATTGAAGACAACAGACACCGAACTGAATGCCATCGCTGCACCACTGACCCATGGAGCAAGGAGTCCAGATGCGGCAATCGGGATCCCAAGTAAATTGTAACCCAATGCCCAACCAAAATTTTGGCGGATATTGAGAACGGTATCTTTTCCAATTCGAATCAGATCCACAATCCTTTGGATGTCCCCATTCACAAGTACGACATCCGCCGTATTAATGGCAATGTCTGATCCCGTTCCCATCGCAATACCGACATCAGCAGAAGCGAGAGCAGGAGCATCATTGATCCCATCTCCTACCATGGCACTATGCACATTCGCCACCTTCAATTGTTTCATGATCTTTGCTTTTTCTTCTGGTAACAAACTGGAATATACAGAAGTAATTCCCACTAATTTAGCGACTTTGTTTGCAGCAATCGGATTGTCTCCTGTAAGAAGAATGGGTTCCACTCCGATGGATCGTAAGTCAGTGATCGCTTGTTTTGCTGTATCACGAATTTGGTCTTCGATACGAAAGACCATCATCCCTTCCAAATTCCCTCGAATCCCAACAAACACTAAACTCACACCTTCCTTGGTCCATTCCACTACGCCACTTTGAATTGCTTCTGGAATCACAAAACCTTTTTCTTCCACAAACGTTTGTTTGCCGGCAAAGTAAATAATTCCTTCCAACTCTGTTTGGATACCACCACCAGGAGAGGTAATGGTTTTCACTATCTCTGAATCAACGGATTTATAGTTTTTCTCTTTTCCAAAGGCCAAAATGGCTTTTGCCAAAGGGTGATCTGATGTTTCTTCCATCGCGAGCACATGACCAAATACTAAGGATTTTTGATCTTCCGAAATCCCTGCTGCTAAAACACCTGTTACCTTAGGTTTTCCTTCCGTTAACGTACCTGTTTTATCAAAGAATATCGTTTTGATTTTCGATACCGATTCCAAGGCTTCTGCACTTCGAAAGAGCACTCCTCGTTTGGCAGCCCTTCCCGTTCCCACTAACAGTGAAATCGGTGTGGCAAGACCAAGTGCACAAGGACAAGCAATCACAAGGATCGCAATACTTGTTTCAATGGCAGTTGTGATCTCTCCAGGTGCCAACAGAAAATACCAAACTAAAAAGTCTAGGACGCTTATCGCAATCACTACAGGAACAAAATATGCAGAAATTTGATCTGCAATTCTTTGGATAGGAGCCTTTGTTCCAAGAGATTCTTCCACCGATTTGATGATATGGGATAAGGTGGTATCGTTTCCCACCTTCATGGCTTTGACTACTAGGGAGCCGTTTCCATTTACGGTTCCACCAAGAATCAAATCGCCTTGTTTTTTTTCCACTGGCATACTTTCACCAGTTAACATCGATTCATCGGCAAAACTCTCCCCTTCCTCTACAATCCCGTCCATTGGGAATCGTTCCAGAGCTTTCACGAGAACCAAATCACCTTGTTTTAAGTATTCATTGGGTACTTCTGTCCAGACTCCATTTGATTTCACTGTGGCAGTTTCTGGACGAAGAGTGAGAAGTGCTTTGATACCATCACTACTTTTTCCTTTTGCCATATGTTCAATCCACTTGCCACCTAAGATAAAGGTGATAAGTACTGCCGAAGTTTCAAAATATAAATCTTTTCCAAAGATACTATATCCATAAGCAGCTGTAGTTCCAATCACCACGAGAACATCCATATTGGCTGTTCCATTTCGTAAGGCACGATACGCAGATTGATAAAAAGGAAATCCTATCAAAAATTGAACAGGAGTTGCAAGAATCATCTGCACCCATCGATCCATCAGAATATGTGGCATGGGAAGAAAGGATAAAAATTGAAAATGTGTCACCATTCCATAAAACAAAGGAAGAGAAAACAAAAGAGATAATATAAAGCGAATTTTTAAAACTCGAATGTGATCTTTCTGTTTTTTCTCAGTTTCCGATTGTTTGTTTGGATCATGTTCCGTTGCTTGGTAACCAAGAGACTCGACTGTTTTCACAAGTGAATCTACAGTTACAACTTCGTCTGTTCGAAGGAAAACAGACTCTCGAGCAAAATTAACCCTTACGTCCGTTACTCCAGATAACTTGGAAAGGCCCTTCTCAATGCGAAGGGCACAATTGGCACAAGTCATTCCAAAAAGGTCTAACGTATGTTCTGTGGTTTTATTTGACGTTTCCAAGGGTATATCCATCCTCACTCAAACGGTTTCGAAGTGTTTCCAATTCTTCTTCCGTTAGAGTTTCGTTCACCGAAACCATTTCATAATCAACATCGGCAGTTGCTTTTTTACCATTTTCTGCAAAAATTTTTTCTACAGTCATTTTACAATGATTACAAGTCATTCCTTCTATTTCATAATTAACCATGGTGATGCTCCTTCTTCTCTTCTTTCATTTCGTTTAATGGCAGTTTGTATTTTACTTCTGCCCCTTTTTGCCCTTTCCAAACAGGAGATAGATGTAACTCTCCTTCTGTTAGTGAGACCCCTTTAGGTAACTCACAGTAAAAATGATCTGGATGACCAGAACACTTCAGTCTGACTTCTTTGCCGCCATTCACTATGGTAGCACTGATATTCGAATTTTTGGAAGTCGGATTTTCAAAATTAATATCCAAAAGATATACTTTAAATCCGAGATTTTGGTAAGCCAAAACTTCTGTGTGAAAGGCACCCGGCATTCGGATGACCCCACCATTGGGCCCAGGTTTATGTTCTCCATGCGCAGAAATGGGTTGGATCACTAGAAACGCTGAAAAAACAGCGATTTGTATTAGATTTTTCATTGTTTTATGTTAACTCCTTTGTTATCATGAATCCCAGTGTAAACCTTCCAATCATTGGAAGGTCAATAGGCGATTTCATTTTTTTTACGTTTTTTTACATTTTTTTTGAAAAATTTGGGGAACTTAATTATGAATATTGGAGAACTTTCGAAGTCTTCTGGAGTCGGAGCAAAACTCATTCGTCATTATGAAAGTATCGGTCTCATTCCAGAAACTAGACGCAATGATAATGGGTATCGAATGTATTCAGATGATGACGTACACTATGTACGATTTATCAAACGCTCCAGAGAACTTGGTTTTTCCTTAGAAGACATCAAAAGTTTACTTGGACTTTGGAAAAACAAATCCAGAAGTAGCAAACAAGTGAAACAACTGGCCGAAAAACACTTAGAAGAACTCAATTTAAAATTAAAACAAATCAAAGATATGGCAGATACCTTAAAACATCTGGTCCACAATTGTCATGGTGACCATAGACCCGACTGTCCTATTTTAAAAAATTTAGAAAGGATTTAGAAAAAATTCCGCAACAGAAAACTGGATCCGAGATACAACTAAAAGCAAAAGAAGTGGCCTTTTTTTAGAAGACTACGGATTCCACTAACAATCAGTGATTTCATAAAGATTTTTTGATTGTATCTGCGATGAGTCGATTTGCTTTTTCATTGAAGTGGATGTCTTCTGGTTGTAATAAGTCTCTATGACTACGAAAGATTGGACGTAAATCAATCAAAGGAATTTGAAATTCTTGAGCCAATTGTTGCAATGCTAAAATGAATTCCGCATCACCCGTAAGCCAATTTGGATCCAAAGGAAAACCAATTTCCTTGTACACTGCAAACCTTGAGGAATCAAATTCAACATCGAGAGGAATATAAACAAGTGTGAGTGCAACATTTCGTTTGGTGAGATTTTCTTTGAGTCTAAACAAGATCTGTTTCCATCGTTTCCAATTTTGACTCGATACAGATTTTACCTGTAATGATTCATAAAAATAATTAGGACTAATCGAATATAAGGTTTTAAATGATGTGTAATTTGGTGGAATCGGAGGGGAATCTTTTGGATTGCCTCTTTTTTTATTATCCAGTAATGGCAAATTAGAAAGACGATTCAGTTCTTCTGTCATTCGAACTTGCACCGATTGGAAATACTCTCGTTTCCTAATCGATCGAGAGTACTCTGGTAAAAAAAACGTAAGTACATCCCTATACCAACTTTGTCGTTTCACAAAATGAAGAAAATCGGGTGTATCTCCCGTCTCATACACATCATTTCCATAAATCACTAAGTATAATTTTTGAAACGAAATGGAATCTTTTATCGTTTGGTATATCGAAAATTCGTTTTCTAACGTATAACCAGGAACACTGACATTGATCCATTGGCAATTCGTCTCAGCATTCAAAAGTTCGGTAAAACGATCCTTTAAAAAAATTCCCGAACCAAACGTTTGCGAATCACCTAATACGAGATAATGACAATTTACATTTTTCAACCCATTGGGTTGTCGGATACCAAATTGGTTTGTTTTCCCGTATTCTACTTCTCCATTCCGGAAAAAAGGAATGGTTTGGTTTGGGGGATAGTGATAGGTTCCATATTCGACAAAGGGAACTAAAAACCATCTGTCTACGAATCTAAGGCAAAGAAAAGCAGAAACAAAGATGATGAGGATCAAAAAAAGGAACCGAAGTTTTGTTCCACCTAAATGTAAATTCACTTTTTTCATTGTAGAACTGTGGAACTCTTATACCATGTACTAGATTCGATTTGATATGAACCTGTCCAAAAAAGCAATAGGATTCTTTTTTCTCTTAGGATTTTTCATACTTTGTTTTTTCCTCACAAAGATGGATGCAATCAAATCATTTTCTGATTTTTCTTTATTCGAATGGCAAACTCATTTGGCCACCCAAGGGAAACTGTATTTACCTTATACTCATTCCTCTTTAGATCCAGAATATCAATTCTTTCCGTTACCGAATTTGTTTTTTCACCTAACAAAAAATAATGCTCACGCAACTTTTCCTAATTTATATCCAATTTTAATGTCTCCATTGTATTTACTTTTTGGAGTTTACGGAATACAAGTCGCACAGTTTGTACTTTTTCTGATTTCCATCTGGATATTTTTCCAGACCACAAAAAATGAAGTTTTGACTTTGTTTTTGTTTTTTAGTTCTTCCATCGTTTTATATATCTTTTTGGTTCATGATACCATCTTAGTCTTTTTTATAGAAATCCTGGTTCTCTTTTTCTATCAAAAGGAAAAACCATTTCTGACATCACTCTTGACTGTTATCGTGATTTGGATGAGACCGGAAATGGGTTTTGTTTTTTGTTTTTTACCTTTTTTGTTTCCTCATTCGATTCCATGGAAAAAGTATTTTTTTCTTTGCAGTGTCTTGTTTCTCTTATTCGCTTTGATTAATTTTATTTTCTATCATTCCTTTTTACCCTTACGATTCTTAAAGAATTCCCAATCCCAATGGAATCCTGAAGTAGGAATCTACTTACTGCGTTTGGTTTGGCAACAAATCCCAATATTTATACTCTTTATATTCTTCCTGATTTGGGAATGGTTTCATCAGACCAAAAATTATTTACATATCTTCCTTGTTTGTACCACAATTTTGGTTTGTTTTGTTTCACCGAATACGGGGGGACATGATACACCAAGATACCTATATGGTTTCATACCTTTGTATTTACTCTCGATGGAAAACAAAAACAAGAAACTTACAATTCATCCCGTGATCGTGACTTTTTTTTTGCTCCTTATGTCTATCTATTTCACCTATGGGCTCCATTCCCAATTCAAAACCTTAGCTAAAATCTCCAAGTATCAATCGAACACTTTGTCCGAAATCGCTTCATTGAAAGAAAAAACAATTGTGGTCAACAATTCTGATTTATCGTTTATCCTTTTGCCACTATTGACTCAAAACAAAGACATCCTTCTTTTGCGGGAAGAAGTATCTAATTCAGGTTTTGTCAATTTTTTGACAAAAAACCAAATTCCAGAATTTGTGTTCGTGGAAATTCCTCCGAGTCCCTATCCCATCCCTGATTCCCTAGTTTCCGAAGATTGTCAGAATCACTGTATCTACCAAAAACGAGAATCTAATCCCTTACCCAATGCTCTGTTACCCATCTCTATAAGCCGTTATCTCCGATCTTTCTAATCAATAGGGATTTCTGACTTGATTTCTAACGAAACTCTCTATAGTATTTCTTGGGAAAGGTTCGTATGAGTTCAAATAAATGTCCAAGTTGTGGTAGCACCAATATATACCAAGAGTCGGCAAATATTTTTCGATGTGGAGACTGCTTCGACAAACTTCCGTCAGCTTCTCTTTACGACAGTCCTCCACCGAAAGTATACGGAACCAATCAAAAACTAGAAAGTTTTTCCTTTACTAAGTACAAATACATCATCATCGCCGTTGTTGTTGGTTGGATGTTTCTCGGAACCGTCATTACATCGATCTCTCAATGGATCAATTTGAATAACACTGCAACATCAGAAGAAGAATCACAAGAAATTGCGATTGATCCAAGTTTAAATAATGTAGAGATCCAACCGGAAGGTGAGTTCACTCTATTAGGGGAGATTCCTGATACAATCGGCAATATTTATTTTGTTGGTAAATTTGAAAACCAATCCGAGTCAACTCTCCTCATGCCGAAAATCACGGTCAACTTACTTGCGGAAGACGGAACTAGTGTAGGCAAATGTGAAGGGTATGGAGATAAAAACTTTGTGACAAAAAATGAATCAGTAAGTTACGAAGTTCTTTGCACCGATGCTCCCAAATACCATCACTACGAACTACTTCTGACTGGTACAAATTATGTGGCCGAATTTTCTCGACCAAATTTTACTTTGTCTGCCATCAATGTAAAAAAAGTAAAAAACAAAGGCACTGTGATTACAGGAAAAATCCAAAACAGTGGATCCACGATCGCAAATTACACTAGAGTCAAATGTCTCTTAGTTGGTGCGAATGGAAAAACTTTCGATTATGGAACATATACTTGGGATCAGGAAGATTTTCCACCACAAGAAACTCGTACCTTTTCCTTAGAATTCAATCGATCAAAAGAAAGAGCTGCTTCTTATTACTGTGACGCTGATGCAGTGAACCAAGAAGCGAATTAAAAGAGGCCAATTAAGATTTTATGATTTGTCCCACTGTGCATGTAGGACTTGGTAAAAATTTTCAATCGACTTATCTAGGTTATGAGAACGCCAATAAGGATTGGATTCTAGTGCAATTTGTACGTTTTTGACAACACTTCTGATGAAATTCGTGCGCTCAATTTTAGAACCGTTTTCTAATTTTTCAAATGTTGTGTTACGGGTTGCCAGTTCTCGTTTGAGAGCAGTAGATATCACTATCACCGCATCATCTGTTGTTAGTCGGTGCTCCATCACCAATAATTCTGCTGCTTCTTTGATGAGTTTCAGTTGTCGATTGCTTACAGTCATGAGATCGAAGCATATTTGACAATAAGGGTTTCTAAAAAACAAGACAGAAATGGATTTTTGTAGCGAAAAATTCTTTCAAAATTTCCAATACAGAAAATAAAGAGAGAACTTTGGCAATTTTGATCAAAATCAAAAATGAAGACATTTCCTTCGATGGACTGAGTGGTTTTCGTGAAAGGATTATGTCTACCATCAAAAACAGCAAAGAAGATATAGAATTGGATTTCTCAGAAATCACCATGTCCCTTGACAGCGCTACCATAGGCGAATTGATGAAGTACCATTCGACCTTAGAAGCGCAAAACTTGCAGTTACGCCTGACAGGTGTAAACAAATTGATTCGCACCGTCTTCCGATTGAACAAACTCGACACCATCTTACACCTAGCAGAATAACTAAGGATAAGTACGCATTGCACTGTTTCTCCTAGTACGAATTTCAAAACGTACATTAGGTAGTCAAAACTCATTCCGTCAAATTCGAATATGAAGTACGGAATTCTTATTACTCTTTCTCTCCTTATCCTCCAGCTTAATTGTGAAAAAAAAGACAAAGACTCTTACTTATGGGCGATTGCCTTACTTAACTCTTCGCAATCAAAAGAAATCCAAACACCTGAGGAAACTCCAAACCCAGAGATTTCCTTCCCAACCAAAATCCATTTCACTGTTTTCACTGGACCAGAAACAAAAGGACTATGTCCAAGTTTTGGAGGTCTATTTGTTCAATACAAAAGAGGTGAAGAAGAAACTTGCTCATCTACTGGTTGGGAACCTTCTTGTGTTTCTTATCTCTATTCTCCAGATGGAACGATCAAAATGATCGATGCGAGAAGTTTTTTGGGGCTCAGTTTCAACGAAGATTTGGAAATGCCATCACATATTTTTCCCACAAATTCAACTTCCAATATTCTATGTTTCAAACAAATGATGCCAACTGACAACGATCATGTGGAAATGTATAGTTTCCAATTGCAGGCAATCAAAAAAAATCAAACTGTTTGTGAAGGAACTTGGAACGACACTCAATGTGTAGATTCGATACCGATTTTTGGTACCTCAGAATTTCTCATGCCGAAAGAATTCCCTATTTTAACTACGGATGGAGATGGGCATGTTGGTTCCCAAACTTTGAATCTTAAATATGTTTCTGAAGAAAATTTTTATACCACTTGTACTTTTTTTGGCAATGAACATAGAAAAGTGGAAGGATTTACTTGGAATGCTTATATTGCAGGCACTGGAGAGATGGGAGATGGCCTTGGTATGTGTCGTCAATGTGAGCAAAATTACTGCGAATCAATCGATCCAAATACGGGCCTTGCTATCCAACTCACTCCAGAAAGAATATTTCCAATCCCAGTTGGCAACATCATCACAGCAAAAAAAGAAATCATTTTACATGTGATCAAAGGCCAAGGACCAGGCAAACATAGTGTCAGATGGAATATACAAGGTTTTCGTCAATGGGTTGGCCCAAAAGAATTGTTGGTAATGTTATCCAATAGCAATGTTTTATTTGTCTTCCTTTTTCCCATCCTTCTAACAGTATTTATATTTCTAAAAAAGTTTTGGAAAAAAAGAATCAAATTTAAGTGAGCAAATGATCCATCAACCTAAGTTATGTTTCATTTTGCACGGGTAATGCAATTTGAAATGCAACTTTCGTTTTTGGTTTTCCATCCCAATCCAGATGGTCTTTTACATTAAAAATTGAAATTTTACCTTGGTGTTTTTTGATGCAATTATCCACATAACTCAATCCCAATCCAAAATCCAAGGTTCCATATTTTTCAAATTTTTAGTCTTTTTCTTCGAAAGTATTTCAAAATTTCTGAATACAATAATAAAACAACTGTTCCATGGAAAGCAAATCCGTAAACATGAAATGGTAACGGAGCAAAATAATAGATAAATCGTAAATCAGTATAAAAGAATAAATAACATAACAAAAAGGAAAACAGAATCCCGATCCAAATGATTTGATTGGAAAACAAATTCATTGTAAATACAGATTCCAACTTAGACCTTTTGCTAAATACATTTGCAATTTGTACTGTGATTGTTGGGAAAAAGAAAGCAGTGAGGGATTGCAGATACTCAGGACTTGCCTTTGTCATATTGAGTCCTTCTGGTGAAGAAGGCATCACTCCTCCACATTCCGTGTATACAAAATAGTAATAAGTACTAAGACAAGCTCCTAATAATATCATCCCTTCCATCAGATAAGATTTTAAAATAAAACCAAGAGAGATCAATTTTTCATTTCGATTCCTTGGTTTTCGATTCATAATTCCTTTTTCCGGTGGTTCCGATCCCAAACCCATCGCTGGAATCAAATCGGTTCCGACGTCTACAGCCAAAACACCCATCACTGTCATAAGGAGAGGAAACCCAGGAATCAATGCCCAAAGCAGGAAGGGAATCAACTCTTGTGGATTCGAGTTTAAAACATATGCGGAAAATTTTCGAATATTCTCAAATACCCCTCTTCCTTCTTCAATCGCGGACACTATGGTTGCAAAATCATCATCCACGATGATCATACGAGCAGCTTCTTTAGCTACCTCAGTACCACGTTTGCCCATGGCAATCCCGATATCGGCTTTTTTTAAAGCAGGACCATCATTTACACCATCTCCTGTAACGGCAACAATTTCACCTAACTCTTGTAATATTGTGACAATTCGTAATTTTTGAGATGGGGAAACTCTTGCAAAGATAGGTTCCCCTTTTTTAACCCATTCGCGTAAACTGATATCGTTCATTTGATCCAATTGGACACCAGTGATGACAACAGGTGATTCCCCACCGATCCCAATGGATTTGCCTACCGATTCTGCAGTCAGTGGGTGGTCTCCAGTGATCATCAGAATTCGAATACCCGCCGTATGACATTTTGTGATCGCATCTGGAACTTTTGGCCGAATGGGATCCGCAAGGCAAGCATGTCCCAAATAAATCAAATTGGATTCTATTGCATCTAACGAGAGTTCATTTTTTGATGTGGTACTTACTTCTAAGGTTTGGTAAGCAAATGCTAATACACGATTTCCTTTTCTAGCTGATTCATCAGAACTTTGTTTTAATTTTTCTCTCTTTGTTTCATCCAAAGGATAAACAGAACCATTTTCATACACATAAGAACAAATCGATAAAATTTCTTGAGGTCCTCCTTTCGCAAACGATGTAGTGAAGTTTTGATTTTGCACCACCACACTCATTCGTTTCCGAATCGAATCAAATCCATTGGTAAATATCCTTTGGTTAGAAGTATTTTGGATTCTACCGGATGCTAAATACAATAAGGCCAGTTCCGTAGGATCACCCATTGGATTTGGAACTAAGGATGCGTTATTGCAATAGTATCCACATTCCAATAATAATTGACTGCCTTCTTTTTTAGAAAATTCATCAGGACTTAAGAAGTGATTATCAAAATACAATTCTACTACACGCATTTGATTTTGAGTCAGTGTTCCCGTTTTATCTGAACAAATAACAGTCGTACAACCCAATGTTTCTACACTGGATAAATCTTTTAAGATTGCATTCCGTTTGGCCATCCTCGAAACACCTAATGCTAGTGATAAGGTGACAGTAGGAAGTAAACCTTCAGGGACATTTGCGACAAAGATTCCTATAAAAAACAAAAAGGCTTGCACAAAACTAAGGCCAGCGACCCAATACCCAACTGCTAAAAAAATCACTCCAATACTAAAAGCAAAAAAAGATATAGAGATAACGGTTTGCCTTAATTGTTTTTGTAATGGACTTTCCTCTCTTTTGATTTTGGAGGTTAATCCTGCGATTTGTCCAATTTCAGTTGTTTGGCCCGTCCCAAATACAATGGCTTTCGCCTTACCTTTGATGAGGGAACTTCCCGCAAAAAGAATGTTTGGCATCTCTAACCAAAGAAATTTCCCTTCTAAAACGATTTCGTTTTCTGATTTGTAACGACGTGCGGAAGTAGATTCACCTGTGAGTGATGAGTTATCAACTTCTACATCCTCAGACTCAATGATTCGACAGTCAGCAGGAACAATATCACCTTCCGAAAGAACGAGAAGATCCCCTGGAACAATGTCATCAGCCTGAATGGTTCCTAACTCACCTTCTCGAATCACAGGGCATTCATTTGCTAATAAGTTTCGTAATGCTTCCACAGCATGATCGGATTTAGATTCTTGAAAAAAAGAAAAGATCCCGTTGATGAGGACAACAATGAAAATGGCAATCCCTAATTCTGGCATGTCTACACCAGGCACAAAACAAAGACCCGTTGCCACCCAAAGTAAAACGGCAAATAAATTAAAAAAACTTTTTAAAAACTTCCAAATCACAGGTGTGGATTTTTCTTTTTCAATGACATTTTTACCAAACGTTTTCAATCGAAAGTTTGCTTCTTTTTTTGTAAGACCATTTTGTAAATCAGTTTGTAACTCAAAAGCAATCTGAGACTGATTTAAGTTTTTATAACTTGGTTTCATGTTTTTTTCACCAAGTTGAACCACACTGAGTACATCCACAGCCTTCTGACACTTCAAAAGTTCTTCAAATATTTGAGGTAACAAAGAAGATAAACCATGTAACAAACGTAAGTGCAAGGAGGGCAATGCTTCCGGTATCATTTGATACAATACAAGTTGTATCTTTTTCTCACTTACGAAAATTCCATTTGGCAAAAGGAATAAAAACAATTCAGGAGTTTTGATTTTTTGGGAGCGAAAATGAGGAATGAGAATCTGATCCCCAATCCTTTCAAAGGTTTGGTTGGGGATCGAATGGAACCGGTAGTGGATTTCTTCTTGTAATTCGAGTTCTGGAATTTTTTTGATTAATGCGTTTTGAACATCTTCCCAATCATTTGCATCTTTTAGAATTTGGATGGAATCAACATTTAGATATTCAAGTAACATAATCGAATTTTGTCCCTAGTCTTCATCGGACGATATTTTGGATCAGAATCTATCGATTCTATGTGAATGAAAACTTCAGGAAACGATGGATTCAAAGACACTTCCAAAGGAAATTTGATTATTCTTGGAAAATTTCCTTGGCCGCTTTCGGGTAACGCAACTGGATACCATCCCACCAAACATCTGTACTAAAGGCAGCAGATTCGGCTATTTGCCATTTTCCATTCACTCGTTTGTACAATGCTTCTACATGGCAACAGTCATAAGGAAGATCTTCTGCCAATTCTATCTCTTTTCCATCTTTTCGTTTCGCAGTACCACGAAACCAAGCAAAATCACCTGACAATTTAAAGTGTTCCACAACAAATACAAATTCTTGTTTAAACTCTTTTGTTAAGTTGGCTCTTAATAAATCTAACAAATAGGTACGTTCTACTTCGTTTGATTTATTTTTTGTTTTGTAATCCAAAACATTGGTTTGCGAATATAAACCAAAACTAAAAAGGAAAACTAGTAGAATATAAATACTCTTTTTATCCAAAGGAACCTCCCGTTTATCGAACCTTTACTTTTTGGATCATCTTAAAAAATAAGGAAGGAAAAAATGTTTGTAAAAACAAACCAAATTTTTCTTTGAATCCAGCAATCACAACTTCCCTCTGATGATTTGCAACTGCATGTAAAATGCGATGAGCACAAAGTTGGACAGGGAGTCCTGATTCAATGACGGCATCCATTTTTCCCGTGGAAGACCCATCTCCTTGTAATGCATTTTTTGAGATATTGGTTTGGATAAAACCCGGGTAAACCATCGTAACAAAAATTCCTGATTTTTCTTCCTCTGCACGTAACGCATGAAAAAAACCAACTAACGCAAATTTGGATGCAGAGTAGGCAGAACGAAGAGGACTTCCCAATTTCCCTGCGACGCTCGATATCACAGCAAAATGAACCGATTTTTTGCCTAAAATTTCTGGCAACATCGCGCGAGTTAACTCAGCTGCTCCAAAAAAATTTGTGTTCATGATTTTTTCAATCGTGGACAAATTGGTTTCTTTCGTAAGAGATCTTTGGCTTATCCCACCATTATGAATGACAACTTTGGGGATTCCATATTTTTTCAGACATCGTTTAGCAAATTCAGAGACAACTTGGTATTTTTCTAAATCCAGTTTCTCAACAGCATATCTTCCTTTTTCTAAACCGAGATCCTTGGCGATTTGTTCCAAGTCTTTCGGTTTTCTTGATGCCAATAAGACATTTGCATTTTGCTGATACGCTTGTTTAACTAATTCTTTTCCAATTCCAGAAGAGGCACCTGTGATCCAAACCCATTCTCCTTGATAAAACTCGTTCATAGATTCCCCTTCACGTTTCAAAATAACAATTTAGAGAAAATATAAAGGATCAATGTTTTTTCACAACTTGTTTTCTATGGCAGGACTTCTTTGATGAGAATTGTAAATATCAAAAATTACGGTCTGCCTTTGCAAAAAGGAACAGACCTATGTGTATGTCAGTTTACTTGGAGAGAGTAAAACTCGGGCATTCAATCCGATAGGGATTTTTTTTGCCTTGGGAATTCAAATACATCGCTTCATGTACAAGCCGATATTCTCCTTTCGGAAGAGACTCATTCGTTTCCCAAATCAAATTCATTTTACCAAGCCCACCAAAAAATAAACCAGGCTCTTCATATTCAAATTTGGTATCATAATTTGCATCCGATCGAATTTGTTTCCAAACATTTCCCTGTTTTGTTTCTACCAAGAGATAGGATTTCACTTTCGGATAACCAATATTCGGATTTGCCGCATTCACTTGGCAAAGTGCAGTTTCTCCATTTTGGTAAACTTTTGCATTTTCCTTTAACACCTGTTTGGGTTCATCTGATTTCAGTTCTGAGTTTGGAAGTTTTAATGGATGAACACGATCCGAAAGATCCAGTGGTTTCAAATCCCAATTTGATGATTCGGAAACTTCATTTCCTTTTAACAATTCTTTGGACATGAATGCAAACTCTTGGCGAAGTGCGTTTAAACTTTGTCTCCCATGTAAGGTATGCCCTCCTTCATAATTCTGAGTGTTATATTCTTCCGGTGTGGTGATGTATCCCGAAAAATCATTGGTTAAACCAGACAAAACAATTTCCGAAACCCGACCGTGTAAAACAGAGTTTACTTCTTTTTTTAACCTGCGACTCGACATCGTCGTCACTTCATGTGGCAAAACCAAAATGGAAAGATCACCAAGTAAAACAAGTCCGTACGGCAGAATTTGTGGTAAACTTGGAATTGGTTTTGTTTCGCCCATAGGGAATAAAATAGCTTTTGGTTTTTGGCATTCACGTAACGAATCAGAAGGAGATTGTAACATGAATTTGGCGATCCAATCAATATAAAACTTTCGATTTTTTTCTGTCATCCCTTCATGAAATAACCAATGTCCACCACCTTCTTCAGTTGAACCTGCAGCAAATGCATAACCGTAAGCAGATGGACATGTGTATTCTGTTTTGCCAGTGCCGGAAAATTCACTGCTGACGGGATGCCTACTCATATCAATGAACTTTTGATAGAAACTAAGACCAACTTTTAATGATTTTCCTTGTGCCAACAAAATCTCTTGGCTCGCTAAAAATTGTCGTTTGCCAATGATAAAACTACTTTCATAAATATCTTTGCCTGGGCCCGTATTATTCAAATTTAAATTCGGTGATACATCTCCTTCATTCGCTTGTGCAAAAATAGCGATAAAGGAAGGATTCCCTTTTTTAGATTCGGCTTCTTCGGCTAACAGAGATGCAATTCCCTTATTATCAGAGGAAATCAAACGATTATCAAAAGTAATATTTGTAGGATGAACTCCATACCAATTCACAAATCCGATTGCTTTTCCATCTACATAAACATTGAGTTGGACCATCTCACGATCAATGGTATCTAGATAAGACTTTCGTTCGGATTCTGGATTTGCCAGGTACGCCGACAAACTTCTGTTCACACCTGCATCTGGTACAATGGATTTCCCAATTTTTAATTCAGCTTGTTTTCTATTTGCATATGCTTCTTTAATGGCTTCAAAAATTCCATCCCTTAGTACAGCATATGACTCTCCATAAAACTGAGAGGAATAAAACGAAACTTCTGAATAATGGAAATGTCCCGCAGGGCCACTATGAGTATGGGAAGCATTGAGTAAAACATTTCCAAAATGAAACTTGGGATCCACTTCCTTTTGGAGTTTGGCCACTACTTCTCTTTGGATTTCAAATGGGATTCCTCCCACCTCAGCCGTGACATAGGCCAAAAATTTCTTTTGGGATGGCTCTTCAATGACAAGTGCTCTTGCAAATTGGCGAGTTTGGATTCCGATCCCCGTTTGGTCTTCCCTTGCATACCCCCAAAACATAACACCCACAGGTGGTCCCGTGATGTCTTTTTTTGCCATACCAGCTAGATAAGATTTCGAGTCTTCGGCGAAAACAGGGAGGGAAAGGGAAAGAAGAACCAATAGGAGGAATCGTTGTTTCATCTGACTTGTTTTCCTGTCTTCCAGAAAACTTGTCAATCCCAAACAAGTGTCGACTATTTTTTCGCGGTTTCGCACCTTTGTTTAAGTTTGGACACAAATCCCCGTCTCAATCCATCCGAAAGAAAGTAAGGACGAAAAGAGAAAGGGTTTTGATTCTGGAAAACTCTACGAAAAGGTGTTTTTATGCTTTCACTTTTACAAACCAAGTTGGGTCGATTTCGAATTTTGGCATTTTTAGAAGGACTTTCTTTTTTAACGATTCTCTTCATTACCATGCCTCTCAAGTATCTCTACCAAAACCCAGAACCAAATAAAATTGTTGGTTTAGTTCATGGATTACTTTTCCTTTTGTATTTGGTGGAACTCTTCCAAGTAAAAGTGGAGTACGATTGGAAAATGAAAAAAACAATCCTTGCTGCCTTAGCATCAGTGATTCCATTTGGAACGTTCTTTGCCGAAAAATATTTATACTTAAAACCAGATGATAAAGAAACAGGAAACGTAAAATAAACATGAAATCAAAATTTCTTTTGCTAGTTATTTTCACCAAACTTGCGTTAACAAGTGGTATCTTAGGCCAAACCAAAACCACTAAAAAACCAACACAGATTAAACCCGTGATGGAAACACCTGTGGAAATTGAAAGAACTGCAAAAGAAACTCCAGACCAATACCAAGTTCGTCTGATCATGGAAAATGATGCCTTTGGTGGATTCTCTGATCGTTATTATACCAATGGTTCTCGATTAGAATTTCATATGACAGCAGGAGAATCCAATCCTACACGGAAAGTTTTCAGTTACTGGAATGATATTTTTATCACACCATCTGAAACAACAAAATACTTACAAGGATTTGCTGTTGCCCAAGAATTTTATACGCCAACAAACATTACAAAGGCGGATGTATCTTACGGGGATAGGCCTTACTCCAGTCGTGGATACTTTAGTAATTCTTTAACCACCGCTACTGAAGACACAAGCATCACTACGGAACTCGAATTGGGTATGATTGGACCATCAGTTGGTGGCAAATCAGCACAAATGAATTTTCATAATTTAATTAACTCACCAACACCTCAAGGTTGGGATACACAAATTCCTGATTCCTATTCTGTTGCTTTGAGAACAGACATACGTAAGTACTACCATCGTTTTTTTGGAACCCAATACAATCTCAACTTAGGTAATATCAATACGGATGTATCTTTTGGTTTGATATTCCGTTTTGGGAATGTGGACAAAACACCCGGACCTGGGAGTTCCGCCTTACAACCCGGTCCCCCTATCCTTCATAATGAAGGAAATGGATATTGGTATTTTTACATAAATCCTGGTGGAACACTACAAGCATACAATGCCACCATCCAAGGCCAAATGGGAACCGATAAGGCTTATAAATCACAAAACAGAAGTTCGGCGTTCAGTAACTGGGATAGTTTTTTAAATAATCCAACTCCTGATGTTGGTGAAAGGGAATTACAATACCGAGCTTTATCCGAAGATAATGGAAGAAATACATTACAAAGATATGTTTTGTTTAATGAATTTTTAGTAAAAGGAACTAACAATCCTTATAACATTGGTTTAAATTACTTACTCTTTAATAATATCTTTAATGGTGCCGAAGATATTGCGTTCACAACACGAGTCTTTTTGTTAAAAAATTTATCGGATCAATGGGAACAAATTCCAGACAATGCAAAGGCCTTAGCCATTTATTCCATTTTTCGCCCTGAAGGTGGAAAACTTCCTCCTATCGTTCGTTATTACTCCTATGAGATTTTATCTCAGTTTATCTTAGACCCAAAACAAAGAGAAACCTTATTAGCACTCTTACGGGAAGAAGTCGAAGACCGGGAAAACAAAACCTACATTGCCGATTTAAAACGTGCCGTAGGGTTTGTCCGCGCTGGATTTGTCTCCGTCTCCAATGCAGGATTTATGTTTGGTTTACATTATAATTACCAAACCATTGATTTTCAATCGGCAAGGGGACTTCCGCAACAACACCAGTGGATTGGTTTTCAATTGGGCAAAGTGTTTTAACGAACAAGTTTGATTTGTTTCCAACGCAAACTTTTGAACTAAATTCAAAAATAAGACTCGCCAAACAGTGACGATTCACAGAAAACTGTGCGATCATGAAGAATCGCAGTTTGAGTAAAGACCTTTGGTTTGTCTTAATATTATTTGGCCTTGTGGGTCAAATCGCTTGGTCAGTAGAAAACATTTACTTCAATTTATTTATCTATAATACCATTTCCAAAAGTACTTCTTCAGTGACTCTTATGGTGCAACTCAGCGGAATTGTGGCTACTGTCACGACCTTAATTGCTGGTATCTTATCTGATAAACTTGGGAATCGAAAGTATTTTATCTCCCTTGGCTATTTCTGTTGGGGAATTCTCACACTTTCCTTTGCCTTCGTCACCAAAGAAAATACACAAACCTGGTTTGGGTTATCAGACGAAGTCCAAATCATCCAACTCACAATTGCCATTGTAATTACGTTAGATTGTATCATGACTGCATTTGGTTCTACCGCAAATGATGCTGCTTTTAATGCTTTTGTCACTGATAATACAAGTAATGCTAGAAGTTTAGCAGAAGGAGTCTTGTCTGCTATGCCACTCATTGCTATGTTAATTGTTGCTGGTGGGTTTGGCATCGTTGTCACTTCTTTTGGGTATCCCGGACTCTTTGTTGGAGTGGGAACTCTCATGTCCCTCTCTGGTGTGATTGGATTTTGGTTTATCAAAGACAATCCCAATCTAAAGAAATCAGAATCAAATTGGATTTCCGATATACTGTATGGATTTCGTACCACCGTCATCCAAAACAACAAACGACTGTATTTGTATTTTCTAGCGATGGGAATCTATGGGATTGCTAGCCAAATTTATATGCCATACTTAATTATTTTTATGCAAGAATATTTACATTTTGATGTGATCCAATATTCTATCGTACTGGCAAGTGTCATTATTGGAACAAGTTTGATTACTATTTTTTTAGGAAATCGATTTGATGGACAAGACAAAGATCGAATGTTAAGGATTTTTTCTTTTGTTTATATCATAGGAATGACTAGCTTATATCTGACATCAAAAGTTTTCATTGGACAAAACTCCAACTTACTGATGTTACTGGTTGGGTTTACAAGTTTGATTTTGATGACAGGTTTTGTTCAAATTTTAGCTCTTCTTGGTGCACAAATCAGAGATTATACACCAGTCGAAAATATTGGAAAATTACAAGGGATTCGTATGATCTTTTTTGTATTAATTCCTATGTTTATAGGGCCAATGATCGGTCAAAAAATCAATGAAACAACAAATTTAACCTATATTGATCCGGCCAATGGTGCTCTTGCACATGTTCCTTCTCCCGAAATATTTATCACAAGTGCCATCTTTTGTTTAATTATCTTCTACCCACTAACACTACTCAAACGGACCTAAACCATTGAAACAAAATATTCCATTTCCCGAATACCCAAGACCTCAACTCAAACGTGATAGTTATTTAAACCTAAATGGTGAATGGTTTTTAGGCCATGCAAAACAAGGGGAAACGATCGAATACCAACATAAAATATTAGTCCCCTTTTCCCCAGAAGCAAAGGCGAGTGGTCTCGGCAATTTTGTTGTCCAACCAAATGAAGTTTTATTTTACAAAAGAGAATTTGAAGTAAGTGCAGATTTTTTAAAAGACATCACCATTTTACATTTTGGAGCTGTTGATTACTCTTGCATTTGTTATGTGAACGGAAAAGAAGTTGGATTTCACCAAGGTGGATTTTTACCTTTTTCTTTTCATGTTTCTAAACTGATCAAAATAGGGAAAAACGAAATTCGTCTTACAGTCACAGACCCAACCGATACAGGTCCGCAAGCAAGGGGAAAACAAAAGCTAAACAGAGGAGGAATTTGGTACACTCCTCAATCTGGTATTTGGCAAACAGTTTGGATGGAAAGTGTTTCCGTCGATTATATCAAAAACCTAAAAATCACACCTAACATTGATACCAAGTCGGTTGAAATCGAAGTGGAGACGGAAAGTGATTCCATTCTTGTGCAAATTCTAAATGGTACCGAAGTCATCGCAGAAAGCACCAAAAAGGTTTCCACTCTTTCTATCCCCGATATGGAACTTTGGTCTCCTGAAAATCCTAAGTTATACGATGTAAAAATCAAAACCAAAACTGATTCAATTGAATCCTACTTTGGCATGAGAAAATTTTCCATTGGATACGACGGCCAATACAAACGCCTTTATCTAAACAACAAACCCTATTTTCACAATGGATTATTAGACCAAGGATATTGGGCAGATGGATTATTAACACCACCTGACGATGAGTCGATGATTCGAGAAATCTCATTAATGAAAGAAATGGGATTTAATACCTTACGCAAACATATCAAAATTGAACCACTCCGCTGGTACTATCACTGTGATCGTATTGGTATGTTAGTCTGGCAAGATTTTGTTTGTGGGGGAGGACCTTACGAGACATGGAAAGTTGCTTATTTGCCATTCATAGGTTGGAATACTGATGATACAAAATATCGTTTCCTAAACCGTACAGATGAAAATGGGAAAAAAGAATTCATTCGAGAAATGGATGAAACTGTTTCCCTTTTATACAATACAGTGTCCATTGCTGTTTGGGTTTTATTCAATGAAGGTTGGGGACAATTTGATAGTGTGGCTCTTACCAAAAAATTGAAACAACTCGATTCAACGAGAACGATTGATAGCGTGAGTGGATGGTATGACCAAGGAAAAAATAGTAGTGATCTTAAAAGTTTACATCTCTATTACCAAAAACTAAAAGTTCCCAAAAAGGAACCAAGAGTCATCGTTTTGTCTGAATTTGGTGGTTACTCTTTAAAAACGGATGGTCATGTATATGACGAAAAAAAATTATTTGGCTACAAGGTATTACCTTCGAAAGAATCCTTACAATGGGAATATAAAAAACTGATTGAAACGGAACTTTTACCTTTGATCAAACAAGGCCTAAGTGCTGCAATTTACACACAAGTGAGTGATGTGGAAGAAGAAATCAACGGGATTGTCACTTACGATCGAAAAGTAGTAAAATTCGATATTCCTTTTCTGAAAGAACTGAATGCAAAACTAACCTATCATTAAATACTTGGTCATGTTGTCAGAAAACATAACATTGATTTTAACTGCTTTGTTACTTTTGGGATTCATCATCTATTATTTATGGGATGTGGCCGAATATCCTGTTCTTCGTTTTCACGAATCTGAATTTTCATCACAATTGATTTCAGAAACGAAACAACTCACAAAACGTTATTATCCAACGGTTTGGTGTTTTAACCAACATCTGATGTTGTTTTTACTAATGTTCCGCGAATCTAAATCCAAACCATTTCCATATGATAAAATGGAACTATTGGAAATGAAAGATGGTGGAACCACAGGTCTTGCTTGGGCTGGCATTTCCACTGTTAACCAAAAAGACGATACACCCATAGTCGTAGTTTTTCATACGATCAGTGGCGATGAACAGGATATAAAGGCAACCGTATCCCATTTACGAAAAACATACAATTGGATCGTGGTTGTTTGTATTAGAAGAGGTCATGGCAACCTACCTTTAACCAAACCAATCATCAATACGATGGGTTCCACATCCGATCTAAAGGAACAACTGAGTCATATCAAATGCCAATTTCCAAACAAACCCCTGTTAGGAGTTGGAATTTCAGCCGGTTCTGGACTTCTTGCAAGATACTTAGGGGAATCAGGTGCTAAAAGTATGTTCCAAGCGGCAGTTGCCGTTTCACCAGCTTACGATATAGAAAAAGCATTTCATCGAGTGCATCCTGTTTATAGCAAAATCATGGGACAAAGGATGATCAATTATTTCCTCAAACGTCATTATGAAACGTTTGCCAATGTCAAAGGAACGGAAGAACTAATCCAAATCAAATCCTTAGGTGAATTCCAAGATAAACTTCACACCATCTCAGGTTTCAAAGACAAAGCTTCGTATTATCAAAATTCAAATCCCATCTTAGTTGCCTCTAAAATCAAAACACCCTTACTCATTTTGAACGCTGCTGACGATCCCATTTGTGTGAATCAAAATGTTTTGGAGAATTTGTATTGGTTGGAAAGTTTAAAAAACACGATTCATGTCCATACCAAAAGAGGAAGCCACATTGCATTTTTTGAAGGGATCACTGCCTCTTCTTGGTCCGACCGTTTGATTGGTGAGTATTTTTTATCTGTCTTAAAAATAGGAAATGGCAAACCAACCTATCAGGTTGGCAAGCCTAACGAACAAAATCAAATCAACTTAGGAAAAAAATCTAAATTCTAATCTCTCTCTAACACAAAGAAAAATGGTTGTTTCATTCCTTTAAAGTCCATACAACCTAACAATGTATTTTGGTTTACCTTTCGAAAGACATCATGAATAGGAAGATTATCATAAGTCATTGCGGATGTCACCTTCCCTCGGAATTCAATTTGACGCACTCTTGCTTTTGATTTGTTTGTTTGGAATAAAAAACGAAAACATAAAAACAAATATTTCAACGGCCATAAATTCGTAGAAGGAACGATCGTAGCCAAACGAACTGGCATCAAGGAAGGATTGACTTTAAATAATTTTTTTCCCAAGGTTTGAAATACTAGGGGATGCACATTTTCTGAATCTACAAATTCCTTTCCATACCAATTGAAGGTTTCCAATGCACCATCCATGGTATGTCCTGTATGAAATCCAGAACCATGCCAGCGGCCCATCATCTCTTGCATTTGTACCACGTCTAAGGTGTCAAAAAGTGCAAAAGATTCTTCTGTTGAATTGTTCTTTTTAGAACGCATTTCATTAAATTTAGTTTCTAAGGATGATTTCATCATTTCAAAATAGCTCTAACCTGTTTTGACAAGTGACTGTTTTTAGGAAATATTTTTTGCGAAAAAGAAAATCAGATTTTATAATCTCATTTAAGAACAGATTGGATTTGTTTTCGTTCTTGTTGGATTCGATGTATTGCATGTTTCACTTTCTTTTGGAAGTCCGCTCGATTTGAGAGCGCCAACACATCATTTTTAAAATTTACTAAACCAAGTGCGTTAGCAGTCATCGTCGCAATAAAAACTTGGTAACGTTCGTTCTTATTTTCTGTTAGAAACCACATGGATGCAGTACGAGATGATTTGGCAAAATCACCCAGGAACAATGCCATACCATTGAATTCAGCCATGGATGCAATTCGATTTACCTCATCAACTAACTCATCTACTTCTTTTTGTTTTTCCTTTTGGATCGACTTATTTTTCCCTACTTCCTTTGAAACTAACAAAAGTGATTCGGATATTGCTAGTATACTTTCTAAATACACCAATGTTTGATGAATAAAGAATTTCTGTTTTTCAAATGTCGTTCTTTTGGGTTGCAATTGATTTAATCTCTCCAAACCAATTGCTGTGAGAGATACAAATTTTAGCCTTGAGTCGATAGCCTTAAAGTTGTCCTGCTTCAGTTTCATACGCAGGATACTGCTTGAATTTAGGTTCGTGTGCAAGTTCATCTCATACCCAGATGGCTTCCCAACTTCCTTTTGCTTAAAAAGATTCTGAATGGTAACCCTTGTTTTTTGAATTTGTTTTACAATTAATGACTCACGAATCGAAACAAAAGTAAACATGGGGTGGTATTTTAATTTCATTAAAGTTCTCGTGTTAAGTATTTTTTTCTTTCTTGTCTAAGGAAATGAATTCCCTCTTCTATTGACTTATATGTTTGAAATGCCAAATCCATTGTGGAAACAGAAAGGATTGACCCATCTTGATTTTCCAATCTTAAACTTCTCATCCATTTTTGATTCCCATTCGTTCGAAGATTTAAATTTTTCATCATGATCACAAGTGAGGAAACAACCATTTGTTGGGATTGGCGATCCAAAAAATGATATACTCCACTTTGCATATGATAAGCCCTCTCTTGAATCGTATTCATAGCCGATTCAAAGCCATAATAACGAAGAAAAATCGGCAATGGACTAACACTGGATTGAGTATCTTTTAGCTCTCGTTTCGTTTCAAACTTATATTGCAAATCACTCATATAGGAATAACGGACCACATATTGATGCCATCTAGCACGAGCTCCCTCCAACTGAAATTGGGATCTCTGAGTATGATCCAAAAAACCATACAAATCCATTTGGAAACGGTGATCCATAGATTTGGAAAACTCGGCTGGTTCCAAAGAAAATATAAATTCCATAGGGCTAAAATTGGCAAAAATTGATTCTTTCTGATCTCCACCTAACCAAGGCAAAGATAGATCCAATTGAAAGGGAGTAGATAAATGATTCTCTTTCCCTTTATCAAGAAACAAAGAAAAATAATAGGTTTGATTCTCGGACCCGAATCGAATCATGGCATTTTTAATGGTTTCGGAATCAGAAAAAAATTCTTCTTTTGAATACCCATCCAAACCAATTCGTAAACTTAAGTTTTGCCAAATCCCAAGGATTAAAATCGTCAGTTCTGAAATGATCTCCATGCGTAAACATAGGAAATAAAGTTTTTGGTAAGAAGTAATTGGTTTCTGTTTTTTGAGAGGGAATCTTAGTTCTAATTCTTGAGTGAATGTATCTAAAAACTCTTCTAGTTCGATGTTCACGTAGTATATTTTCGAAGAGATGTCTGAAAGGATATCGGATACCCGATCCATTGGATACGTTGGTATCTCAAACTCCGAAGTAGAATTGGTCGATTCATCCTTTTTCGAATTGGCTTTTAACTCGTTACGAAACCCTGAAAGGAGTAGTGCAGTAAGTGAAATTCGACTGATAAATTCTTTTCTTTGCATTTTGTATCCAAAAACTAAATATACTTTTTAATAAAATATCCTAGTTTGCGCTCCTTATCTATCAATATGCAAAAACAAAACACAATCGTTTTTTAAAATCCCTAAATAGATTCAGAGAATTCCGGTCAAACCTGAAAATACATCTAAACTTATACTTGTAGTCGGTATTTGCATCTGGTATCCTATTCCCATGAATGTCGCAGATTCTGAAATCAAATCCTTGTTAGAAGCTTACAAAACAATCGCTGTTTATGGTTTGAGTCATGACCCATCAAAACCTAGCCATTATGTTCCCGTTTTTATCAGAGAAAAAGGTTGGAATGTTCTAGGAACTTACCCCAAAGAACACAGTGTAGGTGGCTTTTCGATCTATAGAAGTTTAAAAGAAATTCCAAAAGAGAATCGAAAGTTTATCGATGTCTTTCGTAGTTCTGACAAAATTCCAGAAATAGTGGATGAGATCTTAGAATTGGGTGGAACGGAAGTGTTATGGCTGCAACTCGGGATCTCTCATCCAGAAGCAGAAAAAAAAGCAGAGAACGCTGGCATCAAAGTGGTTTCTGACCGTTGCCTCATCATTGAATACAATCGTTTCTTTTAAGTTGCCAATTCTCCCTTTTTAGCGGGAATACATCAGCATTTCCACGGGTTAAGGTGGCCAAATGGGAAACAAATCAACCTGATGCCCCGACTTCTCCCTTTCCCAATGGATTAGAAGGCAATCCAGCTTAATTGATATTGAGTCTTTGTCTCATTTATTCTTGCAAAAACTAACCTCTTCAAAACAATGACCACATGCATCCCAATCTTGAGATTCATTCTCATATTCTTGCAATCCGATGCCCTCTTTTACGAACACTGTTTCGCCATTTCCATTCGAAGAAAAATCTCCTTTGGCTCCTCTTCTGTTTTTGTTTTGCGGTCAATCCTTCGCTTTGGTCACAAACACGCGAAAACGTTCCGAAAGAAAGTTCGCCTGAAAACACAACCGAACCCGTAAAACCAAAACAAGAAAATGGGATTCGCGTCACAGGGAAAAAAGACCAAAGAGACCGGGAAATCCTAAGGACTCCGAATAGCATCAGTCGTCTGAACGAACAAGAAATCCAAGACGCTGGAATCAATCGAACCAATGATATCGACAAACAAGTTCCTAATTTTTCGATCATTGATTCAGGTTCTCGAAACTTCACATACTTTAATATTCGCGGGATGCGTAGTATTGCATTTAGCGAACCAGCAGTAGGTTTGATTTTAGATGGGATTCCTTTAAATGATAATGTAGCACTGAATACGGAACTTTATGGCCTTGAGAATATAGAAGTATATCGAGGAAGCCAGGCCACCTTGTTTGGAAAAAATTTTCAAGGTGGTGTAGTCGAAATTAAAACAAAAAAGCCCACTAACGTAGCAGAAGGAAAAATCACTTTAGATTTTGGTAATTATAAAAAACAAGAAACATCAGTTTATTATAATGCACCTATCATTTACGATAAACTTTATTTCGGTATCGCTGGTAAAACAACGGAACGAGAAGGTTATCTGTCAAATGTAACTGGTTTTTATTATCCGAACAATCGACCTTATGAAGTACCAGTTGAAATCTATAAAACTCATCCTGATGGGAGAAAAGGGAGAGCGGGAAGATTTCGATTGTATTACACTCCCAACGAAATATTTGAAGCCGATCTACAAGTCAGTGCTGAAAGTTTTGATGATGGTTCCCTTAACTTAGTCAATTATTTAGGAGCAAAATCAGAAAGAGAAAAAGCATTATTGCAAGGATGTGTAGTAGCGCCATCTAACTGTTCCAAACTATACGGAACATATGTGAATCGAGTCAATGGAGATCGCAAAGTATATTGGGATTATGAAGGAAAAAGTAATGTCACAGGAAACACATATTCCCTAGCAACTACAACTAAATTACCTTATACAAATTTAAAAACTGCGTCTGCAATCAGAAAGATGGATATTGATCCTATTACAGCAGATGCAGACTTCACTAAAATTGATCAAAACCGCTCCATTTACATTGAAAAAGCAACTACCTATTTAAATGATATTTATTTCGAATCAAAAGATAAACACAATCCACTTCAATTTAAAGTTGGAATTTATTCTTCTAACAAAGTTACGAATATTGACCAGGCAAGAGAACATAGAGTTCAATTATATGTCATCAATGATTTCCCAGGTTTAAGTGCCCCTACACAAGAAAAAAATTTATCAAGGCTACATGATAGAAATATAAGTTTTTATACACATAATAGTTATACTTTTTTCGAAAAATTTACCATTACTCTCGGTGCTCGACTCGAACGACAAGAAAGCCGTTTGTCTCATACGGAACAAGCAGTTGGAGTTTCACCACTTAACCCTCTAGGCGGAACATTAGTATTATCTGATCCATACACAATTAACAATCGTTACAATTACAACGTATCTAGGATGATTTTCGATTATAAACCCATTGAAAATTTAATGTTCTTTATCGGTGTTAGTCGTGGATATAAAAATGCAGGATACAGCACTGTTGTCAATATACCCGAAAGAGCAAGTTTCAAACCAGAAATAAATGATACGATAGAAGCTGGAGTCAAATCAGAATTTTTCCATGGTAAGTTTGGTCTCAAATACACACAATTTTATACTGAAACAAAAGATTTCCATGTGATCCGAGCCATAAACTTATCACAGTATGTAAATCTAAATGCGGAAATGGTTACAATTCGAGGTTACGAACTCGAAACATTTTTAAAACCACAAAAGGATACAAAACTAGGTTTGTCGGCTGGATATACCGAAGGTATCTTCAATAAATTCCAAGACACAGTTCTTAACCGTAATTTTGACGGTAAATGGGTTCATTTCATTCCCAAATACGACATCGTTAGTTACCTCCAATACCGAAATGATTTAGGTATATTTTTTCGAGGAGAGTTCCAAGCAGTAGGTCAGATGTATTTTGCTGCAGATAACACTGTATATAGCGATCCATACTATGTATTGAATACAAGAGTTGGATATGAAACTGATAAGGTTTCCGCTTATTTATACATGAATAATATTAACAACAGATATTACTTCACTTCTTATATCGATGGTACCTTTCAAGCAGTACCAGGCGCACCTCAAACATATGGATTCATGTTAACGTATAAAATTTAATTTCTGGAGAACAATATGAAAAACAAAACCAAATCTTTAATCACGATCCTTTTCATTGGAATCAATTTTTTCCAATGTGACCTTTTTGAACCTAAAGACAAAATTACTAGTAATGAATTAGTAGAAATTGTTACTTTACAACAATTGAATGCAAATAGTATGAGCGAAGGCCAAAGATTAGGTCTTACAATCGCTTATAGCCATAGATTCAGTGTAAAAAATGGTCCTCAACTTTTTTGTCGCGAATATTCAACTGCTTATTTGGAGAAAAAAGCGGAGTGGGAATTAAACATAGAACAAACTTATGCGACAATCGGAAATGCAATTGGGATCGATATTGTCGTAGAGAGAATTGAAGGACCATGTGCCATCAGTAACAAAATCAGCGCATGTCACTACGACGGTGTTGATGGGATTAACGATTTAATTCCTTACGCTTATTCGACAGAAGGTGAACATCAGTATTTAATTCCAGCTTATATCTACTATGGTATTACAAATCTCAAAAATGCGAAAGAAGCATGTGAAGGATATAATGGAACATATGTTTGTTACGATCCAAACAAATGTTGGCAATAAACAATAAATTTAACCCAAAGAACTAAGTGAAAACGATTTAGTTCTTTGGGTTTGGTATTTTAATTTATTTTTCCTCTTCCGATAAAAAAGTATAATCCCACTGATTGATAGAATCGCAGGTGTGAGCCCAAAGATAACCCAAAGAATTTTACTAAAATGATTGGCAAAGGTCCCAAAATGCAAAGGCCTAAACGAATCCAAAAATCGAACGAGTAGTGTTTCACTCGACATATCTACACGATGTGTTTGTTTTTTTGAATTTGTATCAAACAATAAGTAAGAACCATAACGACTTTCCCAAGGAGATGATTGGATTCGATTTCCATAAAACCCAATTGGATCCCCAACTTGATGATGTGGAAAGGAAATATACCCTAGTTGAAATCCATCGATTTCTTCTTTACTACGAATGATGAATTCATCCAGGGATTTTGATTCAGACCAAAGGCCATGGACAACCGTTTCTTCAGGATGGGTTTGAATCAATGTGTCTCGTATACTCCACCATCCTCCTGTCATCGCTAAAATCAGATGGAACCAAACTGCATTGATTCCGACAAACTTATGTAAGTCTGAAACAAGGATTTGGAATGATTCACGGAATCGGAATCGAAATAAACTCATCCAGAATCTTTTATACAATTTGATACCAGTGATCACTAATAGTAAATATATGACAGCAAAACATCCTACTATGAAATAACCAACACCACCTAAAAACAAACTGTAATGCAAAACCAAAAGAAATCCATAAAAGCTATCACTTCGATCTTCTTTTAAAGAACCGATCACCTTACCTTCGTAAGGATCTAACAAATAGACATTTTCTTTACTTGGAAGATTTATATCATGGTACCAAATTTGGTCAGGTTGTTCTTTGTGATCAGAAACCAACCATCCAGCGACACTTCCCTTCGGAACTTCTTTTACCAAATGTTGATACAATTCATCAAAGGTTTTTCTTTTTAGTTTCGGTACGACTTGGATGGGAGAAATATAGGATTGGATTTCTTTTCCATACACAAGTAGGGAACCAGATACTCCGATTACGAATAAAAAACTAGATCCGAAAATTCCTAAGATCAGATGGATTTGGTACCAATGTTTTGCTTTCAAATGAAGATTCCCGAAGAAAGGATTTCTCCATATTATTGAGAATAGGTCTCATTATCAAGTATCTATTTTTCAGACTCTTCTCAGCAAGGCCGCTCACCCCCATCGAAGTCAGTTCAAACTGCTTGTTGGTGACAATGTCCTAAGGATTTGACTCACTTCTGGTCGGCAACTTCCGCATCCGGTTCCGGCACCTGTTTTTGTCATGATCTCACTCAAATCTTTTGCTCCTTCCCGGATCACATCTTCGATATTGCCTCGCCCCACCCCATTACAAGAACATACAAGAACACCTTTAGGTGGTTTGGCGGTAGAGATACTCGATAAAAGTTGTTGTCGTTTCTCACCTAATTCTAATCCAGAAGCGATCAAATTTTTGTATTCTACAAATTCAGATTTATCACCAACGAGAATTGCGCCTACAAGTCTGTCACCTTTCACAATACATTTTTTGTATTTCCGTTTCTTTCGATCCATAAATACAATTTCTTCGTATTCATCTGTTAGGTTTTCAAATTGAACTCCTGGTAAACGAAGTGACACAAGCTCTAAACCAGGGATTTTCAGAAGATTGGAATGTAAGGAACCTGAATACGTATGAAATCGATACCCATAGATATGACTTGCTGCGATTTTTGCTTGTTCTTCAGCCGCGAGAACAGTTCCGTATACACCTGAGGCATGTTCTGCGACCTCGCCAATCGCATAAATATCAGGATCAGATGTTTGTAAAAATTCATTTACCTTGATCCCTTCTCCAATTTCAATTCCCATTTCTTTTGCTAAGGACAAATTGGGACTTGTTCCCATCGCATAAACAATTCCATCTGGGTATAGTTTTTTTCCATCCTTCAATTCCACATAACTAACTCGATCATATCCATGTACTTTTGCGATTTCTGAATTGAATAAAACTTCGATTCCACGGCTTTCAATTTCTTCTCGTAAGATATCACAAGCCACAAGATCGAGTTGTTTGGACATCAGCCGATCCGTTCGCACTAAAACAGTCACTTTCACTTGGAGAGATTTTAATGCAGACGCAAGTTCCAATCCAAGCAGTCCACCTCCAACAATCAAAACATGGGAATCTGGAACAAAAAATCCTTTGATTTTATCGGCATCGGTTTTTGCTCTTAAACTAAAAACTCCCACCATATTCGGAGAAATTGTCTTTGGAATTTGTGCCGAACTACCTGTGGCAATGATGAGTTTATTGTATGAGTAAGAATTTCCCAAGGAATCCTTAACAAGTTTTGCTTCTGGCAAAATTGTAGTCACAGAAGTGGAAGTATGAAGTTCAATGTCCCATGACTGTACTTCTTCTGGACTAACACTCGCTAGTTCCATAAACAATTTTTCACCACTGATAAAATCAGGAAGTAAAATACGATTGTATAACGGATTTTCTTCCTTACATAAGACGGTGATTTCATCTTCAGGACAAAGATCTTTGTAGTGTTTAATGAAAGCGGATGTACTGTTCCCACCACCAATGATTAGAATTTTTTCTTTTTCTTTTTGATATTTTCGAATTTGCACTGCAGAGATTTTGAAGCCAGGTTGTTTTGAAAACGGATCAAATTCTTTATTGGTTAAATTATTTGCACGGGATTCATCGTTTTGCTTTTTTTTGCCCCAATGCATTGGTAAAAACACAGTTCCTTCTTTGATTGTATCTGTGATTTTCGCTCTCACTCGAACAAGACCTCGTTCATTGAAAACTTCTACAAGTTCTTGATCTTCAATACCAATGGACTTTGCATTGGTTGGATGAATTTCTAAATAGGGTTCACTTTTATGTTCCATGAGTTTACGGACTTTCCCCGTTCTTGTCATGGTATGCCATTGGTCTCTAATTCGACCCGTAGTGAGTATCAATGGAAATTGTTCTGAAGTTTTTTCCGATGTGTCATCTGGTTTCACATCAAATATTTTTGCCTTTCCATTAGGTCGATAGAACTTGTGATCTGTAAATAACCTCGGGGTTCCATCCAAACTATTTTCAGGAAAAGGCCATTGCACGGAACGTTTCTTCTGTAATATCGAATAGTTCAATCCACTAATATCAATTTTTGTACCTTTTGTTAATGCGGCATGTTCCAAAAATACATCTTCTTCAGAGTTGTAAGCGAAGGATGCACCATATCCCATTTTTTCAGCAAATTTTTGAATGATCCATGTGTCAGGAGTGGCTTCTCCAGGAGGATCGATGACCTTTGAAAGATAAGTCACTCTTCTATCAGAGTTAGTCATCGTTCCTTGTTTTTCTGCCCATCCTGCTGCTGGTAATACGAAGTCGGCATAAGGGATAGCAGCCGAACTCATCGAAATATCTTGTACAACGACAAGCTCTGCTTCACGTAACCCTTGTTCTACTGTTCTTGCATCGGGTAAACTTGTTGTAGGATTTGTACAAACAATCCAAACTGCTTTCATTTTTCCCGTTTTCAGATTTTCAAACATCTCAACGGCCGTATAACCAGGTTTACTTTGAATTTTTCCTTCTGAAATTCCCCAAAACATTTCCACTTCGTTTCGATGTTCTGGATTACTCAAGTCACGATGTGCTGGTAATAAATTACAAAGGCCACCAACTTCTCTCCCTCCCATGGCATTGGGTTGACCCGTAAGAGAAAAAGGACCTGATCCTGGTTTGCCAATTTTCCCTGTGATGAGCGATAAATTGAGTAATGCTAAATTTTTATTTACACCTATCACACTTTGGTTTAAACCCATGGCCCATAAGGACAAAAATCCTTTTGCTTCATGTATGTAGCGAGCAGCAAGTGTTATGTCTTCGATAGGAATCCCACAAGTTTTTGCTGCTTCCTCTAAATCAAAGTTTTCTAGAAATGTTTTTAATTCACTAAACCCATCTGTATGTGACTCAATAAAAGAATGATCTATCCAATTTTGATCGATCAAAATTTTGGCGATGGCATGGAAAAGATAAATATCTGTTCCCGGATGAATTTGAAGATGAAGATCTGCGTCTTCACATGTGTCTGTTCTTCTCGGATCTACAACTATGAGTTTTGTATTGGGAAAATTTTTCTTTTGTGCTTCAATCCTACGAAATAGAATAGGATGGCACCAAGCAGGGTTCGCTCCTGCAATGAGAAAACAATCGGCAAGCTCAATGTCTTCATAGGAAACAGGTACACTGTCTTCACCTAAGGACATTTTGTACCCTACAACTGCTGAACTCATACAAAGTCTGGAATTGGTATCGATGTTATTACTTCCGAGAAAACCTTTGATTAACTTATTGATGATATAATATTCTTCTGTTAACAATTGTCCTGAAACATAAAAACCAACGGAATCGGGTCCATACGTGTTGATCAGTTGTTTAAACTTTTCACTAATGGAATCGAGTGCCTGATTCCATGAAATCCGTTTTAAATCTTCTTTTCGATCGGAACGTTTCATCGGATAAAGAATGCGATCACTGCGATCCATCACAGTATAATGTAAGTTTCTTCCTTTAGAACATAACAAACCTAAGTTAGCCGGGTGTTCTTTATCCCCTTCCACTCGAATTTCATGATTTCCTAATTTTTCAACTGTCACACCGCAGCCAACGCCGCAATAAGAACAAGTAGAAGGATATGTTTCTTTGATTTGCACAAAGGAAAATTAGCAATTATTATGCCAAATGCTGAAAATTTCATAAAAATGCTTATTCCCATGGGAAAAATGCCAAAGTCTATCAAATCCGCCATTCCTGTTTCCTAATATTCTAAATCTGGAAATGCAAATTGTACATATCTTACACAATTTGCATGATTCACATCGATTTTACGAAATCATTTTCATCGGAAACCAAACCAAAAGTTCGAATTACGAAGAAAACGGAGAGAGAAACTACATAAGAATACCCTAATTCCATCAGAAAACATACAATTTGTGTAAATTCCCTACGTATCTTTGCTAAATTAGACCTTTTTTTGAACTAGATGCCCTTCTTAGGTACACTTCGTGCATAAATAGAAACAAAGGGTTCCCTATTGGTACCTTTAATTTCTGCCCTGGGTTAGGTATAAAGATGATCAAACGGAAGTTAGTTGTCATTGGAAACGGAATGGTTGGTCACAGATTCTGCGAAAAATTAGTAGAATTCGGTGGGACAGATAAATTTGAAATCACAGTTCTAGGAGAAGAACCAAGACGTGCGTATGACCGAGTGCATCTCTCTGAATACTTTGCCAATCGATCTGCGGATTCTCTTTATCTATGTAGTCCAGATTGGTATAGAACCAATGGAATAAAATTATTATTATCAGAACCAGCAGTTTCACTTGATACAGTAAAACGAAAATTAGTCACGAATTTAGGAACCGAATTAGAATTTGATGAATTGATTTTTGCTACAGGATCTTCTCCTTTCATTCCACCACTGGAAGGACTTAACAAAGAAGGTGTTTTTGTTTATCGTACAATTGAAGATTTAGAAGAAACATTAGAATACAGTAAAAAAATCAAAAAAGCAGCCGTGTTAGGTGGTGGATTACTCGGTTTGGAAGCGGCAAAAGCACTTGTCGATTTAGGAAAAGAAACACATGTCATTGAATTTGCACCAAGACTCATGCCACGTCAGTTGGATGATGGTGGAGCTTCTATTCTAAAAGCCAAAATCGAAGAAATTGGTGTCGAAATCCATTTGAACAAACAAACGGAAACAGTTTTAGGGGACAAAAAAATTGAAGGATTCGCTTTCAAGGATGGGGGAACCTTAGACTTTGATATGTTAGTTGTATCGGCGGGAATTCGTCCAAGAGATGAACTGGCGAAAGAAGCAGGAATCGCTGTCGGAGAACGGGGTGGAATCATAGTAGATGATGGGATGGGCACCAATGTGTATGGAATTTATGCCATTGGGGAAGTTGCTTTACACAGAAATTTTATTTATGGACTTGTTGCTCCCGGTTACGAAATGGCAGAAACTCTTGCCTTCAATCTTTGTAGCCCTGGAAGTAAACCAAAAGTATACGTTGGTTCGGATCTATCCACTAAACTTAAGTTAATTGGAGTTGAAGTCGCATCTTTCGGGGATGCCTTAGGACAAAATGAACATATTCCTATCGTTTTCAAAAACCCAAGAAGTGGTGTTTATAAAAAGTTAGTCATCTCTCCTGATGGAAAGTATTTATTAGGTGGAATTCTTGTAGGAGATGCAAAGGCATACGGAAACTTATTATCCTTTTACCTCAATAAAATGGAATTACCAGAAGAACCAGAAACACTCATTGTAGGTTCTGTATCTTCTGAAAATTTATTTGGTGCAGATACCTTACCTGATGAAGCAAAAATCTGTTCTTGCAATAATGTCTCAAAGGGAGACATCTTACATGCGATACGTGAAAAAGAATGTTTTGATATCGCTAGTCTAAAAAATTGTTCGAAGGCTGGTAGTGGTTGTGGTGGATGTCTGCCACAAGTAAATTCCATTTTGAAAGCAGAATTAAAAGTGCAAGGCAAAGTAGTTACCGAACATCTTTGTGAACACTTTAAATTTTCCAGAAAAGAACTGTTCCAACTCATCAAAGTAAAGTCCTTAAAGACATTTCCTGATGTTTTAAAAGAAGTTGGGAAAGGACATGGTTGTGAGATTTGTAAACCTGCTGTTGCCTCGATTCTGGCGAGTATCTGGAATGAACCAATTTTAAAACATAGAGAAATCCAAGATACCAACGATAAGTATTTAGCAAATATCCAAAGAGGGGGAACCTATTCGGTTGTTCCGAGAATCCCAGGTGGCGAGATCACACCTGACAAACTGATTGTGATTGGAGCCATTGCAAAGAAATACAATTTATATTGTAAAATCACAGGTGGACAACGCATCGATTTGTTAGGTGCAAGAATAGATCAACTCCCTGCTATCTGGAAAGATTTAGTAGAAAATGGTTTTGAAAGTGGCCATGCTTATGGAAAATCCATGCGAACTGTTAAAAGTTGTGTTGGATCTACTTGGTGTCGATTTGGAGTACAAGATAGCACTTCCTTTGCCATCAAATTAGAAGAACGATACAAGGGAATTCGTGCACCTCATAAACTAAAATGTGGTGTCTCTGGTTGTATCCGAGAATGTGCGGAAGCTCGTGGAAAAGATTTTGGAATCATTGCAACAGAAAAGGGATGGAATTTATACATCGGTGGTAACGGTGGTGTGAATCCAAAACATGCGATACTGTTTGCAGAAGATTTAGACGAAGATACCTGCATCAAATATATCGATCGTTACATGATGTTTTATATCCGAACTGCAGACAAATTGATGAGAACATCAACCTGGTTAGAACAACTAGAAGGTGGAATTGAATACCTAAAAGACGTAGTCATCAATGATCGTTTGGGAATCAACTCACAGCTAGACGAAGAAATGAAACATTTAGTAAACACATACCATTGTGAATGGAAAGATGTTGTGGAAGATCCAGAAAAACAAAAGAAGTTCAAACACTTCGTCAATAGCAACGAAACGGATTCTAACATTCAATTTATTGAAGAACGTGGCCAAATTCGCCCAATCGATTGGGTTGAAAAAGATTTAGTGAAAACTTAAAGAAAGAGGATACATCCGATGCAAACAAATCAAAATACAAAAGAAAAAGTATTCATTGGCCCAGTTTCAGACTTTGAAAAAGAAGGTGGAGTCAGTGCAAAAATTGGGAACAAACAAATTGCAATTTTTTACTTTGAGTCCAAAAACGAATGGTATGCATGTGATAATGCTTGCCCTCACACAGGAGACATGGTTTTATCCAGAGGTTTGTTAGGTGACACAAATGGAGAACCAAAAGTTGTATGCCCACTACACAAACGAAACTTTTCCCTGCAATCGGGAGAGTGTTTGAATGATGAAAACTATAAAGTAAACCTCTATAAAGTCTTAGTAGAAAATGGATCTGTCTATTTAGAAGTGGATCCTTCCCTTTTGTTACCTTCTGGAATTGTGTCATGAACCTTCCTATGGCATCCAAACAAAGTGGTAAGGTTTATTTAGTGGGTGCAGGACCTGGCGACCCTGAACTTCTTACGATCAAAGCATTAAAGATACTCAGAAAAGCAGATATTGTCTTTTATGATGATTTAGTTTCTCCTCGGATCCTTGGAGTTTGTCGAAAACGAATCCAAATGGTTTATGTAGGGAAACGATTGGGAATTCATAGTTGTTTACAAAATGAAATTAACGATAAACTCATCGAAGCAAGCCAAAATCACAATACAATCGTTAGGCTGAAAGGAGGGGATCCTTCCATATTTGGTCGCGTGGGCGAAGAATATGCATCCCTTTTACAGGAGGGGATACCTTGCGAAATCATCGCTGGAATTACAACTGCCTCTGGTGTTGCCTCTTCCCTTGGATTCCCACTCACCCATAGAGATTATGCGAGAGAAATTTTGTTTTTATCAGGTCACAAAAAAGACGGAGTCAACTCTGATGCCTTCCAAAATTTAAATTGTGTAGGCAAAACAATTGTAATTTATATGGGATTAAATTCACTTCCCTTGATCGTCTCGGAATTGATCACTGCAGGGAATGCAAAAACAACTAAAATTGCCGTAATTCAAAATGCAACTTTAGATACGGAACGCGTTTTTACTGGCGATTTGGAAACAATCGAAACCATCGTATTAGAAAACGAGGTCAAATCACCGGCTATTTTGGTGATTGGTGAAATTGTTCGATTTTATGAAGAGATGAAATTTTTGAAAAATGGCTGTGCTTCCATTCTATCTCCGATATAAGGGATAAGAATGAATGATATCACAGGAAAAAGAACAACTCTTCGGTTTGCAGAAGCAGAAGGGTTTGTCTATTGTCAAAAAGAAACCATCGAACGGATAAAATCCAATACTCTCCCCAAAGGAGATTTGTTTGGAGTTGCAAAAGCCTCTGCACTGTTAGGTGCAAAAAAAACAGCAGATCTCATTCCACACTGCCATCCTGTTACCATCGATTCATTTTCAATTCAATTTGAAATTATAGAAGAAAAAAATGCAGTCCGAATTTTGACTCAAGCAAAATCAATAGGAAAAACTGGGATCGAGATGGAAGCATTAACTGGTGTGACTGTCGCCGCTCTTGTCATCTATGATTTATTAAAACCGATTGATAAAACACTAGAAATATCTTCTGTTCGATTGTTGGAAAAAAAAGGAGGAAAAACAGACAAACAGATTGCAAAATTTGCATTTGGCTCCACAGCCAAGATATTAGTTTGTTCTGATTCTTGTTTTGCTGGAAACAAAGAAGATGGATCAGGTAAAGTCATCGCCGAACTTCTTAAAGAAGAGGGAGTGGACGTTTTAGAAACAAAAATTGTTCCCGATGAACCAACAGAAATCAAAGATACAATTATAAAATGGACGAGTGAAAAAATTGATTTAATTGTCACTACGGGTGGCACGGGGCTTGGACCAAGAGACAACACAACCGATACCATCAAACCGATGTTAGAAAAGGAAATACCAGGCATTGCCGAAGTCATGCGATCTTTTGGCCAAGATAGAACTCCATTTGCTATGTTATCCAGATCCATTGCAGGAAATATTGGAAAGTCCATCATCATTGCAGTTCCAGGGAGTACAAATGGTGCCAAGGAAAGTATGACAGCAATTTTACCTGCTATCTTTCATGCAAAAAAAATGATGATAGGAGAAGGACATTGATTTCTTTTGCTGAAGCGATCAATCAAATCACTAAGGAAGGAAAATCATTTGGTATTGAATCCATCTCCTTATCGGAATCCTATGGTCGCATATTAGCAGAAGAGGTAAAAGCGGATCGCGACTATCCACCTTTCCACCGATCTGCTATGGATGGCTTTGCCATCTCTTCGAATGATTTCATTGCACACACACAATTTCCTTGGGAAAGAGAACTGCATGCAGGATCTACACTCACCAAACAAAAAGAAGAACAAGTGATTCGCATTATGACAGGAGCTCCCGTTCCAGAGGGTTTTGATGCAGTCATTAAAGTAGAAGATTCCCTTTTATCCGAAACAGATGGGAAAAAAATGGTTTTGTTTTCTTTAGAATCCGTTTCCTCTTGGCAAAATATCGCCAAACAAGGAGAAGATGCAAAAAAAGATGACTTACTTCTTCCCATCGGAACTTCTCTCAGGCTCTCTGAAATTTCCTTACTTGCGAGCTTAGGAAAAACTAATGTTTTTGTATTTCCCGCACCAAAGGTAAATATCCTCTCTACAGGTAATGAAGTGGTTCCTATAGGTGTCACTCCCCTGCCCCACCAAATTCGAGATTCCAATTCCTTTACGATTTCGACATTTTTAAGAAAGTATCAAATCAAACCAAATCATATCTCTCATGTTCGAGATGAAGAGAATCAAATGAGAGAAGAGATCAAACAAGGATTATGTGGAGATATTTTAATTTTATCAGGTGGAGTGTCGATGGGAGAAAAAGACTTGGTTCCTTCTATCCTAAAAGAATTAGGTGTGGAAACCATCTTTCATAAAACAGCCATCAAACCAGGAAAACCAATTTGGTTTGGTAAAAAAAATAACACCTTTGTATTTGGATTACCAGGAAATCCATTCAGTGTACAAACCTGCCTTCGTATTTTTTTAGACCCTTTCCTAAGAGTCTGTTTCTCAATGCCAAAAGAAACCTATCTGAAATTTCCACTTTCCCAATTAAAAAAGAAAAAACATTCCCTTACAGAATTTTTTCCCGTACGATATCATACAAAAGAAAAAACAATGTTAGAACCAATTTCATTTAATGGAAGTGGTGATATCAAAGCAGGAATTTTTTCCGATGGCATCGCTCTTTTCCCGAGTGAAAAAAAACAAATCGATGTTGAAGAAGGAATCGAATTTTTACCTTGGTAAATCGTTTTTAATCAAATTGTACGTTCCGTACACAATTGATTCGAATTTTCTACAATTCTAATTTGATTCCCTTTTCTTTACATTTTCCTTAAGAAAACGCTCAAAAAACCCTTTATTTTTGTAGGTTTTACCAGCCTAAGAGTGAGTAGAATTGGTACGCTTTTTGCAATTATTCTCTACATAAGGAGAATCATTCCCGTGACGATTACACCTCATGCGAAAGCAACCAAAATCGATTTATTTAGTTTCAAAACTCCCCAGATGAGAACATTCCATCTCACTTGGATTGCATTTTTTCTATGTTTTTTTGGATGGTTTGGAATAGCACCACTTATGGTTTTTGTAAGAGAAGAATTATCTCTTACCAAAGCACAAATAGGGAACATCATCATTGCATCTGTTGCCATCACAATCTTTATGCGCTTATTGATAGGTTGGCTGTGTGATAAAATTGGACCGAGGATCGCTTATACTTTTTTGTTAATCTTTGGATCAATTCCTGTTATGTGTATTGGCCTAGCAGATAGTTATCTATCCTTTTTGTTACTTCGTTTAGCGATAGGTGCAATTGGAGCTTCATTTGTGATCACGCAGTATCATACTTCTGTGATGTTTGCACCAAACATTATAGGGACAGCAAACGCTACGACGGCAGGTTGGGGGAATTTAGGTGGTGGTGTGACACAAATGGTGATGCCACTTATTTTTGGATTCTTTGTTGCCTTTGGATTTACAACAGGAGTCTCATGGAGACTTGCTATGGTTGTCCCTGGGATTGCACTCTTTCTCATGGGGATCATCTACTATTTTGGAACCCAAGATACACCAGGTGGGAACTTTAAAGATATCAAAGATACTTATCCTACATTCCAGGGTGGCAAAAAAAATTCACTTGCGAACTTCTTTTTAGTGATGAAAGACTCAAGAGTTTGGTTGTTATTTTTAGCATACGGTGCTTGTTTTGGAATTGAATTAACAATCAATAATATTGCTGCCTTATACTATGTTGATCAATTCAAACTCACACCTGCAACTGCAGGACTGATCGCTGGTCTTTTTGGATTGATGAATTTATTTGCAAGAACCCTAGGTGGAGTTTTTGGAGATAAATTTGGCATCAAATGGGGGTTACGTGGTCGCGTCATTTGGTTATCTGCTGCACTTGCAGGCGAAGGGGTCTGTTTGATTTTATTCTCGCAAATGACCTCCTTGGTTCTTGCGATTTCTTCGATGATTGTGTTTAGTTTGTTTGTGCAAATGTCTGAAGGAGCGACCTTCTCTGTGGTTCCCTTCGTAAACAAAAAAGCAATTGGTGCTGTCTCAGGCATCGTGGGTGCAGGTGGAAACGTCGGTGCAGTTTCTGCAGGATTTTTGTTCCGAGGTGAATTAACTTACCAAAACGCCTTACTTTTGATAGGTGTGCTTGTGACAGTCTCTGCCTTTTTTGCCTTACTCGTTCGTTTTTCTATGGAAGAAGAAAAGGAAGTAGGAGAAGAAATGAATCAAACTGTTCCACCTATAGAAAAAAATCCAGAGTTGGCCACTGCCAACTGATCGCAAATACGATTCAAAAAATCCTTTGAGAGGCAAATTTCCACTTGTCTCTCAAAATTTTCACTTATACAATTTCTCTCTTAGGAGAGAACGATGGAAAAAACACATTACCGATCTTGTAATTTATGCGAGGCCATGTGTGGACTCCAAATCGAAGTTAAAAATGAAACCATCCATGGATTCAAAGGTGACCCTCTCGATTTGTTCAGTAGAGGACATATTTGTCCGAAAGGCCCTGAACTAAAAAGTTTATACGAAGATCCTGATCGATTAAAATTCCCTCTTAAAAAAACTGCAAATGGATGGGAAAAACTATCTTGGGTAGACGCCCTGTCTGAAATCGCAGAAAAACTTGTGAACATACAAACAAAGTATGGGAACGATTCTGTTGGGATTTATAATGGAAATCCAACAGTTCACAATTATGGTTCGATGTTATACGGACAAAGATTTGTGAGTCGCATCAAAACCAAAAACAATTTTTCGGCCACCTCCGTTGACCAACTTCCACACCAACTTCTCTCCTATTTAATGTTTGGTCATCAATTGCTAATCCCCATCCCTGATATTGATCGAACGCAGTATTTTTTGATACTAGGTGGAAATCCATTTGCCTCCAATGGAAGTTTGATGAGTGTACCCGATGTCAAAAAAAGGCTGAAGGCTATCCAAGATCGAGGTGGAAAATATGTTGTAGTTGATCCAAGAAAAACAGAAACAGCAGAACATGCAAATGAACATATTTTTATCAAACCAGGAACTGATGTATTCTTTCTATTAGCAATACTACATGTTCTTTTTTCTGAAAAACTGATCAAAGATAACCCTCTCATCGAAGAATCAGATATACAATCCATTCAAACTTTGGTTAAAGATTTTGACCTTGAAAAAGTTTCTAAAATCACTGGTATATCCAAAGAAACCATACATCAAATCGCTTTGGACTTTTCCAAATCATCGTCTGCTGTTTGTTATGGGAGAGTTGGTGTATCAACCCAAGAATTTGGTGCTCTTTGCCAGTGGCTTATCAATACAATCAACATCTTAACAGGCAATTTGGACAAGGAAGGAGGGGCCATGTTTACTTTGCCTGCTGTTGATTTGGTAGGAGAAGGATCAGTGATGCGTTCTTCCCCAGGTAGTTTTAATACGTACCAATCAAGAGTACGTAAACTACCAGAGTTCAACGATGAATTACCTGTCTCAGCTCTTGCTGAAGAAATTTTAACGGAAGGAGAAGGACAAATTCGAGCTCTTGTAACATCAGCTGGAAACCCAGTATTGTCCACACCTAATGGATCAAAGTTGGAAAAGGCTCTATCATCTCTGGACTTGATGATTAGTTTTGATTTTTATATCAATGAAACCACAAAGTATGCTCATTATATCTTACCTCCCACATCTACTTTAGAACATGATCATTATGATTTGATCTTTAATGTATTTGCCGTGAGAAACACGACCCGATACAACCAACCTCTTTTTTCGCCTGTAGACGGGATGTTACATGACTGGGAAATATTCTTCGATTTGACCAAACGGATGGAACTCGTTCGATCTAAAAAAGAAATGCCGAAAGAATTGATTAAAACTAAACTAACACCTGCCAGTATCATCGATCATGCCTTAAAATCTGGACCATATGGAACCAAACAAAATCCAGAAATTCAAATGAGTTTAGATCTTCTGAAAAATAGTCCTCATGGATTTGATTTGGGACCTTTAAAAAAATCTTTCCCAGAAAGGCTTTATACTGAAAACAAAATGATCCAACTATATCCTAAACTCTTAGAAAAAGATATCCCTAGACTCAAATCAAAATTCCGGGAACATTTAGATGCCAATCAATCCTTATTTCCATTTTTGCTCATTGGAAGAAGGCATTTGCGAAATAATAATTCATGGATGCATAACTTACCAAAACTGATGACCGGAAAACCAAGATGTACGATGATGATCCATCCCGAAGATGCAAACAATTTAGGAATTCAAAATGACGAAGAAGTCCTTGTCACTTCGAAAGTCGGAGAGTTAAAAATCCCAGTCGAAATAACAGAGGAATTGATGAAAGGTGTCGTGAGTATTCCTCACGGATTTGGACACAACCGATCTGGCACAAAACAAAAGGTAGCATCACAATTTTCTGGAGTGAGTATCAATGATCTGACTGATGACCAAACTCTGGATGAATTTTCTGGAAACGCTGCATTCAGTGGAATCCAAGTGAAAATCAACAAAATAAAAGTTTGATTGGTTTACTCTTCCGTTAATCTATGTACGAACAACTTTCTTCCACCTAACATGGAATACCGTTTCGGAAAATGGTTTAAAAATGTAAGAGCTTCAAGAGAACGTACACCTGACTCACAAATACAAACAATAGTTTGGTCCACATGTAAGTTAGGTTTTTTACCATTTCTCAATTCGGACAAAGGAAAATGAATCACATTGGCAATTGGATTTTCCAATACCTCTTCCATTTCTCTCACATCTAAAAGAACTGTAGCCCCATCTTTTTTCAGTTTGATCCATTCCTCATAGTCAATTTCATGTTTTTTTACTTTAGCATCTTGGGTTTGATTTGGTTTCTTTTGGCAAATACAATCCGGGTCTTCCTGAAGCTTGGATTGGTATAGGGAAATTGGATTCCATTCCATAAAATAAACTGTATCGAATTCGATTTGATTCGGATTTAATAAATACTGCAAAACTAAAGAGGCTTGGTAATTTCCAGCTAGAGTTGTTTGAACCCCTAAAACCCCACCTTCATTGCAACTCAATGTATCTCCTTGATTTAAATTGGGAAACAAACAACGATAACACGGATTTCCTTTTCCTGAAAAAATGGCAAATTGGGCACTTGTTCGATAAACAGATGCAGTGACTAAGGGAATTCCTTTTTCCAAACAGAAATCGTTAATCGCATATTTAGAAGAAATGGTATCCGTACAATCCAAGACGATATCCCAGGATTGAATCATTGATGAGTTCGTATAAGAATTGATAAACTCAGAATAGGTCTCAATTTTTATCCAAGGGGCATGCTCTATTAAAACTTCCGAAACGACTTCAATTTTTTTTCGACCAATATGATTCCATGTAAACAAAGTTTGTCGGTGTAAATTGGAAACTTCAACAATATCAAAATCAACAAGGCCAATTTTTCCAATTCCCGCAAGCGCCAATTGTAACGCAGAGGGACAACCAAGCCCACCCAATCCAATGATTAAAACAGAGGCATCTTCCCATTTTTTTTGCCCCAGTCCCCCAATTTCGGGAATCAAAGTTTGCCTCAGAAAAAATTTATTCTTATCTATATTCATGATATTGATTGTATCTCAATAGATTCAAAACGAACTGAATCTATTTACCAATTTTTACTCCGGATCATCAGAAAAAAATCAATTTTAGTTTCCATTGTAGAATTCTTCTATAAAATCGTTTATAACGATGACAGTGGATACTCGAAAATTTGAAGTTTTAAGAATTAGTATCCTATCCCACTGCAATTTTGCATGTGTTTACTGTGCACCGAAAGAAAAAGAAAATTCTTCCGCCAAACATTATCAAATGTTAAGCCCAGATCTTTTACAAAGAAATTTAAAACTCCTAATCGCTCATATCAAAATCAAAGAAGTTCATTTAACAGGCGGCGAGCCCACTCTTCATAAAGATTTAATCCAATTAATCCAAATCGTAAAACAAAATTCCATCCAAGAAATAGCCCTCACATCAAATGGTAATTTTAAAACAGGACTTTTGGAGGATATGTTGGCAGCAGGACTAACAAGAATTAATTTTTCGTTAGATAGCATTTCACAATCTGCATTTGAAAGGCTAAGTGATCGAAATATCTCAGTTTCCCATGTTTTGAATCAAATTGAATCAGCAAAACGTCTAGGTTTCAATGTTAAAATCAATACAACCGTTTTGCGAGGTTTTAATGATCGCGAAGTGTTAGATTTACTGACTTGGAGTGGGGAACGCAATATTCCAATTCGATTTTTAGAGTTTATGAAAATGGGGCCATTACACAAGGAACATCCTATCTACTTTTATTCTGCAGAAGAAATCCAAGAACAAATCAAATCTATATACCAAGTCCGTAATTATCCTACTCCAGAAGATTCGACGGCTCAGTACTTTATTACAAATGAAGGTTTTATCTTTGGTATGATCGCCAATCACACAGAACCATTTTGTTCTAGTTGTAATCGATTGCGCATGGATAGCCAAGGAAGAATTTACGGTTGCCTCAGTGATGAAACTTCTTTTGCCTTACCGGAAACTGATGACGAAATACAATTTACATTAGAACAAGCAATGTTAACAAAAAAAAAGGAATTCACAGGTTCCGAATTATCAATGAAGTATATAGGAGGTTAAATGAAAGTTGAAATTTTATTTTTTGCAGCACTCAAAGATTTTTTTCCTAGTAAACAAGAAAAGGAAATCGAAGCAAATACAACTGTTACAACATTAAAAGAGCTTTTATGTAAAGAGAATCCAAATGCCACAAAAATTTTAAATGTCAGTCGAGTTTCTATTAACCAAAGGATATCCAAAGATTCTGATCTTATACCAAACAATGCGGTACTAGCAATTTTACCTCCATCAAGTGGCGGTTAACAAATAATCCATGGATCATATCACAGAAAACAAAATTGAAATTCCCATGCTTCTACCTTCCTTACCCAAAATGGGAGGTTATGTTTTATTTACGGGTATTGTCAGAGATACCAATGAAGGAAAAACAGTAACTCATTTGGAATACGAAGCTTACTCAGTATTAGCTGACCAAATGATCCAAGATATCATTCTCGACTCCCAAAAGAAATGGCAACTTGAATATGCAAATTGTATCCATCGGTTAGGACGATTAGATGTCGGGGAAATTGCTGTGATCGTTTCTACAGGTTCTATGCACAGAGATGAAGCATACAAAGCAAATCGTTACATTATAGACCGAGTCAAACACGAAGTGCCCATTTGGAAAAAGGAATATTATATCGATGGTAGTTCCGAGTGGTCAAAAGGTTGTGTTCATGAGTCACATGAACACTGACCTCATTTTTTTACTTCTTTCTGGAGGACGAAGTGTCCGCATGGGAGAAGAAAAAGCATTTTTACCGATCGGGCATAGATCCAATTTTCTAAAAAAACTCATTCAAAAATTAAATGTATTTAGTAAAGACCTGTATATATCAATTCGTTCGGACCAAGTGAGTGAGTATACATCCCTATTCTCCAAAGAAAGAATCTGCATCGATCAAAATTTCCCCATACAAGGACCACTAATCGGATTATTGTCTTCCCATTTTCTTTTCAAACAGACAGAGCCAAATTATCAGGCAATCTTTGTATTTCCCATCGATATTCCTTTCGTAAAATTAAAAACAATTCAACGGCTCATCAATCTCTACCAAAAAAATCCAAATGGTTCGGGAATCTTTTACCAATCAAACTCGGGACTTGAACCTCTTTGTGGGATTTACCACCGCCAAACATTAGAAAATTGGGAATCAGAAATCCATTCAAAAACGAAACTTGAGTTTTCTCTTCAAAAGAAAATCCGATCAATTAGCCCACAACCTGAATATATTTCACTTCCTAAAGAAGAAGAGAAATTCTTTCGTAACATAAACACCAAACAAGATTTGGAGTTTTATTCACAATGAAGTTATTATCGAACAAAAAATTTTGGATATTTGATATGGATGGCACACTGACAGTTGCCAAACATGATTTTTTAGCCATCAAAGAAGAATTGGGAATTTCATTGGAGAAAGACATCCTCACATCCTTATCTGAATTACCAGAAGTGGAAAAAAAAGAAAAACAGATTCAACTCAATGAAATAGAATTCAAAATCGCCAAACAAGCCCAACCGATGGTTGGTTCCGCAAATCTACTCACTCACTTGAAAGACAATGGGCACCATATGGGAATTCTCACTCGGAATAGTTTTTCCAATTCCATCGAAACTTTAAAGGCAGCTGGAATCCATACATACTTCCATGAAAAACACATCATTTGCCGAGATAGGGTATTACCCAAACCAGAACCAGACGGTATTTTGTATTTAATGCAAGAATGGAATGCCACACCTAACCAAACGGTGATGGTGGGTGATTATCTTTATGATCTTTTAGCAGGAAAACGAGCAGGAGTCGAAACTATTTATATCGATCCAAGTGGAAATTTTCCTTATCAAAAAGAGGCCACCTATCAGGTCAAAGATCTCAATGAAATACTAACATTATCATCAAATTTGAATAGGATTCACATTGACTAATGGGAATTTAATTTCTACATATGTTCCCTTCTCACCATCAAATGAAATTTTTCCTTTCAATTGTTTCACTAAATTTTTAACAAGCATTATCCCTATACCTTTTGATTCACTCCATTCCCTTTCAAGTCCAAGTCCATTGTCTTTTACCACTAAAACAAATTCCTCACCTAATTTACCTAAACTCACTTCAATCATACCTTTACCTTCTTTTGTAAAAGCATGGCGAAAGGAATTAGAAACCAATTCATTTAAAATGAGTCCGATAGGGATGGCTCGGTCTAAATCCATTTCCAGTCCTTCTTCAATCAGCTCACGTAGTTCGATATTCGGATTCTCTTTCAAATAAATTAGTTTTAAATTGAACAAAATTGAATTAAAGATTTGGTTTAAATTTACAAAAAGAAGATTGGGGGATCCATAAATGATTTTGTGAACTGAAGCAATTGCATTGATTCGATTTTGAGTTAAATTCAATGATGTAGTTAGTTTTTCATCATTTTCCGATTCAATTTGCAAAGACATAAGCCCTGAAATAATTTGCAAATTATTATTAACACGATGGTGAATCTCAGTGAGTAGTTTTGATTTTAGCTTTAAATCCATTTCCATTTGAGACTCATGTTGGATTATGGTAGCTTGTTCTTTTTTGATAGTATGAACATAAATAAAAATCAAAATGAACATTGCATACAAATCTAGCGGATTCAACAATTAAGTGCAACGATTTAATTGGCACACCAAAAGACTTCGTTTGGAGTTTTGAATCCTAGAG
>NZ_RQGG01000029.1 GCF_004769665.1 Leptospira kemamanensis
TACTTTTGTTAATAAATTCTGACCAATTGTATTTAAAGAATCTACTTTAACATGAACTGCATCTTTAGAGTCACGGATTTCTAAAAAAGTATGGAGTAGAGGCAAACTTGCCATTTGATTCACTAATATAATCTTGGTTAAAGCTCTCTTTTCTAAATCTTCTAAAAGGAAAGTTTCAAATTTTGTTAATTTGATTTTTTGTGTTACAAGATAATTTTGAATGAATAAAGATTCTACAGCATAAGCATCTGCTTCAAATAAGGCTTTTACAATTCGATTGTTCTTATAAAATATAAAATAACTTTGACTATTGAAAAAATCATACGCATGAGTGAATTCGTGAACAAGTGCAGAGTAAAAGATACTTGGGTTTTTTTCATATTGGTCTAAAAAATATGTACCCACAACGATTGCTGGTTTTCGTTTTTCATTATAAAAATCAACAAATCCCATAGCGGACAAATCTTGATTTGCTTCTACATCGATTAAAAAAGTGACTTCTCCTTTAACGACTTGGTTCATCATGAAATTAACTTTTTGCTCTACTAAATCATGTTTTTTTGTGGAAGATTTGTATACGATTTCAAACTGTGTGATTGCGTTTCGTAATATAGGTTCATAATCTTTGAGAGTTTTTGTTTCTGCAAAAATAGAATAAGGAAAGAAAAGAAATAAGAACGGTAGGATTGTTTTCTTTAAAAGTTTTGTGGATGGATTCACTTGATTTGCTTCTGCTTTGTTTCTGGTTTTCTTAATATTTTTTCCATGGACTTACCTTTTGCAAGTTCATCCACAAGTTTATCTAAATAACGAACTTTTTTGGCGATTGGATTTTGAATTTCTTCCACTCGGTAGCCACAGATTAGTCCTTTGATGAGTTTTGCATTTTCATTTAGCTTTGCTTTGGCGAAAAAAACTTCAAAGGATACATTCTCTTTGATTAATCTATCAATTGTTTGTTCATCGAAGGAAGTAAGCCAAGTGATCACTTGGTTCAATTCCGCCTTCGTTTTTCCTTTTTTTTCTACTTTGGACAAATACAAAGGATACACAGATCCGAATTTCATCGTAGCTAATTTTTGAATGTGTTCTTCCGTTGGTTGCATTGGCATTTACCTGCGTGTTTGGTAATGAAGGGCTATTGTTCCCGAAGGGAAAGTTTTAGAATCGAGTAAATCCAAAAAAAGAGAATTCGTTAACGAATGTTCACCAAATAGTCGTGGGCCACTTCCGACAAGGACTGGATGGATGACAAACCGATACTCATCGATGAGTCCAACCTGAGAAAGTTGGGCAGCAATACTCAAACTACCGATACAAATATCTCTTCCTACTTGTTTTTTTAATTTAGAAACAGTTTCGACTAAGGGAAGATTGGCGACAGTTGTATTTGGGTCATCTACCTTGGTGATGGTGCGAGAAAATAATATTTTCTCCATACCAGTAAACACCTCCGCAAATTCATTGCTAACCTTTGACATGGATTTGTTTTTTGCCACTTCCGGCCAAAACGGAACCATCAATTCATATGTTGTTCTACCATAAAGAATTTGGTCTGCAGTTTTTAATAAATCAGTGAAATATTGATGTAACACATCGTCCACTACCATGCCTGTATGACCATAAAATCCATCGGCACTTGTATTGATCCCAAAGATAACTTTTCTCATTCGTCTTTTTTTAAAAAGTAAGTCAGATCTTGAAAGTACATTTTGGAGTAGGAGTAAGTCAATTTGCGAAATTCGGACAGTTTGATCGCCAATACGATATTAGGTGATTTAGGGAATAGGATCATTTTTGAACGATTGTTCTGCAGTTCAGTTGCATTAACGGACTAAAGTTGGGAAATGGATATGGTTCTACTTTTGTAAATTTATTGTTAGTTGAAAAAAAAGTTGACTAAGCAATTCGCATTTCTGACATTTGGCGACACTATCATACGCTAAAGTCATCTTTATGTATGATTATTGATTTGAAAACTAAAGGTAAAAAATATGCGCAAAGTAATGTTTGTTATCTTTGCTTTTTCGTTTTGTAACATATCCATGTGCAAAAGTGAAAGTGGGGTAACTAATTTAGATAAGATGTTTGTGTTTGGTTCATTTTTTGCTTCCAACTCAGTTTCAGTAAAACCTGAAACAGGAACAGTGATCCAAGCACCAACTATGAGTTTGACGATACCACTAGGTGCGTTAGACGAAGAAACGGTCATAACGTATTCTGAAACTTCCTTGCCTCCCGCAAACGATTCAGTTGTTCCAATCCAGGTGGCTTATCAGTTTGGTCCAGAACATTTGCAATTTAACAAACCAGTTCAAATGAAAATTTGTTATGATGCAAGACCTGAATTTTTGCAAGGCAAACGTGAGGATTCTTTACAGATCCAACACTATGATCCCAATACAAAAAAATATATCAGTTATGGTGGTGATGTTGATTTAGTAAACCATTGTGTAACTACATCAATCTATCATTTCTCCAATTATATTTTGACAGCTCAAAATTTAGTTTTGGGAAATAACCCTCCCACAATTGGTGGTGCAACGTTTTTTCCTGGTAGGTTAATTGAAGGTCTTCCCGCAGTTGTAAGAACGACGATTACGGATTGGGATGCGTCGGCGATTGTAACAGCTAGGTTTTATTATCGAACACAAGGTAGTGGTTCGATTTTCAAAAGCATTAACATGTTACCAGATGAAAACGATGGAACCAATCAATTTTACCAAGCGAAAATTCCAGCAACCGATATCGTAGCAGCAGGATTGGAATACTACATCGAAGTTTATGATTCGTTAAATGCTCGAGTGACAAGGCCGGCAACTGCTCCAACGGCATTCGATACAATCAATGGCGATATAAGAGATGCTGCATCACCAATTCGGTTTCAAACAACGATCACACGTATGACTGCTGGTTTTTCACGAGACCTAACTGTACAGGTAAAAGGAAATTCGTCTGCAACCTATTATCCAGTGCCAGCGGAAACTATGACGTTTGCAGGTGGAAAAGGTATTACCTCGAGACCAACTTGGCTTAGTGCACGTTATACGGCTCAAATCATTGGTGGTTCTTACATTCAGGCAAGTTATGGAAATTTGAATCTATCCATGCCGATCAATGTATATCCAGGAGTGATGGTTCGAATGTTGATTTTATACAATTCAGCAGAATTACCAAATCCTTTTGAGGTCACAGCTGGATCTACCACTGCACTTGATGCTGTCGGATATGATTCATTTAACAACTTCATATTTGTTCATCCAACATTTGCCTCGGATGGAGTGATCGGTTCTTTCGCGGATCCATTTTCGGATTTTGGAAAATTTACTGCCTTGTATTATCCAACCGATCGAACGGGAACAATCTCAGTGAGTTTAGGTGGATTCACTTCCACATACAACATTTTGGTGAAGGGATTTGGTGTGCTATGTCAATATGATGTAGGAACATTTGATTCTACATGCATATTCAATTGAAAAAATTTTGAGAAAACATAAGAGGAAAAATGATATGAAAGGTAATATTAAAGAATATTTAAAAAGTGGATTTTATAAAGGTGTAGGAATCACTTTAGGTTTTTTTACAACCAGTTTGGTTGCGGCAGCAGCAGCGATGAATCTATTTGCTCCAGGAGAAGTGATCAGTTCTGCAAGACTCAATCAAAACTTTATGATCGCAGCTCCCGAAGGAGCAGTCGTTGCATTTTATTTGAACAATTGTCCAGAAGGTTGGGCTCCAGCTGATGGAACGAATGGAACACCAAATTTACGCGGTGCTTTTGTGAGAGGGATTGACAATAGCGGTAGCACTTTGCGTGATCCTGATGGAATTCGTGCCATCGGTGATGATCAAGACGATGCATTTCAAGGTCACTTTCATGATCTTCATTCTAACTATGCTTCATATTCTGGGGTTATGGGTGGAATCATTGTTACACGTGATTCTCCTGCGATTGGATACACAGCAATTCAAGCTGGATCTGCAAGTACAATCAAAACCGACGGAATTAATGGAACCCCAAGAATCGCCAATGAAACTCGTCCGAAAAACGTTGCATTGACGTATTGTATGAGAAAGAACTAAGTCTCTTACAACATTTCTTAGTAGAAGAGAAGTGTTCGATTTGTAAAGATCGATCACTTCTCATTGATTCCATCTTCTCTCTTTGTATTGAATTTCACCTAACACCAATCCCTTACCATCCAATCATCATCACCAAAAACGTGATTCCGAGAAAGATACAAAGTGGGTTGTAAATACGTTTGGTATTCTTAACAAAAATTGGTTTCCAATGTTTGGTGATGAAGGGTAAATATCCCAAGACCCCTCGGAGGAAAAAGATCCCTGAAACAAAATACAATAGATAGGGCAGCAAAATCAATGTTTGGTGGTCGAGTTCTAAACTAAACCGTAACATCCAAATCCAAGGCAATGCTGAAAATAAAAATAATCCTGTTGCGACAAAAAAACAACTAAAGGTCGATGGAAACTGGGTTCCTTTCCCAAATACTCTATCGATTAAGTCTTGTTTGGTTTTGCCTGGCCACAAACCTCCCAGTCCCCAATAGATATGCAACATCGAAACTGCCACGAGGAGAATCGAGGTGACAATCGCAAGAGTATACAAAAAATACATGGAGACAATTGGGTTCATAAATCTAGTTCCTATGTTTCCTATTTTGTAATTTTTAATGTCGAAACAATTTGTTTGATTTCGTTTAAGGTTGGTTCAAAATCTTCTGAAACAAAACTGGAACCAACTAAGTAAAAGAAATCCTTACGTGGGAAAATCCAAATCGCTGAAACTACTTGGAATTCCTGATTGTCTTCGTCTAATAGTTTATAGGTGAAAACTGCATATCCAGCCAAATTTCCGTTGATTCTTACTACTTTTGGTTCCAATATATATTCGAATTTTTTTAAGACATAGGACATTCGAGAGAGGAGGATACGAAGATCATAAGGTATATTGTTAAATTCTAAATCGGATGATTGCGCTTTGATATTGATCATCGTCAAATATTCGTCAGTTTCGGGGTTTCCTTTGCGCATCGAATACAACGGTAGTTCTTTGTTTTCGTGTAATATCTTCGTAAAAGTTTTTGTTTTGAGTTGGAGTCGATTTTTATTATCACTAAACTCATCGTTTGTCACTTCTTCCCAAGAATCAGGTTTTTCAATCGATAACCCAAGGGATTTAAACTCTACTGTTTTTGTAGGACTGGCATAAAGTACAGTGGCAATAACACTCATAGTGATCATCAAATAGATCGTTTTCATTTGTTTTGGCATCCTCGTAAATTGACAAATCCCCATTTTCCATCTAAAGCAAAAGTGAAAACACCTTCCCTGAAACGAGTTAAAGATTGAAAAACAGGTGGCACAACCCATTCCCCGTTTCGATTGATAAATCCTTTTTTGCCATCTTCTTGTACAACGGCAAGGCCGTTCTCAAAGTTGGAAATGGATTCATATTTTGGTTCGATTAAATATTCTCCCTTTTGATTGATGATTCCAGATTTTTTTTCAATTTCAACAGTTGCATATCCTTCCTCAAAGTCGTATTCGGAATCAAATTTGGCTTCAATGACAACTTTTCCTTTTTGGTCTAAAAATCCCCATTTGTCTCCAAGTTCAAAACGAACCAGGCCTTCTTGAAAATTTCCCAGATAATCGTAGATAGGTGGTATGATGACATTGAAATTAGAATCCATAATTCCAGATTTTTGATAATGTTTAAACACAATTGTTCCTGCGTAAAAATAACCGCGTAAATCGTATTTGTCATGAACAAACTTTTTTTCGATTCCTTGCGCATTCACAAGGCCTTGGTGTTCTTCTCGTTTGAAAACTGCCCATCCATTATGGATTCCTGTGATTAAATCATATTGGATTGGGACTACAATTTTGCCAGTTCGATCGATGAGACCATACTTTCGATTGAGTTCCACGGCACCATATCCATTTTGAAAGTTATAGGTCATATCATAATACTTTCCACCTAACAAATCACCTTTTTTGTTGAGAAACCCCCTGGGACCTTTTCGATCCTCACCTTCCCGAAACACTGCATAACCATCATGGAAATCACCAATAAAAGAAAACTCGAAGTCCATCACTACGTTTTCTTTGAGATCAATGAATCCGAATTTTCCATTTTTTTTGGCTTGGATCCAGTCTTCCGATACAGAAGATAAATCATCGTAAATGATTTGGCTCACTTGGATGCGAGGATCACGGAAGATCAGTTTGGTGGGGGCATTTGAGTTGGGTCCAGGTTTTTGGATCGTAAAACGTAAATCGCAGGCGTTGATGACTGGATTTTCTTTTTTTGGCAAACTCAAGCAGGAAAAAAAACAGAGTAGTAGGAGGCAAAATGGAACCAAAAACGGTGAATTCATAGAACTCTAGCTTGTGAAATGAACTCACGAATGAAAATCAATTTTCACTGCACCCCGGATAGAAGCGGAAATCCTTTGCGATGCAAAGATTGGAGCGGATAGCCGGAAATGTGCGCCCCGAAACTTGGAAAAAAATATAATTTTTTCCAAAAAAAACGACTTTCATGCAATAAAATAAAGAGGACGAGACATTTGTTAGGTTCCCACAAACAGCGATCTGTTGCTAGGAAAGCCACTTAACAGCCTTTCCACTACAAAATCACCATTCCATTGTATGATTTTATTCTGATGGAACCAACTTTATTGACAATGATCATGAGAAAAATTAAAACAGTCAAAAATCACTAGGAGAACCATGTGAAAAAGAGCATTTTTTTTGCGATCTCACTCACACTACTATTATTAACCCAAAATTGTTCAGGTAACAATATGTATGTCTATCTGTACTCGCCAGGAGCGAATACAAACCCTACCAGGGAGTATGCATCCCCTTATGTAGCTGCAAAAGGTGGATTTTTCTTCCACAAAACGGCTGTTCCAGGTCCTCTTGGACTCAATGCGGAAGGAACTTCTGAAGGAAAAGGTTGTAGCCATTCAATCCTTTATCTTTTTGCGTTTGGTGATTCATCCATCGAATCTGCTAAAAAAGCTGGAAACATTACAAAAGTTGCCTACGTAGATTATGAGCAACTTGGAATCCTTGCGGGTCATGTTTACCACCGAGTTTGTACAGTTGTAAAAGGATCGTAATCGGAGTACCTTATGAAAATGAAATTAGTTTTTATCTCTCTTTTATCAGTATTTTTATTCGCAAATTGTGCAATTGGACCAACACATGGTGGTCTATATACTTCTACAAAATTTGCAGGAACTTTCAACGCTGAAAACAATGTGAAGGTTTCAAAAGAAGGAAAAGGATGTATGTGGACAGTTCTTTATCTCTTTAGCGTTGGTGATGCAGGAGCAGGTTCTGTTGCCAACAAAAACGGGATCAGCAAAATTGCAACAATCGACCACTCTACTCTTTCTATTCTTACGGGTTTATTCCGTAACTATTGTACCATCGTATCTGGAGAATAATCATGAAATACCTTTTACTTTCAATTTTTAGTTTAACGCTATTCACAAATTGTGTAACCACTCCAATCCCTGGTTACTTTTTTACCAAAACAACCCAACATCTCAATGGGGATGCAACTGGAAATATGGTAACTTCTGCAAAGGTGGAAAAGTCTGGTAAGTCTTGCAGTTTTTCAGGTTTGGTAATCAACTTTTTCTTTTATGGAGCAGGAAACTCAATTGAAGAAGGTGCACAACACGCAGGCATCAAAAAAATTGCCGTTGTGGATAGAGAGTCTTTAACGATTTTACCATTCGGACTTTTTTATCGCGAATGTGTGATTGTTTGGGGGGAATAGTCCGTGTCCCATAACAAAATTATCCTCACTTTGGTGACGTTGTTTCTTTCCTTTGGGAATCTTTTTGCCAAGGATTATGATTCAACACATGAATTGCCAGAAGTAAAACAACCTGATAAACATAGAGTGTTTTTAAGACTAACCGATGGATTTGGTACTCTTTACATTCCGGAGAAGGATTACACAAGAAACGAAGACATTTCTGGTTATGCGGTTAGGAATACTCCAATCTCTGGATTTGATTTGTATTCGTTTTCTCAACAGATTCCAAAATTTGATGCAACGTCTTCTGGACGTGAACTAGAGTATCGTAACCAAGACAAGTTCCGATTTTTCTATGAAACCAGAAATCTTGTGAATGTTGGAAAACCTGCCAGTGATGATGTTTACAGAACTAAGTTTTCAGAGAAACAGAATAGTGTTGGTTTTGCTTACTTTCATCCATTAACACCTAACTTCAATGTGGGTGCAAGTTTGCGTTATACAACTGTTGACCAGTTAACAAAAACCAATCCTTTCTCTCAGTCGCTTGTCGGAAATAACTTCATTTACGCTATTTCCCCAAGAGATGCAGAGATGTCGGCAAAAGGATTTGTTCCTGGAGTTCACTTAGAATTCAAACCACTTCGTTGGTTTGAGATCCATTTAGGGCAACAGTTCTATATGTTAAAAGGATCAGAATCGCGACCTACTATTTTTCTTGCCGCTGGCGGTGGAGCAAGTGCAGGTGGTGCTATTTTTGAAAGTGCTGATGTAACATACACGGGAACCAAACAAAACCTTGACTTTGTTTTCCGTTTTTCTTCTTGGTTTGCCACAAAATGGGGATATTCCAGAGAAAGAATGTTAGTAAGGTCTAGTAATCCACTTTCGATTGGATCTGGTTTTAGTGCAGCTAACTCAGTCAGTTATGCACTTTGGAATGGTGCTCAAACACAAAAGTTTGATTTAACTGCTCTCAACCTTACCTTTGAATTTTCAAAAAGTTTTGGCGAGTAATTCACTCTAAAACAATCCTAACAGGAGAATCCCTGTTAGGTGTAGATTTCCTTCTTTCAAAATCCTTCCTCAAATATCAATGCGCAAATTTTCCGACCAAACGATTGGAGTGGTTCCTCCAAAACATTGACCTATACCCATTCATTCCACTGTTAGTTTTTGTTGCGTTACAATGAATTGAAACGCATTTTCAGATAATGATTTTCCATTGATGGTGGCTGACCAAGCACTGTGACCGGCTCCTTCCAATCGATTGTATTCGTAAGGGGCACCAGAACTTATATAAGCATCACGCAGAGCTTCTGCTTGGGTGATCGGAACATCCAAATCAGCAGATCCGTGCACAATGCTAATTGGAGGATCGTTGGCATCAAATCTAGATTGACCAGTGATGGCTTGCAAATAGGTCATATGATTGATCCCACCCCAATGGTCGATGATGGTGTGGTCTGTGGAACCAGCGGAAAGATTAGTAGAACTCAGTGTGGAATCTGTAGTAATTAAGCTCTCATCTCGAAAATCACTTGGGTTAGTGATTCCAAGCATATTCGCTAAGAAGGATCCAGCAGATCCTCCTAACGCAGTCACATAGTTCGTGTTAATACCATAAATAGAAGCATTTGCATACAACCAACGAACAGCCGCTTTTGCATCGCGAGCAGCTGGATACATGGCGTAACTCTGTTGTTTTTCTGCTGGAGTCAGTGTCGGATGATTCAAAACATAATTCCCCCATGAAGTGGCAAGAGATCCATAAGCCGAGATGAGTCGATAGTTGATGGAAATACAAACCCATCCTCGACTCGCAAAATAATTTGCCATAGCAACTATGTTAGTGTCTTCTTTCGATCCAGTGGAAAATCCTCCTCCATGAATCAAAATCATCGCGGGACGATTGGTGGATGTATTCTCAGGTAAATACAAATCTAAACTTAAGTTTACGACACCTGCAGATACAGCAGTCCTTGGAGCAGTAAACCAGTGGCAAGTAAGGAAATATTTTGAGAATCGGAAGGATTGTTAGTTTTCTCACCAATGTTGATACAAGAAATCATAAACAAACAGGGAATGAGTATTACAACCAAAATGTCTGAAAATCCAAATGGAAAACGAGTTGTTCGAAACTGATTTGTTAAATTCATGAATCTTATCCTTTCGACTCTTTATAACAATCGATGACGGTAAATGTTCAAAATAAAATCTGAAATTTCCTAGGAGAAAGAACATGTTTCATACGCAAGATTTTGATAAAATTGGGAATCACAATGGAACATAAAAAAAGTCTAAAGCATATGCCTTCTATTTCCTTTCCTCCCTATCCAAACATAGAGAAAACTTATACATCTTTACCAGAGTCATTTTTCCAATACACAAAACCAACACCAGTTGCTTCCCCCAAAGTTTTATTCTGGAATGAGGAGTTGGCACTTGAGTTTCAATTGGCGGATTGGTCAAAGGAAGAAGAGGCACTTGCACAATTTTTTTCTGGATCTCGTTTACCGGAAGGCCTGCAACCGTTTGCAGAAGCGTATGCGGGTCATCAGTTCGGACACTTTACCATATTAGGTGATGGAAGAGCCATAGTGATGGGAGAGATCCAAAATCGAAGTGGGGAACGTTTTGATTTCCAATGGAAAGGTTCAGGAAGAACACGCTATTCGCGAAATGGAGATGGCCGTGCAACCGTGAGTGCCATGTCTCGGGAATACATCATGAGTGAAGCAATGGCGGGATTACAAATTCCAACGACTCGAAGTTTGGCAGTCGTCACCACTGGTGAACCTGTCTTACGGGAAGAAACCCAGGAAGGTGCAGTTCTTACCCGAGTGGCAAAAAGTCATATTCGTGTTGGAACGTTTGAATATGCTTACCAAACTTTATCACTCAATGAATTGGAGGCTTTGTTTCGTTATACGGCCGAAAGACATGCTCCCGAAGTCTTGAAACAAAACAACCCGGCTTTAAGTTTTTTAGAATTCGTAATGAAGAGACAAGTGGATCTCGTCATAAACTGGATGCGAGTGGGATTTATCCATGGTGTGATGAATACGGATAACATGAGTATCGCAGGTGAGACGATCGACTACGGTCCATGTGCCTTTATGAATGGATATTCTGCCAAACGAGTGTTTAGTTCCATCGATGTGAATGGACGTTACGCATACGCAAACCAAGTGGGGATTGCCCAGTGGAATCTTGCTTGTTTGGCCAATTCACTTCTCCCACTCATTGACAAAAACCAAGAGACAGCCATTACATTGGCAAAAGCAAAAATGTCTGAATTGGAAACATGGTTTCAGGAACGTTATATCCGTATGTTGGGTGAAAAAATCGGAATTCCTCACCTAACAGAGAAAGATTTACCACTTTTACAAAGCCTTTATCAGTGGATGCAAGACACCGAAGCAGATTTCACCAATACCTTTCTTGTATTGGAAGGTGTTTATGCACCCAAGGAATCGATTTACAATGATATTCGTTGGAATGACTGGGTAAACACTTGGCAGGAAGAAAAAAAGAAGAAGGGAATCCGAGAAGAAGATGCGACCTTTTTAATGCAAAAGACAAATCCTAGTTTCGTTCCCAGGAATCATTTAGTCGAAAGTGCACTGACAAATGCAAACCAGGGACTCACAAGTGTTGCCGATCAGCTGATAGAAAGAGGTAAATCTCCTTATCTTCGCGAAAAAGGATATGATTACGAATCGGAAGTGCCAATGGGAGGAGATCGCAACTATCGCACGTTTTGTGGGACTTGAGGATTAAAATAGGAGAATGGTTGGAACAGATTGAAAGTCTGTATCAATCTGTTCGGTCAAATCTTGTTTTGTCCGTCAAACTTTTTTTATCGAGACATCTGTATTTTCTGAAGTAGAAATCGATAAGGAATTCATTTATACACAGTATTTCAGCAATCCGCAGGTTATCATCAAGAACGATAATGGATTGAAGGTAATGATTGCCGTGATCACAAGATAAATAGGAGTGCTAAAATATTTTTTAAAATTAAACTTTTGGAAAGGTATGGTTAAAGGAAGTAGTAAGCCAAGTACAAAGATGCAAAAAGTGAGTTGATCAATGAACTTGTAATGTAGCGGAATTGCGACAACTTTGTTCAAATACTGATACGAGATTTGAGCGAAAGAATAACTGAGAAATATAGTGAGAACTGAAATTGAAAATGAAAAGATGATCTTGATCATTAGAGTTTTCACTTAGGAAATGATTATGGCTCAACAAATGAAAGTCAATTCGAAAGAGGCTTCCAAATTCATTCCATTGGTTGATTTGGCCTCCACGATTCGATTTTTGAAGGCTCTCTTCATCTAATACAAGAGATGGAAGGATAGGTTTTGCACCTCGAACTAGAATTCGTATCACTATCTGGTTTTTTTCGCAAAAAATTGACACGAAATCGATTGCCAATCTTCTTTTTCTTTTTTACACTAAGATTTCAATTTCTTTCGAATCTTTCGATTTCCTCTAGGAGGTTATGACGTGATACAACACCTAACCAAAATTCTCATCCTCGCCGCTATCACTTGGGTATCGGTTCCTGTTTTTGCTGGGGCCGAAGCGAAAATGAAATCTGAGGCATCCGTTCCTTATGATCCAAACAAAAAAAAACCGGGAGAAGAATGTAAATCTTCTGATGAATGCCAAAATCACCACGAGTGTAAAAGTGATGGTGAAAAAAATGTCTGCACGGCTCCACCACCACGAAAGTTACCACCAGGAGTTGTGACCTAACACGGGACGTAAGTGGGAATCATCGGATCTAAAAGTTTGCTTTTGCCAAAAATTTCCCACTTCGATTTTTTCTTGATCATTGGGACCACACTTCTTGCCAGTACGATGGCGGGAGTGACTGTGTTCTGGCCTTTACTGTTCATCCCTATGTTAACTCTACACAGTTGGCTTTTTGGGTATGAACATTTATGGTCTACTTACACAAGACTCTTGTTTCATTCGGAGGATCGCAAACGGTACTCGGCATTGTTGTGGATTGTGTTCCCGATTGTTTTTTTCATTTTGTTTGCGATCGGGAAAACGTGGGGACTCAAAGGAATTTTTCTTACTTATTTTATCGGCCAGTTTTATCATACCGTTCGGCAGAGTTGGGGGATCACACAAGCTTACCGTCGTGACGCGGGAGGGATGAGTTGGGATTCTGAATGGTTGTCTGAATTGACTTTGTGGTCTGTGCCTATTTGGGGTTTCCTCCATCGCTCGTCTCAGAGACCAAATGAATTTTTGTTTCAAGACTTTTGGCTTCCTCCTGTGCCAAAGGTGGTTGTTTCTGTGGCAGGTATCATCTCGATCATTCTTTGGTTGTACTGGGCCTATACACGTCTCATGGCGTTACGTCGAAAGGAACTCGATGCCCGCCATACTTTGTTTATGATATCCCACTTTTTTGTTTTTTTTCTGGGTTATATTTGGATCGAGGAATTGTGTTCTGGTTGGTTACTTGTGAACGTTTGGCACAATGTGCAATACATTCTCTATGTTTGGGCATTTAACCAAAAACGTTTTGTCCTTGGAGTGGATTCTAAGGCAAAAGTTTTGTCTTGGCTTTCGCAAAAAAAACTAGGTGTTAGTATTTTATATTTTCTCTTCACGATCACACTCGCCTTACCAATGATTTATTTTCTTCCTTTGGCTGGAATGACACTTGATGAATTATTTAAGAACCAACTTGTTCCGTTTGCAGTTCTATTGGCGATGTCTTTTACCTTTCATCATTATATGGTGGATGGAGTGATTTGGAAACGAGAGCATCTTCCCGCATCAATCAATCGTTGAAAATCGATTTTCTCCAAAAATAGGTTCGGCAAACATTCGATTCGCAAATTCTCTTCCGAAATTTTACTGATAAAAACGCTTCCTGATCATCGTTCAAACCGATCCGAAACCACAAAAAAGAGTATGATATCATGATTGGCGACGATTAAACTTCCAAAACCAATTATCCTATTGGATACCAAGGAAAGGAAATGAATCTATGAACAAAAATCTTCCCCAAAACCATCTCTCCCAAAAAAGAAATCTGCTTAGCGTTCTCATCGTTTTTGCTCTTGCCAGCACGATTGGATGTGCTTCTAGTTTGTATCCGGTTCGCACAACTGTTGAGAAAAAAGAATCAATTGCTGTTTTCCTCAATAAAGTGGAATCAACTCCTGCATTAGTCCAAGGTACTCATATGGCGAAAGCTTCCAAAAGTATCGCTGAGTATGATGCCCTCTTGGAAACATTGAAACAATCCCTACAAAAAGAATTCCCAGGTTCAAAAGTGGTAGAACCAAAAACAACGAAAGATGAAATCTTGGGACAAACAGTTTATATGTATGACTTTGCTTCCACAAAATCAAAAATCGGAATCGAATTTATTCCAGCGACGACTTATACGATCGATGGAAGTTTTGAAAAATCTTGGACACAAGAGACAAAAGTTATGATTCGCTTCCGAGAAATCAATGGAGATCGAATGGGAAAATACATGGGAAGTCGGTTTGGTTATACTTTGGCAACAGTGACTGAATCAGGAAGTTGTGGTGGCACTTGCCAAAAGAATGCCAATGTTCTCGTTGAAATGTCAAACCCAGCCAAACATGTACCAAATCTGAAATCACAAATCCCAGAAAACTTGAAGAAAGTGATCCAAGAAATCATGGCAAGTGAACCGTAGAGTTCCTTCGGTTACAAACATTACCTTGTGATCGCAAAGATAAGATCATGAATGTAAACTGAGGGAATCGGTTTTACATTCATGATCTTTGTAACGTATGATCTCCATAAAAAGTTTTAGAGCCATTTTAATCGATGCATCTAAAACGGTAATCGTCGAACTTTTAACAACATATCCATAGGAAGTAATTCCTTCTGTCTTTGTTACGATTTCTTTCTCTGTATGGGAGGATAAAAAGATGAGTGGAATGTCTGTTTTTTCCAGAATGATTTTTGCAGCTTCTGTCCCCTCGATGCACAAGTTACGGAATATCCGTATTGTTCTAAACTTTTTTTTCGGTGAGAGAAAGAATCGCCTCATCTTCCACAAGCAATACTTTGAGGGGATGGTTTTGCATGTTCGGATGGTTCCTTGTTTTGGTCCATTTATAATGATTCTAGGAAAGTAGATCTTTGTCCTCTGCGCCCCGGATTGCAGCGGAAATCCTTTGCGAATGCAAAGATTGGAGCGAAAAGCCGGAAATGTGCGCCCCCAATCAGTGAAGCCTGACAAATGTTTTGCCAGACTTCTTTTTAATTCAGTTAACGAAGGTTACCTGTTTCCTTCGTTCATAATCTCACTATGATTTTTGTTGAGTCCAGCGGCTGTTAAGGACGGAGCGCGGACGTGACCAGAATACTGTGTGTATGTTGTATTTCCACTCACCACTGAGCTTTGGCACTTATCTAAACCACCAGCACGATTGTATCCACAAGCAGAGTGAAACGCAACTGCATAGTCATCCGCACCTGGAAGGATGAAGGAAGAACCAAATCGAGTTTTGTAACCTGGAACATGATTGATGAGAACCGATGCTGTTACGTTGTGATTGAACGCACCACGAGCCGTTGTTACTCGAAGTGACTGATCCATTGCGTTTCCGCCCCCACCAATTAAGTTTGCGAGTTCAGAACCACCAGAAGCAGCAGCAAGAGCCGTTACTTTTGTAATATTGAAACCTTTTGCAGTCGTTGTATCACCGAGGCTTGCTAACCAATATTCGATGGCATAACATCCAGCGGAATGACAAACGATCTTACAAGTATTGGATCCCTTGCAATAATTCATTAGGCCAGTTGTGATATTGGTTTGGGCTCTCGCAGATCCGTAGGTTCTTGGATCAGAGCTTCCATCGTAACCAATGAAGATTTTGGATCCCGAAACCACATTCGCATTCGTTCCCCAATAACTGTTCACATCGGTGGTTCCTACCCCGTCGTGATTTTTACTGGACTTCCCGTGAATGAACACGGTATAAGTCTGTGCGCTCATGCTGGTCGCAAACAGCATGGCAAAAATTAGGTTGATTGTAATTTTCATCTTTCTCTCCTTTTTCAAGTAGCCCAGAAGTACAAATTTGGTTAAAGTATGTCAAATATTTATTTTTATGGCATAATTATTTCTAAAAAATGAGTAAATGACACAAAAAGCTCCGTAGTTTCGTAAAAATACTCAACACTTGTCAGGAAATTTTGGAGGTGAAACGAGAGAGGTTCAGGGATTAGAAGAAGGCACGGGCAGAAGGGGAAGTGTTGTTCCTTGAGTACGGAGGAGAGGGGTGAGGGCACCTCGCAATGGTTCGGAAGTTAGAAATTCTTTCGTGCAAGCGACTGGGCTTTCCGTTCCAATCTTTGCGTTCGCAAAGGATTTCCACTGCTATCCCTGGTGCAGGGACATTGAATGAAAATCGATTGCCGTGTGTAAATTTTAGCAATTACTTGCCCTAAAGAAAAGAATTTCCATTTTTTAAATCACTCCCTTTCGAGGGATTGGTGATCTCGAATTCGCTTTTCTCCTGCAATACCAATTCACTGAGTTGATCACGAGGCAATGATATGATTCCGATTCCAAAACGATTTCTCCTACTGCTAATTGTTACCAATGCATTTAGTTGTCACCTGCATCATGCCAACATCCAAGGTGATGCTTATGGGGCAAAAGGGATGATCTTTGGAAAGGAGCCATTCTTTCAAGGAACCTTACCTGTCAGGGTTGAATTTGATACTAGTGATAAGGCATTTGTTAGAGATTATCTCAAACGCAAAGGACAGAATATAGTCGTTTCTCATGATAGAATCGACAGTTACTTTTCGGAAGAGATCGTCGCAAAATTTCGAAACAGTAAGTATTTTACTCACAACCCTTCAGCAACAATGAAGATACGAGTCGTTTCTTCCTTAGAAGAAGTTAAAATTGCTGTAGTTAGTTTGATCGCTGCGGTTGGAACATTGGGAATCATTCCTGCCGTCAGTCGTACTCATGGAAGCATCCAATTTGAACTCTTTGACTCTTCTCAGAATAAAAGCATTCGTACATTTAAATATTCCATTCATCATCGCGAATTTTTGGGCACTAGTACAATCATTTTAGGATCTTTTCTTCCGTTGTTTAGCGAACGATTTGATCGTTCAACAAACGAAAGAACTTTTGCCGTTATGCGAGTTGCCTTCAAACAATTCGAAAATGATTTGATGATAGAATTAGATCAAGATAAAACTTTGTTAAAGAGATTTACTGCCGATTTGAATAAAATTTATGCACTTTTGCCTTTTAGAAATAAAACAAATTCGATCAATTCCTATGAAGACCAACTTCATTCTGAATTGGAATCACAGTTTTTAAAATCAGGCATCGCTTTGGTAGAAAGAAAAAAACAAGATATACTTCTTGAAGAAATTAAGTTCTCAAATTCAGGTTTAACTGATTCGAATCGACTTGCCTTTGGTAAACTTACAAATGCCAATCGAGTCATCATGATCGAGGATTTGGTGATCAAAGAACCAAAAACTTCAAATTATACAGAAATCTTATTTTCTATTCGTTGTGTGGATATAGAATCTGGCCAAATCGTATGGTCAAAACCTTCTAAATATGTGAGTTTCGAATCCAATTCCTTGGATTGGCATATTGGTATGTCAGCTCGTGAAATGATCTACCAATTGCAAACCAGTGGTGAATTATGAAGCATCGGATGTTTCAAGTGGAGAAACATATAAAAATAATATCTATATCTATTTTTGTCTTGGGATTCGACAACTGTTTCATGCACTATACTGAGAAGATCCCACCAAATCAAATCCATGACGGAAAGGAAATATCCTTATTCAGGAGACACCTACCCATTAAACTCAAACTAAACCGGTCTAATATTCCAAAATCAATTCCGGTAGAATTTGTAGAAAAAATAAAAGATGATAAGACCAATGAGTATAAACTTCCATCGCTTCATAAACAGTTTATTGATAATTACATTGAAAATTATTATTCAGAGGAAATTTTAGCCAAATTTAAAATAAATGAATTGTTTATAAACAATCCAAATGCAAATATCATGGTGGAGATCAAAGCTCTCCCAATCAAAATTGAAGTTGATAAATCTAGTAGACTATATAGTGCATTTTCGTTAGGTATGATTCCTTATCAAACTTATACATATGGACAAATTACTTTCGAATTAGTCGATTTGGATCAAAAGGAAAAAATTAAGGAATATACATACAAGCTAAACCATCGTCAATATGTGGGAACTTCTCTGTATATATTCTCTCCCTTGATCCTCTTATTTTCGGATTATATAGACCACTCTGGGACTGCGAATACATACAGTATTATGTGGCGCGCTCACGAAGCCTTCCATCGAGATCTTACCTATGATTTGAGTCGCGATCCTAAATTATTAGAAAGATTTTATATACATGAATCACCAAATTATTCTCTTCAAATCAAGAGCACTGAAAAAGGAAAAGAATTTGAACCCTTATTTCAATCTATGATGGAATCAGCTTTGATTGCTAAAGGGTTTCATTTATTTGATATTGATAGATCCTACTCAGGGAAAAAAAAGATCGATCGCAGTATCCTGATCGAGAAATTTATTTTTGAAAGGAATTTAGATGGAAAGGAAGAGGTTTCCAAAATCAAATATGAAGCAACGTGTCAGGATTTGATCTCTGGAAACATCCTTTGGAAACAAAGTATCAGTTATGCCACGATGCAAAAAGAGTTATTGGACCAAGAAATTATTCAAATCGCAACGCAGGAGTTATTTCGGCAACTGAGTCAAGATGGAATTATTTGAAGGATCGATTGTTTCCTTTGAATGGAAAGAGTTGATGGTATCTCCGCAAGGGAGTTGGACCCTTGGGGAGATGTTAAGCACCGAATCCTTACGGTTTTGGATACAAGCTTGGCATCAGTTTTCCAGTCCATTTCGCTCTTAAGACTGCGGTGCTGTTATTGTTACTGATATTATTGTCCCAAAAACTAAATCCAAATTTTTCCCGATGAAAAAAAGGACCGGTGTGACCTCCCCAAAATCCTTCTGCGGCAAGTGTGTTACAAAATGCGCGAGACCATTTGAGTGACCAAGGAATGTTTGATTTTGCTGCACTAAACACACCTTCTGCACCGGCTTGTGCTTTGCAGACTAAGTTCGCATCACTGAAGTAAGGTGCTTGGTCTTCTGCATCAGGGATAAAACTTGCTCCGCAGTGTGCATTTTTGGAACCTTGGCAAGGACCAAAAGCAGAACCAAGTTTACCCGGATATTTTTGATCCCACTTGGTTGTGAATTTTCTCTCGTCTCCCCAAAGAGCTCGTTTGAACATACACTGGTCTTTTTGCACTTGTCTGTCTGGGCTTGAATATCCAACCAAGGCTCTGACATGATTGATTGCAATTCTATGCCATTCATCGACTTCCGCTTTCGTTGGATTTTGATTATCCTGAAACGGATTGTGCCTATAGAAAACTTCTCTGATTCCGCGTACACGATCTGCACTTGGACAGATTGCAGCAAAAAACTGCGCCTTAGTCATCTTAGTTGGATCATAGATGGTTTTTCCATCCCATTTAGAAGCTTCCCATTGGGCTTTTGTAATCCATTTTACGCTATCTGGGTCATGTCCAGTGTTTCCAGCGGCCAATGGCTTGGATTGGAACGATTTCCAGTAAGCTTGCTCTGGAGTGTACTGCACAGTATCGTTTGCATAGAGCATTGAAATATTGAGAACAAAAATGGCAAAAAATATAAAAAATTTCTGAGACATTGGGTTCCTGAAAGATTCGTAATTGGAAATCATTCCTTCATTAAGGAAAGATATTTCCTAGTATGCAAGCTTTAAAAACAATTAGGTGAGTCTCGAAATCGTTGTGATATTTATTTCTAAGTTGATTGTTATGTTGAAACTTGATTCGGTAACCATTTCACAAGAGTTTCTCTTAAGTTGGCCAACCGAGCAGGTTTGATCAAAAGTTCATCCATTCCAATGGACAAACAGTAATCCCGTTCTTCTACCAATGCATTGGCAGTGTAACCGATGATCGGTATTCGTTTTTCAAAATTAGATTTTTCTATATTTCTGATCTCTTGAGTCAACATATAACCATCTTTTATGGGCATATGGCAATCGGTGATGATGAGATCGTATTTATGTGTTAACCACAACTGCAAAGCTTTTTCTCCATCATCCGCTCCATCCACTTGTAAACCAAAAACTTTTAATTGGCGTATAATGATTTCTAAGTTCACTGAATTGTCATCAACAGCTAAAATACGAGGTGTATAAGTTTCGCTAAAATGAATTGGTTCAATTGTGGCTAGGACCTTCTCCTTCGAATTCTGGCTTTTGATATCCATTTTAGCAGTGGGAAGCGACAGGGTAATGCTAAACGTAGATCCAACACCTGGTGAACTATCGATTGTTATGTTCCCATCCATCAGTTCTGACAATCTCATACAGATAGAAAGTCCAAGCCCAGTTCCACCATACAATCTAGCGGTGTCAGCAGTTGCCTGTGTATAAGACTGAAATAATTTTGATTGATCACTCTCACTGAGTCCAATACCCGTATCGGTGACCGAAAACTGGATTTGTTGTAATGAATCAATATTTTTAATTAAGTTTGCTGAAACTTTGATACTTCCTTTCTGAGTAAATTTAATTCCATTGCTAACGAAATTATTGATAATCTGAGACAAACGTAAGGGATCCATAATATGCGCACTTGCAATTTTTTCATCCACTTCATATCTCAAATTCAAACCTTTGGAACTTGCGATTTGTAAATAGGTTGTCACTACTTCTGAAAGAAGTTGACTAATCGAGGTTGGTTGGAGGGATAACTCCAATTTTCCCTCTTCTATTTTGGAAAGATCGAGTATATCGCTCAGGATACGAAGTAAACTATTGCCTGAAACCAAAGCATTGTTCACTAACCTTTTTTGGTCATCACTAAGAGTTGTTTGATATAGTAACTCTAACATACCGATAAGCCCACTTAAAGGTGTACGGATTTCATGGCTCATCGTAGCGAGAAAAGCATCCTTTGCTTTGTTTGCCATTTCAGCATTTTCTTTTGCCTTTTCTAAAAAAGTTTTTGCTGCAAATTCTTCCGAGATATCGCGAAATACTAATATTGATCCAATAATTTCACCGTTTTTGTTTCGAATGGGAGAACATGTATCAGAAATATTGATTTTCCTTCCATAGCGGTGGATTAAAATTCCATCTTGGCTACTTGCTTTGACCGTTCCATTAGAGATGACTTCGAAAATAGGAATACTTTTAGGTAATCCAGACGATACATACACTAATTGTAAAACATCGCTTACGTTTTTACCAATCGCTTCTCTTTCTGTCCAACCGGTAAGGGATTCGGCAACTGGATTTAATCGATTGATGATTCCATGTTCATCTGTAGCAAGAACAGCATCGCCGATAGAACTAAGTGTGATGGATAAATTTTGTTCGCTATTGAGTAATGCTTCATTCTTTTCGATCACTTCTTTCGCACGGGTGATCACTTCTGATTCCATTTTGGAAATGCGCTCAGTCATTTCATCCGTTAGTTCCGATTGATGTACTTTTTGTTCTTTTAAATATACAAAATCCGTAACATCTTCAGCTGTATGTACAATACATACTAAATCACCATTGGAATCGAAAACTGGTGAATTTCTTGGACTCCAATATCTGACTTCGAAACCACTTCCATCCGGCTTCGTGATATCATATTTTTGTAATGCCATTGTGCTTGTGCGTTTATAGTTAAGCACCTGCGTAAGGGATGATCGAAGTTGTTTGACTCCATCCGCCGATACATCATCTGGATTGTCTGGGAAAACTTCAAAAAGATTATGTCCAACTACGTTTTCTCTTTCAATCAAAGTAGCCTTTGCATAGGCGTCGCTGATATCAATAATATTAAAATCTAAATCCAACAACATATAGAGTTCTGGTAGGGATCGAAATATATTTTGAAAATCAAAAATTGGAAATTGATTGTTTTGGGAAGTCGATTTCGACTCTCGTTTTTTTTGATCCATGGATTTTTCCAGAACAGAGTTGAAAAAACAGATTAGAATAAGAGAGCATAAAAGTATCGAATGATCAATCAATAAATATCTTTGGTCTGGATCAAACGCAAAAATATAAAGTAAACTTAGGATACTCCCCAGAATTTTGAGACAAGGCAGGCGTTACCTTCAGAATAGAATTCCAAACATGGGAACAGAATGTTCGAGTAAACATTGATCTTGGTTTATCGATCCGTATCTTTTAGTCCAAACGTTTTCCTTGACTAGTATGAGATTTAATTTGTATGATTTCCAGCGATCAAACTACTATACTGACACAAGGTGAACCAAGTTCTTATGAAAAAAATTATTTTCATGACATCGATCTTCGTTTTTACTCTAGCTTGTTCCCGTGGCAAGGCCATGGTCGTAACTGCTGAAAGTGGGTTACGGTTTCACACGGAACCCAAACTTGATGCCACAGTGCTTGAGCTCTTACCCAATGGCACTCATGTGAAGGTACTGCAGGCAGAAGGTCCGCAAGCTACCATTGACAATATCACCGCCAATTGGATAGAAGCAGAAGTGCATGAAAAGAAGGGATGGTTATTTGGTGGTTACTTGAGTGAGGATCCAGTTTTACTTGAGAAAACAGACCAGTGTTTGCAACAAACTGGTAAAGCGTGGTTTCAGGATCGGTGCGTGAACGAGAAGATCGCACAGTTTTTGATAACAGAACCAGTGTTATTTGGCTGGTGTGGGGCACAGAACTATCACTTCAAACATAACCGAAAAATTTATATAGAAGGTATGTATGTTCCTGATCCATTTTTTACTTCTTGGGAAATCAGGGAGGATCAGTTATGGATTCGAACCAGGAGCGAACTATCAGATCCAAAGAGTTTGGTTTCTTGTCAAATTACCTTTCAAGAGAATGTTGTCATCAAAACTTGCCCACCTGACAGAGACGGAGTTGTGTATCCAAGTAAATATAAAAAAGATAAAGGCAATACCTATCATTTTATCGGGGAATGTGGTTTATAGGACAAACGTGTGTTATGCTATTGGCACCTCGCAAATGTTTCGTGGAACCAAACGGTTTCAGTACGAGCGACCGCGCTATTCGTTCCAATCTTTCAAGTCTTTTAGCAGATGAAAATAATTCAGTGTATGGAAAGGATTTCCGCTACTATCGCTGGTGCGGGGTGAAAGTTTGAATCAGTAGAAAGATCAATCACCCAAAATAGGGTGATTCATTTCAAACAATACTTCGACTGACTTCCTTCACTCGACACAGCGAACCCAAGCTCTTCTTTCTGGATCTGGATGAGCCAATTGATTTCCTGCGTGAACGAATATGCCCTTTTCAGAACTCCAGTAACTAGAATTTTCATATCCATCACCAGGAAAATATTTTTGAGAGGTATACACTGCCAAAAGTTCAGAAGCAGTAGGGAGTCGCAAAGAAAGATTGGCACAGTAAGCAATTGCTTCTTCGTGTGTTTTTAATGGACTCTTTGCACTCCATTTTTGACCTGCGATGGAAGTTAATTCTTCTTTTTCCAGTTTTGTCTCATTTGTTGCACATTGGCAAAGGAGTAAAAGGGAAACGATGATCGTCGATTTGAGATGATTTGGCATAAGAAGGAAAGCCTCCAATTTAGGTTTCAGATTTAAGCAAAAGGAAGAATGGAGTAAAGGATAATTTGAATGATCATCAATTTCTTATGAGTTTTTCTAGGAGCAAAAAAAAATAAACTTTCTCTTTCGTTAGATAGAATTGAAACCTTGATACTATGATACTCCGTCTGACAAAGAAAGTACAAGATAACTTTAAATTAAAAAATTTACAGCCAATCCCAGAAAACAATCTAGAGAAAGAATGGTATGTACATACCTTTACAGCCGGCAGGTTGAAATATTATTTAGTCACTCATGCAGAAACATTATTTTCTGTGTTCTTTCGCGGTGCAGGGATCAGATCGGAAGGTGAATTTTTAGACAGAATCATTCAAGAATTCAAAAGACAATTGGAGGATGAATCCTTTTCTGCCGCCTTTAGCAAGTTAGTGGTACCACAGGCTCAAGAAATTAAGATTACTTCAACAGTGAATCGAAGGATTATAGGTTCAATGCAGGATATGATCCAAATGTCAAAGTTTATCATCAATGATGATCCTAGTTCAGAGAATACTTCTCCATTTGGGATGAGCAAATTTGTGAATCGAACACCTTTCTCCTTTCTCGGCATGGATGATCCCAAAACTAGAATGGAGAAATATAAATAAGTGGGAAGTCACAAAATTTAATATCCTTCTATCGATGGTAACTTAGTTTGTGATTTCATAGAAGTAGGAAGTATTTATATTTGTTTAATTCCTTCCGGTATATAACTCATATGGTTGCCTCGTCGTTTCGATACGCTTCGCTACTTAGGCGACCGAAACGATGGAAATAAAGTGTAGATTCAACGACCGAAACGACATCCGACCAACAATACCGAGCCCGAGCCTTGAGTAGGCCGAAGGCCGTATCGAAAAGCGAAAGGCGAACTACCTGATCCCCGGCTTAATGTATTTCAACTCATCCAAGTAACGACCTGTTCCAAGAACCACACAAGTGAGTGGGTTTTCCGCGCGGAATACTGGAACTCCTGTTTCTTTGGTGAGGTAGTGTTCGAGACCACGAAGGAGGCAACCACCACCTGTGAGAACGATTCCTCGTTCTACCGTGTCCACACGTTTGTCAGCGAAGGCAATGGGCACCTCGCATTTTTTCGATTAGGGTGCTCTTTACTTATACGCGACCGGGCTTTCCGCTCCAATCTTTTCGCTAGTGCGAAAAGTATTTCCACTGCAATCCCTGGTGCGGGGGTAGGGATTTTTATTCTTGCCGATCCGTAAAATCTGATGGGTAATGATTGCTAAATGAAAATTGTGATTGTTGCAGGACCAAATGGAGCTGGAAAAACAACTTTTGCTCGATTTTTTTTGGGCTCTATGCCTGAAATCTCCCACTATCTGAATGCTGATACAATTGCTGCTGGACTTGCTCCGCTAAAACCTGAAACTGCAGCAGTGGAAGCAGGTCGATTTCTACTGACACAAATGGATCAGCTTGTAGGACAGAAAATAAACTTTGCATTCGAAACTCTTTATCTTCAAAAAATTATCTACGACGAATCAGAATCTGGAAAGCCTGTGGATATGATGTTAGGCTAGTTTTCCTGAGTCTGCCAAGCCAAGATTTTGCAATCAATCGAGTAAAGCAACGCGTGAAACAGGGCGGTCATAACATTCCAGAAAAAGTAATTCGAAGAAGGTTTAATCGTGGATTAGAGAATTTGGACGCATACAAAAAGATTGTCACAACTTGGCAGGTGTTTGATAATAGTGTTACACCCCCAATTTTAATTGAATCAAGTGATGTACAGAATGAAAAAAGAAAAAAATAATCTAAATGATTCAGTAATTGTGGAGAAGGCTTTGAATGAAGCCGCAAAGTATGCAAAGAAACTTGCAGTTCAGACTAAGACGAAGTTCATTACTCGGAAAGTAAAGTCAAAGAAATCTGTTTTCGCAGGTAAGTAGCGAGCTTCATCTACCACATAGGAACTTGGTAAGAGTTTTGCCAAGAACCAGTCCCCCCGACTCAAGAATGGTTATTCCATATTCGTCACAGATTGCTCATTATGGGAATCCACATATTGCCTCAAAATAGATAGTATCTCAAATCAGAATAATGCTTCAAAAGTAAATGTATTCGAAGTAAAGTCTACCTCTTCATGAGTGATGACCATTCAAACACTCAAAGGGAGGTTCAAAATGGAGCTTACTTTGGACGAAAGACATGCAATGATTAAGATACTCTCGAGGAAGTACAGCCTTAGCTCGAAAAAACAAAAATCATATCTTGTAGATGAGCTGGTTTATCTGTCTGGATTTAACAGGACGTATGCCACAAGAGTCCTCAGGCGATATGCTACAAATCCACAGAGACCAAAGACTGCGAAGCGATCTGGACGAACTACCGTCTATGGTGAGGATGTCAAAAAGGCTCTTGAGAAGATTTGGGTCATCATGGATTACATTTGCGGGAAAAGATTGGCTCCTTTTCTTCCAGAGATCATTTCTAAACTAGAATTCTTTAAAGAGATTGAATTTCCACTTACTGTCAAAGAGAAACTCACAAAAATCAGTGCCTCAAGTATTGATAGGCTTTTGAAGGATGCAAAACGGAAACTAGGCAGAAAAGGTTCCTCAACCACAAGACATGGGAAATACTATTTAATCGATCAGATACCAATTAAAACATTTGCTGAATGGGATCATACGGTTCCAGGTTTTGTTCAGGTAGATTTGGTTGCTCATAATGGTGGCAATACCTATGGCGGGTTTCTATACACATTAAATGCGACTGATGTTTCGACAGGTTGGACAACTTGCACACTTGTTCGAGATAAAACACAATTCCAAATGCTAAAAGCATTTATGAAAATGAAGTCGTCTTTTCCTTTTCCGTTAAAAGGATTTCATTCAGACAATGGAGCCGAGTTTATCAATGAAACAATTGTTGCTTTTAAAGAAAAGTATCAACTTGAATTCACCCGAGGAAGAGCTTATAAGAAAAATGATAACCCTCACATTGAACAAAAAAATTATACAATTGTAAGAAGGAATACAGGTTACTTACGATATGATAAGCCTGAACATGCTGAAATATTGAGGGAACTATACAGTAATCTCAATTTGTATGTTAATTACTTCCAACCATTATGATATTGCTCGAAAAACATCGAAAAGGGGCAAAAGCAATTAGGAAATATGATTATCCCAAAACTCCTTATCAAAGACTGATGGAATCAAAGGAAGTAGATAAGAAGACGAAACAAAAAGAAAAAATCATCTACGAAAATCTAAACCCAGCAGAAATCAAAAGAAGAATCAATGAATGCCAAGATAAATTGATTCACCTAGCTGCCCCACTCCGTGCTCCTAATGAGATCGTGAAGATTCGTAGAAAGAAAATGGTAATTCACACAATGAATCCAAAAGAAAGAAACCATAACACGAAAAATCCAAATCCTTTTTTAGAAAGACAGAAATTTGAAGAACTTAGAAGAGCAGCGAAATTAATTTGGGATCAAAGAAAATAAACTTGAACTAAAATTCGAAAGATAGGATAATCACTGTTATCTTTGAATACCAAGGTTTTGAAGAAACAATTCCTTATTTGGATGCTATTTTTTTGAATCAAGTCGATCCAGTCGGCTTAAAGACGACTATATTTTATATATTTTTTGCTTACAGGGAATATGAAATGGAACCATATACCTTGCAACCAAAAAAGACCTTGTTTAGGATGTTGCGACAAACTCTCAGGCATTATTGCAAACGAACACTTGACAAAATAGACCTATTTTTTGGATGCTTTTTTTGTGATTAAGTTAACAAAAATTATACTTATTCTTATATTCTGTATTCATTGCAAACTTCCGCAGCTGAATAATAGCTGTGATCCCAAGTCCAAGGATTTTTTCCAAATTCTAACTCTAAAATATATCTTGGGCGATGTAACTCCCCATTGCGGAATTTCTGTATTTAGCCCGAACACGGATCCAGTAGATTTTTGGATCCCCAATGGTGATATAAATTCAATTCATATTGCTATGGATAGAATTTATATGACAGGCAATTTTTCCTATTTGGGGCCTAACACAGGAACTGTGGCCCTTTTTGATTTAGAAACAAACTCAATAGTGCCTAAAAGATTTTGCCCTTATATCGAATCCAATGGTACAATCTACGCAAGCCTACCAGATGGAAATGGCGGTTTTTACGTGGGAGGAATCTTTGATGTAATCCAAGGTCAAACCATTGAAAATTTGGCCCATGTCAATTCTGAATGTAGAGTAGATCTGAATTTTAGACCAAATCCTGATGGTAATGTAAGAGCTATCACAAAATTGGGAGATAGTATCTTTGTCGGTGGTATCTTTGCATCCATTGGTGGGACAACAAGATCTGCACTCGCCAAACTCAATGCCATTACAGGTGCCGTGGACACAAGCTGGGTGCCAGGAACGACCAGTGGAACGGTTTGGGCCTTGGAAAACTCTGGCACCTCACTCTATGTAGGCGGTGATTTTTCCACACTCAGTGGACAAGCTCGCATTGGATTTGGAGTTTTAGATACAAATACTGCGGTCGTCGATCCAATTACTAGAAATACGGATGCTACTGCTATCTATACTATCTACAAGGACGAAACTTCCCTGTACTTAGGTGGGATCTTTACACAAATAGATGGCCAACCGCGCGCTGGCTTTGCTGAGCTTTCCCTATCGGGACTCACGCTCACAACATGGGCTCCTTCCGTGAGCGGTGGCGGCTGGATCAATTCCATTGCGAAGGATGGAAACAAACTTTATGTAGCTGGTAATTTTTCTACATTGAGTGGGATTCCCCGATCCAATGTCGGATGTTTTGATTTAGGTGTAACTACACCCACTTCTTGGAATCCAAACGTTAACAATACTACAAATTCTATTTTTGCCACGAATGGAAAGGTATTTGTAGGCGGATTTTTTAACGAAATTGGAACTAAAAACCGAGAGTTTTTTGGAGTGATCGATGCGGCAACTGGAGTTGCTCTCGATGACTTCAATCCCATTGCAATCAATCCCATCTACACAATTCATAAGATTGAGAATCGGCTCATCCTAGGTGGAAACTTTATTTCAATCGGCGGTGTAAAACGAAATTATGCGGGAGCCTTGGATCTAAAAACAGGAAAGGCCACCCCTTGGGATCCGAATACGGATACGGCTCCGATAGGACTCACGTCGGATGCAAACTATATTTATATCTACGGATCTTTCTCAAGCTTAGGCGGAGGTGCTTACTTTCGAGAATCTCTTGCTCAAACAGATCCAATTACGGGAATACCAACTAATTTTGATTATATATTTTCATCCAATTCTGTAAACTCTGCAGTTGCACACAACTCGATCCTATATTTGGGAGGTACATTTACAACTGTCAATCTGACTAGTTATGGAAATTTGGCGAGTATTGATTTGATTTCGGGCACAGTCCTTCCTTGGAACCCACAAGGAGATGGATCGGTTCGAACCTTAGCGATCTACAATGATTCTCTTTATGCTTCTGGGGATTTTTCAAACTTCGGAGTCGTACCAAGGAATCGTATCGCAAAATTCGGATTAGATGGCACACTTGATACTACTTTCAATCCCACAAATGATTCCACATCGATGTATCATTTTTCTATCAGTGATGGCCTTTTGTTTGTAGCAGGTGATTTTAGCAATTTTAATGGGACACCAAGAACTGGAAAAGTTGAGATCGATGCGATTTCTGGAACCAATACAAATCTAAATTATACGGCAGACAATGGAACTTTTTTTTCCAGCGCAAGCCCTACTCATTACTTTATAACAGGCTTTTTTACAACGATCGCGGGCCAACCAAGAATCTCCTTGGCAAAGATTGAAAAAGGCACGGGGGATCTCAGTTCCTGGAATCCAAAATTACAATTCGGAAACGCTAACCGAATTCTCGTCCATGAAAACTATGCACTGATCGGTGGTAGTTTCATAAAGGTGAATGATCGAATGAGGCCCTTTTTTGCAGTGGTGGATCAAGAAACTGGAAGTTTAATAGAATAACGAGACTTCCGAGACTTTCGAATTATTTTCACCACATAGGAACTTGGTAAGAGTTTTGCCAAGATCCAGTCCCCCCGACTCAAGAATGGTTATTCCATATTCGTGACAGATTGCTCATTATGGGAATCCAGTCGGCTTAAAGACGACTATATTTTTGCGAAAATTTCGCAAAAATGAGACATAATTTTAGATGAGACATAATGAGGCCTCATCATTAGAATTGGCATTTTTTTGACAGTGGAAACAATAGAGTGAAGAGATCGGAAAACTAGATTCCGCTATAAAGCTTTTGGTGGGTCTCGCGATGGCTTTTGGTAAAAGTATCCATCTATCAATGTGTAATTTTTCTTCAGCTCCTTCTCTTTGTTAGATGCGTGATAAGAGTAGATCATCTTCGATTCCATTGCGTTTTTACAAATGGGACAAGCTAGCGGATCTCTAACATCAAACGATGATTTAATGGCTTCTGACCAAGTAGATTTCTTGGCCTGAGATTCTAACTTTAACCTCTTTGCAGGTCTTACATAAATTCCATAATAGCGAACAGACTTCTCATGTTTGTTGGGAAGAAAAAAAAGCATACGGGCAAGAAATTCATCAATCGGCATCGTTAAACTTTGATACAACTTTTCTTTGGTGATGGATTCGACATTGCTTTTGTAACGGAATGTTAACGTTTGTTTATTTTGATCTACTTTTTGAATTTGGCTATTATGAAAAAGTCCAAAGGCAATGTATTGGGCGATACGATATATGGAATCAGATTCTCGAACGTTAATTTTTTCAAAGTAAACATGGAAACCTTTTGGATAACTTTTCGTGAAAAAAGTATATTCGTCTTTATTTATATATTTCTTTCGAAGTAAGTATTTGCAAACAGTCCTTAGAGCGTTTTTCGATAACAAGACAAACATAGCCGACTCTTACACGAAAAAGGAACGGCTAAAACAATTTTACAATCTTTGCATTCGTTCCATACAAAACCTCTATTGAATTTACCACAGGTAAGAAGTTTTTCCACCTCTCGAAGCTTCCAGATTGGAATTTTTCCGAATTTAGATTCGAATTTGTCCACATAACTTGTAATAAATGTCTCATAATGATTCTTCCAAATATTTTTATACTCGGACTCGCGGGTGTGGGCAGGTGTATAGGCTTGCTTGGCTTCTTTGGAAGAAATGAATATTTTGAATCTCCAAGTAGAGAAAAAACTCTCCTTAGAGAAAGGTTAGGAATATTGGAGAAGTGATCTTTTTTTATTTTACGTCTCAATCCCTCCGCGACCCGGATCGACCGAGCGCCCTCGTCGAGGGAGAGCCGGAAATGTGCGCCCCAAAAAAAAAAGGGAACCATCGATTGGTTCCTTTTGTATTTTATATTGAATGGTTTGAATACTCGTCGTTTCTGTCGTTTCGATACGCTTCGCTACTTAGGCGACCGAAACGACCATCTGAAACGATGGCGACCTAAAAGGCGGAGCCTCGAGTAGGCCGAAGGCCGTATCGAAAGGCGAAATGCGAACTACGCCCCTATCTTATCCCAGGCTTAATGTATTTCAATTCGTCCAAGTAACGACCTGTTCCAAGAACCACACAAGTCAGTGGGTTTTCGGCACGGAAGACCGGAACTCCTGTTTCTTTCGTGAGGTAGTGTTCGAGACCACGAAGGAGGCAACCACCACCTGTGAGAACGATCCCTCGTTCCACGATGTCGGCTGCAAGTTCTGGAGGAGTGCGCTCAAGAACCGATTTGATCCCGTCTAGGATTTCGTCTGTTGGTTCTTTGAGGGCTTTGCGGATTTCGTTGGAATCGAGTTCGAGGGTGCGTGGGAGACCAGAGATCGCGTCACGACCTTTCACTTCCATCGTGTCGACACGTTTGTCGGCGAATGCGTTACCAATCGTGAGTTTGATGTCCTCGGCAGTTCTTTCTCCCACCACTAGGTTGTATTGGTTACGGAGGTATTTCACAATGGCTTCATCAAATTCGTCACCACCAGTTCGGATGGACTCAGCGATTACCATACCACCAAGTGAGATCACGGCGATTTCTGTGGTTCCCCCTCCGATATCCACAATCATGTTCCCTGCTGGTTCATGGATCGGGATGTTGGCACCGATGGCAGCAGCAAGTGCTTCTTCGATGAGGAAGATTTCGCGGGCTCCGGCTTGTTCAGCGGACTCACGAACGGCACGTCGTTCCACTTCGGTAATTCCCGAAGGAACCCCGATGACGATGCGTGGTTTTACAAATGTAGTGCGGTTGTGGACTTTTGCGATGAAGTAACGAATCATCTTTTCCACTGTTTCGAAGTCGGCGATCACCCCGTCTTTCATGGGTCGGATGGCAACGATATCACCAGGAGTTCTTCCTAGCATCCGTTTTGCTTCTTGTCCTACAGCGAGGACTCGGCCAGTTGAGGCTTGGACTGCCACGACCGACGGTTCTGATAGGACGATCCCTTGTCCTTTCACATGCACGAGGGTGTTCGCGGTTCCCAAATCGATTCCCATATCGTTCGAGAAAAGTCCATAAAGATTATCAAATATCATATCAGATCCTGTGAAAGAAGTACGAAAGGGGGAATTTACGGTGGGTTAACACCAAAACTTTACAATTCTACCCGTTCCCCATAATTTTCGGCTGGTTTTTGCTTTCAACCGTAAAAATTTTCGATAGGCTAGTTAGATACAAAATGCTACCTTTCTCACAAATCTTACGAAAACCAAACCAGGCATTTCGCACGGAAAAGATCCTTGCTGCCATTGATTTGGGCACCAATTCCTTCCACATTGTCGTCGTAAAACTAAGACCGGACGGTACACTTGAATACCTGACCAAAGAAAAGGAATCGGTTCGCTTAGGAAGTGGTAGCAGTGATTATGCGGTCATCACAAACGAAGCAATGGATCGCGGCATTGCTTGTTTGAAACGTTTCAAAACACTCGCTGATAGTTACCAAGCAGAAATCCGTGCGGTTGCCACCAGTGCGCTTCGGGAAGCCGAGAACCGATTGACCTTTCTCGACAGGGCTGAGAAGGAAACGGGCATCCAAATCCAAGTGATTTCGGGAAACGAAGAAGCACGTCTCATTTATTTAGGGATTTTACAGGGTCTTCCGGTATATGAAAAACGGATCCTTCTCATTGACATTGGGGGAGGGAGCACGGAACTACTCATCGGGGAAAAAGGAGAAATTCTTTTTTCCACCAGTATGAAGTTAGGTGCCATTCGCTTAACAGAAAAATACTTAAAAAAAGATCCAATTTCAGCCACGGACTTACAAAAATGTAGGATTCACATTGAATCTGTTTTATCTGCTTTTTTACCTCAAATCGAAACTTGGAAACCCTTTCTGGTCGTAGGAAGTTCGGGAACCATCACTTCTGTGACTTCCATGGTCTTAGAAAAAAAAGGGGAAAAACGAGAACGGTTAAATGGAACTGAGATTCCCATCGATGCCTTTAAAGAGATCCGCAAACAAGTATTAGATGCCGAAAGCATCAAAAAAAGATTAAAAATCCCAGGACTTGATGCCAAACGTGGAGATATCATCGTGGGAGGGATTTTGGTTTTGGACGAAGTGTTACAACGGATCAAAGCTCCTTCCTTTACCGTAAGTGACTTTGCCCTTCGGGAAGGGATCGTGTATGATACGATTGAGTCCTGGTACAGACATACCGATACCTCTCTTCCGAGACTAGATAACATTCGTGAAAAAGCAATTAAAACCGTTGCCAATCTTTACCCGCAAGGGAAAGAACATGCCGAAACGGTCGCAAAACTCACCTTGCAGATGTTTGATGACCTAAAAAGTTTACATGGACTTGGAAATTTAGAACGTGATTATTTAGAAACTGCTTGTTACCTCCATCAAGTAGGACTTTGTCTTTCTCACCACAATTACCACAAACATAGTTATTACATCATTCGAAACTCAGAAGCTATGGTTGGGTTTTCCAATGCGGAAATTGAAATCATTGCACTCCTTGCTCGTTACCATAGAAAAGGTGGACCCAAAGGAAAACACGAAGAGTTTAAAGTCCTTAGGCCAGAAGACCAACTTTTGGTTCGTAAACTTGCCTCTTTTCTTCGCATTGGAGATGGGTTGGATCGTTCTGAAAAATCCATCATTGAACGACTCGATGCAGTCTTTGAAAAAGGAAAAGTGAACTGCCGGTTGTACATTCAAAAAGGAGCGGATCCTAATTTAGAAATTTGGTCTGTATCGGAAAAAAAGGATTTGTTCGAAGATACATTCGGAATCAAATTAGACTTTCACTTACATTCCCTATGAATCGAATTGTTTCCATAGTCATTTGTTTCTTATTCCTTTCTTTTTCGATCGATGCTTTACCGATTGATCTCACAAAAAATTGGTATGTGACAAAAGGATTTGTAACCAAAGAAAATCCAGATCCTAAACAATGGAAAACTTTGGAATCACTTCCATTATCGCCGATTCTCAAACAATTTGATTGGGAAAAAGGAAAACTTCGCAAAGTGACAATGGCAAAAACCTTTTTATTGTCACCATCTGACTTTGAAAAGGTGGAAGATGATGCGTTTAGTCTTCATGTACCTTATATATCGAATTACTTTGCCATTTATATCAACCAAAACCTCGTGATTTCAAGTGGAAGTATCAAAGAGGATTCTATTGAGACAAGTGGGTATCGACGACATATCCTTGTACGATTGAAACGAAATGGGTTAAATTTAGGTCAAAACCAAATTAGGATTCTTATCGCCGCCGAAGAAGGTGAGGAATTAAATGTTTATGATCTTTTTAATGATTATCCAGCAAACATTGATTTGGCGTCACAGCATTTGGAAATTGAAGATGAATATTTGACTTACATGTTGTTGTTTTTGTATTTTTTTGTTGGAATTTATCACGGCCTTTTTTATTGGAAACGTAGGCAAGAAACATATAATCTATATTATGCGCTCTTCTCGGTTTTTTTGGCAATATATATGGTATTTCGCTCTCAAGCCGTATACCATCTAGGATTAGAACCATTTACACAAACAAAAATAGAATACTTCGTCGTTTTTTTGACACCTAGTTGGTTACTTTTGTTTACGGATATTTTCTTTCGTGGAAGAATTAGTATCGTTTCTAAAATCTATTTATCTGTGAGTGTTTTGTTGGCATTCACTCAAATTTTTGTAAATCGTGCTGCCTCTGTAATTCTACTTCGGATATGGCAGATATCGGTTTTAGTATTTGGTGTGATTTTATTATATCTCATCATCTCAGCCGTACGTAAAAAAAATAAAGATGCAAAACGCCTCCTAATGGGTGTTTTGTTTTTGTTAGGAACAGGAACTTGGGATGTAATGGGTGCTTCGGGAATGTTACCCATCCAAAATCTCAACTTACTTCGTTATGGTTATGTTGTATTTGTTTTGGGAATTGCTGTAGTATTAGCCAATCGTTTTTTACGTGTTCATAGGCAAGTTGAATCACTGAATTTGAGTTTGGAAAGAAAAGTGGAGGAAAGGACAAACGAATTACAAAACACATTAACGAAAGTCCAAGAGCTAAAAGTCCAACAAGATGGTGATTATTTTTTAACCTCTCTGTTACTAGATCCGCTTAGCCAAACAAAAATCCAATCTACTTTAGTCCTTTTACAAGCCTATGTAAAACAAAAGAAAGAATTTGAGTTTCGAGGGAAAAAAAGAGAAATCGGTGGAGATATCATCATCAGTGATCATATCACTTTAAACGGCAAATCTTACTTAGTTTTCATCAATGGAGATGCAATGGGTAAGTCCATCCAAGGTGCTGGTGGAGCCTTGGTCCTTGGAGTCGTATTTTTATCCTTTATCAAACGAACACAAATGATTTTGGAGAACCAAAACAAATCTCCCGAACGTTGGATCAAAGAATGTTTTTATGAACTGCAAACGATATTTGAATCCTTTGACGGATCCATGCTCGTATCGGTGGTGTTAGGTCTCGTGGAAGAAGATACAGGTGTATTGTATTATCTTAATGCCGAACATCCGTGGACCGTTTTATATCGTGATGGTGTTGCCTCCTTTATCGAAGAGGAACTGGAACTACGAAAAATCGGAACCAAAGGGATGGAGGGAGATGTACGAATTCGAATTTTCCCTTTGGAAACAGGTGATGTATTATTCATCGGATCGGATGGAAAAGATGATTTAGTTCTCGAAGAGAGTTTAGATGGTAATCGCCTCATCAATGAAGATGAAACCAAATTTTTAGAAGTGGTAAAAAAATCAAAAGGTGACTTAAACTCAATCGTAGAAAATCTTTTAGAGGTGGGAAAGTTTTCAGATGATTTAACACTTCTTAGGTTAGAATGGCTAGGTTCATTCAAACGAGTCTCCACGGACGACCTGACTCATCTCAATTCAGATGATTTTTTGTATTCCAAAATCAAATCCCTTTTGGATCTGGGGAAAGCGGAAGAAGCCTTTCAAACGATTGAAACGATTTTGTCCAATGAAACCTTGTTAGATGATATTAGGATCAATTTGATCCGTGAAAAATCTCGAATTTCTTTATTACTCAAAAAATTTGATGTCGCTGTAGATTCTCTTGAGTCGATTTTCCCATATTTTGTTACGGACAATGAGATATTATTGCAACTCAGTTTTGCCTACCGGAAGTCGAAGAACATGAAAAAGGCGATTGAGCTTGGGGAACGACTGCGAGCAAGGGATCCAAAACACATCCGCAATCTAATTAATTTGGTGGAATGTTATCGCCTAATTGCCAATAAAGAACGGGCCAAAAAGATTTTCACCCGTTTGGCGGCCTTGGCTCCCGAACACCCTCAAGTGGTGAAATTGAGAGAGGTTTTGGAGCTGAATCCGAGTTAGGTCCAGAAATTCGACTTTAATACCCTTCTTTTTTATTTTTTTTTCCAAAAACCGTTAAAAACGTTCTGAAAACGTCGTTTTACCGTTTTTAACGTTCTGAACCACCACCCTGCCAATCCAATAATATTGCAAATTTAAGGCATTTTTGTGTTACTTGCCCTAAGCAAAAAAAATGGAAGGAATGCGAATGGATGTTACCAATCAAAAACGAAAATTTTCAATTCTCAATTTAGCGTATCTCATCGTCATGGCAACTGGTCTCATCCAGTGCGGTGTTGTTTCCGAATTCATGGGAAACCCTGCCTTAGAAAAAGAATTAAAAGACACCCAAACTCTCGCTTTATTAGGGCTTATCAAACCTGGGGAAGTTCAAACGATTAACAACGGTACGCCGATTGAAAATCCTAACAATAACAGTGGAACAGATCCGAATTCGATCGCTCCACTGACCCCACCACCCGAACCACTGAAAAACATTTGGGCGACACTCAGTAATTTGCCTAGAAATTTTGCTCATTCTACATCCCAGACAATTGGAGATAAGATATATATTTTTGGGAGTACAGGGATAGGTGATAATACTGTTTATTCTTACAATACTGTAACGGCACAATGGAATAAATTGAAGAATATGCCTTCGGCTAGATATGGTGCTACATCTGCTCGTATTGGCAATAAAATCTACGTTTTAGGTGGGTATGAATATGTATATCAAATGACATATGATCCACCACCATATTGTGCAAACCAATTATTATGGCACTGTTTTCAATGGGTGGATCCTCCGCCTCAATATGGATATGTTGCTAATGCCAGAAATTCAATGTTTATTTATGATACAGTAACTGACACTTGGACAACAGGCGCACCAATGTTAGTCTCTTCGAGCTTTCATTCTAGTGTAGGATATAACGGAAAAATTTACCTTTTCCGAGATGGAAGTGTTGATGTCTATGATGCATCATCCAACCAATGGAATCTTCTTTTAACGAATTCGCCAATCAGATTCCATTACTCGATACAAGTGTTTGATGATAAATTTTATTTCTTGGGAGGTTATTCTAACGTAAATGGTTACTTCAATAATGTATTTGAATTTGACCCAGAGACTCTTACTTTCAGACAGATGACAAATATGCCTACAAATAGAACGTTAGTTGTAACAGCACTAGTGGGGGATAAAATATATGTAATGGGTGGACATGAAAATGAACATTCTCTTGTGGTAGAAGAATTTTCCCCTGATACAAATTCTTGGACTGCCAAAACTTCTCTTCCACAAGGAGCATTCTTAAATCGCGGAGTTGGTGGTTATGCTAACAATCGATTTTATGGAATTGGTGGCTATAGTAACGTCGTTGTATATTACGACCCCGCTAACGACACAACAACGCACCTGAAAGTACTGATGAATTTCTCTCGCTACTACTTTGCCTCGGCAGTTTACAATAATAAATATTATGTATTTGGCGGGAATATCAATGGGTATGCAATTAATGGAATCGAGTCTCTTGATTTAGTGAGTAACTCTTGGTCAAACCAAGGAAATTTACCAAATGCTAAATTTGGTCACAAAGCTGCAATCCTTGGAAATAAAATATATCTAGTTGGTGGGATGCGAAATGGATCAGCTCAGGCAGAGGTCGAGATTTATGATCCAGAAACAGGTTCGATTACACCTGGGACTCCAATGGATACTCCAAGGACTTATCATTCCCTTTGTGTCAACAATGGCAAGATGTACGCGGTTGGTGGAAATAATGGTAGTACAATATTAAATTCCATTGAGGAATATGATCCCGCAACAGATAAATGGACTTACAAACGTACGATGACGAGTGCTCGCACAGAAACCGCCTGTGCATTCCATGAAAATAAACTCTATGTATTTGGAGGTAGAATTGGAGATTCCAATTATACTGCTTCGGTTGAGTCTTACAATCCAGCGTCTGATAGTTGGACTCTTCATAAACCCATGAATACGCAACGATCTTTATTCGATGTCGTAAAGTTACGTGGTCGAATTTATGCAATTGGAGGTTGGAATAGTGGTTCTATGTCGCAAGTGGAAAAGTATGATCCAACCTTAGAGCAATGGATCCCAGAATATCCTATGAATTCAGTTAGATATGGTCACTCTGCCATTGCTCCTGATCCAAATCGGATCATAGTCGTGGGTGGGCACAATGGTTCGAATTCTTTAAACAGTGCCGAAGAATTTTACTAAACGAAGAGGATTCGTTTTATCCAAAGTGCGGGATCGAAAAAGGTCCCGCTTTTTTTATCGATCTCTTTTATCCAATCATCATAAAATAAGGGATCTAGATTTCTCTTGGCTGATTGGTTCCAATCTTTTCAAGTCGAGGCAATTCATCTAATCTCACATCTCTTTCGTGATCTCTTTTTTCCAGAAAATCCCGAACCTGATTCCTTGTTAATGATACGACAAAAAATCCAACCAGTTGGATTTTGGAATTCGAATGGATTTTAAATTCACACCATACCATATCTTTGTTGTTGGTCTCCAGGCATTTTTGCAGTTCACCGTCGTCCTCGATTTTATGATTTTATCCCCACTTGGTGTCCTCGTTATGAGTGAGCTCCAAATCCCAACAGAAAAGTTTGGTTATGTGGTTTCTGCATATGCCTTTAGTGCAGGGATATCGGGATTGTTAGCTGCTGGATTTGCAGATCGGTTTGATAGAAAAAAACTTCTTTTGTTTTTCTACATTGGTTTTGTTGTCGCTACTTTCCTTTGTGGGATTGCCGTACATTATGAATTTTTATTTTTTGTGAGAATTCTGACAGGGATGTTTGCTGGAGTTTTATCTTCCATCTCTTTTGCCATTGTTGCCGACTTGTTTCCATTGCAGGTAAGGGGAAGGGTGATGGGATTTATCATGACAGCTTTTGCTGCAAGCCAAGTTTTCGGATTGCCGATCGGTATTTATATCTCAAATATTTGGGGATGGCAATCCCCGTTTCTTATGATTGCAGGTGTAAGTGCATTAGTAGGTGTGTTTATCTTTTTATTTCTAAAACCTGTGACCCAACATTTAGATCAAAAAATGGATCGAAATGCATTTCATCATTTGGTGACGACTCTCACAGAACCTAAATATTTACCTTCATTTATCGCAACCACATTACTTGCAACAGGTGGATTTATGCTGATGCCTTTTGGATCTGCATTTTCCGTTCACAATCTTGGGATGCGATTAGAAGATTTACCCATGATATATATGGTAACGGGATTTGTCTCTATGTTAGGTGGACCAATCATGGGTAGACTAAGTGATGCAATTGGGAAGTATAATATGTTTTTTGTTGCTTCTACGATTGCCGCAGTGATCATCATTTACTTTACACAGCTCAAAGTCACTCCACTTCCAACGGTGATTGTCATCAATTCCTTGTTATTCGTTTTTATTGCTGCACGAATGATCTCAGCCAATGCTATCAATTCTGCTGTTCCCGAGTTACACGATCGTGGCGCTTTCATGGCAATCAGCTCTTCCATCCAACAGATCTCAGGTGGAATTGCGGCTTCTGTTGCAGGACTCATTGTCATTCAAACTCCCAGTGGATATTTGGAACGATATGAGGTATTGGGTTATGTGGTAGCGACTGCAATTGTTTGCACAATACTGATTATGTACAAAGTGAATGAAATGATTTCGGGGAAAAAGTAAGCAATCCTAAAAAAAGGAATAAAAAATATCGGAGATAATATAGAAAGGAATAGATATAGTAAATTCGAAGTTATCCTAAAACTACGGATAGGGAAACAAAAGAATTGTATCCTCTATCCGCTTCAAACTAAAATTTAGGTGGTAGATTTATTTCCCAGCCAATTCCTTTGCAAGATCAACTAACAAACGTACACCGTAGCCTGTGGGTCCATGGAATTGGGTTCCAGATTTCTTTTTTCTCCACGCAGCTCCTGCGATATCGATATGAGCCCAATTGATAGATTCATCAACAAACTTGGAAAGAAAAATTCCTGCAGAAATGGTTCCCGCACCTTTTCCACCACCAGTGATGTTTTTGAGATCAGCTATGTCTGACTTTAAGTCTTCGCCATATTCTTCCCAAAGAGGAAGTTCCCAAACTCGATCATCGGATTCATTTGATGCCTTAAAGAGTGCTTCTCTGAGTGGATCCGAATTGGTGAGGATCGCTGCCGCCTCATGACCAAGAGCAATGATGACAGCTCCCGTAAGTGTTGCCAAATCCACCATATAATCTGGTTTGTAGTTTTTGGAAACATACGATAAAACATCACCTAACACAAGTCTACCTTCCGCATCTGTGTTTTGGACTTCCACAGTGGTTCCGTTATAGGCTATGTAAACATCACCAGGTTTGATGGCTTTTCCATCTGGCATGTTTTCCGCAACTCCGATGGCAGCGATGATATGGATTGGGATCTCGAGCGCGGCAATAGCACCAATCGCGTGTATGGTGGCAGCGGCCCCACACATATCATATTTCATCTCATGCATTTCACCAGGAGGTTTTAAGGAAATTCCACCTGTATCGAAGGTTAATCCTTTTCCTACAATCGCAAATTTCTTTTTGGCTTTGGCAGGTTTGTATTCCAAAATCACCATTTTCCCTTCGAGTTCCGAACCACGAGAAACAGCGAGGATTCCACCCAGGCCCTCTTTTTTGAGTTGGGCTTCATCCCATACTTTTACAGAGAGTTTGTATTCTTTGGCAATTTCTTTTGCTCTAGAAACAAAATCGTTGGGAGTGAAGTAATTGGCAGGTAAATGCGCAATGTGACGGGCACCATTCACATGTTTTGCGACGATTTTACTTTTAGAAAGTCCATCTTCTGCTAAGTTTATTACTGTTTTGTCTTCAAACTTTAAGAAAACTGCACCAACTATCTTTTTCTCTTTATCCTTCTTTTTGGTTTGCAAAACAGAAACTGGATAACTTCCAATAAAAAGTGTATTAGCGATTTGATACGCAATTCGATCTGCAGAAAACTTTTTGGAAAGAGCCTTTGAAATTTGGACTTCTAAACCCATTCCATCATAATTTAGGATTTTTTCTCCATATTTGAAGAAATGAGAAATGAATTTGCGAAAACTTAGTTTTTCCTTTTCACCTAATCCAAGATAAATGGTGTGATTAACTTCATCTCGGAATTCTTTTCCTAGTTCCCCAGAAAACACTTTGGTTTCTATTTGGACTGGGAATTTTTTACCTAGTTCTTCTTTTACATCTTCTTGGAAAATGGGGATGAGTTTATAAAAAGAACCAGATTTAAACTGACCGATTTGGATTTGGAGTGGAGAGATTTCGATTTTCATTTCCCTTGGATTTCCTGAATGTCTTTGATGATTTCTTCAACGTGTCCTTTTACCTTCACGCTGTCATAGATTTTTTTAATTTTAAGCGAACTATCGAGTAGGAAGGACGAACGAACAATACCCATTCCTTTGCGACCCATAAACACTTTTTCGCGCCACACACCGTAAGCTTCACAAATCTCACCTGATTCATCAGAGATGAGATCAAAATTGAGTTCTTGTTTTTCGATGAACTTGGTATGAGATTTGGGATTGTCTTTTGAAATTCCGACCACATTGTAACCGAATTTTTTAAGTCTGGCAAAGTTGTCTCGAAAGTCACAGGCTTCTGTGGTGCAACCTGGTGTCATGTCTCTTGGATAAAAATAAACAACGATTCCATTTTTGCCTGTGAGTTCGGCGAGTTTCACTTTTTCACCGTTTTGATTGACACTTGTAAAATTGGGGGCTTTTTTCCCTACTTCCAACATAATTTTCACTCCTGGTAAATTCATTCTTTTAGACAATTTTCAGTTGTCAATTTCGGAAAATGGTTCGATACTTCTGGTATGGACTCCAAGGAAAGAGCACATCTCATCCGCGAAGGGAACACAGCTTTCAATGCTGGTGATATCCGTAAAGCGCGTGAACTCTTTCTGAAGACTGACTACAAAGATGGACTCATTCGTTTGGGTGACCATTTTATGTATGATCGTAAACTCCCCATGTTGGCCTTTGGTTATTACAAAAAAGCAGGCCGTCAGGACAAAGTGGATGAAATTTACCAACGGATGGTTTACGCTCTGTCGGTTTGGTTGGGTCGTGACAAATGGAAAACGCCAAGTCCTGCGAACCAAACAAATGACTCTGCTCGCGCGGACAAACAATCAACTTTGAATCCAGATGACTTCAAAGTGCATCCTATTTTAAAGGCAAAGGCACTCGAAATTCTTTCTTCCAAACATTAGTCAGATTGGATTCGTCTAAGGACAAAACATGATCGATAGTTTTACATTACAATCACTCGTTATCTCCACACTTATCATTTTTTCGATTCTTTCGAGTAAACTATTCTTTCGTTTTGGATTTCCCATATTACTTATTTTTTTAACCTTTGGGATGTTGGCTGGTTCCGATGGTCCTGGTGGGATTGACTTCAGTGATTATAGTTTAGCTCAGTCCATTGGTATTTTTGCATTAATTTACATTTTGTTTTTGGGTGGATTGGAAAGTGAGTGGGATAGTTTAAAAAACTTTTTGTCTGTTGGGATCAGACTTTCCATCATCGGAACCATATTAACAGCCCTCATTTTAGGTGTACTCATTCACCTTCTCTTCCCAGTTCTTGGGTTTATGGAATCGTTTTTACTTGGTTCCATTGTGAGTGCAACTGACGCCGCCTCTGTCTTTAATATATTTAAGACAGGTTCATCAGACCTTCCCGTTCATCTCAAAAAGATCATCGAATTTGAATCGGGTTCTAACGATGCAGTGGGGGTTCTTCTTACCACTATTTTTATGAGTCTCATTACCGCAGATTCTAGTTTTAGTGGCTTTCAGTTCTTTCGTTTTTTTGTCATGCAAGTGCTTGTAGGGATGATGATGGGATACAGTATGGGAATTCTCATATTATACCTCATGAACTCCGTCAAACTAGGGTATGACGGTCTTTATTTAGTATTTATCACGGCTTCGGTTCCCTTTATTTATGCTGTCACAACGGTTTTCCAAGGAAATGGATTTTTGGCAGTATACATTGCAGGGATCATCGTGGGACGGAACAAATTCATCCATAAAAAATCCATCTTTCGGTTTTTGAATGGATATGTATGGATCTTACAAATTGGTATGTTCCTTTGTTTTGGACTTTTGGTGTATCCAACCAGAATGGCTAATATTTGGGTACCTGGACTTCTCATTGGGGTGTTGCTGATATTGTTTGCAAGACCACTCGCAGTTTTTATTTCCTTGTTCAGAGTCAATTTACCAATCAAAGAAAAATTGTTTATTTCTTGGGTCGGACTCCGAGGTGCCTCTCCCATCATCCTTGCTACTTTCCCGATTGCCCAAGGACTTGTTTGGGGAGATTTACTCTTTCACATTGTGTTTTTTGTCGTACTCGTATCACTTCTCATCCAAGGCTCACTCATTCCCAGAGTGGCACAGTGGTTAGGAATCCTCAAAGTTGATCCAGATCGTAAGATCTATCGTCCTACAGACTTTGATAACATCGAGTTTCCTGGGATGACCTTACAAGAGTTAATTGTTCCATACAATTCAAGTGTTGTCGATAAAGCTTTGTTTGAGATTAAACTTCCTGACCAGTCCCACATCCTACTCATTGCGCGGGGAGAACAATTCCTCATTCCTTCTGGAAACACCCAAGTGAAAGGTGGGGATGTGGTATGGGTTTTGGCAAAAGACGATGTGATGCCAATCATCGGCAAAACCTTTATGTCAATTGCCTAACAAAGTTTTTGTTAGGTGACAAAAGTTATTTTTTAGAAGAAATCAGCTTTTTGTCCAATCGAAGTAGATAATACACAGGCAATGCAATGAGGGTGATCATAAGCCCCCATGATGCTGTAATTGGTTTTTCGACAAATAAAATCACCATCACTGCGATGTTTGCAAAGATATATAAAAAGATTGGAAGAGGGTAAAGAGGAATTTTATAATCCGATTTCATACCCATTTTTTCAAATCGAAACGGTGTTGCTGCCGTGAGACAAGAAAGGATAAGGATCGAACAAGTGATCATATACAGTAAGGCTTCTATTTCTTTCACAAACAAAAAGAGAATCGCAACGAAACCTTGAAAAAAAATGGATACATAAGGGCTATGCCATTTGGGGTGAACTTTGGAAAAGGAAGGCAAAAATACACCATCTCTTGCCATGGCAAAATACACCCGACTTCCCCCAATGAGGATCGCAGACATAGATCCTAAAATCACCCAAGCAATGAAACTAGTCGTTAAAATAGAATAATTAATACCGAATAACTTTTGAAAGGCGATAGCACCAATTCCGTCTTGTCCCGCCAATTCATCGATAGGCGCTGAGATCACAAACAGTAAATTGATCGCAAAGTAAAGTCCAGCGACAAGAAAACATGCAGTGATCGCAGATCTTACAATGGTTTTTTCAGGGTTTTTCACTTCTTCGGCAATATAAGTGATCATATTCCAACCCAGGTAGGAAAAAGAGACGGGCACAATGCCGATGAGAATTTTGGAATAAAAGGAAAGTTCCAGTATGTTTGGGAAGGGAGAGTTGAGAAGGTAATCCCAATGCGTGGAGCCGATGGAAAACCCAAGTGCCAAAAATAAAAGGAGTCCTGTAATTTTTAAAACAGCAAATACATTTTGCACGCGAACCGCAGACTTGATTCCAAAATAATTCAATCCACTAAAAAACAGAATGGGTAAAATTCCAATGAAGGTACGGGAACTCACTTGTAAGTCTAGACCGAGAAAGGTGAAGGTGGGTGATTCAAAGTAGGGGAGTTCAGGAAATAAAATTTGAACATATTTGCCAAACGCTAAGGCAAGAACCGACACACAGGCAGAAAAATTTGTGAGTAGAGAGGACCAACCACTCATAAACGCAATGGCTGGGGAATAAGCGACTTTTAAGTATACATAATCTCCTCCAGCAAAAGGAAGGAGTCTTGCCGCATAAGCATACGTGATGGAACCAGACAAAGCAAGAAGACCACCGATGATCCAACAAAGTAGGACAATCCAAAGGTTTCCAGTTTCTTTGATTAAATACCCAGAAGTGAAAAAAATCCCCGATCCCACCATGGAAGAGAAAAGAACCGAGATGGAATCAAAAGTATTGAGGCTACGTTTTAATTCCAATTAACCGCCAAGCAGACGTTTGACCATGGTTTCTGAAATCGGTTTCATGGAAGCAGTGGATACGGATCCAATTTTTCCCTTAAACTCTTCTGGGTTTAACATCATACCAAGGGAAAATATATTTTCACCTTCCACTTCCTTTTTTTTCAGTTCTGCGAGAAGTCCAGAAATCGTGGCCTTACTCGTTTCCAAAATTTCTGGTTTGGATTTGTTCCCTTCACCTAACTCGGGAAAGAGTGGCTCTCCCTCAAACAAAAGTTCTTTGAGTTTGTTTTCTTCTTGGGTATTGTCTTCCAAAAGTCCAATGCGAGATTGTTCCTTGGAAAGTTGTTTTTGTAATTCTGTGAGCCGTGATTGGATATTGTGGTATTGAACAGGAAGACTTACCACAAAGTCAGATTTCTCATCTGCTTTCTGTACTTGTGTTCCCACTTTTCCAGAGACATCTTTGGTGTCCTTTTTGTCCTGGATTAATTTTTCGGCTGAGTTGAGGAGACGATTGAGACGAACATCCATGTCCTACCTTCCTTGGTAAAGGCCTTATGTCTCGGCGGTGCCTGGACATAAATCCTGTGACTACCTGTCTAATTTTCGGATGACCCGTACAAGGAAAATAAACTTTTTCTAAAAAAAAGTAAAGAATTATTAAAGTTGACTCGAGTTTTTGCACAGTTTTCTTAGTGGGAGTTTATGGAAAGAAACCAATTTCTTCTCTTTCTCTCCTTTTTGTTCTCCACCATTGCCACAATTTTGGGTATTGCGATCCTAGTATCAGGTTCGAGTTTAGCTCGTTTTTCGAGTGGAACGGGGGGTAGTTTATTTCAAGCCAGTGAAATCGGGGCTGTGGTCATTCCCATCGTTGGGGAAATCCATTCCGGGGAATCTACTTTTGAGTCCACAGGGGCAGATACCGTATTACGCCAATTACGTGAATTAGAAGAGGATGGAAACGTAAAAGGCATCCTTCTCGAGATCAATTCCCCAGGTGGAACCGTAGCTGCTTCCCAAGAGATTTTTAACGAACTCATTCATTTACGCAAAACCAAAAAGATTGTGGTGAGTATGAAAGACGTAGCCGCTTCTGGTGGGTATTATATCGCCGCCGCCTCCGATTATATTTTTGCCGAAAACGGAACCATCACTGGATCCATTGGTGTCATTTCGTTTGCACCGAATGTAAAGGGACTTCTCGATCGTTACGGCGTGGCAGTGCGCACCTACAAAGCTGGAAAATACAAGGATATGTATTCTCCGTTTCGTGATTCCACTAACGAAGAAGATGACATGATTGGTAAACAACTCCAAGACACCTATCGTAAGTTTGTCGAAGATGTTGCCAAAGGCCGCAACAAAACCGTAAAATCAATTGAAGAGTTGGCAGAGGGGAAAATTTATTCAGGGGAAGATGCGTTTCGTAACAAACTGGTAGATGATATCGGTGGAAGACGAGAAGCGCATAAAAAACTTTCAGAACTTTGTCAATACGAAGGCCTTATTCCTTTATTTGAGCAGGAATACTCTCCTTTTGAAAGAATGATACGTTCGTTAGGTGTCAAATTTTTAGGAGAAGGATCACAGACAGCAAAAGTTCGTGCTCTTTTACAAGCACAAGTATTGGTGATTTTACCAACCGCTCTTGGGAAATTGATGTTATGAGAGATTTTTTCTTTGATTTGGTAGATACTTTGGAGTTGGTCTTTCTCGACCCACTCCGTTATTCAGAAGAAGTAAAAGAAATACCATTTGCCATCAGTTCAATTTCTAGTTGGTTGTTTTCTATTTTGGCCGCTTTGTCGTTATCAGTGGGGATGAGTATCCTATCTGCACCTTATACGCTATCGACTTTGTCATTTTTGTTTTTTGGTTTTATTGCCAATTTGATTTTGTTTCGATTTTTCCCATTTTTTTATTCACTGGTTGCTGACTATTACGTACAAAAAAAAGGTAGAACACAAAAACTATTGTTCCTTGTGATGTTCGCAAGGCACGCCACCGTAATCTTTTTGTTATTCGCACCGATTTGTATTGTGTTTCATGCAATTGGTTTCACTGGTGTGGGTTCCGGTTTTTTATTGTTACTCACATTCATTGCACTCTATGGATTTGTCATAGCACGCGGACTCAAATCCATTTATGAGCTAAGGAGTCGAGATTCGATTCGATTTTCCTTTTATGCATTGGGTTTAACGATTTTGTTTCCATTTTTAATGAACTTGTACACAGCAACGAGTGTCCTGCAATCGGTTTCAGGCGGTTTTTAATTGAATTTACTCATCACAAATGACGACGGAATTTCTTCCGCCGGGATCAAAGCATTAGAACGAGTCCTCGGCAAATCTTACAAAACATACCTCATTGCACCACTCAAAGAACGATCTGTGACTTCCATGGCACTCACTGTTTTCCAAGGAATGCGAGTCGAACGAATCAACGACAACCATTACATCGCTGATGGTTTTCCTGTGGATTGTGTGAACATTGGTTTGTATGCAGACATATTTCCAAAAATTGACTTTGTCATCTCTGGGATCAACAGAGGTGTGAACATGGGATATGATGTGCATTATTCAGGGACAGTTGGTGCGGCAAAACATGGTGCCTTACACGGTATCCCATCGCTTGCTGTGAGTTCTGGTCGCATTGATCCTGATGATGGATATGAAAAGGAAGCTGAACTTGTGTTAACCTTCTTAGAAAAATACAAATCCCAAATCCAATCAGGAGAAATTTGGAATTTGAATTTTCCTCCTGAAGTCAATGGAACGGGAACCATCAGTGAACTTGTTTTTACAAGACTTGGTCGTAGGCGTTATTCCGAAAAATATGAAAAAAAACAAATCATTGAAGGTGTCAGCGAATTTCAGTTAAACGGAAGTTTGCTTGGACATGATGAAGAAACAGGCACTGACTTTGAAGCGTATTACCAAGGTAAAATCCCTGTCACACCGATCCAATTGGACCTAACAGAAAAAATTCGACTGAAGGAATTACAGTCCAAATAAAACCTATGGCAGTAGACAACGATTACCTTTCTTATATGAACAAAGGCAATTATGCCATGGCCTTAAACCTTCTCGACCAAGCATTGTTGCAAAATCCAGAAGATCCTATCCTCTTATACAATTTTGCTTTGTGTTGTTTCCAAACAAAAAACTTTAAAAAAACAATCCAAGTTTTGGATCGAATCTTAAGTGAATACCCAGGTTTCATTGAACTAGACAATGTGTACCAACTCAAAGTGTTTTCCCTTGTGGAACTCAAAGAATGGGAATCTGCAGAAGAGATCATCAAGGAACGATTGCAGATTGCAATCGATGATGCCAAACTCCTCTCGTTTTTGGCCCATGTGTATGAATACACACACCGTTTGGAAGATGCGATCTCCATCCACAGACGGATTTTAAAAGCCAATCCTGATTATAAAAATAGTTTGAATTCCCTTGGTTACTTACTCGCTTTAAAAAAGAAACTAACAGCAGAGGAAAGAGCAGAAGCCATTCGTTCCTTAAAAAAAGCATTAGAACTGGATCCCAATAATCCGGCCTATTTGGATAGCTTTGGGTATTTTTTGCAATCCAATGGGAAACCAGAGGAAGCTTGGAAGGCATATCGTAAGGCCTTACAAAAGAATCCAAACCACCCAGTCCTCCTCGAAAGACTCAAGAACCTGAAGAAATAAATCTCCCTTTTGTTGACACAGTCCTTCTTCCAAAAACACTGGTGTTTCAAGGACTTTCTCGGGATGTAGCGCAGTGGTAGCGCATCTGTTTTGGGTACAGAGGGTCGCAGGTTCAAATCCTGTCATCCCGAATCAGTTGGTTCTATCTGACCCGGTAGCTCAGCTGGATAGAGCAACTGCCTTCTAAGCAGTTGGTCGGGGGTTCGAATCCCTCTCGGGTCGATGATTGTTCTAGAAACGGTGGATGTAGTTCAGCGGTAGAGCCCCGGTTTGTGGTACCGGTCGTCGCGGGTTCGAATCCCGTCATCCACCCACTTGTAAATTTCCCCTTTAACGATATACTTTCTCAAAAATGGCATAGGCGCCTCGCGTTCGCCTGGCCCTCCGTGGCCAGAGCTCCCGCACGCATACATCCGTGTATGCTGTTCGGCGCCCATGCCATTTTTGAGAAAGGCTTCGATTTCATTGGGAAATTGTGTACAAGTACAGATTTTACTTATGAATCAATTGAATTGGGATTCGAACGATTTTGCGATAGAGTTCGAGTAGCCAATTTGGCAAGACACCTTGCCTAATTGGCGTTAAGCGAGAACGACCGAGCGCAAGGACGCGCGAGGGCTCGCAAAAGACGGCCTGGAACGAGTTCGACCTGGATGGGAGAACCGTGGAAGGCGAATCCCGTCATCCACCCACTTGTAAATTTCCCCTTTAACGATATACTTTCTCAAAAATGGCATAGGCGCCTCGCGTTCGCCTGGCCCTCCGTGGCCAGAGCTCCCGCACGCGTATATCCGTGTATGCTGTTCGTCGCCCATGCCATTTTTGAGAAAGGCTTCGATTTCATTGGGAAATTGTGTACAAGTAATGGAGTTAATTAGGGTTAAAGTGTATCGGGGAATATGTATATAACATACGTTATGTTGTATGATTGTGCAATATTATTACTTACACCGATTTTTGAAGGTTAGGGAGAAGGATAGGATCCAAATTCAATTCAGAAATTTCGAATTCTATATTATTTTATTTTCTAATTCTCTACAGGTAATAAACTGCATACTACTGAAAGAGGGAAATCACTCGTATGCATTCTTATTTTTCCAACATAACCATTCGTTCCAGACTGATTCTTTTACCTCTTCCGATCCTGCTGTTTTTACTGATTGTACTCGTTTTGTACATTCAATCGCAAAACAAGGAAATCGATTTCTCAGTGAAAGAACAGAAAGGTATCGAGATCATAAAACCTGTTTATTTTGCTTACAAGGTAGCGTTGCCGAAATTCAAAATTGGGAATGAAAATAGTGATGATTTAAAACCAATGATTGAAGAAGGAAAAATAACAATTTCCAAATCAGGAATTCTTTTTGAAGATTCGAAAGAAATCCAAAAATGGAATTCCTATTTAACATTTAAAAGTTTCGATCAAGAGACAACTCGCAACTTTTTAGTAGATACCCAAGAACTTGCTGTCAAAATCGGAGATCATTCCAATTTAATTTTAGATCCTAAACTTGAATCCTATTACCAAATGGATATCATTCTTTTTCAAATACCTGCATTGTGGAAACACGTTGGTCAACTCAAAGAATTGATACGGGATGAATACTTAGGAGAGAATCGAAAAAATAAAACCTTCTCAAATATAAGTTATACAAAATCGATTATTTCAATTAATGCAATTGAGAATATTTGTGTGAACATAACCAATTCATACAAAAAGACAATTGAGAACGCGCCGTCCTATCAAAACTGGATTCAAAAAAACATATTACAAACGAACCAAGCTTGTAATGCCTATGTTGAAGAATTAAAAAGAATTTTAATCAAACAAGTGATCAAACCAGAGACATCAGATGAATTGTTCAACATCATTCATAAAGGCACATTTCTTGGGTCGGAAATTCAAAATTTTTCTATTTTGATATTTGAAAACTTAATTTCGGAACGTTTGTCTGAACAGAAATTTCATAGATTGATCAATATCATCATTTTAGTGTTAGCTTTGAGTATTTCCATACTTTTGATTTTCCTCATATTTAAAAGTATCAATGTACCTTTAAAAACTGTTTTGATGAAGGTTGAAGAATTATCAAGTGGTGATGCAGATCTAACAAAAAAACTTCCTTCCTTTGGTGAAAATGAGATTGGTGAAATTTCAGGTTCTATCAATCGTTTTGTGAATCAATTACATGATATCATTGTGCAATTAAAACACTCTGTGAATCAAGTGGAGAAGAGTTCAGACCAATTAAAACATGATGCACTCTCTGTGTCGGACAATGCATCTGGTCTTGCTTCCACTAAGTTAGCGGAACATGGAAATTTGTCGATTCGGAGCACCGATAATTCTATGGAAGAAATTCGATTAGTGACAAAAGAGATTTCTGGAATTGTAGATTTGATCACTGATATCTCGGAACAAACGAATTTACTTGCACTCAATGCAAGTATCGAAGCCGCAAGAGCAGGTGATGCCGGAAGAGGTTTTTCAGTTGTGGCAGAAGAGATTTCAAAACTTGCAGATAAAACAAGGATATCAGTCAAAAACATTATGAACTTAATTGCTAAAAGTGATTCAGCAGTGACAATTGGAGTGAGTCACGTGAACGAAACCGTGAAAGTGCTGAATGAAATTGTTGGCCAATCCAATCGAATACAAACTGGAGTTGAAAAATTAAAGGGAGAAGTTTCGTCGCAATCGAATAGTTTAACCAATGTTTCACATGAACTAAAAGAACTGCAGTCATTGGCAGAATCGATCGAAACTTCATGCCAAGAACAAAAAAGAACTTCAGAGGATATGGTGGTAAGCGTAAATTCACTTTCTGGAAGTGCTCAGGAACTTGCACAAAGTTCCGAGGATTTAAACCAAGTGAGTGTGGCAATCAGTAGTGTGGCAAAAACGATTTCTACGATCGCAAATTCATTTGAAACTTCTAAAGGTTAAAAAGATAAAAAAATGTTCTTGGAATCGTAATATTTGTTTTGAAGTCTCGAATTCTTTCTTGCCGTTTCAAAAATAAATTTCATAACTGAATTCGTATGTCCATGAATTCCACTACAAAAAAAGTTTATTGGGTGATCGGGTTTTTACTTTTCTTAAGTCTTGTTCCTAGTATTGCAGGCGTAATACGAATCTCCCAAATCGCAACTGGAGCTGGTTATACGGTAGAAAACCAAAGATTTTTTAATGATCCAATCCCTGTTTTGATTCATATTGTAGCAGTGCTTGTTTTTAGTATTTTAGGTGCATTTCAATTTGCACCTGGATTTCGGAAAAAAAATCTTCGATGGCATAGAATTTCGGGTAGGTTTTTAGTATTCTTTGGGTTAACAACTGCTATTTCAGGAATTTGGTTAACATTAGTTTATCCCAAGGTTCCGACAGATGGTGATTGGTTGTTTGGAATTCGTATCGCCGTAGGATTTTGGATGTTTTTCTGTATGATTTTAGGATTCGGATTTGCGATGCGACGTAAATTTATTATTCATAGCCATTGGATGATTCGTGGTTATGCAATTGGTTTAGGTGCCGGAACACAAGTGTTTACTCATTTGCCTTGGTTTCTGATGGTGGGTGGAGAACCTTCGGGGATTCCGAGGGATTTGATGATGGGAGCGGGTTGGCTCATTAATTTTTTATTTGCCGAGTGGTTGATTCGAAAAAAATAAACTCCTATTTCCAACAAATTGTTCCAAACAGTTTTTGAAACGATTTCCATTTCTCACTTGCATGGAATTTTCTTCCCGATAGACTCTTAGAGGCTTTTGGTGAACTGAGAGCTTCGAAGAGAGAATTAAGAGTGGCAATCATTTCAAATCAAAATCGGAAATTGCATTCTTTCTTTTTAATTTTCCTCTTTTTCATAGAACTCCTATTCGCTCATCCGATAGAGGCCAAAGAAACTGTAGACCTATATTTAAAATGGTATCATCAATTCCAATTTGCTGGTTATTACACTGCTTTGGAAAAGGGATACTACCAAGAAGTGGGTTTGGATGTCAACATTCATCAAAGCACAAAAGGATTAGAAGGACTCCACCAAGTTGTTTCGGAGAAAGAAGCACGTTATGGTGTTGGAACCAACGAAGTATTATTACAGTGGCATGTTGGAAAACCAATTGTTGTGATCGCTGTCATCTTTCAACATTCACCAGCAGTTTTGATTACCAAACGAACTCATCCCAATCAAAGTATCCATGATTTGAAGGGAAAAAGACTCATGTTGACTCCACATGTTTATGAACTTCTAGCCTATCTTAAAAAAGAAAAATTAGAGTTAACGGATTTCAAAGAAATCCCACATAGTTTTCGCAGCATCGATTTAATTGAAGGTCGAGCAGATGTCATCGATGGTTATTCGACCACACAAACATATGAATTTCAAAAATCTAAAATTCCCGTGATGATTTATTCCCCAAGGACATCAGGAATTGATTTTTATGGCGATAATCTTTTCACAAGTCAAATTGAAATTCAAAACCATCCCAACCGAGTGAAACGATTTCGAGAAGCAAGCCTTCGTGGTTGGATGTATGCAATGAAACACAAAGCTGAAATTGTGGATCTCATCTATCAAAAGTATTCTGAGAATGTTACAAAGGAACAATTGTTATATGAAGCAGAACAAATGGAGCCATTGATCCAACCAAATTTAGTAGAAATGGGATATATGTATGAAGGAAGATGGAAACATATATCGGAAGTTTATGCTGATTTTGGAATGCTTCCTAAAAATTTGAACTTAAATGGATTTTTGTACAATCCAAATCCAAATCCGAATTATGGCTGGATTGTTTCTGTATTCGTATCAGCACTTGGATTTTTATTAGTCGCTTGGTTAATACAAAGATATCGATGGAACAAACAATATTCTGAAAATTTAAAATCAGAAGTGTTCAAAAGAACTGAAGAGTTAAAAGAAATAAATGACACTTTAGGTTCGACGAATCAAATTTTAGAATTAAAATTAAAGGAATTAAAAGAAGCAGAAGGAAAATTATTAACCTCCGAGAAGTTGGCTACGGTTGGGAATGTTACCGCAGGTATGGCACACGAAATGAACACACCACTTGGTGCCATTGTTTCCTCGAATGGATCGATAAAAGATTTTTTTCTAAATCAATTGGAATCGATCATCAATCAACTACTTCAAGTTCCACAGGAAGACAAAAAAAGATTTTTTGCACTGATCCATGAATACTCGCAAACACCCATTGTTTTATTAAATGGTAAAAAAGAAAGGGACTTAAAAAAAGAACTCAAAATCAAATTGAAAACGATTTTGCCAAACAATGAAACTCAAGTGGATGATGCATTTTTGGATTTACTTTTGGAATCTTATGTCTATGGATTTGGTGAGACATTCCATGGGATTTTACAAAGTCAGAATCATAAAGAAATTTTACAATGGGGATCCAAAATCGCAAATGTATACAGATCAAATTCGATCATCACAATCGCCGCTGAAAAATCGGCTCATGTGGTAAAAACGTTAAAAAATTATCTACTCACAGATGATGTTTCACTGACAGAAGAAAGTGTGATCGATATTCGAAATGGAATCGAAACAATCCTTGCGTTGTATGATTACAATATGAACACTCGAGTGAAATTGATCAAACAATTCCATTCCACAAGGAAGTGTAAGGGGAGTCGCGATCATCTCAATTTAGTCTGGGTGAATTTACTCAATAACGCTATGTATGCGATCTCGTATGAAGGAACGATCGAAATTCAGATCAAAGATGATGATCCATGGATCGTAGTGAGTTTTATTGATGAAGGGATCGGGATTTCGGAAGAAATTCAGAATCGAATATTTGAACCTTTTTTTACTACGAAATCAGAAGGGGAAGGTCTTGGACTCGGTCTCGATATTTGTAGAAAGATAATTTCCAAGATGGGTGGTCAGATCCGTTTTGAAAGTCGAAAAGGATACACTCGATTTGATATATTCCTACTCGCAAATGATGAATCTTTCACTGATGCAAATTGAAAGATGAAAACTTTATTTTTTTCTTTACAATCCGGGAGAAAGGATATCTTTTCTCTAGTTTTTCAATTTTAAAAATATTGTAAGTAGGTTAACGATATGTCATTTCAGAATGCGATCCAAGTTTGTTTTCAGAAGTATATTGATTTTAACGGCAAAGCCAAACGACCAGAGTTTTGGTATTGGGTTGCGTTTTGTATCGCAGTGAGTTTCGGTTTAAATCTTTTTCTTCCCATTTTAGGTCTTGTGTTCTCTGTTTTGACCTTTTTACCAAGTATCAGCGTGGGAGCACGTCGATTGCACGATGTAGGAATGAGTGGTTGGTGGCAACTCATTGGTCTTACGGGAATTGGATTGTTGGTTTTAATTTTCTTTTGGATCCAAAAAAGTAAATAAATACGTTTTTTGGTTTTGCTTCCATTCCTCTCGCAAGACTCGTTTAAACTTTTGTGTTTTGCGTTAGGGACAGGAAGGGCTTGGTTACTTGCCATCGAACGATGGTAAGTAACGGAAGCGTTAGCGCACCCCGGAGTGGCCCGACCCAGATACAATCGATCAACGAATCGAAATGATTGGGAACGCCCAATTTATTTTTTGGGAATTTGGTCGAGTGGGCTTTTGATATTTTCCAGGCGGCTTCTTGCTACCTTTGTATAAATTTGAGTGGTTCGGACACTTGCATGTCCTAGAAGAGTCTGAATCATCCTTAAGTCAGTTCCGAGCTCTAACAGATGTGTGGCGAAGGCATGCCGTAAACTATGGAAGGTGACTTTTTTTGTAATCTTTGCTTTAGCGGCTGCTTGGTTAAAGATCGTCTCTGCTGTGCGAATGTGTAAAGGTTTTGTTCCCATACCGGGGAACAACCACTCGATTGATTTCACTTCGTTATAACTATACTTGAGCAATAAATTGTATTCACGCACTTTTAAGTATTCTTTGAGTTCCTCGATGAGAGAGCTCGCAAGAACTGTGTATCGATCTTTTTTTCCTTTCCCTTGTGTGACACGGATCATGTTCCTTGTTAAATCAATGTCTTTTGTTTTTAAGTGGATGACTTCACCCACTCGTAATCCTGCTGAGTAACTTAATAGAAGTAACATTTTATGTTTTAGATTGGGAAGTGCATTGAAGATCGCCCTTGTTTCTTCGACTGATAAAACTTCCGGTAACTGTTGGTCTGTTTTGACTTTCGGGAATTTTAAGGGAAGGATTTGTTTTCGAACCACTTTAAAATAAAAAAGAAAGGCTTGCCTGGCACTTCTTAAGGTCGCGACTTTCACGGATTTTTCTTTCACTTGGTAGTCCAAAAAATTTTCGATGTCTTTTGATCTGATGTTGATAGGCAATTTCCCTGTAAAGGTTAAGAGTAGGCTTATATGTGAGTAATACGTTTTAGTTGTGCAGAGACTGAAGTTTCGTTCTCGTGCTGCCCTAAAAAAATCTTCTAGTAATCCATAATGTTTTGGAATTTCTTTGAAGTTAAAACGAATGTCATATTCTGCAAAATCAACTAACACGCGTCTTATGGTATTCTTTTCATTTGGAAAAGACCAAGTTTTTGTATCTGGATGATACAACCCTTGGGGGATGGATTTCACCAATTTCACCAAAGGTTCCGAATAGGGAAAATGTAAATGGAATCGTTTGTCCAACGCAGATAGTTTGAGTTTGATCATAAATCACCTAACCTAGTGTATTAACTGCTATAGGTGGTGAGATAAACGAATGGTTCTCGGATCTCTTGGCTTTTTGTCCTGAATTCAGTGGGAAAGTTCTGAATTTGAGGGTTATGTGGTTTGGGGTTTGTGCGGAATACAATCCCCGCCCTCATTTGGGTGGGGCTCTAGACCCGCCACCCAATACGCTCCCTCTATCACGTCACAGGGAAACAGGCAAATGAAAAGGGAATTGTTCCGATTTTTTTCTTGGAAAGTTCACCCTTTCGCAGAGACTGCAATCTTTAGGAGATATATGAATTTAATCACTGTCGGACTAGGAATCTTTTTTATCCTGTATGGAATCACAACCTTTGTTTTGCGACTCTACAAACCGAGTTTTTTTTGGAAATTGGAACCAATGAAACAAAAATGGGGCGAAAAAAGAGGATACTACGTCCACGTTTTCAGTTATTCGATTTTGCCAGTGATCCTCGGCATCGTTTACACCGTATTAGGTGTGAGAGGATAAATCAAACGACATATGATTTAGAGGAGTGGGGCGCCTCCCATTCGAATTGAGATCAGACTCATACTCTAGATTGGACCGGGCCCTCCGCTCCAATCTTTCTCTTTCGAGAAAGGATTTCCGCTAGGGTCCCTGGCGCAAGATTCGGTTATAATTTATGAGAGAGAATTGTATCTTGTCTGGAAGGAGTTCTATCTTCTGGATAATCTGTACTATAATGAAGTCCACGACTTTCCTTTCGTAGTAACGCCGATCGAACAATTAACTCTGCTACCTTTACTAAATTACGAAGTTCTAATAGTCCAATAGAGACTGTGGTACGATTGTAATAATCTTTTACTTCTTCTGAGATGAGTTTTAAGCGGCGAAGGGCTCGTTCCAAACGCATATCAGACCGAACAATTCCCACATAATTACTCATAATGGTTTTGATTTCGATTAAGTCATGAGAGATGAGCACCCATTCTTCTGTATTGGTTGTGCCTTCTTTGTTCCAATCAGGAATCAAATCTGTTTCACTAGAATAACTCAATTTTCCTTGTGACCGTATGTCTTCTGCTATGCGATGAGAAAAAACTAAACATTCCAACAAACTATTCGAAGCCAGTCGATTGCCCCCGTGAACTCCCGTACAAGTGGTTTCTCCACAGGCATATAAATCAGCGATATTGGTTCTTCCCAGTAAATCAGTAGCGACTCCACCACACATATAGTGAGCCGCAGGAACTACAGGAATCGGATCGGTTGTGATATCAATCCCCAGTTTTTTGCAACGTTCGTAGATAGAAGGAAAATGGCTTATGATATCATTGGCAGGGCGATGTGTGATATCCAATAGGACATGAGGTTCCCCTCTTTTTTTCATCGTATCATCAATCGCACGAGCAACGATATCTCTTGGTGCCAGTTCCCCCATCTCATGGTAGTCTTTCATAAAAGGTCGACCACTGATTTCGCGAAGGATTCCTCCGTGGCCTCGAACTGCTTCCGAAATTAAAAAACTATTCCCTTGTTCATGAAACAAGGATGTAGGATGGAATTGATAAAATTCCATATTTTTGACAATGGCACCTGCTCGGTAAGCACTGGCTACACCATCTCCAGTTGCTATATTGGGATTGGTTGTGTGAAGGTAAACTTGACCCGCACCACCTGTTGCCAAAATCGTTTTTTTTGCAAGCACCGGGAATACTTCACCTGTTTCTGTATCTACGATATAAGCTCCGTAACAACGTAATGGCAGATTTTCTTTGTTCTTTAAATGGTGTTTGGTGATTAGATCAACACAAGCATGGTTTTCTAAAATTTGGATGTTTTTGTTGGCATGGACATGATCAAGTAACGACTGTTCAACGGCGCTTCCTGTTCTATCAAGTGAATGGATGATTCGATTTTTGCTATGACCACCTTCGCGAGCCAAATCCAATTCACCGGTTTGGTTTCTGGTAAAAGGAACACCTAAGTCTAAAAGTTCTTTGACTCGAGTGGGACCTTCTTCTACTAAAACTCGGACGGCCTCGGGATCACATAAACCTGCTCCTGATTCTAAAGTATCTTTGATATGTTCTTCAAATTTATCTTTATCATCAAAAACAGATGCAATCCCACCTTGGGCATAATTAGTATTCGATTCGTAATCAGCTTTTTTGGTAACAACAACAACGGTACCAAGTGGAGCCAATTTTAATGCGGTAAAGAGTCCACTCACTCCGCTGCCAATGATCAAAAAATCTGATTTAATTCGTGTCACATTGTATCCAATTCAATTCTATTTCAAACAACCAAAATTCAAATAGTGACTCTATTTTGAATTTAACATACCTTCAATGTAATCCAAACTACGAATCAACATGTAATCAGGTTTAATCGCATCATTGGAATGTTCTTTGAGGTAACTATCTGCTTTTCCATTTTTCTTAGCGTATTCTTTGATTGCGTTTAAGTTAAACTTAGATTTCACAACACCTTCGTGAGGGATCAGTGGTAAGTGATTCCACATATCTTCTTCTCGGTATCGGAAAGGAAAAGATCCATCAGCTTCTTCTGAAACTTCGATATCTGGAGAAACACCAACTACTTGGATGGTTTTTCCGGAAGGAGAGTAGTAGCGAGCGTTAGTGATTTTTAAAAGGTAATTTGGGTTATTGTCCAAATGTTTTAAAGTTTGTACAGTTGCTTTTCCAAACGTACGTTCTCCAAGTAGGATTCCTCTTCCATGGTGTTGGATGGCACTTGCAACAATTTCAGAAGCAGAAGCAGATTTGGAATTCATCAATATCGCTAACGGAAGTTTTGTGATGTCTTTGATTTTTGCATATTTTTCATCGTCACTTCGACCAGGAGTTCTTGTGGAAACAATCACACCCTTTTCGATGAACATATCAGCGATATCCACAGCTAAATCTAAAAATCCACCAGAGTTTCCGCGAAGGTCGAGGATCAACGCCTTTAAAGGTTTTCCATTTTCTTTGGCAGTGCGTTCCATTTCGGCATATGCTTCTGCGATTTGTGTGTCAATTGGAGGTTCGCCATTCCCTGGTTTCACAAATCCCGTAAGTTTGATATAAGCGACTTGTGGATTTTCTTTTACGAGATGGTAAGTTACGTTTTTGATCGTGATTTTATCACGAACTACTTCGATATCAATTTTACCCGTGTTTCCTTTTCTGGAAATGGTTAACACCACTTTGGTGGCCTTTGGGCCTTTGATTTTTTTGACGACTTTATCGAGTGAAAGGTTTTTGATGAGTTTTCCATCAACTGCAACGATACTATCGCCACTCCGAATTCCCGCACGAAGCGCTGGACTTCCTTCTAACGGATTTTCAACGATGACTTCACGGCTTCCACCACCAGAAAGGATGGCACCGATCCCTTCAAAGGAGCCATCACTAATTTTGGACATGGACTCTTCCCAAACTTCTTCCAAAAATACATTGGAATGTGGATCCAAAGAATTTAAATATCCATTGGCTGCGGCAACAAATACTTGTTCCATGCGGAATTCTTTTTTGTCTTCTTCCTCTTCTTCAGGAAGTTCACCATCGAGTTCCACTAGACCTTTTAGAACAGGAGTTTTGTATTTTTCTAAATTGTCATTGATGTAAGTGATGACTCGATCAAATTCTTTCCGTGAAAAATTGATTTCTTCCCAACGAGCTGAAATCACTGATTTTTTTAATTTCTCTTTTTCAATGAGTTTTTTCAGTTCTGCATCAGAGAGTTTTCTGTTTTCGTTTTTTTTCCGTTTTTCTTTTTGGATTTTTTCTACCTGCGCATAGTCAGGATCAAAAATCACAAACTTATCGGAAGGAGAGATTTTGAAAGTGGAACCTGGCCAGAGGTCTTCCTTTTCATCATACTTTTCTCTTTCTTTGAAATAACTTTCTGGATAAATATAGAGTGGGTGAGGCAAACTCAACGCCGCAAAACTAGCAGCATCGGTGTAAGCGCGGTTTACATTGATGTGTTTGTCAATGTACAATTTGTCTACTGTCCGAATGACAGTCTCAAAATCTTTATAATCAAATTTCGTTTCGGTTTTTTGCGCTTTTTTCGCTTCTGGTTCGCAGGAAATAAACCCAACTGGGAGGGCAAAACTAAGTAGTGTCAAAAAGGATAGTAGATAAACAAATCGTTTCAAGGGATCTCTCGTAAAGTGGATAGATTATCCTAAGAATTTCCGAATTTCCAGTGTAGGCAACACAAAAAAAATTGGGACAAAACTAGGACACACGTATATCATAGACGGTGGCATGCCCATATTCGTTGTCCTGATTTTTGCCCTTTCTCTCGGGTTTTGTACCTCGGAACCTGAAAAGAATCCCAATCGTGATCCTTACAGTTTGGAGACATTACTTTTTTTAGAAGAGGTGTTACTGGATGTCTGGGAAAATCCTTCGGCAAAAGAAGAAGCAATGTCTCGGCTAAGATATGTTTGCCGAACAAAAGATACCGATGATGGGTATTTATGTTATATGTGGGGACTTTTGGAATTCCAACGAGGGAATTACAATGAGAGTTACACGGGTTTTCGAAAGGCCTTGGACAAAAGTCCAAATGATACCCTATACAAGAATATGTTGCGGATCGCCGCTGAAAAGTCGGGAAACTTATCAGATTTAAAAGCCCACTCGTATGATGGAGAGGTACTTGCCACTCTTTCGGAACTACAAAAGGAATGCCAGGAAGGAAAAACGAGTGTCTATCCTAAGTTTCAATTCCTGATCGGTCGTGGAGTTTTTACCAAGGAATCATTGAAACGAGGTTCGTTTGTTTCCTGTTACCAATCCTTGGAGACTTCCGAACAAACTGCACTCTTAAAAGAAGTCAAACAAGCAAATGTCTCCTATAAAGAGAGACTGATTGCCGACCAAATGAAATCAGATCCTTTTACCAAAATTTGGGACACATCTAGTTATCATAGAGGTGACACAGGAAAGGAAATGGTGGGTGCCACATCCGGTGCCGTGACTGCAAGTGTCAGCTCTACTGCTGAGACAAATTCCCAATCCAGTTTGTCATCCAGGTCTCAAACTCTCGTGACCGATGCTTGGCGAAAAGTAAAACAAGCATCTATTTCTGGAAACGAAGCCCAAGCCAAAGAGGCGTTGAAACAATTTCTTTCCGAGGTGCAATCTTCCAAAAAAAAGGGAAAGTCAGAAGCGATGATGGCAACCGCTTTAGAAAGAGCTGCCAAACTTTTACTCGAACAAGACCCTCAGTATGTCAAAATTCGTTCCCTTGCGAAAGAACTTTGAGATAGTCTTTTACCGTTTTTTCTAAACCATCCACAAGGCTTTGCGAAATCAACCTGTGGCCAATGGAAACTTCGGCTAAATGAGGGAGTTTCGCAAACACTGACAAATTATTTGTATCTAAATCATGTCCGGCATTGACAGCTAACCCCAGTTTGTTTGCCTCCAAAGCTGCTTTTTCATATGTGGCAAAGATTTGGATTCCTTCTTTTGTCGATTGATCGTAAGCATGAGCAAAAGGTCCCGTATAGAGTTCAATTCGTTCGGCTCCTAAAGCGACAACTTGGTCATAAAAACGAAAATCAGTTTCCATAAACAAGGATACTCGAATCCCAGCTTCTCGGATGGTTTTTACGATTGGTTGTAATTGGGCAAAGGTTTTGGGATCACGAAAATCAAAACCATGATCCGAGGTGATTTCCCCAGGTTTTACTGGAACGAGTGTGGCCTGGTCCGGTTTTGCCGAAAGGACTAGTTCCAAAAAACGTTCACTAGGTTCGCCCTCGATATTGTATTCTTTTTTAGAAATTCCTAATTTAGTAATTTTTTGATTGTAAGACTTCAAAAACTCCTGTAATTCGAATACATCTTGTTTGGTGATATGCCTTTCGTCTGAACGAGGGTGAACAGTGATTCCATGAGCCCCCGAATCCAGTATGAGTTCTGATAATTGGAGGAGATTGGGAAGGTTTCCCCCACGAGAATTGCGGAGAGTGGCGATCTTATTGACATTGACACTTAATTGGGTCATAGGAAAAAAAAAACTTTTCATTAATTTTCATCCAGGAGAAAACCGTCCAATTTCAAAAAGGTTGTCCCAGAGAGGGGATTCCCAAAACTGTCAAAAGTACGTTTATGGTCGCAAAAAAAGCAGCAAAGAAGCAGGCCCCACCCAAAAAGAAGGTGGTAGCCAAAGAAAAGTCGAATAAGGACGCCAAGTCCTCTTCCCCGAAGGAAGACAAAAAAAAGGCCGTAGTTGGGTCGAAAGCCCCTTCTACCAAGGCGAAAGCTGTGCCTGCTCCGAAAACAGCCGCAGTCTCCAAGGAGAAACCTGCACCCCAAGCAAAACCTCCTGCCGTGAAGATTGATCCGAACAACCCACTCGGAAAGAAATTCAGCTGTTACTCTTGTGGAACCAAGTTTTATGATTTGAACAAACCCGAAAAAAAATGCCCAAAATGTGGGGCCGATCAGCTGGCAAAACCTGCGATCAAATCTCGCATGGCTGCCATTCGTAGTTCGGAATACGAAGTGGAAGAAGAGGAAGAACCAGTCATTGAAGATGATGAACTCTTAGAAGAAACGGAAGAATTGGAAGAGGCCGAAGATGAGGAGGTCGTTGCCGAGGAAGAGGAGTGATCCTTCCCATCCTTGGTGGACCCACCGGTTCCGGTAAAACCTCTCTTTCGCAAGTCCTCGATCCTAAACGTTTTGAAATTGTTTCTTTTGACTCACGCCAAGTCTACCGGGACCTTCCGGTAGGCACAACGGCACCCACTCCCCAAGAATCTTCCACCATACGACATTGGCTCGTCGGATTTTTAAACGCAAACGAAGCAATCAATGCCAATCAATTTTCACTTCTCGCGCGTGATGCCATTTTGGACATCCAAAGTCGTGGAAAAATTCCCTTTCTCATCGGGGGGACAGGGTTTTATTTACGTGCCTTTCTTTTAGGAATGTATCCCGTACCAAATGTACCCAAAGAAACAAAAGAATATGTTCTCACACTTCCCTTAGAAGAAGCAAGGGGCCTACTCCAATCCAAAGACCCAAAAGCAATGGAAGCCTTGAATGAACAAGATGGGTATCGCATCAAACGTGCTTTGGAGGTTGTACTCACAGGAGTTTTGTGGTCTGATGTATCCAAGGAAACTGTGGGTGGATACTTGGCAGACCATCCAGACGTGACACTCGTGGGACATTGGTTGGATTGGCCTCGTGAAATCCTCTACCAAAGGATTAATGAACGAGTGAAAGAGATCGCCACGGGTATGTTAGCGGAGACAAAAGAAGTGGTTTCCCTATACGGATCAGACTGTCCGGGCCTACGAACCTTGGGTTACAATTTTGCGCTTGCATTCTTAAATGGAATGATAGACATTAATACATTCATTGAACAGTTGGCGCAAAGTCACAGAAATTATGCGAAAAGGCAAATCACTTGGTTCAAAAAAGAATCATTCCTTTCGCCCATTTCTTATGATGCCGCTGTCCAACTGTATACAAATATAGAACAAAGATAGAGAGAACACTCGGGATTTCCAATGTCGGCAAAAAACAACATCCAAGACCAACTTCTAAACACAGCAAGAAAGGAGAAAATTGATCTCACCATCTACTTGTTAAATGGAGTGCCCTTAAAAGGAAAGGTTGTCAGTTTTGACAATTTCACCATCATTTTAGAAAACGAAAACAAACAGAATTTGGTGTACAAACACGCTATTTCTACCATCATTCCTGCAAAACCGATCAAACTTCACAGCGAGGAAACACCAAAAGAAGTCGGGGGGACGTAACTCTTTTCTAGTTTTCCTCCCTTTCCCTTTCTAAATTCTGGTTCCAAACCCTATGGCAAAATTACCTAAAGAATCCCCAGTGGTTCTCATTATGGCGGGCGGAAAGGGGGAGAGGTTTTGGCCTCGTTCCCGAACCAATTCCCCTAAACAGCTCCAAAAAGTTTATTCCAGTAAAACCCTTTTGAAAGAGACCATTGATCGGGCTCTTACGATCACGAGTTTGGATCGCATTTACATTGGAACCAATGCCACTCTCAAAGCAGAGATTCTGAAAAAAGACCCAAAATTTCCTTCTAACAATTTCATCATCGAACCCGAAGGAAAAAATACTGCCCCCATCATCGCTCTTTCTGCCCTTTATTTCCAAAAAAAATACGGAAACCCAAATCTCATCGTTCTTTCAGCAGATGCTTTTATTGATCCCATCAAAGAATTCACTAAAACCATAAACCAGGCTCTTTTTGAAACGGAAAATGGAATGGTTTTACTTGGTGTGAAACCAAACCGACCAGAAGTTGGATACGGTTATATCAGCACAGGAAAACCAACTGATGTGGGTTATACGGTAAAAGCGTTTTTTGAAAAACCAGATTTCAAAACAGCACTCAAATACATCAAAAAGAAGAATTTTTATTGGAACCCTGGGATTTTCCTTTTTCGAACGGAAACCATTCTTTCGGAACTCGAACGCCATGCTCCCCATATCCTCGGACCATTGAAAAATGGATTTCCATTTAAGAACTTTGGGGACTTAAAAACTGCATTCCAAATGCTTCCTTCGGAAGCCATTGACACTGCCATCATGGAAAAGTCGAATCGCATTCGTATGGTGGAAGCCACGTTCAATTGGGATGATGTGGGATCTTGGATGTCACTGGAACGAATTTTGCCGGGCGACAAAGAGAAAAACCATCACCAAGGAAAAGAAGTGCTTTATCATAAGGCTTCGGGGAATATTTCCTCTGTGCAAAAAGAGCTTATCGCCTTTTTGGGAGTGAAAGATCTCATCGTTGTGGAAGAACCAGATGTACTTCTTGTGACTTCACGTGAGGGAGTGGGTGATATCAAAGCGATGTTATCCAATATGCGGAAAAATAAAGTTTTACAAAAGTACCTCGACTAGAAATTTGACAGAACAGGCTTGATATAAGGAGGAAGGAATGCCTTCCGGAAAAAAGAGAAAGCGTAGAAAAATCGCAACACATAAACGTAAGAAAAAACGCAGAGCCAACAGACACAAAAAGAAGAAATAATCTTTCTTCAGTGACTTAATGTTTCCTCCGATAGGTTTGTTATGAAACAAGTCTGGAGGAAACAGAAACCCCGCACCCCCGGTTTCATCCGAGCATTTACCATGGAAACACCTCTCGGGGATGTCCTGGAGGCTGAGTTCAACTTTCACGAACGACTCGTTCGTTTAACTGTCGAAATCAAAGAAGAGAAAGGACGAATGTACGGTGCCACCGTGAAAAACGGAACTGTGCAATCGGAGAAAGACATCACTTCTGGTCGTGCCTATCCCGTTTTTCGTAAGATTTGGCCCTTTCGGGAATACTTTAGTTCCCTCCCTGACAAAGACATGTTGGTTAGCATCGGCGGAGCGTATGAAATTTACCCTCCCTTTCAACCAGAGGTTTCGGAACGACCGAGGACCTCTCGTGGATCCATGCAGTCAGTTTTATTTCCTTCGACTCGATATGATTCCATCTTTGGAATCATTCGGGAGACTCGTTTCCAACGTTGGAGAAGGGAACGGAGAGAGGCAAGAGAAGCTCGAGGATCGCTCTGGACACGTTTTAAACGTAGGATCTGGGGTGATCTGAGTGATATTTGTTTAGGCGTGGGATTTGGCTGTTTGGTGTATTATGTATACTATGATTATGTCGTATTAGGACTCTCTTTAGGAATCCTAGGGATGATCGCAGGCCTTTTGGATTTTCTTGTTAGAAAACGTTCTGTCTTAATGACAAAAGTGTTGTCATTTCTCAGTTTCGGTTCATATTTTTTCTACAACGGCTACGTCTATTTTTAGACGTAGTAGTAGAAATTGATATGGCAAAAGAAACATCCCAAGCAAACCAATTCATTCATGAGCAATACATCATATTCAATTTGGGCGATGAAGAATATGCCATCCCCATTACAATCGTCGAAGAAATTGTCAAAATCACCAACCTAATCCGTGTTCCACAATCCAAAAGTTATTTTGCTGGGATCATGGACATTCGTGGCAAAGTGGTTCGGATGATTGATCTTGCCAAACGTTTGAACATTAAAAATGTAAACGAAGGGGCAGACCGTGCCATCGTCATCAATGTATCAGGAAAATCCATCGGAGTGATTGTGGACAAAGTGTCCCATGTGGTGCATTTTCCAGCAAACCAAGTAGATCCACCACCTCCTTCCGTAAAAGGAATTTCGTCTCGTTACATCACAGGTGTTGGGAAAAAGGATAATCGTTTTATCATATTGATTGATATTGAAAAAATCCTTACGGTCGAAGAGATGACGGAACTCGCTACCGTATAACTTAGGTAAGTGGAATCGAGATCAATTTGGAAATTGTATTCATGTTTGTTTTCTCATTTGAAACTAAATTCAAATAACGAAATACGAATTCCATACGTTCCCAATTGATAGAGATAAAAACATTCACATGATCATCTCCAAATTTTATTACTTACGAAAAAACTTATACTCCATGGCGGAACTTGTATTGGAACAAGTGATTTTACTCAGTGAAGCCTTGGAAGCGGATGATTATGCCCAAGCAGAAAAGATTGTCGAACGAGATGATCTCATTGATGATTTGGAAAAGGAAAACGATAACTTATCTCAAAATGCAATTTTAGAAGCGGTGAGTAACCGTAATATCCTCGGGATGGGGGATGTAGACAATGACATCGTTTTAAAAAAAGATCCACTGCGTTTTGCTCTCTCGGCCATAAGGATTACAAGGAATATGGAACGGATGGGAGACCAAGTGGTAAACTGTGCGGATGTGTTTCGTCATAAAACCATTCGAAAAGGTCTTTTTAAAAACGAAGAACCGATGACTCTCATTTTATCTCGTGTCACTACCTTGGCAGGTATGGCGATTGAATCTCTTGTGGAAGAAAAAGAACGGTTTATGGGTAGTGTGAATTCATTAGAAGACGAACTGAATGACCTTTGTGACCAAGCCTTTCAAAAGTACCGAGCAGTGCCTGACATGGAAAAACAAGAATTTGCCGATGTCTACAGAATCATCCTCGCATTAGAGAGATTAGGTGATTATGCGGTGAATGTGGCGGAAGAACTTGTGCGTCTCAATACAGGAAAAGACATTCGCCATTTAGAAAACGTAAAATCCAAACCATCCTCATACCCATAAACGTTTCCGTTTCAGGGAATTGACGAACTTCTTTTCATAAGAAGGGTACGGAATGTATCATGCGAACAGGGAATATCCAATTTTTTGCATATTGAAACATTCCAAATCAGTCACTCTTTTTAAATTCATTTGACAATGGAAAACCTTTCCTTTTAGAATTCAGTCCCAATGAAGCCAAGTGAACTAGTATCCAAACAAAAACCAAAAGGGTTTTACCTCTCTTATTTGCTGATCACCAATTTGGATCCGTTTTTATTTTTTTCAGGGATGTTACTCATTTTTGGAATGGGGAATTTTGAATCCATTCTAAGGATTTTACTGTATTTAGCTCCTCCTATCATTGGCCTTCATGCACTTCAATTTTTTTTGAAGCACAAAGAATTTAAAAAACAAATCAATCGTCCTGAAGGAATCATTTATACAGAGAAAGAACTCGAGCTCATTCGGAACTTATCCAAAAAAGGAGCTCTCAATATTCTTTCTATGAATGTAGGTGGTCCCATTCTTACGATGATTTTGTCTTACCATTTTGGTTTGGTCAAAACCTATGGTGAGGTATTGTTTTTTTCCCTTCTTGGGGTATTACTTGCGATGGCTATCTCTTCGTTATTTTACATCTATGTAGAAAAAAAAATGTATGATGTATACAATGATCTACGATTAAAACCATTGAGTTTATTTGCCAATTTACTCTTTCCGATTTTTGCCACCTTTGTGATTGAATACTTCCTGTTTTCTTTTTATATCTATTCCCAATTTCGTTCTCATGTTGAATCCAAACAATTAGAACTCATTTGTTTTGGTTTAAGTGTTTTTATTTTGATTATGATTTCTCTTTTGTTTTACGTGCTTTATAAATTAACTGGAAATACATCCGCCACAATTCGCGATTTATCTAATATTTTAAAATCTTTTGCAGAAGGCGATTTGAGATCTCATGTTCGGATCAATGAAACAAGAAATGAAATTGGTGTGATCTCTCTTTATTTAGAAGAAACAAAAACAAAACTCAATCGCCTGCTTTCCTCTATTACAAAACATTCTTCCAAAATCCAAGAAGAAGCAAAAACCTTAGAAAGTCTTTCGAGTGATTCCGCAGAACATTCACAAGTGCAAGCGGCTTCTTTGGAAGAAGTAGCAGCTGCCTTGGAAGAGAATGGATCTTCCATTGCAGGAATTTATACGGATGCCTTGGAACAAAAAAAATTAACAGCATCCACAAACGAATCCATCGAACTTCTATTTACGATCTCTTCTAGTGTAAAAGAGATTTCTCTTCATGCAAAAGCAAAAGCTGATTCTGTAGAAGCAGAAGTCATCAAAAGTGGAAAGTCGATCACGAGTGCCATTCAGTCCATCGAAGAAGTAGATAAAAATACGTTAGAAATTGGTAAAATCTTAATTATCATCAAAGAAATCTCGGAACAAGTAAACTTACTTGCTCTCAATGCATCCATTGAAGCGGCTCGGGCTGGTGAGATGGGACTTGGTTTTGCTGTGGTTGCTTCCGAAGTAGGAAAACTGGCAGAAAGAACTGCTTCTTCTACTAAAACCATTTCGGATTTAATCAAACGTGTGTCAGCTTCTACGCAGATGTCTGTTAGCTCTGTTAAGTCAGCGAGTGAAACCTTCCAATACTTATCCGAAAGTGTCATTGAGATCATCACGAATATTGACAAGGTTAATCAAGCGAACCAAGAACAAATCTCAGAAGTAGAAGAGATTCGAAAACAATCTGAAAACATTGTGAATCGATCTTCATCCGTATCCTTTGCAACGGAAGAACAAAAAAAGGTCAATGAAGAGATGGGAACTTCTGTTCACAACCTGGCCAATGATACAGCAAAATTGTCTCTAATGTCTGAAAAAACTGCAAAATCTTCAGCCGAGTTAAATTCTCTCATTGTAGAATTAAACAAAGAATTATCTATGTTTAAATTATGATTTCTGCAACATTTATCTTTAAACAAAAATCTTCCGATATTGAATTTGAAACCTTGGACGCCTCCATAGAAAACTTTGTTACATCTCATCCTGAATATTTAGGAAAAGACCAATGGTCCAACTCGGAAAAAGGAATTATGGCAGTTGTCTATTATTTTTTATCTGAAAAAGGATTAGAAGACTTAAAGGTATTTTCTGATCATAAAACAGCAAAAATAAATCATACTAAATGGTATGAGAGTTACCAAGTAGTCATTTCTAAAGTCATTCAAACCTATGGTGATGGCAAATTGGACCATGTAACAAATACGAAATTGATTTCTTAATAAAAAATTAGAAAAGTAACATTAAAAATCGGGACTTTTTTGTTTTTTTAGAATATCCTCATACGTTCGTAAAAGGTCTTCCATATAAAACGGTTTGCTGATAAATCCATCCATTCCCACTTCTACACATCGTTCTTTGTGTTCGTTTAGTACATGTGCGGTGACGGCGATGATGATGGATTTTTTTGGTTTGGATTTTTCCAATTCTCTGATTTGTATTGTTGCTTCAAAGCCATCCATCACTGGCATTTCACAGTCCATCAAAATTAAGTCATAATGTTTTTGTTTGCATAAAGAAACGGCGACTTTTCCATTTTCTGCTAAATCAAATGGGATGTGTTGTTTTTTGAGTAATCCCCCGATTACTTTTTGGTTGAGAACATTGTCTTCTACAACTAAAAAGATTTGGTTTGTTAACTCTTCTTTGGCAAAATCTTTGGGAGAAGATGAGACATCATTTGAAGACGGCACATGGGGTATGGAAGAAGAGCTTGGAGTCAGGTTGGAATCTGAATCTCTTGGATAAGTAGTCTCTTTTGGAGACGAATTATTCGGAGGAACAGAGAGTGGCAACAAACACCAAAAGGTACTGCCAACACCTTCCACACTTTCGACTCCAATTTTTCCAGATAAGAGTGTTACAAGTCGCTCTGAAATGGCTAAACCAAGACCCGTTCCACCATACTTACGTGAGGTGGACGTATCCACTTGTGAAAATTTTTGGAAAAGGAATGGAAGTTTGTCTTTCGATATCCCGATCCCTGAATCTTTGATTTCAAACAAAAGGAAATTGTCTTTTTTACTGATGTTTAAGATGACAAAACCCATTTCCGTAAATTTGATCGCGTTTCCAATCAAGTTAAAAAGAATCTGGCGAATTCGGCTTGGATCAGAGAGAATCACCTCTGGCACATCAGAATGGATATGATACCTTAAATCTAAATGTTTGGTATTTGCTTCGATATGGAATAAATCAAAAATTTCATGTATCAAGTTTTGAAGTGGAAACGGGATGGTTTCAATGGCAAGTTTCCCTGCATCGATTTTAGAAAAATCTAAGATATCATTTAATATATTGAGGAGTGCTTTTCCAGCATCTGCAATCGTTTTGATATAGGATTTTTGTTCGGAATCTAAATTGGTTTTGAACAAAATTTGTGTGATGCCAATGACTCCATTCAGTGGTGTTCGAATTTCGTGACTCATTGAAGCTAAAAATTCCGATTTGGCACGACTTGCCATTTCCTTTTCTTCGTATAACTCTTGTAGTCTCTTTTGAGTTGTATTCAAACTACTTAAAATTGATTTTTTATCATTTGTAGAATCGATTTCGCCCGTGAATTTACCTTCGCCGAGTAAATAGATCCTTCGAAATACCTCGTCCACACTGCCTCCCATGATGGAGACAAGGGATCTATGGGTGAGATACAAACTAAATCCAAAGATGATCCCTGTTAGAATGAGAATGGTACGAAGGAAATATACTTTTTCTTTTGCGTCTTGGATTGCTTGAGTTGTCCTTTCATCCAATTGATGATACAAATCATTGATTGGTTTCATGATCTCTGCTTTACTTTTGAGATAATGATCATCAAATAAAATCCGAACTGCTTTCGGATTGGATTTCCCTGTTTTTAATTCCTCCTCTACCATTGCCATGGATTCAAATTCTATCTTTGTTAGGGCATCCGAATTTTCTTTTGATAACGAGAGAAGTTGGTAATCGGACTCAAGGAACTCAGCTTGTTTCATTGCATCATAGATACTAATCTTTTCTCCTTCTTCCGAAGGTGGTGGTAATTCCTCTGCAATCACTAAGTCCCAATACGCATAATCATAATCTTTAGGGCGTGGTCGTTTTCCATTTCGAATTTCTAAAATTCGTTCAAAATAGATTTTGTATTTGGGTTCTTTTTGAATGGCATACAATCGAACTAAATTGGTGAGTTGGTCGGAAGATTGTCGAAGTTCATTTGCAATTTGTAAGGACCTGTGTCGGTTCTCTTCGGCGGCGTCTATTTTTCGTTCGCTGGCAGTGTACAATGCAAAGGCAAAGGTGACAATGATGAATAAAATGAAGTTGGTCAATAAATAAGGAAACAAACTCCCTTTTGGCGACCAAAGTTTATCCAACATGGCGATACTCTCGTCCAAATTGAAATTGGAGTAAAGGAGAATTTTGAAACTTAGTTTAAAAATGAATTTAAGAAAAATATGCTGATTTTATGAAATGAGTGAATGTCTTGTTTGGAAACAAATTGTTGTCCCCTAGAGCAGCGCTTGAAGCAATTTAGCATTGTTGTTTCTACTAAAGTTTTTTTGGTTATGACTTTCCATCCATATAAGCTTGTAATTCTTGTTGTAATCCTTCTGGTAAACTGAGTCCCCGGGAGCGAATCCTTTCGTTGTATTTATTAAAAGACATACGGTGTTGGTTGGTATTCAAATATCCTTCGAGAGCCTCGGAAGCCCAGGGTATGATTTCTTTTACAAAATCATGATTTTCTTCCAACTGATCACAAAACGGAATGAATAAGGGGCGATTTACTGGGCGTCCAATATTACGATAAAATAATAAACAAAATAATGTTTCGTCTCCCAAAACAGATTCCGTTCGAATTTTTTCTTCTACATATTTGAGATTGATGGTATCTAAGTAATCAATGTTAAATGACTCGGGAGCTAATCTTTTAATGACGTATTTTGAGATTTCATTTTTTACGAATGTTAAATTATTGCAGTGAGATGGGCAAGAACCTTGGTCTTTGTGAAGGTCACACTCCAATAATAAAATACAGTCTACATCGGAAGTAGGATCCACAATTCCAAAATTGATGGAACCGAGTAGTTCCAATGCCACTTCGTATCCCTTTCTGGAAAGTTCTTGTGTTGCCAAACGAAAGGCTTGCATCCGTTTGAGGGCATATTTGGTATCATAGTTTCTATATTTATTTTTAAGAACGAGATACCTTTCGACTATATTTTTGGACATGGTGTTTTGCCGAATGCGTTTGGGATTGAAATTTAGTGAACGTCATTTGCCCTAGGAATACAACACCTTTTGTATTGGGAATTTTGAAATTTCGCCGATAATTTCCTATAGGTAGGAATGGAAATTGGATTCTCAGAACTTGGTCAATTTGGTTTCAAAAAAAAATAAGTCCAAGTCATTCTTCCTTTTATCATTTCTTTTCCTCCAGATTTCCCTGTGGGCAGGTGAGGAAGACCGAAGAAATCCACTTTCTGGATTGTATCTTTCTCCCTTACAAGTGATCTCCATGGAGGAGATCCGATCTCTCGATACGGAAAAAAGACTCACCATTGACGAAGATTCAGGGATCGCTCTACGCGAGGAACCTAAACCCGTTGATCCCAATGCACCCGATGTTCCCGTCATCCCTGGTGCCGATGTGCCAGTGGATCCCGGCCAAGAAACAGGTCCTAAAAATTTAGAAACTAAGATTCGTGAGGCGGAAGGTTTACTCAAAAGGTATTATAGTCAATTTATCGAAGAAAAACGCATTTGGGAAGACCGTGAGAAAGGGAATGTTTACAATTCTCGCACCGAGATGAATGACATCCGTTTGTTACTTTGGCAAAGCACTCACAAACATGCTGAGACTTTTATTGTGCGTGATTCCCCTCTTTTGTATTACTTACATACCAAACTTGCCAAACTCTATGTAGAATCAGAGAAATTTGCACCAGCTCTCAGGCATTATCTGGCGGCCTTTCGATACCATCCACTTGAGATGACGGAAGAGGGTTATCGAACGGGAGAATGGCAAAAAGAAGATGTGCTTGGGTATGATGAAACTTCCGCAAAAGAACATGAAAGGTTGTATCAAAACTGGGTAAAAGCGGAAACGAATTATAAAAAAGCAAAAGATGAAATTCACATCAAAGAAAGTAATTGGATTCGAGAAGGGAAAAAACTATCGGATTTGAAACTGCAATCCAATCAGTGGAACAATGATGTACGATTGTTAGATGATGTTCGGAAACAAACAAAAAGTGACTACGAAAAATCTTATAATGAGAGATATCTAGTGTATTTAAACAAACGAAAACAAATTGAATCCAATGACCTGTATGCATTCGCAAATGTTGTTAAAAAACTAGAAGATGATAACAAAGAAAGACTCAAAATTGTTAATAAACTAGGAACAGCAGGAAAAGGAATTTACGTTCTCTTTGATTACAAACGAAATACTGATTTTTTTGCTTACGAATTGATCTTAGAAAGAGCATTTCGAATTTGGAATGAAAATCCAAATGTTTTAAATGATATTGCAGAACAATTTAGGCAAGATGGGAAAAAAGAGAAAGCCGCTGATTTTTATGAAAAATCATTGAATGAATTTTTAAAAATCCCAAATCCAACGGACGAAGAAAAAGAAAAAATCATCAAAGCGAATTTACGTTTAGCAACGATTAATGCTGATTTAAAACGTAATATTTTAGCTGGGAATTATTATGAAACGTTTTTCAACTTAAGTCCTGATACAGCTGAAAAAACAAGAGTTTCCTATGAAATTGGAGTCTTTTTCAATCAGAAGATTGGAGATCCAGAAAGGGGTGCAAATTTTCTAATCTATTGGTTGGAAAAAAATAGCAAAGATTGGAATCCTTCTCTCACTGAAGATACAGGTCTTTCTGAAATGGAAGCCATTGCTTATTTTTATCTGAGTAAAAAAGATAAAAAATTAAAAAAATCTGAATTAGAACAAAACAAGTTAAACATTGCACTCATGCAGTGGAAAAAAATTGATGAAAAACTCATCAGTGCTGAAAAAGAAAGAGCTGATTTAATTGAGAAAAAACAATCTTTGAAAAAGGATTTAATGGTCACCACTTTAGATGATGTATTGTCACAATACAGATTGATGGATTTAAAAATTGAAGACCAAGAAGCAGTGATTCGCGTATTGGAAACCAAACGCAGCAAAATTCCACTCATCAAAATTCTGTTTCGATTGGGTGTGCTAGCAGAAGAAAATAGAGATTTTAAAAAAGCAAAAGAATATTATGAAACAGTCATCAAAGAGGGTGGGGAAACAGATATACGTGTTGCCTTAAAAGAATTAGAAAGGATTAAACGAATTTTGGAAACAGGAAATATCCAACCTCCCATTAACGAGAGTATTTGATGATTTCGTCTGTTTGATCGCCAGCTAACTCTTGTTCCAGATTTTCTTGTGTATAACCTTCATCAGGTAAAATACGAAACTTCACTTCATCGACAGTATCACCTTCATATACAATTTTGATTAGATATTCCCCTGTTCGTAACAAGGAAAATTCATCTCGAATCGCAAGGGTATCTGGTTCTACACGTTTCTTTTTGATATCAATCTCAACAAAGTCCAATTCATATCGATTGAGTGAGATATGAAAATCTGTTTCGAGCCCAGGGTTTCTTGAAAATTGATACACATAGTGAATGGTATCGGTGGGTGAAAAAATCAAATCATCCCTCATCATTTTATAATCAGTGATGGTTTGGATGTGTTGTTCTAAGATGTCCATCTCTTCCATTTTTGTCGTTGTCCAACCAAACTCACCCTTCGGAACACCACACTGAATGAATAAAAACAAAGAACATAGGAGGAGAAAACGGGTAAGGAAATTGCGGGAGAATTTGGGAAACACAAGGCAAATTGGTGCCGACGAATTCTGTCTCATCTTACTTAGAATTTCGTCCAAACTTCGAATTTTCTCTTTCTAAATTGAGGGATTATTCGATTATTTTTCCTCTATCGGAGATGTCCTTTTCCTGTGTGGGACGTGGGTTCTGTTTGTTTCGTAATTCTTCTCTTGGGTGTTTGCCAAGCTCTTCTGCGATTTTTGCTGGCAAAATCAGAATACGGCTTACGAAACGTAAAAGGAAAAAGAGTAAAATGGATAAAACAATGATTTTTGCCATGATTACCTGGAACGTAAGGTTTTGGGTAGGTAATGGTCTTCTTCGTTTTCACCCCAACCAAGCCTAGTAACACCATACAATCCAATGAGCAAAAAAAGGAAAACAGAAACATAAAGATAGGGATTGTATTCTTCTGAATAAAATACCTTTCCTTCCCCAGGTTTCGGAATTTTTTTCGGAGATAGGGGAAGTCCATACCGTTTGGCAAGGGATTCCACTTGGATGAAATTGATGACAGGTGTCTCTCGTTCTAAAAAGGATTTGATCACTGAATTTGGGATATGCACTTCTTCGGGAAGATCGGTGATCAGTCCATTTTTAAAAACTTGTTTGCCGAGACTTGTTCCGAGGATGGTTGTTCCTCCCCCAACATTGATAAAGAGTTTGATTGGTTTTCCTTGAGATAACTCATCATAATACTTCATTCGTTTTTCGATGGAGTCTTCAAAATGGATAGGATCTAAAAGTTTGACTTTGTTTCGCTTCAGAGCAAGTAACAGAAGTTCTTTGCCCTCTTTTGAAGTTCCCGCTGCTTTGTCTTGGATGCCTCCAAGGGATGCATAACTCGATCGAAAGGAAAAAATTCCAGATGATTCCAATTCCTTTTCCATATCAAGCCACAACATCTGTGGGTGATTGGCTCCGAACTGAGAAGCAGAAGCACTCGAAATGATAATGGGTTTTAGTTTTAATGTATCAAGTGCTGCAAACAAACAAATATTTAACGCAGGAAAGGAACCAGATGTGGCAACAGCAACCGTATCACCTTCTTCCACTTTTGCTTTTTTCAAAAATTGGATCATCACGGCTGCAAAATTTGGATTAATCGAAGTTTGTTTTGCAGTTAACGAACCACTATTACTTGTAACGGGTGTTAAGAATTCTCCAATGAGTCCCGAATTGGATGGATCAAACTCTTTGTAATCCGGTTTTTTGTGTTTTAATAGTTCTGGTTTTAGGATTTGGAAACCACGTTCGGCAAGTTTGGCCGCATGTAATTTTTTTTTGAAGTAAGGTTGTTCTTTTTTTACCTTACAAGATTCGATTAAGAGTAAACCAATGATCCCAAGGATGGCAAGTAAAAACAAAGCAATCCGCGAATGTTTCCAAGGTGACCAATAAATTTTTGTCATCATAAGGTTTCTAATTCATTTCCTAAAAGAAAAATCAAAAGGATCTTCACAAACACTGCTGCAAGAATCAATACAGAGGTTGTTTCCAAAACACCTTGCCTTTCATACCAAATGGCGATCAGGCCAGGAATGATAAAACCAATCCCTCTCATCTCAGACAAATAAGATAACTCAATTTCTGGTAAAATTTGATAGTTGAGTAAATATCCAAAGAAATATCCGAATAACAGAATAAAGACGATCTTTCGTTTTCCAAAAATCATTAAAAAGTTAGAAAGAATTTCTACACAGATATAGGATAAAAATGCGATAAAAAAAGTAAGGGCAATATTTTTGGGATGATTCAGAGACAAAGCAAGATAACCAGGAACCACAAGTCCAGTTCCTAAAATTCCAAATAATTCGGAGAAAACAAGGCTTATCACCAAACTCAGTCCAATCGACAAAGGAAGAATTTCATTCATACGTTTGTTCCGACCTATTTTTTAGATATAATGACAAATCCATTCCAAGTCCAACAATATTCCCAATTCCAAACACAAGTGATTGTTTTGGTAAAATCGAAAGTAATGATTCAAAGATGGCATCCAAATTCATATGTTCCCAAACATAGATAGGGACATCGATTTGCGAATACGTCTTTAGGTATTGGAACGCCAAGGATGTAGAAGAACCAATGAGTATCACTGCATCATACCCATCCCAGTTGGCAAACTCTTTTGTTAGTTGTTTGGTTCGTTCCGGTCGATCATCCCTTGTATGAAACAAAATGAATCTTTTTTTGTAAGATGGATATCGATTTAGAATAGAGTCCCAAATGAGTTTGGTGCTCTTTGGATCATTTGCTGCCATGGCATTGACATAGATAAACTCTTTTCCAAAAAAATGAATTGGTAAAACTGTAAGTGCTCCTGGATCTGGAGTGACTTTCCACATAGCTTCTAATGCTTTTTTACGATCCACACCCAAAAGTTCACATACCTTGAGGGCAATGATTACATTTTCCTTATGTTCCCAATATGGGAATTTTAGTATTTCTTCATCCGAAATGGAGTGAATTTCCTTTTCTTCGATGATCACAGGATTTGTATTTCGATTGAGACAAACATCAACTACTTCTTTATAAAATTCGTTTGGTCCAACAACAAGTGCCCCTTGGATAGGTGTAGCAGATAACAATGTCTTGGCGACATCCAGAAGATTTGGTCCCATGACTTCCAAATGGTCTTCTCGAATGTTTGTGATGACACCAATATCAGAATGTAAAATTTGCCCTTCGCTTGCCCATTGGTATCTTGGTTCCAAAGCCATACATTCTAAGACAACGATATCCGCATTGGCATCCTTTGCTTTGCGTAAGATTTTAATTTGTTCGAGAATGGATGGTTTACCAAATCGAGAAATAGAAGTTTCGGAACCATCGGGAAATATCATACGAGCCAAGGTTCCTGTTGTTTTTGCAAAAACAGAGTATCCCGAAGCCGAGAGTCCTTGTCGAATCAATCTCGTGACACTCGATTTTCCACGAGTGCCATTCACATGAATGCGGTGTTTGAATTTTTTTAACGTACGTTTGTGTAAGATGGCTTCAACAGTGTAATAAAAAACCAAAACCAATATAATGAGAAAAAATAAAGTGGCATTTGGTTTCATTTGAAAATTTCCAGATGATACGTTTCCTTCAAACGAATGTCATTTGATTGTAACGTAAAATTGCGAAGATGCACGTAGTTTTCTATGAGCATACGTTACAAATTCTTATTAATACTCAGCGTGAGTCAAATTCTTCTTGTGATCGCACTCACAACTAGTTTTGCCTATCTTTTACAATCGGTAAAAAACATCCCTCAAACCCAACGAGCAGAAGACTTATCTCGGAATTTTCAAAGAGAACTCGAGTTCAAAGAAGAAAAACTCAGACTATTATTGGAAGAAATTACATTTAATGCCAGGACAAGGGAAATCTTAGAAAAAGGTTTAAATGATCGCCAAGTTTTACAAAGAGAACTTCCTTATTTGCAGCAGATCTTAAAACGGTATGGTCTTTCCATTTTTGAATTAGGGGATCACCAAGGAAAAGTTGTGTTTCGAGTCCACAGACCAAAGGACTTTGGTGACGATAAAAAAAATCAACCCATCATTCAAAATGCACTGAGTGGTCAAGCGACGGCTGCTTTGGAAGACGGGCATAGTGGGCTTGGGTTTCGATTGGCAGCACCACTCTTTGGACGTGGCACAATCCTTATTGGTCAAGTAGTTGATGATAATTTTACCAAAACCATCTCCAAGGACAACCGGATCCATTTAGCAATTTTCCAAGAAGGAAAAGTGAAAACCGTTGGTTCCGATATGATCCGAATGGTGATGAATGATCATCCAAATTTACTCCTCGAAGAACAACGATTTCATTTTCAGGACAAACCTTATTATTTAGTCAAAATTCCCTATATCGGAAGTTCCCAATCCATCAAACAATTGGTTTTCCATGTGATAATTGATGAAAACGAAGTAGAATCTAAGACATGGAAGATTTGGTCTTTTTTTGTTGTCGCATCACTTGTATTATGTGGTGTCATCTTTTTGATTTCCTTTTTGTTCTCTAGAGATATGGTGGAAGCAATTAAACTTCTCACTTCTGCCATGGTGGACTTAGACCAATGGAAACCGGAAACATTACCAACACACAGAAGTGATGAAATCGGGCAAATGGGTAGAGTGTTTGTCGAAATGAAAGAAGAGTTGGCAGAACACCAAAACCATTTGGAAGAGATGGTCAACCAAAGGACAAGGGAGCTGAATGATACCTTGTCTGAAATGCAAAAGATGCAAGAAAAACAAGATGGTGATTATTTTTTAACATCACTTCTCATCAAACCACTCAAAGGTTCATTTGCTAAATCGGAAACGGTTTCCATAAAAATTTTTGAAAGACAAATGAAACAGTTTCAGTTTCGCAATAAACATTCAGAGATTGGTGGTGACTTGTCTGTCTCTGATTCCATTTATTTGATGGGGAAAAAATATACAGTATTTTTGAATGCTGATGCGATGGGTAAATCCATCCAAGGGGCAGGTGGTGCACTTGTGATGGGAACCGTTTTTAAATCCATCATCACACGTACACAGAAACTCCGATACATGCAAGACCGCCACCCCGAACGTTGGTTAAAGGAATGTTTCCAAGAAGTTCACAATGTATTTATCAGTTTTGATGGCCATATGTTACTCTCTGCAATTTTGGGATTGGTGGATGAGGAAACAGGGACATTGTATTATATCAATGCAGAACATCCATGGATTGTTTTATATCGGGATGGAGTGGCAAGTTTCTTAGAAAACGAACATTCTTTACGTAAGATTGGTTTTACCGAAATGAGTGGAGATGAAGTTGTCATTCAAATTTATCCCTTACGGCCTGGTGATGTTTTGATTTTGGGATCTGATGGTCGAGATGATTTGTTTGTCGGTCATTCTGGTGGCAATCGAATGATCAATGATGATGAAACTGTATTCCTTCGCCATGTCACAGAGGGTGGTGGTGATTTGGCTGAGATCTGTCGTGTGATGATGTTATTCGGTGAACTAACTGATGATTTGAGTCTCATGAGGATTTCTTTTTTAGAGGAAGTAACCTTTGCTGCCAAAGAATCCACTAAAAACAATGTATACTATAAAATGTTAGGGGAAGGGATCCAGTCATATCGAGATGGAGAATGGAACAACGCCATTTATGCTTTGGAACTTGCTTTGGAATCAGAACCAGATGATTTGTATTGTTTACGAGAACTTTCAAAGCTCCATATGAAATCAAAAGATTATGAAAAGGCGATTGTTCTCGCCAATCGATATCTACAACTGAATCCAGGCGATACAGACTTTTTATTTTACATCGCGTATGCACACAAACAAAAACGTGATTTTGTTTTGGCAACAGACTATGCGGAAAGGCTGCGTTACCGAGATCCAAAAAATTTCAATAACTTACTATTGTTAGCTGAAATACTGATGCATCGCAGGGATATTGAACGATCCAAAGAAGTATTACTTGCCTTACAAGAAATGGCACCAGAAAATCCAAAATTATTAAAACTCAAAAACTTTTGGAAAAAAATGGTTACAACATCAGTTACTTGATAGTAGTGATTGCTAACTGAAGATCAATTCGCGAATGGAATTAGGGTTCAAAGGAATGGATAGCTTCTTCTGTTGATTCAAAAATCTGGATCACAGAGGAGATTTTGGAAATTCGAAAAATTTGACGGATGGTTTTGGATACATTCACGATCCTAAGTCCTCCGCCTAATTCTGTTAGTTTGTCATTGAGTGACATGATGAGTCCAAATCCAGAAGAGTCGATAAAACTGACTCCTTCCAAATCAAAAATGAAACGATGTTCGGATTGGGACGCAGATTCTTTGATCCTTTCCTTTAAGATACCGGCATTTAACATATCTAAGTTGCCAAATAACTTAAGGACTACAATTCCGTTAGATTTAGATTCTGTATATTCCATCGAATCGCTTAGAGAATAGCCAATTTTCCAATTTGGTCAATAGTTTAATTCACAAACTTATCCCATTTTTCTTCTACGGAGATGGTTCGTAAGATCCGCCAGATCAGTTTGGATCCATTTTCGGAATTGGTCATAATGACGACTCCATACCCTTTTTCCGCATTGAAGATGGTAAGCGACTTATGTCCCTTTGTGTGCCCCCCATGGAAGAAATATTCGGTTTTTCCAGTCCGATTCAAAAAGAATCCATGAGCGACAAGGGCATGAACCGTTAAACTGGCTGCACTCATCTTGGGGGAGAGCAGGTATTCAGCAGATTCTTTGCTTAAAAAATCAGAACGACCACGTTTTGCTTTTGCAACTTCATTGAATACCAAACCGACTTCTTCTGGTGTTGTCCAAAGGCCACCTGAGGAGAGTTCCGGTGTTACGAATTTCTTTTCAGGTAAAAGATTTCCTAATTCATCGTAACCATCACAACGATCATCTGCTTCTGTTAGATTCTGTCGAAATGTACTTCGTTTCATCTGTAAAGGTTGGAATACTATTTCTTCCATCAGTTTTGGGAATGGTTTTCCCGTACGTTCTGTTAGGATTTCTTGAACGATGCTATAACCACCACCAGAATATCTGGATTTGGTGCCTGGTTTATAATACAATTTTAATCCGTTCCCTTTGGAAACATTTGTATCTTTCAAATCTTTTAGATGTTTTTTACCAGAGTTGATCGGGTCATCCCAATTTCCTTTTTCAGTGAGTCCACTTGTATGGGAGAGAAGTAAATCCAAATTGACCATACTTCTTTTTTTGTCTTTGGGAACGGACACTTTGTACTGTTTTAGTTTCCCAATCCAATTGGAATACAAATCTAGTTGTCCCGATTCTACCAAACGTAAGGTAGCAGTGGCTGTCATTGTTTTAGAAAGGGAACCTGCACGAAACAAGGTTTGTTGTGACTTTGTTCCATACATTTTTTTCCAACTTAAGGAATAGTTTTTAAAAACAGCAATTCCGAGGGATGGAACCTTTTCTTCTTTCATCAGTTCTTCAATAGAAACTTCGTTTGGAGAACTTGTCTTTTTTTTGAGGTTTAGTTTTTTAGCGGCAAAGATGATCTCAGTTAAAATAGATTTTATCGAAGAAAGGTCTCCTTTACTGGCTCCATAGGGACTCACCACGGAAATAAAAATTCTACTTTTGAGATCGTGGTAAAGGAAATTGGATATTCCCTTTTTTTTCCCATAAGACCAATAAAAATAATCACCTACATAGACTCCTTCTCCAAATGAGATAGGATCTTCGGCAATGGCATCAGCTAACACCGTTTTTTTGAGAATGGAATCCCTTGCGTCTTTCGAAATTCGTTTTGTGTTTCGAATGGATTCAACAAATAATAATAAGTCTTCCGGTGTACTTAAGATTCCACTGTTTCCTAAGAGTGGGTCATTTGTATCCACAGAAGAATGTTTCATCTCCAGTGGATCAAAAATTTCTGCTTTGATGACCGTCGCGTATGATTTGGAGGTGATGGTTTCTATGATATATGCTAAAAACAAATAATCCAATCGGCTATACTTCCAATATTCGCCTGGTGTGAAGTTTGGTTTGCTATTGGATTCGATGAATGCTTTTTTGATCTCTTCTCGTTTTAAATTTGATTTTTCAGAATCAAAGTTGGGTAAAAATTCTATGATTTTGGGTAACCCAGAAGTATGTCGTAACAAGTGTTCGATTGTTGTTTTGGAATGAGGAAACCAGGGGATGTATTTTTTTACCGGATCTTTAAGCGAAATTTTTTTCTCTTCGACTAGTTTGTGAATGAGAAAGGTTGTGAAAAGCTTAGAAGATTCGCCAAGAGGGAAGTTGTGTTTTTTAAAGAGTTGAGAACGTTTTTTCCTTTTTCCCGTCGTAATGGTTTCACGAAATAAAACGGTATCATCTTGTGAGATGAAAACAACACCTTGGAAACCTTCTTGTTTGATCCTTTTTCGAATTTTTTCTTTGGTCTCTTCTGAAAAAGAACCAATCCCATCTTCCGAACAGTGAACCAATAAAAAACTGAACAGAAGAAAGGTAAAAATCCGATGTTTCATACGAAAGGAGAAGATTAATTTCTAAGGATTAGACTAGGGTGATATCCTTCTGGTGCTTGGAATCCCAATAAATCCATCATGGTTGCAGCAACGTTTGCAAGTCCCTTTTCTTCTAATTTTGCATTCAGTTGGATTTTCCCTTTTGGGTCATAGAGTACAAATTGTACGGGATTTAGGGTGTGGCTTGTTTTCGGAACAGGTTTTCCGTCTTTTGCCGTTTGTGCATTTCCCTTTTTGTCCAATTGGTACATCTCATCCGCATTCCCATGATCTGCTGTGATACAAAGAACTGTGTTTGTTTCATCACAGATTTTTTTGATACGATCGAGACAAAGGTCCAAATACTCCAAACCTTTTACAGTGGCATCCATGTTTCCTGTATGGCCCACCATGTCCCCATTTGCATAATTTACGCGTAAAAAAGGAAACTTATGGGATGTAAGGGCAAGCACTAGGTTATCTGTAATTTCTTTGGCTTTCATTTCCGGTTTTTGGTCAAACGGAATGATGTCCGATTTCACTTCTTCATAGGTCTCGATCGTTTGGTTAAAATAACCAGAACGGTTCCCATTCCAAAAAAAGGTAACATGTCCATACTTTTGTGTTTCCGAAAGTGCGTATTGAGCAATCCCTTCGTTCGCAAAGTATTCTCCCATGGTACGGTCAATGGCTGGTGGAGCGACTAAGTATTGTTTGGGGATGAATAGATCTCCGTCATATTGCATCATTCCTGCAAATTCAACTTTAGGAAATCGTTTTCGGTTGAGGTGTGATAGGTTTTCTTCGGTAAAGGCTCTTGAAATTTCAATGGCCCTGTCCCCTCTAAAGTTAAAAAACACAACCGAATCATTGTCTAAAATTTTACCAACGGGAGTTCCATTTTTGTCACCGATCACAAATCCTGGAAGGTATTGGTCAATGACGGACGGATTTTCTGTGCGGAATGATTCAATGGCAACTTTTGCAGAAGGAAAGATTCTTCCTTCTCCTTCCACGTGATGATTCCATCCACGTTCCACCATCGACCAATCCGCATCATAACGGTCCATGGTTAATTCCATACGACCACCACCCGATGCGATTTGAATATCAACACCGGAACTTCTATGAGAATCTAAATAAGTTTCAAAAGGGATTAAATAGTCTAACGCTGATTTTTCGGGAACATCTCTTCCATCGAGTAAAAGATGGAGTCTGATTTTTTTTACATTTTCTTGGATTGCTTGGTTGATGAGGGCTTTTAAGTGATCGATATGGCTGTGTACGTTTCCATCTGAAAAAAGACCGATGAAATGAAACGTGGAAGAATGAGACGAACAATTGGTGACCATTTTTTTCCAAATGGGTCCTTGGAACAAACTTCCATTTTCTATGGATTGGGAAACAAGTTTGGCTCCTTGGTCAAAGATGCGACCCGATCCAAGAACGTTATGTCCTACTTCTGAGTTTCCCATGTCCTCATCGCTTGGCATACCCACAGCGGTTCCATGTGCTTTTAATAAAACAGTTGGATGGTTTTTCCAAAATCCTTTTAACACAGGCATATTGGCTTTTGCAACAGCATTGCCGTTTTCAAATCCTTTTTCTGTATAACCCACTCCATCTAGAACGATGAGTAAAACTTGTTTGGTAAGTGGTCCTTCTGGATGTTTTTTAAGAGTTAACATAAATTAGATTCCCCTGTCTTTTTCCATTTTGAAAATTAGGGAAGATTTTGCAACTGGAAGATATCAAATGGAGTTAGTTCAACAGAACTGGGAATTGGGTTGAGTAATGCATTGCCAATGTTCGTATCAAAAACATAAATTCCTGGTCTCGAAAAATCGGTGGAACCCACGAGTAATTTTCCTTCGTTTGTGAGTAACAACCCTGATAAACTAATTCCAATATTGCCTGGAATTTGTAAGAGAGTCCCTAGTTTTTCTCCTGTGCGTGGGCGAAACACTTGGATGGTTTTGTTGAATCCAGAATCTAAAACAGAAGCATATCCGAACTCTTCGTTTTTGATTTGAAAGGATAAAATATCACCACCAGCCACGTCTTCCGCATACAATCGATTCGGATGAAATTGTCTTGTACTCAAACGGAAGGCAATGATTCCCGCATCAATTTGGGAAAGAAAACCGACCCTGCCCACACAGGAAAAAACCAAATAGGTTTCTCCAAACAAAAATATCTTTTGGATTTTGGAACTAGGATTGCGATAAGGTAAGGTATAGATCGCTTTGATCTGATTTAAGTCCATATCTACTTCTACCAGGAAAGAATCTGAGTTAGGTGGTAGATATCCAGATACATCATTTCGATCTAATCTTTGTAATAAGACAAACAAACTCGATCCGTCTTGGATCATATAAGATGCTTCCACAGAAGCATCAGGGATTCCAGAGGTAGAAAAAGTTTCTCTGAGAGAAGTAAACGATACACCTCCCACTTTGACTCCCGAACTGCGGCTATAAATCGCAAGTTCATCTGCATTGTACAAACTGATGAAATATTTATCATTCCAAACAGCTATGTCTTGTGGATTTTTTCCTTGGCCAACACTAAACTCTTGTTCGGTGAAAAAGCCAAGTTGTGGGTTTAAAACTTGGATGGAATCACGATTGAGCCTATTGATAATAAATACTCTGTCATTGGAATAACGTCCCACGGCATCAGAATGGATGGGCACAGAAGTGGGAAACGTAGTAAAGGAATTGGGTTCAAAGGTTTTGAATCTTCCTCCACTGGCAAAGTCAGAAGTGACAACACCAACAGAAGTCGGAGATGCTGATAAAAATAAAAATTGGAATAAACTTGGTTTTTCAATTTCCAACTGACTACATTGGAACGAAAAGAAAAGGATGGGAAATATACGTAGTGCGTATATCCCGCGTAGGGCGTTGTAACTGTAATTCAAATATCGTGCAGCGAATATACGTAATGCATATATCCCGCGTTGAGGGTTGTATTTGTCTTGAAAGCTATTGGTGGTATTGGACATTAGAATCGATAACTCCCAGTCACATAATAACTTCTACCTGGTAAGGGATAGCCCACCAAATCTTCTACTCGTTTGTCTGTTAGGTTACGCACTTCAAAACCTAAAATCAATTCATTTCCCGTTTCTTTATTTTTATAAGCTGAATATTGGATATAAAGATTCCAAAATTGGCGAGCAGGTAGATAACCCAAATATTCATTGGTTCGATCTCGAAAATTGGCACCAATGTATTGGTATTCAATTCCAAATTCGGAAGTCTCATTAAAAAAGGCAAGTAAGGCACTGCCTTGACTTTTGGAACGAAGAGGGAGGTATTTACCATTTAACGCTGGTGATTCGGAGTAGTTTCTTGCATCTTGGTATGTATAATTAAAGTTAAACTTGATTCCTTTGTTCCAAATGAGATTGTGATTTGTTTCTACCCCACGAATGAAGGCCTGGTCTACGTTTTCAGGGCGCAATGTAAATTGAGAGTTTGGTAAAAACAAAATCATATCATAAATTCGTTTTTGAAAATAGGAAACATCCGATTGGATTTTCCATTGGGAATTTGGTTTTGTATGGAGATAAAAGCCAACATCACCATTCCGACTTTGTTCAGGCCTCAATTTTGTATTTCCTACAATACTTCCACGTTCCCCAAATAACTCTAAAAAACTAGGAATCCGAAAATCTTTACTAAGATTGGCAAGGGATCCAAATTCTAAATTTTCTTTTTTGATCCAAACCAGTTTGATTCCAAAACTAGGATTCGTAAAATTTTGTCTGACATAAAATACATCACTAAGTGGATCGAGAAGTTGATTTCGAACACTGGTTTCATCTTTTCCAAATCGACCGGTATACCGTTCAAAACGTACTTGTGGAACTAAAAACAATCGGTTGGAAAACAAACGGATTTCATCTTGGAAGGTAAAACTTTGGGTATCCCTTCTTTTTTTTGGTTCTTTTCTCTCCGTTTCATGATTGGCTCGTTTTTCGTAACGAGTAAAAAATTCTTGTTCGGTTTGGATGGAAGCTCGAAGGATTTGATGATACTCGAGCAAATACAATGTGGGAGAGATTTGAAATCCATATTGATTTGTTTTTGTAAATGCATTAGGAGTTCCAAAACTGAATTCTGATTTGGGGTCAAACAAATCATCTTTCGCAAAATTCCCATAGGTTTTGGTTTCTAAAGTCAAATTTGTAAATAAAAACTCATTGGTTTCTGTGGTGAGAGCGGAAGATAGTTTACTAAACACTCTGCCAACAGAACTGGTTTGTCTATTCCCAGGACCAGGTAACCCTTGTTTTCTGTGGATATAATCGTTTAAAAAGTTGATTTTGGTTTTGTCCAACACAAAGGAAAGATTGCCTGTGAATCCAGTTTTCCGAAACTGAGCATTCTTTCGTTCGTCGATGGTATCATCATAGGTATTAAATAATACGGTTCCTTTGTTATTTAAGTAAGCAAAGTTTTGATCGGAAGTTTCATGTAGTGCCTGAACAAAATAAGATCCACTTGTGAATTGATCCATATGGGTAACGGTAGCTTTTGCGGTTTTAAAACTACCACCCATCAAATTCACGCGAGTGATTGGTTTTTCAATTTTGATTTTGGAAACTAAGTTGATGCTACCACCAATGGCCGATCCAGAAAAGCCCGCTGGTGTTCCTGATTTGTAAATTTCAATTTTTTCTAAATTGTCAAAAGGCAAATCCGCTAAATTGATTTCTCCACCTAACGAATTGTTGATGGGGACTCCATTCCAGTAAATTTTCGATTGGTTGGGGTTTGTTCCTCTTAGTGAAAGTGTGGAGTAAGACCCAAGTCCACCAAATTGGCGGACTCTCACACCAGCTTCGCGACTTAATACATCAGGTAGGCTCGTATAGCGAGTGTTTGATTGCTCTAAATTGATTTCTTTTTGAAAGCCAGTTGGATTTTTGCTAAAATTTGTATTTTTGGAGGTGGAATCTACATTGGCTTTGATTTCGACCGCATCTCCTTCCTTGGCAGACGAGGCCTGAGCGAATACCATTTGGGGGCCGAGAAGGAAACAGAGGAATAAAATGGATTTGGATTGGGAAATCATGAAGGCGTTTTTTCTCGGTACCTTGCCAAACTGGAATAGGAAAATTGAGTGTCAATTCCCTAAAGGAAAAAAGCATTGGTATCATGAGACATTACGACGTATTCGGCGTAGGGAACGCCCTGGTAGATATCATTGCCTTTATTGCTCCCAATTTTTTACAAAAACAAAATATTACCAAAGGTGTGATGACCTTAGTGGACGAAACAAGACAAGGCCAAATCCTTGCTGACCTTCACGATGAGAAAAAGGAATTACGCTCTGGTGGAAGTGCCGCAAACACCATGATCGCCATTGCCAATTCTGGTGGAACTTGCTGTTATACGGGAAAGGTCACTCATGATACTTATGGTGAATTTTATAAAAAAGATATGGAAGAGGCCGGAGTTTTATTTGAAACCACTCCTGACAAAAACGGACACACTGGCACATGTGTTGTCCTCACCACTCCTGATGCAGAACGTACCATGTTAACCAATCTTGCGATTTCGACATCACTTGGTCCCAATGACATCGATGTGGAAAACTTAAAAAAAAGTAAGTACGTGTATGTAGAAGGATATTTGTGGGATGGAGATTCCACAAAAAAAGCAAGTGAGCTCACAATGAAACTTGCGAAGGAAAACAAAATCAAAGTTTCCTTTACCTATAGCGATCCATTTTGTGTCAATCGTTCCAGAGACGAATTCATTCACCTAACAAAAGAATATGTGGATGTAGTTTTTTGCAATTCTGAAGAAGGACTTGCTTTAAGTGGAAAAAACACTGCAGAAGAAGCGGTAAAATATATCTCCACACTTTGTCCTTTGGTGTTTATGACTGCAGGAAAAGATGGAGCCTACGTGGCTGAAAATGGAAAAATTACATTAGTTCCTGGATTTCCGGTGAAACCAATTGATACCACGGGAGCAGGGGATGCTTTTGCTGCGGGAGTATTGTATGGACTCACACAAGGATATTCGGCACAAAAATCAGCAAGATGGGGAAACTACGTGGCTTCTCGCATTGTTTGTGAAGTAGGACCAAGGCTATCTGTAAAACTTATGGGACGCCAAGAAGAAATTTTAGCTGGGTTCCAAGACAAATAAATCTTAAGATTATTTTTTATGAAAATCCGACCATAAGGTTTGGATTTTTTCTGAAATTTCAAGTGGGGCAAAGGGTTTTTCAATCACACCGATGCCCCCTCTTTTTTGGTATTCCAAAATTTCATTCTTTAACACACGTGATGTGATAAAAGCAACTGGGATCTCTTTGGTTTCCGGAAAAATTTTTAATTCTTCAATGAGTTCCATCCCATTCATACCAGGCATCAGTACATCAAGTAAAATTAAATCTGGTTGTAAGATGATTGCTTTTTGTAAACCCTCAGGACCCGTTTTAGCAAAACTTACCTCATAACTGGAGTTAAATGCCAAAGCAATTCGTAAGATCTCCACAATATCTTCTTCATCTTCTACGATTAAAACATGTTGTAAAGGAGGGAGGGTCATTGATTCATCCCAACTGGAATTTGGCCTGGTTTCACAGCAGGTAATTCGATGGTAAATACAGTGCCTGAATCGTCAGAAAAAAAGTAAATCTTACCATTCATGGCTTCCACAAACCCTTTGGTAATGGAAAGTCCAAGCCCCGAACCTCCCACTAGTTTGTCTTTAGGAGGAGCTCCTTGTGCAAATCGGTGAAAAAGCCTTGGTGCAAAATTGGGATCGATGCCAGGCCCATTGTCTTTGATGAGAATTTTTGCCTTTGTTTCCTCTGTTTGCACAGAGATAGTCACTTCCGAAAACTTTGGAGTGTATTTGACCGCGTTGGAAATCAAATTCGTGATACAGTGATTCAATCGATCTTCGTCGACATAAACACTTGTTTGTGGGAAATTAGAGTCAAAATTCAAAAGGACATGGTATTGTTCGGCAAAAGTACGCATTCCATCTACGGATGTTTGTAGGATTTCTCCCAGTTGGTAGGTTCTAAATTTGAAATTGATATTGCCAGAATCCAAAGCTTCAATGTCGAGTAAGTCGGTGACAAAACGAACAAGTCTTTGTGTGTTTTTCCGACAAATATTCAGAAGGGACTTGGTTTGGTTAGAAACTTCACCTGCAACTCCTGCGAGTAATAAATCAATAGAGCCCTTAATGGAAGTTAGGGGAGTTCGGAGTTCATGGCTCACTAAACTAATGAATTCATTTTTTAATGCTTCTGCTTTTTTCCGTTCGGTGATATTTCTGATAATGGCAAGTGCATCTACTTCACCGGTTTTTGTAAACCTTGCTTCAAAACATTTTTCCCCATCGGAATCTTGAAGGGAGTACTCAACCGTTTTAGTTTCACCCAAATCAATCACATGTTCCAAAATGGATTGGATTTCCTCTAACTTATTGTGTGGGAAAATTTCTTTGATGTTCGAGTAACGAAGGTTTGTGTCTTTGTTTTTACAATCCCAACCAGTGAAATGAGGGAACTCTTTATGATTGATGGTTTGTCCATTTCTGTGGATTCCATACAGGGAATCAGGCAAAGCATTCAGGATGGTTTTGTTTTTCGTGATGATTTGGCTAAATTCGTCTTTTGCATTTTTTTCCTGAGTGACTTCTGTGGCAATGATGATGGTGAAATTTTCCTGCGGGAACACTTGCATATCATACCAACCCATCTCCTCAAAAAATGTTTCTTCCGAACGAAAGGTTTTTTTCCCTTCAATTGCTGCCACCAATTGATTCCCAAATTCGATGGTTTTTAAAACTGGAAATAAATTCCAAATGTTTTGTCCTAACATTTCTTCTGCGGGTTTTCCTGCCATTTCCACCCCTTTGGCATTGACATAGGTGTAATTTCCATCCATGTCTAAGACAAAAACCGCATTCGTCCGAGTTTCTAGGATTTTGTCAAAGTATTGTGGGACAAAATTATGCCAATTTTCGCCTAGAAGTTGCTTTGCATCAAAAAAGCTCGCTTCATCCTTGAAAAAGCTTTTGATTTTTTCCAGAAATTCATTCATAGGTGCAGGTATACGAAAACTAAACCAAAGTTATGATACAAGTCAGCAATTTATCCAAATTTTACGGTGAAAAACGAGCCATCTCAGGTCTCAATTTTAAATTAGAAAAAGGTGAAATTGTGGGTCTTCTTGGCCTGAACGGCGCAGGAAAAACCACAACGATCCGAATCCTCACGGGGTATTTGATCCCTAGTGCGGGAGATGCTTCCATTGATGGAAAGTCCATTTTTGATTTTCCGTTGGAAGCAAAACAAAAGATCGGATACCTTCCGGAAACACCTCCTCTCTATGAGGATATGACAATATCCGAATACCTTCAATTTGTTGGTAGAATCAAAAAAATTGAAGATGCTAAACTCACATCGGAAATAGAGAAGGTCATTGAAAAAACAAATCTAGGTCACGTGAAAGACAAACTCATTGGAACTTTATCCCTTGGGTATCGCAAACGGGTGGGAATTGCACAAGCCATCCTCGGAGATCCTGAAATTGTGATTATGGATGAACCTATCTCGGGCCTTGATCCAAAACAAATCGTGGAAATCCGAAGCCTGATCCGAAGTTTGGCGGGCAACCATACAGTTCTCATTTCGAGCCATATCCTCACGGAGATTTACAAAACTTGTGATAAATTTTTGTTCCTCCACAAAGGAAGTTTGAAACAAGAACTTTCTCTTTCCAGGCTAGAGGAAGAGATGAACCGACTTGCAGGTTGGGAAGTAGGACTTTCTGGTAAACCAAAACTTGAGTTAATTCAGTTTATGAATTCGGTGTTAGTCGAATCGGAAACAGTTACCGAAATGGGAACAAATAAAGAGGAAGAAATGTTTATGGTGCGCACATCAAATCCAAAACAATTCAAAGAATCTTTGTTTTCAAAGGCATTGTCATCTGGGATTCAAATTGAATCCTTAAAAAAACAAGAAGTATCTCTCGAACAGATTTTTATGGAGAAAATATGAACTGGCAAACGGCTGTTTGGATCTATAAAAAAGAATTACGATTATTTTTTGGAACATACATGGGGCCACTTGTGTTAGGTGGAACCGCATTTTTAAATGCACTTTTTGTGATGATTCTCAATTTTAATGGTACGGCCAATTACGAAATTGCGACTTACATCACCTTTATTTCGTTTATGACAACCATCCTCATAGCGATGGTTATCATTTCCATGGGTTCCATCGTGGAAGAAAAAAATAAAGGGACTTTAGAGTTACTCTTTACTTCGCCCATTACGGATTTGGAGATTGTTTTCGGTAAATTTATGTTTGGTGTGACCGTTTGTGGGATCATCACAGTGTTTATCAATGGTTTATTTCCACTGCTATTGTATACGTTTTGGAAAGCCCCGTTTTATATGGTGGCTTCTGGAAGTATAGGAGTGTTTTTACTTGGGATTTTCACTTTCACCATTGGGATGTTTGGATCAAGTCTCGGAAAAAACCAAATGATCTCTCTACTCATTTCGGTGTTAATCATTTTAACATTATGGGTGGTGGGATATTTTTCTCATTTGTTCCAAGCAACCACAAGAAAGGTGTTATTCCACTTACATATATTTTCTCACTTTGCCGCGTTTGCCAAAGGTGTCCTACCTTTGACAGGGATTGTATTTTTCTTAAGTGGAACTTTCTTATTTTTATACTTAACCGTTAAGGTCTTGGAATCCAGGAGATGGAGAGGATAGATCATGTTATTATCAGCTGATAGAGTTTTACCATTTGTAAGTTTAGTTTCCCTTTTCGCCTATTTCTTGTTTGATGGAATGATGGTGGATCCAAAAAGAAAGATCCTCTTTTTGGGGGTTGTGTTTTTGTTTTTGGCTTCCGACACCATAGTTCGAGCCTTTTCCAAAGGGATACGAAAAGAAGATCAAAATCGTTATATCGCCGCCGTTTTTGGAATCGCAGCTTTTTTGTTATCTGTATTACGCGACTTTTTAGATTTAAAACCAATTGCTGGGATGAATGAAGAAGTGAGTGCGATTCCCAGAGTCAGAGAATTTCTTTTGTTATGTGTGGTTCTTTTTTCATTGGTTTTCCTATTACAAATCATCCTTCTTGAGATTGGGAAATCATCTCTGGAAGCTCAAAGTAATTTGGCAAAATCCAAAAGTTCCTTATTACAAAATGCAGTTTTGGGTTTTTTGTTTGTATTACCCATCCTAGTTGCGGTTAATTATTTTGCGATCAAACGGAATTACAATTTTGATTTGAGTAGCCAAGGAAAGTTTTCCCTTTCTCAAATTTCAAGAAACCTAATCAAACCCATCACTCAAGATGTGACAATTACCGCTTTTTACCCAAGACCACTCGAAGCAGATGGTCCTGCTAACGGTGATAAACTCACTGCGTTTGCATTAACGCGTGTGAGACCAGATATCGAAATTTTACTCGATCAAATTAAGTCTGAAAATTCTCATATCACGGTTCAATTCATCAATGCAGATGTGGAAATTGATTTGTTAAAAGAATTTGGACAAGTCTCCAATGGAACCATCTTTGTTCGTTCCAAAAAACAATCGTCATTAACCAATTCCACTCCTTTTGCAGAAGAAAGAGTGATTGCGAAAGAACCAAAGGATTTGGAAGAATTAGAACGTAAGTTAGTTGCTGCTCTTCTCAATGTTACAACCGAACAAAAAAAAGTATATTTCACGGTTGCCAATGGGGAACGATATGGTATGGCATTTCGGGCACTTCCCAACGAACAAGTAAACCGTTTTGTTTCTTCTTTGCAGTTCCTAAATTTTAAAGTGGCAGAGCTTGGGTTTGCGCAAGGTTGGCCTTCTAAACTTCCAGAAGATGCCGATATGCTTGTGATTCTTGGTCCAACCGTTCCTTTTTCTAAAGAAGCAAGAGAAGAACTGAACAAATATGTTTTAGAAAAAAACGGTAAAATTCTCATCACCATGGAACCAAAGGGGAGTGAAGATTTTAGTTGGTTATTACAACCAGCAGGTTTAAAATTTAGTTCCTCTCCACTCATCGAACGAGAAGAAAAACCAGGATTCATTGTTGCCAAACGATTCCCTGAAAATCGACTCACAGATCTTTTACAAAAAAAAGATATGGGAATTTTATTTCCTTACAGCGGTTATTTGGACACCGATCCTAAAGCACCAACACCTTTTGTTTGGAAATCAGAAACTTTATTGGAATCTGGATACGATGCTTACCAAGACCTAAACAAAAATGGGAAGATGGATCCAAATGAAAAAAAGGAAAGTAAAATCCTTTCTGCTGTTTTATCTCCTATGTCACTCACTGGAGAGAAAACTGGAAAAATCATCTTACATACGGGAACAAGTTGGGTTACAGATCAGTTCATTCCATATGTGATGAACTCTCAATTTTCAACTGTTTCCATCACAGGTTTATTCCAAGACAATATTGTGGCCGAAATCCCTTTAAAGAAGGAAGAGGTGGATACCATTACTCTATCCGACAATCAAAAGTTAGTCGCTTGGGCAATTGGTGTTTTTTTGTTCCCAGGATTCATTTTAGCAGTTGGTTCTTACTTTGTGTATGCCAGACGTAAACATTCTATGTTAGAAGTATGAAACAAAAATTAGGTTTAGTATTTGTCGCATTTTTGGGATTGTTCCTCTTGTTTTATTTTATGGAGGATCATCCGGAAAATATTTCGGAAACCAATTATTGGAAAGAAGATTGGAAATCCATTCGATATAACCCACCAACATCTGATTGGTGTGGGAACTTAGTTCCCAGTTTTGCAGAATCATCGATGGTCTTTCGGAAACTTTCACGCGCATGGAATGAACCTGCGTTGTATACCGTGACAACGGAAAAAAACGGAAACGTATTGGTTTATGAAGGAAACTATAATGTCAAAAATAGTTTTTCAGAACTCAGTGTTCTCAAAACAAAACTCATTGAAGCTTCAACTGATGAAATCAAAAAAACGTATTGTTTGAGTGAGTTTTCTCCTTCTTTAACCGTTTCTCAAGAGAATGGAAAAGAAATTCAGTTTTCATTCGATAAACAGTTGTTATTTGGAAAAAAAATTGGTGCGGATGATGGAAGAATTGCTGTTTCCATTGGCAATGAAATCATTGCGCCCTACCAATACATCATCGAAAAATTCAGGACACCCGTTACCAATTTTCGAGAAAAAATGTATGTAGCAGTCACCGAAGGTTTCATTCAGGAACTTAAATTTTCTGGCCAAGGGATCCTTGTGCAGGTAGAAAACCGAGCTAAAAAAAACCAATACAATGTATATGTAAACAATTGGAGTCGTAGCACAGGGGAGAGGATCGTATTACCACCTGATGTTGGAAATCAGTGGGAGTCTGTCGTCAAAGGTTTAAAAGTAGAATTTTATCCTGACGAAACGGGCGCACCTTCCTTTCCCACTCTTTCGGATAAAGTAAGTCCAGAGGCAATTTTGGATGTCAACATCTCCAATGGAACGAAAATCAAATTGTCTTTTTTTCCCAGTTGGGATTCACCTCTTGGAAAATGGCGGCCTGTGCTTCGGCAATTTCCTTCCCATTTTGATGAGTCGATCACTTGGATGAAAGAGGAATCCTTCCAAAATTTAGTGAATGCGGTCATGAAAGTGAAAAGTGCTTCCCGATACGAGCGCCCCAACCAGAAAATCCAATAAGGTGCAAAAAGTTTCAACCATCGTCCAAAGGACCGGTCTCATCCGCGATTTGTTTATTTCTCCCATGTCTGCCTTTGAATCCTACTTTCACAAAGCGGACTTGGGTGGGCGTGATTTGTGGTTATGCCATCTCCAACTGATGTTACTGGCGCCACTTGCCAAGTTTTTTGGTAACTGCATTCAGATATTGATTTTCAAAGTAACGTTCGTGGAAGAGGAAACAAAACTCACTTACACACAGGGAGTAGGAACGGTTTTCTTTTTTTATTTGGGATTTTATTTTGTCGTTCGGCTTGTGGATAGTTTTCGAATGTATCACCAAATGCGTGATCGCACAAAAGATTGGGAGGGACCGGAACCTCATGTTTTTATCATTTCATTTTTGGCGTTTACAGCAACTTCCATCTTTTGGATTTTTCCTGCACCTATCCCCTTATTTATGTTAGCTGTTGGTTTTCTTTATTCTTTACATTTATCGTATTTTTATTTGTCCATTCGCAGAGCATGGACAAGTTTTGATTTTTTATTTTTTCTGATGAAAGTAGTGTTATTTTTTTTGGTTCTACTTTCGATTCCTTTATTCCTTTATAACCTGGTTAGGACGGTACTCTTTTGAAGATATTTTTGGTAGGAATTGGCGGAATTGCTATGGGCAATTTGGCTTATATGCTCAAACAACAAGGCCATGATGTGTCGGGTTCAGACCAAAACTTATACCCTCCGATGTCTGATAAATTGGTAGAATGGGGTCTCTCACCTAAGTCTGGTTATCGTAAAGAAAATGTGAAAGGAGCAGACCTTGTCATCATTGGAAATGCCATCTCTCGTGGAAATCCAGAAGTAGAAGAAGTATTAAACACAGGCATTGAATACATGAGTATGGCAGAAGCCATTGGTCATTTTTTTCTGAAAGGGAAAAAACCAATTGTGATTTCTGGAACTCATGGAAAAACCACTACCACCTTTCTTACCCATTGGATTTTAGAATCCATTGGATTAAAACCTGGTCTTTTTGTGGGTGGGATCCGAAAAGATGGATTTCCTGGATTTGCTTTGGGGGAAGGAGACTATTTTGTGATTGAAGGGGATGAATACGATTCTGCCTTCTTTGATAAAAGTTCCAAGTTTTTGCACTATCGCCCTTATTACCTTGTGATGAACGCTCTTGACTTTGACCATGCAGACATCTTTGCCAATTTGGATGCGATTAAAGTCATGTTCAAACGATTGTTAAACTTAGTTCCTGGTCGTGGGAAAGTTTTTTATTGGAAAGGATCCAAAAATTTAAATGATATCACAAAAGATTACCAACATGCACCTGTTGAAACCTTTGAATTAGGGGATAAAAATTCTATTTTTAAATATGAAAAAGGAATTTTATCGGAGATTCGTACCAAATCCAAATTAAAACCATCTCTCATTGGGTCACATAACTATCGCAATGTGGAAGTAGCTGTACGTGTTTGTTTGGAAATTGCTCCGCAAAAACGAAAAGAAATTTTAGAAGCAGTGGAAACATTCCCAGGTGTCAAACGTAGACAAGAAAACTTATATGTATCCGAAACCAGTTTACTTGTGGAAGACTTTGCCCATCACCCAGTTGCCATCCAAGAAACCATCAAAGCCCATAAAGAAGCTTACCCAGGTTATAAAATCATTTCCCTATTTGAACCAAGAAGTGCCACATCTCATCGTAATGTCTTTCAAGGTGATTTTGCCAAATGTTTCAAAGGAAGTGATGTGAGTATTGTCACAGAAGTCTACCAAGTGGACAAAGTAGGTAAGTCCCTTCGTTTGAATGTGAAAAAATTGGTAAAGGACATCAAAACCAATACCAAAAAAGAATCCATCTACGCACCAACACCTAAAGACATTCCTTCCCTTTTAAAAAAGATCTTACCTAAATACAAAAAAGATAAACTCATCATCCTTGCCATGTCGAATGGTGCGTTTGGTGGAATTTATTCTGAATTAAAATCCTTAATCGAAACACGAGAATCACTATGAGTTTATCCCAAGAAATTGAATCTTTAGTCAAAGAAGCTGAATCTGTATTAAGTTCTGTCAATACCGAACAAGAGTTAGATACAGAGAAAAATCAGTTCCTCGGTAAAAAAGGAAAACTCACTTCAGTCCTGAAGGGTCTTGCTTCCCTTTCGGTGGAAGAAAAAAAGACAGTAGGAAAACAAGCAAACGAAGCCCAAACAAGACTCGAAGCCTTCGTCGAAACCAAACGAATTTCTCTCAAAGAAAGTTTTTACGAAAACCAATTGGGGAAAGAATTTTTTGATACACTCCGTCCTCTTCCGAAAAAAGAAAGAGGGAGTTTGCATCCCATCTCCCAAATCCAATACGAAATCGAAGATATTTTTACATCGATGGGTTTTTCTGTGATGGATGGACCAGAAGTGGAAACCGATGAAAACAATTTTGGTGCCTTAAATTTTACCGAAGACCATCCTGCTCGCGACATGCAAGATACATTTTATACGGTAGATGGCAATTTGTTACGTACCCATACCTCGGCCATCCAAGTGCGAGCCCTTCGAAAACTGAAACCCCCCTTTCGGATCATTGCCCCTGGTCGTGTGTTCCGGTACGAAGAAGTGGACGCCTCTCATGAAAATACCTTTTACCAAGTGGAAGGAATGGTTGTGGGAGAAAATATTTCAGTTGCCCATTTGATTTATACGATGGAGACACTTCTCTCTCGTGTTTTCCGTAAGGAAATCAAAACAAGACTTCGCCCCGGTTACTTTCCGTTTGTCGAACCTGGGTTTGAGTTGGATATCAATTGTCTTGTATGCAGTGGAGATGGGTGTAGTGTTTGCAAACAATCGGGTTGGCTCGAACTCCTTCCTTGTGGGCTTGTGCATCCGAATGTGTTAGAAGCTGCTGGTCTTGATTCTAAAACATGGACTGGTTTTGCATTTGGACTTGGCCTCGACCGATTGGTGATGATGCGTTACGGAATCCATGACATTCGCTATTTCCAATCAGGGAATTTACGGTTTTTGAAACAGTTTTAAATACGGAGTTTCGATTTAAGCGAAACGAAAGGTTATCGATGTAAGCCAATTGCAACCGATTCAAACGGATGTTATCAGTTTGCATCCGATCAAACCAAATGCAATCAATTTGAGTCCGATTGATTTGGATGGAATCCGATTCTTCCCTTCTAAAGCCAGTGATGAATTTCAACCATCACTGGTTTCCTTTAGCGTTTGTTATACCACCACTACTGCCTGGATTTTTCCATCAATCCTTTGGAATTCCACTTTGGTTTTACCAAGTTCCAATCCCTCTTTGGATACAATCTCCCTTCCTTCTTTGTCATAGAGATTGGTGAGGACCATTTCTCCATTCTCTTTGGTGGAACAAACGATGAGATACGGTGGTTTTTTTTCTCCCCCAGGATTGAAGTAAATCGTAGTCGCAGAAAGAATCGTAGCTTTTTCCATTTCCTTTGGGTTCGGCACATTGACTTCCAATGGTTTTAACAACATCGGTTCTTTTGGTGTTCTCTCCACTTTGTCTTTGGCAAAGAGAATCACAGAATTGATGCTATCAATTCCACCATTTCCTCCCAGTAAACTCACCTTAGGTGGTTCTCTCAAAATATTGGGAATGGGATCTACGGCAAGGCCATATTGGCTGGCAATGTCCACAAGTCCTGTTGCCCCAGAGATTGCCATCGCCGCTTGGTAATTCAAAATCCCACCACTTAAATTGATCGGGATCTCTTTTGATCCATTGGAGATTTTTCCGCCTCGGAGAGCTGTGGCTGTTTCTTTTGGAGACACTCCAAAATATAAGGAAGCTTCATGGATGACCATCCCTGTAAAACAATCATAAATCCAAGCATATTCGATCTCGGAGCGATTGATTCCACTGGATGCAACCGCTCTCTCACAAGCAAGACCTGCTGGGCTTTTTAGATCCTTTTTTTGGATGAGGTATTCGGCATGGGCGCTATGACCCGATCCAATCACATAGATGTGTTTGGCATCAGACTTAATGACCTTGTTGTCGATTAACTTTTGTTTCATGACTTCAGAGGTGATGAGAGTGGCAAATCCATGATCCGTGACAATGGCAATCATCGGTGTGCTGTAAACACCCGAAAGTGGTTTTTTTAACTGTTTCTCCACCATTGGCTTTTGGTATTGGAAGGCACGGGGATTCGTTTCTGCTAATGTTCGAAAATGTTTGGTAATCTCCTCCAAATCTTCATTTGTCACACCGGTATCAACCATCATTCGCTCACATAACAACGAATAGAGCCCGATGAGAGTGGCTCCGTAAGGCATTTCCCAGTCTTTATGGCATACGGTTGCCGTGAGACGTTTTAAATCGGAAACTTGTTTGAAAACGGATTTGGGAATATCGGCCGCTGCCACAAGCACCACAGCATAGGGATTGGCTTTCACAATGGTATGGGCCGATTGGATGGCACCACCCACACTGGCCCCTCCCAGGTCTACGGTATGGCAAGCAAGACCACCAAATCCTAAATCGTTAGCATCTTTGATGGTGAACCCATATCCCTCTCTGTCGAGGGACTGCGCTTCAACTGATACAAAATCAGTGAGGAAGGGTTTAATTGTTTCTCTGTCGGTTCCTAAGAATCCAAACAGTTTGTCCACAGAGCGAAAGAGTAAGGAATGGTATTTCTCGAGGGGAGTTAGGTTTTTGTAAACTTCCGCATCAAATTCTGATTCAATGGTGTCGCTGACACCAAGTAAAATAGGGTCCATGAAGCCACATTTGAACTAACCTTCGATATTCATCAACGCATTCATTCGAAAATCTTGTATGATTTGTTTGCAGCGTTCAGTGATTCGGTTCAAACTTTCTCCAAACTTTTTGCCATTGTAAGCATTAAAGGAATTAGGATATTCCTTTTCGTTCACCTGCACAATCATGTCTGGATTAATTCTGTTTTTGGCGGTTAAGTCTTGGACTGCGACAATGATATTTTTTAGAGCAATACAACCATCTTTTAAAAGGTTTTGTGATGCTTTTTCGATAACAATAGCATTCCCATTGGCATCTAACAAGGTTTTGATGAACTCTTGCATCTTCATCGATGGAAGGCCACGTCGTGTGAGTCCAATTCGTTCCACTTGTAAAACAGCATCTTGTAAGTAAGAATACTCTGGTGTTCCCTTAAAAATATAAATGAGAACAGGCAGTTCCATTTCCGTAAAATCCAACATGGCTCCGTAAAAATAACGAGTTTCTACTTTCGCCAAAGGATGAAAGTCTACCTTTTTATAATTAGCCAACTTTTCAATCGACTCATCCATAATGCGGTTGAGAGTTTGTGCTTTGGCAGCTTCTTTTTTTGCAGCAAGTTCTTGGAATTTTGATTTGAGTTGTTCGAGGAAGGTCACTTCTTCTGTGAGAAATTTTGTGATGTTCCCACGTAATTTTAAAACTTGGATGTACCTTTGTTCAAACCCTGTTTGGTCAAATGCCTTAGGATTGAGTTTTCCGTGTTCTTTATATTCTGATCGAATTTTTTCTAAAATTGCTTTTGTTTCTGCTTCCGACAGTTCTTTCATTTCGATTGTTTCCAGTGTTCAATTTCCAAAATGGTTTTATCTAAGTCTTGTGCAAAATAAAGAGAGGCATTCTTCGCATCCACAAACATCAATTGGTTCGCATATTGAAGTTGTTTCACTTGAATGTCATTTTTGAGATTCAATATATTCAATAACTGCAAACTCAATTTTTTGAGATCTTTGATGATTGTATCTGTATGCCTTTGCATTTCAAACAAATGTAGGTTTTTCAGCTTTTCCTTGTCTGATTCAATTAACTTCATCTCTTCACGTTTTTCCACAGGTGCTTTGGAAATGTAATATGTAATTGGACGAGGATAAGAGGTCATTTCTTTATGCAGATCGATCATTTTATCAATAGCTTCAAACACCGTTGCATCAATTTCTCTGGAAAAATTTCCCACAATGTTTTTGTTTTCAGAAGGATCGCCGGTGAGTTCAAAAATCCGAGAGGATTGTAAGTTTCGAATGATGGCCGTGATTCTTTCTCTATAGGTCGCAATGATCTTTAAAAAATCATCAATGCGTTGTTGGGCCGTTTTTTCCCCGGTTCCTTCTTCGAACCTTGTGTTGGCCGTGATTTGATTTGGGTCTTCTTCCTCAGGTGTAGGTGGTTCTGGAGTATTTAAGAGCCCTTCGTGAGAAAGAGTTTCTGCTGGTTTCGGAGGTTCCTCTCCCTCAAAGATATCCAAATCCACATCTTCTCGCATCAGGTTTTCCTCTTCCACGGGGGAGAGTTTTTCTTTGGCGATTTCCAGTGGTTTGGAAACTTTCTCTGGAGGAGTGGTTTTCGGTTCCGGGCTAGAAATTAATTTCCCTAAAATGGGGTTGGCTCTCAGGTCTTCCGAAATGATGGGTGGTGGAGTCGGAGTGGCAATGACTTCTGCGAGAGAATCGTTTGTCGTTTCGATTTCTTTCGGATGGTGAGGAAGGATTTCAAAATGATTCCCTACAAGTTTTAAAATCTCAATCCTACGAATTTCTTTGTTGAATCTCAGGGCATAACGATTGTTATCTTTATCAATATAACGCTGTTGGATCTGCGAAATGGAAAGTTTTAAAGGATCGATGTCTGTGATCGAATCAATTTTAATATAATGGTATTTTGATTTTTCAGGTGTCACAGTCGCAAAATTTCCAACAAAGCTTCTGTGAAAGCATATGAGAGTAATACGTTCGGGTCAACTTCCTTCTCCCGAGAAATGAGGCTTAAGGTAAAAAAATCATACCGAGAGAGTTCCAAACGTTCGTAGTGGCCAAACTCGCCTTGTGGGTATTGTCCGGGTTCCATTCCTTCCAATTTGAGAGACAAAATAGCCATTTTCACCACAAGGCCGATGTCTAGGTGGCGTTCGGTCAAGATTTTGTAGAGTTCGGAATCGATCCAGATCAGTGCTGAAAACATAGTCCCTCCTGCGGAAGGGGTCAGCAAACCTGGTTTTGGTACTCATTTTTTTCTCTTTCGCCTTGACCGGCAGAGTGGTACTCAAAAGATAAGTAAAAATTCCTCATAGGGGACATTCCTTGGCTAATTTAAAATCATCTAAAAAAGACATCCGTAGAACCGCTCGTAGAAAAGAGCGAAATGGCGAAGATCGTAGTGAATTACGCACTTACGCTCGCCTTCTTATCAAAGCCATTAAATCTGGCGACAAAACGGAAGCATTATCTGTTTTTTCAAAACTTTCATCGAAATTGGATAGAGCTGCGAAAACAAAACTCATCCACAAAAAAAATGCAGATCGTAAAAAATCTCGTATGGCTCTTCGCATCAATTCTATCGAAGCAAAAGCCGCCTAACATTCGCTTTTAGCACCTTGGAATGAGGCCACCACCGTGTGGCCTTTTTTATTTCTATTTCTCATTTACAGAAATCCCACACATAGTTTACTGGTCATAACAACGGGCGATTAGCTCAGCTGGGAGAGCAGCTGCCTTACAAGCAGCGGGTCGGCAGTTCAATCCTGTCATCGCCCAAACCGTTTGCCTTCATTCCTTTTTTATTTCCTCTTCACAATCAGTTCGCACAAAGCAAAAAGATAGACTTACAGTGCGAATCCAAGAGCCTTGATCGTATTGTATGCATTTTACTAAAGAGTATGATCTGTCCTCCCTTATGATTTCAATCTCCGGTGTTCGGGGAAAAATAGCACAAGGATTTGGATTGGAAGAGGCACTCGCTTTCTCTAAGTCCTTTGCTACCATGATGAATGGTGGAACGGTTGTCATTGGTCGAGACTCAAGACCGAGTGGTCCTTACTTAGAATCTCTTCTCACCTCCGCATTGTTAGCTTCCGGAAGTTCTGTTTTAACCTTGGGTCTTGTTCCCACTCCTACAACAAAAGCTGTTGTGAATTTGGCAAAAGCAAGTGGTGGGATTATGATCTCCGCTTCACACAATCCAATGGAGTGGAACGCATTTAAATTTATTTCTAAAAAAGGATTTTTTTTCTCTGCTGAAGAGAATCAAAAATTGCTTTCGATTTTACAATCGGGAAGTTTCACCAAAGAACAAATTGCACCGAAGGGATACATTGATTCAGGAGAAGATTATATTGATCTTCATTTGTCTTCTGTTCTGAAACGAGTGAATGTTGCCAAAATCAAAAAGAAAAAATTTACCGTGTTTGTAGATGCAGTTGGTGGAGCTGGATCATATGTTGTTCCTAAGTTTTTACAGATGTTAGGTTGCAAAGTTATCTCTCATAATTGTAATCCAGATGGAACTTTCCCTCGTCCTCCAGAACCAACAGCCGCTGCCTTAAAAACAGTAGAGCCATATTTCAAAAAATCGAAAGCAAATATCGGATTTGCCCTTGATCCTGATGCAGACAGGTTAGTTTTGTTCACTCCGAAACGTGGTGCCATCTCAGAAGAATACACACTTCCTCTGGCTCTTACCAATGTTCTCTCTTCTTCCAAAAAGAAATCCAAAGTTGTTGTCAACTTATCTACCAGTTTCTTAAACGAAGAGGTAGCTTCCCGGTTTGGTGGAGAAGTGATTCGTAGCAAAGTGGGAGAAGCAAACGTAGTTGAAGAAATGATTAAAACCAAAGCTGTGTTTGGTGGCGAAGGAAACGGTGGTGTGATTGATCCAAACATTCCTTCGTTTGGACGTGATACTCTTTCTGGGATTGCTCATATCTTAAACTTGATGGCAGAAACTGGTAAGTCCATTGATGAACTGATGGATGAGTTACCAAACTTATATATGGACAAACAGTCTTTTCCTTTGGCGAAAGGAATGTCCTTAGAAACTTTATATGAAAAATTTCAATCTGAGTTTTCACCCAAACTCATTTCAGAGAAGGATGGGTTGTGGATGTATGTGTCCGATTCTTGGATTCACATCAGGCCTTCCAATACAGAACCAATCTTTCGTGTCATTACAGAAACAAAATCCCAAAGTGATTTGGAATCTACCTTAAAGAGGGTAAAACAATGTGTGGAATCGTAGGTTATTTAGGCAAAAGAGAAGCTCTCCCTGTTATCATCAAAGGACTCAAACGATTAGAATACCGTGGGTATGATAGTGCCGGCGTAGCACTGTTAAACGGTGGTTTGGAGATCGTTAAAAAAAAGGGAAAAGTTGCTGATTTAGAAGCAGAAATTGGAACTAGAAAATTACAAGCAAGCCTTGGAATTGGTCACACGCGTTGGGCGACTCATGGGGAACCAAACGATCGTAATGCTCATCCACATACAAGTTCTGATGGAACGTTAGCCATCATCCACAATGGTATCATAGAAAATTATGGTTCCATCAAAAAAGAATTAGAAAGTAACGGCCATCAATTCAAATCCGATACTGATTCTGAAGTACTGATTCATTTAATCGAAGAAATCAAAAAACAAAACAAATGTTCCATCGAAGAAGCTGTGCGCCTTGCCTTAAATGAAGTAGTTGGTGCTTATGCCATCGTTGTTCTTTCTAAAGACAACGAAAGGAGCATGATCGCTGCTAGAAAAGGATCACCTCTTGTGATTGGAATTGGTGAAGATGAATACTTTGTCGCATCGGATGCAACACCTATCATTGAATATACTAATAATGTTACCTATTTAAATGACCAAGAGATGGCCATCATCAAAGATGGAAGTCTTGTTGTTAAAAACTTAGAGAACGTTACCAAAACTCCTTTCATTCAAAAATTAGAAATGGATTTGGAAGACATAGAGAAAGGTGGATACCCACACTTTATGTTAAAGGAAATTTTTGAACAACCAAAGTCCATTCGTGATGCGATGAGAGGACGTTTGGTTTCACGCGAACACCATTTGTTCTTAAGTGGCATTGACCAATACTTAAATCGATTTTTAAATGCAGATCGTTTGATTTTGGTTGGTTGTGGAACGTCGTGGCATGCGGGTCTCATTGGAGAATATCTATTTGAAGACCTAGCAAGGATTCCAACAGAAGTGGAATATGCTTCTGAATTTCGTTATCGCAATCCCATCGTCACAGAACGAGATGTGGTCATTGCAGTTTCACAGTCAGGAGAAACAGCGGACACTCTTGCTGCCATTGAACTTGCAAAGTCAAAGGGTGCATTGATTTTCGGCGTTTGTAATGTGGTGGGTTCTTCTATCGCACGTGCTTCTCATGCAGGCGCTTACTTACACGCAGGTCCAGAAATTGGTGTGGCATCTACCAAAGCCTTTACATCCCAAGTTTCCATTTTAACGATGATGGCTCTTTACTTAGGATTAAAACGAGGTTCCATTTCGTTATCGGATTACCAAACTCTTCTATTAGAACTTGATTCGATTCCAGATAAGGTCGCCAAAATTCTCACAAAAGATGAACAGATTCGAAATATTGCAGAACATTTTTACCGAGCGTCTAACTTCCTTTATTTGGGGCGTGGGTTTAACTTTCCAGTTGCTTTGGAAGGTGCATTAAAGTTAAAAGAAATTTCTTATATCCATGCAGAAGGTTATCCTGCTGCCGAAATGAAACATGGTCCCATTGCTCTCATTGATGCTGATATGCCAGTTGTTTTTATCGCAACAAAAGATAGTTCGTATGAAAAAGTAATCTCCAATATCCAAGAAGTGAAAGCAAGGAAAGGAAAAGTCATTGCTGTTGTGACCGAAGGTGATACGGAAATCAAAGGAATGGCTGATTATACATTTGAGATTCCGAAAACTGCGGATGCACTTGTTCCATTACTTGCGGTGATCCCTTTACAATTATTATCTTACCACATAGCAATTCTTAGGGGATGTAATGTGGACCAACCGAGGAATTTAGCAAAATCTGTGACCGTGGAGTGATTTGTGAATCTCTTATTAGATGATTCAAAACGAAATCCTGCGTTAGAACCATTGTCTAGGTTTCATTCTTTTTTTGAATGGAATTTAGGGGGACTTTCGCTCCTTGAAAAATTAGAAAGAAAATACCCTGGCGCCAAAATCTTTTACAAAGGACCAAATCCAGATTTTGAAACCTTAATTTTCAATCGATACCCACATGTGTTACCAGCTACACTTGAATCTTATGATTCTATTTATAGTGCTGATTCTTTTTTACCATGGGAACTCCTTGGAACAGTTACTTCCATCATTGAAGATACTTTAACCATTGAAAAGGAATGGAAACGGTTTCGTCAAAAGTACAAAGCCAAACAATCAGGATTTCACATCGTTGGAAAAGACAAACATCTTTATATCCATGCTGGTGCCACTGTATACCCTGGAGTGGTATTTGATACGACACATGGTCCCATCCTGATTGAAGATGGTGTCAAAATCTCTTCCTTTAGTTTTTTAGAAGGCCCACTCTTTGTTGGGAAAAATAGCCAAATCGACAATGCTCGGATCACTGGTGGAACGCTCATTGGAAACCAATGTAGAATTGGTGGCGAAGTCGAAAATTCTATCATTTTAGATTACACGAACAAACACCATGAAGGTTTTTTAGGGCATAGTTTTGTATCTACATGGGTGAACTTAGGTGCCTTATCAACTACTAGTGATCTCAAAAATAATTATGGTATCGTAAAATTGAAAGTAGGTGATTCGGTTGTCAATACGGGAACCATTAAGTTTGGATCCATCATTGGCCCATTTACCAAGTTAGCGATTGGTGTGATGTCGAATACAGGAACTGTTTTTGATATCGCAAGTAATATTGTGGAATCAAGAATCCAAGGCTATGTTCCAGCCTTTACTTGGATCAAACCTGGAGGAAGGTATCGTCTCGAAGAGTTTTTGTTTGATACTAAAAAAATCATGGCTCGACGGAGTATGAATTTATTTGAATTCGAAGATCATTACTTAAGAAAACTCTATGGAAAGTGTACGGAGTGAAACATGACACCTAGTTTACAGTCACATATCAATTCCGGAAAATCTGTTGAAATTGATGGGCTCAGTTTTTTTTATTTAGAGGAAGGAAAAGGGGATGAAATCATTCTCTTATTACCTGGCTTTTTGACAACTTCGTATAACTACCGTAAACTGGTTGAGCTATTATCTACTCATTACCGAGTGATCGCTTTGGATTTTTTAGGAACTGGATTTAGTAGCCGTCCTGACGGACCTTTGTCTCACAGATTACAAGCACATTACCTCTCTCCCTTTTTGGAGAAAGTTGTAGGTGATAAAAAAGTACATGTGGTTGCTTTTGATTATGCTTTGCCAATTTTATGTTTTACCTTTAAGGAACATGCAAACCAATTCAAATCCTTATCAATCTTATGTGGGTTTATGAACTTACCTAAGTTTCGTTTTTATTTCCCATTACATTTTTTACGTTTGCCAATCATTGGTGAAATTTTTTCTTTTTTGTTTCGCCCACCTCTACTTCGATTTTTTTACAAATGGTTTCTCGTGAAAAAAACACATCATTTCACAAGTGAATGGGAAAAAACCATGTATCACTTGTTATTTGAAGGAAAAAACCGCAAAAACACATTGGAATTCATTAGAAATGTAGATCGTTCCACCCATGCCTTACGCGAAATTGAAGAAGGTGCCAAAAATTTTGTAGGCCTCAGACAAATTTATATTGGAGAAGAAGACTATCGTATTTCTCCCAAACAAACTGAATACATGAAGGAAACACTTCGTACAAGTAGTCTTATTTTTTTGCCTTGTAAACATTTAGCGATGGAAGAATGTCCAACTGTCGTTTATGAAAAACTCCATTACTTCGTAGATAGTTTTTCTCATAAAAAAACCAAAACCTTCCACTTTAACAAACAAAACAAGGAATAATATGGAACGACTGATCTCTAAAATTAATCCCCTTTCTTCTGATTTTATTGCTAATCGAACTAAATATTTAGAAACCTTGGTTCCTTTTCGGAAAACCATCGAACAAGTAAAGTTAGGTGGTGGAAAAAAGGCTCTTGAAAAACACAAAGCAAGAGGGAAATTAACTGCTCGAGAACGAATCGCAGAGCTCATTGATTCAGAAACTGAATTTATGGAAATCTGTGGTCTTGCCGCAGAAGCAGTGTATCCGGATCCAGTTCCGTCGGCTGGAATCATCACAGGCATCGGAAAAGTAGAAGGGATTGATTGTATGATTGTTGCCAATGATGCAACTGTCAAGGGTGGAACTTATTATCCCCTCACCGTCAAAAAACATATCCGTGCCCAAGAAATTGCTGAAAACAATTCCTTACCTTGTATTTATTTGGTGGATTCAGGCGGAGCATTTTTGCCGATGCAAGATGAAGTATTTCCTGACAAAGATCATTTTGGAAGGATTTTCTTTAATCAAGCAAGGATGAGTGCAAAAGGTATCTCTCAAATAGCAGTAGTTATGGGGTCTTGTACTGCAGGTGGTGCTTATATCCCGGCTATGTCCGATGAATCAGTGATTGTGAAAGGAAATGGAACTATTTTTTTAGGTGGCCCTCCTCTTGTGAAAGCAGCTACAGGTGAAGTGGTGACTGGAGAGGAATTGGGTGGTGCTGATGTGCATTGCCGTGTATCGGGTGTTACAGATCATTATGCAGAAGATGATTATCATGCACTTGAGATCACACGTTCTATTATCAAAAATTTAAATGCAAAAGAAGTAACGCAAGCTAGAGTGACTGAAGAACCACTTTATCCTGCGGAAGAAATTTATGGAATCATCGAAAGAGATTCCCGTAAATCTTATGATCCACGAGAAATCATTTCGCGTTTGGTTGATGGATCCCGTTTTCATGAATTTAAAAAACTTTATGCAACTACCATTGTAACTGGTTTTGCTGAAGTTTTTGGATTTCCAGTGGGAATCATTGCCAATCATGGAGTATTGTTTTCTGAGTCGGCCCTTAAGGCATCACATTTCATTGAACTTTGTGACCAAAGACGGATTCCCCTGCTTTTCCTACAAAACATCACAGGGTTTATGGTGGGGAAAAAATACGAGAACAATGGGATTGCACGTGACGGAGCGAAAATGGTAAATGCAGTTTCTACCACGACCGTTCCTAAGTTAACGGTTGTTACTGGTGGTTCCTATGGGGCTGGCAATTATGGAATGTGTGGTCGTGCTTTTGCTCCTGAATTTTTATGGATGTGGCCCAATGCAAAGATCTCTGTAATGGGTGGAGAACAAGCTGCGAATGTTTTATGGACAGTCAAAAAAGACCAAAAAGAAGCAGCTGGTGAGCAGTTCCATCCCGATGAGGAAAACAGTTTTAAAAAACCAATTTTGGAAGATTATGAGAAAAAATCTTCTGCCGTTTATAGTTCGGCTCGCCTTTGGGATGATGGAATCATAGATCCTGCCGATACGAGAAATGTTCTAGGAAGAGCCTTATCCATTTTAAGTCGAAGAAAAGAAGAAAGAAAACCGTTCGGTGTCTTTCGAATGTAATTTTTTTCCTTTTCATTTCCTATTCAGGTGCAAACGTAAATCAAATGATCATCCGCGAAACGTCATCCGAACAAGTAGTCGTCATCACAATTGAAGGTGAAGTCGATTTGTACAATGCAAAAGAACTCAAGGATATGTTGGATGACAAAATGCGCAAACACCAATACGAGATCGTGGTGAATTTAGAAAAGGTTCCTTTTATGGATAGCTCCGGGATTGGAACCTTAGTGACTGCGATGTACAAACTTAAAAAATACCATGGGAATTTGAAAGTTTGTAGTGTGCATGGTTCTGTTGCCAAAGTGTTTAAGATGACGGGTATGGAAAGCCACTTAGAAGTTTTTGAAACAGAAGAGATGGCGGTGCAGTCTCTGATCAGTGAAAGAAATTCCCAATCGGAATGATTGCCGGTCCTAGGATCTCATTTCAATTCTACAAGTAGACTCAATTGAATTTCGGAAGTGAACGACTAGGGGAGTAACAATCCTTGTTTCACTCGCTCCATCACTTCTTTTCCTTCGAATAATTCTAAAAGATACAAAGCAAATTCAAAAGCAGATCCTGGACCAACACTCGTATGAATATGGTTATGCGATTCGATTCGTTTGCCTGTAAATTTGCCTCCTGCACCAGGGGCCAAGTCTTCAGTAGAAGGAAAGCTTGTATAGGGATCATCTCCAGAAAGTAAATTGAATTTTCGTAACACTGCAGGTGCCGCACAGATGGCCGCTATGGTTTTTTTAAAAGAATGGAAAGAATCTAAAATGGATTGGATCTCTGGTTCCGCCATCAGGTTTTTGGTTCCGTTCAGTCCCCCTGGCAAGAGGATGGCATCGTATTCCTTTGCCTGGATTTCGGAAAACGTTTTGTCAGCGAGGTGAATCGTATGACGAGAAGCAATGATGGGTTCTTTGGATTTACCAATGGAAACCACCTCAACATTGCCTCGGCGTAAGACATCAATGAGGATGATGGCTTCCATTTCTTCAAAGCCAGGACAAAGGGGAATCAAAACCTTAGTTGCCATACTAAGACTTGTTTGGCTTGTTACAAATTGTTCAAGTTTTTTTGTAAAAAAACGATCCAAAGAATTGGGAACTTTCCCCCCGTTTCGAGGGTCTGATATGATAGGAGAGAGTGTTCATTGTCTATGACTGAGAAAAAAACGAATCCTTTACGATACATTGCCATCGCGTTTAGTTTTTTATTATTGGGAACCTTTTTGTCTCCCATTTTAACTTGTGGAAATTCATCTGAAAACCCTTTACAACTCAAAGCCGACGGTGGTGAAAAATTATCACCTGCACAAACGCAAGCTGTTGCCTTAGAAGATGCTTTCCAAGAAGTATTTGATCGAGTGTCACCGAGTGTGGTTTCCATCGCCACCGAAGGTACGGTCAATGTGCCTTTACATCCCTTTGAATATTTTTTTGGACCACCGCAAAACCAAAGACGAGGATCACGCCAACAAAAACTTTCTGGACTTGGATCAGGGATTGTCTTAAACGAAGAAGGTTATATCATGACGAACCACCATGTTGTGCAAAACATGGATAAGTTTACTGTGAAGTTGAAAAACAAAAGTGAGTATGAAGCAAAACTCATTGGTTCTGATTCCACAGCAGATATCGCCTTATTAAAAATCAGTGCACCCAAAGGAAGCCTCACTCCAAGCATCATAGGTGATTCGAGCAAAGTGCGTGTAGGAAACTGGGCCATTGCCATCGGTGCTCCTCTTGGACTCGAACAGTCGTTTACCGTTGGTGTGGTGTCTGCCATCCAAAGGGGAGGACTTGATAAGTCTGGCCTTGCTTACATCCAAACTGATGCGGCCATCAACCAAGGGAATAGTGGAGGACCACTTCTCAATATCAGAGGAGAGGTGATTGGAATCAACCGAATGATTGTGAGCCAATCCGGTGGTTCGGATGGAATTGGATTTGCCATTCCGATCAATGAAGCAAGACGAGTGGTGGAAGAATTAAAAACAAATGGAAAAGTCGCTCGTGCTTGGATTGGGGCAGGTGTGGATTATATCAGCGAAAGAGACATTGCCCAATTTGGATTAAAAAACAACCAAGGTGCCATCATCCACCAAATTGTAAAAGGTTCTCCAGCAGACAAAGCAGGACTCCAACTCATGGATGTGATCATCGAAATCGAAGGAAAACCAGTGCGAACCCCCGATGAACTTGTTGGTTACATCGTGAATACGAAAATCGGCAAACGAATTGAGCTAAAAATCATTCGAAATAAAAATGAAATCTTGACGTCCATCACTCCAGAGAAGAAACCCAATTGAGGTGAGTTTACGAGAAGATTGGATGCAAGCGGGCGAAGAAGAACCAAACCTTCGCCCCAAAAAACTGTCTGAGTTCATCGGACAAAAAGAGGTATTGGCCAATCTCTCGGTCTATGTCGAAGCGGCACGCAAACGAAAAAGCCCACTCGACCATGTGCTCATTTCGGGCCCACCAGGCCTTGGCAAAACCACTTTGGCCAATATCATCGCCAATGAGCTGGCAGTGGCCTTCACACCCACATCGGCACCTGCCATTTCAAAGGGAGCAGACCTCGTAAGGTTTCTCACCTTACTCAAAACCAATGAAGTTCTTTTCATAGATGAGATCCATGGGTTTATCAAAAAACAGGAAGAGTTATTGTATCCTGCCATGGAGAACTTTTTTGTCGATCTCGTGGTAGGGGAAGGTGTGACGGCCAATGCTCTGCAAATCCAACTCCAACCCTTTACCCTAGTGGGTGCAACCACAAGGTCTGGGCTTGTGAGCGATCCACTCAAATCCCGATTTGGGATCCATCTCAAATTGGATTTTTATACGGATGAAGAAATGCAAATCATCGTGGACCGATCAGCCAAATTACTTGGTGTGGATTTGGGAGAAGGGGTTGCCATGGAAGTGGGCAAACGCAGTCGTAAAACTCCAAGGATTGCCAACCACCTTTTGAAGCGAGTGCGTGATTTTGCCGAAGTCAATAATGAAACTTCTGTTAGTCTAAAGACCTGCCGTTATGCATTTGATCGGATGGGTGTGGACCATTTGGGACTCGATGCGGTTGACAGACAAATTTTAGATATCCTCATCTCTCGGTATGGGGGGGGTCCTGTGGGCATCAAACCCATTGCTGTGGTTCTCGGAGAAGAAGAACGAACCATCGAGGACACCTACGAACCATTTCTTGTGCGAGTGGGCCTCATTGATCGCACCCCACAAGGCCGTGTGGCTACGAAAAAAGCTTACGAACATTTGGGACTTCCGTATCTTGGAAATACGGGAGAAAATCGTGAAAATGGCCCCACTCTCTTTTGATTTCCGATTACCCGAAAAAGAAGAAGGGGAGAAACGTCTTTTTTTCGCCTTCACCTTTGTCATTTTAATCTCCTCCTTTTTTTTGGCTCACCTCATCACGCGGAATATGTTGTGGAAGATGTGGGCAGAAGAACAGGCACAAGATTCGCTCGCTCCAGCGGAAAAAGAAAAAATTTACGAAGTCTTAGTAGAACAACAGTTCATCAATCCTGATAAAAAGGATGAATACAAAGCATTGTCCAACAAAGACTCGTCAGGTGGTGGTGGGGTCACTGAAAAACAAGGATTCCATACTCTCACACAGTTTCATGAATTTGTGATGGGAAGTTCTGCCTCTACACCGAGTAAAGCGCAACCCAAGTCGGAAGAAACAAAAGAAGATGATATTTTTGAATTTGGAATTTTTAAAGCAGATCCCAAAACCAATTCGAATGCACAGGAGAGTCCTAACCAGTCAGCAAGTGCAGGTCAGATGACAAAAATTCCTGTTAACTATCGTTTCCAACAAGACTTTTTATTTCGCTGGGACGGAGCAAAAGCTCTCACCATTCCTACCAAAGAACTCGCAGGTTATTATTACTTCAAAAACATGTTAAAACGCATTGAGGAATCCTTTGCCCCTCCTGGTGGCGGAAACTATGCATACCGAGATATGGCTGGTATTGTCGCAAGAGAAGGAATCAAATCAGGGGAAACCAAAGTTTTATTTATGTTAAGCGAACAAGGCCAAGTTCTCGATGTGCGTCTTGTTTCTTCCCAAGGACAAATGGTGGTCGACCAAGCTTGTATGGATTCCATTCGAGGTCAAAATTTTGGTCCCGTTCCCGAAGAAGTAAAGGCCAAAGGTTTGATCTTTGGCATCAATTTTATCTTCCCTGGCATGTATTACCGTTAAAACCTTCCTTTCGTTTTTACCCACCCAATCCATCTGAAATTCTTTCTTACGAAGAAGGAAACAATCCAACCTACATCATGATTTGCTTTTTATCAAACTGGTCATTATGGTTCATTAACTAAAGTACAACCATATTCTTTGGATTGGAATTTGGCTGTATTTGTTTTCCCAAGTCCTTTGACAGTTACCAATTGATTGTCTTTGTCGAGTTTGAATTCTGTGATGGGAACCCACTGTCTGGCAAAATCATGGCACTGTTCTTCTGATAACTCCATCACGAAGTAACAACTACAATATTCTTTGGAATAAAAACTAGAGATGATGGAAGGAAAACTAGAGAGATGTTTCCAATTCCACTGTGCCCAAAACAACAAAAGTAAAAATAATAAAGACAAAAGAACAGAGATTTTACGTTTCATATACTTACCGAATCACCGATTCCTTTACTAATTTTAAAAAATCATTTTTGATAAATGCCTTTTCCCGATCATCTCCAAAGCGAACGATGATAAGATCCAAACTAGGAATCACATACATCATTTGTCCCCAATGCCCAAGAGCAGCGAACGTATCCTTCGGAGCATCTGGCCATGGTTCATGGATTCCTCTGTCTGGAACACCTGTGTTTGCATACCAATGGGCTGTATAATTATCCTGAGATAGATCATCTGAATAAGGAGTGGTTTTGTATCCAGGTGCTGGGGTTCTTGTGAAATTCACCCATCCTTCCGGTAACATCCGTTCTCCGTTCCAAACACCATCGTTTAAGTATAGATATCCAATTTTTGCTAAGTCTCTTGCGGTCAGATACAAATAAGAGGATCCAACGTAAGTACCAGATCCATCTCTCTCAAAGGTAACATTCGAAATCCCTAATGGTTTAAAGATTTTTTCAAACGGAAGTTTGTCGTATTCTTCTTTGCCGTATACTTTTTTTAGAATTGCAGAAAGGATATTGGTATCACAACTCGAGTAATACACTTGGGTTCCTGGTTCTGCTCGTAAGGGAAGATTGGCACAAAAATTTCCCATATCTGCTCTCCCTCTTGTATACAACATGGCGATGACAGAAGACTTTAATGGTCCACTTTCATACCCTTCCTCTGCCGCAAGTCCCGAAGACATATTTAACAAATGACGGATGGTGATTTTTTTATGGGATTCGTCGCGGCTCAGTGGTTCGTAGTGATAATACCCTGGGTCATCTAATTTGATGAGTCCTTCTTTGACCGCAATCCCATACATGGTTTGTAATACACTTTTTGTCACCGACCAAGTGAGGTGTACTTTTTCTTCATTAAAATTACGAGCGTAATTTTCATAAATGAGTTTTCCATTTCGAAGGATCAAAAGGCCATCTGTCCTTCTTCCTTTGCGGTCTGTTTCATCACCCGTACGAGTGAATGCATATTCTTCCACTAATTTGAGTTTTGCGGAGGAGACACCCACAGATTCAGGAGTCACAACTTTCCAATTTGGAATTGGCCATTCTGGTTTTAATCGTTTTGGCAGTGGTACAACATTTACTTCTCCACCAAAGGGAGAGAGATCCTTTCCACATTGGATTGTAAAAAGAACAAAGATGAATATTGATATATGTTTCATAGAATTCCCAAGGATGATTCGAAAGAGAATTCTAATCAGAGAAAATGACTTTGCAAAGGAAAAAAGGAAAAGCTTATACTTTTTCTGCGTATCCCTTTAGTTTTTGTACCATAGAAAAGAGACCATTTCGCCGTGATATGGATAAAAACTTTGCAAGGCCCACTTCTTCTATAAAACCAAGGGAGGCATTTGCTATATCTTCTGGACTTTGTCCCGAAAACACGCGTATAAGAATGGCAATGAGTCCTTTGGTAAGAGCAGTGTCACTATCTGCATCAAACTCTAATTTTCCTTCAGTGAGTTTCGGTGCGACCCAAACACGGGACTGGCAACCTGGTACCAAATATTCTTCTGTTCGTTTTTCATTGGGAAAGGGTGGTAACTCTTCACCTAACTCGATTAAATACTGAAATTTTTCTTCCCAGTCAGTGAGTTCGGAAAACTCAGCGATGATTTCTTTTTGGATTTCTTCAATGTTTTGTTTCATCTTTAGAATTTCCTTTTGGGATTTCAGCGAACTTGTCTTTTTTTCTCATATAAAACTGATTGAAGTTAGACTGGGATAGGTTTTTGATTTCGACTCGGTTGATTGTAGAAACTGTTAACTCATATAAATCTTCATTTTTATAAAAAAAATAATCCATCCGCAATTTTTCATCTAAGGAATACTCGACATCATTCCAAATTAATTTTTTTGCCTCAAAGTCTACATACAAACATTCAGGTGGTTTTACCAATACATAACAAAACTCACCTGGTTTTGGAACTCCTTTGTAAAAAAGGCCACAACCAAAATTAAAACAAAAACCTAGTCCGATCGAAAGGATAACAAGGAATCTACGAAGGGATTTGGATCTAGGTCCAGAAAAAAATTCTTTGAAATTTGAATTCTTTAATGTAACTGCAAAAGTTCTCATTCTTTTTTATCCAAAGACAAATCCAATTTTGTTTTGAGACCTGGTTTTTCTTTGATGAACTTTGCTATCAAAAGGGGGATCTCTGAATTCTTTTTACCAGTGGAAAGATAAAATTCTTCTAAGAGATCAATTCCTTTTTGAGATAAGTTTTGCAAATGAAAGATGGTTGCTTCGGTGATGATGGATGTTTCTGTGATGGTATCAGGATTTGTAGTTTTGGCTTGTCTGAGAAGTGACAAAGCACCCACATAATCTTTTTTATAATACTTTCCGAGACCTCGTAAAAAGTTTTCTTCTCTCGGTGTAAATTGAATTCCCAATTTGTAATTTGGATCTTTAGTGATGGTAATGAGTTTATCTAAACCTGTTGCATCACCAGCTAACATTGTATTGAAGGTTAATAACCAAATATAAACGGATTGTAATTCCACGGAAAGTTTTGACCTGTCAATGTTTCCGTATTCTTGGATCAATACTTGAGGGCGTTTGACACTGCGATGGGTTTCTCCCAAAAACAATAATACTAAATTGTTTTCCCAATCCGTAAAAGGGGAGGAGGCATAAGACTCAGCAGTCCTTGCATTCCAAAAAATGGAATCCAAAGTGGATTCGGCTAAAACAGAGCTACCTATGAATTCTCGGAAGGGGGAACCTAAATGTAAAATCAAACTGTCATGGTCAAATTGAATTCCCAAACGGCTTAAATTCCAAAACAAACTGCGCCCTATCAAATGATAGGCAATCGGATCGGTTGGGTCTTTTTCCGAATAGGTGATGGCGATGGCTTGGAAATCTTCGATTTCCTTTTCTTTGAGGTTTCCCGATTTCCAAAGTTCAATGGTTTTTTCTTTGGTCTTTTCTGCTCGTACGCTTTGGTCTTTCGCAAAAAGAAAATAAATTTCTTTTCTATAGGTAAACCCTAAAGCGGAGAGGCCAAGCGCTAAAACCAATAAAAATAGCGGTGCCTTTGATTTCTTCTTTCTATGCGGTTCGTACCGAGAGTAAATCGCCATCGTTTGATCCCATTTTTTTTTGCCCTCCCCACTTGACACGGCTTTTTCTTTGTGATTTAGTGAGAAGGGTATGGAAGATGACTTTTTAGATGATGACGAATTCGACGCAGAGAGCCTAAACGAAGACGTTGTAACATATGCTTGTGAAGACTGTGACCATCGTTGGGAAGCGGAAGGTGAGGATGAATACCTCGATTCATGGGAATTGATCTGCCCGATGTGTGGATCAGCCAATATTACCGAACTATAATTTGACTTTATCCCAATCTCTTTTTTGTTTTTTGTGCGTTCCAACCTTACTTTGGAGCGAAACTTCTGGATTTTCGACTTTATACACAGAATTTAAAAAAGGGAATTATTCTCTCGTTTCTAAACAATCGCTCCAATACCTAAATGGACGAGAACCTGAAAAAGATCCTCGGATTTTTTTTCTGTATGTTTCCACCGAGGAAAACTGGTCCCAACTTAAGTCTAAAGTGGGAAAGGAAGTTTCACCTAACTTTCGTTCCACTCCGCATTATTGGAATGCCATTTATTTGTTTATGGAACGAGCTCTTGTGTTTGGAGAATCGGATATACTCGTAGAATGGGGAAAAGAATTTCAAAAATCAGGAAAACAAAGTCCCAAATACAATGATGCTTTGTTATTATACGGTTTTGGTCTTATGGATTTAAAAAACGATTCGGAAGCAAAAAAGATTTTTTCAGAAATTGAATCCAATTCTCCCTCCAAACACATTGTATCCCAGTTGGAAGAACTGAAATCGGTTGGAAAATAAATGAAAGGTTTAAGAGTATCACAAGGGAAATGGAAAGGAAAAGAAATTCCAAGTCCACCAGATGTTTCTGGCCATTTAAACTTTACCAACAGTTTGGTGAAAAAAGCAATATTTTCTCTGATGGACTCGCGATTACTTTCTTGGGGCCTTGGTTTTGAATCCGTTTTGTTTTGTGATTATTTTGCTGGCAGTGGGCAGATTTCCGCTGAGGCGTACAGTTTGTCCGTTAAACGTCTTCTTACGTATGAACTCGACCAAACCAGATTTCGAAATTTACATACTTTGTTTCGTGGAATACCCAACGTACAATTGTTTCGAAAAGATGCCACGAAACATGCATTAAAGTGGGAGTTGGGTGACGAATCAGCTTTTATTTTTTATTTGGATCCACCTTACACGTATTGGTCGGAAACTCCGGCTCGTATGAAGTTGATGTTGGAAGATTTGTATCAATTTTGCCTTTCTACAGGAAAACCTTTTTTAATCCTCTGTCAAATTCCAGAACACCAAAGTATCAACAATATATGGGTCAATGTTCCTCATAAAGTCAGAGAGTATGGAAGTCATTTCATCATCGAAACAGGTTATGAAACAAACGAAACTTTGGAAAACTAAGACCTTTGCGTTTCAAGGTTTGTTGTTAGCTGAGTTTTGTTTTTCTAAGCTCGGAATTTTTTTTGTTTCGATTTTAGGTTTCTGTCTTTTTCCCTCTGCACTTCTTTCTCTTCCCACTTATAACGAAGTCAAATCCCAATACCAACCTTCTGACATCCGTTTTTATGATAGAAAAGGAGAACTATTCCAAAGACTTCGTGTGCGTAAAGATTACCGTTCCGAAGATTGGGTGGAGTATTCTGAATTTCCAAAGTTTTTGGTGGAGACTATTCTTCATGCCGAAGACAAACGATTTTTTGAACACCAGGGAATTGATGGCAATGCGATCATTGCATCTCTTTGGACGGGTTTCAAAGGTTCCAACCTACGGGGAGCATCCACCATCTCCATGCAACTTGCGACCATTTTAGATCCTGAGTTACAACCCAATCGAAACAAACGAAAGTCTTTATTTCAAAAGATCAAACAAATCAATCGTGCGAAGGAATTGGAATCGATTTGGACCAAAGAGGAAATCTTCACTGCCTATCTCAATTTGATTTATTTTCGAGGGGAACTGAAAGGGATCTCAGCCGCGACGAGTGGACTGTTTCGTAAGTCCGTAAGTGCCATCACTCCGAATGAATCTTATTTACTAGCTGCACTCATTCGTTCGCCTCAGAGTTCCATTGATACCATCACAAAACGAGTTTGTGCCCTCAAATGGGAACGTGACGGAAACCAAACTGATTGTAGAGAGATTTCTCAATTCGTAAGAGAATCTTTATTTCGTAACATCGATTATGTGCAGTTTCCCTCTCTTGTTCCTCTGTATGCAAAAGCCTTATACGAACTCGGTGTTTCAAACACACAAAGAATCGATAAAATCGAAACGTCTCTTTCCTTGTTTTATCAAAAAAAAGTGGAAGAGATTTTACGAAGGAATATCAAAACCTTAGAAAATCGAAACGTAAAAGATGGTGCAGTTCTAGTTTTAGAAAATAAAACGGGAAACATTTTGGTTTATGCTTCCAATATTGGAAAAGAAAGTTCTGTTTCCCAATTGGACTTAATTCGCACCAAACGACAAGTAGGTTCCACATTAAAACCTTTTGTTTACGCATTAAACTTTCAAAAGAAAAAACTCACACCAAATTCTATCCTTTCGGATTCCCCCATTGGAATTCCCGTTTACCAAGGGATTTACCGACCACTGAATTATGATAAATCCTACAAAGGAAATGTGACAGTAAAAGAAAGTTTGGCATCTTCTTTGAATATCCCGGCGATCCGTGCCTTGTCATTTTTAGATGTAAATGAATTTGTATCTGTATTGGAATCCTTAGGGATCCATGGTTTACAATATCCAGAATACTATGGTCCATCCTTGGCACTCGGTGCTGCAGATATTAGTTTATTAGAACTTACCAATGCCTATCGAGTGTTTGCCAATGCGGGAGTTTACTCACCCGTGTTGTGGGAATCCAAGGATCATTTTACAGAACCCAAACAAATCTTTTCACCGCAAGTGAGTTATGAAATCTCTTCTATCCTTTCTGATAGAGAAGCAAGGTCTCTTGGATTTGGATGGGATAATTTTTTATCCACTTCTTATTACACGGCCGTGAAAACAGGTACAAGCCAAGATATGAGAGATAATTGGTGTATTGGTTATTCGGAACATTATACTGTTGGAGTTTGGGTCGGAAACCCCACAGGTGCTCCTATGTTAGATGTATCGGGTATCACCGGTGCTGCACCCGTTTGGCGAGAGACAATGGATGTCTTACATGAATCCCTGAGTTCTCAATTACATCCACTTCCTGAAGAAATGGGGAGTGAGGAAAACAATTTAAATGGGAAAGAAACTTCGTCTAATCTGAAGAGTCTAGAGAAAACAAAATCTTATCGAATCCTGACACCAGTGAGTGGGAGTATTTTTGCCTTGGATCCTGATATACCAAGTGGCCGACAAAAAATCCTCTTTACAATTAGTTCTTATGATGTTTCGTATTCGTATCATTTAAACGATGTGTTTCTTGCGAAAGCAGGAGAACCTTATCTCTGGGAACCTAAAAAAGGAGAGTATCGTTTGGAAATCAAAGACAAAGAAAAGAAAGTGGTTTCTTTGTCTTTTTTTGAAGTTCGGTAAATACCATGTCAAAACCAACGAAGTACAAACACAAATTCATCCAACAAGTAGTCTGGGGAGAAATGGATGCATTTGGACATGTCAATAATGTAACCTATGTTCGTTATTTTGAATCGGCAAGAGCTGATTATTTTACGAAAGAAGGACTTTGGGATTCTCCATTAAAACCAGTGAAAGCAGGCCCTGTGTTAACTCATTTGGATATGGACTATCGCAAACAAGTGGTTTTCCCCGCAACTCTCGAAATTACTTTAGAAGTAAGTTCCATTTCCTCTCGTGCATTTTCCGTGATCTGTTCTATGTGGAATGAAGAAGAGGAATGTGTTCTCACAGGCAATGCTTCTTTTGTTTGGTTTGATTTTACCTTACAAAAACCTTCTGCTTTACCCGATTATTTTAAAACTAAATTCGGAAGTACTCATTTGGTATGAAGTCACAAAGTACAGAAGATCCTTTCAAACTTGATGATGAAGTACTAAAAATCTCAAGAATCTGTCTTGTTGTTTTTTCTAGTTTTATTGGATTTGGAATCTTTGCGCCAGTGGATGAACTAGGATTGTATGATCCGAAGTGGATTCGAATTATACATGCATCTGTCACCATTAGTTTTTTTGTCGCTACTTACTTTGTCAAATGGATACGGATCAAAATCCAAGCCATCATGTTCGTATTCTTTTATACGATGAGTGCCCATTCCTTAATTTTACTCTATTGGAATTCATTGTACATCGGTTATCTGGTGGGCATGATATTGGTTTTGACTTGTATCGGAGTTAGTTTTGTGGACAGACGTTCTCTTGTTTCGTATTTGGGAACCGTTACTTCGGCAGGAATTCTGGTAGGGATATATACAAAAGAACACCAAGTAGATTTACCACTTTATTTATCTGCCATCATCACACCTGCTTTGGTTTCCTACCTAACACTCAATATACGGCTTAGCTCTGTTGAGAAACTAAGGATTTCTGAATCCCAACTCAAAAAATTCCAAGATCGTATGTTAAATGAGTTGGAACTCGCCAATGAAACCCAATCCAATTTAGTGACAACGGATTGGCCGAAAAAAAAGGGAATCAAAATCCATTCCTTTTTTCGATCCTTTGACCAAGTAGGGGGAGATGCCATCAGTTATTTGGAACGGGAAGATGGACAGATGGCACTCTTTTTTGCAGATGTTTCTGGTCATGGAATTGCTTCGGCAATGGTTTCTGCGATGGCGGTGTTGGCTTTCAAAATCCATGGAAACAAAAACGCACCCTCAGAATGTTTAAAAGCAATCCATGATGATCTGCAATCACTTGTTCCGAACAATCATATCAGTGCTTGTGTTCTATTTTTTGATTCCGAATCAAAACAGATGCACTATTCCATAGCGGGTCATCCTCCCATCATCCACATCACGAAAGAAAATGGACCAAATTTTTTAGAAGGGCTTGGAACTCTCATCGTTTCCTTTTTGAAACCGAATTTAAAAAATTATGAGATCACTCTTTCCTCTGGTGATCGAATATTATTGTATTCCGATGGAATTTTGGAAGTATTTGATGAATCCGGTGAGATGTACGGGGATGAACATTTGTTTTCAGCAATCAAAAATCATTCTGACAAAAAAGGTGATACATTTTTAACTGCTATTTATGAAGACTCTATGTCATATTCTGCCAAGCGGATTTCTGATGATATGAGTATGTTATTATTGGAAATACAATGAACCTTATTTTAACACCGTTTCTCTGGTTCAAACGAGAGTTTATTCCATTTCGAACTCTTGACAGGTATCTATTTTTTGATTTTTTCAAAACCTTTTTAGGCACACTCATCATGTTAACATCGATGATTGTGATTTATAAATTCACCGATGTGATGAAGTATTTGGTTTCCTCAAAGGTAAATCAATCTCATGTCTATTTACATGTATTGTATTCCTTACCTTCGATGGTGGATCAAGTTGTTGCTCCCGCCCTTATGTTTTCTGTTTGTTTTGTCATTGGACAATTCAGTGTGAACAAAGAGCTTGTAGCCATGATGGTGGCAGGAGTTTCGTTTATCCGAATCATCACACCAATTTTGTTTTTTGGAATCGTGATTTGGCTTGTGATGACTCTCTTTGGACAAATCGTTGTGATCCCTGCCAACAAAAAAGCTCAAAGCGAATATAGCATTATGGTAAAAGGTTCCAATCGACTGATTGATTTTGTCTACCAATTGCATATCAAAGGTAAAAAAGGTTTTTATTATGTATATTGGATCGATGAAAAAGAAAACACAATCAAAGGTGGATTCAATTATATTGAAATGACAAGTGAAGGTACTCCCACCTATACAGTCACATCTCAAAAAGCAAAATACATTTCCAATCCACATAGTTGGGTTTTGTATGATGCAGAAGAAGTGAGATTCAATGAAAATCTAGAACTTGTTTCCAGAATCAAATATGCAGAAAAAACATATGATTTCCCGGAAGACTTGGCTTATTTTTCCAAACCGATTCGTAACCCCGAGGAAATGAATTTTTTTGAACTTTCCGATGAAATCGAATCTCGGATTACCAAAGGAATTCCATTTCGCAATGTCATTGTCCAACAACATATGGCCTTTGCTATGCCACTCATGTCCTTTGTCGTTGTTACACTCGGTGCACTTGCGGGTGCAATCACCAAACGATCTGCAGGTGTTGCAAGTCTTGGATTAACCATTGCCGTAGTATTATTGTATTATATTTTAAACTCTACTGCAAAGACACTTGCGGAAAATGGAGCATTGCCGATCTGGCTTGGGATGTGGATGACACCAGTCATCTTCACTTATGCGGCATACTTTTTATACCGAAGAATGAATATCTAACGAAAGAGAGGTTCTCTCGTTTTTTGGAACGTAGGTTTTGATTGGGAAGAGACGGTTGTTTTTTCTGGAATCTGAGTTTCAAACGATGTTACCTTTTACCTGTTTGCCAAGAAAAGATAACATCACTTAGAGCAGAGTTTGGATTTGGATCTCTAGCGAGAAATTTAAGTTAAAAACACTCGTTTGTATAAATCCGTTTGTAAAATTCCCTTTGGATCATACTTCTTTTTTAAGGTATAAAACTTTTTCAGGTTTTCTTTAGGAAAGTAGGATTCCATTACTCGTTTGCGGAGTGTAGAGTCCTTTGCGAAATAAAATCTACCTTTGTGTTTCAAAACGATTTCATCTAATTCATAACACAGAGACCATAATTTTTCACGATTTCCTTTTGTAACAGGGAAATCCATCGCCATAGAAAATCCATCCACGGCATGAGTGAGAAGGAAAGGATCTGGTTTGTGTTTTTTGAATACAGAGAGATAGTTTACAATCCCACGTTCTTGGCATTTTGTGAATATTTCACGGAACGCTTGTTTGGCGTTTTCCTTGGGAATGAACACTTGGTATTGGATCATTGAACCTGGTTTGTATACAAATTTCCAATTAGGTACGTAATCCAATAAAAATGCATACTCGGCGTGGCCTTGGTAATACGCTTTGTGGTTTACTAAAATGCTTGCGATACATTTTGCCAAATTGATCATTCGCATTCCAAAATTGAAACTGAATGGACGCATGAGGATCCACATCCATTTTTTTGGAATCACGTAAAACAAACGAGTAGGAAGGTGTTGTCTTTCTAACAAACAATTACCTGGAAAATCAGGATCTTCCCCTTCTTTTAAGTTGGTTGCTTTATGAATTTGGCCACGACCAAGAGATTTACCGGAAGCAAAGGCATCAATCCATCCTACTAGATAATCAGCGGATTGGTAATGTTCTTCAAAATAAGTAAACAACTCATCAAAGTTACGAACATACACTGGATCAATTTTCATTTTTCCAGAATAAATTGGTTTCATTTTGATTTGAACTGTCAAAAAACAACCTAACATCCCAAAGCCGGAGATTGCAGAGTAAAAAAGGTCAGAATTTTTTTTAGGAGAACAAACTAAGATATCACCTTTTGCTGTTAAAAAAGTAAATTCTTTGATGTGTTCACCGATGGTTCCCACTTTAAAATTATTTTTTCCATGAATGTTCATGGAGAGTGCGCCACCGAGAGTAGGCATCATCGTTCCCGAAACAACTGGGGGCCAAAAGCCATTTTCAATTCCTGTTTCCCAAAGGTCTTTGATCCTTGCTCCGGACTGAACTGTCATCACACCTGTTTTTAAATTAAAATCTAAAACCTTATTGAATCGAGTTAAATCCAAAACGATTCCATCATTATTGGTGGATGCATCTCCATAACTACAACCACCACCACGTAACGCGATTTTGGTGCCAGTTTGGTTTGCCCAAACAAATAGTTCTTTGATTTCTTCTTCTGTTTCTGGACGAAATACAGGAGACATGGAAAAAGAACTCATTCCCCATGCTTCTACTTTTTCTTTTTTGGGGATTTTGATATCGGGAACGGATTTTGTTTTTTTTGTAACCATATTATATACTCAATTTCTTAAAAATAAAATTGGGAATGTTTCTTATGATGAGTGCCACAAGTGCCCAAATTCCAGGAACAAACGCTTCGTCTTTTCCACTGGCAACGATGGCACGAATTTTTTCTGCAGCTTCTTCTGCCGAAATCGCTTTTAATAATCCTTTTTCTGGTAAGGTTAAACCCTTTGTCATATCTGTTTTGACAAATCCTGGTTTAATCGTTGTTACTCGGACATTGACTTCCGATAATCGGTTGCGAAGTGCTTCCAAGTAGGTATTGAGGCCAGCTTTGGAAGCGTTATAAACGGGATTCCCTTTTCTTCCTCTTTCCCCTGCGATGGAAGAGATTCCAACAATCTTACCTGATTTTTGTTTGGTAAAATAAGTAGCGACGGGGTTTAAAAATGCGACGGCACCTAAAAGATTGACGTTTAACATTTCTAAATCTTTTTCCGTGTTGTATTCTTCTTTGGAAATCTCAGGCATCACACCGGAGGCAAAATACACTTCGTCTAGTCCTCCTAGAAGGGAGACTGCTTTTTGGAAGGTTTTTTCTGCAGATACAAATTTTGTTACATCAAAGACCAAAGGAAAGGCTCGTTTCTCCTTGGACTTGTTGCCTAGTTTGGCAATGGCTTCTAGAGACTTTTCCCGTCTCGCTAAAAGGACCACCGAGGACCCAGCGTTCAATTCTTGTTCAGCAATGGCTTTTCCGATCCCACTCGAGGCACCGACGATGATTATTTTTTTCCCCATGTTTACGTTTTTTTGGTTTAATCGAATCTGGCAAGTGGTTTCAATAGGGTTGTGCCCGTAAATGAGAGAATCCTGATCGACGGGATGAACCTAATGTATAAATTCCCTGACCTGGCGTTTTGTCTGGGGGAATATCGCCTCCAAGAGGCAAGGTTTGGACTACTTGTACACTTGAAACGGCATTTCCCAGACCTTCGTAACCGCAAGGTTCTCGTCTTTTTTGACGGAAAGAAGGAGTTACTTTCCGATTGTTATTCGGAAGAATGGGAGGGATTTTCGATTCATTATAGCCACGAAAAAAAAGCAGACGAACTGATCATTGGATATTTGAATTTTTGTGAAGTACCTTCACAATGTTTGGTGGTGACTTCAGATAAAGAGATTTTGAGTTTTGCAAGAAGGCTCCGAGCCAAACGAAAATCTTCGGAAGAATTTTATGCGGAATGGGTGAAACGGGAAACAGAAGTGGATGAAACTGAGTTTAATCACCTGAAAGAAGGATTGACACCAAGTTCTGAAAGCGATTACTGGGAGAGACAATTCCTACCTTGATATGTTGTTCAATTCAATACCATTTTTAATCTTTTTTTCCGTTGTTTACCTTCTGTATTGGGCCATCCCAAAAGAATTTCGTAAATACTTTTTACTGATTTCTGGTATCAGTTTTTACGCTTACTTTTCTTTAGCATTAACCGTTCATTTTCTCATTGTCATCAGTATCAATTACCTACTTTACCGCAAGATACAATCCCAACCAACCAAGTTTTGGATTGGACTGACAGTTTCTCTTAACTTAATCAACTTAGGTTTTTTTAAGTATGTTTACTTTTTTAGTCGAGTGTTAGCTGACGTAACGAGTTATCCATTTTTCCAACAAGTACCAAATTTCATTCACATTGCACTTCCTCTTGCCATTAGTTTTTATACCTTCCAAGTCATTGCTGCTGCTGTGGATACCTATCGGAATCCAAAAGAAAAAACAGTTAAGGTAGAGGACTATTTTCTCTTTGTTGCATTTTTCCCCGTGCTGATTGCGGGTCCTATCATGCGAATGTCTGATTTTTTCCCAAACTTGGACAAACTCACACCAAACAAAGAAAAGATGTATCGTGCCTCTTATCTTATGATGTCTGGTCTCGTGAAAAAAGTGTTAGTTGCTGATCCAATGTCGCTCACGATCTCTCCTGTTTTTAATTCGCCAGCAGAATATGATTCTTTTTCTTTATTCATTGCAGGGATTTGTTATTCAATTCAAGTCTTCAGCGATTTTTCGGGACTAACTGATATGGCAAGATCTGTTGCTTTGTATTTAGGTTTCGAAACTCCTGAAAATTTCAAGGCTCCTTTTTTCTCCACCTCTGGGCGCGAATTATGGAAACGTTGGCACATTACTCTTTCCTTTTGGTTGCGTGATTACATCTATTTTCCGTTAGGTGGGTCAAAAAAAGGAGAACTTAGGACTTATCTCAATTTGATCATCATCATGACCTTAGGTGGATTTTGGCATGGAGCTGATTATACCTTTATCTGTTGGGGATTTTATTGGGGTGTGATCCTTGCTTCCGAACGATTTTTGGAAGGCAAATTGGGTCTCCCATTAACTCCTGAAAAAAACAAATTCCTAATCGTTTTAAAAGCAATGATTGTATTTGTTTTGTTTTCGATTTCAGGTCTTATGTTTCGTTCCAATAACGCATCCAATATGGTGGACCATTTTTACGGAATCTTCACTCATTTTTCATTCAGTTTAGAAAATATGATTCTGGGAAGCCAAAACGAATGGTTGGTGTCTGCAACATCGCTTTTCGGGGAAGGTTCTTCTTTTCGTTACTTACATATTGAAAACCTAGAACGAATTTTTTATACCTCGTTTGCCGTTTTGTTTTTTCATCATATCCAATACGTGCCAGAATTTTGGGAAAGGATTCGCAAACACGATGTTTGGTTAGCCCCAGTCCTTGGTGTGATTACCATCTTTTTACTCGCCACATTATCACAAGATGGTGGTGAGTTTATCTATTATCGGTTTTAGGAGGAAGATGTGGATTTATTTCGAAATCGTTTTTTATTAGTCCCGTTCCTAGTTGTATTTTTAGCGTTTTGTCTGGATAAACTACTGATCTTAGAAAATGTTCATACATACTTTTCTAAATCCTTATCTGATATCAATTACATACAAAAATATGAATTGTATGAAGATCTAAAAGAGTATTTGGCACAAAAAAATCGGGACAAAGTCCTAGTTTATTTTGGAAATTCTAGAGCACTTCTTTTTGATAATGATTATATCCATAAAAAATACCCGGGATGGGTGATGTTTAATTTTTCCGTCCCAGGTGGAAAACCTGATTATGTATTACAATGGATGGAACAATTCGAAAGAGACAATGTAAAACCTGATTTCTTTTTGTTTGACCATTCCGTAGAAATGTTTAATGCCAGTGCCACTTTAAAAGTGGATGAAACTCTCACGAATGGACTGAATGTTTCTTTTGTATTAAAACATTTTTCTTTATTTTCGATTGATGATATATCTACTTTGATCGCAAAACGTATGTTTCGTGCTTATCAATATCGACCAAAGTTGGAAGTAATCCTAACACGAGCCAAAAACAAAGAAAATATGTTAATTCCGTATCGTATGTTACGGAACAATTTAATGGCGAATTTAAAAAAAGGGAAGGGTTCTGCTATGACTCCAGGAACCCATGAAGCAGTGTTACCTCTCGAACTGTTAAAAAAGTCTGCCTATGGTGACTTTCATTCTTATCTAGTGCCATTTCGATTTTCGGAAAATATATTAACGTTTACAAACAAGTCACTGGAACTCGCAAAAGAACTAGGTGTGCCTTCCGCAGTCATTTGGGTCAGGTTATCTCTACCTTATATGGATCATATTCGAAAGATGAAGGTATCTGTTGGAGAAAACAAAGAAGGAACTGTTTATGAGGATTGGTATCCGCGTATGGAGAAATACCATGTGCAAAACGGGATTCCCTTCTGGAATATGAATGATGATCCAGAGTATTCCTGCAACGAGTTTAGCGATGCAGGTCATATGTCACCATCATGTTACGATGAGTATACGGATTATATCTTTAAAAAATTAAATCAATCTTTGGTGATGGGTGCTCGGTAAAATTCAGTTCGATTTTGCACATCATTTGGTGAAAGTTTATCTGGTTCTGTTGGGTTTGGTTTGATTGGATTCTGAGGTTGTGGTTTCGTATTGTTTTCTTTATCAATCGAATAACCATAATAGTATCCATGAACAATTTCTACGACAGCGACTGGTGTATCTGAATTCATATTTTGGATTTCGATTGTAATCTCGTCAGGAGGTGCCAACAGTTCAAACACCCATTGTGTTTCTGCTTCGATTTTCTCTTTGCGAAGGATGGTTGGATTTTCATTTTGTCCGTTTCCTGCATAAACCGTTAAGACCCATTCTTTTAATTTTCCGTCAGTTGCAATCCCGATGCCAATGGATTGTGGAGATGCCTCACTTGCTTTTAAATCAAAGCGAATGGCTCCCCCTTTTGCAACCGCACCATAAAGACGTTTTTTAGAAAGAGAAGGGTAAAGCGCTAAATCTTGGATTCGAGTGGTGACTTCCTTTACATTTTGATTGAGAACAGATGGTTCGGAAAACAACACCTGATTCGATACAATCAGAAGACCAAGAAAAAGGGAAAACGGATGTTTCATTCTCTATATTGGACTAAAAAAAGGGATTCCTTACAAGCAAAAGAAATGAAAATTATCTCGTACAAACTCGAAATTTTGGCAATTCGACACCCAAGGATTGTCGTTCCTCTGGATCTAAATTGCTTCTATTTTTCCATTGTAATTCCATTCGTTCCAATGCAGGTTTAAAAATCGGATTACAATGATTGGAAAAATATCGATATGCACTGATGCGATTGGTTTCATTTTCGCTCACCAATTTATAAAACTCAAAGACAGACTGGTTGTCTTCACTCGAGAAGTTTAATATAACATAAGTTTTGTGGCACTCACCTAAAGTGAAAGCAGGTATTTTTGTATTTTTACAATTTACCGCAACATCCGTTTCTAGAAAGACCATCATCTCATCATATGTAAAATCTCGAAATGGCTTTCCCTTGGGTAAAGATACTTTAGGTTTGGATTGGTTTGCCGTCGGGATTGGTTTTGCAGAACTAGTTGTTGTTTCAGTGGATTTGGAAGTTAAATTTTGTTTTCCCTCTAAGTTTGCGGTTTGAGTTTCCGTACCAGATTTCACTCTTTCATTTTTTTTGATCTCTTCCAAGTTTTCCTTTGTTGTGAGTTTGTTATCGATGGGTGAAGATTTTGGTTCTTCTACTTGTACAAAGTTTTTCACTACTTTTGGTTTTTGGTAAGGATTGGTGACTGTTAAATCATAAGGACCAGTTTTTGCTTCGGTTGTATCTACCTTTAGATCAATGCGTTCCGATGTTTTGACTTCTTTACTGACGATGGGTAATTTATCCCCTTTTTTGGAGAGGTCAACACTTGTGGCTTCTAAAAAATGTTCCCCTTCAATCGTAAGTTCTTTGATTGTTTTTTCTGATTTAGATTCTTGTTTAGAAAGAATCACCGGTGTTTCTGTTTCTTTGGCAACCTTTGGTGGTTCGGAAATGATGATCTCGAGTTCTTTCCATGTGGACCACACCACAGGTTTTTTAAATAAATTGAGAGGTGCTGTCCTTACCATGTACATACCAGAAGGTAATTCTTCGATTGATTGATAAGGTGTTTCTATTTTTTTATCTAAAATGATTTTTCCAAGTTTATCTTTGATTTGGATTTGGTAACCACTGGCATCACTGATCGGTTTCCAAGCAATGAGTTTTGTCCCTTCCTCAGCTAACAAGGTGGATACGACAAAAAGTCCGAATATATAAAAAACAAATTTGGAAAGATAAGAATGTTTCATTTTTTCTCTTTATACAATCGTTTGGGGGAAATAAATTCGATGTCTGAAGGTCTGAGTGACTTCAGTTGGTCAAGGGCTAAAATAAACGTACCTTTTCTGGAAAGAAGTAAATTTGAATTTTTATAAGCACTGAGATCCCATGAAAAACTTCCTTCATCCAAAATACTGAGATCTTTTAAATGGTAATTAGAATCTTTTGTACTCACTTTATAAATCGCAATTTTTTTATCAGGTAAGTGTTGGTACAATACAATATCATAACGATCCGCTACCACACCAGTTAATTTCCATTGGAAATCCAAACTGGTTTTTCCTTTCATTTGGATGATCGCTCCGTTAGGTGACATGGTTTCTAATTTTGGTTCTTGGATGGTTTGGGGTTTCGATTCTTCTACGATCGTGGCCACTTCGATTTTTTTCTTTTTGTCAACAACGGTAAAACTTAAAATAGGAGAGGGTTCTGTTTCTTTTCCATCCTTTGTTTTTCCAATGATCTTCGCATAAAAATTTCCAGATCCTAAATCATTCCAATTGGGAACAAGGAAATTAGAAGTTGTCTCTGCATTCACGATCGAATTGGAAAACTTTGAATCCTTGGCAATCCTTACAGTATAAGAATAAATCTCCGCATTCCCCTCCCAAATCAAAATGGCTTGGTTTTGTTTGATCTCTTCTGTGCTGATTTCAGCCTCAGGCATTGGCCTTTGCCATTTGGGGGCTGGTACTTGATTTTGTTTTTTAATCACAAAGGAATAAAGTTTTGTTTCTCTGTCTTTGGTATCCGGAAAAGAAGATTTCGCAATCACCTTCCAATAATAAGTTCCCTCTTTCAAATCATCCAAAGAGATTTGGTTTGCAGAAGTTTCAATCCGTTTGATTGGATTTTGAAATTGATTGGTATTGGATACTAACAGTTGGTATGTGTTGGCTGTGGTTAACTTACTCCAAGTAATCGTTACAAGGGGATAGGTTTGCACAAAGGGTATCACGGCACCTGGGTTCGGTGATTCCGCAAGAAAAGGTTCTAGTTTTGAGACAAATAATTTATTTGTTTCACTTGTTTCGACACCATTTTTGTTTTTTACTTTCACTCGCCAGTAAAAGGTTCCTTCTTTTAGGCTAATTGATGTTTGGTTCCCGTTTACTGGTTCTGAATAAAATGTCATTTGGAAATTGGGAGACCTAGATATCTCCAAGATAGGTGACTCGTATCCTGATTCTATTTTCCAACTAAAGTTTACAAGGGCTTCGGTAGGATCGGTATAAAAAAGTTTTTGAGAAGCAGGTGAGAGTAGAATTATGGGGATTTTTTTGATTTCGATGCCAGAGGTTTTAAATTCCGCTTTTTTTCCTTGGTCTACCGAAACTGTTTTTCCGTTTTGTTTGACTGTGGTTTGGCCTTTTTCGACAAACAAACTCAATTCTTGGTCTTTTGCTTTTTCAATTTTGACATTTCCTGAATCAACATTGATTTCACTTCCGGAAGATGTAATTTTGATTTGGTTGGCATTCGCATCATTTTTTTTGACTTGGAGAGATCCTTCCGAAAATTCTAAATTCGGTTCATCACCCGTTAAATCCAAGTTAAACATGGAATTTTCATCGATGTTGATCTCTGTTCCATCTTTCAATCGGATGATGGCATCGGAAAAGGCTTCCGAACGAATTGTATCTTTGTTGATGAGTGGACTATTGTTTTCTAGTTTTTCCCAAATCACTTCATCTTCAAATTTTCTTTGTACGATATTGTTTTTAAAAAAAATGGTGCCCACCACTTCTCTATCACCAATATCAATTTTTCGATTTAAATCTAAATAAAATAGAACACTAAAAAAGATCGCAATGCTCGTAAGGCCAACAAGAACAAATAAATCACGTTTATCTAAATTCATTTTTTTGCCTTTTTCGTTGTGGTTTCGATTCCAACAATCGATTGTAATTCGGATAGAGTTTTAGGACAATTTGGATCCGATTTTCTTCCTAAAACTGCATAGACTTTTTGAGCTTTCGATTTCCCTTTAAATTCAATTTCTCCCATACTCAGAAAGTTAAATTCGGATTTGATTTCTTGGTAGGTTGTTTCGGTGACCAAAATATCAGTATGTGTTTCTTTGTTGAGGGACTCCACTCGAGATGCCAAGTTCACCGAATCACCAATCACTGTGTATTCCATTTTATCAGAGCTTCCAATTTGACCTGCAATCACATAACCAGTGTTAATTCCACATCCGATTTTGATCAGAGGTTTTTTAACAGTGCCTCGATTTTGATTGAATTCAATTAGTTTTTCACGCATACGAAGTGCGGCATCCACGGAAGCTTTTGCATGATGTTTGTGATCACGAAGAGCACCCCAAGTGGCCATGATGGCGTCTCCAATGAATTTATCCACCGTCCCACCAGTTTCTTGGACACATTTCACCATTTCTGACATATAGGAATTTAAAAATTCTACCACTTCTTCTGGTTGTAATTTTTCAGAGATTGCTGTGAAACTTCGGATATCAGAGAAAAATATTGTACAATATTTTCTTTGTCCACCAATGGCAAGTTTTCCTTTTGCAGCAAGTTCAGCAATGTCTTGGTTGACAAAGCGACCAAAGGAATCTTTCAGTTTTTCTCTTTCTTCTAAACCTCGTCCCATACTAACGAAGGATTTTGTCAATGTTCCAATTTCGTCATGCGTGGTAGCGTGTAAATTGATGTGATAGTTTCCCTTTCGGATTTCTTCGGAAGCATCCACCAATTTGAGGATGGGTGTGGAAAGAGATTTTGCAAAAAGATAAACTACAATAAAGGAAAGTGATAAAAATACGATTAACAAATAACCATTTCGTTTTTGAATATTATTGACTTCTTCAAAAATTTTAGCTTCTCGAACTTGTGAAATAACACCAACACCACCAATTCCAAGTTTTTTAAAGGAAGCTAAATAAAACTCACCATCTTTGTTTTGATAACGAAATTGCCCATTGTCTACCGTAGATTTTTTCATACGATCAACGATAGGTAAATCATTCAAATTGTTTCCAGACAAAACAACTTTTGCATCTGGATGTGCGAGCACACTCCCATCTTCACTTACTAAAAATGTTTCGACCGGGCCTGAAGTTTGAAAGGCATCAAGTAAACTATCCAGTTTGACTAAGGTTACCAGAATGGTATGAGTGTCTTTGGTTTCAGATAAAGGAAAACTGATACAAAGGATTGGATTTCTGAAAAAAGGACTAATATTCCATATAACGGTTGTTCCGCTAAATGATTTTTTTAGTTTCGGTTGGATATTTTTGATTATATTTTTAACTTCTGATTTTTGGTAATCATATTTCTGTAAAAACTGATCGTTGATCGTTTCAAATTTTGGATTAAAACTAGAGTCATAAGCTCCAATAAAAACAAAATTTTGATCTTCTTCAAATAATTCATTTGCGATCCCATTTGCTGATTGTGTGCTTCTCAAAATGGCAGAAGCAGTGATATGGACATCTTGTTTGATGGAGTGTAAGTCTGATTTTACTTTTAGAGATAAGATATCATTGATTTTGATATTATTTTCTTTGACTCGAACTTCACTATCCTTACGAAAAAAATAAGATGCAAGGAAAATCACACCCGAAACAGAAACCAAAAGTACGACAGAAGTGATTAACAGTAGTTTGTATCGAATGGGGAATTGAAATTCCCCTGATACGTTTTGATTTTTACTAAGAATGTTTCGTAATTTGAATAATATCGTTTTCATATGGTTCGTACTTTAACCAATCCCAGTGAAATCGATAGGAAAAAAAAGTAAAATTGAACTAAGAAACTATTTTTTTCCTAAGGGCAGGCCAAATCAACGTTATATGTCTGTCTGAATGGATATTCTGGAATTGTAAAAGCGGTTTCCCTTACAACTGTGTCAGGATATCCGTCTCTTTTTGACACGTCCCCTAAACAAACTACTTTGTATGTACCTGGATTTAGGTATTTGATTTTTGCATTTTGTTTCGCTGGTGTCGCAGCAAGTGGCAATTCGTTGATAAATTGAGTTTCTTCAAATCGGAAGATGCCGTAATAATGTAATAAAGAATTGGTTCCACCAGAGATCGTAAGGCTTGATGCTGTTTCTGGATAGATCACACGAGCTCTAGAGATGATGTTTCCACCGGCATCTCCTTCCCCTTTGTGATCAAAGAAAATATCACTCACACCTACATAAGTTACTGTTGTCGAACGGCTGGAAGTATAAGAGTGTAACATTAAATTTTCTTTTAAGTTGATACGTACTTCCAAGATATAAGGATCAAATCCTTCTCGGATTCTCATATCAGATTGTAACGCTTGTTCGAAGGTTTGGGAAAACAAACTAGGAAACATTTTAGGAACAATGGCACTTTTTTCAGAAGTGGTTGTACCTGGTGCATAATTATTCCTTGGGACAATATTTAAACCAAAGATATTTGGTCGATTGTCAAAACGAATCGCCAAGGGAGCTCCAGCATCCAAAGCAAAACCTGTCACGAGGGAACGAAAGTAGATACCAGAATAATAATATTCCCTTCCTAGCCATGCTTTTCCTGCCGCCGCTGCTTCTTCCCAACTGAGAGTTTCTGCTGATGGATCATTGGAAGGAAATTGTGCACCAATTCCATTGAAAAAGTCATACGCTTTTAGAATCCCATCACTTTCAATACAGGTATTGTTATCTAAGGAATAAGTTCTTGTACAAAACACTTGTCTATTGGGTGCAATGAAGTCCCAAAACTTATTGGAATCAATGGTATCACGGATTTGTGTCAGGTCATTAAAACCCTTTTCAAATTTACTCGATATCCTGACTTCTCCAATATCCAAAAAGATGGGAAGATCAGCTGCCTTGGGAAGGTTGGTAAGCGTCATGATGGGATCAAGGCCATCCCCTTGAGCATCAATGTACAAATCACCTGTTCCATTGTTTAACTCAGACCAATCCAGTGGGTTGTCAGTGGCGTAAGTTCCCTTTAAGAGTAACAACATACGGTTGTTAAAGAGAGTGGAGATCACGGGAAACTTGGTTTCTTTCCCCAAATCAACATCTGTTTTGCAATTGGGGAATAAAAAGAAACAGGAGAGTAAAAGGAAAAAATAATAGGACTGCAAACGGTTCAAAACAATACTCCCACTGTTAGACCAAAATAGAAAAAATCGACGTTCTGTAATGTGTAATTTGCCGGATTTTGTAATCTGGGATCGTCGTAAGGACTGGCAAGGGGAAAGCGGTATTGGTTAGGAACGTCCATTTGGGTTTCAAAAATCTTATAATAATCCAATCGTACCCCAATTCGAATTCTACGACCAGCAATAAAACTAGCTTCTAACCCACCAAAGGCGGTTGGGTTCCACCTGGCTGTATCGGCAGGCCTTGCTACCACATAGGAAGAACCACCGCCCCCCTTCACAAAAAATTGGATGGGGAGTTCTAACGGGAGTTTGTACGCCAAGGCCGCGTACAGTGGCATGGCTGTTAAAGCTCTTTCCGAACGGGATAAAAAGACGGCATAGGAACCACCCACTTCGGTGTAAAAGACCCAAGGCCAAGGCATCCTGGCGTAGAATCCGCCACCTAGCGTGGTTTCTAAGATCCGTGCACTGGGAGTTCCAGGCATGGGATTGGCCGCTCCTACCCAACCACCAATTTCATAGCGGCGTTTGTTGTACTCTTCGAGGGTTTGTGCGGAAAGGAGACCAGAAAAGAGAGTGAATGCGAAAAGGATGCTAAGGAAGAGGGATTTTGTACAATTCATGAATTTCCGGATGATCTTCGTAATACGCGCGGACAAAATAGAGCCCATCCGGCGGGAGGGTAACACCAGCCTTCGTTCGGTTCTTTTCTTCCAAAATGGAGTCTATGGATCTAGATTCCCAACGTCCCTTTCCAATGTCCAGTAAAGTTCCAACCGTAATTCGCACCATATTGTGCATAAATCCATTGGCTCGGATCCGGATTTGGTACCATTCAGGTGCAGTTCTCTCTACTTGGATGGAAAAGATCTCGCGAACGGCTCGTTTGCCCGACATGGATTTGGCTTTAGTAAAAGAACGAAAATCTTTTTCCCCCACAAGGACTTGGAGTTGTTTTTCCACTCTTTCCCAATTGATATGAGACTTCACCCAAAAAGCGCGCCCCTCCACAAAACTGCTTTCATATTTACTATAGTATAATTTATAAATATACTCCCTACCTGTACAACTAAACCTGGCGTGAAATTCTGGTGGAACTTCGACCACATTTTTTACTGAAACACCACTTGGTGTGAGAGCATTCAGAGAAACTAACAGTTTATGAAAATTGGGAATTGGATTTTCGGTTTTGAAATTACAAACCATACCAAGTGCATGGACACCCGTGTCGGTACGGCCAGCCACTGACAAAGGTGAGGCGGGATTTTTTCTTAGAATGATGGATAACGCAGACTCAATTGAGGACTGGACAGTCGGGAGGTTTTTTTGTTTTTGCCACCCATAAAAATGAGTGCCATCATATTCGACAAGAAGTGCATAATTGGGCAAACCCTTACTTCTCGCCTCCCATTTCCTCTAAGATAGCATTGTATTCATCATACAATTCGCGTGTCATTTCTACGATTGGACCTGGTTTTCCTTTACTTGCCTTACCTGATCCATACAACCTAGCAAGTGTTCGTTTAGCACGAGATAATAATAAAACTTGGTCTTCTGGTTTCGGTGCCATTTGGTCTTTGAATTTTTTTGTTAGGAACGCATTCAGATAAATGACTCCATCAAATCCCCAATTGTTATCAGTATCTGGTCCGAGCATCCCTGCAGCTTGGTCAACGGGTTCGTTTCCATTTTGCATGAGCTCTAATGTATAACCATAAATGACCGCAGCTTTTTGGTAGAGTAAGTCCCGAATTTTATCATATCCAATATGAGGAAACTCTTCATGTAGGTCAGAGAAATACCAAGCGGCTCGGATCGCACATACTGCTTTTTTAGGAGTAGGGGCAACACTCACTCCACGTAATTGATAACAATCCATCCCCAGGAGATAGGATGCAGCACCTAACACAATTTGGCGGTCACTCGTAAAATCAACTGGTCCTAGGATTTTTTCAATATAACTTCTACGTGCATCAGTGGCCATCCGAATGGCTTCGTTATCAGCAGGATTCAGAGCATTCCAATCTTTGGGAAAAGAAGAATAAAGGCAACGCGGACAGACGGTCATGACATAATCCAGAGGGCTGACACGTCCAAATTTTTTGTTTTTTTCGTACAAACGACGAAGGTCCTGGGCTAATTTCCCAGCGATGAGCCGTCCACCACCCTGGAACATCTGCTCCTTTTGGTGATTTTCATCACAAATTGGGCAAGCTGTAGACTCTTTGGCACGAAAAGATACTTTTTTTGACTGGGCGGCGGCTTGGGACATAGGAAAAATCTAGGAAAAGGCTCAATTTTAAAATACAATCTGTCAATCCAATATCATAAATCTCCGATAATACTCACAGGGGACACCCTGAAATTACTTGTAAGATTCTTCTAACGAAGGAAAGTACGGAAACGGAATGAATGGCAGAGCAATGAAACAATCCCTTCTTATTCTCATGATGAGTCTCGTGATGCAAGCACCTATGTTTGCAGAATCAGTCTCTAGTAAATCCTATCAAAAACGAATCGAGCTATTGACTTACCTCCGTGAGCTTGAGCCAATCGTCAAAAACTTTCGTGGTGAAGATGCGGAAGGGAAACCTGCGGAGTTAAATGCTCCAGAAGGCAAAGAAGGTTTCCGTATGAAAAAATACCTCGAAGCCAAACGAATTTACCAAGAAGGTTTGCAATACCATTTTGAAGGGAACTACTCTTCTGCTTACCAACGATTTCTCGAATGCCAACTTGGTGTCGAAAAAATAACGGAAGAACTTTCGCAATTTTACATCCTACGTGCGGAAGAGATGATGAAAACCGCTATGGAACGTAAAAATCCGAACAATCCTATGGACAAGGCCCTTCTTGACATTTCGATTGAATATGGAAAAGGATCTTATTTCCGCCAAGACGTAATGGACCTACCTCGCGAAGCTCCTTACCAAAGACGTATGTATGATCCAAAAGAGGCTCATTACAGTTACAATAAGTACGACATTGAGAAAAATATGGAGCTTGGTTACAGACACTTAGGACTTGCAAAAGAAGCAAGAGCCAATGCGTTGAAAGTGGAACGTAATTTGGAAAAACACCAAAAACTCCAACCAACTCATAGAAAGTATCGAATTGAATTGTATTTTGGTGCGATCAACTTGGCTCGTGACTCGAAAGCCAATGCAATCAACATCTATAAATTAAAATATCCTTACGATAATTACTATCTAAATAACTCACAAGCCAAAACAGAAGTTTCCAGAGATGAAAACGGTGCTACTGTAGAAGGTCAACCTGTAAAAATTGATGGTGTGACATATGACTTCTCGAAAAATCCCTACGTCAAATATGACAATCGTTTACAAGCGATGTTTGATGTGAGAGTGCCAGAAGACTACCGTGTGGACCATGCGGACGTAAGAGGTCGAGTATACGAATTGGATTCCAATAACATGGTGTTCATGAAGTACGACCAAGAACGTAAAAAAGCATTAAATGTTCCACCAAAACCTGCCCAAGGAACTACAACAACTCCGCAACCATAAGAAACACTAACTAACACTGTTTCCGAATGATTCAGCCCAAGAAATTTCTTGGGCTTTTTTATATCCACAAAAACCACTCTATTGTCTAATTGTTGCTATGGCGAAAATTCCAGTTGTTGACAACCTAATTGAAAAAAACTTACACGGCTTAAGTGTTCACTACGGACGTTTGGTGATGAAAGTTTACTTACGAATCACCTTATTGGTATTTGGAAAGGCCAGCCCGTATTTAATTCGTGGATTATACCGAGCGATTACAGGGAACAAAGAAAAAAGAATCCAAGAATTTTTAGAAGGAACAAAAATCTGGGCTGAGGATGTTAAAAAAATAACAAAAACCTCAGTGCTTGTGTTAAACCAATTCACAGTTCCTGAAAAAGGACATATGATTTTTTTAAACCATGTGAATGAAATGGATTTTCCTTACGATTGTTATGTGATTAGAAAACCATTTTTAGCAAACCAAGTGATTAAAAAAGCATGGTTTGCGTATTGGTGGATGACTGCCATGGGTTCCCAAGTGTTTGATAATTCAAAAGCAATGTCCATTGCGGTTTCTGTGAAAAACTTGATCGAAGGATTAAAAACAACTTCCTATATCGTTTACCCAGAGGGCAAAAATACCTATAGCGAAGAGATCCATCCTTTAAAAAAAGGAATGGTGAAAATTGCCTTCGACCAGAAAATTCCTGTTTTTGTTGCTTTGAAGTCTGGTGTCACAACATATCAAGAATACCAAAAAGGAAATGTGGTTGGGTATTTGGGACTAGGTGTTCACAACCCAACGGATTTTGCCTCTTGGGAAGAATTTCAAAATCACCTTTATCAATTGATGCATTCCAAAAAACAAGAGTTAGATGAAATGTTGGAAAAGGAATGTCTGAAACTCCAAAACGTTTAAGTATCGAAAGACCTTTCCCAAGTTTCTAGGAATCGGATTTGTTCGTGTGATTCCACTGCACGTTCACTTCTCGATTCCCTCACCTTTTGGATTGCCGTTTCGGCATCCATTCCAAACTTCCAAATCAAATAAGCACATGCCACAGTTCCCGATCGACCAAGCCCACCCACACAATGGATGAGTACTTTCTTATTTTGAGTGAGAAGTAAATCGATCCAAGATACAATCTCTAACATCTGTGAGTGGCTAGGCACTCGTTGGTCTAAGATGGAAACTTGTTTTTGTTCGATTCCCTGTTTTGGTAGTTCTGATTTTAAATCACTCACACCATATTGGATGTATTCCTGTTCGGTGATGAGGCTTAACACATGAGAAATTCCTTCTTTTTGGATGGTTTGTACATCATCGAATAAAACTCGGTTTCGATCTTTTCGACCTGGTAATATGGTGAGACCAATTTGTTTTACGAGGTCACCTTGCTTTTCCGATAGTGGTTTTAGATAATCAATTCGTAGGACTTTTGATTTTTGAATATAGGATTTGATTTTCACAATGAGTTTGGCACCGGCATACAAAGCCCATTTCTTTTGTAAGTCATTACATTCATCAAAGGAAAGTGTATGCATTGCATACCGCAGTGCACCCACATGCATTTGGTATGGATCTCGATCGAGTTTTACAAGTTTTGGGTAATACGATCGGAGTTTTGCGATCACACGGTATGCTTTTTGTAATTTCTCATTTTTGATTTCTTTGGGTGGTTCGAACGAAAGAGGGATTCCTAAGTCTTCTTGGTTGTGCAAAAAATCCGTGAGAAGGATGGCTTCTTTCCATTCTGCTTCTGTTTCAATTTTACAAAAGATATACAAAATATCATTTTCCAACTTCAACAAATCTCGAATGATGTGGCCACGATGCGTATGGAAAAAATCGATCATCCATACATTTTCTTGTGCATCAATGATGATATTGGCACCATTGAGATCCCCATGAACATAAGATGTGTTATGGGTTACTGCATTGTATTCTTTTAAATCCAACAAATCGGTTTCATAAAACAAACATGGATTTGGGACTTCGTATCCTGGAAAAATGGTAATGTTTTTTTCGGTTTGTGCTCCTCCAAGGATTGTTTCTACTCGCTTGCGTACCGATTTGGCATACTTGTGTTGGAAGTCGTAATACTCGAGTAAATTGAGTTTTTCCGTAGAAGCGGCTTCAAACAACCTTCCCAACTGTTCACCAAACACTGTATCGATGATACGATCTAAGCCAATTCCGTCTGACATCGTTCCATAAACTTTTTGGAATGTTTTTACATTCCCATCTAACATCGCCGCATAACGATATTTGATAGCACCTCGATCTTTTAATTCGCAAAAATCAACGATGGACGGAGCATTGTTTCCTAAAACTTCCTGGATTCGTTCAAAAGAGGTCCTTTCTTTCGCAATTAAATCCCGATTCCCAATTTTTACCACACAAGGAACTTGTGCATGACCCAAATGGTCAATGGACTTGGATTTTAAAACCACATTTCCAGAAAATCCACCATCTAAGGTTTTGAATTCCACTTCTTTACAATCTCGAAATAAATAGAGTAATATCTGTTTGTCGAGTTCGCTGATCGGGTATTTTGGATCTAATTTTAGTTTGTCACTGGCAATCCTTGCATTGGTGGAAATTCGTTTGCTTAAGTTAGGTTGGTCACCGGTTAAAAATTCTGTAAAAGCTCCAATGGATGAAAATACTTTCACACCTAAAATTTGTTTGAGTTGGTCAAGGGCAATGAAATGCATCGACAACGAAGAACTTGCAGTTAAGGCAGAACAAACGGCAATTTCAAATTCAGGGTATCTTGTTTTTAAATCATAACATAAAAAGGTAACTTTCGCTTCTGTCCATACACCAGTGATTCCCACACGAATGGGTTTGCCTTGGTATGGCTTTAAAATGGTTTAGCAGATTCAACCATTAAGTGCAACAAAATGAGAGGTTGACTGGCACCCCTCAAACGAATTTCTTGAAGTTGCGA
>NZ_RQGG01000051.1 GCF_004769665.1 Leptospira kemamanensis
TTGCGTAAGCAAGAGGAGTGCCAGAAGCCTATGTGTCGCAGACCGAGCGAGGGCGCAAGTCCCGAAGCGAAGCGGGTAGTCGCTGTTATGCGAAGTAATTTCTTGACTAAAAAGAGATTCCTGTAGAAATATATATCTGCTGAAATTCTGAATTTCTCTTTTTACTTTGGAATATTAAATTAGTCATTAAGTGTTGTTCGATGATAAAAGGTAAATTGTTTCCGTAATATTCAGGGTTGTAGGTAAAATGTTGGTTTACTTTTCCGGATTCAATGTAACCTCTTTGATATTCAAAAGCAAGTAAGAACCAATTTAGAAATTCTTCTCTATATCCTATTCCAACGGTGCCAAACATCCTATCATCATAAATGATTTTTTGAGCTACAGGTTGGTTTATGAAATAATCATTTCTTATTAAAATAAAATTGTTTTTATCAATTGAGAATCCTTTTTCTAGGCCAAGATTCAAACTAGTATAGAAAGATTTCCAAAAGAAATATTGGAAATTAAAAGTAAATGTTTGAGCTTCTCTTGTTATAGAATATTGATATATTCTTGCCGTAGATGAAGATCCTGTCGGTAAAGCTTCAATTGTTTGCTGGGGATTTTTTCCTATTGCATAGTTTAATCCCAAATATAGTTTACTAGTGAACCCGTAAAGGATTTGAAAATTAGTTGAATTTTTTATTTCTCTTGCTGAATTTTCTAAATTGGAATGTAAAACAATTGGTGAAATCATTATATGAATTTTCTTTCTTTGTTCCTCATCTGCATAGCTTGGTGTTGAAATAAAGAGAGCAAAGATAATTATTGTGAGTATTTTTTTCTTCATTTGATAAATTTTGAAATTATTTCGCATAACGAACTAGGCTACTCGACGTTCCCCGACCCTGAGTCCCAACGGGACGTTAGGGACTGGCATGTAGCTTGCGTATGCGAGCGAATGCCAGAAGGGGAATGTGCCACAGGCCAAGCGAGGCCGGAAGTGCCGAAGCGCAGCGTTTCCGCGCTGTTATACGCTGGTTGCGGAATGCTATAATCAGTTATTTTTATCGGAAACTAATCTTGCTTCCGTTATTAGTTCATGTGCAATGAAAAATAGGTTTGATAGTTTTGATTTTTCATTTCCAAGATTTTCCTCTAAATCAGCGAACGAAAATATTCCATTAGTAGTGAGAAAATAAAAGATAACTTCATTTTTTTCTGGAAGTCGAAATTGGTTACTTTTTTCTTGTTGTGTGAATGGAAGATAATTATTTGCTTCATTTGTAAAAAATATACTTTTGGCTTTAGGTTTTTCATGTTCACCTATTCCAATCATTCCTCCACCATTACTGAAGTATAAGCTTGTAGTTCCGTCAGCTAAAGAAATTAGAGATACAACAGCATCTGGGTATCCAGTTTCCATAACGACGCCATAAACTGAATTTTGTTTGTTTATTGGTAAGTTTATTTTTTCCGGAGTTATTGAAAAGGCGTTTGATCGTAATCCTTTGTATGTTTCAGAAACTTCATAATTCATTTTTTTTTTTGAGCAAAAATTTAATAGTGTAAGGAGTAATATAAGTATTGTTTTCTTTTTCATTTTTTCTCTATTGAGTTAATATTTATAATTTCTTACATTCTGAATAGCATTAAAACTATTTAATACTTCCTGAATTTCTTATATTTTCTATTTTTTAATGGGTTTATATTCGCTAATGTAGAGTGATCAAGAATTTTCAGAAATTTTTCGCAACTTGCGTATAACGAACTAGTCTTAACGAAGTTTCCCGCCCTGAGCCTGCGCAGTAGGCGTTAGGAGAGCGGGAAATTTGCCGAAGGCCGAACGAGGGCTAGTCCCGAAGTGAAGCGTTAAGATGCTGTTAATTGCAGTGTCCAATTAGAGTGTAAAATTTTGGTAAGAAAGTTTAAAGTTAAATCCAGTCTCTTAAAATTTCTTGTTCTTAATCTCTTAAATCAATTTTCGCGTGAATATCCCAAACAGTGTAAACTAAAACAGAACTGTGAATTAATTAAGCAAAGCCAATACATATTGAGAAAGACGAAAAATAAATAAAGACTTAATAAATCTCTTCCAAAGCGCTTTCTAATTCAATATAGTCTTTCTCAAAAGCATGACAAAGAACGTTAAATCAAAGACACCGCGAAAATTTAACACGAAAATTTCTTTATCTCTTTTTTTGGACATTGCAATTAACGAACTAGACTAACCGACGTAGGCTGGCCCTGAGTCCCGAATGGGACGTTAGGGATTGGCACGACGCTTGCGTAGGCAAGAGGAGTGACAAAAGCCTATGTGTCGTAGACCGAGCGAGGGCTCGTCCCGAAGCGATGCGGTTAGGTGCTGTTATGCGAAGCTGAATAGTGTTAAAAAATTTCTATTGGCGATACTTTAAGATTTTCTCTATATCTATCTTTTGATTTGCAAATAGTTGTTTTCCCGATCGAGAAGCTATAACTAAGTTCAAGTCATTTATTATTTTAGTATCGTTTTTGCTAAGCAAGTTTTTCCTCTTAATAGATTTGGTGGTGCTTTGAGAATTATAATATGTTTTTATAAAAATTTTGGGACTTAATGGGAAATAATAGGATTTGGCTAAAATAGGCACACCAAATTGATTATACCAATTTTTTGGATTATTAGAAACTACAGGAGTATCTGATGTTATAAAATTATCTTCAATTTTCGAGATATAGATAATCCAATTTTGCGTGTTTAGTATGTTTGCAAAATTAGGAATTTTTGATAAAAAATTAATATGCGGAGCATTATTGACGTCAATTTTGATTTGATTTTCTTCCAGGGCTTTTAAGAAATCTTTTTTGTCGCTTGAGCTTATGATACTCCCAGTATCTCGCTCATAATAATTAAAAAACCTTTTTTCTCCTTTTACATTAGCAATTCCTTTTAGTGCTTCTAAGGTTAAATTCGATGTTGTCTGCTTAATTTGATTTCTTGTAGTATTGTTTCTTATATAAAGCATACTCATCAAAAGAGAAATAATATGCTTTTCTTCAAGAGTTATTTCCGAACTTCCTATTAGTGATTTTTTTAGTATAGGAATGCTTTTTGATAATGGTGTTTCAAAACTTTGTAGAAATTCTTCTACGATTTGGCTGATTTCGTCTTGAACTCCTGTTTCCGCTCCATAGTAAAAATATTCTGCACAAAGTGGTTTTGTTCCTTTTGGTTGTCCGAATTTTTTATTTGAAATATCGTAATTTTCAATTAGATTTTTTTCATTCCTAAACTCTTTTAAATAGAATTGAGGAACTATATGCTGCCATTTTGTGATATTTTTCATCAGTAATTAGTTTATTCAATTTCGCATAACGAACTAGACTAACCGACGTGGGCTGGCCCTGAGTCCCGAATGGGACGTTAGGGATTGGCACGACGCTTGCGTAAGCAAGAGGAGTGACAAAAGCCTATGTGTCGCAGACCGAGCGAGGGCGTAAGTCCCGAAGCGAAGCGGTTAGTCGCTGTTATTTGCAGTGTGGCTTTTTTAACTATTTAATTTGTTTTGATTTTCTAAACTGATAGCCGTTTCTTTCTAAATGAGAGGATTTTTATGGATAGCAATTCATTTACCGCTTGGGGAACAGGAGTTTTGGCCTTCGTTGGAATAACCCAGGTAGTTATTTTATTTATTCAACATCGTCATAATCAAATTACATTGATTGAGGAATTTCGAAAGCAATTCGTAACAATTAAATTGAACTTAGGAACATTAGAGTTTCTTGGAAGAAGTTCTGAGGAGTATTATCAAATTTTAGACAAAAGCGAGATCGCAAGACTGAAAAAACTATCGTTGAGCAGTGATTCACCTACTGTTTGGGCATTAGATGCAGCAAAGTCTTTTTTTCCTTATTTCAGTGGTGTTTGTTTAAAAATACTTCAAGGTCAACTTAATATACAAGATATATATCCTTTGTTTGGAACTGAATTATTAAGACATAGTCTACCATTGAAGAGGTTACTGGAAAACTTTCATGAGGATTATTTTCCAGTAAATGATAAACATATTAGTATTCGATCTGAAATACAAGACTGGTTATTATATCACGATGGTATTCGTAGGAGGTGTTTAATTTTACTTGATTTACTTTGGGCAGAAGCATCTAGGTTGGAAGATTTGGTGCCATCAGATTTAATTTCTGCTGCTAATGTAAAAATAAACACCGGAAAAATTAATAGAAATCGAATATTTGAAGAATGTAACAGGATTAATAGACAATTAATACCATTTAGGGCATATTTTCTATCAGAGTATCTTCGACATAGTGAATATAAAAGATTCCGTTTATTAAAAGGATTGGATAAAGAACGCTTGAAAACGCTAGATGAAATTTGGACTAAAAATCTTTTAAAAGTTGATTTTGATTAAGATTTGCTAAATTGCATATAACGAACTAGACTTACCGAAGTTCCCTGACCCTGAGTCCCAACGGGACGTTAGGGACTGGCATGTAGCTTGCGTAAGCAAGGCGAATGCCAGAAAGGGAATTTGCCGGAGGCCGAACGAGGGCTTGTCCCGAAGTGAAGCGGTAAGCCGCTGTTATGCGAAGTAATTTCTTGTTAAAAGTAAATTGGATAATTAAATATTTCAAACAGGATTAATTGTGGAAAATACCTATCTGTTAATTTCAATAATCGATTTAAGATCCAATAAATATCATCTTTTTCAATTATTATTTTTTGTAAACTTTCTGGTTCATATCGGACTATATTGCTTAGTATAAACATTGCCATATGATAATAAGCAATTCTCGGGAAAGCCTTTTGTTTACTCTCATCATATAAATACCAAACTGAGTTTCCTTCAAATCCTTGCCAATCTAAGTCAGTCAAAAAAGTTTCATTAATATGTCGTATAATTTCATTTATATTTTCAAAAATAGGGTTATCATAGGAAAGTTTATTTTTGCTTTTTAAAATGTAATATTGTGATAATTTTGGAAACATTTCTTGCCAGCGACTTTCTAAATTATCTACTTTATGTAATACTCTTATTGAATGTTCTCCAGTTTTGAATGCTTCTGCTGAAAATGGAGTGTAAGCTAAGTTAAAATCAGAAAAAGTAACAATATCTCTACGAAATTCTATAATATGCTCAATACATTCTTTTAATGAATAGGTTTTCTTTAGAAAATTATTTTGATCATGAAGTTCTAAATAGTGTTTAAATGTTCCGTTTGTAATAACTGCTTTTGCGTTAAGAATCTCTTTATCGGAGGTAAATTTTGTCTTAGTTCAGTGAAAAACAGAGTTTTGAGATTCAAAATTAAGCTAAGCAACAAGCCTTATATTAGCCTTTACCGAGTATTGTTTTCTCTTCAATTTTGCTTCAAGTAGTTTTTCTTTTCTTTCTGCTAAAATCTTTTCCTTGCGACCATAAAACACATCCATAGGTGTTACGTAACCGATTGCAGAATGAAGTCTTACCGAATTGTATTCTTCAATCCATTTACCAACTTCTTCTCTAATTTGTTCGAGTGAATACATTGGTATTTCACGGATTAACTCAGTCTTAATGGTTCCATGAAATCTTTCTAGTTTCCCGTTGGACTGAGGATGATTTACAGAAGTCCGAACATTATGGATAGAAAATTCTTTCAAAATTTGTTTGAATTCCTTAGTCAAGAATTGAGATCCATTGTCAGTTATAAGACGAACCGCTAAAAACTTTTCGCCTCCAAGCCATTTGTCGCATGCGTCCCATAAAACTAACTGTGTATCAAGTGACTCCATTCGGGTACTGATTGACCAAGCAAGGACTGCACGTGAAAAACCGTCTAACACTGATATCAAATAAACAAAACTCCCTTTAAAATTGATATATGATATGTCCATATGCCAGTGTTCATGAATAGCTTTAGGTTGATCAAAACCTGTTTTCTTTGAATCTCCCAAGGGCTTTTGCCATCTGCGGTTTAAACCACAGTCCACCAGAATGCGATATACACTAGAAGGAGACATATATGCTATGTTTTCATCAATCATCATCCATGCCAAAAGAACATATCCTTTGAATGGATGATTTCGTTTGTAATCTTCAACTGCCTTTCGTTCCTCTGGTGTTATCCAATGCGATTTTGGAATTACTTTCTTTGGTGATTTGTTTTTACATTTTCTCCACACAGTTAACTTGCCTGGATTTACATCTATTTTACTACACAGGTATTTGATGGGGAGACCTGACGCCTCTTTCAGCCGATCTAAGGTATTTACAATCTCATGCTTTAATGCAGTCGAAACATGTAATCCTGTCAGAGCTCCCCAGCTTCTTTTTTTAGGTCGATGATCTCCCCTGTGAGTTCAGCTATGATTCTGTTTTTCCTCTCCAGTTCCTTTTCATACTTTTCTATCAGTTTCTTGTTTTCATTGGATTCTTTTTGATTCGACCCAGCCAATGCTTCGCGTCCTGCTTCCAATACTATTTTTAACCAATTTTGCATCATGGTTGGATGAATCCGATATTCATCACAGGTGTCTACCAACTTTGATTTTAATAGGTGTTTTCGGATGATGCCTATCTTGTCATCCGCTTTGAACGTACGTCTTTCTCTTACTTGTTTTTCCATCTCTAATCTCCATTTTCGGCTTGGAGTATTAGCTTAATTTAGGTCAGTAAAATTGCGTTTTCATCTGAACTGGAATAATTTTAATCCATGTCCTTTTTCAGCTTCCATTTCAAATGTAAGGGGGATCATTCCTCGGAGTAAATTTAACATTGTATAATAGTAAAGTAGGGGACTTGTCAATAATGATTGATTTGAGTATGATAATCTTAATTCTATTGCTTGGTTAATTCTGGTTGAAGAATAGTTTAGTAATTTTAAAATAATATCTTCAGATTTTTCTGATGTAAAAATTTTTTTCAAATAATTCAAAGAGCCAAATCTAGCAATTCTATCCCATGCTTCATTAGCAGGGTTGTCACTCTTATATCTATTATTAATTTGGAATGTGGAGATGTGTGGAACTTTAATCATTTTTTGACTTTATTTCGCATAACGAATGATATTGGAAATTTCTAATATTTGTTCTTATATGCTTTGTATGTGTATGTTTTATATTACTTAAATTTTAGTGTGCTATGCGACTATTATTTATTGTGTAATAGTTGTGTGGTTAATGGATCGTTAATCTCCGCTGCAGGCTGTATGATAATGGATATTTTTGTTTTATGGGACATAATTCCGTCTTCCTTGTAGGTAACTCGGTCATGGGTATCGGACAAATATGGTGTAGGAGGCATAGCTTCGCCCCCTTAGTCCCATAGTTGGAAAATTGAATCTGATTCTTAATTCAAGGGAGGTTTGTTCAAATATTTTTTTGTTTGGTGGTTAAATTTCTCGTTTAACACAGAGTTGTGCTTTCTTTTTTTTGATTCAATTTTCTTTGGATGATGCAATAAAAATGGAATTGGTAGAATTGATGGTTTTGGAGTAATTCTGATCTTTTTCAAAAGTGAAAGGTAAAAAAGTTTCTTCGCTTATTAGTATTTCAAAGTTTTTGAAACTAGAGATTCCAATCCAAATTTCTTTGAACGATTTAACTAAAAGGTTTCTGTAGTATTTTTGATCGTATTTTGGCGTTAGGTTGGTGAATCTAGAGTCTATTCCTCTACAATTCGATAAACTATCCATCATTTTGTCTCCAAAACGTGCTAAAAATTCCTGTTTTTCTGCAGTGTTTGGGGAAATCTGTTTGGGGTGTGAATTCTTGTGTAGTGATTGATTTATTTTTTTTTCCATACGTTCGATGGTAAGGTATCGGTTTCCTTTTTTATCTGATTTTTGGTTTAATACGATGTATTTGATTTTTTCGCCGGCTTGGACGCGGACTCCCATATCCATTAGGTCTTTGACTGCTATGGTGCTAGGTGCATCCACTGTGTAATCTTCTGGTTCTTTGGATGTTGATTTTTGGATGACAAGGTCTTTCCAGTGAAGATTGCCTAGAACGAGTTTTTTGTCATAGGAATAGAATAGGTTGATGATTTCGTTTTCTTTAGATTGCATTTCTTTGATTGTTTTGAATCGGCACATCCATTCGATCATTTGGTTTTGTGCGTCACGAATGAGTTTGGGAAAATCTTTTCTTCTTGTGATGATACCTCTACCTTTAAAGTTTCCATCAGTGAATCTTCCCATATAACGATTGGCAACGGGTAATTTTTCATCTTGAGTGGAGGGTGGAAAACACAACCAAGAATAAATACCTTCTACTTCCATTTTGATTTTAGTGCGTTTTTGAATTTCTAAACAAAGTTGTGTGAGTTCTGTTTTAGAGATTGGACTATGGTCTTTTTTTTGAATGAAGATACTATCCGTGATTCCATGAACTACTTTGTAATGATATTCTTCTGAGACTTCTTTTGCCGTAATCAGTTTTTCTCTACCAAATGCTGTAACGGCTTCATGACTTTCTAGTTTGCCAAATTTTGCATTTCGATATCCGAGATATCCAAAGGAGGTGACCAACATCCACTTTAAACTAGATTGTTTGGATTGGATGTTGATTGAGTTTGGGTGGTGATTTTTTTTTTGGTCTTTGTAATGATTCCGTCTTTGGACGATATGTGCCAGTGCTTCTGAAACAATTCCTTTTCGTTTGGAACAAATTCTATAACCGAGGGAAGGGACTTTTTCTATATGAACTTCGTTTTCGCAACACAAACAATTGATGGTTTCTGGTGAAATATTATGTGTTACCATAATACTAGGATACATTTGAGAAAAATCAAGTTGAGCAACATTTTCTAATACAAAACCGTTTTGTATATCTGCTTGGAAAACAAGGCCTCCTTTGTCAGCATTAAGTAATTGTAAGGCGGTTTTTTCGGATTCTAAGGCACTTTTTTGCCAAGGAACTAAGTAGTTCATTCGAAGAGCGACATCTACTTCGATGTAAGTGAGTGCCTTTCCTGTGGAGGCACGTGCCATTTTTTGAACGGGTAATCGAGAGATGCGAGAAAGTTCAATGATACCGATGAGTTCTGCTTCTTTGTATACAAAACTATTGCGAGAATCAATATGCCACCTGCCGAATAGGGGATAAGAGGGTGCCCTGTATACAATGGTTCCATAGGTGTTAAAACTTGTTCCTTGGGTTTGGATGGATCTTCTGATTAAACTTGTTTTGTCTCTATCGAATTCTGTTGTTAGGTGATTTTCTTGTGCGGTTTTAAATAGGTGTGGGAATATCACCTGGTCTCCAAAAGAAGACAAAACAATGTCTGGATTGTGTTTGAGAAAAATTTGGTTTAGATTCTGGATGAGAGAGATTCCATTCTTAGTTGGGATTTCGTAAGTTTTTTCCGTTGTTTCGACGATCAGTGTATTTTCCGAAAAAGGATGCCTGTGGCTTTTTTCTAAATAAAGGGAAATGGCGCGTAACTCTGGGATTTCATAGTCCAACTCATTGATATCGGTGAGAGACTTTATGGTTTTGATTTGATTTAATTTGTTTTTGGAAACTTCATATTCGATTGTAAGATATGCAAGTGGATAGATGTTTTTTTCTACCATATAACCGGTTGTGATTTCGATATCAGAATGATAGATGTCGTATTTACCATATAAATTAAAAAGTTTGTTTGTGATTTTGGGTAGAAGTTGTGGTTTTGAAATGACAAGTTTCAGAACAGGGATATTTTTGTTTTGGTAAAATAATCTTTTTTCGGTAAAGGTTGGTATTTCAGCTAACGCATCTAATTCATAAAATCGTTTTACTAGTTTTTTGAGAATGTTTGGGGAAGCATTGGCATAAATGATCGGAAAATACTCGTCAACAAAAAGTTTGAGTTCACCTGACTCTGATTTGATCCAAAGATAAATTTTTTGTTCGGAATGGTAGATATCAAACAAATACCCTTTATAGATTTCCATTGTAATTCGTTTGAATTCGTTTATTGTATTGGACCTTATTGGTTAAATCTTCTTTTCATTTTTTAGATTTTTCTTTCCTTTATGAATTTGTTTCTGTGGGAAGTTTTCTTTTTAATTCATTGAGTTCTTTTTTTAATTCAATCATCATTGATAGAAGCATGGAATCGATTGGATAGGGGAGTGAGGCCATCACTCCAGCTTGGACTTGTAATTTGGCAACACGAATCAGGTCATCGTAAATCTCTTGGTCTGCCTTTCTGAGTGCCCTTCGGAAATCAGACAAATTTTCTTCGATTTGTAAAATTTGGCGAGAGTAAGGGGAAATGGTTCTGCCCATTTTATCCTCCAGTAAGGGAAGTTTTTCGAGTGCGGATCCTTGAGAGACCTTTTTCTGTTTTGAGTTCCCACAAACTTTGGGAAGCACGTAAAAGTTTAGGGAAAAAAAGTCGGAAGTTTTGGTGAGAATAGGTCCAAGATTCTATAATGAGAAGTGGTATGTTTTGTGTAGGAAATTTTTCGATAAAGTTTAACATTAAATGTAATAAATAAATCCCTTCGTCGGCTTTGACATCTCCATCTAAGAATTGTTTGCAGGGAGCTAACAAAAAATAGACGGTGTTTTCCCTTTTTTCTTTTAAGATGTTTTGTAAAGCATCTAGGATTTGATACGGGGTAAACGCTCTTTGGATTTGGATTTGTTCGAGAAAAGGTTCTGGTGCCAAATTTTGTTTTCTGGTTTCTTCTGTGATGGTGAAAGGGTTAAAACGAATGGCGCAGTCCAAATTAAACACCTGAAACCCAGAACAGACCAGGGCATATTGCCAGTAGTGGGCAAGTTTGTACATCCCCCTTTCTCCTGTAAGAAGTCCCAAGTCCTTTTGGTTCCAGCTTTGTATGGGTTCGTAGAGATTGGAAGAAGAGTGGTTTTGTTCTGCGAGTTCCATAGGATAACTATATATATGTTTAGCAAAAATATGTAAAGCTAAATTTACTCGGGCTTACTTTTTTCACTTCCTGTAAAAAACCAAGTGAATTGGCTTTTATGGGACATAATTTATGAGATCCTTTCTGTCTCAATCCATCAGGTATCAATCTCCAAAGAAAGACAGGTCGTTGCCTCCTCTTAAAATCGACTCCAATTTCGATCAGGAAACGACTCACTGAAAATAGAACAGAAATTGGATCCGAACGAATCGCTGTCTTCAGAAAAAGAAAAAGAGCCATCCAATCATCAAGAGAACCAACAAGTAAACAGACAGACAAACAGAAGCACGCACGCACAAGGAAAGGAGGATTCGAAGAGAAGAGGGAAAGAAAGAGAACCACATGGAAACCTAGAAATACAAAAGAAAAGAATTCACTACGAAGGAATCTATCTAGTTGATCAGATTTAACGATTCGATGACCCGTGCCGCATAGCAAACGAGAGAAAAATCATTGTTTGGAAAACTTTGATCTCTTGAGATGTGATTTATCGAACATTATAAATGTTTGGATCGGATTCATTTGTAGGGGTAAATCGAAAATGAAATCATTGTTTTTGTATCTTGTGGCAATTTGTTCTTTATTCAGTGTGAGTCTTTTTGCATCTAACAAATCGATAGACTGTGGGCGAGCGAAAAAGGGGTTCTTCTATTATGAAGCGTCTCCTGATATGTTTATCATTATTGAAAGAAATACAAACTTTCAAAAACAACATCGATTGTATGAAACATTTTATAAAGAGGAAAGCATCACTTGGGTGGATTCGTGTTCCTACATTTTAAAAACAACAGAAGTTAAGGATCCATTTCTCGGAAATGAAATTGGTGCAGAATCTGAAATTAGAATTTTATCTGTAACCCAAGAATATTATGAGTATAAATCGAAAGAAAATGGGGAATGGAAAGAGGTGGAGAGGATTTATTTTCTGAAAGATCTGACAAAGATGATCGAAAAACAAAAGAAATACAACCAAATCGACTAAAAGCAAAGAAATCTTCGAACGACCAACACGAACAATTGATTGTTAGTTGGTCGTTCGAAATAAATCATCTAAACTAGATTCGTTATCATTAGAGAGGTGGAACTTCCCCAACCGATTTCACACCTGTGACAAAATAACGAGTTTCCGCAAAACAGCTGATAGGAACACCGATGTGTTCTTCATACTCTAAGACAACACGTTTGCCAATAGAACGATTGAGTTCATCAGCAATAGATTCGTCACGGACACTGAAATAAAATTTTTCCGTCATGGTTCCTGGCATGGTGACAAGAGCCATTTCCCCTTCCCAAGTTTTACAAACCCAACCTTTTTTGGAAAGTTTTTGGATGTAACCCGCACGATCCCCTTCGGAATAACTCCACGTAAGAGTAAGCCAAGTATATCCCGCAAAGAGTACTGCGAGTAGAATAAGAAATAAACTGAAACGAACGATGAATTTACTCATATAGTATGCAGAAGTTTGCCAAGGAATGAGAAACTTTCAAGACAATATTTGGAAAATCATTCTTTCAAAGCCCTGAAACAAAAGAGAATTCAGTGGATTCTTTGCGCCAGGGATGCGGCGGGCTTGGTCTGACTTTGGTCAGACGGGAGCGAACGCGGACCCCGGAGTAGCCCGCTCCTTCTGAAAACGAATGAGTGATTCCTATGGATGGGAGGCGCCATACGGCTTTCCCTCGTGTTAGTTTTCTGTGGAAAGGTGAACTTTTGGAAGAAAAAAAAGGGGGGTTTGCCAGTTGCGATTGCCAAAAGGATGCGGACGTGGTAGAGGAGAGACATTGGGTGGCGGGTCTAGTTCCCCTCCCTGAATCGGGCGGGGAGTACCCCGCAAATTCCTTGCCAAACCCCAAGTCCCAAACCAATCTAACACCATGCGTCAGATCTCGTTTTTGCTTTTTTTCGTCTCTTTTTTGGTGAGTTGTTCCTCTTCGGTTAGTTACCAAAAACCAGAGAATGCCAAACCAACAAAACAATGGGGGGTGATCGAAGTCAAAGAAACGGCAAAAAGTATGAGCCATTCTCTATCAGTATATTATAAAACAGAATTGAAGAATGGTTATTTGGAATGGAAGGCAATTGAAAATAGCACTTCGGAACATATCGATACCAAACTCATTAGCAATGAAATATTAAACCAACTTACCAAGGACAAAGTCCCTTTTGTGGATACAACGATTCGGGGAGATGCAACAAAAGAAATGGCGTTTGGAAAAACGGGAATGGTTTCGTCTGATTCACGTTTGGCGGTTGGAAAATTCAAATCACCGTCTCATCAAATCAAAGGGGAAATCAATGAAGTTGTGAATTATGAATCAGGAAATAAAATTCAATACATCACCGTGACTCTATTTTTGGTGAGTTTGGAAACAAACCAAATTGTTTGGTCGGAACAAACCAATTTTCTAAAAAGAAGTCGAGTGGAAGGTTATGGTTTTTGAACGTCAGGCACAAAACCAAATCGCACTTTGATTTTTCCTATGGCAGGTGTGAGTTTGTAAGTTACTGGACCTTGTGTGGAAGATAGTTTAGGATCTTTTAGTTTGGTTTTTGATTTTCCAATCCAAACGTATTCAGGAAAAAATCGAACATAACGGTATTCGTTGGAAATATCCAAATCTTCTTTGATATTGGTTTTGGCATCGTCAATGGACTTTTCTACCAATTCGCTTCCCAATTTGAACCCAGCGATCATCAGCGTAATTCCAATTCCAGCAAGTTCTTTTGAACTTGCTTCCGCACCCAAATAAACGATTCCAGCACCAAGTGCAACAATACTGGTTCCCACTAACACGGAACCGGTGATTTTTAAGGTACCTTTGGTTCCTTCCTTTAAGGCAGTTGCTGAAATCAATTGGAAGTATTTGGAATCTTCAACCAGTTCTGCAATTTCATTGTCTCGGATGAGGTGGCGTTCATACCATCCTAAAGTTCCTTTTTCTAAGTTTAAGGAAATGGTTTTGTTTCCATCAATGAGTAACAAATTACTTTGATTTCCGGAAGGGCGAAACTTGAGGTTACGGAGTCCTCGTATAAAGTTTAAGTTTACAGAAGGGTCCATCTCTGGTTCGGCACCTGGTCCACCGTAAACGAAGATGAATTCCCCATCCAATGGAAATGGTTCCGAAATGGTGGAGCGAATGATAGGTGAGTTTGGTTTTAATTGATTGGCTTTTCGGAAATCGACAAGTGCTTCTTCTCTTGCGCCAGTTGTGAGCCAAAGACTAGCAAGTAGGAGACGTAAGGTGGGATCATCAAATTGGCCTTCCGCACTCCATTCTCCACTCAGGAGATTTCCAGCATACCTTGCTTGGATTTTGGCTTTCTCATATTCTTCCGCTCGGGCATAGTATAGGCCAAGTAAGATGTGTAAGTAGATGATTTCTGCTTCCGATGCATAATAACCATCTTCTGATTCTAAATAAAAAAACGATTTGAGAGAACGAGTGGCACTAAACCGAAGCCGTGTTTTACTTTCCTCCGCTAGAGATTCTAAATCACGGTAATTGGTTTCTCCATTTAAAAATCCGAGATGGGCTTTTTCTAAGATGGAGATAAAACCTTTTCTTTCACTTGTGGGTAAAAGGGAGATCGTTTGGGATAGGTCAGCTGATTCGTATGATTTACGAGAGGCATCGTAGTCCTGTCTTTTGGCAAGGCTTCCGCATTGGAGAGTGCAACTCACTGCGAGAAGGGCAAAAAAAAGGATACGCATCAGGCATATCCTTTTCTTTCAATTCTCTGTTGTCTATTCGAAATAAGATTTGAGTCCTGATTCAAATTCCACTTCTAAAGATTTAATTGTCCACTCCCAATGGAAGGCATCCCCTTTCACAGAGAGAGCTGATTTTTGGCTGGAGTTTCCAAGAGAAGTAAAGGAAAGTCCGTTTTTCGTAAAACTTGTTTTTACGTTTTCCTCATCCTTTGGTAAATAACTTACGATGAAACTAGCACCTGTTTCTCCAAAACACAAAGTATCGAGTCTAGGAATTTGTTTTTGTAATTCACTCAAATTCACTTCGATTCCTTTTTTGCCAACAATCGCAATCTTTGCGAGCGCCACAAGAAGGCCACCGAGTGACAAGTCTTTGGCGGAAGTAAGCCATCCATTTTTGCGACATTGGATGAGGCTATCGATGGTTTGTTTCTCCTTTGCGAGGGAGATAGAAGGAATGGCTCCTGTATCAAGCCCTTGTGCTCTATACAAATACTCTGATGCTGATATTGTAGGTTGGAAATTTCCAACGAGAGCATACTTTACCTCACCCGTTGTTTTCGGATAGGTGCGAAGTCCCTTGGAAACATCATCAATCACTCCCACCATACCAATGGTAGGTGTTGGAAACACGGGTCCTTCCGGGGATTCGTTATAAAAGGATACGTTTCCCCCTGTGACAGGAAGACCAAGAAAACGACAGGCGTCTCCTAGACCTCGTACACATTCGCTAAACACATAATAGTTTTCTGGGATGTAGGGGTTTCCAAAGTTGAGGTTGTTTGTGACACCGTATGGTTCGGCACCGGTTGCAGCCACGTTTCTTGCCGATTCACAAACGGCAATTTGAGCCCCTTCATACGGGTTTAGATATGTATAACGAGAGTTACAGTCTGTGGCAACAGCGATTCCTTTTTTGGTTCCAGGAATTCGGACAAGACCACCGTCTTCCCCAGGTTCTACTACTTTCACAAGTCCCACTTCAGTATCGTATTGTTCATACAGAGGTCTTCTGGAACTGATATTTAAGGAAGAGAGTAGGCTATTTAGGGTTTGCGGAACTGTGTCGGCTTTGAGGTCAGGGATTTTGTTGGGATCAAATTTTACCACCTCATCTAAGTAAGCTGGTCTTTTTTCTTCTCTGACATACCGAGGAGCACCGCCACCCAAGACAAGGGATTCCGCTGGGATTTCTGCTTTGAGTTTTCCGTTTTTTCGGATGCGTAAAATTCCGTCACCAGTGACGGTTCCAATCTCAACGGCGTTTAACCCCCATTTGTGGAAGATGGAAACAAGTTCTGATTCTTTACCCACTTCAGGGATCACAAGCATCCGTTCTTGGGATTCGGATAACATGATTTCATACGCATTCATGTCCCCTTCGCGAAGAGGGACTTTGTCTAAATCCACATCCATTCCCGTTTTCCCTTTGGCACTCATCTCAGATGTAGCACAAGAAATTCCTGCCGCACCCATATCTTGGATTCCGACAAGGAGTTTCTTTTGGATGGCTTCGAGGGATGCTTCCATCAGAAGTTTTTCCATAAAAGGATCACCTACTTGGACGGCGGAACGTTTTTCTTCTGATTCTTTTGTGAGGTCTTTGGAAGCGAAACTTGCCCCATGGATCCCATCGCGGCCGGTAGTGGCACCGACGATGTACACTTTGTTTCCGACTTGGCCTTTTGTGGAAGCAGAAGCCATTTCATCGTGTTTGGCGATTCCTACTGTCATCGCATTCACAAGTGGGTTTTTGGTAAACGTAGGATGGAGGAATAACTCCCCACCACCAACAGCGATCCCAAGAGAGTTCCCATAATCCCCAATTCCTTTTACGGCACGAGTGAGTAAGTATTTATTACGAGGTTCTTTAGGATCACCAAACCGTAATGAGTTGAGGGAAGTGATGGGACGAGCTCCCATCGTAAAAATATCACGCATGATCCCACCCACTCCCGTTGCAGCCCCTTGGTAGGGTTCCACAGCGGTTGGGTGGTTATGGCTTTCAATTTTAAAAACCACAGCAAGGCCATCCCCGATGTCCATGGCTCCTGCGTTTTCTTCACCCGCTTGGGCCAGGAGTTTGTCTGATTTCGTAGGAAGGGTTTTTAATTTTAAAATGGAATTTTTATAAGAGCAGTGTTCCGACCACATGGCAGAAAAAATTCCGAGTTCTGTCGAATTCGGAATCCTTCCTAAGATTTTTTGAATTTCCACAAATTCAGTTTCGGTGAGTCCGTGTTCTTTCGCTTCTTCCAGACTGACTTTCTCTTTTTCCATGTTTGTTTCCTTAAATGAGTTCTCTATAATTGCGATTGAAATAGAGAAGGGGTGAACCTTCCTTTGTGGCCACAGCTTCCACAAGTCCAAGGAAGATCCAGTGGTCACCAGCATCGATGATTTGGTGCACCAGGCAGTCCAAAGAAGCCAAAGATCCATGTAAAATGGGGGCTCCGGTGGAAAGAGTTCCTGGGTTTAGGCCTTCCAAAACAACCGCTTTGTCCAGGGAACCAGAAGCAAAATCAGCGGAAATTTGTTTTTGTTCGGAAGAAAGAATATTCACAGCAAAGTTGCCAGCCGTTTCGATGGCTTCTTTGGCCTTGGATTGTTTTGCCAAACAGAATAAAACTAACGGCGGTTCTAAGGAAACAGAAGAAAAACTTGAAACAGTCACCCCACCTTTAATGGTCTTTGACTCATAGGTGATGACGGATACTCCCGATGCCCAATGGGAAAGTGAGGTTTTGAATTGGTCTGTGGCTACTGGCATAATGACTCCGTATTGACAAATATCAATTTCTGGAAGGATTCTAAAATCGAAATTCCAATTGACCGAGTGATATTTTTAAGCGTCTCATAAGAGAAAGGGCATTCGCATGAAAGCATTAACCAAACACAGAGAATTGATTTTACAAGACCTAAGAGACAGACACGACCATCCTACGGCAAAAATGGTGTTTGAGTCTGTCCGGGACAAAGCAGATAAAATCAGTTTTGCCACAGTGTACAACTCACTTGAGTACTTGGTGGAACACAAACTCGTGAACAAACTGAATATTGAATCCGATTCGGTTCGTTATGATGCATTTCTTTCAGACCATTCCCATTTGATCTGCACCTCCTGCGGAACGATTTTGGATGTTCCTGCCCTTAGTCTTAGCGAGAACACCGATTGGAAGGCGATGGGATTTGTGGCAAACCACATCGACATCGTGGTTTCCGGAACTTGTTCTTCTTGCCATTCCCATTAAAATGTAATAGATAGGGAGGTTTCCCCTCCCAAGCTTGCCCTATATGGGCATCATCCATTCTCTTTCTCCCGATCTCATCAACCAAATTGCAGCGGGAGAAGTCATTGAATCCACGCATTCCATCTTAAAAGAACTCATCGAAAATTCCATCGATGCAGGGGCGACGAAAATCGAAATCGCCACAGAAGCGGCAGGCCTTGGTCGTATCCTCATCTCCGACAATGGACATGGGATCGCAAAAGAAGATTTGCCCCTTGCCATCAAACGATATGCAACTAGTAAAATCCAAACCTTCCATGACTTGGAGCATCTATTTACCTTTGGGTTTCGGGGGGAGGCTCTCGCATCGATTGCATCAGTGTCGAGACTGACAATTGAGTCGGGAACCGAAGGAAACCGCACCGCAAGTCGTGTGGTGGTAGAAGAAGGACGGATTGTCTCCGAAGAAGAAATTCCTTTTTTCCAAGGAACCAAAATTGAGATCAAAGATTTATTCTACAATACACCCGTTAGGCGTAAATTCTTAAAAACCGAATCGGGGGAAGAGAAAAAAAATAGAACCCGTGTACAAACCATGGCACTTGGTGAACCAAACATTTCTTTTCGGTATTTACAAAATGGAAAAGAAGTGTTTCATGTCCAAGCGGAAGAACCACTGGAACGAGTGCTTTCGATTTACGGGGAAAACCTTCGGGATCATTTGCTCCCCATACATTCCAGCCGAAATGGAATGACATTACGTGGTTTTATCTCCCATCCAGATTTCTATAAATCCTCAAGGACGGGGCAATTTTTTTTCGTAAACAACCGTTCGGTGGAACTCAAATTTTCTGCACAAATTTTAAAACGTTGTTATGGGGAATTATTGCCAAGTGGTGCCTTTCCGTATGCGTTTTTGTTTTTTGACCTTCCACGTGAGTTTGTGGATGTGAATGTCCATCCGCAAAAAAAAGAAGTTCGGTTTTTATCAGAAGAAACCATCACAGGGATGTTATTCCAGGGAATCACGGAAGTCCTCCGCTCTTCCACTCCTGTGGAATTTTTAGAGATGCGACGAAGGCTTTCTATGCCCATTCCGTATGACAACACTGGCAACAAATCTCAGTTTGGTGGCAGTGACACTTCGTTTGGAGGTGGTTTGGGATTTGGATTTGGCAATTCTTTTGAAGGAGGGAACAGACAATTAGAAGGAAGCCCACTTCTAGGACCGAGTCATATCGAAGAAAGGCCTGGATTTTCTCTAGATGGGGTAGGGCCTGGTGCAAACTTACATTTATTAGGTGAAAATCCAACCAAACACCATTTGTTTGTTCCAAAAAAACACTTCGGTGTGATTTTTGAAACCTTTATCCTGGCGGAAGCAGAAGATGGGCTGTATATCATCGACCAACACACGGCCCACGAACGAATTCGTTACGAAGAAGTGTTGCGAGACCTGAAATCCAAAGCCTACAAATCCCAAAGCCTACTCACTCCGATTCGTCTCGAGCTCACAAAAGAAGAAGCAGAAGAGATGATTGCAGAGGCAAATCGGTTTCGAGAACTAGGGATCACCCTCGAACCTTTTTCTGGTGGCACAATCCTCATCCGGGAGGTTCCTTCCTACATCGATCCTGGGAAAGAAACAGAGACCATCCTCGATTTATGGGAGCGCTTCAAATCCAAAGACCCAGAAGAAAGAGAGTTGTATGATGAGATGGCCAAATGTGTGGCTTGTCGCTCTGCCATCAAAAAAGGAGACCAAGTCTCTGACCCCATCATTGGGGAACTTTTACAGAGGCTTTCGTTCTGCGAAAACCCGTCCCTTTGTCCTCACGGTCGACCCACTCTCATCAAACTCACAAGAAAAGACCTGGAGACCATGTTCCACAGAATCTAAACTCCCAAGAGACAGCGAAAAACATTGATGGATTTCTTGGTTTCGAAATTCTAGGTTACGATGCCAAGACCCCTTGAAGGCAAAAACATGACCCTGCGCGAGAAGGAAAAAATCCTCCTCCAAAAAATCAAAGCAGGGGATCCGACTGCCTATATGACACTCGTCTCTCCGTTTCGTGAGAGACTCTTCCGAAAAGCAGTTTCCATGGTCAAAGACGGCGATGATGCCGAAGACATTGTCCAAGACGCTCTCATTTCTGGTTACAAATCGATTCAAAATTTCCGTGCGGAGGCAGGTGTCTATACTTGGCTCTACCGCATTGTGGTGAATAAGTCCAAGGATTTACTTGCCAAAAAGAAACGTGGCCGTGAAAAACCCATGGATGACTCAGGGGATAACCAATTTGTGGATTCTCGTGTCGGATATGAAAAAAAATTGGAACTTTCTGAAGAATCGAGTTATCTAATGAGTAAGATTGCACTCTTAGAAGATTCCTACAAAGAAGTCCTAGAGCTTCGTTATTTTGAAAACCTTTCTTATAACGAAATTGCTGAGATTATGGAATGTAATGTAGGAACCGTTAAGAGTCGTCTCTTTAAGGCGAAGGAGTTTTTAAAGCACCTCATCCAGAAAGATGAAAAAGGAGAAGGGTTCTTTGAGAAATAGGATTATGAATTTAAAAGATTGGTTTCGTGCGCAATACCCAGGTCTTTTCCCAGAAGACACTGACTCGGTGGTTTTAGAGAATAAAATTTGTTCTCTGTTCCAAAACATCAAAGAAAAGGAAGATACCATTCTCCCTCGTATGTCAAATGACTTTGATGTTCGGTTACGAAACCTTTTAGAATCAGTTTCCATCGATCGTCCCACAGAAAAAACCTCTTTCTCCCTCCGGGATCTCGTAGAAAACCGCACAGTGCAGTATTCGTTTTCAGCTGTCATGGCAGTGAGTTTGGTTTTTGTATTAATGAACCGCACACAAACAGAAAACAGTTTCACTAAAAATGATTCTGCTGGTGTTGTGATTGAACAAAACAACTACCAATACGAACCAACAAGCATTGACTTAAGTGAATCTTACCAAAAACGAGTGTTACTCGACCACTTACGTTCGGCACCTGGTTCTGTATATGGACTTCGGGAACTCGAACTCTATTATGAAAAAACAGGAAGAGATGCAGCAGCAGAAGAGCTCCACCTCCTCATTGAATCAGTAGAAAGGTAAACTTTTCACTAAAAACTAAACTAAGTTTTTTGCAAACAAAACGGCATCCCTAGAACGGATGTCGTCTGCGGAGTTGAGGATGGCCAGAGCAAACTGTTCTATCCTTGCTTCCAATCGAAAATTCCCACCACTCCTTTCTTTACTATCTGTTAAACGTTTTAATTCGCTGTACCAAATTTGGATGGTGGTTTCTTCTTTTTTCACAGGGAGATGGAATAATCCTTCTCTCCAAGCAAAAACAGGAACCAGTTCCTTCATCTCTTCTTCTTTTTGGCTGAATGACTGTGCCTTTTGGATGAGATTCACAAGCGGTGGCCAACGAACGATGGTAAAAGGAAATAGTTGTGGGTCATTTAAGAAGGCAGTTCGGTACGATTCAATTCCTTCTTTTTCATTCCCCGTCATCACTTGCGTTTCGGCCAAATAGTAGAGTAAAACAGGAGACTGTTTGTTTCCCCCATACAAAAGCACTTCTAATGCCATGGGGTAATCTTGGATTTTGATTAGACTACGGGCAAGGTCACCTAATAACTCTTTGTCGAGAGCATTGGAGCCTTCCCATTGGTAGGCAAGTTTTAGGTGGTCCCTTGCTTCCTTTAAGATACAGTCTTGGGTGGCAAAAAAGCTGTCTGTGTTTTGGAATCCACGTTTACGGACTTCTGTTTCAAAATCGGAAAAAAGTTGGAGCAGTAACTTTCCTCGTTCTTTTCCTTCTCTTGTTTTTAAAATGAGATCCAGTCTGTGATCCCAAAAACTAGCGATATAAAAACCGCTGATGGTAAAAAGATCCTCGGGATCTCGATCCAGAAGTACAGAATAAATTGATTTTGCAGTTTCGAACTCACCGTTTGTAAGATAGGTGAGTGCTTCTTCCGACTTCTGGATCATAAGAGATTAGTGTTGGCTTTTTTTGTCGTGGTGTTTGCTTGTTTGTGAGATGATTTTGTCTTCTAAACCATCGATACAAACATAAATGTCTTTGTCTTGGTTGTGTGCATTAAAGTTGTTTCCATCAGCGTGTAACTTAAGGTTAGCGTGGATCTCTCCATGAATGGCTTCAAAGGAAACTTCACAAGATACAATTTTTTGAACGAATTTTGTCACACGTTCTAGTTTTTCATCTGCATATTTCTCTGCAGCTTCGGATCTGTCTAAATGTTTCCAAGTATAATTGATTTTCATATTTTGTCCCAGTTTGGTATGGATTGATTGTATTTTAGAAAAAAAGCTAACGTCAAATAAAAAAGAATTGAAGGTGGATCTTTCGAGGCATACTCCTTATAAGCATGGCAGAGGAAGAAAAAAAACGTAAGGCAGTGAAAAAAACTGCGGCCAAAAAAAAATCGGTCCCTCTTGTCCCCAAAGAATCAAATAGGTTGAGGAAAACTTCGTCCCCAGTGGAGAAGGACGTCTCTCCTAAAAAAACAACGACACAATCCAAAAAACCTCTTCCTAAAATTTACAATGATTCCAATTTCACGAAACATCCCACGTTTTCTGCAACGGATTTAGTCAAAGTCCTCGTTCGTTCCCCAAAAGAAGCGTTTGTGTTCTGGAAGTTTTCTTCTGAGACGATGGAACGAATCACCAAGGAATTGGAATCCCCCAATACAGAAGGACTTAAGTTTCGTTTGAAAGTGGAATACCAAAATGTCTTTGGAAGTGACCGGGTGGAATGGATGGAACTACTTCCGTTTACCGAATCGTATTATATGAAGTTTATGTTTCCAGTGCGTCATGTGCAATGTACGATTTTTGTTTCCTTCGGAGAGAAAGAAATACCCACCTTACATGCAACTGGCAAAGATCTTCCCCAAGGCACTGAGTCCTTTCGTTTGGACAAAGAATGGATCCATCCCAAATGGGTTGAGGCAGGACTTGTGGTGGAGAGCCCAGGAGGTGAGTTTTATTTTCGAGACGAAGACCCAAGTGGATATTATGTATATCCCCGTAACCAAACCATCCATAAAGAAGGAAAAGCGGAAGGGAATTTTCCTTTTGCCAATGGGTCAGGTTCTGGCAAGGGAATTCTTTGATGAATCATTCGATTAAGGGGCATTTGGTTTTCGTATTACATGCCCACCTACCATTTGTTAGACATCCTGGGTATGACACACCCTTCATTGAAGAAAATTGGTTTAATGAAGCAATTTTAGAAACCTATATCCCTATCATCCGTGTGTTTCGGAATTTAAAAAAAGAGTCAGTTCCTTTTCGAATCACCATGTCCTTTACACCCACTCTTTCCCAGATGATGACGGATCCGTATTTACAAAACCAGTTTCGGAAATACATAAAAAATCTCATCTCCCTTGCAAGGCACGAAACCAAACGAACCAAAACTGACCCTCACTTACACTATTTGGCTACAAGGTATTTGGAACATTTTTTAGACACAGAGTCCATCTTTGAAGAGACAAACGGTGATTTGACGAAGTTATTTTTGCCGTTTATCGAATCGGGAGAACTCGAAGCGATGACAAGTCCCGCGACCCATGCGTTTTTACCTTTTTATGATTCGGAAAAATCTGTCTTTCGTTCTCAATTGAAGAATGGCCGCCGTACCTTTCGTAGGATTTGGGGTCGAGATCCCAAAGGAATTTGGCTTTCGGAATGTGGGTATACGGAACGTTTGGAAGAGGAACTTGACCGCGAAGGATTTCGGTATTTCTTTGTCGACACTCACGGCATCACCCATGCCAACCCACGTCCTAAGTTTGGTGTGTATGCTCCAGTGGAAGTGGGGTATGGAGTGTTTGCGTTTGGACGCGACCCAGAGAGTAGCAAACAAGTATGGAGCTCCATCGATGGATACCCGGGTGACTTTCGTTACCGCGAATACTACCGAGACATTGGCCATGACCTTCCTTGGGAAGAGATCTCTCCCTATTTGCATTCCAACGGAATCCGGATCAATACCAGTATCAAATACTACCGCATCACAGGAAAAACCCAGGACAAAGGTTATTACCATCCTGACTGGGCGATGGAAGCTTGTGGAAACCATGCCGAAGATTTTTTACGAAATCGCATCAGGCAAGCAGAACACCTATATGAGATCAACAAACAACCGTCAGTGGTTGTGTCTCCGTATGACGCAGAGTTATACGGTCACTGGTGGTATGAAGGCCCACAGTTCATCGAATTTTTATTTAAAAAAATCCACTTCAACCAAAACACCATCCAACTTTCCCATCCTCTGGAAGCGGCAAGGGCTTTACCTCGGATCCAATCCGTGGAAATGAAGATGTCCAGTTGGGGAGAAAATGGATATGGAGATGTTTGGTTAAATGTTACCAATGATTGGATTTATCCTCTCATCCATGATTTGAGCATTCGGATGAACAAACGAGTGCATGAGTTTGGTTCTGGGACCGAAGACCAAATCCGGATCTTAAAACAAATGGGAAGGGAACTTCTGCTCTTACAAAGTAGTGACTGGGCCTTTATCATGAAAACGGGAACGATGGTGGACTATGCTGTGCGTAGGACCAATGTGCACACCAATTTGTTTTTAGCCCTGGAGGCGATGCTCACAGGACCAATCGATTGGGCGATTGTCGAAGCAGCTGAGTCTGAAAATAACGCATTTCCCGACATTCGTTTGGAAGATTTTCGTTAGAATCATTCTAAAAAGTATTGCCCTCTCGGTCTTGGTTTGGGAAACTGGAAGGGATCGGAGGGTGTTTATGACGAAGTTTACCCGTTTTCCCTTAGTTCTTTCCGCGCTTTTTTTGTTAGGCAACGTGATCTTTTGTCAGTGGAACCACCGCGATCCCCAAGAAGGAGTGTTTCGCATGAATGATTCCGTCATTCGTTATGTGGAATCTCTGGAGAATTCCGAAAAAATCCAAGTCACCAAAAAACCTTCTGGGTTGGGCCAAGGGATTTTATAAGACAAATCACTCCGTTCGGTACCCGCAAAATTTAAGAATGTTTTTGCGGGTGATTTACTTACCTTTGTGTTTCCCTAAAAGGTGGTTAGAAACAAACCAATCACTTCGGTTTGAAGTCTACGTTATCCCAATAATCCTTTCCGTAATCAAAAAAGATTTCTTCGCCTTCCTTAATGGTTTTTAATACCTTAAACCTTGCTGTTTTCCACCTGACCGATGTGATGAGTTCGGCATTGGGTTTGGAAGAGTGGTTGATGTAACGAGTGTAATTTGACTCTTTTCCTTCCCCATAAATCCACCAATCTTTACAGATCCAAAGTAGATATTTGGAATCTACATATTTATTGGATTCCGCTTGTTCATCGGTAATGATTTTACCCATATAATAACCAACGGTGTCACCTTTATATAATGTTTGTTTGGTGAAAAGTCCCATGCCAATATTGGGAACAGAAGACGGTTTTACGATAAAGTCTTTCTCGGTATACACTACCGGTTTTCTTTTTTTGGCCTTCTTTACAGATTTCTTTTTCTTCATTTTCTTCCTATATGACATAAGAGGAAAACAATTCTGGCTTGTAAAGTCATTGGCATTTAAGATTCACTAGTTCGCACTCCGAACTTTAAAGGGATAGGGGGGCCTATGAAACGGGAACCACAAATAAAGACGGAAGAAAAAACCAATGTTGTCAATTTGGCGATTTACCGAGCCAAAAAAGCACTGGAACGAGATGGTTTTGAAGTGGTGGAAAATCCAGATGGCAAAATTACCCTCGTCATTCGTCTTGCGAAATAACCCCTCTTTTGGAACTTGGATACATGACAGCACAATTGGAAGGCTTAAGGATAGGAAACGGACAAAAACATTGTGTCATCGTTTCAAAGTTCAATGAATTCATCACCGAGTCCCTCTTAAAAGGGGCAAAAGACGCTTACAGACAACATGGAGTTCTCGACTCTGATGTGACCGTCATTTATGTGCCGGGAGCTTTTGAGCTTCCTCAAACCGTCAAACGAGTCTTACAATCTAAAAAATACCAATTCTCTGCCATTGTTTGCCTAGGTGCTGTGATCCGTGGTGCGACTTCCCATTACGACTTAGTGTCTGGGGAAGCGGCAAAAGTAGGATCCGTAGCAGACGGCTCTGTTCCTGTGATCTTTGGAGTCATTACGACTGAATCCATCGAACAAGCAATTGAACGAGCAGGGACCAAAGCGGGAAACAAAGGATACGAAGCAGCGACCACAGCCATTGAAATGGCAAATCTTTTCAAAGAGATCGGATGAGTTCCAGACACCGTGGGCGTAGCCTTGCCCTCATGTGCCTCTACCAAATCGATTTAGTGGGAACAGACCCCGATCGTGCCATGAAATTTGATTGGTACGACAAAAAAATCACCCGAGAAGAAAAGGATTATGCTGTCTTTCTTGTGAAAGGAGTGGTCGAAAATCGAAAAGCGATCGATACTCTTATTAAGAAGTATTCGGAGAATTGGGAACTTTCGCGTATTTCCGTGGTCAATCGTTGCATTTTACGTTTATCAATCCTAAGTTTGCAGAAGGAACCATTCCTTGCGGCACCTGTTGTCATCAATGAAGCAGTGGAACTCACAAAGGAATTTGAAACGGACGAATCAGCGCAATTCATCAACGGACTACTCGATGCCTTCTATAAGAAGGAGATCTTAACAAAAGAGTCCCACTAACAAAAGAAATGGATCCTATCCAAAAAAACCGCTTTCGCATCGAGGAACAAACCTCCAAGCCAAGTTATTACCAGGAAGATCCATATTTAAGGAACCTGGGAAAAGAAAAAGAAACGACTTATGAATCAGAAACAACGGTAAGGCGACCTGTTTTATCGTTTTTGTTTTGGTCGTTTCTTGTTCTCCTCATCCTTGGGTTTTTAACCGCCGCATACTGGTGGTATTTACAAAAAAAACAAAATCCTGAAGAAATTGCCAAAGTCCTAAAAGACCTTCCCACAGACAAAAAAGCACTGAACCTTCTTGTCGACAAACCCTATCTGCCAGATGATTCAGTGAATCCTAAACTTGCGGCCTGTCTCAATGCCTATCACAACCGTTATGTGAATCGTGTGGGCACTGTTTGTGAAGAGTTTCTCAATTCCCCTGGCAGTGACGAAGACAAATCCATTGCCCTCACAGTGCTTGGGGTGATGTATGATGAAGCGGGGCGTTACATCAATGCCATCGAACGATTGGAAAAAGCCATCCAATACGATTCCAAAAACTATTTTGCCTTTTATAATTTGTCCCTTGCCTTCAAACATGCAGGGAAATTTGAAGAAGCTAGGCGTGCGGCCCAACGTGCCAAAGAAATTGCACCTAACGACTACCGCGTGGCTCTTTTACAAGGAAACTTGTTCCAAGAAATAGGGGACCCGGCAAGTGCCATTGAAGCCTATAAAGAAGGGCAAGCTCTTGCTCCAAGTGATGTCACTCTTACTTACAATCTTGCCATCAGTTATCTAAAACAAGGGAATATGGCCGAAGCCATCTCTGAGTTCCAAAAAGTCGTACAAACGGCACCCAATTCCCAAACCGCTGTTTTGTCCTATGGCCACCTCGGAACCATCTTTTACCAAAGAGAAGACTATGACCGTGCGGAGTATTACTTCCGAGAAGTGATTCGTTTGAAAACGGGAGATGCCAAAGCCTACTATAACTTAGGTTTGGTGTATCTGAAGAAAAAAGTCCCAGAAGAAGCAGCCAAATACTTCCAAAAGGCACTTGATTCCAATGCAAACGAACCAGAAGTGTATCGTTATATTGCGGATGCGTTTTTGTCCATGGGGCAAACCAATATGGCAATCACCGCTTTAAAAAAAGCACTGCTCTTAAAACCATCGGATGTGGACTCGTTATTTGCGTTAGCTGAGCTCTATTACAAGAAGGGTGAACTTGTAGAAGCGGAGAGTTTATTTCGTAGGATCATCCGTCTTACCCCTGGAGATACGTATTCCGAAACGGCCTATGTAAATTTAGGAATCATATTAGATGAAATGGAGCGGTATTCGGAAAGTATAGCGGCCTTTGAAGGGGCCCTTGCCTTAAATCCCAAAAACCAATCAGCTTATTACAATTTGGGTCTTTCCTATTTACATGCGGGAAAACCAACCATGGCGATTGAGTCCTTACGAAAGTCCCAAGCCCTGGATCCGAATCATGTTCCTTCGAGGCTTGCCATTGCGGATTATTATTTAGAGAACCGTTTTTATAACGAAGCCATTTCTGAATACGAAGAAGCCATCGCTTGGAAACCCGAACTCTATGAAGCAAGACTGAAGCTGGCCGATGTTTACATCCAAACCAAAAACTATCCTGCCGCCGAAAAGATGTTAGTCTATGTATTGGAAAATGCAAAAGACCCAAAAGAAATCAAACTCGCTCATAGAAAACTGGCCTTAAGTTATGCAAGTAGTGGAAACTCTGGTCTTTCGAAACGTGCCAAAGAAGAAGCCTTCCGTGCCACTCACATTGATCCAGAGGATATGGAATCAAGGTTAGTCCTATCCAAAATTCTCATTGATTCGGGATCCCTTGTGGACAGAGAGAAAGCGATTGAAGAGCTCACGGTCATCACACGTTCCGATGTCACTCCCACCATTTCTTCCAAAGCCCATAATTATTTAGGTGTTTGTTATTTTAAAAATGGGGAATTCAAACGCGCACTTTCCAGTTTCCAAACCGCCATTGACTTAAATCCCAGTTTGTCAGAAGCGTATGAAAACAAACGGGCGGCTCGCGCTCAGTATGAAAAATCTTTGGAAACGAAAAAGAGAACCTTTTATTGAGTTTGTTTGATTTTATTCCACATCGTAAATTCCCAGAATTTTACGAAATATGCCGTCATACGGGTGTTTTGCGATATATTCCCGCAAAACAAAGAGAGTACGGGGACAGTTATTTTATGGAAGAATACATGTCCCAATACAAAAAGTCCTATTACGAAGACGAACCAAACCTTCGTGTCATGGCAAAACGAAGGCTCGCCAACTTGGCAACTTTTTCTCCTCTCTCACCTGTAGCAAACGTTGACACAAGCGGGAGGACAGCGATTCCAAACCAAACATTACTCGAGATTGGTTCGGCAGCTGGATTTTTTTTAGACGAAGCAAGGATGGCCGGATACCAAACGAGGGGCCTCGAACTCTCTCCGAAAGAAGTGGAATATTCGAGAAACACTCTGGGACTCGATGTCGACAGGCGGTCAGTGCTTTCTGTGGAAGAGGGGGAATGGAAAGAATCCTTCTCCGTGATTTCTGCTTTTTTTGTGATCGAACACATAGATGACATCGATGGGATTTGGAAGAGGTTGCAGGCCTGGCTACAACCTGGTGGGTTTTTGTATTTGGCAGTTCCTTCTAGTTTTGGGCCAAGTTTTGAGACCAATCCCAAGGAATGGTTTAGGACCCATCCCTCTGACCACTTTTTTGACTACTCAGTCCACTCCCTGAAAAAACTCTTGTCAATCCTTGGCTTTGACGTGAACTATGTTAGACCTATGTCGTATCACTCCTACCGGGATTTAGGCCTCAGAGGCAAACTCCCCGAATGGCTGTATCGACTGTACGCAAACCAATTTGCCTATGGTGATACCATCGAACTGATTGCCAGAAAAAGAACACACTGAAATCCAATATGAAATTTAATGAATTACCTTTCCACGAGTCTCTAAAGAAAGCCTTAGACAAAATCGGTTACACAGAGCTCACACCCATCCAAGCTAAGTCCATCCCGTTCGCCATGGAAGGACATGACCTCACTGGTCTTGCCCAAACCGGAACCGGAAAAACGATGGCCTTTTTACTTCCCACTTTGCATAGACTTCTCTCTGCAGAGGAAGAGGAAGCACTTCCATATGCCCTTGTCCTTGCACCCACAAGAGAACTCACGATTCAAATCGCAGAAGAAGCAAAAAAATTATTAGAGTTCACAGACTTCGGAGTTGCCACCATCATTGGAGGAACCGATTACAAATCCCAAGAGCAAGCACTCGGAAACAAAGCATGTATCATTGTGGCGACCCCAGGACGACTCATTGACTTTGTGAAAAACCATGGACTCTCTTTGGAAAATATCAAAGTTGTGATCCTGGATGAAGCGGACAGAATGTTCGATATGGGGTTTGTCCAAGACCTCAAATACATCTTCCACAAATGTAAAAACAGAAAACAATCCTTACTCTTTAGTGCCACACTCAGTTACGAAGTGGTACGACTTGCCAGCCGGTATTTGAACGAACCCATCGAAGTTCATATCAATCCGGAAAAAGTCATTACAGAGCGGATCGACCAAACCCTTTTGCATTTGGGAAGAGAAGAAAAACTTCCTTACCTCGTCAATTCTTTGTTAAACTATCCAATCGAAGGCCTTGGGATCATTTTTACAAACTACAAAATGAATATCCCAAAAATTGTTTCTGTCTTACGTAAGTACGGAATCACTGCGACGGGACTTTCTTCGGAACTGGACCAGAAAAAACGAATCCGACTCTTACGTGATTTTAAAGCAGGGAAATACAAATACCTCATTGCGACAGATGTTGCTTCTCGTGGGATTGACATCGAAAACATCGATGTTGTTTATAATTATGACCTTCCCCAAGATGCGGAAAACTATGTGCACCGAATTGGTCGTACAGCCCGTGCGGGAAGAAAAGGACAATCGATTGGACTTTGTTCCGAAACCGATTATACAGAACTCGAACGCATTGAAAAGTATCTCAACTCGAAAATCCCTGTGGGGGAAATCAGAGAAGAGTATTTAGAATTCCCTAAAGGTGAATTTACTCCTGTGTTTGCCGATGAAGTGATTCCTGGTGAAAAAAAATACCAAGACCGCGAACAAAGAGGTGGGCGTGGAGGAAAACCAAGACGGGGAGACGAACCTCGTCGCACAGAACGTGGGGAACGTGGTGGAGAAAGAGGCGAACACCGGTCAGGTGACAGAAGCCGACACAAAGGAAAATCAGGGGGACACCCACCAGCAAAAATGTCTCATCCAGATGGCCATAGTCATGGACACCCAAGTGATCACAAACACCCAGCAAAGATGACCCACCATGAATTCAAACATGGGCATCATACAAAAGATGGTAAGGGCAAACCTGGGCACAAGAAAAACCAACAAGGCAAGTCCTATCAAAAGAATGATCCAAGACGGAATCTCTTCGATATCAACGAAGTGAAACAATCCAAAAAAAAGAACCAATCGATTTGGAAACGAATCCTTTCTTTTTTCAAAAAAGATTAATTCTTCTTTTACTGATTGTTTTCCCAAGTCTCGTAGTCGCAGAAGTCGCCAAACTTCCGCTCTACGGGAAGGGAAACTACGTTGCCTTTTCTGACTTAAAGGCAATTCTACCAGAACTCTCCACGAAACTTAAAAAATATACAAGTGTCGGTGGGATTTATACTCCCCAAGGGAATCTCCAATTTCGCATTGGCAGTAGCTTTTATACCTTAGATGGAAAAATTTACAAACTCCCCAAAGCCATTTTGAAAAAAGAGGACGAAGTGTATCTTCCACTCGATATGGTAGAAGCAGTCCTTCTCAATTTAATTGCCTATGATGTGCGTTACCAATTTAAGGAAGGTGAGTTACTCGTTCTCATTCCCAAGGAAACGGTTCCGAAACGGAGTTTGGGTGTGAAAGCCATTGTCATCGATGCGGGCCATGGAGGAAAGGATCCTGGGACTTCGGACACAACGGGGTATTTTGAAAAAGAGGTAAGCCTTGGTGTTGCCCGTTATACCTATTTGTACTTACGTAAATACTATCCCGAAATTCGGGTGGAGATGGTAAGAAAAGATGACCGTTTTGTGGAACTCGAAGACCGCTCCAAATTTGCGAACCGTGTGTTGTCAGATACAAGGGATGTGATCTTTATCAGCTTTCATTGTAATGCGTCTCTTTCCGAAAAAGCGGCTGGGTTTGAGGTCTATTACCTTTCCCAAAGCCCGAGTACGGAAACTGCGAGAGAAATAGCTCTCTTAGAAAATCGATACATCGGAAAACACAAAAATCCAGTGGTCTCCCAAATTCAGTCTCAAATGCTTTCCAGTGTGACCCAAAGGCGCTCTAAAAAATTAGCTGATGCGGTAGCCGAACAATACGAAAAGGATCTCAGTCCCGAAATTCCGTCTCGGGGAGTGAAAAAGGCAGATTTTTCCGTCTTGCGAGGAAGCCTAATGCCTGCTGTACTTGTGGAAATGGGGTATCTGACAAACCCTGAAGAAAGCAAACGACTGCGAGATAAAACCTTCCAAAAGAAAATTGCTCGGAGTGTGATTAAAGGAATTCATGAATACGCATCTGCAAAAGATTAAAGAAGTACTAAAAAAATATTGGGAATTTTTAAAAACTGTTTCTCGTCGTTTTTATCAAATTGGAACGGGGGAAACCAAACTCACTCGCGATTTTATCTTTTTATTTGGTTCTTGGTTTAGTTTACTCCTCTTTTTTAGTTTTTTCATTTTAGCAGAACAAAATCCATTTCGCCTGCTTGTACCTTTCCAATTGTATTCTTATCCTTCTTTCGACCATAGAGAACCCATTGTGATTTATATTTCCAATGGAGAAGGGGAACAAATTCCCATCCATCGTAAGGTTTTAAAACAAAACGAATCAGGTCCTCTCATTTACCAAATCGTAGGGGAAGTAGGTGCTCCACCTTACTTTGATTCTGTGGAAGCACTGGCAAAAGATGGAAAACTCTTTTCACCAAAAAAACTTTTGGACATTCGATTTGCGTTAAAACAATCCTGGTTTATCGACAAAAATCAAAAACTAGTGATCGATTGGAACACAAGTAAATTAGAAGCAATCATGGAAAAATACCGGCTTCCTCGCACTAAATCAGAAGGTGAGGCTGCCGACTCAGAAGAAGAGAATCCCAATGCACCTGTTGACACGATCACCTATTACACTGGTGGAACAGATACTGGTCCTAAAGATTCGGAAGAGGTTTTAAACAAACGTAGGATCCAAGCCATGGATCAAACCTTACGTGCGTTAAATGCAAGTCTTTTTGAGAATTTCAGAGAAATCAAATCCATCGAACATCAATTTTCAGGAAATTCGAATCCAGTTTACCAATGGAATTCGATTTCTCCCCTCGCTACCCGCTAGTTTAGGGGATTCCCCGCGGATTTTCTCCCTTTTTCAAAATTTGCTTATGGAAAATGGAGAAATACCGATGATCGTATTGGGAAAAATAGAATTTTTTTTAAAAAAAATAAAACGCTAAAGTCGCCAAAAATTGCCAAAAACGGCAATTTTCCTCAGAATCCTCCAAAAACTACCCAATTTCTTCAAATTAATTTCTTCTATCCAAGTACCGACATACTAAGGGAATAAATAGAAATTTTAGGCACCAATGGGGCCTGAAAGCCAGACACAAAAAAAAGCGAGAGAAGGGATTCTCTCGTTTGCCAGATCAAGTTTCAAGGAGGAAACCAATGATCATAAACCACAATTTAGCCGCGATCAACTCACATCGCGTTCTCAAGTTCCAAAACGAGGAAGTCTCCAAGAATATGGAAAAACTCTCCTCAGGTATGCGAATCAACCGTGCAGGTGATGATGCATCAGGCCTTGCCGTTTCGGAAAAAATGAGAACGCAAGTGAATGGTCTTAGACAAGCAGAAAGAAATACCGAAGACGGTATGAGCCTTATCCAAACAACGGAAGGCTTTTTGCAAGAATCGAATGATATCATTCAAAGAATTCGAACTCTTGCAATTCAATCGTCTAACGGTATTTATACTGAAGAAGACAGACAAATGATCCAAGTCGAAGTGTCACAACTTATCGACGAAGTGGACAGAATTGCTTCGCAAGCTGAATTCAATAAAATGAATTTGCTTCAAGGTGATTTTGCTCGTGGATCTAGAGCAACTTCCATGTGGTTTCATTTGGGACCAAACATGCACCAAAGAGAAAGAGTGTTCATTGCAACAATGACTGCACGTGCACTTAATCTTAAAGGTCAAAGTGGAGAGCTCTTGTCTTTGTCAACTGCTGATAAGTCAAATGATGCGATCGGAACTTTGGATGCTGCGTTAACACGTATTAGCAAACAAAGAGCAAACTTAGGTGCTTACTTTAACCGTCTTGAGCATACTGCAAAAGGGCTCATGAACGCTTATGAGAATACCCAAGCTTCCGAGTCTAGGATCCGTGATGCGGATATGGCAGAAGAAACTGTGGCTTTCACAAAGAACCAGATTTTAGTTCAATCTGGAACTGCTATGTTAGCTCAGGCGAATGTTCGTCCACAAGGAGTTCTTTCTCTCCTCCGTTAACATTAGTTAACGAAGTGAGTGGTTAGTGTAACTGAAGAGTTGTAATTAGATAATCAGCCGGCTTTCCCCTGCCAGGTGGCAAAATGAAAGCTCATCCTTGACACCGGACAGGGATTGTCCGGCTAAGAACGAAATACATACCGTTCTTGGCAATACACAAAGGAGTGTAGGCCAATGATTATCAATCACAACATGAGTGCGATCCAATCACATCGTGCTCTCAAGTTTACACAATGGGATGTAGATAAGACCATGAGGAACCTCTCCACTGGGCAAAGGATTAACCTTGCCGGTGATGATGCTTCTGGTCTTGCTGTTTCGGAAAAACTACGAACACAAATTCGTGGTTTACGTCAGGCGGAAAGGAATACGGAAGATGGACTCAGTTTCATCCAGACTGCAGAGGGTTTCCTCGACCAGTCGGCTGAAATCATCCAACGAATCCGGACCTTAGCGATCCAGACTTCGAACGGAATCTACACACCGGAGGACAGGCAACTCGTGCAGGTAGAAGTATCTGCGCTGGTGGATGAGATCGATCGAATTGCTTCGCAAGCAGAGTTCAATAAAATGAAACTGTTTGACGGAGACTTCGCTCGAAAGTCAACGAAAGCATCGATGTGGTTTCACATGGGAGCAAACGCAAGGCAAAGAGAGCGTTTCTACATTGGAACTATGACTTCGAAGGCTCTTAAGATGTCAGAAGGGGCAATTAAAATTGCACTTTCCACACCTGGAAAAGCTGATGAAGCGATTGCCAAAGCGGACTTCGCCTTGAACAAGATCATGAAGCAGAGAGCAGATATGGGAGCTTACCAAAATAGGCTCGAAAGTACTGCTAAAGGCCTCATGGGTGCATACGAAAATATGCAAGCATCCGAATCAAGGATTAGGGACGCAGATATGGCTGAGGAAATGGTAGCGCTCACGACGAAACAAATTCTCGTGCAAAGCGGTACGGCAATGCTAGCGCAAGCCAGCCTCAGACCAAATTCTGTATTACGACTTTTGAATAACACTTAAGGTCGTAAAAGGCAAGAGTTGCCTTAAAGACGGTTGCCTCTTCTCGAAGGAAACTTTGAGGAGGGGCTTTTTTTATTCGCCTAACGAGAAATGTTTGACAGATTAACACTTGAAAGACGAAGATAATCTATGTTAAAAATTATTTTCTCTTTTTTGATTTTTCTATTTTTTTCAAATTGTACTAATTTCTTTTCCCCGTTTGGCATTAGAGGTGAGGAAGCAAAAAAAGAACTCCAAGAACATCGGAATAATTTAGGTTTTGTGAGTTTTTTGGGAATCTTGTCTGCCTCATTTAATTCCTCATCTAGTTCAAATTCCAATTATACATGCCAAAGAGAGTCATCTGCAATCTCTTCTTTTACAACGCCTACCACTAGTGCAAATTTCAATTTACCTTCCACTACAGACTATGTAGATTTAATGGTTACGTCTGGTGGGACTCAATATTTTCGTTCCAACCAAACAACTAGTTCACTTAGATTCACAGGTAAGGTATTAAAAACACAATCTACATCTGCTAACGCCTTATGTTATTATACCGCAAGTGCTGGTGCCTGTGGAACAACGGATTTATCTGGTTTGGGGATCAGTTCGTCGATAACATCATTTATGACAGTTGATTCTGGTCAGTGTATGGCAATTCGTTGTACAGAAAATGCATACATTCGTTTAAAACAATACAGTAATGAAACTGCTAGTATGACAACTCTTGATTCCGTTTCTGGGCTAATCAATGGACCTTATCTATTCGAAGCAATCACAAGAATAGGAGACAGAACCTATTACACGATGGAGTCTTTTGATAAATGCAAAAAAGAAATTACAAATTTTGCCTTAATCGAAATCCAATACGCCAGTTTTTTCACAAGTCAATTGGTTGAAGTCAGTAATTGCAATAAACCCAATTCTGCCTTGCAAGGTATCAGTTTGAATCCAGCACTCACAGCTTCTTTACAAGCCGATGCTTGTGATTTAGAACCTGTGAATGCGATTGGATATTGATAGGAATAGATATAGGAATTAGATACTTTGGCAGGATTCCAATAGCTGGATAGTTTTGTTGTGAAAGCGAATGTTTGATTCGGTGAATTGGAATCAGGTTACATCCGTTTATTTAAAATGATAATAATGGTTTGGATCATCCCATTTTGCTTTTTCGATTCTTTCCAATGTTTCTAAGTTTTTTTTGTCTTGGAGAGCTAGGTTTTCATTTCCTAATCGTTTATGAATTTTAATCCTAAGTTCTAAGGCAGGTGTAAATTCTTTCATGATTTCTAGTGCCTTCTCACAGTGAACTAAGGCATCCTTGTGCCGATTGGTTTCAAAAAAGATTTCAGCCATCGAAAACCAAACCCCATGGGTAAAAGAAGGATCCACCATGGATAAATATTCTCGATACAGAGTCAGAGCTCTTTCATAGGATCCTTTTTGTTTTTCTTCTCTTGCCTTATCTAAGGTCGCCAGAGCTTTTTTTGCATTTACTTCCATAGGGAAACGATTGTAATCATTTTCAACCATTTGTCAACAGTCGTGATTTTTTTTGAATCAAATTGGATACAATCAAAAGTGGTAGGAAGAATTGTTATTAAGACTAGGCTTAGTTATTCCAAATCGGTATATACATTGTCTGGTTGGCCATAGACAAAAAGTCTTTTTCCTATCAAAACGGCTCTGTTCACAATGGAATTGAATCCAGAGTTAAAATTGAGACTTGGATTGGTACATGTCCATGTTTTCCCATCATTACTTTGCAAAAGGGCCAAATTGTTAAAGACAATGTGAAATTTATATGTTGTCATATCGGAGTAAACCATCCCAAGGACACTGATATCGTTTGTATCCTGGATGGCATTGCAAGGACGATTGATTCCACCACCTGATGTTTGTTTGACTCTATCTGTAATGAGAGTCCAGCTGATTCCGTCCGTTGACTCCCATAAATCAAATAGATTCGACGATCCGTTTTTTCCGCCGAGTAAATAGGCTTTTCCATTTGCATATAGGCAGGACCCGGAAGTGCGAGATGGATACGCTGGGGAATTTGATATCGTGTTTATGGAATTTCCGGAATCGATGGTTCTGTCTACAAATCCGTCTCCCAGTATATATGCACTTGCAGTGTTATACTTGATCATACAAAAACCAGAAATGAGGGCATTTGCAGTCCATGCTCCTCCTAAATTTAACGAATGATAATTCGATAGCTGTGATCGACCAGTGAAAGCTGCAAAAATATTTGTATTCGTATTATTGATCTGTACACCTAACTGAGAATAACTGATTCCATTCGTACTCGAATAGAGTCTAGTGGATAAGTTTGTATTTCTGATATAAATCGAATAGGTTGTTGCACCAATTTGGTCAAACAACGCTGAATCTATCGGATCCGTAGTTCCAAACGGAGAAGTGATGGTTGTCCAATCTCGAGTAGGACCTGGATTGAGGCTGTCATTGTAGATTAGAGTTGATAGCAGTCCTTCTGCAGTGAAGGGATCCAAAAGACTGCCTTTCGGATTGGGATTCACTCGACAATGGAATCCTAATACAAGGGAAAACAGAAATAAACATACGAAACTGGTTTTTTTTAAATTCTTATCATTCATTATTAAAATACCCAAGTGTAACCAAGTTTGCATTCTACACTTCCAGAAGTGATTCTTGATTCCTGCAAATTGAGAGATTGCCTCTGCGTTTGATTCATTTCCGTGTTTAGATAAATACCTGGCCTTGTTGCATTCGATGATACAGAAGGTTCTTTTTTATCAGCACGAAACAAGAATGAATCGATTAGACTGACAAGGAAAACTCCGATCACGATATTGGATGCTGCATTGACTGCATTCCCTGTTGTTCGATATTCCGTTGCTAAATTGTTTTTATCGATGAGATTGAGAAGAAAACCAGAATTTCCAGAACTTAAGATCACTAAGGAACGAAAATCGTTTTGATACGCTTCCTTAGCGTCCTTATGCTGATTCCAGGCATGGTTGTAATTGACGGCCGCACCTAAAAAAGCAATGAGATACACTGAACCCCATACCTGTTCGTTCCAATGGTATTGACCTAAGCCCGGTAATACGGCCGAGCGAGCCACTACTTCCCACCGAATTTTTTTTTGAGCTAGAGGAGGTGACGTTTCGTTTGAAGAAAAGGTTTGATTTGGTTTTTTTGAATCCAAGTCAAACTTCTCTTTTATTCCCTTCTCTTGGATTTCGGAAGTTTGATTCTTTTTGGTTTCGATTTCTATGATTTGTTTAATTTCTTTTGTATCTAAATCTTTATAGGTTACTTTTAAAATTTCGCTTTTTTGAAATTCTAGAATGTTTCCATTATTTTCTTTCAATTTTAATACATCTTTATTTTGGTCGATCACTCTTCCAAAATATGTTTTTCCAGTTTTTAAAATGATTGTTTCGGGGAAAAGAGAACCCGTTAGTAATAGATTCCCGATTAAGAATAGAGATAGTTTTATTTTCAGTTTCAATTGGATTCCTGTTTTCTCTTCAGCAACTGGATTTGGAATCCACCAAAAATCATTTAACTGCAATTTTATGCAAGTAAAACGTGGGAAATCTTCTAAAACGAAAACAATCATTTTGAAAAAAGGTTGAATCGGTATAGTTTTTATTGGCATAATTTTGAATTACAATGAAATGGATATACCTCTTTCTCGGAGATCCTAAAAAACATTCTCTGGAACACCGACTGTTTAATACAGTTTCTCTTATCAATGGTTTATTAAACTTACTTGGCGTTTTCGGTGTTTTATATTTAGAAAACTTTCAGATTTTAATCTCTCTAAATATTGGCTCCGGTTTACTCATGCTTGCCATGTATTACCTCAGTCGAGTGAAAAGTATTTATTTTGTTTTGTATTGGCCATTCAATTTAACCATTTTGTTTTACCTTTCTTCCATGTGGTTTTTTAATGGAGGATCCTTCGGGGGAAATCATTATTATCTAATTCCTTCCCTTGTCATTGCCTTAATCCTCATTCGTAATCATAACATTTGGTTCGTGTATACCCTTTATATTGGAGTCTCAGCTTCCCTCTATATTGTAGAATATTTTCATAAAGATTGGGTAACTGGTTATGAAAACGAGATGGATCGTTACTTAGATGCTGGTGGGAATTATTTATTTGTACAAATTTTGACAGGTCTTTTGATTTTTATCCTAAGTCGAAATTTAAATATAGAACGTAAAAAATCAGACGCATTACTTCTTAATATTTTACCTGAACCGATTGCTGATGAATTAAAAAAAGAAGCAAGGGTCACTCCGAAACGATATGAAAAAACATCTGTACTTTTTTGTGATATGGTTGGTTTTACCAAAATTGCAGAAAACATGAATGCCGAAGATTTGGTTCATGAACTCGATCAAATCTTTCGCGCTTTCGATTTTATCTGTAAAGAATATCGAATGGAAAAAATCAAAACCATTGGGGATGCTTATATGGCTGTTGGTGGAATTCCAAATGAAAACGACTCGAATCCCATTGACGCGGTGTTATGTGGATTGGCATTCCAAACATATATGGCAGAACAAAAAGAAATCCATTCCCTCCAAGGTAGAGAGTTTTGGGAAATTCGATTGGGAATCCATATGGGGCCTTTGGTTGCAGGTGTTGTGGGAAGTGATAAATTTGCGTATGATGTTTGGGGTGATACGGTGAATACAGCCAGTCGACTCGAAAGTGGTGGAATTGTAGGAGAAGTAAATATATCACGTGATTTGTATGAAGAAGTACAAAAAGTATTTGAATGTGAATCGAGAGGGTTTGTTTCCATTAAAAACAAAGCCGATATCGAAATGTTTCTCGTAAAAGGTTTTTTGCCTGAGTATGTGAGTGAAGTTCATCCCAAAGAACCAAATGAATTATTCCAAAGGATGTACAAAACAGGAGCTCTATTTTATTAAGGAAGGTGGGTGGAGCGAAATTCTGTGAAGAAAATTCGATATCCTTACCTGCTTTGGATGATCATTTTTCTTTTGTTCTCTTGTCTCATTTATATCAGTACAAATACGATTGAATTGTATCCAAAAGTAGGAAAAGAGGTTTTAGAAACTCAATTCATTCAAACAAAACAGGGAGAGATATTTGTTTCGAATAATGTTTGTTTATCGAAACAAAAACTTTTAGTTTTCATTCATGGTTCTCCTGGCAGTGGTGCAGATTTTTCTATGTATTTAAAAGAGGAAGATTTGCAACAAAAATATTGTATGTTGGCGCCTGATCGATTGGGATTTGGTAAGTCATACCAAAATCCATTTGTTCCTAACCTAAGACTCCAAGCGAAAGCCATTTCGGAAATGATTCAAATCTTTTTGGAACAAAAAAAACTTTCCTTCCAAGAGATCACGATCCTTGGCCATTCCTATGGAGGGCCGATTGCATTCAAAGTTGCGATTTTATTGCAAAACAGAATCCCTTCTACATTAAAAGTGGTTTTACTTTCTGCGCCAATTGACCCAAACTGGGAAGAACTAAAGAGCTACAACTATTTAGCAAAAAAAACGTATATCCAATGGTTCTTACCAAATTCTTGGGTGCGCAGTAATGAAGAAATGTTTCCATTGAAATCGGAGTTGGAATTGATGAAAGAAGATTTGAGACAAACAAAAATTTCTGTAGTATCCATCCATGGAGAAGAGGACGGAATTGTTCCCAGGGAACATGTAAACTATTTAAAATCGATTTCCTATGATGGAAGTCACAAAACCCATCTCATTAGTGGGGGCAGCCATTTCATTCCTTGGACAAGGTTTTCTGAAATCAAATCGATCTTACTTGGCGACGAAATATAATATGATAAAATCCATTTTATTCCATCCCTTTCTGTTTCATCTAATTCGAATTCTTGTCATTCTCATCATAGGACAAACCTTGTATTTTAAGTATACGGGGTCTGAGGAATCGATATACATCTTCACGACTCTTGCCATGGAGCCGTGGGGGAGACTTGGACTTGCCGTTCTAGAAACTATTTGTGTCACTTTGTTACTGTTTCCGAATCTGGTTTGGCTTGGTGCTTTATTTGCTTTCAATTTGATGTTAGGTGCTATCCTATCTCATTTTGTTTTTTTAGGCATTGTGGTAATGGGAGATGGTGGCCTTTTGTTTGGACTTGGTGTCATTATATTATTGTTTTCGATTTATCTTTTATATTACGAACGAAACAAAATCCCTTATCTCAAAGATTTCATCCAATAGAGCTCAAATTTTTTCTATATTCACTATGGTCTTTGATTAATCGGAATAACTCGAGGTAGGGAAATAAGGGAATTCCATTTTGGAAATTGGCAAAACCAATTTGATAGATGATTTTCCATTGCCGAAAGAGTATCGAATAACTTTGCAAAATCGAAAACTTGGGATCATAGAGATTCGTAGATTCACTTGTCACACCATTTAGTTCAATGATCTTGAAATGTTTTCCATTCTGAAAATCCTTCGGATTGGAAAAACGGATATCGAACCTTCCAAGATAAAATCCTTTGGTATTGTCACCAATCTGAATGATCTGAGTTTCAAGAGTTTTGTTACGGTAAGATTCCCCATCTTGGAACATACAACCCTGGATATGATTTCCGATTGATCCTATCGTGATAGTTTTTCCTTGGGGGAGAATTTTTTGTAATTGGGAAAAATTGTGTTTTTTGTGAGTTTCCACTTGGAACCGGTAACGTGGGTGCTCTTCCAATAAGGTTTCGATTGTAGACACGCCGTCCCCCGTGAGTGTTGGAAACACTTTGTCTGTGATGGAAAATATGTTTCCTTTCGATTGATGGGGAAGGCGATAGTAAAAAATTCCCACTTCAAAAGGTCCTTTTACATACTCTTGTAACAACCAATCAATGGGATAGGTTAGGAACAATTGTTTTAACTCTTTTTTAGAATTGATTTTATGCAGTAAAAAACCTCGTTCACCTTTGTCAGGTTTGGCGATTATGGGATATCGAATAGAATTCGTATTCATCCAGTTTTGAATGAATGTTATGTTTGCGTAATTTTCTTTTTTCACCAAAAGTGATTTGGTCACAAAACGTTTGGGAATTAAATTAAGGATTTCAGATTTGGATTCGGAAGCAATGCCAGAGGCAAGGATTCCAGGATTCACCGCTGTTAGATACCGAATTCCTCGGTAACGTAAACTCAAAATAATTAGGTAAGGAACAAGGGGAAGATAAAAGAGTAAGCTCGGCCAAAATTCTAACTGCATATACCTCAAACAAAGTAAAACTAGTTTTTTTCTTTGGTTCGGAAAATTCAGAAATAATGGAAGCACTGGAGACGACTCTTCCTCATTTTTGGAATTGGTCAATTGAAATCATTAATTTATTGTTTGCTTCCATAATCCAACTTTGTTCCTTTATCTTGTATGGTGAAGATTCTTGTTTTGTTAGCACACCCATATTTGGAAAGGTCCAAGGCCAACCAAATGTTATTAGATTCGATTCCATTATCGGAAAACATCACCTTACGTGATTTATATGAACTATATCCTCATTTTACAATCAACGTAAAAGAAGAACAATCTTTACTACTCAATCATGATGTGATACTATTCCAACACCCTTTGTATTGGTACAGTTGTCCTCCTCTTATGAAACAATGGATTGATTCTGTTTTGGAAGATGGTTGGGCTTATGGCATAAATGGAAATGCATTAAAAGGAAAAAAATGGATCCAAGCCATCACAACGGGAGGATCTCAAGTCGCATATACGAAGGAAGGTTTCCACGGTCATTTGATTGAGGAATTCCTATTGCCTTTCCAAAGGACTGCCGAGTTGTGTCAAATGGACTACCATAAACCATTCCTTGTGCAAGGAACGTTTCACTTACGGGAAGAAGAGTTTCAAAAAGAATCCATTCGTTATCGCAATTTTATTTTAAACAACTTAGAGGCAAACCATGGGTGAAGCCAGTTTTTTCATTCAAGCAATCATCTATTTGACAAGTGCCATCATTATGGTGCCGATTGCCAATCGTTTGGGATTAGGATCTGTGCTAGGGTATTTGGTCGCAGGAATTGTGATAGGCCCTTTTGTATTTGGTTTTGTGGGAACAGAAGGAAAAGACCTCTTACATTTTGCAGAATTTGGTGTTGTCATGATGTTATTTGCCATCGGTCTTGAGTTGGAACTAAACCTGCTTTGGCGATTGAAGTTTTGGTTACTCGGTCTTGGTGGATTACAACTGATTCTCACTACCATTTTTGTTTTTGTGATTGCAGTTTGTTTTCAATTCTCTTGGAAAGCATCACTTGCCTTAGGTCTCATATTGTCCTTATCATCCACAGCAATCGTACTGCAGACATTAAAAGAAAAGGGATTGATGAAATCAGTTTCGGGTCAGGCTTCCTTTTCGGTTTTATTATTCCAAGATATGGCTGTCATTCCAATTCTTGCCATCTTTCCCATGTTAAGTGAAGGAGAATCGGTGGGTGGTGAACATGGGCATTCCTTGGTAGAACATTTACCGGCGTATCAAAAAACACTTGTGGTCCTTTTTGTCATTTTAGGAATCATTTTGATAGGAAGGTATGTATTAAGTCCTCTGTTTCGTTTGATTGCGAAATCAGGAAGTCGCGAGATATTTACGGGAGCAAGTTTGTTACTTGTGATAGCCATATCGGTTTTAATGGGAGCTGTGGGAGTTTCCGCTGCATTGGGAACATTCCTTGCGGGTGTGGTCCTTGCGAGTAGTGAATTCCGACATGAACTCGAAAGTAATATTGAACCATTTAAAGGTTTGTTATTAGGATTATTTTTTTTAAGTGTGGGTGCTTCTATGGACCTACCAGTTGTATTGGAACATCCTTTCCAAATTCTTGGCATTGTATTTGGTATGATTTTGGTAAAAGCTTTGGTTCTGTTTCTACTTGGTTCTCTATTTAAACTTCCATTTGATCAAAATTTATACATGTCTCTTGCTTTGTCACAAGTAGGAGAGTTTTCGTTTGTTTTGTTTGGGTATTCCGAAGGACTTGGAATTTTTGCGAAAGAAACCATTGTGATTTTAGTAGCATGTGTTGCCTTAAGCATGGCTTGTACACCCATATTGCTTTTGTTATACGAAAAAACAATTTTTTCTTCCTTACAGTCAAAGACGCCAAAAAAGGAAACGAATGGGAATATTGAGAAAGAAGAAAATCCAGTCATCATTTGTGGATTTGGACGTTTTGGCAATATGGTGGGTCGATTTTTACGATCCAATGGTGTTGGCATTACGATTTTAGATTATGATGCGGATCGTGTGGAGATGTTAGGAAGGTTTGGTTTTAAAGTATTTTTTGGAGATGCCACGCGTTTGGAACTATTGGAAAATGTTGGTTTAGAACATGCTAAAATTTTAGTCGCTGCTCTTGACCATCCTGAAAAACAACAGGAACTCATTCGGAATGTAAAACAACATTATCCAGAAATCCAAATCGTTGCTCGGGTAGGTGACAGAGAGGAAGCCTACGAACTAAAAGAAATGGGTTTGGATTTGATCTATCGAGAAACAAGAGAAACTGCTGTGAAGCTTGGTGGAGATGTGTTAAAAATTTTGGGAACTAGGTCCTATGCTGCTGAACGAGCGAAACATTTATTTTTGACTCATGATGACGAAACCTTCCACGAGCTTTTTGCCTTAAGAAAGGATCGCGTTCAATACATTAGTTTGGCCAAACAAAGAAATACAGAGTTGGAACGTTTGATGTTTGTGGATTTAGGGAAAGAAGAGGAACTCCATCGTGACTCTTGGAGTGAGATGGAACGATTGTAGGATTGTTATTTAGATCGAAAGAGAAGTTGGAATGAAAAAAGGAATTCCCGAATGGTCACTTTTACCTTTTCGGGAATAGATCTTTTTCGACGGTTTTACTTTTGTTGGTTTCAAGGAGAAAATAGTCCTCGAAGCCATTTTGATTTGGACGATTGGTTTTGTTTTTTTGACCTCTTTCATAGTGTTTAGACTTAGGATGGAGGTCAAAAAAATGACAAGTTTTATTTTTTAGAATCGAGGATTTGATTCCACTCATCCAAAAATGGTTTTGCCACGGCAAACACACCTGAAGCATCTCCTTCAATGGTAATGGATTCAATCATATCACCTTGTTGGATTCGATTCACTACCTCTTGGTCGGATGCATCTACCACAGCACCAAAGACAGAATGTTTTCCATCAAGCCAAGGAGTTGGCACATGTGTGATAAAAAATTGACTCCCATTGGTTCCAGGTCCCGCATTTGCCATGGAAAGAATTCCTGGTTTATTGTGTTTTAAACTAGAATCAAACTCATCGCGAAATTTGTAACCAGGGCCACCTGTTCCTGTTCCTAGGGGACAACCACCTTGGATCATAAAATCAGCGATGACACGGTGAAATTTTAAACCATTGTAAAAATTTCTTTGGGCCAGGTTGACAAAGTTGGCAACCGTATTCGGCGTTTTGTCAGGAGTGAGATCGATTCGGATTTCTCCTTTATTTGTTTTGATAACAGCGCGTAATGTACTCATTCCTTTCACTCAATTCCGGATAAATCCCCTGGCAAGTCGAAAAAAGGTTTGAGTTCCTACTGATTTTTAAGATATACTCGATCTGTTTTCAGGAAGGGTAATTGGATGAAACGAGTTCTAGTATTGATCCTATGTTTATTTGTATCTTCTTTGGTAGCAAAACCAGTTTCCAAACAAACCAAAAAACCCAAAGTGGAGCCTATCCCCAACCGTCTCATCGACTATAGCCAGTTCAAAAAAATTGTGAATCGTTCCGAATCAGAACGGGAAACTCACCGTCTAACAGAAGACCAGTTTTTAAAAATGATGACAGAAGAGGGTGTTGTCGTATTGGATGCGCGAAGTGAAAATCGTTACAAGTTATTGCACATCAAAGGTGCTGTTAATTTACCATTTACTGAGTTTACCAAAGATAGTTTAGCAACTGTGATTCCAGAACCAAAAGCAAAAATATTGATTTATTGTAATAATAATTTTGAGGGAAACGAACAGGCATTTGCTGCCAAAAGCCCAGCTGCTTCTCTCAATCTTTCTACTTACAATTCCCTCAAAGCCTATGGGTATAATAATATTTATGAATTGGGACCACTTCTGGATGTCAACCAAACCAAATTACCTTTGGTCAGCGAACCAAAGGAAGGGAATGAAGTGAAAGAAACGGATAACACTTCAAAATGACCTTTGTTTTTTAGTTTTTGATCCAATCATAATCACATACTATGTTAACGGGTGATTTATTATCAGAAATTATTGAAGCAGTTTCCAATACCTATGGAAACGAGTTTTTAAATCGACTCACGGAAAAACTTTGTACAGTGATAGGAGCTGATTATACCTTTATAGGTCTTTTTGATAAAGAAAATTATAAGTCGAGAACCGTTTCCCTTGTCGCAAAAGGGCAATTGGTTGAAAATTTCGATTATAGTTTGGAAGGAACTCCCTGTGCCAATGTTTTTGAAAATATGATTTGTTTTTACCCAACAGAAGTGCAAAAACATTTTCCCGATGACCATCTCTTAGTGGAGATGAAAATTGATGGGTATATTGGAACTCCACTGATCAATTCTAAACAAGAAATTATGGGTTTAATTGTTGGGTTATTTGAACGAGAAATTCCAAATAAAAATCAGATTTTAACCTTGTTCCAAATTTTTTCAGGTAGGATAGCAGCTGAATTAGAACGCCTAGAATATGAACGAAAATTGGAATCCTCTAACCAGGAACTAGAGTTACAAGTAAAAGAACGAACCTCTAAATTAGAAAAAACCTTACGTGAGTTAAGTGAAAGACAAAACCAATTGATAGAATCGGAAAAACTGGCTAGTCTTGGATTGTTGTCTGCAGGAATCGCTCACGAGATAAACAACCCACTCAATTTTATCACCGGTGGTTATTATGGATTACTGGATGTTCTGGAATCATCTGGGATTTCAACGGAAAAAATAAATTTATATTTAGAAGCGATTCGAGTGGGAGTGGAGCGAACGACAAAGATAGTAAAGGGGCTGAACCAATACACAAGGAGTGGTGATTCTCAGGAGGAAATCATATCTGTAGAGGAGATGTTAGAGAACTGTTTAGTTATCCTGTCTCATTCCTTACGCGATAAAATCCATGTGAAAAAACAATTTGCCAAAGAAGAACTTTGTATCCGTGGGAATTCTGGAAAAATCCACCAAGTATTTCTCAATCTATTTACAAATGCCATCCAATCCATGGAAAAGAATGGAGGTGAACTTTTCATATCCACTTTCAATTTGGGTGACGTCGTTTCCGTATGTATCGAGGATACGGGAATCGGGATCCAAAAAGAACACTTATCTCAAATTGAGATTCCGTTTTTTACCACAAAGGAACCTGGTAAAGGTGTGGGGCTTGGGCTTTCCATTGCTTCAAAAATCTTAAATGAACATTCTGGTTCCATGGAAATCAAATCCGAATGGGGAGTGGGAACAAAGATTACGATCCAACTTCCTAAATTGACGGAGGTTCTTTAGTGAAAAAACCAAAATTACTGTATGTAGATGATGAAATCATGAATTTACATTTGTTTCGGGATTTGTTCCGAAATGATTTTGATGTCTTGGTTGCCAAATCAGGTGAAGAAGCATTGGAAGAAATTTTGGAGTCAGAGGTGATTCAATATGTAATCAGTGATATGCGTATGCCAGGAATGAATGGGCTTGAACTCATCTCAAAGGCAAAATCGGAAAGACCAAATGTCGTTTATTGTTTGTTAACTGGATATGATTTAACCAAGGAAATGGAAGAAGCGATCGCAAAAAAACAAGTGGCACGTTATTTTGCAAAACCTCTGGACCCTGCAGAGATACGAATGTTTTTCTCTGCAAGGGCATAACAGGTTTATGTGAAATTCAATTTATTTATTTTTAAATTCGATTTCCACCACACCACGTTTGGAGCTATTGATACTTAAAGTTTTGCTACTTAGGTAACGGAAACTTGAGTCCTTTTTATACATCAACTCTTCTGCAAACATAGATTCTTTTCCAGGATAAGTCAGTTCCCATTCCGATCCATTCATCTCTGTTTTGCGATCATTGATTTGTTTGACCGAAGTGTATTCCATCAAATCGTTTTTGAAATTGATGGCATCTTCTAAAGCCAGACCTTTGAATTTTAAAATCACTGTGTTTTGTTCTGTGAGTTTGAACCATTCATCTTTGATTTGTTTTCCCACTTTGCCAGACACTAAATTGGCCCAGTCTTTGACCGCTTGTTCTCTCGAAACTTCTTGGGTAATGTCAGCACCACGTCCTTCTAAACTTCCTGATCCAAAAATTTTACCGTCTCCCCATAACTGGATGATACGATACGGACCAGTTGCTGCAGAACTGAGGAAATCTGTTTTTTTGCCACCAGGTAATACGACTGGTTTTTGGTCTGTTGTTGTGACTTTTGCTACAATCAATACTTCTGCACCAGAATCTTGTGCAAGAGTGAGAAGAGGACTTCCTTCTTCCACAGAAGTGAGATCAAGTTTAGCAAGGCTTGGATTTTTTTTGAGTAGGGCAGTGAGTTGGGAACTATCCACAACTTTGTTGCCTTTGGTGCGGAGTTTTTCAATGAGTTCCGCCTCTGCAATGTTTGTTGCCGATCCAATCGGATAGGATTTTCCATTCACAACTGTTTGCACAAGAACTGCAATTCGGGGATTTCCCACATCATCCAAAAGGGCGTCCACTGCTGTGGAAAGTTTTGTTGCTTCCACTTCACAGCGAACATTCAATCGGATCATGTCTTGTGTGTCGAGTTTCCATTGTTCTTCACTGATGATGTCATATTTTTTGACAAAACTATCGGTTTTTCCGTAGAGTTTGGAACCAAGGGATTGTCCGTCAGAGACTCCAGATTTTTCTGTGATTTGTTCTCCCACGAGTTTACGAATGGCATTGAGTTTGGCGTCTTTTAGCGCCTTATTGCGGGCAAGGGCCAAATCCCCTTGGTAAATGGGGGCCTCTCCCATGGCAGTGACCACATTGTCTGGAAGAGACGGATTTTTTTGCGCGGAATTGGAACCAGCACATGCCAAGATGGTGAGGACTAGAATCCCAGTAAAGGGAGCAATTCGAAGTCTATGAAGCATGAAGGACATTTCTCCTTGAAGATTTGCTATATTATAGAAACATATACTTACATGACCAATTACTTTTTTCGGTTTTCTCTCGCGTTTCTTGTGCTTGCTTGCCAAGGAAACACGGTTCCGCAATTCCGTGTTCACCCAGCTGATTCCAAAGTTCGTTTGTCTCAGGACATTTTTTACGAAAAAATCCTTCCTACGATGGCAGGAAAAAAAGTGATGCTTGCGACCAATCCTTCTGGAATTGGAACGAATCCAAAAAAAATCATATCTTCCTTTGAGAAACACAATATTACATTAGAACATTTGATTGGGCTGGAACATGGGTTTTTAGGTCTAGAAGAAGAGTTTAGCCAAACTCCAGTCACAATGGATTCTACCTTCAATCGCCCTTTGTATCATATTTACCGCATCAAAGATTCTGAATTAAGGGATTTGGTAAGGGAAGTTGATTATGTTTTATTTGATGTACAAGACGTGGGCATGCGTTGTTACACATACTTAAGTGTTCTCAAACGATTGATGGACGCTTTAAAAAATACAAAAACAAAAATCATCGTTTTAGATCATATCCATGTGGCGATGCACCTTCCTCCCATGGGTGAAAAGATGAGTCCAAGGCATTTGAATTTTGCCGGAGAATTTCCATCCCTTCTCATCACAGGGATGACAACTGGGGAAGCTGCTATATTTTATAATAAAGAATATTTAAAAGAATCCGTGGATTTGAATGTGATTCCAGTAGAAGGTTACAAACGGAATATGTATTTTGAAGATACTGGAATTCCATGGACAACTCCTTCACCTAACTTACCCATGGTGGATTCGGCACGAAATTATTTGTCTCTTGTACTTCTCGAAGGTGTGAATGTATCTGTGGGTCGTGGGACACAAGCACCGTTTGTTTATTTTGGTGCGCCTTGGATGACAAATCCAGAAGAACTTGCGACAAAACTCAGTTCCCTTGGAAATAAATCTTATTATTTTTCCACTGTTTATTTCAAACCAACCTTTGGTCCACACAAAGGAAAAATTTGTTCAGGACTTCGGATGAATTTAGTTCGACCAGACTATGATCCAATGCTTCTCGCATATGAACTCATTCGATTATTAAAAGAAACGTATCCAAATGATTTTAAATGGAGTAAAGGTTCCACCAACCATTGGGTAGACCAATTATGGGGAAATGATCATTTCCGAACTTCCATAAGTGAAGGAAAAACCTATTCTGAATTTCATAACACCTATCTTGGTGAGGAAGAAAAAGAAAAAAAGCGAATCAAGCCATACTTATTATACTAAGGAAAACAATATGAAATATTTTTTGCTCATCTTCACGCTGTTTGGTTTCGGTTTGGTTGGCCTCCATCCTTCTGAAACCAAACTGAAAACCATTCCCAAACAAAAAACGGCCAAAGTACTCAAGTCAGTTGCCTATGCAACCATTCGTTCCACAGTGATGGCACAATACTCAAAGTTTGAAGAGAAAGAAACAAATTTCCAATCTTGTTCGGATGAGTTTCCGAGTATGCCAGGTGATTTCCCATGTAATTTTTTAGATGTAACGGGTGCGACAATCCAAGTGGATACTTCCTCTCAATCAAATGATGGAGAATTTGCAGAAGGAAGAGATCCTGAAGATATGAATCCTAGTGGGAAAATTCGAATCAAAGTTTCCAAAGAAAAATCACGTAACTTAAATGGGAGTGTATTTTTGATAGGGGAAGGTGATTCAAAATTATCTTTATTTTTCCAACCGAAAGGGCAAATCTCTCATTATTTATACCAAAATACCATCGTCATTTTTGTTTGGAATATGAAAGCTGAGATACCACAACTCTCTCACTTGTATTTTGTAAAAGTGAATAAAGATTTTTTTCCAGAAGAAGTGAAGGAATTTACGTTTTAATTCATGCCAAGTTTCCAAGGTTATGTGAGAAAGATGTCCCACAGGGGAACGGCTCCCGTTTCTTATTTTTGGGAATATGCCTCGTACACAGAAGACAAAAAACAAAAAGAGATTTCAGTTACAGAACATACATCTGAAATTCCTGTAGAAACTTTCCTTGGAAAAAAAATTACCCTTTCCACAACCGATGAAATTCGTTGTATCCATTGTGGCAAAAAAACAAAAAAGTCGTTTAATCAAGGTTATTGTTTTACATGTTTTTCCAGTTTAGCAGAAACTGATTTGTGTATCTTACGTCCCGAAACCTGTCATCATCACAAAGGAACTTGTCGAGACTCAGGTTGGGGGAATATAAATTGTTTTAAAAAACATGTGGTGTATTTTGCTAACTCGAGTGGTTTAAAAGTAGGGATCACAAAAGAAAATCCCATCACCAATCGGTGGGTAGACCAAGGTGCTCGGTTTGGTATTCCGATTCTCGAAGTGGATTCGAGAAGGGATGCTGGCATTTTAGAACATTTCCTCAGCCAATTTTTACCAGACAAAACCTCTTGGCAAAAAATGGTTTCAGGTGATCCAAACGAAATGGATCTAAAAAGAGAAGCAGAAAAATTTTTAAACCATTTGGAGAAAAATGAATTTTTTTCACCAATGGATACCAAACAGAAGTTAGTTTGGAGGAGACTTTCTACAACAAAGGTAGAAGAGATCCAATATCCCATTCTGTCCTATCCTTCCAAAATCAAATCATTAAAACTCACAAAGGAAACACCTGTTGTAGGCACACTTGTGGGAATCAAAGGGCAATATCTTTTATTGGAAGAAGGTGTGATCAATATTCGAAGTTTAGGTGGGCTTTGGATTGACTTCTCCGCCTAAACTCATTCCGTTAAAAGGCAACTTCACCACTCGGGTTTACTTTGAGTGTGAGGATTTTTTGTTAGCCGACAAACCAGAAGGGATTCCTGTTCATGAAACAAAAGATCCCAATCGAATGGACTTCACTCGTTTGTTGGCAAACCATTTACAAATTCCAGAACTTCGTACAATCAATCGGCTTGATTTAGGAACGAGTGGGATTGTGTTTCTTGGAAAAAATAAAACCAAAAATTTAGAATTAGATCAGATACTCAAAGAAGCAGAAAAAACCTATCTTTTTCTTTGTGAAGGCATTCCGGATTGGGAAAAACACCGAATGGAATGTTTCCTAAAAGATGGAAACAAACAAGTCTCCATTGTGCGCAGTGGTGGCAAAAAAGCGATTACTGAATTCACTATTCTCGAGACTAATCCAAAAGAAAAAATTTCCTTTGGATTAGCAAAAATTCTGACAGGAAGACGGCACCAAATTCGCGTTATGCTTTCTTCTCTAGGTTTTCCCATCCTTGGGGACAAGGTGTATGGAAAAAAAGAATCATCTGAAAAACGTATGTATCTCCATGCATTTCGATTTTCCTTTACTGACCTAGAAGGCCAAAAACATATGGTAGAAACAGAACTTCCCATTGCATTTTCGAAACGAATGCCAACTGTAACAAATTTCAATTTTCGAGAAACAGAAAGAATATGAAAAAATCGGAAACCTTTTCTCGTTTTTTAAAAGAACAAAAACTGTATCAGAAACTCACATCTACTTCTAAATTGATTTCCATCAGTTTTCTTGTGATTTACTTATATCTACTCTTTAGCTCACGTTATACGGCAAGTCCCCTGATTGTTGTGATCAATTATCTTGCTATATTTACTGGTTTTTCTGGACTCATTCGTTTTAAATACTTTGAAATTCCTTCGGTTTTACTCAGTGTTTTGGACTTTGGAAAAGATTCGCCCTTTTTTGAACTAAGCGAAGAGGAAAAACAATATGTCTGGAGAAAAGCTGGTAGGGAAGAGGATCTTCCCTTGGATGCAAAACCAGAATGGATCATCCAAACTTTACAACTAGAAGACAGGTTCCCTTGGAAACGGATCGGAAAACTGTATTTAGGATTTTATACCATGGTCATCCTAATTTCGGTATACCTTCTCACTTCTGTATATTTAGAAACAGGATTTCAAAACTAAGAGAACATTTTTCCTTGTCCTAGCGCTTCCTTCCAAAAAACCTATCAATATGGCTTTGAATTGTGGTATTGTAGGTCTCCCAAACGTCGGTAAGTCGACTATTTTTAATGCACTCACGAAGGCAGGCGCTCAGGCTGCGAATTATCCATTTTGTACGATTGAACCCAATACAGGGGTTGTGGAAGTTCCAGACGAAAGGTTAAGCCGTCTTGCTGACATCTACAAACCAAAACGAACTGTCCCTACCATGATTGAGTTTGTGGACATTGCAGGTCTTGTCAAAGGGGCAAGCCAAGGGGAAGGTTTAGGAAACCAGTTTTTATCTCATATCCGAGAAGTGGATGCCATTTGTCATGTTGTACGTGCCTTCCAAGATGAAAACATAACGCATGTTCATGGGAAAGTAGATCCAATTGAAGATATCACAGTGATCAATTATGAATTGATACTAGCGGATTTAGACAGTTTAGAGAAACAACAACAAAGGGTTTCAAAAACAGCAAAAACAGGAAACAAAGAAGCTGCTGAAATTTTATCAGTGATGGATAAAATCTTAGAAGCCTTAAAAAAAGGAAACCGTGCTTCCACTGTGGAGCTTTCCGAAGAAGAAGTTAAAATTGCCAAAAAGTTCAATTTAATTACCATTAAACCTGTGTTATACGTTGCAAATATTTTAGATTCTGATGTGAAGTCAACGGAAAATCCACTGGTAAAGTCGATCACTGATTTTGCCAAAAAAGAATCTGCTCCTGTTGTTGTTTTATGTGGTCGGTTTGAAGAAGAAATTTCTGGTTTAGAAAAAGAAGACCAATTGGCATTTTTAGAAGAGATCGGAGAAAAAGAGTCGGGTCTTTCCAGGATGATTCGTGCTTCTTACCAACTCCTCGGTCTCATTACTTTTTTTACAGCAGGTGTGGAAGAGGTGAGAGCTTGGACGACCAAACAAGGAAGTTCTGGGCCAGTTGCGGCGAGTGTCATTCACTCGGATTTTGAAAAAGGTTACATTCGTGCAGAAGTGATGCGATACGAAGACCTGGACCGAACAGGAGACCAAGCCAAGGTCAAAGAAGAAGGAAAACTCCGTGTGGAAGGAAAAGAATACATCGTACAAGATGGAGATGTCATTTACTTCCGAGTGAACGCTTAAAAAAAATCCCGACGAAAACGTCGGGATGTCTGTAAGTGAACTAGTTTGGAAAAAGAAAGTAGGTCCTACAGGTAGGGCCACTTCTTCAATTTATCAATTGCAAACTATTCCTTATTTATTGCATGTTTCTCTAAAAAAAATTACATTTGTAACATAAAATGGTAACGGCCAATTTCTTTGCCTGCTTCAAAGATGGCAAGCTCAGGACTCGAGTCCAAGGTGATCGGCGAATCAAACATGGACTGGTTTCCCAATTTCTGTAAGGTCTCCACCGGGGTCCCATCTAAAAACAATTTCGCAGAGAGTTTCTCTGCATTGGATGCTTCTACCGATAAAAACACTTGGTTTTTTTCAGGATTGGGTTGGAAAACAAAATCAAAATCTCGTCCGGCCACTTGTCGATGCACACGGAATGCGCCCCCATTGCCTTGGCCTCGTAGTGCCATCTGGGAGGTATGTAGTGTGGTATTCTCCCAATCACTCATTAACACTTTTAGCGAATCTTGGATGAATTGAAGATAAATACGGATTTTTGTATCAGGACTAGGAACCACAGATTCTAAGATCTTTTGGAGAGTCAGTTGATCCACATCTTCTCCTTGGGACATGAGATAGAGGGCTTCTTTGAGTTTCAGTTGGTTCATAAATGGATTTGGATCTTTTGTCTCCATATATCAATTACCCTCCGTTAAGGCTTTATTTCCTTTGTTTGTAATTTTTTTATCTTTTCTTTGGCTCGATTGGCGCGCGCTAGTACTGTTCCTATAGGAACTTCTAAAATTTCTGCAATTTCTTTGAATTTATAACCTTTCAAACGGAGAATGAGTATTTCTTTATGAGGTTCATCTAGAGCATCAATGAGGTCGTAAAACTCTTGTTTTTCTTCCCATTCAAAGTAAACATCTTCTTGGTTTTGTCTTTCATCTAAGATATCGATACTCAGATCGAGAGAGATCCCTTCTCGGAATTCGGTGCGACGAATGCTTCGAGTGTGTGACATGCTGATGTTTTTAGCAATTTCGTTTAGATAAATGATGAATGCAGGTAAACTTTCCCCTTTAAACTTTCGTAACAATTGGTAATCGTTTTCAGTAAGTTTGAGGTAAACCAGTTGCGAAGTGTCTACAACTTCTTCTCTCGGTACATAGTGTGCACAAGTTCCGATGATGAGGCGATGGAATTTTTGAATGAGTTTTTGCCAGGCTTCTCTTTTTCCGAGCAGGCAATTATCGATTAAACTTCGAATCTCATCACTCATAGTTCTTTCTGTGATTCGACGGAATTTTTGCAAGAGATCATTACATTTTCTAATCTTATTTGAAAATGATGGGATTGGAATAAAGTTAGGTGTATGTAGTGAAACCTCGGTTTGTTGGCAGTATTGGCAAGGATTTGTTCCTCTGTAACAAAGCGGCCATAATCATAAAAAAATCCAAAAAAACCGAATATTCGAATTTTCTTTTGATCTACTGGCATTTGTTCTAAACAGTTTTGTAAATTGTTCAGTTGTGTAATTTGTGAGTCAGAAAAAACGGGAGACTCTTTCCAATGGGAAAGCACTTTCAAATAAAAAGATTTTGATTTTTCATTCTCTGATTTTAAGTCTTTGAGATTCCAGGGATTTTGATTCGAATAATAAAACAATTGATAGGTGGATTTTTGATGAGCTTTGATATCTTGTAATAAACGAAGTAATAAGGATTTTCGTTTGGATTCAGGCATATCGGAATACAAAATTCGATTGATGGACAAAGAATATTCTCTTTCTTTTCCAAAAAACAAAACCTCATGTGGTTTGTAAAAATTAGAAATTAGGTAAACAGTTTTTTTCCATTCTTGTAAGATCTCTCGAACAAGTGAAATCAATTCAACATTGGTAATTTCAGAGGTGAGTATTTCCAATTTGGGAAACATGATTAAATCAAAAATTCGTTTTTTGGTTTCCTTCTCGATACTAGTGAGATCCTCTTTTTTTGCATCTTGGCAATGTTTCAATTGGAGTAGGGCATCATAAAAAGAAACTATTTTTAAGATTTCTGTTAGGTCGCCAATTTCTTTCGATTTGCAGTTTTGTAAAAAATACGCAAATTCATCTTCTTCTTTGGTTTCTACTTCCCGTAAAATGGGAAACGATTCCTTTTGGTAGACTTCGGATCGTAAGGAGGGATGTGTTTGGTATTCTTTCCAAATGGTTTCAAACGAAGCTTCCTTTCCAAACCATTGGGCAAACAGAGGTGGGTTGATTTGGAAAAAAATCAAAAATATGAAACAAATTCGTTTCAAAAACCACTCCTTGTTTTGAATTCATAAAACATTTTTTCTTCAGAGGAATCTTCTGATAAAATAGATTCTAAAATTTCTCGTTTGTGAGATTCGTCAAGTAATGCATGTTTGGTTTCCAAAAACAAAATTGCCTGTTTTTTGAATTCTTTATGAGATAAATTTTGAATTTTTTGAAATAAAGGGTCTTTTGTTCGGAAATTCTCTTTGGTTTCTTTGGGTAATGATGATTTGGTTTTTTCCTTTTGGACTAGTTTTTTTTCCAATCTTTCTTCCATTGTTTTCGTTGTATCGATCTCTTGTTTTTCGTTGGATGACTTGGATAAAAATAGAAAAAACAAAATGGAAAGAATTCCAAAGACAAGACTTAGGATTCGTTTGGAATTTCCGATTTTGGAAGTAGTTGAAAACTGAACTAAACTAATGGCTGTGATGATTTCTCGGCCAGATCCTTTTAGAAGTTGGTTTCTGATTTTGTTTAAACTTTTTTCTGCATTTTTTGAATCTAAAAAATGTTTCCAAAACGAGATTCCGATTTCTTTGGCAAGATTGGTTTCCACTGGGTATAAAAAACCAATCACTTCTTTGGCACCTGCTTTTAAAAAACTAGTGGTGAGACCCGATTGGTTTTTTGAATCAAAGGAAGAATAACAACTATTAAAAAATACCAAATCCAAATGGGAAAAGGATCGTGAAGAGATTTCATTCATCGATAAAAATTGTTCATTAAACAAAGGAATTCCGTTTTTTTCTGTATGGCCTGCATAATGTAAATATTTTACGGAATTCATTTCTTCGATAAATCGAATCTTAGTTAGGTGGTTTTGTTTTAAGATTCGTAAAGGAAGTTTTTTTTCTAAAATGGGATATAAGGTAGCACATTCTTCATTCACTGTATGTTCCAAGTTTGACTTCACTGGATTACAAATGATAAGAGCGACATTTGACTTTTTTATCATTTCCTTTTCATTGGTTTGAATCCGTATACCACGTTTGAAATTAGGATCTTGGAATAAATAACCTTGTTTGGTCTTCAGGACTTCCCATGGGATCGGTGAAAATTCTGGATCCACCAAAATTTGAATTTTGCCTACAAAACCTGGAGTGCGCCAGATCGGTGTGGTTTTTCCAAATACAATTTGTTCTAAGTTGTCTGACTTTTTATCCAGTTTCTCCCAAAACTCTTCCTTTTTAGGATTTTGAGCCAGGATTCGTTCTACAAAAATTGACCAATCCTTCTGGAATTCAATGAGAAGATTACCCGAGAAGGAAGTTGTTTTTTCAACGGTTCCCAATTGATTTTGTTTTTCTTCCCAAAAACATTCACCATCGGATATCCCTTGATCTGAATACTTAGATAAGATTCGAATTTTCATAAAGCCATCATTGGAGTTTTTGAATTAAATCCTGTGTTTCTTTTATGAGTATTTCCAACTCTTCTAATGTAGTAAAACTCCCCGTGGAAATTCGAATGGCTCGTAAAGCTTCTTCTTCCGAATAACCCATGTATAGTAAAGATTTAGACGCTTCTCTTGCTCTTGATTTGCAAGAACTTCCTGTGGAAACAATGATTCCCTTTTCTTCGAGTCCCAATAAAAAGAAGTCTACGGTTTGAATTGGCAAAATAAAAAAACTCGTATTGGGAAGCCTGTTTTCGTTTTTGGCAATGATTTCACAACCAAACGACTCTAATGCGACTTCTAGTTTGGATTGGAATCCCTTGAGGCGACTTATCTTTTCTTCGAGTGAGAGTAGTTGCAGTTCTGTTACTTTTTGTAAACAGGAGATGGCATAACTATTTTCTGTGCCAGCGCGATGTTCATTTTCCTGATTTCCACCACCAAACAAACGAAACTTCGGATTGGCTTCTGGCAAATAAGTTACCGCAGCCCCCATTCCAGCACCAATTTTATGACCAGAAAAACTATACCCATCAAAGAATGAGAAGGGGATGGGAATTTTACAAAATGCTTGCATGAGATCACTATAAAAAACTGTCCCATATCGTTTGGTCAGTTTGTGAATTTCTTCCGCTGGTTGGATCACACCCGTTTCATTTCCTGCATACAAACAAATCACTGGCCTTGGTTCTCTTTGCAGTAAAAAATCTAGATGTTTGAGGTTGATTGTTCCTGTTTTATTGGTTTGGATGAGCTCAATTGAAAATCCATACACATCCAAGGCAGCATACATACTTGAATGTTCAAAAGGAGATACAATGACTGAAGTTAGGTTTGGATACAAAACTCTTAGGCTTTGGACAAGTAAGTGGTTTGCTTCTGTACCTGTAGAAGAAAATACAAATTGTTTTTCGATTCCACCAGTGATTTTACTTAAATACTTTCGTGTTTGTTCAATTTTACCTTGGTTTTTTAGAGAGTAACGAGTGATTCCAGATGGATTATAAAAATTTTGTAAGTAATCCTCCAAACTCGATTCTAAAATCTCTGGGTAAGGAGGATGAGTTGCATTATAATCAAAATACTTTATATCATTCGTTAAATGGGATTTCATCTGCTTCTTCGTAACGTCCGAGCTTACGTAGAACGGATCGGTTTAGATTATGATATGCTTTCAGTATATCGTCTTTCTTCCCACCTACACTTCGTTCGTCGATATTCCGAAGTTTTGATTTTAAAGAGTCCAAGATCACTAAACTTTTACTGTTTTCTTTTAGTTTGTGGTAACTATCTGCTTGTTTTAATTTTGCTTCAAATTCATGTACTAAAAGTGCTGGTAAATTGATGTCTTCCAATTCGGAAGCAAGTTGGATATTAGATGCTTCTTTGAATTCGGTAGTGGCTTTTTGGTAATAGGAATTGTCTTCCTTTCCCAATTGGTAATACAGTTCTGCCCTTCGAAATTTAAATTTTAAATACTCCTTTTCATCGGAACCAACAAAGTACAAAATTCTTTCGTATATATCATCCATCTCTCTTGGGGAAAAATTTTTCATACCAGTGAGTAGGATTTGCCTGAGTAAAGACTCTAAATAATCGTTTGCCGATACTTCGCTAAAATCACTTCGTTTGATGCTAGATAAAACCACACTTCGTTTTTGAACAGCACTGAGACCACTCGGAACTTTTTGTAGATCCGTTAACTTTTGTAAAACGTAGGATTCGGTCTCCAACATATGAGTTTTGTAAGCAAGTAAGATCTCACTGGGTCGACAACTGGCCCATGCAACGGATTCTATTTTTTTCGGAGCAATGAGTTCTGGCCCAGAAAATCGTAACGCTCGTTTGTAGTAGTCAAGCGCGGTTAAAACTGCTTCGATGTGAGAGTTCCAATAGTCTTTTGGATTTGGTCCAAGTAACAACTCTCCTTGCGGCGCCATCCTTTGGAAGAGAGGGGATCCCCATTCACTGGCTTTTTCTCTCCAAGTGAGTTCTAAAAAATGGTCTTCCACATGTTCTTTACTGCGGAAGTACAAACAGGACTTTTCCATCAGAGCGAGGTCTAAAGGTAAAATGGTTCCTTTGGTATTTTCATCGGATGTGAAGAACTGACTTATGTTTTGGAGGAAATTGGTTCCACCTTCTTTTCGGCCATCGAGGATGGCATCTCCCTTTGCGATGAGTCCATGTGCGATCCTAGGATTCGGATAACCAAAAAACGAATTGTAGGTTAGGGTGATTTTGGCAAGGATAGTGTCCCTGTTTCTCAGAATCCATGGGAAAGTGATTGCCCACACGATGAGAACAGCCAGAATGTATTTTAAATTTTCTCGGAAGATTTGGTTCAAGGATTGTCCCTGTACCCGATCTTTGCCGGAATCTACTGATGTTTCAAGCAATTAAAACTCTAAACTACCCATTCCTCTTTGTTTTCTTTTGTTTTCTTACCGTTTTGCCAAACCAGGCAGATCCTAAACCAAAACAGAAAGATTGTTCCCTTCTTGAACCAGGTGTGCCAAGTGAGTTTCTTTTGTCTCGGGGCATCCAGGAACAAATCACCGCTTACAAAGCAAATCACACCCAAAAATTGGCGGAGGCAAAACAATCCTTCGAAACTTCGATTTCCCTTTTAGACAAATATCATGAATGCCAAAAAGAGAAAGGGAAGGGTCCGAGTGCTCAATCAGCAGAACTTCAGGCCCAAAATTATTTAGAGATCGGAAATACAGCAAAGGCTTGGGAATGGTCGGAGATTGCCAAACGGGAAGGCAAGGAACTAACCAAGGAAATTGTGGTGTTGCAAATGAGAATTCGTTTGCGGGAACAAAACTTGGTGCAAGCAACCGAAGTTTTGGAAAAGGATTTGGTTCATTTTCCAAACGATCCTGATTTTTTATACCTACTGGGAAATTTGTATTTTGAAAGGAAGATGTGGAACCAGTCAGTTTTGTATTACACTGCACTTTCCTTTGTCATCGAAAGAAGGGACAATTATTCCAAATACAAATTCAACACGGAAAAAGCTCTTGGTGATCTCAATTACAAACTAGATTATCCAAAAATCGCCATCAAACATTTTAGTGAGTACAACAAAGCGTATCGGAATGATATGGAAGTTTTGTTTCGTTTAGCACAAATTTACTTTGTGTTAGGTGACTTTAAAATGTCCAAATTTTATCTAGAACAAATTCGGGAACGAAATGTTAGAGACATCGATGCTTCTCATATGTTGGCCGAAATCTATTTTTTAGATGCCCGTGATGTTTCGTCCCAATTTTTTACCACTCTGAGAGAAGAGAAAAAAATTCCAAAAGAAGGACTCATCACACTTCTCAACCAATTGGTGGTTGGATCTACATTTGGTTTGGAAGAAAAACTAAAAAACTTTATCAAAACAAATCCGGCACGTCTCACTCCAAGGGTTGCTCTTTTGGAATTAGCAGACAAAAATGGTGACCCCAGTTACCATCAAATCAATGCAGAAACAGCGCAGTATGCCTATGAATATCGTCAGTATACATTGGCACTGAAGATTCTTACCAAAGGGTATCAAAAATTAGAACCAACGGATGAGAACCTTAACCTTCGCGTTGTTTATCTAGAAAAAATATCTGCCTGCCAAGAAATGCTTGGGTATTGGAACCACTCCATACTTTCCATCAAACAAGCGATTGCCCTTTCAAACGATTTGGATCAAAAATTTAAAATGCGATTTCGATTGGCGTATCTGTACTTACAAGGCAATCTAAAAAAGGAACAAACTTCTGTAGATATTTTATCGAATACAATCGCCGAAAATCCCAATCCAACACATTATTATTTGCGTGGATTGTCCTACTTTCAATTGGGTAAGTACAAAGAAAGTGTGAAGGATTATTCCGAAGCCATCCAAATCGATCCGAAGAATGCAAATTTTTATTTTTATCGAGCAAGTGCGTATGACAAATTAAAACAATTTGAAGAAACGGAATCAGACTTAAAAAAAACCATTTCACTCAATCCCAACGCATCAAACGCTATGAATTATTTAGGGTATTTATATGCAGAAAAAGATAAATATCCAGAAGAAGCAAATTCTCTATTAAACAAAGCGATTTCGTTAGAACCAGATAACCCTGCTTACCAAGATAGTTTGGGATGGGTGTATTATAGAAAAAAAGAATTTAATTTGGCTTTATTACATTTAAATTTTGCCGCATCACTCGCTCTAGAAAGAGGATTTGAAGATCCAGTGATTTATGAACATTTGGGAGATGTTTATTTGGCTAAAAAAGATCCCGTAAATGCTGTCCAATTTTATAAACTTTCACTCGCAAAAGACAAACAAGCGTCTAACAAAGAGTTGGCTTCCAAAATCAAACGAGTGGAAAAGGAAATTTCGCAATGATGATTCGTATTTTATTTATATTTTTAACTGTTACTTTTCTTTCTTGTGTATCCGCAGAAGTGGAAGATCCTAATTTTTTAGGAAAGGCTGAGGGAAAGTATTTACCTTCTAAAGATACTTCGTCTCAGGCATTTTTAAACCAAGTCCTAGAGAAAAATCCAAATTTTCCGAGTTTTAGATCTGATTTTTCCATGCAGATCCAAACCTTTGTTCCCAAAAAAGAAAACGTAAACTTGGATGGGAAGGTGTATTTTGCAAAGGACACCAAACAAATCAAAATCCAATTGATGGACAGTTTTTTTGGAATGGTGTTTTCTGAACTCATTGCAAATGCAGACCAAATCCAAATCAAACCAACAAGCACAAAAGAGATCCAAACCTTACCTATGGGAGATATTCTCATCCAAGATCCAGGTACAGGAAAAAAATACTCAATTCCCTTCCCTGTGATTTATTCCTATTTAACGGGAAATTATATAAACGAAATCCAAAACCAAAAAGCAAGATTCAATACAAGTGACGGCCGTGTGTATTTGACCAAACAAGATGGTGAGTATGAGTATTTTTTTCGGGAAGGGAGTTTGGATCGTTTGGAATTGACCAGTGGAAAACGTGGCCTAAGAGCCATTGCCCTTGTCAAAACCAATGGAACTCAGGTTCATCCACCAAAAGAAATTACGACGAAAGTGGTGAGTCTTGATACGGAAAAAGAAAATGTTCTCATCCAAATCAAATTAAAAAAATCTCAAATCACAGAAGTATCCCCACAAGTATTTCGATTTTAAACGATGAAATATCGTTTCCTACTATTGTTTGTTCTATTTTCGAGTTTTCTCTCAGCGTTTGATTTACCCGAATCACCAGAAGAAACATTAGAACTGCCAAAACCTTTTTTATACCAGTTTCGCACAGAAACAGGCGAATCCATCAAAATGCCCAATTCCACAAAGCTTTGGTTTGGTGGAGATGTGATGTTCAATTGGGGTGTGCGGGATGCCATGCGTTCGGAAGATGTCTTTTTTCCGTTCCGAAGTTTTTTCCATTTCCTTCACCAATTTGATTTTCGATTTATCAATTTAGAAACACCTATTTTACACAAAACTCCGGCGGCAGACCAACGTAAATCGTATGTGTTTTATGGAGAAAGAAGGGATCTTACTGTTTTGCGTTCCCTCGGCATTGATGGAGTTTTCCTTGGAAACAACCATACCATGGACTTTGGTGAAAATGGACTTTTTGAAACCTTAGATCTGTTAGATGAATTTAAAATATCCCATACGGGTGCAGGGAAAAATACAGACCATGCTTTGGTACCCATCCTTGTTAAAAAAGGAAATACGGAATTTCGATTGTTTTCCTTTTCTGATACAGGAGAAACTCGTCTTTTTTCGGGAACCAATTCCCCTGGTGCCGCTTATTTCCGTGTGGCCACTGCAGAAAAGGTTATCAAAAAAACAAAACCCGGGCAAGTGAACCTTTTATCCGTTCATTGGGGAGTGGAATACAATCCCACACCCATGGACACCGAACGAAACGCTGCCAAATATTTAATTAACGCTGGTTATAAGGTGATCATTGGTCACCATCCCCATGTCCCACAAGGAATCGAGGTATTTCCCAAAGGGATTGTGGTGTATTCTCTAGGAAACTTTTTCTTTGGATCGAAAAACCAATACTTAAAACACAATATCTCAGTAGTCACTCATTTTGATGGCGATAAACTTTTGTTTGTCGAAGTGATACCCGTGTTTGGAAAACACCAGGCCCTTCCTGGGGATCATTATTTTTTTCCACTGGGTCCAAAAGAAGCAGAATCTTTTTTAAAAGAATATGCCATCCTTTGTAAACAACTGGGGACAGATCTTGTGATCTCTGGGGGAAGGGGTTATGTTTTCTTTGAGAAAGAACTAAAAGCCAAACTAAAACCGTAGTGGAACCAACTGCAGACAAGACCCACCGCAAAAAAGGGAAAACTGAGTTCGAGTAAATTGGTGCGGATAATCGAGAAGATCTGAAGGAAAAAACCTGTAAAAAATAGAAGAGCCGCACTTCTGAGTATCCAACCTTTTTCGTATAACCAAAAATATACGGATACAATCGCCACATAGGAAAACAAACAAAACCATTTGAGTTGGGATGTAGGTTTTAAATACTCAAGAGACGGGGTCATTTCTTCGGCAGTTTTTGCATCTAAGATATTGAGGATGAGAATATTTTCGATGAGGTCAGCAAAGCCCGCAATCACCAGAAGGAGAATCATTCCCATAAAGATTTTTAAGAAAATCGGACGCACTTTCCGGCCCGCATAATGCCCTGTATACGTCAAAAATGCCAAATAACAAAAGATAAAGCCAAAATCAAAATAGTGAACCCTGCGGTATTCCGTTGAGAGGTGGAAAAAATCAATGGTGTCAGGGATCCCGATGAGGTCCTGAACTTGTTTCGGAGTTTCTGCCATCTCGAGGCCAAGGAGTGTGGATTCAAAACCAGAATGATTGTCAAGAGCGGGTTCTTTGGGGGTGATGTGGTTTAAAAAACCAGCATAAAGTGCTAAAAAGAGGCCAAGGCCAAGACCCCAAACTTCTGGAAAATTTGATTTTTCACCCATAAATGTCTGAAAATCCATGGAATGCGAAGGGTTTCAAGGCTCCAAGAAGAAATTCCATTGACCCAAGGCCCCATAACCAAAACCCTAGTGGAAACTAACAAATTCTTCTACCTACAAGTGTTTCTATGTAGGTATACCCATAGGAGAAATATGAGAAACTACGAAATCACGAATATTCTTCGTGAAGGGAATGTAGAAGAGACGAAGTCTGCCGTTAAGGAACTTCTCTCCAAATACAACTTCACGATCCAAGGCGAAGAGGATTGGGGTTCTAAAAGACTCTGGCATCCCGTCGGACAAGACGAACAAGGTCACTTCACACTTATCAAGTGTTCCGGATCTCCCACTGAAGTCGCTAAGATTGAACATGAGTTTAAACTCAATGCGAACATCTTAAAAACCCTCGTAATTAGGGCAAATGGCTAACGATCTAAACAAAGTACTACTCATCGGTCGTATGACTCGTGATCCGGAATTTAAATCGGTGAACGGAAGTTCTGTTGTCAATTTTTCAATTGCGAATAACAGAGTTTATGTGACGAACGGCGAAAAAAAAGAGGAAACTCATTATTTCGACTGCGTTGCATGGGGCCGACTTGCTGACATTTTAAAACAATATGCAGGCAAAGGAAAACAAGTAGCGATCGAAGGTAGACTCCAACAACAGTCATGGGAAACTCCTGAAGGCAAAAAAGCCTCTAAAATCCGCGTATATGTCGAGACCGCACAACTATTAGGTGGTCAAGGACAAGGTGGTGGATCGGGAGACCGTTCTGACAGTTCCAATTCTTATGATTCCGGCGTAAGTAGTGGTTATGATGATTATCCAGCCGGTGATGACGACATTCCTTTTTGATAGGTGATGACAATGAGTGAAACGACAAATATTGATGATACAAGAGTAGATTCCCGTGAGAGTATGGACGGGATGGATGACGACGAAAAAGGCGGTTTCCGTGGTAAAGACGGAGAAGGTAAATTCGGTCGTAAAAACGCAAAATACAAAAAGAAAGTATGTAAGTTCTGCGCTGACAAAGCGTTACTTGCAGGTTTAGATTACAAACGAGTTGATATCTTAGAAAGATTTGTTACCAATCGTGGTAAAATCATTCCAAGAAGAATCACAGGAACTTGTGGCAAACACCAAAGAGCCCTTGCTCGTGAAATCAGAAAATCCAGATCCATCGGTTTACTACCGTTTAAAGTTCTGTAGGAGTTACGGATGAAAGTTGTATTACAAAAAGACGTATTAAATCTTGGTGATGCTGGGGATGTAAAAGAAGTTGCTGATGGTTATGCACGTAACTTCCTCATTCCAAGAAGACTTGCCGTACGTGCAAACGATGGTAACACAAAAGCAGCGATCCACCAAAAGAGACTTGCTGAACTGAAACGCGACAAACGTGTGAAAGTGATGAAAGAACTTTCTTCTTCGATTGATGGTAAAACATACGAAGTGAAAGTAAAAGTGGGTGAGAACGACAAACTTTTTGGTTCTGTAACAGCGAATGATATTGCTCTCGCAATTAAAAACACTGGTGTAGAACTCGACAAACGTAAACTAGAGTTAGGCGAGCCAATCAAATCGGTTGGTGAGTTTAAAATCAAAGTTCGTTTGGCTGAAGGTGTTGTGCCTCAAATCGTAGTGAAAGTCGTCGGCCAAGCATAGTCTTACACTAACGCTTTTTCGATGAATTCTAACCCCCTTCAGGAGATAGAGTCTGAGAAGAACTTAATCGGTTACCTACTCATGCGAGGGGTAGCCGGGCAGGAAGACTTAGGTCTGAGTCCAGAAGACTTTTATATGGATACCCATAGAAGAGTCTTCGAAGCAGTGACTGACCTCATCAATGAAGGGACAAACATTGACCTAGTTACGGTCACAAACCAAATGCGAGAAAAACGTCTCTTTAAAGACGAATCTCGTGACTTGGAATACATCACATCTCTCTACAAAGACACAGTTCCGTTCCAACCATTAGAATATTATGTGCGGCGTGTGAAACGTGTTTCCGACAGACGAAAGTATGTCGAAGCTCTCTCTCAAGCCATTGACAAAGTCAAAATTGAACCTGGGGAAAACGATTCTGTTTTCAGTCTTGTGGAACAATCGCTTATGGATATCTCTCGCCAAGAGAGATCCAAAGGTTTACGAAAAGTAAAAGATGATGCCAATGCCCTTATCGATTACATCAAAAATGTTGTGGCGGCAAGCCAAAACGGAACCGGTGGTATCAATGGATTAAAAACCCATTTTACGGGACTTGATATGGCAACCACTGGTCTTAAGTCACACGAACTTATGATCCTTGCTGCCCGTCCAGGAAATGGTAAAACCACATTTGCATTGAATATCGCAGCCAATGCTGCTTTGAAAGAACGTAAAACAGTTGTTATTTTTTCGCTCGAGATGAGCCGGATCGAGCTCCTTCTCAAACTCATTAGTGCTGATGCACGGATTGATTCCTATGCTTTAAAAGCGGGAACACTCACCTCCGCACAGATGACACAATTAAAAGATAGTATTGGAAATATCACTTCTGCAAGCCTTTACATCGATGATTCAGGGTATTTAACCATCCAAGAATTTTCGGCAAGACTACGCCAACTTCGAACCACAGAAGAAGTGGGCCTTGTGATTGTGGATTACTTGCAGCTCATGAGTGATCCGAAAGCTGCTATGGGTGGACGCCAACAAGAGGTTGCCAATATTTCCAGAGGACTCAAACAAATGGCACGGGAAGTGGGTTGTCCCATCATTGCCTTATCGCAGATGAACCGTTCCATTGAAAACCGCTCCAAAGACCAAAGGCCACAACTTTCCGACTTACGGGAGTCAGGTGCTATTGAACAGGATGCGGATATTGTATGTTTTATTTATCGGGAAGAAATGGTGAAACCTCCCGAAGAGCTTGACCCAAACAAAAGGGGAATGGCTGAGATCATCATCGCCAAAAACAGAGCGGGAGCAACGGCCGATTTTCCATTGATGTTCAATCCGAAAATCAGTCGTTTCGATAACGTTCCATTATAAGAGGTTTTCAATTGAATCAGTGGGTAACATCAGAATACAAAAATCGAATTAGCGCAACAAGTGTCTCAGATGCTTCCGTTGGTAAAACATTATTCCTTTCCGGTTGGGCGTTTCGTTACCGCGACCAAGGGGGAGTGATCTTCATCGACCTTCGGGATCGTTCTGGAATTTTACAAATTGTAGCAAGAAAAGAAATCTTGGGAGATGATTTTTCCAAAGTCGAAAAAATTCGTTCCGAGTATGTGATCGCAGTGAAAGGAAAACTTTCCCTTCGTGATGCGGAATCCATCAATCCTAAGATGGAAACTGGGAAATACGAACTCATTGCCGAAGCAATCGAAATCTTAAATACATCCAAAACTCCTCCTTTCACTTTAGATGAGTTTGATCCTTCGGGCGAAGAAATTCGTTTGAAGTATCGTTACCTCGATATGCGAAGAGAAGAACTTCGGGATCGTTTGGTATTCCGCCATAAACTAACCTTTGCTTTGCGGGAATACCTAGACCAACATTCCTTTTTGGAAATTGAAACTCCGATTCTCAATAAATCCACTCCAGAAGGAGCCCGTGACTTTCTTGTACCGTCTCGTTTGAATGCAGGTGAGTTTTATGCACTCCCACAATCACCACAACTTTTCAAGCAGATCCTGATGATTGGGGGAATGGAACGATACTTCCAAATCGTAAAATGTTTTCGGGATGAAGACTTACGTGCTGATCGCCAACCGGAATTCACACAGTTAGACATGGAATTTTCTTTTGTGACGGAAGAAGACATCTGTCGTGAAATCGAAGCTATGTGGGCGTATGCCTTAAAAAAAGTGTTTCAATTAGAAGTGAATGCTCCTTTTGCCACCATGCCATACCATGTGGCGATGGAAGAATACGGATCTGACAAACCAGACATTCGTTTTGGAATGAAACTTGTGAATGTATCGGAACTTGTGAAATCTTGTGACTTCCAAGTCTTCACGGGTGCCATCGCAAGTGGTGGTGTGGTCAAAGCGATCTGTGTTCCTGGTGGGTCTACGATCTCACGGAAAGAAATCGAAGACTTCACTGCATGGCTATCTCGCGACTTCCGTGCCAAAGGCCTTGCTTACATGAAACATGGAGCAAACGGACTCGAATCAACGATCACAAAACGTTTCACTCCAGAAGCTTTAGAGGCCATTGCGAAAGCAGTGGGTTCCAAAGAAGGGGATATGGTATTTTTTGGCGCAGATTCGTCTAAGATTGTGAATGCCTCTCTTGGTGCCTTACGTTTGAAATTATCAGAAAAATACGATCCACCTAAGGTTCCTTATAGTTTCCATTGGGTGGTTGATTTTCCTATGTTTGAGTTGGATGAAACCACAAAAACTTGGACCTTTCTCCACCACCCATTCACCTCTCCCAAAGAAGAGGACTTCCAAAAACTAAGAGATTGGAAGGCAGGGAAAGAAGTTGACCTTTCTTCGATTGGTGCAAAAGCTTATGACCTAGTTCTGAATGGAACAGAAATTGGTGGTGGATCGATTCGTATTCATAACCCAGAGATCCAAAGCCTAGTGCTTGAGGCGATTGGGATTGGAGAAGAAGATGCAAAATCCAAGTTTGGATTTTTACTCGATGCTTTATCCTTTGGTGCTCCTCCTCATGGTGGGATTGCCTTTGGAGTGGATCGCATTATGATGTTACTCACTGGTGGAACTTCGATCCGTGATGTGATTGCCTTCCCAAAAACGCAAAAAGGAACTTGTATGATGAGTGAAGCGCCAGGTCCTGTCGAAGCAAAACAATTAGAAGAACTCAAACTCAGGGTAGTCACAATTTAGTATGGATGAAAGTTTTACATTCCAGGAAGAATCCCTCTACCAAACGGTATGTGGGATCAGTGACAGCAAACTCCCGTTATGGGAAAGTCGACTGAATGTAAAACTTATCCCCAGAGGGAAGTCTCTGATTATCCAAGGAAGTGAGGATCATGTGCAAGTGGCCCTTGATACCTTTCGCAAAGTAGAAGAAAATTTCAAACGAAGACCTGACAAATCCGAATATTCCTTTTTTGATATCGATTATTTGGTGAATAAGGTCAAAGACTCGAGTGGTGGTTGGCCAACACCTGGCTCTTCTGACTTCCAAACAGCGGGAGAAACTTGGACACCCAAAGACAAAATTTTTGTCACCTTTAAAGGGAAACCCATTTTCCCAAGAACCAAAAACCAAGAAAGTTTTGTGGATAGCCTGCATAAAAACTACATCACCATTGCCATGGGACCTGCGGGTACTGGAAAAACCTTTTTGTCCATTGCCACAGCATGTCGTATGATGCAAACGGGAGAAGTGGATAGGCTCATCCTCACAAGACCAGCCGTGGAAGCTGGAGAAAACTTAGGTTTTTTACCGGGTGACTTAACGCAAAAAGTAAACCCGTATTTACGTCCCATCTATGATGCGTTACACGAGTGTATTGGTTTTGAAAAAACTAGTGAATACTTACAAGTGGGAAAAATTGAAATTGCTCCGATTGCCTTTATGCGTGGACGAACTCTTTCTCATTCCTTTATCATTTTAGATGAAGCCCAAAACTGCACACTTCCCCAACTCAAAATGTTTCTCACACGTTTTGGGAAAAATTCCAAAATGGCAATTTCGGGAGATGCCACACAAATTGACCTGGCTCATGGCAAATCGGGGCTCGAAAAAACAGTTTACACACTCCGAAATTTGAATGGAATAGAGACAATTTTTTTCGGAAGAGAAGACATTACCCGTCACCCGATAGTGGAATCGATTGTCCGACGATTTGAAGAAAACGAGAGCCTTTTTAACAAAAAACCATGAAAGCAATCATTGATTCTTCGATGACAAGTGTGACTGACTTTTTAACAAAAGTTAGACCAGTCTCCGTTGTTCGTAACATCCAAATCATTTTAGTTTCTCTTACGTTGTTATTTGTGACCTACGTGCTTTCGATTCCTTTTTTTGGGCAATCCAAGGTCAATACGGATCCAGATGGATTATTTTCCGAAGGGAAAATTGCCCCCGAAACCATCCAATCCGTAAAAGAATTTTCTTATGAAGACGTAGAAAAAACCAATTTAGAAAGGCAAAAAGCAAAGGCCAATGTCCCTTTTGCTTTTGATAAAGACTTTGGTGTCCTTGCCTCAGGAATCGATACCAATTTATCGGAAGACCTAGAAATCCTTCGTTCCATCATCCAAGAAGGAAAATCCAATCCTTCCGTGATCAAAGATCGCATCCCAAGATGGCGCAATCGTACCAATGATGAAATCCAAGCGATTTTGGATTATCCGAAAAAAGAAAAATTAAAAAACTTCATCCAACAATACACCAATTTGATTTTTTCGAAGTACTGTATTGTCAAAGAAGATTTATCCTTTGCCAAAGACTTAGACAAAGCAGGTGCCAAAATTCGAAACATTGGAACCCAAGACCATACCACCATTATTGATGGAAACTTGGTGATCCCTAGGTCACAAATTTACAAAGATGGTCCTGTCACTTCCGTATTATCTAAGTTAGCTTCTGAAAAATTGCCAAATGTTTCCGACTCACTTCTCAAAGCTGTTTCTAGAATTGGATTGTATTATGTATATTCCTATCCCGCTTGTAATTACAACCCGGAAGAAACAGAGAATGCTAGGTTAAAAGCTGCGAATGCTGTATCCGTACAAAAAAGCCGAATCCAAGCCAACGAAATCATCGTCAGAGCAGGGGATGTCATCACACCCGAAGTGAAGTTAAAACTGGATATGATGAATTTGTATGCCACAAGAGCAAACCTTGCATCCATCATTTCTATTTTTCTCACACAATGTGTTCTCATTGTCATCGTTGGCTTTTATTTGATTCGGTACCGACCAAACCGGTTAAATGACCTTTCCAGTAACCTCATCATCTTTTTTACTCTTTGGATTGTCATTGCTTCGATTTATTTATTATCCAAGGTGTTTTATGCAACTGACAGTGATTTGTCGGCAGTGTATTATTTCGGAATGTTTGTCCCGGTTGGGATGTTATGTTTGTTACTCGGATTTGTGTATGACGAACAACTTTCAATAGCGATTGGATTCTTTTTAGCCTTTGCTGTGTTTTTTGCCTCTCGGTACAATCCTACTTCTTTTATGTTGGCTTTCACCGTGGCGGTGATGAGCTCCATTTATGGAAGAAGGTTACTGAAACGAATCGATTTTTTAAAAGCGGGTTTTTTACTTACCTTCGTTCAAATCCTTGTGACAACAGCAGGGTATCTCTTTGATGGACGGGAGTTTTACGTATCCACTGGAGCTGGTTTTTTTAAAGATCTAACCAATTCCAATTTGTTTCGAATCACTGTGATGTGTTTTGTGAATGGCTTTGCGAGTGCGACTGCGGTTCAGTTTTTACTTCCCCTCTATGAATATATTTTTAATATTCCCACTCGATTTAAGTTGATTGAACTGGCTGATACGGGCCATCCTCTCTTACAACAGCTTCTTACGAAAGCTCCTTCTACCTACACACATACCTTTATGGTGGCAGCTCTTTCCGAACGAGCGGCACAAAACCTAAACCTGGATCGCCTTCTTGTGCGAGTTGGTGTTTACTTTCATGATATAGGAAAAATTCCGAATGCTGGATTTTTTGTCGAAAACCAACATTTGATCCCAAAACCGGAACACATTGATAAAAATAATCCGGCTCTTGCTGCAAAGACAGTCATCGATCACGTGTTAGATGGAATTGAAATGGCTAAAAAAGCACGGCTTCCGCGTGAGATCATCAGTTTTATTCCAGAACACCATGGAACATCTACCATGGCTTTCTTTTACCACAAGGCTTTACAAGAAATCCCAAGCAGTGCTCGTAAAAATATAAACAAAAAAGATTTTCAATACCCAGGGCCAAAACCGCAAAGTAAGGAAACAGCCATTGTGATGATTGCGGATTCCTTGGAAGCCGCTTCTCGTTCGTTAGACGAAGTGTCCCCCGAAAGTTTGGATGATTTAATTCGTAAAATCATCAATTCCAAACTGGCTGAGAATCAATTGGATGAAAGTGGATTAACCATAGGAGATTTGGAAATCATCAAAGGAAGTTTTAAGGAAGTATTACTTTCTAGTCTCCACCAAAGACCCAAGTATCCAAAACCTGAAGACACAAAAGCATTAGAATCAGCCAATTCCAAAAAGTCAAAGCGATGAATTCCTCCCTTTTGGTGTCCACCGAGTGGAACGATGAAACCAACCAATCCGAAATTGATCCAGAATTAGTTCTTGGGAACTGTGAACGTATTTTAAAGTATTTAGCTCCTTCCTTTTTGCATGCATTAGAACTTTCTATTTTACTCGTGGATGATGCCCAGATGACAGAAATCAATGGGGAACGTCGCGGGAAAGAAAAACCAACGGACGTCTTATCGTTTCCTTTGTATTCCAATGTGGAAAAACTACCTGTTCAAATTTTGGGAGAGGTTGTCATTTCCATGGAAACATGTAAAAAACAAGCATTGGAAATTGGTCACTCCGTCATAGATGAATTTTATCGTTTGCTTGTACATGGAATCTTACACCTGTTTGGTTTCGATCATGAAACAAACGAAGAAGATGCGATTCTAATGAGAAAAATGGAAGATCAATGTTTGGATTTGGTTTTTGTTTCGTAAATGGCGATTCGGAAAGAAACGGGAATTATCATCCAAAGTAAGGACATCGGGGATAGTGATCGTCTGATCAGTTTAGCTGGGGAAACCCAAGTCCGAATGAATTTTATCAGCAAAGGGATTCGGAAGTCCAAAAGACGTGCCATCATCTCTACTGAACTCGGATGCCTTGTGGAAGTGGATTATTATGACCAAGCCGAAAAAGATTGGAAGTCAACAAAAGAGATCCACCTCACCAAACGTTTTGATGAATTAAAATCTGATTATGTAGGAACTCTATTTGTTTTGTACATCACAGAACTAACCGCCCATTTGTATCCGGAAGGAGAGAGTCATCCTTTTTTATACCAATTGCTCCAAGGAAGTTTGGAGACCTCCAATGCCAATGGATTTCGAAAAGAAATTTTACCGTTTTTTAAACTCCGAGCTTTGACACATATGGGCCATTTCCCATCTGAGTTTTACTGCCATACCTGCGGGGAAGAAGTCTTAACGAAAACAAAGGCATATTTCTCTGTGGATTCCCGTGAATTTTTATGTTCGGATTGTCATCCCATCACCAAAGATCATTTGCCTGTTTTAAAACTGTTTTCTACAATGTTATCTAAGAAATTTTCAAATGTGCTGGCTATCTTTCCAAAAGAAACGGAATACAGAGAAGGGGATTTGATCCTCAATCAGTTTTTACGGTCTCTTTTTGGGAGAGAGTTAAAGTCCTATTTTGAATTTTATAAAACCATTGGGGATTTATGAATTTTATCACCAAAACCATTTTGTTAGTGATGACGGTTTCCGTATTTCTTGCTCTCTTTCAATTGCTTTTAAAATCTGAGAACTTGAAATCGTCTTCTTTTTCCAAAACTTCCCAACCGAAACAAGTTTCCTTCCAAGCCATCTTTCGTGATCCGAAGGAAACCATTCCCAATTTTGTCACACGTTTCAAAATCAAAAGTTTTGCACTATGGGAAAATGCAGACCAATTAAAGATGGAATTAAAAATAGAAAAATGAAAGCCAATCAATTATTAAAGAATCTTGTATTAAAAGAACTCGAGACGGCGGTCAAATCGTATCTTTCCAAACTCAATGTAGATCTGCCACTCTCTGATTTTAAAATCCGAATTGAATACTCTAGGGATGAAAAATTTGGTGATTACTCCTCTCCCTTTGCCTTAGAAAATAAAAATTTACTAAAATTGAATCCAAAAGAAATTGCAGAAGCGGTTTTATTGGAGATCAAAAATGATTCTATTTTTGAATTTGTCACTTTTTCCCCACCAGGATTTATCAATTTTCGGATCCGTTCTTCTTTTTTAGTCCAGTATGCAAAATCGGTGATGGAACCAGTCGTTTCGTTTGCCAAAACAGAAACTACAGAAAACGTATTACTTGAGTTTGTTTCTGCTAATCCCACTGGACCTATGAATATTGTGTCTGCCCGGTCTGCAGCATATGGGGATGCTCTTGCGAATTTACTTTTAAGCCTTGGACACACCGTCAAACGAGAGTTTTACGTAAATGATTATGGAAACCAAGTATATCTTTTGGGTGTGGCTGTACTCTTACGTATCTTTGAGGAAAAGGGAGAATCCATTTCTTTCCAAGAAGAAGAAAGTGATGAATCCGTATTTCCTCTGATTGAAAAACGAATTTTACCAAAAGAAAGTTATCGTGGAGAATACATCAAAGATATTGCCAAAGAATTACTTATTGATGGTACGAAACGAAAACAAGTAGAAGAGTGGATTTCCAAAAAAAATTGGGAAGAGTTGGTTCAGTTTTTATCCAAGTATGCTGTGGAATACAACCTAAGTAGGCAAAAAGAAGATCTCAAATTATTTGGAGTCAACTTTGATTTGTTTTATAGCGAAAGAAGTTTACACGAAGTGGGAGCGGTGGAAGCAGTTCCCTCTCTTTTGAAAAAGGAAGATGTGACTACCATTGATGGCAAACTTCATTTTTTATCCACAAAGTATGGTGATGATAAAGACCGAGTGATTCGAAGAGAAGATGGAAGGCCAACCTATCTCATGGCAGATATTGCCTACCATTATGACAAATACAAACGAGGTTTTGATAAACTCATTGATATTTGGGGACCAGACCACTATGGTTATATCGCGCGATTAAAAGGTGCCGTCGAATCGTTTGGGAAACCAAAAGAGAGTTTTATGGTTCTCATCGCCCAACAAGTAAACCTCATTGAAAACAAAGAAAAAGTAAAGATGAGTAAACGTCTTGGGATATTCCAAACCATGCGGGATTTACTTGCGTATTTGGGAAAAAATGGAAAGGATGTGGGCCGTTATTTTTTCCTCATGCGTAGTTCGGATGCTCCCCTTGATTTTGATTTGGACTTAGCCAAAGATGAGTCGGATAAAAATCCTGTGTTTTATATCCAATATGCCCATGCCAGAGTTTGCTCCATCTTTCGTGAATTACAAATCTCTTTATCCGATTGGAAGGCTCCTTCCACATTGAATGGAGAATGGTTTCAATCAGAAGAACGACTTCGCCTTTTATTTTGGGTGTCCAGGTTCCAAGAAGAAGTTTATGACACAGCGACAAACCTCGAACCGCACCGCCTAACGAACTACCTACAATCCCTCAGTAAAGCCTTTACCAAGTTTTATTCACATAAGGACAACCGGATTAAGGAAAAACAAGGTGAAGAAAGAGATCACTTACTCCTACTCATCTACTTTACTAAACTTTCGATCGCTTCGGGTTTGGAACTTCTTGGAATTTCTGCTCCTGAAAAAATGTCCAAAGAAGAAGCGTAAGTGCACGTGTCACCCTACATTGTCATTTTGTCGACAGGATCGGAGCTCACTGCAGGAAGGAGTTTGGACACAAACTCTGGTTGGATCGCCAACCAATTGTTTGAACTCGGTTGGAAGGTAAAAAAATTCATTACCCTACCGGACGATCCCAAACTCATTTTATCTGAGTTACAATCTTTACAAACACTAGCCAAAGAAAGACCAGTTCTAGCGATTATGACAGGGGGACTCGGACCCACAGAAGATGATTATACCTTAGAAACGGTTCTCACATTAACTGGAAAAACATCCTATTCTGTCGAAAAAGCAAAACTACGGCTAACTAAAATCTATGAAGCCAGAGGAAAGGAATATAAAGATATCCTACCAAATGTATTTCGCCAAACATTTGTTCCTGAAGGCTGTAAAACATTGGATAACTCCGTTGGCATTGCCGTGGGATTCATAGAATCCTTAGGGGATCATTCTTATTTAGTCTGTATGCCTGGTGTCCCTTCTGAGATGACAGAGATGTTCAAACGACGCCTTGTCCCTGAATTAAAAAAATTCTACCCAAGAGAGAACTTAGTCCAAAAAACAAAATGGTTATGGAATATCGGTGAATCCTTATTTCAAAACGATTTTATTGAACCTAATAGGATAGAGTTTTTTTCGGAAGCGGAATGGGGAGTTACTGCTAATCGAGGTTATATTAAGTGTATCTTTCAATCTACAAATGAACCCTTACTTTCTACCATCATCCAAAGATTAGAAGAAACCTATCCAAAAATCATCTCTGATGATGTATTTCAATTTGTCCACGAACGGTTGTTAAAAGATAAGTTAACGATTTCAGTGGCAGAAAGTTGTACGGGTGGACTTCTTGGAAAAAAACTGACAGAACAACCAGGTTCTAGTTCTTATTTTATTGGTGGTTTTTTAACCTATTCCAATGAAATGAAATCGTCCTTACTGGGAATCCCTATGGAATGGATCACGACTCATGGAGCAGTGAGTGAACAAGTGGCAAAGGCCATGGTAGAAGGTCTATGCCAAAAAACAGAAACTGATTTTGGAATTTCCATCACAGGAATTGCGGGGCCAGAAGGTGGGAGTCCCCAAAAACCGGTGGGAACAGTTTGCATAGGACTTCGGGAACCAAATGGAAACGTCTCCGTACACCGATATATATTTCCAGGTAACCGGGAATCCATTCGCGAAAATGCAAGTAACACCGCTTTATTTTTAGTATACCAATCATTCAAACACTAGGATCGTATCAAATATGTTTCAGAACATCTTGTATTCCCTTGGATTTTTCATTTTGTTTTATTTGAGTTGGGATGTGGATTTACAATTTGTTCCAAACATTAGGGAAACGTGGATTTGGAATTTAGAAGGTCGATTTGGAACTACTTCTCCGAAATTAGGAGAAGACCCATTGAAAACCATCAATGGTTACAAATTCAACAAACAGTTTTACTCCTTTAAAACGAGTTCTCGGCCAGAGATTGATCCCAAGTATCTAGTCGATTTTCCGTTACTTGGAAATGGTTACCTTTTGTATGAGAAAATTGGAGATGAGGTAAATTTTTATTCCGATAGCAGTGAACTCTATTGGAAAAAACCAATCAATTCCTATCCAAGGAGTGGATACTATGCTTCCCCCGTTTTGTATTTATCCGGTGATAATAATACGGTATTTTTACTGGATGAAAGTGGTAATCGGATCGGTAAACAAGAGTTAAATGGAAGGTTTTTGACCGATTACCAATTTGATCCGAAAAACAAAGGGGTTGTGGTTTTGTTTTCGGGTGGAGAAATTTACCGTTTAGATGAAAAAGCAAATCTTATCTTTGGATTTGATCTTTCAAAAGAAAAACAAAATTCATTTTTTAAATCGGTTTCTTTATCTCCAGATGGCAAACTCGTATCCGTACATTATTCGGTTGAGGACAAAGACTGGATTCTTCTATTAGATGCGAAAGGGGAAGTGATAGAAGAATTTCCTTTAGTCAAATTTTATCCTCACCAATTGTACTTAGCAACAGGAAACGAAGGACAAATATTTTTGCAGACACCTGAGTCCTTACAATTTTATGAAGATGGAAAGTTGGTTTGGGAAAAAACAAAATCCAAACAAGGTGGTGTGTACCAGTCTATTTTTGCTACCGACTCTTTTGTCGTAACAGCAGTGGATTCAGAATTATTGTTTCTGAATGGGAAAGGGGATCTAATCCGAAAAAAAAGAATCGCACCGACGGAATTTCCGATTCGGTTTTTTCCAGGAAAATCCAATTCCGTTTTCTATATGGAAACAAAAACAGATTTGGTGCAGTTTCAAAAATTGTGAAAATGGATACGATTTTTTTCGAATCCATAGGGTTTCAATGATAGATTCGAGTTGTTCCGATGGCAATGAACATCAAAAGGAATCCGTGTTTCATTCTTTTGTTTTAAAAAAGGTTCTTAAAGCGAATTCGATTTTGGATCCACTTCATAGATGGATAAGGATTTAAATCCGGTTCTTCCTTCCCTGTTGATCATCGAAATGGTTTCTGTACAAACTCCAGGTTTGATATTAAAGATCAGTTGGTCTGAAATCTCTCGGCAAATATAAAGCCCTCGGCCATGGCTATCTTCTAACCCTTTTGGAAAACCTGTGGTTTCATCAATGCTAATATGTCTGTCCAATCGGTGTAAGATCTCCTCTTTCCGAAGGGATCCAAACTGATCTCGAACAACAATAAAAATTGTACTTTCTGTGGATCCATATCCAATCAGAAAATAATCGTCCGGCATGAGTTGGATATTGTCGAGAGGCACTACCATATCATGACTCGGAATTTCAAATTGGTATTTGTATTCCCCTTCGTTGGTTCTGGGAGCTCGGATCATCGCATTGGAAGTAAGTTCCTCAAGTACCTGTTGGATGGCTTTAGGGGCACCGAGTTGGATTAAGTTTTTCGAAATTTTCCCACAGAGGATGGAACGATCTTGATCTGATTTAATTTGTTTGTAAACGATCCCATTGATCGGGGCCTCTTCAAACTCACTATTGATATTCTGATCAAATACCTGGAAGTCTTTTGCAAAATACTTTTCAATTCCAAAGATATCATTGGATAATAATTTTTCTACCATCACTTCGATGAGGTGGATATCTAAAAAACTATATTTGGGGATGATATTCCAAATTTGTAGATCTTTGGCATACTTTATGTATTCATTGATATTGTAAGCAGTCATCAGTGCATACAACACATGTGGAAATTCTTTTTGGATGAGTTTCACAAGATCGATTCCGGATTTTCCAGGCAAACGAATGTCAGTGATGGTTAAGTCTATTTTTTCATTAGTCAAATACCAAACAGCTTCTTCAAAATGTTCCGCACCAAATACATTGTATTTTGTGCTTAACAAATCCATTATGGCTTCGCGAATGGAATGGATGTCTTCTACAATCAATATGGATTGTTTCATGTACTTGGCTCCGTGATATCATTTGTGAGCGGAAAAGAAATCGTGAATCTGGTTTTTTGTTCTACTGATTTTACAGAGATATTCCCATCGTGTTCTTTGACAATGGAGTGGCAAATCGAAAGACCAAGGCCTGTTCCTGTTCCTGATTTGTTACTTGTGAAAAAAGGATCAAATATCTTTTGGATGATGGCATCGGGGATTCCACCTGCATTGTCTTCAATGATGATATGCAGCCAGTTTTTGGTTTTTCGAATTTCGATACTAATTTCACCAGGTCTGTAATCGAATGCTTGCAAAGAGTTCCGAAATAAATTCATAAAGAGACGTTCCATTTTTCCTGGATGGAAGGGGAACTGATACTCATGGTCACAAGTGATTTTCCAATTGATGTTTTTACTTAAATGAGGGTAAAGTCGAATGATTGTATCTTTGGCACGATTGATCGTTTCCACAATATCACCAAGTGTGACTTTCACTTTATCTGTTTTGGCAAAAGAGATGATATCCGAAACAATGATTGCTGCACGAGAGATATCATTTTTAATCATATCCAATCGTTTCTCAATTTGTTCTGGGGGCTGGTTTTGCCAGTTTGCTTTGAGGTTTTGAAGGGTTAAACTAATTCCTGTTAATGGGTTGTTTAATTCGTGGGCAATCCCTGAAATTAAAATTCCAAGGGATGCAAGGTTACGCATCCGAAAGGATTCTTCTTCTTTTTCTCTTTGTTTGGTAACGTCAGAGATTTTTTCCACCATCCAAAACAAATCCTCTTGTTTGGGATATGGGTAAAATTCTAAAAGTAAGGTTTGTTTTTTGTCTTCGGATCTAAAAAAAATTTCGCGAGTGATGGGAGTCGAATAACTTTGAGTTTTTTCTTTGGTCTTAACATTGATTTTGGGACAATAAGGACAAACATCTGTTCGTTGGTATAAAACTTCGTAACATTTTCTGTCTAAAAGTTCATCGTATTTATTGTTTTTAGCAAAGAGGATGGTTGCTAAATTGGCTCTTTGGATGTTGAAGTCTGAATCGATAAGGACAAGGGGATCTTGAACCACATCATAAATAGCTTCCAATTCTCTGGCTTTTTCGGCCACTTTTTCGATGTTATCTATCGAATGGGAATCACCATTGTTTTTAAGTTCTGACAATTTAGTATCCTAAAGATTGGTTCAATTGTTTAAACATCTTCTTTTGGTTTCTGTTGCCACTTGTTTTTTGAAGGGAGGTAATCGAAGTCAGTTGGCTATGAAAATCCAATAAAAATTTGATATAAAAATCCTTTTTGAAATCGTTACGCTCTTGTTTGACAGAGTCATTTCGTAACGAGGATAGGGGGAAACTATCAGATCCATCGATTCCCGAAAATTGAATTACCATATCATTCACCGAATCATCTAGAGGAGTTGTATCTATGATTTTGGTTCTTGTTTTTTGTTCAATTTCCGTATCTTCTGTAGTGATTTGGATTTCCACTTTGGAAAGAACAGAACCATTGAATTCTAATAAAATTGATTTTTCTTCTGAATGTTTGATTCGGTTTTTGTTTTGTGGGTCTGGATCTACTTTAAACTTACGAATGCGTAGACCCGTCCTGTTGGGATAGGTTCCAATAAACTGAATGGTAGTATTGGCGGGTAAAGAAGACAATTGTTCGTAAGACAAAAGATCCCGAGCCTTCGCGATGTCTCGGTAAAGGCTTAAGATTTCCTTGTTTAAACGATTTTCTTTTTCGGTAATGTCAACCTCTGCGAAGAGGTTGACACTCAGTAAAAAAAGACTAAGGAGTGCTAGGTGCCGGTACTTCGGGAGTGGTTCCATCAGTTTCTACCGGAGCTTCCAAACTAGGTTCCAAGTCAGGAACCAAAACTTCATCTTTCTTTGCGAAAACAAAGGAAAGAGCAAGTGACAATACAATAAAAAGAATCGCGGCAACACGTGTGGTTTTCGTCATCACATCGGCCGTTGAAGCTCCAAACACAGATTGGCTAGCGGTGGATCCGCCGAGCATTCCTGCGCTTCCACCTTTTCCCGTTTGGATCATCACAAGAAGGATGAGGAAAAGTGAAAGTAGAACAAAAAGAGTGAGAATGGTTCCTGCAAAAAATCCCATAAAGTTTCCTTATTTTAAAAGTCCTAAAAATGAATCTAATTTTTGACTAGCTCCTCCCACGAGGCCACCGTCAATATTTGGTTTGGCGAGAAGTTCTTTGATGTTATCTGGTTTCACAGATCCACCATAGAGAATTTGGATGTTTTCTGCCACTTGGTCTGCTCCCACAAAGAGTTTGCCAATTTCTTTACGGATAAATGCATGTGCTTCTTCTGCTTCCACAGGTGTTGCTACTTTTCCTGTTCCGATCGCCCAAACAGGTTCGTAAGCAATGACTAGGTTTTGGAAGAGGTCACTTGTAATTTCTTTTAGACCTTTTTTGATTTGGTCTTGTAAGACGGAGAAGGTGTGTCCCTTTTCTCGTTCGGCCCAAGTTTCACCCACACAATACACAACACGAAGTCCCGTTTTCAAAAAGTAGGCAATCTTTGCATTGTCAAACTCAGACGTTTCCCCGAGAAATTGTCGTCTTTCGGAGTGACCGACAAGAACGGTCCTGATCCCAAGTTCACCCAGTTGCACAGGAGAAATCTCTCCTGTCATCGCCGTAAGCCCTGCTTGGTAGGCATTTTGTGCCCCCACGATGAGTTTCGAACCCTTGGCGATCGAAGAAACAACTTCTAAATGGAGAGCGCTTGGAAAGACCATGACTTCATAAGCGGAGGAATCACTGGCAGTTTTCAATCCAGATGTGATGGATTTCGCCTCTGCAAGGGTCAGGTTCATTTTCCAGTTTCCGGCTATGATTTTCTTTCTCATCTTATTTCTCTTCCTTTGGGAGTAAACATTGAACACCCGGGAGAGTGCGTCCTTCCAAAAATTCTAAGGAAGCACCACCACCTGTGGAAATATGAGTGATTTTGTCAGCCACACCCGCTTTGTTCACGGCAGCGATGGAGTCTCCACCACCTACAACGGTTTTGGCTTTGGACTTACTGATGGCTTTGGCAATTTCAATGGTTCCTTTGGAGAACTTATCCATTTCAAACACACCCATCGGACCGTTCCAAAGGATGGTTTTTGCCTCTTTGATTGCTTTTACATAATTGTCGATGGTCTTCGGTCCAATGTCCATACCCATCCAACCATCGATAATTCCCATTTTATCAACGGATTTCGTTTTTGCATTCGGATCAAAGTTGTCGGCAATGATATGGTCCACCGGGATTTGAAGGTCTACCCCTTGCACACCAGCACGATCAATCAATTGGAAGGCTTGGGATTCGAATTCTGGCTCCACAAGGGATTTTCCAATGGGAACAGCTCTTGATTTGAGGAAAGTATACGCCATACCGCCCCCGATGAGGAGGTGGTCTACTTTTTCGAGTAGGTTTTTTAAAATCGCAAATTTGGAACTGACTTTGGATCCGCCTACAATCGCCACAAAAGGACGTTCTGGTTTTGCAAGAAGCCCACTGAGTACTTCAATTTCTTTTCGCATCAGAAGTCCTGCAAACGCAGGGAGAAGGTGAGCCACACCTTCTGTGGAAGCGTGGGCTCTATGTGCGGTTCCAAACGCATCGTTGACATATACGTCAGCGAGTTTGGCTAGTTCCTTACAGAAACTAGGTGCATTTTCCTCTTCTTCCTTATGGAAACGAAGATTTTCTAAAAGTAAAATTTCACCTTCCCCAAGTTCATTTGATAACTTCACAACAGGTGCCCCAATGACAGCTTCTGAAAAACTGACTTTGGTTTTTACGAGTGTGGATAGAACATCAAACACTGGTTTCATGGAATATTTCGGTTCCGGTCCCCCTTTTGGTCGGCCTAAATGGCTTCCCAAAATGATTTTAGCACCTTTGGAAATGAGAAGTTCCAAAGTAGGGAGGGTCTTTTCAATACGAGTTTTGTCCGTGGCTTTTCCGTTTTCCACAGGGACATTGAAGTCCACACGAACAAAGACTCGTTTTCCTTTTAGATTTTGTTCTTCTAGAAGAGGTAATTTCATCTTAGCCTTTTTTTGCCATGTAACGTACGAGGTCTAATACTCGGTTGGAGTATCCCATTTCGTTGTCATACCAAGACACGAGTTTGAAAAAAGTAGGACTTAGTTCAATACAAGCATCTGCATCAAAGATAGAAGAACGAATGTCTCCTAGGAAGTCGTTAGAAACTACCATATCTTCTGTATAACCAAGGATTCCTTTCATAGAACCTTCACTTGCTTCTTTCATTTTCTTTTTGATTTCTGCAAGTGTTGTTGGCTTTTCTGTGCGAACAGTTAAGTCCACAACGGATACGTCTGGTGTTGGAACTCGGAAACTCATACCAGTGAGTTTTCCATTGACTTCAGGGATACAAAGTCCTACTGCTTTCGCAGCACCAGTGGAAGCAGGGATGATGTTTTGAGCGGCACCACGACCACCACGGAAGTCTTTTTTAGAAGGTCCGTCTACCGTTGGTTGGGTTGCTGTCATCGCGTGAATGGTGGTCATGAGTCCTTCTACGATTCCAAAGTTGTCAAGAACCACTTTTGTGATCGGAGCCAGGCAGTTAGTCGTACAAGATGCGTTCGAAACCACATTGTCTTTTGCTGCATCGTATTTCTCGTGGTTTACACCCATTACAAAAGTAGGGATGTCTTTGTCTTTGGCAGGAGCTGAGATCACCACTTTTTTGGCACCAGCTTTGATGTGTTTTTCTGCACCCACTCGGTCAGTGAAAAGACCAGTAGATTCGATCACAAAGTCGACTCCAAGTTCTTTCCATGGGAGTTTTTCTGGGTCTCTTTCCGAGAAGGTTTTTACTTTTTTGCCATCGATGATGATTTCGTTGTCGGTGTGAGAAACTTCCCCGTCGAAGCGACCATGAGTGGAGTCGTATTTAAAAAGATAAGAAAGGTTGTCTGGGGTCACTAGGTCGTTGATTGCGACAAATTCTAAATTGGGATCTTTGATTCCGGAACGAAGCACAAGTCGTCCGATGCGACCAAAACCATTAATTGCGATTTTTACCATGAGTTTCTCCTAAAAGGCTCGTATCTAGAGATAAAACGATTTTTTAATAACAGAATTTCGAGTTCGGGGTCTATGTCACTCATTTTAAAAGGAGATGGAGCCACTTGTCGCAGAGAAAATCCAGATTTTAGGCATGACAACTGGTTTTCCTGTTGTATTCTTTAGCAGCTTTCAGATGTCTAAACTTCCCATGGATTCCTATAAATTAGAGCTCACTCGTGCCAGAATCCAACAAAATATCTTGGCACAAGTTTCTTCCCATCCGAGTGCTCGGTCAGGGGACATACAGACATTAGCAAAACTCATCACCAAGTCTGTTTCCGAAGGTTTAGAAATCGAACGGGTAGGAGTATGGCTTTTCAATGATTCTAAAAATGAACTGGTGAATGTGGATCTTTACTTGAGGAGTAAAGGAACACATGACTCAGGCGCCATTCTGAAAGAAAATGAATTCCGGGAAGAGTTTCATTATCTCGTAAGTGAAAAATTTGTGGATGCAAACGATCCCTATACTGACCCAAGGACCAAGGGATTTATTGAATCGTACCTCACTCCAAACGGCATCACCGCCATGTTAGATGGTGTGATTCGCATGGGAGAAGAACTGATTGGAACTTTGTGTTTTGAACATGTAGGGAAACAACATGAGTGGCAAGAAGATGAGATTATCTTTTGCAGCCAATTAGGGGATCAAATCTCTCTTACCATCAGTAACCAAAGAAAAAATAAAATCAATGATGAGCTCACCAAACGTGAGAATGAACTCAAAGAACTGAATGAATCTTTAGAACGTTTGGTGGAAGAGAGAACTCACAAACTAAAAAAATCCAATGAAGAATTGGAGATGACGATCTCTACCTTAAAGAAAGCTCAAGACCAATTGGTGCTTTCTGAAAAAATGGCAAGCCTTGGACAACTGGTGGCAGGAATTGCTCACGAAATCAATAATCCCATCGCTGCCATCCAGTCTTCTGCCGAAAATCTAAAAGAGTTTTTATTTGAATCCGAACTTTCCATTTTCCAAAAAGAGTTAAACGAATACCTCCCAGATCCAAAAAAACAAACTCGATTTTTAGAACTCATCCAAGTGTTAAAATCTCGTATCGAAATCATTTCGGGAAGGGAACGGATGCAGAGAAGGAAACGTTTAGAATCCTGGCTTGTTTCACAAAAAATCTCTGAGTCATTTTCCTTTCATTTGATTGATACTGGTTTTGATTTGGATGTTTTAGATTCCTTTCCCGATGTATTTGTTACCGATCGATTGGAAAAACTCCTTACTTTGCTTGTGGAAGAAATCACAGTTTACCAATCCCTTCATATCATGTTACTTGCTGTGGAACGGGCGAGTAAAATGACATTCGCCTTAAAAAACTTTGTGCGATTTGAAATTTCCAAAAATCCAATCCAAGTCAATCTAAAAGAAAATATTGAAACGGTTTTAACTTTATACCAAAACCAATTTAAAAAGAATGTGTTACTCGTAAAAGATTTTGGTGAAGTCCCTTTTATTGAAGGGTATCCCGAAGAGTTATTACACCTTTGGACCAATTTGATTTATAATGCTCTCCAGGCCATGTCCTTCCAAGGAAAACTAAGCATCCAAACGAAATTAGAAGGGGATCATGTTTTGGTTTCTGTGGAAGACACAGGACCAGGAATTCCTTTGGAAATTCAAAGTAGAATCTTTGAGCCATTTTATACTACAAAACCCTTGGGAGAAGGAAGTGGACTCGGTCTTGATATCTCACGTAAAATTGTGGAACGACATTCGGGTTCGATTCGATTTGAATCCAAACCAGGTAAAACCATATTTACAATTGTATTACCTGTGAAGATTCCCGGTTAATCTACGTTAGCTTACCATAAGACAGCAAATATTTGAGATTCTTGGATGGGTCCAAGGATTCTCGAATCCACTCCCATCTCGCGATTGTCCGCTAGTAAAAAAAATGTTTTTTCAGGAACCGTGATTGGATTCATATCATCATGTTCCGTTTTCCCTTGCGGGATGAGGGGGATATTTTGTGTGGCCGGTTCTGGAAATAGAGTCGGATCAAGGATCGTTCCATTGCGAAAAACAAATCGTTTTTGAATGGAGATCGAATCTCCTGGTTTGCCAATGATTCGTGCAATGAAATAAGAATTGGGATCACTTGGTGAGTGACAGATCACAACATCACCAATTCCCAAATTGTCTTTCCGAAACCATTTGCTAAAGTATTTGGTCTCCCCTTGTTTTAAAGTAGGTTCCATATAGACATTGGTAATGGATACGGGTAATAACACTTTGTATTTCACATAAAGGGATAGGCCAAGGCCAATGCCCATTGGTAAAAAAATAGAAATCAGTTTTGTTTTGAGTGGAACTTTACTTTTTGTTTTAGACATGGAAATAATTGATCTCTTTACGTAAACTTTCTGTGAGTTGGTTCATGTTTTGTGAATTGGACTTGGTTCCATCGCTGGAAATTGCAGTGGTTTGTGCATGATGATTGATCTCTGCAATGGAACGTGAAATTTCCATCATCGCTGTTTTTTGTTCTTCGGTGGCTTCCCGTATCATTTCGGAAAGTTCGCGGATTTGAGTGACACCTTCGTTCACTTCCTCGTTGGTTTCAATTTGTTTTTGAACTACTAAACGAATCTCTTTCGTCATTTGGTTGATGGAATTCACACCCGTGATGGTTTCGCTTAAAATGGAGATGGACTGGTCAATTTTGGTTTGGCCTTGGCTAATTTCCCCCTCATTTTGTTGGATCAGTTCTTCGATATCATCGATGGATTTTGCTGTTTTGTCAGCCAGTTTTGAGATTTCATCGGCAACAACAGCAAAACCACGTCCACTGGCACCAGCCCTTGCTGCCTCAATCGCTGCGTTTAACGCAAGTAAATTGATCTGTTCGGAAATATTGTGGATGATTTCGACGACATTCGTCATCTCGGAAGAAGATTGGTAAATTTTGTCCATAGAGAGTTTCATCTCTCCTAAAGAAGATTCTCCTTTTTTGGCATCACTCGTGATCTCTTCGACTCGTTTGTCAGCGATTTGAAATTTTTTATCAATTTCGGAAACAGCTTGGTTGAGTTCCGTCATTTTTTTCATCAGAGAGGCGAGAGTGAAGGATTGGGTTTCTGTTCTTTGTGCTACACTTTCAATCCCTGCTGTGATTTCTTCTATCGAAGCGGAAATTTCTTCGCTACTTGCTGCTTGGTTTTGAGCTGCATCTGATAAAGTTAACATGGATTCGTAAATATCAGAACTGGTATTGGTGAGTTCGTTTGAAACTGATTGTGTTTGGTTGACAATTTGGCGGAGTTTGGTTTGAAAATCAAACATTGCATTTGCCATACTTCCAATTTCGTCTCGGCTTGGATCATAAAAATCAGATTTGAGATTCCCTTTCACCATTTCGCTAATCCGCACTTTGATTCGTTCCAAAGGTTTGAGTTTGGATTCGATCACAAGTACAGTGACAATACCAATCATAAACACAATGAAAATAGAAATTCCAAGAGTGAGTAAAAGACTTAATAACGTTTTTTCATAGAGTTCTGCATTTTCGAAAATGCTAAAAATGATGTAATTGAACTCGGGGTTTTTCACAAAAAAGATTCTTTTTTGCGTTCCATCTTCTGCTGTATCTAAAAATCCTAATGCTTCTGTTGTTTGGAAGGGTGTATCAAAAACTAACTTTGCTTTGGCGTTATCTCCAATTTCCTTTTTGTCGGAAAAATAAACAATCGTTCCATCTCCATCAAAAAATCCAACTTTGCCGGAGCTTCCAATTCTTAGATTTCCTAAAATGAAACTGGAAAGTTTTCCAATGTTGAGAAATCCTCCCACATACCCTTGGAATTGGTTATTTTCATACACAGGGAGAGTGTAAGGAGAAACAATATCACCTGAGATACGGGAACGAATGCTTATATGACGCAAAGGTCCTTGTCTTGCCAAATCTCCATCTTCAATATAAAATATCCCACCAGTTTTGGATTTGTCGTATTCGTTTGTGGAGATAAAAATTCCCTCTTCTGGTTTGTAATAAAACAAAGCTTCCACTGCATGGTTTGTACTTCTCAGTTGGATTTCATTCAGGACAGAACGGATCCCAGACAGATTCTTTTTTACAATTTGGTCTTTGAGTTTGTTTTCTGTAAAAATAGAAATTGTCAATCGATCTCGAAAGTCAACGAGGGTAAGTCTCATAAGAGATTCGGAATCCATCACCGATTGTTTCATACTGGAATTTACCAAATCTAACTCTTGTTTGAAGTTCATTCGGTAGTTGATGATAAACAGTAATAAAATCGCAGCTAAAAAAGACAAAACAGTTTGGAAACCTAAGTTTCTAGAAAGCCTTCTTGTATTGATTCGTGAATTTTTGTCCAAACGAATGGATAATAAAATGCCTTTGATATTGAATTTGGTTTCGACATAACCAATAAAAATGGATTGGTATAAAATGGTGAAAGCCAAAGTCATTCCAAGTCCAATGGCAAGTTCACTTAAGAGGACAAAATTTTTGGTTTTTAATAATAAAACTAAACAAGAGATGACAATCAAATAGCCAACGGAATAACGAATGGTGACATCGAACATCGAGACCTTTTCCAAATGGTCGAGCCAGAAATACGCCTTGTGGTTGTCCTTATTTGTGGCGGTTCCATTGTAAATGCGAAGGACCGGGGAAAAGCGGACATAGTAGAACGAAATACAAAAAACAATCAGAAAAAGAACGACAATACTTGTGGAAATTAGAATGATTTCAAGTTCTTCTTTTGTCCATTGGGTGAAAAAATAGATATATGACAGTAAAATCGGGAACCCAATTAAGTAGTTAAAACCTTCAAGACCAAAAATTATAAATTTGATCATTTTCCGTATGTCCATACCCTAGGGATACAGATTGTCTAAGAATTGTAAACGTAAAATTCCCGAAGCCAACTCTTTATGAAAGACTCACTTGTTCTCAAAACCATCCAAGAAAAAATTAAAAATTTAGGTAGTTTGCCTGGATGTTATCTTTGGAAAAACCAACTAGGACAAGTGATCTATGTCGGGAAAGCTCTCAAACTCCAATCACGAGTTAGGTCGTATCTCAATCCCAATCAAAAAGATCGGAAAACTCGTGCACTCTATGTCGAGTTATATGATTTGGATTGGATTGCGACGAGGACGGAAAAAGAAGCCTTACTTTTAGAAGCCACACTCATTAAAAAATACAATCCTAAGTTCAATGTTAGGTTAAAGGACGATAAAAAGTATCCATTTTTATGTGTTTCTACGAGTGAAGACTATCCTATGGTGTTTTTAACGAGGAAAGTCAAAGACAATGGAGACAGATATTTTGGTCCTTTTACCGATGTAAAAGCTGCAAGAGATACGTTAGAACTCATCCATCGCATTTTCCCCATACGTAAAACAAAATTAAAACTCCCTCTCGCGCGACCACAAAGACCTTGTCTGAATTTTCATATGGGACGTTGTCTTGGACCTTGCCAAGGGAATGTGACAAAAGAAACCTATTCGGAGTTAGTTGACGAAATCATCCGATTTTTAGAAGGAAAAAAAGATAGGCTTGTTGCTGATTTAAAATCGGCTATGCTCGATGCTTCCACCAAAATGGAATATGAAAGGGCAGGGTTTCTCAAACAAAGAATTGAAACGATCAACCAAATTCGTGAAAAACAAACCGTTGTCAGTTTGGATGGTGGAGACGAAGACATTCTTGGGATTAGCAAACGAGAAGATGAGGGTCAAATTGTGATTTTGGAAGTCAGAGGAGGGAGGTTAGATGGGAAAAAATCCTTCCCATTAACGGGACTTTCTTTTTCGGATGATGAAGAAGCCTTCACTTCCTTTTTACGAGATTATTATTTGAATGTCACCATCCTTCCGAGTGTGGTGTATCTACCAACTTCTGCCAAAGGGAATTATGATGTGTTTTTAGAAGCCATCTTGGAAAAATTTGGATCCTCCATCAAAATCAAATTTCCAGAGATGGGCCCTAAAAAATCCTTACTGCGATTAGCTGAAAAAAATGCCGACCTGAGTTTAACAGAAAGAATCCTGGCAACAAAACTTCGTGACCAAACGGTTGCGATGAAAGAACTACAAGAGAAATTAAATTTACCTACCTTACCAAGAACCATCGAGTGTTATGATATCTCTCATTTCCAAGGCAGTTCTCCTGTGGCAAGCGGTGTGATGTTTGTAGAAGGTAAACCGTATAAGGCGGGTTATAGGCATTATAAAATGCGAGGTTATGAAGGGATTAATGATCCTGGTATGATCCATGAAGTGATCGCAAGAAGATTAAGCCATTTAGTCAACGAAGAAGAACCACTTCCTGATCTCATTGTGATTGATGGAGGACTCACTCAACTTTCAAGGGCAGCAGAGGCTGCGATTGCTCTTGATTTAGGCCATATCCCGATGGTTGGCCTTGCAAAAAAACGAGAAGAGATATATTTTCCCGGGGAGAAACACCCTTATAGTTTTGACAAACATTCTCCTATGATGCGTCTTCTTCGGAATTTACGGGATGAGGCACATCGGTTTGGTGTCACGTTCCAAAGGTTACAAAGAAAGAAAAAAGCACTGAAATCGATACTCGATGAGATTCCTGATATTGGCGCCAGTCGCAGAAAAAGTATACTGATGTACTTCCAATCAAAAAAGAAAGTCACAGAAGCAACAAAAGACGAGTTAGAACAAGTGCAAGGCATAGGCCCCGTTCTTGCTGAAAAAATTTATTTGGGAATCCAAAACTTAAAAAAAATGCAACCGAACGAATCAAACTAAACCACTCCTTCCATAAGGGAGTGGGTATACGTGATTCGATTTCATTTTTTCTATCTCTATCTATTTCTCTCTAACATTTATTTTCTCTCTTGTCATTCCGAAGGAAAAACTCCCTTTTATTTTCCAAATGGAGGTGTTGGCGAAAGTCCAGTGTTTCGGTTTTCCTATGGAAAACAAAGCGAAGTTCCAGAAAAGAAAAACGAAACCTCATGGATGTTGTACGAAGATGGTGTGCTTTGTTTGTTTTCTCTTCCCTTTTCCCTTTACCAATTGGAGTTAGGTGCTAAATTCCAAATTTGTTTGCGAATGGAGGAAAAGGCATATTTCCGATGGAAGGAAGGATTTGCCAGTTTAGAAAATAGAAAAGCGGAATATCCTCATTTTTTTGAAGTTGGAAACGATTGGCAAATTCGTCTTACTGAGTTTGGGAAATGGCAAAAGGAAAGGGAGAACACCACTCCCATCCTGGAGTGGAAACACCAAATCTGGTCTACGGGACTTGTCTCTTACCAAGTGTTTGCTTTGCCTCATCCTTTATTTCTGCAAAAGACGACGGAGGAATGTGAGGTAGTCTTTCGTACGAATGATTTGTCCGAATCGGAAAAAAAATCCCCTGCCATTGTATTCACTTTTTCCTGTCCCGACACTCATGCTATTTTAGAGTCCATCCAAATCCAAAACGATCGTTGGTTTTTGGAATGCCAACCAAACTCACCTGTTGGATCTGAAGTCTTTCGTCATTCCGAATCGTCTTATGGGCGTTATCTGGAGTGGGAAAATCCTACGGATGAGATTCTTTGTCCGAGGGCCGAAACCTTAGAATGGGAGGATGAGGGGGGTGTGACTCAATTCCAATCGGATGAGTTTTTCAAAAGAAGTCGACTTATTCTACCGCACGGAATTTTACTCCTGTCGGATGAAGGCAAATTACAAGGGATTCCGATTCCCAAATTGTATCTTTCTTCTCTTGGAACTCGTAATGTCATTCGGTTTGGGGAAACTCGGTATCAAGATAGTAAGTTTTCCTTTCGCCAAGGGGATGAGTTTTTTTCCTCCCAAACCAGTTCTACTTCCTGCCGTGACCAATGGAATTTTTGGAAAACAAAAGAAAACTTTTGTGGGAATCCTGGAATTCCAAATGCACTAGAAAGAATCCCATCTCCAGAATCTCTTCCCCACTGTTCCCCAGAACAAATCTATTTGACTGAGTTTTATCCAGGAAACCAAACGGATTCCCAATTTCCTTTTCCTGGTTTTTTTGAATTCCAAAACAGAGGAACTCGTTGTGATCTTTCCGGCCTCAATTGGATTTTCGATGATACCATCTTTCCGTTTTCCACAAAAGAAACCATTTTAGAACAAGATGCCTTGTTTTTATTTGTGCGAAAACCTTGGACTGGTTGGGGGTATTTAGAAAAAGAAAAACCATTTTCACTTCCCCAACTGGTATTTCAAATTCCTTCGTTTCTAATCCAAACACGGAAAACCAAAAAAACAAAAACCTTTTTGTTTCCTGAAGATCATTTCCATTTACTTCGAAACACAAATTCCAATCTCCATTCGATTTATCAAAACGAAGAAGAGTTTCCCCATCCACGGGAAGGGGCCAATTCCATCTTACTTTCGTTAGGATTTCAGATGAGTCCTGGAACACACAAACCGATCTCCAAACCAAAATTAGGGGGAGAACTTTTAGAATTCTCTCCCTTTCAGTTTCCCTTTTTCGATTTTGGATTTCATACAAATGAAGAAGGAGTGTTTTCGTTCCGTACAGAATCCAGCCAAGAATTTTTTCTTTGGAAACCGAAGTCTCAATCCATCGTCAGTTTTACGAATCTTCCTTCTGTTTGCAATGGCGACCGTGTGGTTCATTTACCGGACCGATTTTTTTCAGGTGGTTTTCCTTCCCTTTTTTTCCAAGGAAGAGATGGGAAGCAAATGGTTCACTCGTTTGGGGAAGAAACTCTATTACAGGAATTGTCAAAGAAAGGAGTCCATTCTCTCCATCCCGAAGATCCCCCCATCTTTTTCTCTGCCTCTCTCCATCCGTCACCCAATTGTTCAGGATATTTTCGCACTCCAGGTGCGGAGAAAGTAAGAAGTTTAGAAATCAGAAAGTCAGAAATTTCGGGACTCTATCATACGAATGCATCTGTAGACAAGCAAGCAGTCGTTCAGTGGGGAAACCAACGTTTCCGCTTGGAAGGGAATGGAAATTCGATTTCTCCTCTGTTCTTTCAATTGGATCTTACTTCCTTTGTCACAGAGAATCAGAGTGAACAAATTTATTCTTACTTTTCCCATCCGAATCTCATACGACCTCTTGGATTTTTGGAACGAATTGGTCCCGTGCAGATCGAAGCCATTTATCCGAATCCTTATGAAGCCCAAAATGAATGGGTGTATCTTTGTAATCGTTCTCAATTTACAGAAGATTTGCGAATGTACAGAATCGAAGATGAGGTTTCTTCGGATCCCCTTGTACCTTACCAAACTCGTTTTCCTGGCAAAGATCCAAAAGGAAAACAAGGGAATGGTTTTGTATCCAATGAATCTCTTTTAGCACCAGGGCAATGTGCTTGGATCGTAGATCCAGATGGGAAGGATTGGTATCTTCCCATTTTCCATAAGGAATCAGACCTTCTATTAACGGTATCTTCTACTCAAACCATCGGGAATGGGATTTCCTCCGGAGAATCTGTCCAACTCCGAAAGGAAGAAAATGGGAAAACCTATCTAATCTCTTCGTTTGGTCACCCTGAATCCGCTTTTGTATTTCGTAAAACGGTTGTTACGGGAGAATACATTTGGTTGAAACAAGATCGAGAGGGAACATCTCTTGATGATTATGAAACCTTTCGTGAGGAAAATTGAAGTTTCCATTGTTTTCCAAAATTTGGATTCTCTTGGGGATCATTTTTCTTTTGCCTTTTACATCCGTTCGATCTGTCGGTTTGGAAGTAGGTGTGTTTGGTTATGAATTATTCTTAAAAGAAAACCAAAAGAATAAACAACTCGAAGTTCCTGGATGGGATTTTCACTATCAAAAATGGGGAAATTCGTTTCGCACCGAACCCTATCTCAATCGAACATCTGGTGAATCAATGTTTGTTGGTCTAAAAGATCAAAATTCGAATAACCAAATCGTTTGGGATTTAAATTTGCAACTCACATCAGGACCTGACACGGGATTACGGAGCTATTATCTCGGAAAAAATAATTATTTCGGAATCCAAACACAAAACTTTTTTTTAGGAGTCGGTAGAAGGGAACATCGATTTTCACCTAAAAGTTTTTCTACACTATTTGATGCAGGCGATGGACTGTTTCTGGAATGGAAACCCGTGCCGTCTCTAGTTGTACAAATTTTTTTATGGGACTTTCATTCCGGATCCCTTCTTATTTCTAAAGATCAGTTTCGTTCTCTTCTTCGTAACGAAGGGAATGAAAATCAAAGGGGAACAAACGAATCTCCCTTAGAACCCAAAGTGACAAACGTAAGCCGGAATCATCATCGCAGGCATAGTGTGGGACTTGTGTATGGCGAAACTGTAAACATACGGTTCGGGTTTCATTATCTGGAACTAGGAAGCCTGGGAGCTTATACAAAAGATCATCCTAACGACACAAAACGATATGGAGCAGATGGTGATTCATTACTCCATGGAAATTTTGGGACTCAGTTGTATTCCGATCTATTTTCCTTAGATTTCGATGTGTTGTGGTGCCGCGGAAATGACCGAACCAGATCAAAACTGGCAGAGTCTCCAGGTTCCATTCCCATTGCGGGGGAGGCTTTGCAAATGGGAGCTGAACTTCGGTTTGGTGGATGGAAAGTTCGGAGTTCTCATATGATCTCAGACAGAGAAGAAAAAAATGAAAAACAACAAGTGGTCAAAGAAGGTTATATTTCACTGGGAACACATCCAAGCCAAACTCCTTATTTTTCACAAATATTAAGAATATATCCCTCATCCGCCATTACAGAGTTAGGTTATGAAAAAAACTTTGCTCTCATCGAAGGAAGGGCTTTTGGGTATCTATCAGAACTTGAAATCAGTTTTACCTATCATCATATTGTTTCTAAACTCATTGGAACTTATTTTATACCATACACTCGAACTGGCCCGAGTGATGGCAAAATTAATTTCCAAAAACGGGACTTCGAACGGTTTTTCATAGCCGAAGGGATGTTCGAAATTTCATACAAGGAAGAGAAGAGTTTGGAATTAGGGATTGGTGTCTCGCAGTTATTTTTACCAGAAGCAATGGGGATTCACTCCAATTTTGGTTATGTGTTCGGGAGATTACAAATATGAATTTAGGAAGAAACATTCGATGGCGTCACTCCTTGGGATTTTTATTCCTTTGGTGTTTTTACAGTTGCCATTCTTCTAAAGAAAAATTAGATCTCTCGGCACTTTTGTTTCCCAATCCACCCATCAGTGATTTGCATTTTTCTTACCCAGGTAGGCATGTCTCTTCAGCAAAAAAACGACTGGTGAGAGAGGTCATTCTTTCTGAGATCCGAAAGGCCAAACATTCTATTCGGATGTATCTTTATTCGATCGATGATTTGGAAATCATTACAGAACTGTATCTCCAAAAGCGAAAGGGAATCGAAATCACAATTTTTGGGGACAAAGAAGAAAGTTATCCAGAACTAGAGTCATTCGGCTTTCCCGTCAAACGTTGGCAAGGTTCTGGGATCCATCATACAAAACTCATACTCTTCGACAAAATCAGGATGTTTTTAGGAACTGGAAATTTTACCTCTCATGGTTTAGAAACAGATAATAATGTCTATTGGATCCAAAATATCACTCCTTCGGAATCGGAAAACCTTGTCCAAACGTTAGAAGGCAATTCTCCCTTAGGCCGAGTGACGTTAGGTGAATTGGATTACCTCATCTCACCAGAAGCCGGTTTAGAAATCCAAACAGAAATTTTAGAAGCGATCGATTCGGCTAAACATTCCATTCGGTATTTGATTTATTCCCATTATGATCCTGTGATCAGTTTTCAATTAATGAAGGCGCATGAAAGAGGAGTAAAAATAGAGAGCGTTTACAATGGACCAATGAGTACAAATCCAGAGGGTGAATCTTTGAGCCAAATACTATCCTTTCCTTCCCAAATTTGGGAAGATGGGAACGTAGACTTTGTTTATAAAGAGGATTCTTATCGAGGAGGACTGCTACATCACAAAACAATGATTATAGATGAAAGGGATGTGTTGGTAGGTTCTTATAATTATTCTGTTTCGGCCCGCGACCAAAACAAAGAAATCTTTGTGAAGTTTTCCCACCCTCGGATCACAGTAGAATTTTTAGAAGAATGGAAACGAATTGTCTCCGAAGCACTCCCACTCAGTTCCTTTTTACAGAATCCCAATCCAATTCCAAAAACAGATTTTAAATCATTTGGGATTCAAAGTTATCGAAATTCCCTCTTTGAAACCAATTTGTTTTTTACAAAGAGTGGAAGTCTTGATTCCAATTCAAATGCTCTTTCTTCCCAATACCGTGAGTCTTTATCCTTAACGAGTGGACTTGATCCAAACACAATTTCCGAGGAAAGGGAAGGGAACAATCGATTCATCGTTCATTCCAATCTCCCAGATCCCATTTGGATGGAATCGGAAGTGTCAAATTTGACTTTGCAAACTCAGAATTTATTTTATGGAACCAAAGTATCGGTTTCCAGTGGGGAAGAGATTCGTTCCCTAGAGATTTGGGATGGCAAACATCCAAAAGAAACCATTTCCTTAGACAACCAGTCTGTTGCAGTGGGGAGAGGTGACTTTCGGTTGGGAAAAGAGATTTGGATTTGGACAGAGTTACCCAATCGAACCGTCAGTTTTTGTCATACAAAAGAAAAAGACAAACTTCCTAAGTGGATGAACTTTCTAAAGAATCGATTGTTCACCAAACAAAAGAAAGTTTTACATTGTTCTTACGACTGATCATTCCATTTTGTCTTCGATGATGGGAACCAAAATCTTTGCGATCTCTTCTTGTAACTTCATATAATTATTGATGCCTAAATGAGTAATTTGTTTGTTCACATCATTTAACATAGCTTGTATGAGAAGGATGAGCGTGTGTTTTTTATCTTCGGGCAGTTTGGAATCATGGATCAAATCAGACATGGTCAGTCCAGTTTGTCATGGAAATGAGAATTTCCAAGCATTTTTAAACCCAGTTTTTGAGCTCTAGTTCTTTTAGTTTCGGTGCCATACGATACGTAAAGATCACAATGAGAACTGTCATGGTTGCGCCGAACACAACTGAACCAACTGTGCCGACAAGTTTTGCCGATACCCCTGATTCAAAAGCACCAATCTCATTCGAAGAACCAATGAATACTTTATTGATGGCACTCACTCGTCCCCGCATTTCTTCGGGTGTCATGGTTTGCATGATGGTGGATCGAACAACGACGGAAACACTATCAAAAACCCCAGATAAAAAGAGAGCCACTAGAGATAAGGTAAAGGAGGTAGAAAGTCCAAAAACCAACATACAAATTCCAAATCCCATCACACACGACAAAAGCACTCTGCCTGATTTTTCCAATGGTGGTTTGTAGGTGAGGTAATACGCCATGATGAGAGCTCCAAAAGAGGGAGCAGCTCGTAAATACCCTAGACCTTCCGATCCAACAAATAAAATATCTTTGGCAAAAACAGGAAGAAGTGCCACAGCACCACCGAATAAAACGGCAAACATATCGAGTGCCATAGCACCTAACATGATTTCATTTTTTAAAACAAATTTGAGGCCTTTTAATAAACTATCTTTTAGAGCTTCTTTTTCTTTTCGTTCAGGCAAACTACGTTTTCGAATCCAAAAAAATAAGAAAAAGGGAAGACCGATACAAATTGTATCCAACCCGTATGCCCACTGCATTCCCAAACTTCCATACACAATTCCACCGAGGGCAGGTCCAATCACGGCACCTGCTTGGAAAGAAGTTCCCATCCAAGCGGCAGAGTGTGGGTAATGTTCTCTCGGAACGAGTTGGGTCACAAAACTAAAGATAGCGGGTGAAATAAAACCTCTCGCGATTCCTGAAACTAATATCACAAGGAAAATAGGGTAGGCTTTGTAGGTATCTAATAGAAAGGAAAGGGGACCAGTAAAAGCATACAAAGTAAGGGAACAGAGGAATAAAAAAAACAAACAAATCACAATGATATTGCGACGGTCTCTAAGGTCTGCTAGGTGGCCTGCATATAGTGCCACAATGATAGAAGGAATGGCTTCAAAAAGTCCCACAAGTCCTAAATCGAGGACACTTCCCGTCAGTTCATACACTTGCCAACCGACGATGGTCGCTTGGATATTGATCGCAAGAACCATAAAAAAACGGGCTACGATAAAAAATCGAAAGTCTCTGTGTTGGAAAATGGCCAAAGAAAGATTTTTTTTCATCTCTAATCAGCCAGAGTTTTCCCGAGAAAGGAAGGATCAATTCACAAATTGGAAAAAATTCGATTAATTCGAATCACTACCCAATTGAAACTGTAACGATTTGACAACCTCTTCATTTCCCACTTGGTCAACCGCATAATAAAAAATTTGGAACGAACCCTTACATTCATTTTTTAAATCCACAATGGATATATCCACACTAAAGGGCTTAAATTCCGACTGGGTTCCCGATTGGCATGTAGTAGAATACAAAATGTCTTTCAGTCCACTGCGATTGTCTTTCGCAACGAATCGGATTTTAGAATCAGGAGATAAAAAGTTTACATTCCCTTTTCCTTTGGTTGTGGGTCCCACCCATTCTACTTTTGTTTCTGGTGCTTTTGTATCTCGGACAAAATCTAAAATTTGAATGGGTTCTTTATTTCCCGCACGATCTACAGAGAAATACAAAAGTTTGTATTCTCCTTCTTCGGTAAATGGAATGGATGTGAGGGACTTTGCTGAATTCCATTGTCCATCGTTGATACGATAACGAACTTCCGAAATTCCAGAAGCATCATCGGATGGAGACAAGGTGATAGAGTCTTTTGCTAAATATCGAATTCCTTCTTCTTTTTCTTTTACGATCACAAAACTATCGTTAGAGATTACGGAAGTTACCTTTTTCGGAACTGGTTTTGGTTCAAATGTTTTTTTTGTGACAAACTCTTTGGGAACGGAAAGAGGTGATCCTGGATCCACGTTCGTTGAAAATACTTGTGTCCAAAAACCTTTTGCACCGTACTCACCTAATCTGCGCACACGAAAGTATTCAAAATCATCTTTCGGAGTCACTGTGATTCGGTTTCCTTTGAATTGAATCACTTCTGGTGGTTTCGGAGCAATGGATGCTTCCGTTTCGCTTGGTTTTTCTTGCCAAAGTTCTAATTCAAAATTTGCATCTGCTTCTGCATCGATGAGAATTCTGAGTTCTCGTTTTGGTTTGGAATCCAATGAGCTAAGAACGAGTAAAAAAATTGTGAAAATGAATGTTAGTTTTTGTTTCATATTCCTTTTATTCTTCTTTGATACGAGGTGCTTCTGGAATTTTATAAGGTTGTACAGGATTTTTTCCTTTTTCCACAAAGGTCGCCATACCTTGAGTGAGTTCGACTGTTTTGCCTTGTGCGCTGACATCCACAACTCCCTCAAAGCAGGAAATGGTAGAACTTTGTTTTTCATCCAGTTCGACTCGAAATTCTGTACCTCTCACACCCGCAGTGGAGGAAGGGCTAACGATACTGAATTTATGTTCTTTCGTTGGTGGATTACTTTTTGTTACCTTGGCATCAAGACTTCCTTTAAAGAGGGCTACAGTTACTGGTCCTCCTTTTTTGTCTTCGCCTCTCACTTCGAAATGGCTATTGTTTAAGATGCGAACCATACCCACTTGATTGACGTGAATGTCGGTTTTTCCTTTTGCGTTGGTTCGGATTTGATCATTGGGATGTAATTCTTGACCAAGTTTCAAAGGAGTCCAAGGACCTTTTCCGTTCGTTCCGTTCCATTCCACTTGCCCCATGACAAATTCAGTCACACCCACAACCGCTTTTCGAAGGAAAACAGGAACCACTAGAGAAAGACCTGGTTTGATCAAATCGGGATTTGGAATTTTATTATATTTCAGTAACTCTGGCCAACGTTTCGGATCTGATAAATGGCGTTCTGATATGAGAGAAAGAGTTTCTCCCTTTTGTACGGTGATGGTAATGGGTTCCAATGCCGTATCTGGTTCTGCCAAGAGAGGAAATTGACAGATCATTATGATAAGTACTAGGATAGTGTGTACGATGGACTTTCTCATATACATACTCTCTCAAACTTCTGTTTAAATTTCCAGCGATTTCGTAAAATCTTGGGGATTTTTCTAAACGACGAATTCCATTCATCCTTTCGGATCATCTAAAGAAATGATGGTGTAAAGCCGATCCCTTTGTATTTTCCACAAATCAAATGACTTCGTTTTGCAAAAAAATCCCAAATCGAAGTTAGGTTCTACTTTGATTGCAAAAAATAAATTCCTAGTGCGGCTGCCATATGAGGGTGGTGGATGGTTCCATCAAGTAACAACTGTTTGACTTCGTTCGGTGATTTTAAAACGATTTCAATGTCTTCTCCTTCATCGAAATCCACATCATGAATTGGTTCTACATCGAGAGCCACATAAGAAAACGACCAATTCGTAAACATCGCAGGGTTGCCGGAAAATTTTGATAACAAACGAATTTTACTTGGACTCGTGGCATATCCCGTTTCTTCCCTGAGTTCTCTGATCACGGAATCAAACTCAGCATCTGGTCCATCCTCATCCACGATGCCTCCGGGGATCTCCAAACTCACTTCCCCAATCCCGTGCCTGTATTGTTTGATGAGTACAATCTCTCCAGACTTTGTGACTGGTACAACGTTGACCCAGTTTTTGGATTTTAAGACATAGTAGGTTTTTTCTTCTTCCGAACGTGGGAGTTGGATATCAAAAGAAGCGAGTGTGTAAATTGGGGTAGGGAATAAGTCTTTCCAGTTTTTTCTTTCTTTCAAAGGTGGGAGTTTCCTATCTTTTGGGATTGCCTTTCAGTGTGAATCGTTCTCTTATGGAAAGCCACCCTTTTTTTAAAGGGAGTGAATCTTACTCCTTGCTAGAAGAAGCATTGTTTGAAATCCTTTCCTTATGAAATTATATGGTAGCATCACCTCTCCCTATGTCAGACGAATTCGTTTCCTTTGCTTAGAACTTGGACTTCCTTTCCAACTTGTGGATACGATGACTGAATCAGGACAAAAAGAACTCAGGGAAAAAAATCCCCTTTGGAAAGTTCCTTACCTGGAAACAGACGATGTGAAAATCTGGGATAGTCATACCATCACAGACTACATCTTTGTTACCAAAGGCCACGGTAAGTTTCGACCAAAAGAAGGTGATCATTTTTACAGAGAGGCAAATTTAATCACAGCCATAGACCAAGCTCTCGACAATGCCATTCTTCTCTTTTATTTGAACAAAGAAGGAATCAAACCCGATGCCGCACCGTACTTAACCAAAAATGCTCTTCGGATCAGTTCCATTTTAGAATACATCAAACGAGAGTTAAGTGGAAACCACTTCTTTTCAGATGGAAAGGTGGGTTTATCCGAAATTGCTCTTTATTCCACTTTGGATTGGATGCGATTTCGGTCTGTGTTACCGATTCTAGAAGAGGAACTCTTTGTGAATTTTCTCAATTTCCATGGGCCAAACAAATCCTGGATGGAAACGGCTCCTAAGTAAGGATTCTCATCCTTTTTTACTCGACCCCATTTGATTTCACGGGATTATGTCCCTTACTGGACCCCCTATGAAATTGAATGCGGCACAAATGGAAGCAGTTTCGACCATCCAAGGCCCCCTTCTTGTCTTTGCGGGGGCAGGATCAGGGAAAACCCGTGTCATCACAAACCGGATCGCCCATATGGTAGAAGGGGTCAAAATCCCTGCAGGGAAAATTGTAGCCCTATCTTTTACCAATAAAAGTGCCAAAGAGATGGCCGAACGTCTCAGAAAGATGGTTCCGAGAGAAAAACTAAAAGGGATCACTCTTTCCACCTTCCATTCCCTTGGCCTAAAGATCCTAAAAGAACATATTACAAAACTCGGTTACAATGAAACGTTTTTACTCTTTAATGGAACTGACCAGGAAGCCTTTGTTTCCGACCTTTTAAAATCCAAACGCCTGGATCCCAAAAAAGTTCCCCCAAAAGAAATCCTCCGCCGTATCTCTTATGCGAAAAATACACAAGTCCACCCCATGGACAATGGACTCACGGGTGAGTTTGATTTAGTTGCCGCAGAAGTGTTTTCCCTGTATGAAGACGGACTCAAAGAAAAAAATGCGATCGACTTTGATGATTTGATTTTGCTTCCCAAACGACTGTTAGCTGAGTTTCCAGAAATCGCTGCCTATTACCAAAGAAAACACGAATACTTTCTTGTGGATGAATTCCAAGATACAAACCAACTCCAATATGAGTTTTTATCACTCTTTCGCGGAAAGAGTGATAACCTCTGTGTGGTGGGTGACGATGACCAAAGTATTTATGCGTTTCGCGGATCCAATGTCCAACTCATCCTGAATTTTGAAAGGGAATTCCCTCATGCAAAAGTGGTGAGACTTCTTGAAAATTATAGGTCTACTTCTCTCATCATCCAGGCAGCTAACTCTCTTATCCAAAATAACAAGGGTCGTAAAGAAAAAACCTTATACAGTCGGATTCCTTCCGCCGAACGAGTGGAATACTATGAAACTGCTGATGAAAGGGAAGAAGCCATCTTTGTCGCTGGTCGGATCCAAACCCTCCTCATCAAAAATGAATTTAAGGGAAAAGAAATTGCCATCCTATTCCGTACAAACTTCCAATCACGTCCGTTTGAAGAAGAACTGCGGAACCGAAGTATTCCTTATAAAGTAGTAGGTGGGTATAATTTCTTTGATAGAAAAGAAATCAGGGATTGTATTTCTTACCTTCGCTACGTGGCAAATCCGAAGGATGATTATTCCCTGCTTCGCATCATCAACTACCCAAAACGGGGGATTGGTCCTGGCACCATGCAAAAACTCCAGGAAGAAGCCTTTACCCACAAACTTTCCCTCTATGAAATCTTTCATAAAATGATTGAGAGTCCCGACTATTTGCCCGAAATCAAAGCTAAGGTCAGACAAGAAATTTACCAATTTGTGGAAATGGTGGATGCCTTCAAAAAGAAGTTTGCCATGTCTCCGAAGCTGGCGCCAGTGTTACGGGAAATGATCACCCAAATCGGCTTCGAACGGGAAATTTCCATGGAAGAGACCGAAGAGAAGGTGGTCAAAGCACGGATCTACAATTTGAGTGAACTTGTGAACATGTTGTCCTTTTTTGAAGAAGAAGAGGGCAGGGAAGGAAAGGCTACGATTTTTGACTTCCTACAAAGGTTAGTCCTCCTCATGGAAGACGAACCGAAGGAAGACGAGGAAGATCGCAGGGTGCAACTTCTCACCATGCACCAGTCCAAAGGGCTCGAATACGATTTAGTATTTTTAGTGGGACTCGAAGAGGGAATTTTACCCAACTCACGTGTTATAGAAGAAGAAGGGGAAGTGGTCGATGAAGAAAGACGCCTTCTCTACGTGGGTATGACTCGCCCAAGACGAAAATTGTACTTGACTTCGGCTCGTACAAGACGCAAATTTGGGGAGCAAATCGAGAGTGCCCCCTCTCGGTTTTTAAACGAGCTGTCTCAGGAAGCTGTTCTTTTTTTCCCGATGGAAACGAAGGATAGAGACACGGAAACTAAGAATTTCTTAGAGGAATTAGACAAACTAAAGGTAGGCTAATGAAATCGATTCTCCCACTCACCCTCCTATTGTTGGTAGTGGCATTTGAAAATTGCGCATCAAACAAGGAAACCATCCGTCCAGGAGTTTCCAAAATCAATACAGGGTCTCATTTGGCCCAAATCGAAGCAATCGATGCTGATCTCAAATCTGCTACTCTATCTGACGAATCCCGTGACAAACTCATCATCAAAAAGGGAAAATTATTACTCGATTTAGGTCGTTATGAAGAAACGATCACAACTCTCAATCGTGTGAACCAAGCGAAAGCAAACCCAGTACAACTGTCTGAGTGGAACTTAGCAATGGGGAAAGCGTATATCGGGAAAAACGAATACAGCAAAGCGATCCAGTTCTTAAACCAATCGGAAAAATTAGATAAAAATACGAACCTTATGGAACGTAAAAAACTCGTTGTACAATCTCTAGTTGCTGAGAGAGAGTATTACCCAGCGCTCGCAACTCTTACGAAAACCTACACAAAAGGAAATCAGAAAAAGGATGAGTTCTATTTTGAGACGGCTGCAAAGACCTACCTCAAAATGGGCTTTGAATACAAAAACACTGGTTTTTATCAAAAAGGTTTACAGGTTGCTAACTTAGGACTAGAGGAATTTCCCAACAACGAAACCTTAAAGTCCATCCAAAAGGAATGTTTGGAAGTGTTACAGCCGGAGGGCAAACTCTAAGATTTTTTGGAACGTTTTTTCCCTACACATCGTTTCCTTGAATGGAAACAAAACTTAAGAAGTTTACTCAATAGAATCCGTGAAAACAAGCGGGTTCTATTTTCATTTTTAGCTCTTGGTTTTGTTTTTTTTCTATTTGTTCTCTCTTACTATGGTTTAGAATTTTATCTGCGCAATTATCGAATTCCACTTGTGAAACTTCGCAAAGTGCTCGCAGCCACCATCAACCAAGAATTAGGGAAGGCAGTAGACATTGGGGTTCTCGATTTTTCTCTGCGGGAAGGATTGATTATCGAAGACCTTGTTGTCTCCAATGAAGAGGATTTTTCGTTTAACGACTATATGTTGAAGGTGAAAAAAGTCACCTTTCGCCTCTCTAGTTATTTTAAAGAATCTCCTACTGTCGAACGGATTGATTTTTACAGCCCACAACTGATTCTCAATGATGATCGTGGTCTACGGGATAGACTTATATCCTATGCACAAACTAGTAAACTGAAAGACATACGTTTTCATGATGCCAAACTCACTGTCAAAAAATCAGATACCACTCTTGTGGATTGGAAAGAAGGTTGGGACATTGAACTAGTTCGTAAAAACAAACGATTGTATGTACAATACAATAATGGTTGGTTTTGGGTTCCGAATACAACTCGAGTGAAAGGAGAAGGAATTTTCTCCGAATCCAATTTGGACGAATTCCAATTTGAATTTTTTTGGAAAAACTTTCCTTCCGAAGAAGCCATCCTTCTTACCAATTATTTGTTTGGTTCTCAAGTACAGTCGGCGGTTCTCACTGGGGAAGGAAAAATTTCATCAAATCCGAATACTGGATTTGTGATCGATGGCAATGTGGAATTTGAAAATTCATTTATCATTCTTCCCTTTTTTGAAAATTATTTATTAGAAGGATTTCGGTTTCGGGAAAAATTCCATTTTACTAAGGATGTAGAAGACCGTGAATTTTTTGGAAATGAATTCCAAATCAAAACCCAAGTCGCCACAGTGATGGCGAAAGAGAGTTTACTTCATAGAAAACTAGAATTTCAAATTAACGAATTAGAAGATATCTTTGAGCATATCACAGACCTCTCTGGACTTTTTCGTTTTCCATTGTTTGGTGAACTACATGGCAACGTAGAAGTAAACGAAACTGGGGATAAAAACAAATGGTTTTCTGTTGCAGGGGAAGTAAAGGGAAGTGGTTTAAAACTTGAGTCTTCTTTACTTTCCATGGAAAATGGAAAACTTCTCCTCCACTGGAAACCAAACCAAGAATGGAATTTGAATTGGGATGCTGAAATTTTTGGCAAACCATCTCACCTTGTCGGATCAGGTACCGCTGACTTTAGCCGTTCGAAAAAGATAGATGGAACGTATTATTATCCCATGTCTTCCAAAACAAAACTCAATTTTCAATCTACGGAACTCTCAGCCAATGATTGGAAACCATTGTATGAAGATTGGAAAAAAGATACCATGGAAGAGATTCGGGAACGCCAAGAAAAACTGATTCCCGAAGAGTATTTTTACCAAACCAAACTCTATAAATACTTTTTAGAATCGATGAATTTTGATTTGGGAATTCATATTACAAACTTTTTTGCTTACCAAGGATCCAAATCCCTCGGCGAATCAAAAGGTAATTTAACAGTAAAAGATGGACGGTTTAGTTTTAATTTAGGATTAGGAAATGCAGATTCCAAAGTATCCGTTGTTTCTTTTTTCGCAAGTAAAACACCTAACTTCAGTTTTAACTTACTCCTAAAAGAATATCCTTGGTCTGACCTTTGGATGAATGTTTGTGGTGCCGAATGGAAACCATCTAACGTCAGTTTGGATTATAGTTTCAATAGTATTGGTAGTGATTATTATATGTTGCATAAGGATGCAAGGACATCCTATCATTTGAAATTATGGGGAGTGACCTTAAAAGAAGGGGATTTGATCGCCAAAGGCAATATTGACCTAAATCCTTTCAAAAAACCGTTTACCATGGAATTTTCTCTCAATCGGTATTCCGATTTGGATTATCTTTCGGACGTAGTTGTGACGAGTGAATCGTTAGACTTAAAAGGGTATGGAAATAATAAAAATGGAAACTACCAAATGACTCTCTACGGACTTGTGGGAGAAACGAGAGGAAGTTTTGCCATATCAGAAGAGGAAAACAAATGTCTATTCAAATGAAACATCTCCTACTTATTATTTTTTTAGTTTTGTTCTCTTTCCAATGCAAAGAAAAAACAAATCCAGCGGATATCGCACCAAACCTAAACAACATACCTAACGTGAAGGGAGAGTGGGTTTTGGAATGGGAAAACAAATCTCACATCCTAAAATTGGACCCGGATGGTCCAAAAGTCCTTTTGGATGGAAAAGAAGGATTAGAAATGGATTTAGACTCTATGGGAATTCGGATCCGTGCAAGTGACGAAGAGTCGATCAAAGGTTATTTTTTATATGCCGACAGCAAACCCAAATCTTGGATTGGGACTTGGGAAAACCGAGTGGTGCGTTTACTCCGCAGGAAGGGATCGGAGTAGGAATTGGATTTCTTTTGCCGCTTTTTTGGAGGCATTGGTTGTTCCGAGTTCTCGTTCCTTCGCTTCACGTAAAATCCCTTTGATTTTGTTACGCAATTTCGCATTGGAAAGAATTTTCCAAGCCTCATTCACAATGTATTCTGGCCTACATTCATTTTGAGTGATTTCTCGGCAGACTTCTTGACCACTTAGGATATTGGCAAGGCCGATGTACTTGGACTTCATCAGAAGAGATCCTAAAAAATACGTAAACAAACTCACCTTATACAAAATCACCATCGGTGTTTCAAAATACAAACCTTCTAAAGTAGCTGTACCGGAAGCAATAAGAAGAAGGTCACTTGCTTCCATCACACGAAGGGAAGAATTCCAAAGATAGTGGATTTGGATATCAGGATGTGTCGCTTTCACAGCAGCAATTTTTTCTAAAAGAAAGGATTCTTCTTTTTGGTTGATGTTCGGTAATAAAAAGACAATTTTCTTTTTTTCCAACTTACACTGTTCATGGAGTAAAACAGCTGTTCCGAGAATGGGATCAATCAAACGATGAATTTCCCCTTTTCTCGAACCTGGAAGTAATCCTACCGTATACCCATGGTGTGGATCTGGGAGTTTTTCCGGGATATGGGGTTCTTTTTTTAATTTTTCTGGAATCCTTTTGGTAATGGGGTGACCCACAAATTTTGCATTCACACCGTATTCTTGGTAAATCTCTTCTTCAAATCGAAAGAGAGTTAGCATTAAAGCGATATGTTCTTTGATAAAAAAGATCCGTTTGAATTTCCATGCCCAGATTTGTGGGGAAACATAAAAGACTGTGGGAATTCCCCGTTTTTTTAGTTCTTTCGCCAAACGTAGGTTAAATCCAGGATAATCAATTAAAATGGCAAGTTGGGTTGGTCTTTGAGAGGTTTCTTCCAAAACTCGGTAAAAAACTTTTTTTAAGTAACTATACTTTTTGATCGCTTCCGAAAATCCAATGACACTGAGGTTTTCCATCTCTTCCATGGATTCGAGTCCATTTTGGATCATTCCTTCGCCTCCGATTCCATAAAAATGGTAATCGGGCTCGATTACATTGAGTTCTTGTAAGAGGTCTGCGCCAATCAGATCACCGGAGTGTTCTCCTGCGATGACTAAGATATTTTTTTTAGCACTAGAGCGATGTGATTTTTTTTTGGCTACCATTGAGGACCTTACTACCATTTTTACCGAGGACACAGAAGTTTAATTTATGTTTTGTGGCAAACTCAATCACTTCTTTTGGATTGACCACTAGAGTTTCTCCCTCTCTGATACACAAGGTTTTACATCCACTTTCCAACATCACTTGAAAGGTATGGATACCAATGGTGGGTAAGTCAAAACGTTCATCTTGTTTGGCTTTGGGGCTTTTGCAAACCACAGCATCTCCCTTCTTTTTCGTGTATTGGCCACCCCGACGAATGGTTTCATCGGTTCCTTCCACCGCTTCTACTGCAATCACAGATTCATCACTCACGACGACCATTTGTCCAATGTCGAGATCTGCCATTTTTTCTGCGTAGTCCATACCAAAGACAATGTCTTTTAATTCTTGAGAGGAGAATTTTTTAGGAGTGTAGCGACCTTCTGGGAGTAGAAGGGACTTCAAATAAATTTTTTGGGAGATGACTTTGACTCCCATCGCTTCAAACTCCTCTGCGATCGCAAGGAAAATGGGATAGTCATTACGATTGATGGTTTTGGCTAAAATCGAAAGAGCTTTTAAATCAAATTTGAGTTTTTGGAAGAGTAAGTCTTTTCTCACTTTTCCAAGCATGAGAATCCTAGAGATTTTTTCTTTTTGGATGGTTTTTAGAATTTTTCCCACTTGGGTGATGTGGAGAGGAATAGTTCTATTTTCCATTCCTCTGGGAGAAAAATCAGATTCGATGAGTCCCAAAAAAAGGGGATCCTCGCCACTAGCGAGAGCTTCCTTCATACCAATGTGGGGAAGTTCGCCGCCACCAGCGATGATTGCCAATCTACCGTTTGAAGCCAAAGGAATTCCTGTTACGTCGTTCCAGAATCACTACTGGTTGTTGTAGAAGTCGGACTATCCTTTTTGTAATCGGTTACGTAAAATCCAGATCCTTTGAATATGATTCCTGCACTCGCAGAGATTCTTCGTTCCACGGATCCTTTTTGTCCACAAAGGCATTCAGTTAGTGCATCGTCCTTCATGGATTGAACGTGTTCAAAGTCTTTTCCACATGTGTTACAATGGTAATCGTAAGTTGCCATATTCTCTCCTTTAATGAATTCCTGTTCTCACTTCAAATAATAAGACATGGTCGCGGTTTGGTTTGGAGGCCAATGGAAGGCAAATCTCCCAAGAATACTTTCCCGCTTCGAGAATGGATTCGGAAAGAGGAAAGGAACGGATGGATTGGACAAGGCCTGTATTCCTTCTCCAGAGGCTTGCGTTCCATTTGTCCCCAAGTCGATTCTCGATATGTAAGGACAGATTTTCTCGCCTTTTTTCGCCGTCGAGGACATATCGATTTTTATTTACCCAAATTGAGTTTTGATCCGCAGAGATGGAATAGGCGAGGTGTTCCAAATGGTTGTATTGCAAATGAATTTCGATAAAGGGTATGGGTGTTTCGGAATCGGGAGGTAAAAATGAAAACTCAAAGTAGTTTTTATTGCCCGAAAGTTTTTTGCAAATTCGTTCCGCACCTGAAGGTTTCCCTGAATTTCCATAAATGGGAAAACCGGTTTCACCCGAAATACGAATGGAATCACGGGGGATATAGTTTCCAAAAAAGGTTTGCGGAATTTTTTTTCCATCCCAACCTTCAAAGTCGATGCGGATTTCGTTGTCCACGGCCTTAAATCGTTTTTCAAATTCTCGGATGAGACTTTCATCCGCCAAAGTTTCCTTTAGGAATCCAGAAAAAATCCATGCTGTTTTCTGATTGTTAGGAAAGTAACAACGTTTCCAATTGCCTTCGTTTCCTGCAATTGACTCTTCTGCACTGTCTTCTTCCAAACAGATGGTTGGTTCTGGTTCACTGACTTTTCCTACTTCTTGGTTTTCCCGACCAGGACCACTTCGAAGGTTTACATTTTTTCCTCGTATGATAGCCGTTTGGTGGTAAAGATTTGTTCCTGAAGTTTGGGATAAAAAATGTAAGGTTTGTAATAGGAAACTGGTTTCGATTTCTCCAATGGGTTCAAAAGGAAATTTGAGCAAATGGGAGAGGGCATCACTGAAACTCTCTTCCATTCCCCTTGGATCTTCTAAAATCAAAAGTAGTAGGTAATGTGTAACTTCCGTTTTCGGAATGGGTTTGGCAATGGCACTGATTTTTGTAATGAGAGCTCGTTTGTAACCAATACCATGTTTTTTGAGATGAGAAAAATAGGGATCTTCCAAGTGGTAGTAGGTCCCTCTTGTTGTTTCCCATTCGATTACCTTGGTATCCTTTCGTTTTTGAAAGTATTGTAACAGGTCTTTTTCTGTGTTTTTCCCATTGAGTTGTTTCTCCAATTGGGAGAGAGACTGAGAAAGAATTGTCAGCTCCAATTCACTCGTGGGGATTTCCGATTCTTTGTATAGTTTTAAAACCTTAAGATAAGACTCTGATTGGTACAAATCATACGCTTTGTCGTCCCTTTCTCGGAAATCAACAAAGGTGTAAGTAAAAATAATAACGAGAGATAATAGAATCACAAAAGCAAAAAAAACTCGGGAGCGAATCAAAAGGAACCTCCCGGATTCGTTTGATTAAAGATTTTCAGGTAGGAGTTTGGCGCGGTCCACTCCGTATTCTTCGAATAATGCATTTTTTGCCACGTAATAACGATGTAAATTGATGTTGTAATCAACCTTGGCTCTGACGAGTGAAAGTTGGTCTTGTACCAATGTGTCCAAAGCATTTTTCACGGCAAGTGCATTGAATCTCCCTTGTTGGAAGGATCGTAACACACCATTATAATACTTTTTGGATTCTTCTTCGGTTCGTTTTGCATTTTCCATCACACGGTAAGATGCTTTTAAGATATCAATTCTTGTTTTGACATCATCCGAAACTGCCTTCACTAAATCTGCTTCTTCTAAGGCTACTTGGCGTTTTTGGATTTCTGCGTCACGAAGTCCTACTTTTACCCCTTTGTCCATGATGGGATAACTCAAATCGAGTGATCCTTGCATGATAGGGTATTGGAACGATGTCACACCATTGCGACTATCCGAATAATTGGTTTGCGGACTAATTGTATTTTGCGCTTGGTAACCATATGTTCCCGCCGCTTTCAAAGTAGGCATTGCTTCGTTTTTTGCCATCTTCATAGAAAGTTCTGCATTTTCTTTTTTACGAAGCAGGGCTCGAAAATCAGCTCTATGTTGGTAGGCATAATCGATATCAGATTGGTAATCGAGTTTTGTAGGCAAGGTTTCAGAAAGAGGAGTGGTCTTTTGGAAGATAGTATCTTCTGGAAGATTGAGAGAACGAATGAGTTTTCGTCTCGCTTCTTCTTTTTCTGCACTCGCCTGAGCCATTTGCCCTTCGACTTGCGAGAGTAGAGCATTCCATTGGTTGACCTCAAAACTTTCTGAGAGACCAAGTCCTTGTTTGCGGATGGTGAGGTCCCTTACATTCTTTGTATTTTTTAATAATTGTTCGAAGGTTTGGAAACCTGATTCTTTGACAGAGTAGTTCCAATAATCAACAAGAGTGGATACCACTTTACTTGCGACTTGGTCTTCCATTTGCTCTCGCATGATCTCTGTTTGGTTCTCAAGGATTTTTTCCATATTCCTTTCATTCGCACCAAAAGCATTTTTCAAAAGGTCTTGGGCGATGGTGACAGAAAGACTATCTGTAAAGAGAGGAGGTAATCCGAGAGCCGTAAATCCTGCCGGAGTTTGGTTTGGATTCCCAAAAGCGTTTGAGTCAAATCGTTGGGATTTGGCTTCCACTTTAAAATAAGTTCCCGTGGTGAAGATTTTTCAATCCCTGCACTATAGGTATTGGTTTGGATTTTGGTTCCCGTGAAGATATTGTTTTGGTTAAACGGGAATTTTTTTTGGTCGTATTCGGCTCTGGAAACCGCACGCCAAGAATACTTTGCTTCGTACTTCATCAAATTGGTATCAGCTTTTGCCAATTCCAATCTTGCCTGTAAAACCTCGCGATTGTTCTCAATGGCATAACGGACCGCTTCTTGTAAGCTAAGGCTAAACGCCTTATTGTCCGATTCTGCTGCCAGTAAACCTACGGAAATGAGAAGAATGATGACACTAGAAACCCATGAACGTTGTTCCATACTCTTAATTCAGACTCCTCATTTCCCCTGCAAAGTTGTTTTTTTTTAGAAACTAGCCTTTATTTTTTAAAGGCTGCCTTCATTTTTTCACCAACTTCCCCAATGTGAGCACAAATGCTGACACCAGCATCTTGCATCGCTGCGATTTTGGAAGTAGCTGTTCCCATACCACCAGAAATAATCGCACCGGCGTGGCCCATACGTTTTCCAGGAGGAGCTGTTTGGCCTGCGATAAAACCAACTACTGGTTTTTTCACATGAGCTTTGATGTAAGCGGCTGCTTCTTCTTCAGAAGTTCCACCGATCTCACCAATCATCACAATGCCTTCCGTGTCTGGGTCTTCGTTGAGAAGTCTGACTGCTTCTACGTGGTTCATCCCAGGAACTGGGTCTCCCCCGATTCCAATACAAGTCGACTGGCCAAGGCCTGCCGCTGTAAGAGAAGCAACGGATTCATAAGTTAAGGTTCCAGAACGAGAAACGATTCCAATGTTTCCTGGTGTGTGGATAAAACCTGGCATAATTCCCATTTTTACATTGTAACGTGGGTTAATCACACCTGGGCAGTTTGGTCCCACGAGTTTCGTTTTGGAATTACGTAACACACTGTACACTTTTAACATGTCGTGAGTAGGGATCCCTTCAGTGATACAAACCACGAGAGGGATCTCTGCAAAAATTCCTTCTAAGATTGCATCTGCTGCAAATGGAGGTGGAACAAAAATCACCGCAGCGTTTGCTCCATCTTCTTTCATTGCATCTTTAATGGTATTCCGAACAGGAGCCGATTTTCCGAATTCAGAAGTCCAAGTTTGACCACCTTTACCCGGTGTGACACCTGCAACTACTTTTGTACCATATTCCAACATCTGAGTTGCATGGAAGGAACCTTCTTTTCCAGTGATCCCTTGTACAACTACTCTTGTATTTTCATCAACTAATACAGCCATGTTTTTTAGTTTCCTATTTTTTGATTAGGGAGACAATTTTGTCTGCCGCGTCACGGAGTCCTTCAACTCCCACAATGTTCATACCAGATTCGTTCAGGATTTTTTTCCCTTCTTCTGCGTTGGTTCCTTTCAAACGAACCACAACTGGCACAGATACGTTTACTTTTTTGGTCGCTTCGATGATACCAACCGCAACACGGTCACATCGTACGATTCCACCAAATACGTTCACAAAAATACCTTTTACGTTTGGATCGGAAAGAATGAGTCGAAAACCATTTTCTACCGTGGTAGGGTTTGCTCCACCTCCGACGTCAAGGAAGTTTGCAGGTTCAGCACCCGCAAGTTTTACGATGTCCATAGTTGCCATCGCAAGACCGGCACCATTCACCATACAACCGATGTTTCCATCTAACTTCACGTAGTTGAGGTTGTATTCTTTGGCTTTTACTTCGTAAGGATCTTCTTCTGTAATATCACGGAGAGCTTCGTTGTCTGGGTGACGGTAAAGAGCGTTTTCATCCAAGTCCATCTTGCAGTCACCGGCAATGATTTCGTTTTGTTTAGTTAGGATGAGTGGGTTGATCTCAAGGAGAGCCGCATCTTCTTTGATGTACGCATTGTACACAGAGTTTACAAGAGCAGTGAAGGATTTTTGCGCTTCCGCTGGAATGCCTAAAGCAAATGCAAGTTCTCTGACTTGGGATCCTTGGATTCCAATTCCTGGATCGATTTGGATTTTGATGATTTTTTCGGGGTGGGTTTCTGCCACTTCCTCAATTTCCATACCACCTTCGGTAGAAGCCATGATGATGGTTTTGCGAATGGCACGGTCAAGTAGGATGGAAAGGTAGTATTCCTTTGCAATTTCAAGACCTTGTTCTAGGTAAACTTTTAGGACTTTTTTTCCTTCTGGACCAGTTTGTGGAGTGATGAGTTGCATTCCGAGGATTTTCTCAGCTGCTGCTTTGGCATCGTCTTTTGTTTTGGCAACTTTGACTCCGCCACCTTTTCCGCGTCCACCTGCGTGGATTTGGGCTTTTACCACCACTACTGGTGATTTTTGGACAACTTCGTTATATGCCTTTTCGAAATCACCGACAGTGTCGATGACCTTTCCGAATGGAACGTTGGCATTGTGTCTACGTAGGATTTCTTTGGCCTGGTATTCGTGGACTTTCATGGATTTCCTTATGTCATTGGTACGTCCGAAAGCTCTCGCTAACGGATCACTAGGGTAAGCCTCAAGGGTTGGGGGAGATTGTCAAGACGGATTGAAAGGAAGTCCACAAAGAGAGTCACTTCTCTGTGAAAAGAGAGAGGATTCGAATCCTAGTTTAGGGATTTAGGCTCTCAAACTTTCCTCTGGATTTTTCGGTAGGAGAACACGGAAGACGGAACCTTTCCCTTCCTCACTCGTCACAAGGATGGAACCACCGAGCACTTCCACTTGTGATTTGGTGATAAAAAGACCGATCCCTCTCGCGTCTTCATTCCTGTGAAAGGTTTTGAACATTCCAAATATTTTGTTCCCATGTTTTTGCAAATTGATCCCAAGGCCATTGTCTTCCACGGTAATGATGATTTGATCGTTTGTCTCTTCGGCAACGACCTTAATGTACGCACCTTGTTTTAAGCGGACATATTTGACTGCATTTGACAAAAGGTTGAGTAATATGCTCTCTAAATAAGCAGGGATGGTTTTGAGTTTGATCCCCCCGGGGATGACCACTTCCATTTGTATGTTTCTCGATTCAATAGATCCTTTTAAAATCGATAGAGTTTTTTCTACTTCTTGTTCCAGGGAACAAACTTCCATGGGTTTGTTTAACATTTGGTTGATCGAGATGATATCGTTTAAATGGGAGATGGTTTCTTCCAGTTGAACGGAAGATGCATGTAACATCTCTACAATTTTGGTTTTGTCATCTTCCGACTTTGAGTCTTCTAATAATTGGACAAGAGAGGTGAAATTGGAGGAGTGTTGACGGATATTATGAGAGACAATATAGGCAAAGTTTTGCAAACGATTGTTTTGGATTCCAGTGAAGTGTAACATTCGTTTTGTGTTGTCGAGTGCTTCAATTTCTTCTGTGATGTCAAAACGAATCGATAAAAAGGATTCAATTTCATTGTTTGCATTGTACAAGGGATGGATAAAGGATTGTAACCAAAAGTAGTTTCCCTCTTTTGCTTTGTTTTTAATGACTCCTTCCCAGGTTTTTCCCGATAAAATTTGAGACCATAAGTCTTTCCAAAATTGTTTCGAATGATATTCTGCATTGAGGATTTTATGATCAGAACCAACAATTTCTTCTTCTGTGTATCCACATTTCTGTAAAAATTTGGAATTCACTCGAGTGATGATTCCTTCTATGTTTGTCACACTGACAATGGCTGACTTTTCTATGGCGTCCAAAATGGATGTTAATTTTCTGTTTTGGAGTTGGATTGTATTTTGGGTATTTTTAAGTTCGGTGATATCTAAAAAACTGGCGGTTGCTCCTTCTAATTTTCCATGTTCATCAAAGAGAGGTGTTGCATTTACATTTAACCATTTGATGTGACCATCTTCGGATAAAATCCCATGTTCACAATTGTAAACGGTTTCTTGTTTTCCTAAAGCAATCGCGAGAGGAAGGTTTTCTAAGGGGAAGGGGTCACCGTTTTTATCAATTTGTTTCCATTCTCTGGAGCTATAATATCGATTTTCAATGGTCTCTAATTCTAAATCTAAAATTTTCGCAGCGCTGTCATTTGCATACAGGATTTGACCATCTGAATTCACAACAACCACACCATTGATCATTGTTTTCAAAAAACGATCGAGTTTTGTTTCTTTTTGTTTGAGAATTTTTTCTGCTAACATTACATCGGTTAACTCTTCTAAGGTGATCGTGTAATGAGTTTTATCCAAACGATATAATTTGAAAAGAAAAGGTTGTTTTTGAATGCCAAAGGAATGAAAAATATCTTTTTCAATGACTTCTTCTAAATTGGTAGATTGATCCCAAGATTCGATTACAGGGATCATTTCCTCGGAATCAAATAAAAATGGGAAAAGGGAACCCACCGATTGGGATGAAGAAATTTTACTGGAACCAAAGAGGAGTTCCTTTGCTTTTTGGTTGGCAAAGAGTAATTTGTTTTCTCGATCGAATTGTTCGTGTTTGGATTCGAATAAATATAAGGAATAGGTGAGTTGATTGGCGTAAGTATAAAAAAAGTCAGTTTGCTTGTTTAGAATTTCGTTCATGGGAAATGAATAAAGCAAAAAACCACACCAATGGCATGACGCAAAGCCTGAACCATCCGACGATAGATTTGGAAGGGATTCCTTCTTAAGATTAATTAAAATTTATTCCAATACGGGGAAAGTTTGATCGAATCGCAAAAACTTCCATTGGAATGAGTGTCGAGAAGGTCAAAACGATTCACATTGTGAGGAGAGAGGTAAATCTCACCACCCCGTCCAATGGCTCCCCCACGGTAAGAGTTGGTGGCAGGGTTTGCCATGAGAATGGAAAGTTGGTCATTTCTCGTATCGATGGATGCGAAATTCGCATAATTGTAAGGGATTAGATAAATTTTACCATTCGGAGAGAGGATAGCGCCATTGAACATCCCCGTGGTGGACGCAGGGATATTGCCTAAACTAGTCAATGTATCATTGTTTTTGGTATCAAGGACATACAAAGTCGCAGCATTATAAGGGATGATATAAATTTTTCCATTCGGTGCATAAACACCTGAGAAATAACCTCCAGATCCTCCAATTGCAGAAGGATGTACGGTAACCGAATCATCTTTTGTATCTAAAATATGAATGTTTGTGGCATCATGTGGGATGAAATAAATTTTCCCTTCCGGTGTTAAGACAGCATTGGAAAAAATTCCACCGGATACGGGAGTGGACACTTGGCCAATGGTTTTGGTATTCAAATCATAATAACGAATGATGGATTCATTCCCAGGGGTAAAATATATTTTTCCATTGGGTGCAAAGATTCCACCGTTATAGGATGCTCCTCCCATCGTGACATTGCCAATTGTCGTCATACTTTCGTTAGCTGTATTGAATTCAAAAAAGTCGTTGTTTTGATGAGGCGCAAGGTAAATTTTCCCTTGGGGTCCAAGGATTCCACCAATGAAATCCACGAGACCTGGCACAGAGGTTGAGAGGGCATACGAACGATTGTTAGGATCAATGGAAACAATATTAGGAGAATTATAAGGAAGTAAGTACACCTTTCCATTCGGAGCACTGAGCGCACTTTGAAACGCAGGATAACCCGAACTAATAGCAGCAGAAACAGAATCAGGTGAATACTGGACAAGAGTTTCTGGCCCACTGGAACCAAGGGCAAACTGACTCTCTACTTCTTTTTTGACATCTTCCCAGTTTTCTGGTAGGTGAGTTACGTCATAACTTCTTCCACATATTGGAGAATTTGGAATCGTAAGTTTGTAACCACAATGGGAACTTTTATCCTCCGTTGTGAGCCGAAAGAGAAGTTCATTCAAAAAAACATCGGAATCGGCATCACAGAAATTGGAAACATTCCTTGGGGAACAATTGGATAAGGATAAAAAGAGGATGATGGCGATAGAAGCACGAAACATAGATGTTCTGAAAATGACGTTACTGGTTACCCAAGGAAATTCGCAATCAAGTTTAGAAAAATCCCCAAAGAATTCTGATCAGGAATTGTCCGTAGCGAATTGACTGACTCAATTCGTTTTATGAAAGTTATACGAAAGAAATAGGGTCTACAGGGAAATCGTTTGCCTAAACTAGATCATTAAATCGGCCTTTTTAAAATTTTTCTTCCATTCGCATTGATATTAGGAAAAAAATTGGGATCCCTGTTTGGATCGGTGAGTAAAAGTTTCACATCGCGTATCCGTTCATAACACTCTTTCATAAAAAGTTGGTGGCCACAGCCAAGCAAATGATACCCTTCATGGATTAGAGTTGACTTAGGACTTGTAGATAACAACTGTAAAGTGGAAATGTATTTGGCTTTGATATATCCTTTGGTATTGGTATACGTCTCAACAGCACCTTGGATTTCTAATTTCACACCAACTCCTACAAATAGACCCAAGGTAAAGACTTCATAAACAATATCCCCCCAAGTCCTTCCTTTTAAATACAAAAGCCGATCACAAAATTCTGGCATTTGTTTGTTTCGCAAATACTCGATGATGTCCGACCCATAAAAACCAGGACGTTCCATGATACCAAGGGGAATGGATTGGGTTTTGATTCGGTAAAGAGATAGTTCTTCGTTCCAGGCTTCAAATAAGGAATGGATTTCTTCGGGATCAATCCCTGGTTCTGTAATGACACAAACACGAACCGTTGCTTCTTCCCCAAAAGACATAGATTCACGAACAGAAGTTTGGTGGAATCCAATTGTGGTGCAGTGAAAGAGAAAGAGAAGAAGTGATGGATAGAGTTTGAACATGACTGAAACGAATTCTATGTTTCTTTTGATCCTTCGTTTGCCAAACCTTAAAAATCGGAGACACAACGAGTGTAATTATCACTGACATTGTTCTTGGCATCAGGTCCACCGCCAGCGTCTCCAAAATTGACAACAAAGGCTGTGGGGGAGTTGAGCGTGCCTGTGGTCGAAGTCCAATAATTTCTCACTGTGGAAGGAGGGGCGTTCACGGCTGTATTGGGAAAAAAAATGGGATCGAAAGCAGGTTTGCCATAGGTAAGGTAAAAATCGAGTAAACTTCTGAGTTCATTGGCGTTCGGTAGTCTCCAAGTTTTCCCAGCCAAATTTAAATTTTGGCAATAGTTGATGGCAGTTGCCCAATCGGTGATTTGATTGGTTCCACCCGAACAGGTTGTAAAGTTGGTTTGACCCGCATGGCATTTTTGCCAAACGAGGGAAGTGTCCAAATCCAGAATGGTTCCGTCTTGGTTGTCTTGCCCAGGAACACTGGAGCATATGGCTGGGTTACTCACAAAACTCAGACGATTTCCATCGGTTGTAAACGACTCCACAAAAAACACTCCATTGGCTTTTGGGAGGAGTGCGGGACAACCGAGGACTAAATTGACACAAAGGAAACTTAATAGTAAATAATTTCTTTCTCGTGTCATAAAATCGATGCTAGATGGAGTTTTTCAATCAAACCAACTAGGAAGGAATTTCGACAACAATATTCTTTCGGAACGATTCAATTTGAGATTTCAATTGGTCGATTCGTTTTGTATCCGAAGGAATCAGCGATGTTAAATGTAAGGTCTTCTCTGCTTTAGGCAAATTGCCTATTAAAAGATACAATTGTGCAAGTTGGATCAGATTGGAAAGATGGCCTGGGTTCCGCAGTCGTATTCTTTCCCCCATATCGATCGCCTTTCCATATTCTTTGGTTTGTTTGTAGGTAAACGATGCCAAATAAATGAGATCTGTATCGCCTGGGTATTCTTCGATGTATGTATTTAATTTTTCTGCTGCCAATTGGTAATCTTTCATACGCACGAGCAAACGAATGAGGGCACGTTTGATTTCTCTGTTTTCGGGGTTGATCCGATTGGCTTCGAGAAGACTGATTTTCGCTTCTTCCAATTGTTCGGATTTGATTTGTGTTTTTGCTTTCCGCATTAGTTCATAGGATTCTTTGCGGATGGCTCGAGGAGGTAAGTGACTATTCTCTTTAAAACCAATTCGCATGAGGCTTAAGTCGTCTGTCAGTTCCCCCATAGTCAAAATGGATTGGTAAATGGATTTTAAATCTCCATCCCCTCGTTCGACATGCCGTAAAAATAATTCTTCATCATGATTGATTTTACGAGCCGTTGTTTCGGTAACAAACTCGATGTCATCCCGACCGTCGGAACCGAGAATCAAAACATCTCCAGGCAATAATTGTAAGGTGGAGATTTCGAGTGATTTTTCAGAAAAAGGAGTTCCGAGTTTGCGTAAGTCCGAATTGTTTTTAATAAACTCAGCGGTTCCTTTGCGATACAAAACAGACCAAGGGTGTTCTGCATTTAAGTAATACATTAGACCCGTTTCATCATCAATGAGTCCCATTACCATGGAAACTAACATAGAACAGTCGAAACTTTCAAAAATATGATGGAGTTCTTGGTAAGCATTTTTGATCCATCGTTCTGCATACAAAAGTTTTACCGCTTCCACAGCATTGGATCTTTCTAAGATGGATTGAACTGCCGCACCAAGGACAAGGACTCCGCCAGCACCTTGTAATGATTTTCCCATGGCATCTGCATTCAGAAAAAATGTATAATCTTTCCCACGTAATGTGATGGTGCGCGTGATACAAATATCACCACCGATTTCATTTTCTCTTCCATGGAACAAAAAGGTTTTCTTTTGTTTGATTAAAAAATCAGTTTTGACATGAGATCCAATGGTTTTGTTTAAACTGAGAGGTTTGATGAGTAAGGAGGTTAAAAAATAATCTCCATCTTGTTGTTTTTTCAGTGTTTCTAATGTTTCCAAACTGTTTCTCAGTTCTGCGGTTTTTGCTTCGACTAGTTCTTGGAGATTCTCTCTGATTTTTCCAACTTCCCTGGTTGCCTTTTCATAATTCTCTGCAAACAAAATGAATTCTTTGTCTATGGAAAGAATGGGAAGGGCACCACTTCCACCAGTGGCAAGGCTATTGGCAGACTCATTGATTTGTTCTAAGGTTAAGTTGATGGATTGGAAAAACATATAAATTAAAATCACTGCTTCGATAAACGTCATGGTGATAAAGGCAGTAATTTTGAGTAAACTGGCGTTCCCAAAAGAGATAAAGACAGACAATACACTGAGAGAAAGTAAAATGAGGATGAGTAAAAAGATAAACTTTCCTTTTAAACTGAGGATTCCAAAATTTTTGTGAACACTCACATCACGATAGGCCAAAATCTTTTTGATCTCCACTCGTTTGGAACCTGTGGCATAATCGGAAATGATATATGAGAATCCGCCATAAACAAAAACAGCAGAAAGCCAACCGATAAAAATGAGTAATAGTTCGTAGAGTGGATATTGAAACACAAGATAGGTGATGGATACGGAAACAAAAACTAGGATGGCGTATCGAATGGCCGCATACATATTTTCTTTCGGAAGGTGGATGAGAGTGTTTAAATTGTTTTCTAGTTCTAAGATATCTTTGTGACGGATGGTTTCATTTCGTTTGAGAAACAGATTTAATTTGCGTAAGTCTTGGCGAAGTCCTCCATACCCAAGAGGAGTGAGGATTCCAAACTCAATGCTATGCCCAATGGCAGCAAATAACGTTGCGAAAACAAAAACGTTCACTATCTCGGGGTGGTTCGCAATTGTAAAATCGGGGATGAGGGCTGAGCCAAAGAAGTAAGCGTAAAAAGCCCCAAAAAATGCCCCTTGTAAGGAGAAGAACACAATCGCAAAACTATAAGAAATGGATTTGTGTAAAAATTTGAAAATTTGATCAAAGATTTGACTCATTTCATCCCCAGGGAATCCAAATACTAAAGAAACTGAAGACTTGAGTAAAGATATTTTCTACCTAAGCTTTGAAAAAAGTTAGATATCATATTAAAAAAAACTTTCATCTGGAATCACAACCGTTAGTTTTCGCCAATGGAATTAAAAAATAAAAGAATCGTAGTTACTGGTGCAGCTTCTGGAATCGGCAAAGAAACCGTATTGCAGATGTTAAAGCATGAGAATGTGAAAATTTTGGCATGTGACTTAAATGAAAAAAATGTAATTTCTCATCCGAACGTAATTCCTTATAAATGTGATGTATCCAAACCAGAATCCATAGATAAACTGATGAAGGACGCTGACAAAAAATTAGGTGGGATTGATATCTTTTTTGCCAATGCCGGTTTCGCCTATTACGAAGTCATCCAAGAACCCAGTTGGGAACGAATTGATCGGATCTTTCGCACCAATGTGTTTTCCCCTTTTTATACTGTGATCACATTAAACCGCAAACGAAAAGATCCTTGTTTATTTATCGTGACTGCTTCTGCGATGAGCCACTTGCCATTACCAGGATACGCGTTGTACTCTTCGACGAAGGCGGCCGTAAGGTCCTTTTTAGATGCCTACCAATGTGAACTAAAGCCCGGAAACCGGACAATGATCGTTTATCCCATTGCCACTCGGACAAAATTTTTTGACTCAGCTGGAAAACAGGTTCCCGTTCCGTTCCCAAGTCAAACCCCAGAGACCGTGGCAAGACAAATTGTGAAGGGAATTTTGAATGACAGAAAGGAAGTATTTCCGTCTTTTCTTTTCCGTTTCATCCAATTTCTGGATAGATTCCTGTTTTTCCCGCTAAAAGTTTACCAAAAGATAGAAGCAATAAAATTGAAATCGCATAAATCTTAAGTCTACTGCATATTGGATTCTATGCAGCCTTCTTCGGGGAAATCGTTTTCAGACAAAACCATTTCGACAGTCAATCACTTGAATGTCGAAGCGGATCTTTTGAAAACGATTATGGATGTGAGTTCGACAGCCATTGTTTTACTGAATCCACAAGGAAATATTTTATATGCAAACCCCGCTTCGGAAAATGTTTTAGGCATAAAGTTAAAGGATATCCTCTCTCGCACATATGATGCCCCCCAATGGAAAAATACATCGCTTGATGGCGGCCCTTGGCGAGAAGAAGACCAACCTTTTAATATTGTTTTAAAAACCAAACAACCGGTAACGGACATACGTCATGCAATTGAAGACGATTTTGGAAATAAAAAATACCTATCGATCAATGGCTCTCCCGTTTTTGACGAAGCAGGGGCCCTACGTTCTCTAGTCTTTTTGATCACCGATATCACAGAAAATGTTTTAAAACAAAAAGCATTAGAAGATAGCGAAGCAAAGTATCGTTCCATCACAGAACTATCGTTGAGTATGGTTTACGATTTAGATATGGCCTCGGGTGTGAATCAGTGGGCAGGTGCCATCCAAGAGATTACAGGTTTTACTCCAGAAGAATACTTAGCCATCGGTTATGAAGCATGGATGGTTCTCATCCATCCCGATGACAAAGAAAAAACCATACAATTATTTGATAAAGCGATGGAAGAACATACACAGTTTTCTTGTGTGTATCGGTACCGAACCAAATCAGGAACTTATGTATATATAGAAGACAACGGAATCTTTTTATACAACAAGGAAGGTGTCGCTTATCGTATGTTTGGTGCCATGATCAATCGTACCGAACAAATAGAGGCCAATTTAGCTCTGAAAGAATCGGAATCGAGACTTCTCATGTCACTCGACGCGGTGAAAATGGGAATCTGGAGTTGGGATATTACAAAACGTGAAATTTATTGGTCTCCTCAAACCTATGAGATTTACGGTTTTCCATCGGACAATATAGAGATCACCATCGAAAAATACTTAAGCCTTCACCCTGAAGAAGATATGAAAATTGTATCTGAAGAAATCCAACACTTAAGGGATGATGCATCGCGTTCTGGTTTCAAACTCCAACATCGTATCTTTCATGCCGATGGCAAAATCCATTGGGTTGAATCTAGGGGAAATTTACTCCGAGACAGAGACGGAAATCCAGTTCGTCTTATGGGAACCATTTTGGATGTCACCGAAGCTAAGTTAGCGGAGGAGGCACTCCGCACTTCGGATGAACGGTTTCGTGCGTTTTATCAATTTTCAACAGAAGCATTTTTGATTTTTGATGAAAACTCACTTCGTGCCAAAGATTCAAACTTTGCCTTCCAAACCCTTTTTGGGTATTCCCCTGAAGATACAAAGAATTTAAGAATCCGAGCTTTACTTACACCCGATTCCTTACAAAAGATACGGGAAAAAATTGCCTCCAATTCCAGTGATTCCCTGGAAATCGTGTGCAAACGAAAAAACGGAGAAGTCTTTCCTGCACTTGTTTCCATCAAACGGTTTAAATACAACCAAACGGTTTCGATCGCCTATAGTATATTTGATTTAAGTCCCATCAAGGAAGTGGAAGAACTCAGACAAATCAATACAGAAATTCGTGAAAAAAACAAACTCATTGAAAAACAAAAAATTGAACTCGAGATGGCGTTTGAAAATTTAAAACGCACCCAAGAACAATTGGTACAATCAGAAAAATTAGCGGCCTTGGGGCAACTCATCGCAGGGATTGCCCATGAGATTAATAATCCCATTGGTGCCGTAAAAGCTTCCAATCAAAATATGTTGGACTGGCAAAAACGGTATGGCATAGCTTCTCAGTTATTTCGGGAAGCCATCTTAAGTGTTCCAAAAGAAGAACAAGTGATTCTGAAAACCATTCTTTCGAACCTGGACCAACCCATTGAATTTTATACGGGTAAAGAAGAACGTCTGCGGAAAAAAAAGAACAAAGAAATTTTATTACAACATGGATTCAAAGCAGAAGACGCCGATGAATTTGCAGAAGCATGGGTGGAGTTGGGAATCGGTGAATTAGAAGAAAAATACATTCCACTTTTCCATTCCCATTATATAAAAGTATTTTTGGATTACCTTGCGTTGGAAATTCAATTTAGACGAAATATACGTTCTATCCAATTGGCAGTGGATCGAGTTTCCAAAATCATGTATGCGTTAAAAAACTTTTCGCATTTTGATTCCACAGGAAAAAAAATAACAGCCTCCATCCAAGAAACCATTGAAACAGTCCTTACCATTTACCAAAACCAATTGAAGAGGGGAATCAATGTCATTAAAAATTATGAAAAAATTCCACCGATTCTATGTTATCCGGATGATCTCTTACATGTTTGGACCAATTTGATTTATAATTCTTTGCAAGCGATGTCGTTTACAGGAAACCTTGTGATCACGATCAAAGATTGTGGAGAAGAGGTGATGGTGTCTTTACAAGATTCCGGTCCTGGCATTGATCCCAAAATTCGGGAAAAAATCTTTGAACCTTTTTTTACTACCAAACCACCTGGGGAAGGGAGTGGACTTGGGCTTGATATTGTGAATAAAATTGTGAAACGTCACAATGGGCGGATCAACTTGGAATCCAAACCGGGAACAACCATTTTTTCGATTTATTTACCAAAAGGAAATTAGGATTCAGTCGCTTGGGTAATCGCGGAAATCAATTCCATTTCATCCCATGGTTTTTTTAAACAAGTGATGAGTCCAATCTCTTTGTCTAAGGCATCAACAAGAGTTTCCTCAGCAAATCCAGTGATGATGACTTTCTCAATGGATGGGAATTGTTTATGAACCTTTCGTAAAAACTCATCTCCATTCATTCCAGGCATCGACCAATCAGAAATGATGACAGCGACTGCATTTCCTTCTTCTTCAAACTCAACGATGAGATCCCATGCTTCTTTTGCATTTTCTGCAGTGAGGTATTTGAATCGTTCTCCAAAGTGGTGTTTGACCTGAGATTTCATGCTGAGTAAAATAATGGATTCATCATCGACAAAAAGAATTGCCTTTTTTCCATTTTTTTTCTCGGTAAGAACTGCCACAGAGGAAAGTTATATCCGTTCTCTTTTAAATGGCAAGTAAATCTTGCCAAATTCTTAGAATTTCTACACTTGGGTCTTTATGACAGCATATCCTACTTTACTCTCTCCTTTATCACTTGGTTTCACCACTTTGAAAAATAGAACCATCATGGGTTCCATGCACACTGGCCTCGAAGAAGCTCCCAATGGGTATGAACGAATGGCTGCCTTTTATGGGGAACGAGCGAAAGGTGGAGTGGCTCTCATTGTCACAGGTGGGATTGCTCCTAACGAAGCCGGTCGTGTGGCAAAGGGAGGAAGTGTGATGGATACGGAAGAAGAGGCCCTCCATCACCGAGTGGTCACGGATGCTGTGCATAAAGAAGGTGGAAAAATTGCCATGCAAATCCTTCACACAGGAAGATATGGTTACCACGATAAAATTGTAGGGGCTTCTTCGTTACGAGCTCCTATCAATATGTTCAAACCAAATCCTTTAACAGAAGAAGGCATTTGGAAAACCATAGATGATTTTGCACGTTGTTCCGAATTAGCAAAGTTAGCTGGTTATGATGGAGTTGAAATCATGGGAAGTGAAGGATACCTCATCAACCAATTCATCGCCAAACGAACCAATAACCGTACTGATGATTGGGGTGGAAGTTTTGAAAATCGAATCAAGTTTCCCATCGAAATCATAAAAGCCGTTCGTAAACGAGTTGGAACTGACTTTATCATCATTTACCGTCTGTCTATGTTAGACTTAGTGGAAGAGGGTGGTAATATCGAAGAAGTTTTACATTTAGCAAAAGAAATTGAAAAAGCAGGAGCCACTATTATCAACACGGGGATTGGTTGGCATGAAGCAAGGATTCCTACCATTGCCATGATGGTTCCGCGTGCTGCGTTTACTTGGGTGACGGCAAAATTGAAAGGTCATGTTTCCATCCCACTTGTTACCTCTAACCGAATCAATACTCCCGAAATTGCGGAATCTGTTCTCACAAGAGGGGATGCTGATTTAGTTTCCATGGCAAGGCCATTCCTTGCGGATTCCTTTTTTGTGGAAAAAGCAAAACAAGGAAAACCAGAAGAAATCAATACTTGTATCGCTTGTAACCAAGCTTGTCTGGATCATATCTTCCAAGGCAAAACTGCCAGTTGTTTGGTGAATCCAAGAGCTTGCCATGAAACAGAACTTGTGATTTCAAAAACCAATCGAGTGAAAAAGGTCGCGGTTGTGGGAGCAGGACCTGGTGGTATGTCTTGTGCCAAAACACTGGCCGAACGTGGACATCAAGTCACATTATTTGACGCTGTCCTTGAGTTAGGTGGTCAATTGAATATTGCCAGACGCATCCCTGGTAAAGAAGAGTTCAAAGAAACCATTCGTTATTTTGATACCATGTTAAAAAAATATGGAGTGGATGTAAAATTAAACAGTTTTGTCTCCAGCGAAGAATTGATCAAACAAGGTTTTGAAGAAGTAGTCCTTGCGACAGGAGTGATTCCAAGGATTCCGGAAATACCAGGAATCAATGGACCAAATGTTTTGAGTTATGTGGACGTTGTTCTCAAAGGAAAACCTGTGGGAAAACGTGTTGTTGTCATGGGTGCTGGTGGGATTGGATTTGATGTGAGTATTTTACTCACCGATCCAGGCCATCCGTTTACCACTGAGAATTATCTCAAAGAATGGGGAATCAACACAAACATTGAAAAAGATGGTGGTCTCGGTGCCAAAGACACACCAGTTGGTGTTCGGGAAGTGACGATGTTAAAACGTTCCAATAGTAAATTTGGAGCAACCCTTGGAAAAACCACTGGTTGGATTCACAAAACTTCACTGGAAGATCGGAAAGTGAACCAAATTTCTGGTGTTACCTATAAATCGATTGAACCTGATGGAGTTGTCATCGAAGTCAAAGGCGAAACAAAAAAGATTCCATGTGATACAGTTGTCGTTTGTGCGGGACAAGATCCGAATCGAAAGCTACTTGAATCCTTACAAAAAGCAAATCTTCCTGTCCACTTGGTTGGTGGTGCTGACCTTGCCTCAGAATTAGATGCAAAACGTGCGATTGACCAAGGAACAAGGCTTGCCACAACCATTTGAAGTGAGTGAAGTTTCCATCCCTCTGTTTTTTGCGAGCAGAAAGAAACTGGTAATGATTTGAAACCCTTAAAAATGTCCGTTCGGAATGCAGAATTTCAAATCATTTCTGCACTTCGGACGAACCGTACCAAACGCAGCAAAGAAAAAGAAGTGTTTGTGGAGGGAACAGAACCCATTAAACAGTTGTTAGCTGCCAACTGGGAAATCACACGGATTTTGTATCGAGAAAATCACCCTTTGTCATCTTGGGCAAAGGATGTATTGAAAAGGTTCCCTACTACCAAACAATGGGAAGTCCAGGAAGATTTGTATTTTGAGCTTTCGGAAAAAGAAACTCCATCCGAGCTTCTTGTGACAGCGAAAATTCCCAATCACAAATCATATACGTTAAGTCAATTGCCAAAGGATTTTGCCCCTTCTAAGAATGCAGTGTATCTTCTCTTTGATCGTCCCAGTGATTTAGGAAATTTTGGATCCATTTTACGATCGGCCGATGGGTTTCAAGTGGATGCAGTGTTTCTCATTGGACACGCCATTGATGTCTATGAACCCAAAGTCATTCGTTCGAGTTTAGGTGCATTGTTTCACGCCAAACTAGTGTTTGTGAATGAATTTGATTCCTTAGTCCAGTTTGTGCAAAGGGAGAAAAAAAGATGGGGGCTTACCGTCATTGGATCTGATTCCAGTGGAAGTTTGGATTTACAAAACGCAAACATTCATTGCCCCGTTTTATTGATTTTGGGGAATGAAAAAAAAGGCATGAGTGTACAACTACAGTCTTTATGTGATATGGTGCTTCGTATCCCTATGGAGGGGAAGGTCAACTCCCTCAATGTGGCTTCTGCCGCTTCCATCCTTCTTTGGGAAATTGTAAAAACAAAAAAAGGATAGAACTTCTCCGAGACTAACGACAGGTCGCTACACTCCCATCTGGATTGTATTTCACACTAGCTCCCGATGTAAATTGGATGTATTTCACACCATCCACACAAACTTCATCGTAGCCAAAGTATTTGGCACAACCCCTGGAAATGGTTCCGCAACCAACCAAAAACAACGTAGAAAATAAAAGGATCTGAATTGGTTTTAATTTCATGGTTTGGCCTTTGCTCCTATTTCTAATGTCAACTCATTCCAAATCCCATCCAAACTGGCGAGGTGTGCGGTGAGTTGGTTTTTATGATACAAAACAATATTCGATTTTTTTAAATTATGAAGTGATTTTGGGATGTGATACAACACTTCTTTTGTTTTGATGAACTCATCTTCCCAATCAATCAAATTGATTTTTTTTAATTTTGCAAAAAGAAATTCCAATTGGGAATGGAAAGATTCTTTTTTTAATTCAGAAGCTACGGTAATTTCTGGGAACTTTTGTTCCAGATGGTATTTCAATTCTGATAACAAATGAATGATTTGTTGCTTTTTGATTTTTGTTTCCGTTTCTAATTTCAGTAACACATAGGATGTTAAATTTCCAAGAGTGACTGTATAATGTTTTCCTAGGGTATCTGCCACAAGTTTAACCACTTTGTCTGCTGGCATATCACTTGGAATTTCAAATGGTTTACCGTATTTGATATAAAGTTTTGTTTTTTGATACGACAGATGATCATACGTAAGTGTAAAACTATTAAAATGTAATTTATCAATTTTAGATTTGATATAATAGGCACCACGTTTCACTTGATTTAAAAAACCATCATGGTTATAAGTTCCTTCCGGAAACATAAATAAATTTCTGCCTTTTTTGATATGGGCAACAAGGTCATTCCATTCGCTATCCACCTTATCTCGAAGTTCCCCTTTTTTTAAAAGCTCTCTGGCGTTGTCACGAAACGGACGTTTGATGGGAACAGCTCCAATGTATTTTAATAAAAATGGAATGATATTTGTGGCATCAATCAGTTTGAAAATCCATTTGAGTAAACCTTTGGTCCGGAATTCTTTTTGTAAGAATTTTGGACTTAAAATATCTTCTCTTGCGGGAATGATCATTTTGATTTTTGGATTGAGTCTTGGATATACCATGGCAAGGGAAACAACATCAGCTTCCGACACATGATTGCAGAGAAGGGCAGAGGGGTAGGGAGCTTCCAATTCTTCTTTTTCAGGAAAATTTTCTTCTATGGAATGGAAAACAAGTCCTTTCGCGAAACTAACCAATTTGATGAGTAAGTCGTAGGTGAGGGTGTGATGTTTCGGCTTCATTGAGGTAGGTATCTAGAAAAAAGAAAGAATCGTCAATTGGAATCTCAGTTGCGTGATGAATTCTAACGTGTCAGCGGTATCCAGAAAGGCTCTAGTTTCTTTTTTTTTGCAGTATACATTGGAACGAGATCATTCGGAAGCATTTGGTGAAAAAGCTTTACATGGGAAAAACAAAGAGAGATATACTTCTGAAAACTGGTGGGCTAGGATGAAATTTGGATATCTTCTCTTTCGTTTGGAACCGATACATGTGTTACTGATCTCTTGTATTTTAGGGCTCACAGCTTATTTTAGTTTTTTTCTCTGTCTTCATCTCCATATTCACTTCCGCTTTTTGGTCATTGCTTTTTTGTATTTAGTTGTGAACTTATTTCTCGTTTTCCAGTTTGGGAAATGGAAGGAATTAATCACTATCTCCGTACTTGGAATTTTTTTATTCCAATTTGGATTCCGAGAGGAAATGGAAGAATTGTATTCTTTACGGGAAAAGACGAATGAGTCTCATCCAATCAATCAGCCTTCAAAAGAGGATCCTTTTCTTTTTCTGAGTGGATACCAATTTTCAACTAACGGACATTTTACGAAATCGATTCACCAAAAATCCAGAGATCATAAAGGAAGAGACAATAGTCATACGAGTCATTATGTGTTGATTCCTATTGTTAATAAGGAACGTCCGAGCGAACGAGTTCGATTTCTCTACGTCGCCCCAAATTACTTTCTTTACCACCGATGGAGAGAGCGAAATGTATTTCCAAATTTTGCAAGGCTCGAGAAAGAAACTCCCGAACTAGTTTCCGTTACCAAAGAATGGGAAAACCAATTTCCAAATCTCAAAAAAGAAAAAATCATTTGGGTCAACCTGTACGAATCAAAGGAAGATTACATCGAATCGAAATCCTCGTTTTTCCTTCTTTTGACTTTCATCCTTCCCGGACTTTGGTGTTCTGTGGGTTTGGTTTGGGGAATTCGTTTGGTTTTCCGATCCCTCCTTTTTCATTTTCGTTCATAAAATGAACAAAAAATTTCTTTACTTTGTTCAATGACTGAACACATTTTGAATAAATATGGGACTCAGGGGGCGAAGCTATGCCGTGGGTTCCAGTCCGAAGTCGGGAAAACCGGATCCAGGGTTTCTCTATCGGATCACCTTCTTACATGAAAGATCCATACGAATACAGTGACCATCACCTCAAGTTACTCCAGTTACTTGAGGAAAACCCACACTTATCCCAAAGAGATGCCTCTGATGTTTTGGGTTTGAGTTTGGGGAAGGTGAACTATATTTTGAAAGCCTTCCTCGACAAAGGCCTGATCAAAATGAACAATTTTCGCAATAATAAAAACAAACTTTCTTATACTTATTTACTCACTCCACAAGGCATAGAAGAAAAAGCACGAATGACACTTCATTTTTATGAAAAGAAAAAAAAGGAATATGAAGAGTTAAGAGCCGAAGTAGAGAAGTTAGGTGAAATTGTGGAAGAGCTTGGTTAATTCACTCACTAAAAGAGTTAATGATTAAATGATCTTAAAAATACTTACGGTAAATTGGAATGAATGAAACATCGAAAATTTATGTAGCCGGTCACAAGGGACTTGTTGGATCTGCTTTGGTCAAAGTTTTAAACCAATCAGGATTCAAAAATGTAATCGGTAGATCTCATGCCGAAATGGATTTACAAAACCAATCTCAAGTTTTGCAATTTTTTGAAACTGAAAGACCTGAGTATGTTTTCCTTGCGGCTGCAAAAGTGGGTGGGATACACGCCAATAACACATACCCAGCAGAATTCATTTTCTCCAACTTACAAATCCAAAATAATATCATTGATGCCTCTTACCGATACGGAATTAAAAAACTTTGTTTTTTAGGTTCCTCTTGTATTTATCCAAAATTTGCCAAACAACCGATGGACGAAGGCCAACTCTTAGATGGAAAGTTGGAACCAACAAACGAACCGTATGCGGTGGCTAAAATTGCAGGGATCGTGATGTGTCAGTCCTATAACAGACAATATGGAACCAACTATATTTCAGTGATGCCTACCAATTTATATGGTCCAGGAGACAATTACCATCCAGAGAATTCACACGTTTTACCAGCTCTCATACGAAGATTCCATGAAGCAAAAAAGCAGAACCTTTCAGAAGTAGTGATTTGGGGAACGGGGAAACCTCTGCGAGAGTTTTTGTACTCAGAGGATATGGCAAGAGCCTGCGTGTTTCTCATGCAAAACTATGATGTAACTGGTGACCCGAAAGGTGGCGAACATGTAAATGTTGGCTCAGGGATTGAAGTGAGTATTAAAGAGTTAGCAGAAACGGTAAAGGAAGTAGTTGGTTACCAAGGAAAACTGGAATTCGATCTAACAAAACCTGATGGAACACCGAGAAAATTACTCGATGTTTCCAAACTCCATAAAATGGGTTGGAAACACCAGGTGGAATTACGAGTAGGGGTTCGGTTGGCTTATGAAGATTATCTATCGAAGTTATGAAAACATCCCTTTCCGAACAAGAGATTGAATCTATTGTAGACTATTTCTCAAAAGTTCCAGAAGTTTTGGCAGTGTTTCTTATGGGATCAGCTGCAAAAGATACGATGAGACCAGGAAGCGATATCGATTTAGCAATCCTTCCATTCGAGGTAAAATCCATTTCTGGAATAGAGTTGTTAAAGTTCACAGGTGATTTAGGCTATCAATTAGGACTCGACTTTGATTTAGGAGAGATGAGTTCCAGGAACCTAGTGTATTCGAAAGAAGCAATATTTTCCGGAAAAGCAATCCTAGTCAAGGATAAACCTAAAGTAGAACTTAGAATCAATACACTTATATCCATGTATTTTAATTTTCAAATTGAACGTCGAGAAGTATTGAATGCCTATCGAAATTGATGATATCATCACGAATAAAATTGCAGTGATGCAACGAGCAATCAATCGAGCTCAGGAAGAATTTAACAAAAATCAAAGTTTAAGTAGTTATACAGAAGTTGATGCTTTAATCCTAAACTTGGAACGAGCTTGTCAGGCTGCCATTGATTTAGGAATGCATATGATTTCAAAAGATAAATTGGGAATACCGCAGTCTAGTTCTGATGCGTTCCGTATCCTGGAGTCGAATTTGATCATTTCGACAGCCACTGCAAAATCTTTAATAGCCATGGTTGGATTTCGTAATATTGCAATACACGAATACCAAAAACTAAATTTGGATATCATCCAGGAAATTATGAAAAAGGACTATTTGGTATTTGGAATGTTTTGTAAAGAACTGGGATATGAGATCCATATATAAATCAATGAAGTCTTTTCAATGAGCAAAAAAGTATTTGTTTCCACATTCCCGTTTTGCCGCACGAGTCCTAATGCCATGGACCTTTTGGTTTCGAATGGGTTTCAAGTCACAGTCAATCCATACGACAGAAAGATGAAACCAAACGAGGTAGCGGAAGCTGCAAAAGAGTTTGATGCTCTCATCGCAGGAACAGAGGACTTAACTCCTTTAGTCAAAGTCACAAATACGTTGAAAATGATCTCCCGAGTGGGAGTCGGTCTCGATAGCGTTCCTCTTACGCTTTGTAAAGAGAAAGGCATTGCTGTTGCATATACACCAGATGCGGTTTCACCCGCAGTTTCGGAGTTAGCTGTTAGCCTCTTAGTTGATGCCATGCGAAAGATAACGTATTCCGACCGCGAAATCCGAAAGGGTGAGTGGACTCGCCCTTATGGGGAAAGAATCGGCGGGTCCTCCATTGGAATTTTGGGGCTTGGAAGGATCGGGAAGCGAGTTGCTTCTCATCTATTAGGTTATCTGCCAAAAGAAATCCTCGTTTGTGATTTAATGGATAAAAATGACGAGATCGAACAGTTTAGTTCACTTTCATCTAACATGTATAAAATGAATGAGTCTCTTGGTAAAAATTGGAATCCGACAGTGATCAGACAAGTGGATTTTGAAACTCTATTAAAAGAGTCTGATGCTATCACAATCCATGTCCCACTATCGGATAGTAGCAAAAACATCTTCAATGCGAAGACAATGTCACTCATGAAATCCAATGCGGTTTTAATTAATACTGCAAGAGGTGGCATTGTGAATGAAGCTGACTTGTATCAAATGTTAAAAGAACAAAAAATCTCTGCCGCGGCAATGGATGTATTTGAAGAGGAACCATATAAGGGACCATTATGTGATTTAGAGAATTTGATTTTGACCCAACATATGGGTTCTTGTTCCAATGATTGTAGGGAAGATATGGAAAGAGAAGCGGCAGAAAATGTGATTGGTTTTTTTGGTGGTGGATCGAAGGTTACTTTCGCTCCAGAGTATTAGGAAAATTTCAGGTTTAAAAAAAAATAAAAAGGTAAACAATGCTAAAAAAATATTTTTATCATAAACTATTTCGATATATTTCACACTACTGTACATCTGAAAATTCTTTGTTAGAGATAGCGCCAAAAAACAATACCATTGAAAGATTGTTTAAAGGGAAATATAGGAAAATTAACGAATTATCCGAAGCAAAGAAAATTGAATCTGATTTTATTTTAATCAACGGTAGTTTACATTATGAAAGTGACATTCAAAATTTTTTCAGCTCACTCCATGCAAAACTTAGCAGTCATACGCGAATAGCGATTGTTTACTATAATTCTTTGTGGTGGCCAATTTTTAAACTTGCGGATAAGTTAGGTTTGAGATCTAGAACACCTGAACAAAATTGGATATCACATGAAGATGTAACTAATTTTTTGATTCTAGAAGATTACGAATTGATCAGAATTGAGCAGAGGATTTTATTTCCTCTATACATTCCATTTATCAGTAACTTTGTAAACCGCTATCTTTCTCCCCTTCCAATTCTAAGAAATTTTGCTGTTTTGAATATTGCAATTGCTCGTCCTTACATTAAGGATTTAAAAAAACAAAGGCAACAATCTGTTTCTATTGTTGTCGCGGCAAGGAATGAAGCAGGGAATATTTTTGATATTCCAAAACGGATTCCAAAAATGGGACCTAACGATGAATTGATATTTGTTGAAGGAAATTCAAAAGACAATACTTGGGGAAAGATTCTAGAATTAAAAAAAGTATATAAAGGCCATCTTAAAATACAGGTAGCTCAACAAGATGGAAAAGGAAAGGGAGATGCCGTCAGGAAAGGATTCTCCATGGCAAAAAATGAAATTCTCATGATTTTGGATGCAGATCTTACAGTGCCTCCTGAAGATTTACCAAAATTTTATAATGCCATTGAATCTGGTAAAGGTGAGTTTATCAATGGATCTCGTCTCGTTTATCCAATGGAGAAAAAGGCAATGCGATTTTTCAATCGTGTAGGGAATAAGTTTTTTGCCGTTTCTTTTTCATTTGTATTAGGACAGCGATTTAAAGATACATTATGTGGAACGAAGGTGATATCAAAGTTTAATTATGAGATGTTAGCAAAAAACCGAGCCTATTTTGGAGATTTTGATCCATTCGGTGACTTCGATTTAATTTTTGGTGCCTCTCGAATGGGGCTAAAAATCATTGAAGTTCCTATTACTTATAGAGAACGAACTTATGGTGAAACGAATATTTCAAGATGGAAACATGGGGTTATCTTATTAACAATGCTTTTATTTGCCGCGCGTAAAACTAAGTTCATTTAATAATATGAGTACAAAAATTAAATTATTTATAGCGAGTCTGTTATATCGAATCATTTCAATATTAGGTATAACAAAGAATCGAATCATCAAAAGGAATGGAATCAATTATAAAGTAGATCTATCAGAAGGTATTGACCTTTCGATTTTTCTTTTTGGAAGTTTTCAAAGTCATGTTTGGAAATTGACTGAACTGAAGAAAGAACCTGAGGTGATTTTTGATATTGGTGCGAATATTGGATCTATTTCATTGCCTTTTGCAAAGAATTTTAGCAAAAGTATTGTTTATGCATTTGAACCAACTTTTTACGCGTTTGATAAATTAAATGAAAATTTAAAACTAAATCCAGAATTGAAAAAAAGGATTATTCCTATTCAGGTTTTTCTTTCTGATGAGGTGAAGGAAGTTAGTAATCAAGCTGTATATTCTTCGTGGAAAGTCGATGGATCCAAACAAGATCATCCGATTCACGGTGGTATATTACAGAAAGCAACTAATAAACAAATTACATTAGATTCCTTTATAAAAGAGGAGAAACTTAAGGCTGTTGACTTGATTAAAATAGATGTTGATGGTTTTGAACTAGATATCCTTCGGGGTGCAAGCGAAACTATTGATCGATTCCATCCGATCATTGTATTCGAATTTATGGGTCATACGGGTGATTCCACTAAATTGGAATTTGCAAAATACTCTGAACTCTTTGAGAAGAAAAATTATAAACTTTTTGAATCAAAATCTAAAATACCACTAACTGTTAATAATATTGAAAAAAACGTTCCTAAGTATGGTGGAATTGATATTCTAAGTTTGACCAATTCCTTACGAAGCTTTTTTAGTTCTTCGCTCTCTTTAATCTGTTTATCCGTTGGTGGGTTGATTTGGTCTGACTTTTTCAAGAATTCTGCCTTCCATTGTCGTAAGACAAAGTAGCTGATTCCTAAAGATTCGGAAACTTCTTTTATAGTAAATGAACCTGACATGGCTCGCTTTACCGCTTGTTCTTTAAACTCCGGAGAGTATTTTGATCGTCTGCTCACTTGGCACCTCTTGCTTTTTCTGCTCAAAAAAGGTGTCCGTTTT
>NZ_RQGG01000019.1 GCF_004769665.1 Leptospira kemamanensis
ACCTTTCGTTAGGATTGTTGTCACGCTACGTTGTATATTGTAAAAGTTCCCTTCGGTACACTTCGTTACTCAGGGTCCAAGATTATGAACCTCGCCAGTGTTTGGTGGGGTTTTTTTATACCCTGTAATTGGTTTGTTTTGGTAACGACTACGGCCTTTGTCGGTGAGGATGGGGTTCTTGTGGGTAGTTGGAAAGAGAAACAATTATGCGACATATTGCGTGCGTGAATTCACAAACCCCCACCTGAGTTAGGCCATGCGGGGAGTGGCTCGTGGGCAAGTGGCACTTTCCCCTCTAACACAAAACCTTTCTTTCGGAAAGAACCTTCCCAGAATCACAAAAAATCCTTTGGAAAAAGTTCACAGTTTCGATTAAGGTTAGAAATTGTTTCAAGAGCCGTGGTTTAGCTTTTCAGTTAGAAACATTGATTCCATGAATGGATTGGAAATTACAAGTTACTACATGGAATTCCAAATGCCTTTTAGGATCAATGGTTTCATTGGAGGAGATTTTTTTTAATGTAAATCTCCTCCAATGAAACGGAAGGTACTATTGATCTATTTTTTCTGATGATCTAATTCGCCTTTGATTCTTTCCCCTTCTTTAATGATTTTTTCATATCGTTTGGGTTCTATTTTTGCGATCAATTCACGTTCGTAATAGGTATTTCGATTTTTAAATCTTTGGGTCATTTGTCCCCCTGACGTGTCCTCTTCATTCAGTGTAATGTTTAGAGTACATCCTTTTTTTTCTACTTCCTGTGCGACTATGGTAAGACTTTTTTTCACTCGGCTGGATCCAAAGGAATCATCTCTCCACTCGGAATTGACAGTAAAGGAGGTTTGGCCGCTAGGAGAATCTGGCAAAAAGAATTTTTCCCGATTCATGTAAGATTTCACTTCTGGCCAAATTTTGACGCAGGTTTTTTCATATACATATTGGTTGAATTGAGTGTCTCGATACTCAGCCTCCCTTTTTTCGCCAGCTGATTTACAGAAGACCATTCCGCTAATGATCACGGAACAGAATAAATAATAGGAAATTTTTTTGAGTTGTTTCATAGAGTATACCCTTTGTTTTTTTGGATCGTGTTCTATTCGTTTGATTGGGAAGAGTCAATATTTTTTTTTCGTAGGAAAATTTGAATGATTCCAAGATCAGAGGGGAGGGATTTCTATTGAAATTTGAATTTACAGGAACCAACTATGCATGTTAGGTTGCCCGGTATGTTCCAAATTAAGTTTATCTCGATTTTCCTTTTGTTCCTTTTTATGAGCCAATGCCGTTCGCTCGAAACCAAAGATCCTTTTTTTAACTCACCTAGCCAGGAGAACCTTTCAGCCGATTTTAAAATCAATTTAGTCGAATTAGGTTTTTATCGAAAAGTCGGTGCAGATTGGTGGGGAGAAGATTTTTATGTGGCTAATTTCGAGGTTACCAATCTGAGTAAAAATTTCCGTTTTTTTAATATATGCGATGAAAAACTTCCTGAATCCTATTTTGAATACTCCGCAAGAAAATCAAATTTTGGAAGGCATTTTGAAACTTCACCTGCGAGATTTGAAAAGGCTGATTTTGTTTCGGGATTTCCTGACATGAAGTTACTCGTTGAAGTTTCTGATCCAAACAATGTAGCAAATGCGATGTATGCAGGAAAACCTGTATTCCCGAAAGTAAATGGAAATGTATATGCTGCTGCGATGACTGCATGTCATTACGGGATTCCTATGTCTAGAGATACTGATGCTGGGGAAACAACTACAGGATGGATCGGACAAAATGGCGGAAAAGGTACAATCCGTGCGATTTTTTCCGTTCCTGCTGGTGCTAAGTTATTACGGTTTGAACAATCAAAATTTTACAAAGCGAATTTAGAGAGATTTGTAAAAGAAAAATAAAATCGTAAAAGAAGTCTAATGGATGTTTCCATTAGACTTCTCTGTGTTTGAATCAATAGAATCCAATCTTGAATTCAAAATATTTATTTAGCGATGGGAATGGTAAACCATTCTGTTCCTTCTAAATCCAATTTAGTTTCTTTTTCAATTTCTGCTTTCAACTCTGGTGTTTGTACAATTTCTTGAAACCCGGAATATCCAGAAGTATCTGGCACTCCACCACCTAGTAATGCGGATGCGATCGCTCCTGCTACTTTAATACCGAGGCTCGTTTTAAAACTTCCCACGATAGATTCTCCTACATTGTCCATGTCTGGATCTTGTTCTAAAGGAGTACCGTTGTATGCAATTCGATACTTTCCTAAAACCAATACTTGATTTGGTTTCACAGTGAATTTGGATTTTTCAAGATTTGCCCGATCGAACACATGATAGAAATTCGCTTCTGGTTGGTTTTGGTTTCCTTTTTGGTGGATGTGGGCACCAACGAATGCATATTCGCCTGGCTCAATATTCAAATAATATAATCTTGTTTGAGATGCAAAATTAGATTCCATTAATTGGAGTTCACTGATTTTCTTTTTGGTTTTATCAAGTTTCACAAGCCAAACTCTTTGGGCACTTTGATCTCCAAATAGAAGTTTCGGAATTCCCATTTCAAATACAATTGCCGAAGATTTATTCGGATAATTAGGTAAAATTTCTGGTTTCGAACGACAATTGAATAGGGTAACTGCGAGGGCGAGGGTAATAAATATTCTCATTTCTTTCCTGTGAATTTGAATTTGGATTAAAGGAAACTAATCAAGGTTAAATCGTCAATGAAAATATCAATAGATTTATCCTATTATTTGTTAGATGGAGTGTTGCCCAGGAGAATGAACTCAAAATCGATTTTTGTCTGAAACAACTTGGTTTCGTCCTCTTTCTTTTGCGATATATAAATACTCATCTGCTTTATTGATGACAGTTTCTGGATTCTCGTCTGGAGATTTTAGGAGGGAGATTCCAACACTTGTGGAACATTGTAATTGTTTCCCTTTGATGGCAAAGGAAAGGGATTGGAAGGTAGTGCGAATTTTTTCAGCAACGACGATGGCTCCATCAAGTTCCGTATTGGGTAAAAGGACAAGGAATTCTTCTCCTCCCCATCTTGCTGGAAAATCTTGTTTGCGAAGCGAAGTTTTTAAGACACCCGCAAATTCAACTAAAACAAGATCACCAATTTCGTGCCCATAATTGTCGTTGATTGATTTAAAAAGATCTAAATCAAATAATAGAAATGCAATGGGATAAGGGCTCTGACTGCGATGTTGTCTTGCGATTTCAATTTCTAAATTGGTAAAAAATGAGCGTCGATTGGATATTCCTGTCAATGGATCTGTCATCGCAATTGCTAATAATTTTTCATTTAAATTCGTAAGTGAGAAAAATAATTTAGAAACAATTTGATTTACGATAAATGCACTTCCACCGAGCAAAAGGGAAGAGATGAATATACTGAGTAGAGTTGGTTTCACGGCTGGCATAATGATATTTACCAAAGGTAACACTTCATAATATACCAAGAAGCCCATGGCACTGAATAATACGGATGCTAAAAACGCATTATAAATTCCGTAATTTCGATCAAGAGACATGCTACTCAAAGCAATCGAACCTAAATAACCTAAGATAAAAAAAGATGTGATATGACCTGTGCCATAAGCAAGAACTGTTAACCAAATCAAATCAAAGGTTGCAGGTATGTATCCACTCCACCAAAGATCCTTTTCTATTAAAATTTCAAAATGAATGAGTAGAAACCATGTAATCGCAAATAAGAGGTGAACCATTCCAATGGCAACAATCCAAGGGAGTTGAAATTGATAAAAAATCACAACCATCACGAGAGTGTAAACACAACGTGCTAAATTGGCGGTTTGGAATTTTTCGGGCTCGGATGGGACGGAGATAGATTTTACGTTGGTAGTCAGTGGAAGGTGTTCTTTATTTTTGTTCATGGAAATGATGTGAAGACCAGTTTAGATTCTGTATCATTTTGAGGATTCATCCGAATGGAATTTCGACTGTCCAGTTAAGGGTTCCGAGAACAGATTTCGAATCATTCCTGGAAAATACAGAAATCAGAAAATTTGATTCCGTCAATGAAATAAATTCTAAACTTGGAATGCCAGCCGCGATACCCATCAAAATGAGTGACGGTAGAGGAAGCACTGTGATCTTTTAAATGATGGTTTAAATTCATTAATACATTCCCTTTCATAATGAAGAAAGGGAGAAGTTCTTTTGAAAAACGATATCCGACTACCATTTTCCCTGAATCATAAAAAAAAGGGACACCGCGACTTGACCGTTCTTCCGTGTTAGGTGACACAGGTTTAATTTGTTTTCGTAAAAGGGATAATGCGCATCCTTCTGGTTTTGAGTAAACTTTTTAGATAGGATTCGATCGTCCCCTTTAGATCCAGAACTAACATTCTTACAGCAATTCAATAATAATCTCTTTTCTTAAGATTCTATACTCTATGTTCTCTCTCGAATTGTATTTCTAAAAAAATGCCAATCGATGATCAGCACTAATAAGGAAACAATCGTCAGTCCGAGTGCCCAGAAAAAAGAAAGATAGTCGGAGAGCACTCCAAAACCAGGAATTCCCGGTTGTGCATTTCGAATCGCAGGTAAAACTAATATCAGTAAGGCGAACAAAAATAACTCGGAGACATGGATTTCTTTCTGGTATAAGAGAATTCAGGTGGTGATTAAAATTGTGGTAAGGCCAATGCAAAACATAGTGACCATTATAAATACGGAGACAAATTGATTGCTTTTGGTTCTCTCTACTTGGATGAGTCGATCTACATTTCCTGTATTTCGGTCAGTCCAAAAGTCTTCAACGGATTTATCGAAAAACTCCAGTTTGTAACTTGCGATCGGTGATTGCATATTTAATACAATGGGTATGCCAGTGAATTCTAAATCGGAAACCTTCTTTAAGAAACCTAAACTGAGAGTGGATTGAAACTGATCAAAAGGATAGTCAGTGACAGTACCTACCAATGGTAACGTGATTAAAATTTTGCGAATCGGTTGTTTTGCTTTGAAACTAAATTCTTCGTTACTACTATAAGAAATTAATCTAAGATCTTCCTTTGGTGTATCGGATCTTCGATTTAAACTTAAGTCTTCTGCTAAATAGATTCTGAGTTCTACTTTTGCTTCTCTTTTGTCAATTTCAATCGATCTTACATCTGCATGGATGACGGATGTTTTGACGTGATCGATGTCAACATCAGTGAAAGAAGCGAAATCAGATTTGTCTTTTATGAAATATCTAACACTCGAGATATAACTCCCAACAATCAAAACTAAAATTAAAAATATAAGTTGGAATCTGTTGGAGGATATTAATTTTTTAAACGATGTCATGATAAATTGGTCCACGCAAGGGAAATTAAAGTGAAAAGTGCGAGGAAGAAGATGAATCCATAAAAATAGATTTGGAATGTATATACTCGAATGATTCCTTCAAATGCAATGGTTAAATCATCGATCGTGAGGATATCCTTTTCGGACGCTGTTTTAAAAAGGATGGAAACACGAATCGTAATATAACCCAAAAAGATTTGTAACAAACCTTCAAATATATTTCCATAATTGTCTTGGATCGTGATTAAACCACCAATGAGGTAAATGACACCTAGGATCACTAAAATTTTTCCAAACAAACTCATGCGATTTGAGAGTTTATTTAGAATCCGGTTGATGTTGCTTTCAGATGTTTGTTGTTCCATTATTCCTTTTCCTTTTCTAATCTTTTGCAAGCTTGGACAAGTCCTTGGCCATTATTACATGCTAAGTCTAAATATTTGATTCCTTCATTTCGATCACCTAATAATAAGTTTGCTCTTCCAATCGAATAAGAATTTTGGTGGGATACAACCATATCCTTTTGTTCTGCATAAACTTCACTGTTTTCTGCTTCCAAATGATATTGCCTTGCCTTCTCATAATTTCCAGCAAGCAAGTAACTATCACCTAAATAGGATAAGAGGCGATATGTAGGAGTAAACTTTTCTTTGCAATTTTCTAAAAGTTTGGTTCCCTTGACGGAGTCTTCGTAATATGCGTAATTAAAACCGTATTCGATACAATAATCGATGCTATCTGGTTCTTTTTCGGCAGCCAATTCAAAACTTTTTAGCATCTTAGGAGTTAAACTTTCTTTCCATTGGTCATAATAACTTAAACCCAAAACGTAATCGTATAAACCTATGTCGTTTTTCTTTTGTGCTAACTCAGTTCTAAGTGTTTCAATTCGTTTAAGTTGGTCTTTTCGATAAGAAGGTGAATGTACCCAATATTCAAATAAACTATGTTTGGAAAGTAGGTTGTCTCCTTTTTCGTGGGTTTCTAAACTTCTTTGGATTAAGGTGTATGCTTCGCTATCCATTGCATATTTTGAATCAGGAAAATTAGATGAGTTCCTTAATTTTACAAGTGCAAGTCCAATGAAACATTCTTCGCGATCCGATTGAATCGAAATACAAGTTTTATATGATTCTTCTGCGTTTGCAAAATCATTTGCATACAATCGTAAATTACCTTCTAAAATGAAAAATTCAGCAGTCCTTGGATCTGAATTAAAGGATGAACTTTCCATACCAATGGCAATATTATAATAACTGAGGGCTTTATCATATTTTTCGTTCCAAATTTTGGAATATAAATTGTAATCATTTTCCCAAAACTTAAAAATCATTTCATCCAATTGAAACAATTCAAGACCCATACGGACATGAGATTCAAATATTTTGTTTTGGAATGCAAAGTTTCCTGTAACGTCGTTTTCAAAACCTTTGGTAAAATATTGAATCGCTAACTCAGGATTTTTTTCGAACTCTAAATAAAAAAGTCCGAGTTCCCAATTTTCTCTCACCAAACTTGGAGTCACTTCGATTTGTTTTAGTAGTTTGGATTCATATGATTTTTTTTGAATGAGTAATCCCAAATCTTTGGCCCATCCAATTTTATCGAATACTCCGAAGGAATGTTTTAAATCTAAATTACCAAGATTCAAAAATACCAAAAGGAAGGCAAATATCGCCTCTAAAAAAAGAATGCGGATGTGTTTATAATCTTTGCTAAGAATTCTAAGTCCAAGTTTCATTCGTATCTCCTAATTTCCTATGATGGATTGTGCACTCACTTCTTCTACTTTCCCTAAGGATTTTAAAGTTTGGCGATTCACTTTTTTCGTATCGCCAATCAACGAAATTTGAAACGCTCCAGTTTCATTGATTTTTTTGATAAAATGAATGAAGTCCTTCCAGTTTGTTTCTCTAATGGAATCGTAAATCAAAAAATCTAAATCTTCTTTGATTCCTAGTCGTTCTGAACGAATGAATTCATCAATTAAGTATCGATTGGATTTTGAAATTGTATTGGTAACATTGATTGCGGATACTTTCGCTTCCTCAAATCTGCTTTCCGTAATGTTTTGAGACGTAAGACTCGATTTTGCATCAGACAAACAGTTTTTGAGTTTGTCTGCTTGGCAAGATAGATTGACCATCCAAAGGATAGGATCCTCTTTCCATTCTGGATAATTTAGATACACATCGGCCGCATACGCATTTCCCGTTTGTTCTCTCATTGCCATAAAAAAGGGTGATGAGAGTCCATCGTATAAAAAGTTGTAAATGCTGACATATGGGTATATTTTATGATCTTTGTGATCAACTGTGGCAAAAAAGTTTAGTTCTGCATGTGGTCTTTTGCGATCGAGTACAAAAAAATTAGTTTCGTGATTGGGTCTATATTTCTTTTTAGAAAACGAGTTTGTGTCAATTGGATTAGTTCGATTTAAATATTCATTAAATACATTTGTTTCTAATGTTTTAAAATCGATATTGCCATAATAAGTAATTTTTGACTTGTATTTGAGTAAGTCACCTAACAAGTCGATTGCTTGCGAGGATTTAAAAGTTTTGATGTCAGTTGGATTTGCGTAATAAAAACGAAGGCTATTTTTCCCAAATAAAGCATATTGATGTAATGCCAAGTCTAAAGACAATTCATCTTCTTTTTTGTTTTCTAAACGAAGGAGATAATCATTCACTAAATTTTCCCAAACTTCTTTCGAAGAATTTACGGACTTAATTGAGTGTTCCAATAAGCGAAAGGAAGCAATGAATTGTTCGTCTTCACCTTCCATACTGATTTCGAGTGCTTCCCCATTGGTTTGGATGGAAAGAGAACTTCCTAAGAGATAAAATTTAGTGGAGAGTGCATTGGCCGTGTATAAATCGGTGCCAAGGTGTTTCCAATAATCGATGGAAATGTCTAAATAAGGGCTGATCCATGCTCCATTTTCGATGATCATCTTAAATTTGAATAATGAATTTTCCTTATTCTTTTGGTAGATGAACTGGTTTCCATTTGTATACTGTTTCGACTGTAATTGATCGAAATCCGCAAATGTAGGTGTCAGTAATTCAGAAGGTTCTGTAGAAAATTCTTTTTTGAATTTTGATTCTTCTTCTTTGCTAAACTCTAATTTGGAAATGATTGGTTTTGTAATGAACGTATAATTTGCATTTCCTTGTTTGGTTGCGAAGGATACAAGATTTCCCTTAACATACGTTTTGACAAATTCACTTAAATCCTCTTTTGAGATTTGATTGATGAATTGGAATTTCTCTTGTAACTTTTTGAAATCCCAATTTGCCAAAAACATTTCTGAGATTTCATTTAATCGAAAATCATTGTCGTCTTTGTATTTGATCGTGTTTATTTTTTCATTTTTTTGAATGGATTGGAGTAATTCATCGGTGAATTCTTTGTTTCCAATTTTTTGAATGGCAGAAAGAATTTCTGATTTTGTTTCACTCAAGGAAGTGGTTTTTGTTGGTTCGATCCAAATGTTTAATAGTAAATAGTCTTTCCATTCTGTGATTGAGGTGGATACAGAACTTGCTTTTTGTGAATAGTATAAACTTTCGTCTAACAAACCATTGTATCGATTCGAAAGAAGAAGTGAAAAAACATTTAATTCGGCAACAGTTTTTGGCGAAGTTTTTGGAAGTTTGATTCCAAATAAATAAATTTTCTTTTTTGAAGGAACCAAAATCTCTTTTGTCATTTCGAGTGGTATGTGTTTTGGAATTTCAAAATTAGTTTTTTGTTCTTTTTTTGGCATCGTTCCAAATGTTCTTTTGATTTCTTCTATCACTTCGTCTGGATTCAAATTCCCTGACATACAAATGGCGATTTGATTCGGAACGTAATGTTTTTGGAAAAATTCATGAATTTTTTTGATCGATGGGTTTTTTAAATCTTCATCAGTTCCAATGGGAGTTTTGGTTCCATAGGGATGATTTGGAAACATGATCTGATAGTATTGTTTGAACAAATTCGAGCGGAAGTCAGTGACACGAAGATTTCGTTCCTCAAACACGGATTCCAGTTCTGTATGAAAGGTGCGGAATATCGGTTCGCGGAATCGTTCCCATTCCAATTGGATATAATTTTTAATTTGGTTCGATGGAACTGTTGCTACATAGTAAGTTCTGTCATGGGAAGTAAAGGCATTGGATTCGGTGATGCCCATTTTGCCTTGGATTCTCGAAAACTCATTGGGAATCACAAATCGACTCGCTTCCAATGAAAGTTGATCTATCTTTTCATAAATTGTTTTGCGTTTGCCTTCTCCTTTGGTTTGTCTGTATGTTTCATACAAAGTTTCGATTTGATCTAAGAATGGTTTTTCGTTTGCATAATCGATAGTTCCAATGTTCTTCGTTCCCTTAAACATCAAATGTTCTAAATAATGAGCAAGTCCTGTTGCATCTTCTGGATCATCTGCAGATCCTACATTGACAAGGATGGAAGTTTTGATGGTAGATTCTTTGGGATTTTGGCTTAAATAAACGGACAATCCGTTTTCTAAATGGTATTCGAGCACAGGAAAAGGTTCTGAGAATAAAGCCAAGAATGTATTGCAGTGTAGCTGCAATACTGACAAACATAAAAGGAAGATTTGAAATTGTCTGGAAGAGGAAACCATTGAGAATTTAAAAATGTTCCGTGTTACGATTTTCTTGCAAGAAAAATCTAATGATTGACCATTTAACATAGTATATATTTTTAAAGGCTGTTAGGGGATTCAAAATGAGTAATGAAGAGAATTGGAAAGGTTTAAAAGGGTGGTTGGTCCTTGTGGGAATAGGGCTTATTATTTTCCCTGCACGTTTGGCACAACAATCTGTACCTTTGTTTTACAATATGTTTACCGATGGAAGTTTTGAATATTTAACAACTCCAGGTACAGAATCGTACCACCCACTATGGAAACCACTTTTACTCTTTGAAGCCTCTTACAATGCTCTTCTATTTATTGGTAGTTTGTTTTTACTGTATTTGTTCTTTGCCAAACACCATTTTTTCCCGAAAGGGTATGTAATATTTTTATTTTTACCTCTTCTCATTTTGCCTTTGGACCTTTGGCTTGCTTCCCTGATTCCAATGGGAGAAGATGCGTTGGACCCAGCATCCTTAAAGGAATTAGCGCGATCTGTTGTGGCTGCTTTGATTTGGATTCCCTATATGTTTGTATCCAAACGTGTCAAAGCTACGTTCGTGAATGGAAAATCGCAACCACAACAGGAACCACAACAAAATCCAGGTCCCAATTTTGTAGAATCAAAAAAGGAAGAAGGATCTCTCTGAATCGAGATCTTGGATCGATACTTCCTTTTCGAAAACTTAGGAATCGATCCGATTCCTTTCTTCGTTAAGGATGGCTCCTAACAATAGAGGGATCACAAGAAATGCATTGATTCCGCCGTGTACAAAGACCATGTTTGATTGGTGAATGTGGTAGATTGGTGCCGAGGGGAAAAACTCGTTTCCAAAAGCAAGTCCAAGAGAAATCAAAACTGCAAATCCACTGATACCTAAAAAAATTTTGGAGAGATTGTGTTTGGGATCCATCACTCGATATAAGTAAAGGACTAGAGTTGGAAATAAGACAACATATCCAATCACTCCGATTTTTTTGAACAATCCGAATTGGTAAATCCCAATGGCGATGAAAAAAAAGAGAGATACAATCATTCCAATAAATACAATGAGTAGATTCATGTGATTGTGTTTGATCGCTAAATAACAAAGACCTGATAAGAGGTACCATCCAATAAAACATCCATGAATGGCTGCATAATAACTCCAAGTTTCATCATATCCCAATAAACGAAAATCATTCGTTCCAGAGACAATCCATGTCGCTGAGACCAAACTAAAGAAAAATGGAATCGTTCCTAACCAATGTTTGTTTTGGAAAAGGTCAGTTTTGTGGAGATGAAGATACAAATAGAGGCCATATCCACAAAAGAAAAACCATACAATGGAAAACATTCTTTGGAAACCTGAGATGGAAATCAGAACAGAGGTAAAAGAGAGGATATGGATCCACTGATATGATTTTGAATTTTTCAAAAAGAAATGATTGCTTAACAGCGGAGCAATTATATAACCAAAACAAATGACAATGGATAAAAAATGGTTTGTTTCCATAGAATCTATCCTTTAGGAATCAGATGGCAGACCAAACACAAGAAATATTTAGTTTTCATTCTTTTCCCGTGCCATTGTATCAAATCCCTTGGTATTTGTTTGGAAATCGATTTTTTCGTAAAAGTAGAGGGTTAATTCATTCGGAATGTTTGATTCCCATGTTGTTAGGTGAATCTTTGTTTTCTTGGAAACGATACCGGATTCAGGAAGTCGTTGTGTTTGCTTTATGGAACTCTGAAAAAGATTTAAATGATTTTCTAGAAAAACACAAACAAGGCCAGATCAAGAAAGGTTGGCATCTTCGTTTGCGAATGTATAGAAGGTGGGGATCGATCAGTGAATTCAGTTTGGCAAGAGTGATTGATCGCATCTCCAAGCCCGATTCCACTACCGTTGCAATTACTCTTGCTCGTTTAAAACTCAAAGAATTGTTTCGTTTTACAAAGTGGGGAAAACCAGTCGAAACACAAGTGCGAAATCATCCTGGAAAACAAAAGGCGTTTGCAGCCTTTCGCCCTCCGCGCCATTTTTTAACCTTTAGTGTTTGGGATACAGAAGCTGACATGATTCAGATGGTTCAGGGAAAAAATCCCAATCGAGATGGATCCGAACATAAAGAAGCAATGGAGGAAAGAAGCAAAAAGGATTTTCATTTTGAGTTTACAACCCTTCGATTTGAGATCGTGGGTGGAAGTGGATTTGTGGTTCACGAATAGGCAACGCCGAGTGGAATGCCAACAAAAACTTGGAAGAATCGATACCAAGGATTCATTTGATCACAGTTTCTTACTTTATCTAGGTACCGACAACTTGGAAACCATGCAGAGAGCTTTGGATTAGATTTCAATCGGGAACAAAAACGATTGTTTCCATTTTTGTTCCCGAAACGATCATTGTTACATCTTTTGATATTCCAATAACAATACTTTAGATTCATATTCTTTGCAATATACAAGTTCCAATCTTTGGTCACTTTGAATTGATTCGAATAAAGGAACACCACATGCAATCACCATCGGATTTACCTTAAGGAAAATGCGATCAATTTCATTTTTCTCCCAAAGAAATCCTGCTAGTTTTCCTCCTCCGCATAAATAAATATGCTTAGTATCGTTTTTGGCACGTAACTCCTGTAAGGTGTCCAATATTTCCCTTGTCCGTAGGATATGAATCTCTTCTCCATAATGGTTTTTTTCTAGGCTATCACTCACTAGGTAATGATCCATCCAAGGGTATGCTTTTTTTCCTGGGACAAGACCAAATTGAAATCCACATTCATAGGTATTTTTACCCATTAGAACATCTGAATATTGGAGTAAACCCTTTGCATACGCAGTGGCATGATCACCTTCTGCGATAAAGAGGTCTGTGTTTGTACGATGGCTATCGATATAACCATTGATGGAAGTGGCTACGTAATAATGTATCTCTCTCATAAATCACCTGATAAGAATTAAATAAAGATTGTTCGTAATTGAATTAGAACAAGTGTTTGGGATTTGGTGGGTTAAGAGTGTGAGATTACCATTGTCATTCGCAAGAAAGAACTTTCTTCTATCTGCCTCGTCAGTCGAAATTCAACATAACAAGGATTAAGATTTTGTAAATTTATTTTTAAGTTTTGAGGCGTAAACCTTTCGATTTTTATTTCTTGGAAGACTGCTCTGACTCAATCGGTGGACAACAAATGGCCACCAATTCTTCTAAATGTTCTAAAATGTTTCTGAACTTTTGAATCGCCACTCTGGGATTTAGTTCGTAATATACGTGTTTTCCAGATTTTTCCCGTTCTAAAATTCCAACTTCTTGTAAAATTGAAAGATGTCTCGAAATGACAGATCGATCAATTGTTAAATTCTTTGTTAATTCGGAAATGTCTGCCTTTCCAGAGCGAATCACTTGTTTTAAGACCTCTATACGACTCGGCTCTGCTAATGCTGATAAAAATTTTGAGTCTAAAACAAAATTGAGTGTTTCGATCGCTGACTCTTTTTTTTTCTCCGATTGCACTCGATGTTTCGCCACCATCCTTCAAAGCTAAATTGCGAAAAAAAAGGGTCTAGTCTTTTTCTTTTTTTTACTGGACATATTCATTACAAGAATTATATGTGCATTGATGTGCAAATATGCACACGAAGGAAGGGAGTGTTGAGTATGGATTTAAGGGACTTAAGTTTGGTGTTTTTGGTATTGTTTGCTGTGTTTGCTTTTTTTGATGGAATCGTTTTGCATCTTTGGAAATATAAACTTTACCGATTCAAAGATACCATTTATGAGCACAAATTGCATACTGTTAGGGCAATTATTTTTCCGATCATTCTTATTGGATTTTTTCAATATGAATTAACTGGATTATTGTATTTAATTGTAGTGCTGTTAGGTTCTTTGGATTGGATCATTCAGATTTTAGATATGTGGGAAGAAAAGAATGCAAGAACTCGATTTGGAGGATTGAGTTCCTTAGAATATATTTTGCATGTGACACTAACCTCGCTTCATACATCAATGTTTTTATTATATTTAATCTCGAAACAAGATGGTTCCCTATCATTTCAAATCACAGAAATCCAAGTTGCACATCAAAACTTTCATTTCGTTGCAATGAACTTACTTCCTGGTGCAATTTTTGTTGCCCTGTTGCATATCGGATTATGCCATCCATACTTTCGAGACACTGAAAATTTTAGTGGAACGCAAGTGAAACTAGAGAATTGAAATCTATCGATTCAACAGCTTGGATCGATTTAAAAGAAATTAAACTTGATTGAAAATTGAGTCGGAGGTGCTGGTTGTTGCCTGATGATAGCAACAACCGAAGAGATTAATTTCCTGAAAGTTTTTGAGCTTCTTCACATTCCGGGATGGAGACTTTTTCTTTGGCTCCTTTGAATGTATCACAAGTCAGTTTTCCAAAGGCACTGATACATTTTTCAAATGCTTCCACTTGTTCCGCTGTCACTTCCCGTTTTTCTTCGATTCGTTTTTTTTCTGCTTCTTTCATTTTCTCATCAAAGAATGTGATGCAACTTTCTTCGGATTGCATAAAGGGAGGAATCATATTGCGGTAAGCAGGAGGAATTTTTGCAAACTCATCCTTTGTGCATTCGATTGTTTTGGAACACATTGTCTTTTGGAATTGTGGAACTAGTTCTTTGAGTTTCGCTTCTGGTGATTGTGTCAGTTTGTTACAATACCCAAGTGACAAAAGGATCGTAACAAGTGCTAACGTTTGTGATGTTTTGGTCATAAAAACCTCTAGATGGTAGAATTTGACCAAACTTACAAAATTTCTGAGGATTCGGAAAGAAATATTTGTAAATCTGGTTTTGTTCTTTAAAATCAATCTAAGATTTTTTGTTTCGATCTAAAAGAGTACGAAGTGCTCCCGTGGACCAAAGAGCCCATAAAATCAAAACTGGTTGGAAAAATAAACGAATGAGTCTCTTCTCATCTGTATCTAGACCAAAAGCACTGATACCATTTGTGTATTGAGAAATATTCCCAGGGAAAATTAAAATGAAAAAAAGAGCGAGTAGGAGACCCACTTTGATTCTTTCTTTTGCCCAAAATAAAAGGGAAAGTCCAAATGCAATTTCGACGATACCCGAAGACAAAACCACAAAATCCATAAACATAGGATCTTGAGGTAACCATCTAGGAACCTGAGCTAAAAATTCTTGTCTTTGGAATGTTAGGTGGCCAATTCCCGCCAGTGTCATAAATAGACCCAAAATGATTCTGAATACGTTTTGTAATCGATTTGTTTGCATTTTTTTTCTCCAAGGATTTAGACAATTTTTTCGATTGCGATATCAGAAAATTGGCGTTTAAAGAATGTTACTCTAAAAATTCAATGGAGAGCAATGTGACATCGTCTTCAAATTTCTCAGAAGATTGGTGTTCTTTGGCCATTTCGAGAAGTTCTTTTAAGGCAGTTTCCTTTTTCCAAAGTTCTTTATCCTTTGCCCAAAGGGAGAAACCCGAATCGCGAAATAAAGTTTGGTCTTTCGAACGAACATCAAAGAGTCCATCTGTAAACAAAAAGAGTTTATCACCCTTTCGAAAGGTTAGGCTTTCGCTACTACCTTCCCAATCTGAAAGAATCCCCAAAGGTTTTCCTGATCCAGTCAAATGTTTCAATTCTGATTGAGATCCTAAATAAATATCTTCGTGACCAGCCTTTGCATAATGGACCGTCTTTTGGTTGTGATCTGCGATGGCGACCACTGCGGTCACAAATAAACCGGCTGTATTTCCATACAGATAAGAATTGATTTCTTGTAAACAAAGGGATGGATTTGTTTTGGTTAGGTTTGGCAATTGTAATACAAAATGTAAGATGGCAGCTACCATTCCCGCTGCAAATCCATGACCAGAAACATCCGCCAAAAAGAAAAATGTTTTGTTGTCTGGTAAAGTTTGGATTATATAATAATCCCCTGCAATACCATCACTCGGAATGAATTCCAATTCCAACTTGATCTTATCTGAGTTGTAATTTGGATCGGGAATCAATTTTTTTTGGATGCGAATCCCTCTCGCTAATTCTTCTTTTAAATAAAACTCTTTTTCCACTAAACGAAATGCATTACGGATCACACTTAAGAGTTCTGATTCTAAAAATGGTTTTGCTAAATAAAAATCTGCTCCTTCCCCATGTAATGTTTGTCTTGTGGTCGCATCGGCTTTTGCGGTCAGTAAGATCACGGGTGTAGAGTGAAATTGTTCTCGTTTTCGAATCTCCTGAATCAAATCAAGACCACTGAGTTTTGGCATCATGAGGTCAGTTATCACTAAATCGGGCTCTTCCTTTAAAACGGCATCTAGTCCCGCTTGTCCATCTTCGGAAACTAACACATGATAACCCTCTCTGGTAAGGATGGCTCCTAAATAGGATCGTAAATCTGGGTTGTCTTCAACGACTAAGACTTTATAGTTGTGTGTTGGGATATCCTTTTCTAACAGAGGGATTTGTTTTTCTGCATCATCTGGAATGTATTCATGTTGGAATAAAAGATTTTTTTTCTCCTTCCATTCTGATGTATCCGCTAGCGGAATTTCGGTAAGGATGGGAAGAGTGAAGAAAAAATGAGAACCCTTACCAGATTCACTTTCGACACCTACCTTACCACCGTGAAGTTCTACTAACTCTTTGACAAGGGCAAGACCGAGTCCTGTCCCTTCTTGTTCACGGGTTAGGGACGCTTCACTGATTCCAAATCGAGAAAACAATCGTTTCATTTGGCTTTCCTGCATTCCGATTCCGGTATCGAAAATGGAAACAACTGCTTCCTTGTCTTTTGTCTGCAAAACCAAACGGATTGTTCCTCCGACATCGGTGAACTTGATGGAATTGGATAAGTAATTAAAAATACATTTGTCCAATTGTTCTGGATCAGCATTCACATAGATCGGTTTGTCTTCTATGACTACTTCAAAGTGGATGTTCTTTCTTTTTACATAGGCTGTAAAATTTTCTGCGACGAGGGAAAGAAACTCACCCAAAGGAAGGGGAGTTCTTTTCAGTTCCATTCGACCAGAAGTGATTTTTTGTAAGTCTAGGAGTTGGTTCACTAAACGTGTAAGTCTACGTCCTTGGTTGACTATGACTTTGACTTCTGATGGATTTAAGCCTTCTTTTCGTAGTAAGGCAGATTCGGATGGCCCTGAAATTAACGTTAACGGGGTTCGGAGTTCGTGAGATATGTTTTGAAAAAAAGCAGTTTGCGCTTTGTTCTCTCGTTCTAACGAATCTTCGGCACTATTGGCAGCCAACGTAAAGTAATAAGCAAAACCTGCGTGAAAGAGAGTGGAAAAAATAATATTGGAAACATTGATGAAGGCAAGAAAATCTTCTCCCCAAACATAGATAGGAGGGTGGGTCATGGAATCAAAATAGGTAGCAGCAAAGAGTAAACATCCAATGACAATGCTCCCAAATTTCAGGAAGGTTTTCCCTGGAGGCAAAAGGAAAATCCCTGTTGCAAATAACATCATGTAATACTGGTAACCAGCACCCCAGCCAAAAAAGTACGTTGCGGTGAGAGCGTGTAAAAATACCTCGAGAAAACATAAATACAAAGAAGTGAATAAATACTTCTTACGATTGATCCAAATGGTGAAGGCAAACCATAGTACACTTCCTAGGTTAAACCATGCCATTTCTGGTGCTCCCACGATCCAAAAGAAAAATATAAAGGTAAAGTGGATGAGTCCAGCTAACACATAAATGGAATTAGTTGCGACAAAATACCTTTGGTATCGAAGCTCCACACCGTCTGGTGCCTGAAATAAGGAGCGAACAAAGGTTAAAAATTGGATCATGTTGGGAAAAAAGAATCAGAAAGTCAGAGAAAAGTCAAGAAATCCAGTAGATCCTTTCACGAAATAAAACGTTTCTCTCCGTGTAAGAACCTACAAATTTTTTTGTACCACCTGCTATCTAAAAGGTAGAAAAAGAGAAAATTTTTTCAAAAGAAAATGAACGAAAAAAACTTCGTATATGTCTGATCTTCAATGGATGGTTTCTTTTTAGAATGAGCCCATATGTATGATCCGATTCATCTCATCCAAAGCTTTTGATTTACTGTTTTTGATTACGATACTCCTTTTTCTCATTTCTCTACCAATTGAATCGCAAGAAAAGGGAAGGAGTTCGATGAAAAATGAGAAATCTATAAAGGAAGAAACATTGGATGAAATTACCGAAGATGAGATTTCCATTGAAATCACACACGAGATATCCAATGATTTTGTTTGGCGAGGCCAGAGTTTTTCCGGAGATTATATATCGAGAAGAGACAATCTTCCTTATAAAAGTTTTTCAAAAGCATATACATATGTTCCTGTTGCAAGAGTCAGTCATAAGAACGGTTTTTTCTTTGAGTTAGAAGCTAATATCGCTCTTAAAGGCCGATCTGATCGTGATTCTGACCAAAGAATTCAATCTTATCCTGGCGGAAATGCGATAGATATAAATCGATGGACAAGTCAATTTTTGGAAAATCCGGTAGATAAGTCCAATTTTTATGATCCAGCTAACTCTGTTTATTCGGAAAAATGTGATCCATCTTCTCCGAATGATTCGTTTTTGAATCCATGTGCCATCAATCCAACACAAATCAAAACATATGCAGAAAGAAATGGAATGGCACGAACCGATGGTCTTTTTACAACATTTGCTTATGAAATGGAAACCAAACGCTTTGGAACCTTCACAGTAGGATCATGGTAGTACTTTAAAAAAGATAGTTCGGCTCAAAATACATGGAATGAATATTTTATTTGGTGGGAGTTACCTTGGTTCAAACAAATTTTAAATCCGACAATACAATCGTTCAAACAAACATCTGCAAACAGAAAAGCAGGGTATTCAAACCAATACTCTTCTTTTTCGATAGGTCATCATTTTTTAAAAGAAAAGGAATTTTCCATTGAATGGACTTCTAACATCGGCTATGTATGGGTGAATAATCTTGATTCACAGAAATCAGGTTTAAACGATATAACATCAACAATCAAGTTCTTATGGAATCAATACTTCCTATCTTTCAATCATGCTCATAGACCTGAGATTGATTTATACGATAATGATAAAATTTATTTTTTAAATTCTGAAACAAACAGTAGAGTGACTAACCTTTCCGAAAGGGATGGCGTCATCACTGATCCTTCTTTATTGTATGGAATTTCCAATGAATGGAAAAGTCGAATGATCGACCAATTCGATTCTTCTGAATTGATTCAAGATTGGGCCAAAACTAAAATCCAAAGTCAGAGGATTCCCCGAAATTTATTTTGGATTGGAATTGGAGTGAGCCAAACATTCTAAAATCGAATTTGCTCTCACGACTTACAATTACATGTGAATGGAATCGAGAGTAATGTGTTCACATCAATAACTGGCACCCGTTTCTAAGTCCAGTTTGACTATCCCTGAACGGTAACGATTTGCTACTCCAGGAATTGATCCTACTACATATATGGCTTGGTCTTTTAGCATCACTTCATACACATTGGTTCCAGAGCTCAACTTTGGATCCCAAGCAGTTAATGCGAAAGTACTTCGATTGATACTCATGATTCCAACGCGACTGAGTCCACCGAAGTTTTCGATATTTCCACCAAAGAATATTTGTTTTTCGTTTTGAACTGCCGAACGCATAAATTGACCGTTATTGGAAAAACTTCCAGAGGGAGTAACGGAAGTGAGATCTGGGATGTTATAAATTGAAAATCCATTCGCTATATAAGGCGCTGTTGTTGAATATTGGCCTGTCATTATCAAACGATTGTCAGAGATAAAGCCAGAATAGGCCGAAAAGTTATTATCAAATGTGTCAGTATGAGTTCGAATGAATCCACCAGTGATGGGATTTAGGCTCGCTAGGTACGTTGCAGCATTGGGGATAGAGGTAAACTGACCTATTGCATACAGTTCATTGTTATAGAACTGAAGCGAACGTACCTCTCCACTTGGATTGGGAAGAAAACTGGAATCAGGTGCTCCTGTAATGGCATCGATTTTTGCTAACCGGTTATAGGGGATAGTATTGATATTCTGGAATGTTCCCCCTACATAGATCGATTGATCCACAACTAACATCGTTTCGACGGATCCATTTGAGAATACGGGATTCCAATCTAACAGGGAATAGGTATTTAAATCGATAGCAGCACTTGAGTTTCGAGTTGTTCCGAGAATGGTCGTGAAAGTCCCTGTTAGATAGAGTGTCGCATTATGAATGGTTAATTTGTTTACAACAGAATCAGGATTTGGATCCCAAGGAGTGGGGATTCCTGTTTCTAAATCAATTTCTGCTAAATATTTTTTATTTTGTGTATCAATCGCACCAAAACCACCTCCTAAAAAGATGACATTGTCTTTGAAGGGGATGGCTACCCCTAGTGCTGATGTGTTGGTATTTAAAAATTTAGGATCAAACGAAGTCACTTCATCGGTGATTAAGTCCAATTGGAAAAAATGATTTCTAGAGATCGATCGAACCGTTTCAAAGAAACCAAAAGCAAAAAGTTTGTCATCAATGACTGACAATTTGTATACAGCTTGAACACCTCCTCCTATCGAATAATCGGAATCCAAAAGATTTCCAGTCAGATCTGTTTTCAACATACCGAGACGTGGGCTGCTGATTTCACCTGCGACAATTAATTGATCATTGTAAATTACTAAATCTTCAACTGAAAATCCAACGATGCCCAACGTATTAAAGTAAGGGAGAAGAGTATTATCGGAAAGATTTATGGCAGCGAGTCTTGATCTACTGTCTAATCCCGCAGTTGAAAAATAACCGCCAAAGTATAAAACTCCATTGTGAATCGCTAACGCATTAACACCTCCGTTTGTATTCATTGTAGGATAAAAAGTGGTACCATTGTCTTTGTGGAGTTTGCCTAAATTACCAGCTCCATTGGCGTTAACTGCGGTAAAATCTCCACCGATATAAATGAAAGTTCCGTCTGTCACTATTGATTTGACATTACTTCCTGAAATATTTGGATTCCAGTCATCCAATTGTCCAGTCACAGCATTAAACGAGGCAACATGGCTTCTGTTTGTGGCAACTGGCACATTGGTAATAGGTCCTAAGGCTGATTGAAAACTTCCTGAAATAAAAATCCTGCCTTCAAGATACAGTATATCATAATAGAATGCTCCTATATTGTTTAAATTGGCATTAAAATTTTGATCGAGTTGGCAGTTTGGATTGATTTTGGCAAGATAACGTCTGGAAACTCCTTGGATATGTGAGAAATTTCCCAAGATGAATAAATTTCCGTCCGGATCTTTGACGGCATGATTGATGGAGCCTGCTGTATTGGAAGAATCATCAAATACATCTAACTGTGGACAATAGGTAGAACCAATTGGTTTGGCTGAATCTTTCCAAACAAAGGCTCCTCCACCAGTTGCGACTGCAAGTTGTGTAAATGTTCCCGCGATGATCATCTTTCCTTGGTGAATGGCAGCGGAGAAAATTCCTGAGGAGGAACCGGCATCAAAGACACCGTAATTTAAAAAACTTGTTTGGATTCGATCTAGGTAGGGAATACAACTGGGGGAACGATCGTTGATTGCATTTTTCACAACGAGTAATTCGAAGAACGATCGGGAACTTGGGTCACAACCATTATTCAGACTTGGTGGTTTGCAAGCAGTCAACGTGAGAAAAAGGAACCAAACAAATGCAAAAGAGAGGAATGATTTCATATAACCAAAGGTTAGACAGTCATAGAAATTCTCGAGTGAAATTCCTTTTTCAAAATGTATTGAAAAAGAGAATGGAATGTTTCATTAGAACTTATCCGTAATTTTGAGAAGAATCAAATGCCATCACAATGTTTGTATTTAATTTGTGGTTCTAATAACTACATTCAAACAGAGTGATGGTCGATGAAAATGTTTACGATGATATTAATCTGCTTTTAGCGATTTTTTTTCGGATCCGCTTGCATCTAAACATTTTTTCTTACCGGAGGCACTGCAGTTACCTGAGTATCCTGTGATGTTGCCACAATCATTTCCTGAGTTTGCCTTACAAATGCTTTGAGCTTGTTGTCTTGCAGCGTTGTTGTTTCCGTCGATACAAACAGTGATTTCTTTGTTTTTGCTAAATCCAAAACATTTAGCAGACAATGGAATCAAAATACCTGTGAAAAGAAAAAGAGAAAAGAGTAGGGTTAGTTTTTTCATCGTTACCTCGGGGGAAAGGGATTCTATTTTTTTTGTTTTTGACAAGTTATTTTTTTTTTGAATTGATCATTTGTTTTTTTAGCAAACAAAATCTTGGATGGTTGGAAATTGATGGATAGGATCCATATTTTTTTTGTAACGTTTCTGGAGGCAATGTGATGAACAGATTTATAGTTTTCCTGTTTTCTTTTCTTTTGCTATTTCATTCTTTGGAAGCCGTCGACGAAGGAACAAAATCCAAAGCAGAAACTTTATACAACAAAAAAGATTATTTAGGAGCCTTTCGCATTTCTGAATCGATCCTGAAGTCAGATCCAAAAGATATTTATGGACTGCGTTTGCGATTCAACTCCTCGACTGGTCTTGCCAGTCAAAAAGGAAAGTGGCCACTCATGTGTAATCAGAGTGCAAAAGAACTTGTCAATCTTCTACCCGAAGAAGAGGTAACAAGTTTTGTCACTGCTATCTGGTGTTTGAACCATGGCAGTCATTATGCAGAGATTGTATCCCTAGTTCCAAAAGTCATCCCACAAGCAAAAGAAAAAATCGGTGATGGGAATTATGGACTTCTCATCAATGTGATCACAGTCGCTTATTTGAAGTTAAATGAAAGAAAAATGGCGAGAGAAATCTTATTTACAGGAATCTCCCAACTATCTGGAAAAGAAGAGGTGATGCATACAGGTTATAATGTTGGCGAACTATTTTATGATGAAGATATCTCACTATCAGAACGAGAACGTTGGCATGAATTGTTTCAAAAGAATTTGTTTCCCGAGAAACTTTCCAATCCGCTGATTCCCTCGATCGCTTGGAATACATCGTTACTGACGGATGAATATGTAAGCCGAGGAAAATACAATTTTGCTTTTGATACCATTTCTCTTTTATATCCGGAAATGGATCCTCATGTGGCTTCGTATTGGAATTTTTTAAGAGACCAACTTTTGATTAAATACAAAGCACTTCAGTTTAAAACGAAAAAATTAAAAACAGAACCTCGTAGGAACCTAAAGATGGTCTTTTTAGTGGTTCCCAAAACAAGATTCAAACAACCACTGCCTTCTGCCTTAAAACGTTATGAATCTTTGGATGCAGATTTAACTGAGAAGGCACTCAATGATCTTTTATTAAGTTTTCAATACTTTCGAGATTCATTTGAATCCATCACTGATGGGATCCATTGGGAACATGAAGTCATTCATACCAATTCGGAAATCCAATCAACAAACTTCACTGACCAGTCGTTTCGTTTTGTGATGCAACCTTCCTTTGAATCCATTCAACCACAATTATCATCGGATGTTTTGGAAAAAATCAAAGCCAGTGATGGTGTGATTCTGGTTTGGCCTGGAACCAAACAACCAGAAGGTGTTCTTATCACCAATGGTGGAGGAACGGAATGGAATTATGGTACGGCAACGAATCCCGAAGTGAGACTCACGATTCTATCTGATTCTAATAAAAAAATTGCCGATGGGAATCATGCGAACCATCCCATTTTTATTTATCATGAACTGTTTCATGTGTTAGAGTGGGCCTATCATCAATCGAAATTTCCTAAAAATGACCATCCCTATTCACGAAGGAAAGATTGGCCAAAGGACTACGTTGGGAATACCGAATGGGACTTTTATGCAGAAACCTTTTTGAAACGGTTTATGGCGGAAGATCAGTTGGATCGTGTGTATTGGCTCGGTCGAAAAGAAGGCTTTTATGGGATAAAAGTCAAAGAAGAAAAAGGTAAGTAAACGGGAGCTCACTTGGGGCATAGTTCCATTCCGTTGTGCCCACAAACTGTTAGCTTTTGCATCGAATTGAGATCAGATTTTAAACTTTTACTTTACATTTTTTCAGGTCTCGTTTACGGTTTTCGGGGAATGGACCTCCTTCGCCTTACGTTTGTTTTTTTCTTCTTCTCGTTCTCCATTTTCGCAAATCCTAATACGTCTCGATTTTCAACGATTCTAAAAAATGATTTAGGTGAATATCCCCTTGGTTTCCATATGGAAATTTTGGAACTTCCTCCCTCCAAAGATTTGAGTTTCCAGGAAGTCCAAAAATCACCAAACTTTTACGAAAGTCGAACGATTTCACCAAACTTTGGTTTCACGAAAAATGTATATTGGGTTCGTTTTGAGCTGAAAAACACTTCACAAGAAAGGGATTGGTTCATTCACGTATCTTATCCGTTACTCGATAAAATAGATTTTTATGAGGCAAAAGAAAAAGATTGGAATCATATTGCGACAGGAGATTCCTATCCCTTTGAAAAACGCCCTTTAGAAGAAAAAAGTTTTATTTTTCCGATCAAACTGAGTCCCAAAAAAACAAATCTTTATTATTTTCGCTTTGAGAGTGAAGGTACAGTCCAATTTCCAATCACCGTATATTCACATGAACGATTTCTCAAATTAAAAGAGAAGGAAAATCTTTCTCTGGGAATCTATTACGGAATATTATTCGTATTAGTGATTTATAATCTTATACTTCTATTTATGTTAAAAGATTTAGGTTATTTGTATTATTTGTTATACATTAGTTTTTATGGTTTGTCTCAGTCTGTTTTGAATGGATTAGCCTTTCAAATCTTTTGGCCAAATTCCCCTCATTGGGCCAATATCAGTTTGCCTTTTGTGGGTGGGTTTTCTTTGTTTTGGGGATTACAATTTACGCGAAGTTTCTTAAACACAAAAAAAAATACACCTACTTGGGACAAAATCATTTTGAGTTTAATGGGTCTCATGTTACTTCTCATGTTGTCCTCGTTCGTATTTTCTTATTATATCAATATCTATTTGTTAGCATCACTCGTGATGTTATTTGCCATCGTCGTGTTCTTGGTCGCAGTTGTGTGTTGGGATAAAGGATACAAACCAGCAAGATACTTTTTAATCGCTTGGGTTGCTTTGTTATTTGGAGTCGGAATTTATTCCTTAAAAGGATTTGGCATTTTACCAGCCAACATTGTCACTGAATATGGATTACAAGCGGGATCTGCTATTGAGATGTGTTTACTTTCTTTGGGACTTGCTTACAAAATCAAGTTGGTCAATTCGGACAAAAACAAAGCCGAAAGAAGAATGGTGGCTTACAAATCCAAACTCCAAGAGGCAAAACTCGTTTCGAGTCGTTTGGAAGTGGAACTATTAAAAAATAACATCCATCCCCATTTTTTACTCAATTCGATCAACTCCACCATCATTTGGTTAGATGAAGATCCTGAAACGGCCAAACAACTATTATCTTCTTTGTCGGATGAATTAAGAGCGATTTTAAAATTATCCAATAAAAAAACAATTCCTATCAAGGAAGAGGTGGAAATTTGCAAACGATATTTAGAAATCATGAGTTTGCGAAAAGAAACAAAGTTTGAGTTTTTAACGGAAGGCATTGGGTTAAAAGATATCATTCCACCCATTGTTTTATTAACACTGGTGGAAAATGGGGTCACTCATGGTTACCAAGGAAAAAATGCGGGAAGTTTTGTTTTAAAGAAAAAAAAGGAAAAAAACAAAACCAGATATATTTTATTCAATGATGGACTTCCTACTACCAAATCAGATTCCTTAGGAACCGGTATCAAATACATCAAATCAAGATTACAAGAAGCATTCCCCAATAAGTGGGAATTTACTTCTCGATTGGTTTTGGGAGGTTGGGAAAACACCATTACCGTTTTGGAATAGATGCCACTGGCGTAATATAAGTGCCATTCGCACTTTTTTGAACGTTTACTTTGTTTTATCTGATATCTTGTGTTCCCTAAGGATAACAAGATGAAAAGAAATTCAAAATGGATCATATTACTTTTGGTATTAGTTTCCCTTCAAACGTTACAAGCACAGGGGAATGTAAAAAAAGAAGATAAACAAACTTCTGTCCCGCAATCTTCTCCCACACCGGCTAACCAAAGCCAAGAGGAGATTCAAAAAAGTAATGCGGAATTGGAAAAATATTATGCGAAACTCAAATACCCACCTGGTTTTTATGAAGGTGCGTTTCTCATTAGTTTTATGGGAGGTGGCACACTTGCTCCGAGTGGATCTTTTATCAGTCATGAAAAAAATTATGATAATGTATTACAATACAAGGTTGTCAATAAAGAGGTAAGCCAAGATTATTATAACCAAGGGAATATTCGAAACGAAGAAAATGGTTTGTATTTCAAACCAACCTATACGCCAGGAGTGGCATCTCAATTTGACTTTGAATATGGATGGAAAGAAAAAATTGGTTTAGGATTTACAGTGATGCAAAATTCTATGAAAGCAAAAAGGCAAGATGTCATCCCTGGAATCTCGTATTACAAAGAGTTTGTGGATCCATTTCCAAGGGAACGAACCATTTATCGCGGAAACTCCATGAGTTTTCTTGCAACTTACCATCCCATCCCTAGGAATTTTTTTGATCCTTACTTAACGGCAAGAGCTGGAGTTGTATCCTTTACGGGAGAAGCTCACTCAGGAATCACACATGATCGATTTGTATATAGTAACCAAATTACCAGTGGAATCGGAGGGATTGTGGGAGTTGGTGGTGGTTTGAATATCTATTTGGGTCGGTATTTTGGGATCAAAGCTGAGGTAGACTATTACCGTGAATTTTTAAAATCAGATCAGTTTTCGATGCGGACCTTAAATTCCTACCAAGCAATGGTGGGTGTGTTTGTGAACTTATCGAATGTCCAATACAAACTAGAACAATACTAAGGTAGAAAATTTGCGAATTCTGATTGTAGAAGATGAAACTGTGGCGGCTAGAGGACTCGAACGAATGGTTCGTGAACTTCTCGGTTCCAAGATTTCATCTCTACACATCGAAAAAACTTTACTTGGATCTCAATGTTTTGTGAAAGAAAACCCAGTTGATCTTTTGTTCTTAGATCTCAATTTAGATGGCGACATTGGATTTGATTTGTTAAAGGAAATGGCTGCAGCTTCATTTCTTACCATCATCACTTCGGGGAATGTCGCAGAAGCCATTCACGCGTTTGAATATGGGGTCCTCGATTTTGTTCCTAAACCCATCACGAAAGAACGAGTGAAGTTGGCGCTGGAAAAGTATCAGTCAAATTCAGGAAAATCGAAAACCAAATACATTGGGATCAAACAAGAAAATCAATTACAATTGGTGGCCACAAAAGAGATCTTATATATCCAATCCTTTGACAAACAAATCAAAGTGTTTAAAAAAAATGGAGAAAAGTTTGTCCACAATAAAAGTTTGGATTCCATTTCCAAAATTTTACCAAACCATTTTTTACGAATCCATCGCTCCTATATCGTCAACCGAAAACAAATTAAGTCGATCGAAACGGGAAGTGGCGGATTTTACCAAGTAGAACTTGTTACGGGAATCAAACTGAAAATGGGTAGGAATTATTATAAATCCCTGAAGGCGACCTTGGAAAAAATATGAACAATAGACCGCCAAACATTGATTATGGATTTTATTTTGTTTTTCCTTCTACATATGTTTTGAATTGATTTAAGATAGACTGCCAACCATCGCGTTGCATCTCGATTGGATTTTCATTTTCTGCTTCAAAACGCACGACAACTTCTGTAGATTTGTTTGTTTCTTTTAGATCAATTTTGACAGTTCGATTGTCCGTCAAGGTATAGGATAAAAAATGAGGTTCATTGACTTCGTCGATGACTGCTTTAAAATCGAAACCAAAACTTCCATCTTTTGCTTCCATTCGCGCTTTGTACAATCCACCTTTCTTTAGGTCGACGGAAGCAGAAGGGCAATGCCAAGAAGGATCGGCAAAATTCCAACCTGTGATGTGTTCGGCGGAAGTATACATCTTCCATACATTGGATATATCAGAAGCGATATTTGTTTGAATTGTGATTTCGTTTGGCATAGGAAAAAGCCTAGGCCGAAATGAAACTTGGGTCAATCAAAAATTAGTGATTCGGAAATTGTCCGATTGGTTTTGTTTTTTCTCAAATTCTGAAAGATACATTTTGTTCTCCCACGTTCTTTCTTTCGTAATGATCAGATAAAATCATTGTTTTGTGGTTCGAATGATTTTTTGAAACCATTTGTCTGATCTTTGACCTCCTTCCTTGGAAGGTGGTATCTCTTATGATTGCTAACATGTTTTTCATTCGTCTCTTTCGCTTGGTTTTTATTTTGATGTTAAGTGGAATTTCACTTTTCTGTTCTTCAGAACATCCACCTCGTGCCTCCCAAATACTCACAAACTTAATTTTGTATGCGGAACAAGTGGGGCAAGGATCGAATGATAAAGAAGAATCTGAGGACAATCCTTCCCTTTTTTATACAATCAATTCTGTCACACCGAAAGTCCTGATGGAAAATACCAATTTTGTTTTGGAAGGAAAATTGTTAGGATCCCTATCCGCAATCCAATTGTTAGGGGAGGGTGGTTACAAGTATGCACATATTTTGGAACAATCGGATTCTCAAATCCTTCTCCATTTGCAGTTTTGTCCCAAATCAGAATTGATTTTTCTGAAATCAAATGATCCAGAGGTCAAAGAAAAGATTGTTTTGCCTTGTTTTGGTAACTTTCGCTATCCTTTGAGGAATTTGGTCTTAAATTGGATGGAAACAATAGAACCCGTTTCTCCCCTAGAGCCAAATCAGTATATTGATTCCTTACGTGCATTAGGTGAAATCGAATTTGCGATAGAACCAACTTTGCCTTTGGGATTAGGATTGAATCAAATCACTGGTGCCGTATTTGGAACTCCCACGGAAACAACAAATGACGAATTCAAAACCTTCCAGATCACTGCCCGATTAAAAGAAGACCCAAGTATTTATATCAAATCTCATTTGTCACTCATTGTCCTCACACCCGAAGAACGAGAAAATCGAAAATGCCGTTCGATTTCGTCCACATCTACTTGTCGATTTCCGTCACCTTATACTTGTTCTAAGGCAAATCTCTGTTTTTCTGGCCAATTGTCCTGTGTTTTGGACCTACGCTGCGGTCTTTGAAGGCGATGAAATGGTTTTATTTAAAAAAATGGGAACCAACTTCCCTTTGTTTTACCTAGATTGAGTGTAAAAAGAAGGTATCCAATGCGTAAGTTTCCCATTTTTTTGATTCTCCTACTCGTTATATTGCAGTGTTCGCAAGATGAGGATAAAGGATTAATCCCTGGCCTGAAGATCACAGGGAATGTTCTCACAGATGCACTGTTATTTGCAGCCTTAACGAATTCACCATGTCATTTCATTACCAATGAAAATGCCAACCAGGTTTTGCTTTTGGGAGAGGGAAGTTTTTCTGTTTGTAGCACTGTGCAAGTGAATGGTTCCATGCGAGTGCAAAGTTCTGGAACATACGAGGTCACAGCCAGTGTCGGTAAACAAACCTTATCTTCATCCAATTGTAGTTCCACTCGATTTGATTTTCATATTGCAGTGAAGGATGATACAACGGAAGCTTTTTCCTCCAAAACAAGTTTGTCTCAAAATCTGGTCTTGGAGGAAGGGAAAACCTATTCCCTCGTTCCCTCAGGACTTGTGGACCCAAGTTTGTACCAGTGCCAGGGAAGAGCGGTATCTTCTTCTGTATCAGCATACCGTTTGAATTTCCGAAAACTCTAATGAACCTTGTGTGGCAAAATGGTTTTGTTTTCAAATGAGAAGGTTGGATGGGATTCCATGAGTCATCTCATAGGTAGTATCCGCAATTGCGGATATCCACCATCGCTTTTTCTTCGTTAGCAGGGTATATTTTAGTCCATCTTTGAGGTGGTTTCAATATTCTATGATTCGGAACATAACGGTGATTTGTCTCTTTTGTTTCTCCTGTGTTGGGAGGCAAACCTATACGAAACATACGATCCTGGAAGAGGCGGCAGAACCAATGCGAGTCAGTGACGTTGGGTTTTCCAAAAGGTATGGAACCAATTCTGAATGTTTGGTGTTAATGGAGGGTCCAGTCCCTAGCCGAATGGAGCCCTGTACCGTGGGAGATTTTCGGTCTGCTAAGAGCATGTATAAGGAAACAGAAGTTACGGTGAGTGGAGAAGGATCACAATTTGAATGGCAGATCACGGGTGTTGTGTATTCTCCCTTTGTGAACGAAACCTATTACCAAAATGAAATTTTATACCGTGGGTCTTTTTTTCGTAGCCTAACTTTTGACGGCTATTCTCCCACAAGGAGTCACTATCATTATACACCATATATGGGAGGTTGGGGCCAAACATCCAGGTACTATCGAAGTTATTATGGTGGTTATTCCCGTCTCGGTAGGTGATGATTTCCGATTGACGTTTGTGAGTGATGGCTTTAGATACAAGGGGTGAGATCCCGTTTTGTTTTCGTTGCCATGATAAAATTCTCGAATCGATTTTCCCTTTTTGTGGGAATGCTCAGTGTGTTATTTTTAGTTGGTCCCCTTGTTGCGAAAGAGAAAGACAATTTAACCATCGGTTTTGGTTCTTGTTTGCACCAAGACAAAGAAAATCCTATTTTCAAAACCATATTAGAGAAGAAATTTGATTACCTGATTTTTCTCGGTGATATTGTTTATGCGGATCATCTTTCGGCAAAAGACAAAATCCCTGCTTACGACAAACAGTTTAAAAGACCAGAGTGGAAGTCTCTACGGCAACATTCCCAATTTTTGTTCACATGGGATGACCATGATTATGGAATCAACGACAGTGGTGCTGAATACCCAGATCGGGAATTATCGCAATCAATCTTTTTATCGTATGTTAAACCGCTTTTGCCAAAAAACATCCAGTTAGGAACCAAAAACAAAAAAGGGATTTTTTATTCCTATTGGATTTCCTTTCATGGTAAAAAAATTCATGTCGTTGTTCCTGACACAAGATACTTTCGGTCTCCTTTACAAAGAAGTTATCTTTCTTATCTAACGGGCAAAAGTCATTACCGTCCTTCTTCCGATACAAGTCGTTCTCTGTTAGGGGAAGAACAATGGAATTGGTTAGAGAAGGAGTTGGCTATGGCCTCCGATTTACTTGTTTTTGTTTCGAGTATCCAAGTGATTCCAATCGAACAACCTTTTGAAAAATGGAATAATTTTCCACACGAAAGAGAAAAATTGATTCAAACCTTACAAAAGGCGAATACAAAAGACCTCGTGATTTTATCGGGAGATCGCCATATTGCTGAGATCCATGAATTGAAGACGGGGAGCGAACGGACGTTAGTGGAAATCACTTCGAGTTCTTTTAACCTTCCCCTCCCATTTTTGCAATTAGAATATGAATCCGAATGGAAATTGGGAAAGTCTTATCAAAAGGAAAACTTTGGTTCCTTAGAAATTTTTTGGAAACAAAATTCCTTATATTGGAAATCATCAATTGTTGATTTGAAGGGAAATGTTGTAATGGAATATCCATTGCCATCGGAAGAAACAAATTTACCAAACGTCGAGAAATAATAACTTGGAGAACCTATTTTGAAACCAAAAGATAAAATCTTAGAAAGTTCCTTTGCTTTGTTTCGCGAGAAAGGTTTCCAGGCGACTGGAATTGCCGAAATATTAGAACGAGCTGGAGCCTATAAAAAAACTCTATATGATCATTTTAAGTCAAAAGATGATATTGGATTTGAATACTTAAATTATTTATCAGAACAACAAAGAATTGTGATGTTAAAAGTATTAAGTAAAGCAAATGATATGTCTGATTTCATCGACAAATGGGTGAATTTCATTGTTCGTAACCAAAGAAATACTTCTCGTAAAGACTGTCCCATTGCTTTATTCTCTGGGGAGATATCCCATTTGAATCAATTTGACTCGTACAGAAATCGAGCCGTACAACATGTGTTAGAGACTGTGGAAGTTTGTATTTTGAAGTTTGAACCCAATCTTCGTGCAGATCTTGTAAAATCACTAAGTTATGAATTGTATATGAGTTATTTGGGTGGATTACGTTTGTATGCTTTGACGAAAGACCGCAAAGTCATCGAAAGAATGAAGGCACAAATGATTCAATCGGCCCAGCGTCTCATCAAATCCTAAAAGTTACAAATTCACCAACTTCCACTCGCACCACCACCTCCAGAACTACCTCCCCCTCCTGAATATGAGCTACTTGAGGAGCGGTAACTGGAGCCTGAACTAGAACTTCCTCCCGAGGATCCGGAAAAGAAATCTTGGGAATAGGAACTCACTGAGTCGGACCAACCAATTTTTCGAAAGATATAAACAACAATCGTTGTGGGAAGGAGAACCAAAAAAACAGATACGATGGAGTAAAGATTTGGTGATTCTGGAAGGAGAGAATACTTAGCACGAAGGATCACACTTCCGAGATAAAACACTCCATAAAAGAAGATATAACCTTCTCCAGCCATCATTCCTACAAGGAGTACGAGAAACATAAGAATCATAAACCATTGAAAAACCACATGTGGTTCTTTACCATTGTCGATCCCGAGCGGAGGTGATCCACTCGCCGATTCATGATTTGCCTTGTTTTTATTCGGTTGAGTGAGAAGCATATGTAAATAGTAATCAATGGCTTCTGCACTGCGAATACACATCCAATCGATGTCTTCCATTTTAAGATGGGGTGCGATCGCATCGGATACAGATTGTGATAAGGATTGGTTGTCGATTGGTTTTGGGTTTTCGTTTTTGTTTGGATTTTGAATCACCGAATTTGTATTCGTATAAACAAAAACCTGTTTTTGGTTTAAGGAATAGAGTAGGGTGATTCCTGAGTTATTGCCAAAGGCGATTGTGTGGAATTTTTTTGCTTCGAGGGAAATATCTGATTTTGTATCTAAAAATAAAATTTGAATCCCCACATGAAATTGGGTTTCTAAACTTCGAATGATCTCTCCCGCTTTATTATAGGAATAACTTGCCAAAACATTATACGGATCATAAATACCAGTCCCTTTATCCAAAACAATTTTTTGATTGTGTTTGATACGCTCTATCAGTTCTAAAAAAGCACGATAAGTAAAATTCGTAAAATCAGAAGTTCTTCTTTCCTCATATTTACTATAGAATATGCTTCTTACTTTCGCTTGGCTCAGAGACCAATGAAATTCAGGACTTGTGATGATATGACCTATGAAGTTGTTGTTAGGTGATGTAACAAAAACAATAGTTTTTTTCTCTGGATCTTTTGTTTGACTTTTGAGAAATAATTGATTTGCCGCAGCTTCCAATCCTATTTGGTTTTCCACAGGCACCACGCAGAAATAAAAATTTACAGTTTTTAAAGGTTTCACTTCTTTTTTGAGGAAAGGAATTGTGTCTGGATGTAAATCGGATGCCAGATCATTAAATGAGTTTGGACATAAATCAGTGAAAAGTTTGGGAGAACCAACTCGAAGTTGCTCGAGGATGGCACTCGTGCCAGATAACATGGCTAAAGAAGGATTTCCCATCTTCATATTGGGAACAATTATCTCGTCTATGATTCGTTTGGCGACTAAGTCGGTGAGGATTCCTTCCAATCCGTAACCCACTTCAATTCTCACCTTTCGGTCATTCGGAGCTAAAAGTAATAGAATACCATTGTCCTTATCCTTTTGGCCCAATTTCCATTGTTCAAAAACAGCAGTGGCTTCTGTTTCAATACTGGCTTCTTTTAGTTTTTCCGTGATATAAACCACAACTTGGTTTGTTGTGATTTTTTCTTCTGTGAGAAGTAGGTTCTCTAATTTGACTTTGGTTTCCAAGGGAAGATACCCACTGGGATCCACCACAGGTCCAGTGAGTTTCGGATAGGTTTCATTTCCTTGTTGGCAGGTAGTAAAGAAAAGAAATAAATGAAAAATCAAAATTCGTTTCATTTAAATATTAGGATTATTTTTCTTTTGGGATTTCTTGTACAAAGAGCCAAATGATTCCATCTTTGACTTTTCCAAGACCCAAGTATAAATAATAAATGGGATACCCAAGTGGACCTGGTTTGTATTCTTTTTGCACAACAGGTTCCCATTTTTGTCGGACATGAACGGTAACAGATGATAGTTGGACCGCGGAGGAAAGGTATTTGAGTTTTCCTTCCCATCGTTCTATGGATTCAGATACTTTATTCAGTTCTGCTTCCACCTTCAATGTTTCTTCTAAGGTTTTCGCAGTCTTTAAAATTTCGAGTAGTCGTGTTCGCATCTTTTGTGCATTTTCCAATCGAATTTCTGTATCTAAATACTCTTTGGTTACATCTTTTGCGGAAACATCTTCTGTATAATTATGAGATTCTTTTTTTAAGGTCTGTAAAAAGTTTTTTAAATGTTCCTGTGGAATTTTCAGTTGGATGGTTCCTTGAGAACTGTATTGGAGAGCATATCCACCAAACGATTCTGCAAGTTTGATGATCTCTGTGACCTTGGGTTCAATTTCTTTGGACTGTAAATTGACAACCACAGTGTAGACCATCAATCGTTTGGGAGACTTTGTTTCTTGTGGTTTGGATTCAGATTTAGGTGAGGGAGACACACCAGAAGACATTTTTGCTTCTTCATAATCATCAGACATGTTCCGAGAAGGGGAAACGTCTCGATCCATTCGGTTCATACTAGAACATTGAACGTGAATCAATAGGCAAAAAAAGAAAAGGAATGGGAGAGAGAGAAAGGATTTTGTCTTCATGGTTTTTGTTGGATACTGAATGTATTCGATTCAGCACCCAACTTCAAACCTTTTTTACACACCAATTTGGGATTCTAAAAATCTTCCATATCCTTTTTCTTTCCCAAGAGAAGTAACCGGTTTCCCAGAATCTACGGCCAGTTTTCCATTGATGAATACTTTTTTGATCGTTTCATCATTACGTCTCACCCATCTTTTGAAATTTTCCATAAACGGCATTGGAGCTTCTACATCTTTCGCAAGAGAGTCGTCCAGTTTCGTCGGATCAATCAATACCAAATCAGCACGTTTGCCTTCTTTGATATATCCCGCATCAATTCCAAACCAGTCTCCAATTTCTCCCGTCAAACGATGAACCGCTTTTTCCATCGTCATAAATGGTTTGTTTTCAAGTTCTGCATCCCGAACCAGTTTTAACATGCGGAGTGGGAAATTATAATGTGCCATCCCACGCAAATGGGCACCAGCATCGGAGAAACCAATGAGGATATCTGGATAAGAAACAATTTTTTGTAATGGTTCCTTTCTATGATTTGCCATGACGGTATACCAGCGAACATCGTTTCCATGTTCTGCGACTAAATCTAAGAAGGCGGTCACGGAATGAACTCCTCTTTCTTTTGCTACATCATCAATTGATTTTCCGATGAGTGATTTGTCTGGGGCATCTACGATTTTGGTTTCTCGAAAGTTACGATGGAACACTCGAGGTAAAAACCAATTGGTCCATTGTCGTTTGAACCAAGATCGATAACTTGGATCTTTCATCAGTTGTTTTCGTTCCAATTCATCTTCAATATGATTGGCTTTTGCACCGGCAGCAAATTCTTCAAACACAACAACATCCATTCCATCGGCATACAAATCAAATGGTTCTGGTAACGCTTGGAACCTGAAATCAGAACGGAAAATTGTATTGGTGATTCGACCAATCACACCTAACAGTTTGTACAATCCTGGATCAAACTTTACATCCATAAGAGAAATGATGGTTGTTTTGAGTGGTTTTCTAAAAAGACCAAAAGCTTCTTTTAAAAACATCAATACGTTGATTTTGGTGGAAACATTGGGAACACCTTGGAAAATTTTTCCACGTTTTCGAAGTGTTTTATTTAAAAATTCGTATTCACTCCAATTGGCAAAGGTAGAGGGGAGTGGTCTTGATCGAAACCGAGATCCATCCATTTTGTCCCAAACAAGTGTATTGATGGAGAGTCCCATAAAACCAGCATCCAATGCTTCTTCTAGATGTTGGTTCATTTGATCTAACTCCCCTTTGGTTGGTTTTTCTCCTTTGGTTAAGGATCGTTCCAATCCCATTACATGGGCACGGATGGCAGAGTGACCCGCAAATGAAGTGACATTGGGACCTAAGGGCAATTCGTTTAAGTGTTTTTTATATTCAATGGCAGAGTTCCAATTTTTTTTACTCTGTAAAATTGATAATACGTTTTTTCTAGGAATTGCTTCCACACGACTAAACATATCCGCAAGATCAGTCGGATCACCTAACGCCAAACTTAAAGAACAACTCCCTAATGAAATCGTAGTGATCCCATGCCTCACTGATTCGGATAAATCAGGTGCTACTTCAATCTCAGCATCATAATGGGTATGGAAATCAATGAAACCAGGGGTTAGCCATTGGTTTTTTGCATCGATGACAGTTTCTCCAGGGTTTGGGCTCAATTCCGTTTTCGAAATTGTCTCAATGATACCGTTTTTGATCCGCACATCCCCAATGAACGATGGATTGGTGCTGCCATCAAAAATTCGTGCCTGTTTGATAAGAGTCTCTGCCATGATACCTCCAGAAAAACCAAACGAAATTATGGCAGATTGACAAAGATTTGTCAATGATTCCCTAAGAGTTGCCTTAAGTTTCTCTGGACAAAACCCTTCTTTGTTCACTGAACCGCAAGAACCGAATGACTAAGTTCCACTAACTCTGCTTCGGTGATTTCGCGATTATTCTCCCTAGAAGAAATCGATTTAGCGAGTGAAAACAAATGGTGAATTTCTTCTTTGGAAACTTGGATTCCTTTTTGTTCCAACAAAAACTCGATCGCTTTATGACCAGATTGGTTCGTGAAGGAGATGGTTTCTTTGTCCCCACGTCCTACAAATTCAGGAGAAAATGTTCGATAGGCGCCTTTGGACTGGTGTAACGTTTTTGTCACACCGTCCTGGTGAATTCCTGATCTATGGGAAAAAATATCTTCCCCGATAATCGGAGTTTTTTCGCCAATCGGAATCCCAGTTAATTCAGAGATTCGTTTTGCCGTGGGATAAATTCGTTGGAAGTTAAGGTTTAAAGATTCACCATTTTGGTGTAAGGCGATTGCCGTTTCATACAAATTGGTATTTCCCGCACGTTCCCCAAGACCGTTTAGGGCAACTTCTATTTGTTCGGCGCCAACATACACTGATTCCACAGACGTTGCCGTTGCCATTCCCAAATCATTATGTGTATGAATGGAGATGATGGCTCTATCTCCAATGGTTTCTTTTATTTCTTTTACCATATTCACAAAAATCATAGGTCGATACCGTTCCACGGTATTGGGTAAATTGATGATATTGGCACCAGCTTCAATGGCAGTCAAAAACGCATCTTTTGTGAAGTGGAAGTTTTCGATCGCATCTCCAAAATGTTCTCCAGAAAATTGGATTTCTACATTTGGCCCTACAATCTTTCGCGCAAACGAAATCGAAGATTTTATTTTTTCAAGAACTTCTTTTTCTGAAATCTTTAATACGTGTTTAATGGAAAAGTCACTCACAGGATACACAATGTGCATTCTCGGTTTGTCTGCTTTTTGAATGGCTTCCCAGGTGACAGTGATTTCTTTTTCATTGGCTCTCGACAAAGCAGCAATTGGTTTCCCTTTAGGCGCACGTTTTGCTAATACTTGGCAGGTAAAAAATTCCGTTTCATTCGAAGAAGGGAATCCAACTTCAATGCCGTCTACGTTTAAACCTACAAGTAAGTCGAAAACTTCGATTTTTTCATCGATGGTCCATGGTCTTTTTAACGCTTGGTTTCCGTCCCGCAAGGTAACGTCTTGGATGTGAATGGTTTTTGGTTTCATGGTTCCTCCCAATCCGCGTCTCACTTCCGACCGGGGGACCCAAAAATAAAAAAGCCCACTTCCCGGTTGGGAGTGGGCTTTGTCACATAGCTCTCTCTCCCTCGAATTATAAGATTTCGAGGAGGAGGAGAAGGGCAATGTGTGCGAATGATTTCATTGTTATCTTTTAGACGAAGGGAAAACTCATTCTCTGTCAAACTTTTTTTAATAAACGACCCAAACTGACAAATCCAAACAAGAGACAAAACCCAATGGGAACGAGCAAAGTAAAGGAAAGTTTCCAACCGATGCCCACGGCTACGGTAAGGAGAATGCTGAAAAGGAAAAGTAGGGAGAAAACAAATCCTGAAATAGGCAGATCCCTTTTCCCTTTTGCAAGGAAGAAAACGGCAATGGAGGGACCAAGTGTGTAAGAAAAGATGGTGAGCCCCATCTCTAAGATTCCTTTTTCCCAAGTCTCCACAAGGAAGTACGGAATCAGACTTGCGAAAAATAAAAGAACTCCAAAGAACAAAGACAAAATCCTTGGACTAAACCATTTGTCCATTCCCCAGTCCCTGGCCCAAGTGAGTGATAAGGAATTGATGGTGGAACTGAGTGTAGACATGGCACTGGCTAAGATGGCAGCAACCAAAATCCCAAGAAAGGGAGAAGGAACTTCGTTAATGATAAAATGGCTAAACACTTTGTCAGGTGGAATTGATTTCCCTTCATAAAAAACATAGAGAAGGCTACCGATACACAAAAAGATTAAAAATTGAAAGAAAACAACAATTCCACTTCCAATCAATACCTTCTGGCCAGAGAGTAAGTTTTTTGTCGCAATCACTCTTTGTACGAGCATCAAATCGGTTCCATGAGAACCGATGGAAATAAAAGCACCACCCAAGATGGCAAAAAGTATAAAATAACTATTATCACCTGTTAGATTGTAATCAAATACAAACACCTTCCATTTCCCTAGTGCATCGAGGGTTTGGATTTTATTTATAATTGTAGTTTCTCCCATTTGCGTTAAGATGAGTCCGAGAGCAAAGATCCCACCTAAAAGATAAATCACCCATTGTAAAACATCTGTAAATACAATCGCGCGAAAGCCACCAAACACAGAATAAATAATGGTGACAACACTCAAAATCGTAAGCGCTATCATTCCTAACCCTTCGGGTGAGATAGGAAAACCCATCCGTTCCAAAAGAAACGCAATAGGTAGGGAACTCACATACAAACGAATCCCGTCACCTAATAGACGTGAAATGGTAAAAACAAAAGAAATCGTTTTTTGTGGGGAAGTTCCAAATCGATTTCCTACATATTCATAGACAGAGATAGTGTTCCCGGAAAAGTAGGAAGGCAAAAGAAATAAAGCGACTATGGTGCGACCAAAAATATAACCGATGGCAATTTCTAAAAATCGAAAGTCACCTTTGTAAGATAAAGAAGGGATACTTAAAAACGTTAAACTTGATGTTTCCGTTGCTACCAGTGAGATCATTAAAAAGACCCAATGGATTTCTTTTTTTGCTAGATAAAAATCATCTTCCTTTTGTGTGTTTTTCGCAAAGTGAAAGCCAAAATAAAAGACTACTAAAAAATAAAAAACTAAAACAATGAGATCCCAAATCATATAAATCCTTTTCTTCTTTTTAAACCATCAAACTCAAATTGGGATATTTCAAAAGAAGGCGAAGTAAATCGGATCTAGTGATGATTCCAATAGGGTAATTATCGTCATTTACGATCGGTAAACAACCAATTCTTTCTTCGAGTAAAACCTTTGTCACTTGTCTAATTTCTGCACCTGGAGAGCCAACTAATACTCGTTTGATCATCGCATCTGAAACTGGCATTTCCTTTTCGTATGATTTTGTTTTCTCTAGCAAATCTCTATCAGAAACAAATCCTACGAGTTGCCCCAAGTGGTTTGTGATCGGCAAATGACGAATTCCTTTTTCAAACATGAACTCGAGACAGTGGTCGATGGTTTCCTCTTCCCCTTTGGTAAAAACGGGACTCGTCATGATTTCGTGGAGGAAAAAGACCGGTTTTTCTGTGGGAAGGGAGGCTTCTTTGTACGCATCCCTTGGGTTTTGGTGGAGAAAGGATCCCGTGGGCGTCGTTCCAGGTTCTCCGTCACCAATTTCAGTTGGGTTCGATTTTCCCGATGGGTGGACTTTTAGGACACGATCGGTCTGCGTTAAGGGTGGATTTGGGGAAATTCGGCCGTCATGGATCCAAAAGAACATAATTATGCCCTACCTTTCTGAAAAGTTTGTCAAAAATAAGAAAAAACTTGCAAAAAACGAACAGTGGTTTTTTATCCATCCTACATTTCCTGTAAAAAGAACGAACTGAAAAAGGCAAAACCATGAACCAGAACTACCAAAATCTCTACCAAGCATTGGAAACCGTCGCCGCTACCTTCCCAAACAAAATCTCGTTTCGGAAACGGAAGTCCGCTACTGAATTCCCTGGGATCAGTTTTGGAGAATTGAAGGAGTTTGTCGACCACTTGACTCTCGGTTTCATCGACCTTGGTGTTGCTGTTGGAGACCGAATTGGTTTTTTTTGTGACGCATCCGTCAATTGGCTTCGGACCGACCTATCGATTCTCTCTGCAGGAGCCGTTGTGGTTCCTAGAGGAACAGACATTGTCCGCGAAGAAATTTTATATATCCTCAACCATTCTGAAGCCAAATTTCTTGTGGTTCAAAAACCTAAAGACAAAAAAAGAATCGAAGACTTGTTAGGTGAACTTCCTCATCTCAAACAAATTTTTGTATTAGAAAATGAACAAGGGGAATTACTTTCTGGTTCGGATTCTATTGTATCTCTCGTAGAAAAGGGGAAAACTCTTTGGAAGGAAAATGGAAAACAAAACTTAGAGGATAGGCTCAAACAAATTGATCCTGATGCACTTGCCACTTTGATTTATACTTCAGGCACAACAGGAAATCCGAAAGGAGTGATGTTATCCCAAAAAGGTTGGATCACTGCCATTCAAAATACCATTGCTCGTTTGGATATGAATTCCAATGACAATGCAGTCAGTTTATTACCACCTTGGCATGCGTTTGAAAGAGCGATTGAATACGCAGGAATCTTTCTTGGTTTGGATTTTTTAATTTCCAATATGACAAGTCTCAAGGATGATCTTCGAGACTTTCGTCCAACTATATTTCCTTCTGTTCCCCGAATTTGGGAATCTGTTTATAATGGAATCATGGCTAAGGTCGCCAAAGAAGGTGGTTTTAAAGAAAAATTATTCCATTTCTTTTTAGGTGTCGGTGCAACTTGGGCAAAGTATTATGCGATGTTTAAAGGATTTGAATTTGAAATTCAAAAACCAAATTTTTTAGTTTCCTTTTGCAAACGAAGTTATGCTTTTTTGATTTTGATTTTACTTTCCCCGTTTAAGTTACTTAGCATCAAAATTTTTTCCACCATTCATAAAGCACTCGGTGGAAGGATTCGTATCTGTATTTCGGCAGGTTCTGCATTACCAAGTGTTGTAGATGGATTTTTATCTGCCATTGGGTTAAAAGTTTTAGAAGGGTATGGAATGACAGAAACCTCGGCTGTGGTTTCCATTCGTTCCAATTCCAAACCAACAAAAGGAACAGTGGGAATTCCCATTGATGGATATTCCATTCGATTAAAAGACGAAACAGGTAAAATCCTTACTAAAACTGGTGAAAAAGGAACACTTTGGATTAAATCCAAACAAATCCTCAAAGGATATTATAAACGACCTGAACTCAACCAAGTTGTGTTTGATGCAGATGGTTTTTTTGATACGGGAGATTTGATGATGATTTCTCATCGAAACGAACTAGTGTTTGCTGGTCGTTCTAAAGATACCATCGCTCTCATTGGTGGTGAAAACGTAGAACCCATCCCAATCGAAGATAAATTACTTACATCCCCTTACATTGACCAAGTGATGGTAGTAGGACATGACAAAAAAACACTCGCTGCACTCATTGTTCCTAATTTTGAAGCAGTAGAAGCCAAAGTGCAAGGAATCTCTAAAGAGAAAGCAATCGAATGGAATACAAATGCAAAAGTGAGAGAATTGTTCCGTTCTGAAATCTCTAAAATCATTTCACGAGAAAATGGATTTAAGTCCTTTGAAATGATTCCAGCTAACAATTTCTATGTGGTTCCAAGACCTTTTGATCCAGATGTAGAAATGACACGAACTCTTAAAATGAAACGAAACATCATTTCGGATGTATTTTCAAAACAAATTGAAGGAATTTACCAATGATTAACCCAAAACTAAATCCTTATCTAAATGATGAGGAACGAAGTTTTTACAATACAGTGTTTCAATTTTCGGAAGAGAAAGTATTTCCCTCTTCTGAAGAAAGAGATGAAAAAGAAATTTGGTCGGACGAACTCTGGAAAGAGTTTTCGAAAGCCGGTTTAACAGGACTTACTATTCCTACAGAATATGGAGGAGAAGGAGCCAGTTGTTTGTTATGTTCTATCGCTACGGATGCCTTTGCCTCAGGATCTCTTGATGGCGGAATTGGTTTGTCTTGGGTAGCACATTTGGTGATCGGAACCATGCCTATCGTTTTCCAAGGAACAGAAGAACAAAAAACCAAATACCTAACAAAACTTGCGACTGGTGAGTGGATGGCTGGATTTGCTCTGACAGAACCAGCATCTGGTTCGGATGCTGCATCTCTTCTGACCAGAGCGGAAGAAGTGGAAGGTGGTTGGAAACTAAATGGATCTAAAACCTTTATCACCAATGGTCCCGTCGGACAAGTGTTTGTGGTGATGGCTAGGACTTCCGAAAAAGGAAGAGGGCCAATGGGGATTAGTGCTTTCCTTGTGGAAAGTCATACACCTGGTTTTAAGGTCAGTAAAGTCCTAAAAAAACTTGGTCATCACACATCTATGACAGCAGAGTTGGTGTTTGAAGATATGGTGATCCCAAAAGAAAATTTGCTTGGACCGTTAAACACTGGTTTTATGCGAATTGGAAAGGAAACTTTGGAATGGGAAAGAACTGTGTTTGTGGCAGGTCTTGCCGGAGCCATGGAGTTTTGTTTTCGCAAAGGGATCCGTTACGCAAATGAACGAGTCCAATTTGGTAAGTCCATTTCTAGTTTTTATGGAATGAGAGATATCCTCGTTCGCAATTGGGTTTATATCCAAGCCGCCAGAAGATTGATCTATTGGGTAGCAGAACGAAAAGATAGAGGAATTCCATCTCCCTTAGAAAGTAGTTTGGGAAAATTGATTTCTTCGGAACTTGCGGAAGATGTAGCAAAAGACACCGTACAATTGTTTGGTGGATATGGTTACATGAAAGAATACGCAGTGGAACGATTTTACCGAGATGTAAAACTTGGGACGATCGGTGGAGGCACGAGTGAAATCCAACGATCCATTATTTCCTCATTGTATTCAGGGAAAGAAAAATTCCAAAAGGAATTTGTGAGAATCGAATCTCCTAAAAACCAAGCGGATTCCATTCAAAACCTATTGTTTGAAATCATTCTGAAAATGGATGGGGAATCGAATTGTAAAAAACAACAATCCATTGAATTTGCCTTTGCAGATGTATTATCTGTATTTGTGATCTTGTTTTTATCTGAGATTGATACTCATAAAAAGACAGAATCTTATTCGAAGCAAGAAAAAATGATAGATCGGAACTTACTTTCGTATTATCTTGTGGGTAAGTATTTGATGTCTATGAGTCGCCTGAATCCATATGTCCCAAATGAGTTAACGGAACTCTGGGCTCTCTACAGAGAAATGGGATCTAAGATTGAGGAAACAGTTCATAGTCGTTTTTCAACCTTGCAGGAGTTGGCCTAAATTGTGAAAGCAGCAGCCCGAATTGCGATATTTTATTTGTTTTTCGGGTTTCTCTGGATTTACTTTTCAGATTATGCCATCTCTCTTTTTTTCCAATCGGCAGAAGACACGAGAGAAATTCAAAGTTTCAAAGGTTGGGGATTCGTTGCTCTCTCCGCATTTGTGATTTATGTTTTACTTGTTCGCGAATTAAAAAATCAAAAAAAAGTATTATCCGAAAAATTTGAATCGGACCAACTATTCCAAGTGATTTTAGAAAGGATTGAAGACGCTGTTATCGTTTTCAATTTAGATACTTGGAAAATTGATTTTCTAAGTGAACAAGTTTCTCGTTTATTTGATCTCAAAACAAAAGAGATCATCGCAAATCCACAACTTTTGATCGATCGTGTGTTTGAAGCAGACCGTGCTCGTATGTCTCATATTTGGATGAACCAATTAAAAGAAAACCACACAGGTTTACTGTATCGCATCCAAATGAGCGACGGAAAAATCAAATGGGCCTTGGAACATCGTCTGTTCATTCCTTCTAAAGATGGGAGTCCAAACAAAGCAGTAGCTGTCATTTCCGATATGACAAGTTACATGGAAAACCAAACGAAATTGGAACAATCCTTAAAAGAAAATGAAACACTTCTTACCGAAGTTCACCATCGTGTGAAAAACAATTTAGCAGTGATCATTTCTTTTTTGCAATTGCAGGTGTATTCTTCTCCTAGAGAAACTGCTGATATCTTAGAACAAAGTATTGTTCGCATCAAAGCCATTGCACTGGTTCACGAAAAATTATACAGTGGTAAAAACTTATCGGGCCTGAGTTCGGTAGATTATATCACAAGTCTTGTTGAAAATATCAAACTCATGTATATGAGAGCTGATATTTCGATTGAACTCGACATTCAAAAAATGGAGTTTAACATCATTGATGCGATCCCTATGGGTCTTATGATCACTGAAATGTTAACCAATAGTTTTCGTCATGCTTTCAAGGTGGCAAAACCAGATGCGAGGATTCAAATTGAATTTATAGTGGGCGAAAATCATCAATTTGAACTGAAATACAGAGACAATGGAATCGGATTTCCAGAAGGGTTTGATTATCATAAAGCAGAAACGATCGGATTGTCCGTGATTTTTTCGTTATCAAGTCAATTAAACGGAAAAGAAGTGAGTTGTATCTCTAGTCCTAACCAAGGTGTTTTTTATCATTTTTCATTTTCACCCAAAAAAATGAATTCAAAATCTAATTCATCATTGTAGGTTTTATGTACGCGAAAGGTAAAAGTTTTTCAGAAATTCAAATTGGAGAGAGAGCATCGTTTACGAAAACAATATCAGAAACTGATGTGTATCTTTTTGCAGGGATCAGTGGAGACTTTAATCCATTACATGTAGATGAAGAGTATGCTAAAACAACTAGTTTTGGTACAAGGATTGCTCATGGAGGACTTGCTGCTTCTTTACTTGCTCCCGTGCTTGGAATGAAGTTACCTGGTCTTGGAACAGTTGCCTTAGAAACCACAACCAAGTTTCGGAAACCAGTTTATTTTGGAGATACAATCACATGCCTCGTGGAAGTGACTGCAAAAATGGAACGCCTGAAAGCAGTGAAAATGAAAATTGTATGGAGCAATCAAAAAGGAGAAGTTGTCAGTAAAGGGGAAACCTTAGTCATTCCTCCCGGTTGAGGAATTGTCCAACCAGTCCAATTTCGTCTTCTACAAATTCGCGGATTTCTTCGAGTTCATCGAAATCCAATATTTCTTCTAAGATTTCTTCTCCTGCTTCATCTTGGCCAAGTCGCATCACAATGTAACCTGGCACATCTGAATCAGGATCATCCATTTCAACGTTCACAAATTGATATTCTTGTTCTGTTGTTGGTAAAAAGACCAAGTAGTCATTTCCCATTAAGGAAAAAGAATAAAATACTTCCCATTGGTAACTATTCCCGTTTTCATCCACCAAATCGATTTCTTCTGTGGTTCGATTCGGTAAAAAATCATCCGCTTGGAATCCAAAATTGTTTGTTTCCATTACGTGAAAAATTCCTTTTCAAACGGTAGGCTATGTTTCTTTTTAAAATTACATTCTTTGCAAGCAGGAACCAAATTTGCTTTTACAGACTTTCCTCCTCGTATAAGAGGAATTAGATGGTCCATAGTTAACTCATCTACTTTGAATTTTTTTCCACAATAATGACAAATCCCTGAAGAACGTTTGTTTTTCCACCAAGCAGTGTTTTTTAGATCTTTTGCTTTTTTTCGTTCTCGCCTGATCTCTTCATCGTCGATGTCAGAGAAAAATGGCTCGAGTGGAGGTTCTGTCATGATTTAAAAAAATCTGTTTTTTTCTCTTCGTCAAGAAAAAGATGGAGGAATGGGACGACTCATCTACCTAGACAATTTACGTTCTTTTGCGTTATTACTTGGAATTGTTTTCCACTCGGCCATTGTGTATGCCGCAGACATCCAATATGCGATCCAAACACAAGAGAGGAGTTCGATTTTATCCTATTTTTGTTATTGGATCCACAGTTTTCGGATGCCCATGTTTTATATGATCTCTGGATTTTTTTCCGCAATGGTTGTCCAAAAAAAGGGAAATAAATTTTATTTAGACGGTAGGTTGCGAAGAGTCCTTGTTCCCACATTGTTTGGCCTTTTGTTTTTGGCACCAATCCAATATTTTCTAATGGAGAAATCCAAAATACCAAGTCTCGACCTTGTTGATTTTTTGATTCAATTTTTTACGAAAGAAAAATTCCAACATTCACACATTTGGTTTTTAGTGGATCTATTTTGTTTTAGTATGATTTACCTAGTTCTTCACAAATGGATCTCTCAATTAGCAAAAGGAAATTTTGTTCATAATTTTACTTACCGATTCTATATTCTTTTTGTGATCTGTTTTCTCTTCGTGTTAGGTGCACATACCCAATTTGGAAAAGGAGAATCCTATTTCGGAATTTTTAAACTTACCTTTACGTATCAGTTTTCTTTTTTTATCGCAGGGGTGTTTTGTTATGAATGGAAAGGAATTTTAATCCAAACTTCCTCTTCTCGTTACAAACCATTTGCCTTGTTTCTTTGGGCATTGGTATTTTCTCTTTTACTCATGGAGTATGAAATCAATGATCCACTTTGGATTTACTTCTCTTATGCAAACCCATGGTATCGCTCTTTCCATATTTTTTTATGGGTGGCATCGCCTTATATTTGGACTTTGTTTTTTGTGGATGTTTTTGTTCGTTTTGGAAACCAAGATGGGAAACTCGGACGTTATATCATTGAAGCAAGTTTGCCAATTTACCTTGTCCACCATCCCATCTCACTTGTGTTTGCTTATTTTGTGAAGGAGTCCTCTCTCCCAGTTTGGGAAAAATTTATCCTTCACAATTTAGTAGTTTTAAGCCTAAGTTTTATCCTCTATGAGTTTTTCATCCAAAGGACCAAACCATTACGTTTTTTGTTTGGATTGAAACTGGGTTAAGTTTTGCTAATGGCCTGAATGGCGGAGGCAACAGCCGAATCCATACTTCCTGTATGTAATGCGAGATGTTCCCCTGCAAAAAATACTCTTTCGAAAGGTTCATTCCATACATCTTTGATTCCATAACTTCCAGGTGGGAAAAGGGAAACAAATCCTGGCCTACCTGTTGTTTTTTGAAAACTATGAAAGTGAAACGGATTCTCTACATGTAAGTTCAAATTTCCCACTTCTTCCAATGCAGATGTCATTAGATTTTTTTTCTGGCGATCAGTTCCTTTTTCAAATAAGGAGGCCTTGTCTCCTGTGGAAATGGAGGTAACGGCAGTTATATTTTGACCAATTGCTAAATCAGAGACATATAATGTTTCTGCGGCAGTGGCAGTGGTTTGAAAGTAGTTGGAAAGATTGGCATTTGATTTCACAAAACATAGATTTTTGGAAATTTTACCTGTTTGCATCCGGAGTGCTGAATAAATGAAATCTTTCGGTAGAGTAGGTGTCCATTTGATATCTAACAAAGAAGAGGCGGGTAATGTACAAACAACTAAATTCCCTTTAATCGTTCTTCCTGACTGAAGTTCCACAGAAACTTGGTTTTTTTGTTGGGAAACTTTTACCGCAATTTCTCCTGTCAGAAGTTCCTGACCTTTTAATTGAGAGACTAAGGACTGAATGATTTGATAAGCACCTGCTTTGACTTGGTATTTAGGTTTCAGAGCAGATTGCAGGGCTGAGAGGTCGTCCAAAACTGACTCACTTGAGATTTGGTTTAAATCTGCTCCCAAAATCACTCGGTATAAATCATTCATGGATTGAATCTCTTCTTCTGTGAGACCTTGGTAACGAGCATAAGAAGAAAAATTGATTTTGTCTAAACCTTGTTTTTGGTTTGCCCCAAGTGACTTGTGTAAGTCGATGACTTTGTCTAAAGTGTCGATGGAGGAAGTTGAGATTTTAAGGAATTCTTGATTCGATTTTGTTAATGAAAATCGTTCTGCAATACTAGAGGATACAAGTTCCAGTCCCAATTGTTTTACCAAACTTTTGATATCTGTTTGGTTCTCGCTAATCCATTCTCCACCTAAGTCTTGTAGAATTCCCAATTCGGGATTGGTATATGTCGCGATTCTTCCGCCAAACGAGTCTCCTCGTTCGACCACTATAACTTCATATCCAGTTTGTTTGAGTAAATAAGCGGAATAGAGGCCGGAAAGTCCACCACCGAGAATGATGGCACGTTTGGAACCACTCGTTCTAGGTTTTGTCTCTGCAGTCACAACTCCTGTGGATTGTCCGAAGCTTTTCTTGGGAAAGAGGAGGTTCACTCCAGCGGCAGTAATAGTCAAATTTTTGAGGAAGGTTTTTCGATTCATAGAACTTTCCCCTATTTTAGCACTCAAAACAAAAAAGGCTAGAAAAATTACTAAAATAGAATCTATTGATTTTGGCTTTTTATGCGAAATACAAGAACCTTCTCCCGATCCTCCATTCCATTCTTCGTTTGTATCATTTTCGGTTTCCTCTTTTTGCCGAGGGGGAGTCACGCAAGTCCTGTCATCCAATTGAAAACAGAAATGTTTGGAGAGTCCATTTGGAAAGAGGTGCAGGTATTCGAAGATCCAACCCATTCCCTAACAAACGAAGAGATTCTCTCAGGTGCCAAGGACCAAGAGTTTAAGATTCTAGACTCTCCTAATTTAGGATTTTCCAAGTCCATCTTTTGGGTGCGAATGGAAGTGTTTAACCCCACTAACACCTTACTGCGTTGGAATCTATTATTTGATTTTCCCTTACTGGATGAAATCCAAATTTTTGGTGAACCATTTCCAAAAGATTCCAAACGAACTCTCGGTGATACGTTTGCGTTTTCAGAAAGGAATGTGGACTACCGTAATCCGGTTTTCCCTTTGGAGACTCCACCCAATGGAAAATCTGTTTATTACCTGAAGATCCAATCGGAATCCACCATCCCACTCACTCTCCAAGTTTGGACGGAAAAGGAATTTTATGAAAAACTAAACAAAGAACAAATGATCTTTGGTATTTTTTATGGGATTTTGTTTGTGATGATTGCTTATAATTTTTTCATTTATATCTTCACATATGAAAAAAGTTACTTACTCTATCTCTTTTTTATAAGTTCCATTTTTTTCTTTCACTTGGTGAACAATGGTTTTGCCTTTCAATACATTTGGCCGAATTGGGTGTTTTGGGCAAATTATTCCTTACCGTTTTTCATTTGTTTGTCTTGTATCACGGGTGTCATCTTCACGAACAATTATCTGAGCTTAAAAAAATATTTACCGAAAGTATCTAAGTTAATTTGGGTTTGGGTTGGAATATTAGTCATTTTTTCTGCGGTTACCTTTTTATTAAGTTACCGCATTGCTATGGTTACGTCCATATTACTCACGGTTCCTACAGCATTATTACTGGTTTATAGTGGAACTTTTACCTATCTTGCAAATGTTCGCACGGCTCGTTATTATTTGATTTCATGGGCTTTCTTTTTGTTAGGTGTGTTGCTTTATTCCTTAAAAAGTTTGGGATTTTTATCAGACAACCATATCACTCGTTGGACCATCCAAATGGGAACAGCCTTACAAACCATTTTGTTATCACTTGGACTTGCTGATAGGATTAATTTTTTAACCAGAAGCCTCAGAGAAAACCTAAGAGATTTATCTCATGCTAAAATCAAAATCGAAGAATCAGAAAAACGATTCCGAGAAATTTTCCAAGGTTCAGACGAAGTGATTTTGATGATGAATGAAAATTTTGAAATCATCAATGCCAATCGATCTTTGTCAAAACATCTTGGGTATCGATTGGATGACCTTCGTGATAAAAAAATCACGGAAATCCTCTATACAGGCCGTGATCAAAAATCCGACTACAATGTCATGTTTGTGAATGATAAACTGACAGATTTGAAAATGACAGGATCTGCGATCAATTTTAAAACCGAACTCTCTCAAAAGTATGTAAAAGAACCAAAAGAAATGGTTTGTCGGATCCAATACATTGATTTTGAAGAAACGAGGGAAGTGTTAATGACATTGTCTCCTGAATATGAAGACACCATCATCCAACTCATTGAATCAGAAAAAATTGAAATTTCGATGAACAATTATTTGCGAAATGCAGAGCTTGTTTCTCAAAAAATTACAGCGCAACTTTCCAAATACCTTACCACAATTGAACAAACGGAAATTCGATCTTCTGTGAGAGAGATCATCATCAATGCCGTAGAACATGGGAATTTAAACATTAGTTTTGATGAAAAATCCCATGCTCTGATGGAAGGAAATTATTTGGAGTTTTTACAAAAACGCCAGGAAGACCCAAGATACCGCCATAAAAAAGTGAAAATTGAATATTCCTTTAGCCATGAATATGTGGCTTATCGAATCACGGATGAAGGACGAGGATTCGATCATAAAAAACATATGGATAAATCCATTGATGAAATGAACGAAGCTCATGTCCAACATGGTCGTGGGATTCTAATGACAAAATCTGTATTCGATCGGATTGAATACAACGAAAAAGGCAATCAAGTCAGTTTGATTAAGTTTTTAAACCGAGATTAATTTCTTTGCCAATCTAGGACCCACCACTCATTCCATTCTTTGGAGTAGAGAAGTTTGCCTGGTAAGTGGCTTTGTAATAAACTTAAAAATTCATCTTTTTTTTCGGTGATGATACCTGAAAAAATGATTCGAGGTGCATTGATTTTTGCCAGATGACGGATGTTTTGTGAAAGCACAGCAAATGTGATATTTGCAATTGCCAAGTTATAGGACTGGTTTGATAATTTTGGATTATCAATGCCAGACTCTTCTACGCTGAATTGAAACCCTTTGGGGTATTCGTTTTCTGTCCAGTTTGACCAAGCTGCTTTCACGGCATTGGGATCGATGTCCAAAGCAAAAATTTTATTCACTCCAAACTTGGCAAGGCCTATGGATAAAATTCCAGATCCAGTTCCTACATCACAAGCAGATAAAAAAGAAAACTTACCTTCCGCATAAAGAGAATCCAAATGTTCTAAAATGAGTTTTGTTGTTTCGTGGTGACCTGTTCCGAAAGCAACACCTGGATTGATAAATAAAGGAATTCCTCCTGTTGGTTTCCAAAGAGCAATGGTGTTTGGTTCGTTTTTTTCCCAAGTAGGGATCACCCAAAGTTTATTTCCAATTGGGAACGGTTTATAATATTCTTTATATGCTTCTTCGTAATCCCTTGTTTCAATGATTCGAGATTCCGAATTGGAATTGTTAGGTGCGTAAAGTTTTAAAAAAATTATAATTTTTAATTCTTTTTCTACCTCATCCGTTTGTAAGTAAATACGAATATTGGTATTGTCGCGAATAAGACCTTGGTCTTTTTCTTTTGGAGCTTCTCCATCAAAAAGAATTTCGTAATAACCTACACATTGTAAAGAATCTAAGAGTTCGTAAAACGAATCAGAGAGTTCTTTGGGTAAATTAACTTTGAGTTCTCGGTATTCCAAACTTAACCTATTTCATCCGTATAATCCATGACCAAATACATTAAGGTTTCTTGGTCGGTTGGATTGGAATATTCATGAGAAACATCTGCTTTAAAAAACACAGAATCTTTTGGTTCGAGTTCCACTACCTTTTCGCCCACTCGCAAACGGAGTTTTCCCGAAACTACGACGAGGTTTTCTGTGGTTCCTGTTTTATGTGGTTCCGCCACTTCATGGCCACCCGGTTTCAAAATGAGTTCATAAAATTCTGTTTTGCGATTACCTAGAAAAGGAAATAGGGCACGACTCGCAAAAACTTTTGAGTTAGAATAGAGAACTTTGGAGTTTTCGGCTTTTAGAATATGGATACCGTCTTGGTTTTTTTCTTTTAAGAGTTCCGAAAAAGGAACATTGAGTCCGTTTGCAATTTTCCACAAAACGGAAATGGTTGGAACTGATTTCCCTTGTTCAATTTGGGACAACATCGCTCGGCTCACACCACATCGGTTTGCGAGTTTGTCCAAGGAAAATCCTTTGGTGTGGCGGATGAGTTTCAGGTTTTCTTTGACGACGTCTGTTATATAGTCGCCTGATTCTGAAATGAGTGGATCTAATCCGTCACTACTTTGTTCTACTTTACTAACCATTGTCCAAGCGTCCAATATAACAGAGGTACTGTCAAGAAACTAACGTTTGGGTCTTTCTTTTTTCTCTTCGATGATAAATACTGGAGGTAACTTCATTCCTTGGGGGAATTTTTTTTGGACTTCTTTGGCACTGCCTCGGTAAGAAGTTTCGTGTGCGAAAGAGATTCCTAGGGCAAGGAAAATCCGACGATCATGGGGTAGGACTTTTGCCAAAGTTTCCAAACAATGTTTGGCTCTGTAGGGCGTTTCATAAAAGGCAAGCGTGATGCCAAGACCCAGGTATTGTTTTAAGGTTCTCTCTCTTTCTTTTTCCTCTCTCGGTAAAAATCCAAGGAATAAAAATGGAGAGGTCGCAAACCCAGAGCTTGTCAGAGCAGAAACAAGGGCAGTGGGCCCTGGAGCAGAACGCACTTCCACACCCATTTCCCAAGCTAGGGGAACAAGCCATTTGCCAGGGTCTTCGAGGCCTGGACTGCCAGAATCGGAGATGAGACAGGTTTTTTTGGTCATGGCCAGCTTCATTCCAATCTCATCCATCTCCGTCCGAGAGGTATGTTCATTTAAAAGGTCAAAGGGTTTTGTGATCCCTAGTTTTTTGAGAAGGGTAGAGGTGGTTCTTTGTTCTTCCCCTAAAATCCAATCTGCTTCTTCTAGCAATTGTTTGGTGCGAGGTGGAATGTCTAAATCATTTCCGATGGAATTGGATACTAAATACAGTCGATTCATTTGGTGAGTGTTGGAAAATTAAAATACGGTTGGATGAGGATTCCTTTTTCCGAACATGCTTTTACAAAATTCGGATCTCCTTTGTCGATGGCGACAGCAAATTCTTTTGCTTTGCATAACATTGGATAGTCATTAAAGGAATCACCAAAAACCAAATCGGGATAAACGCCAATTCGTTCTTCAATGGCTCTCACTTTCCCTTCTCCATAGGTATAGGGTTCTATGAGTTCATGAGTGTATTTTCCGTTTTCATCTAATACTTGTTTCATGCCAATCACATGAGATTCTAAAACAGGAAAATGATGAGCAATGGCCGCAATTCCTGGTTCTGGAGAGGCAGTGACAATAAACACCTTCCAATTGTGGTGGTTCAAATACTGGATGAGGTCTTTCATCTCTACTTGTGGGAAAACACCTGACTCTTCGTGAGGTTGGTTCACCCGTTCCCAGGCACGGCGAGACACATCATAATAATCTTTGTGGGTAAGACCTTGGAATAAAAAACAAGTCCAACGGTATCCTCGTTCGATTCCAAATTCTTTTAATTGGTAAGTGTATTCTTCCCAAACCAAATGTTCTTTTTCAGCGAGACTGAGTTTGGTATGGTCTTTCCAAAGTGTTTGGTCACGAAAAAAAGGAGAAAGATCTTTGGGTAAAAACGAAAGACCTTCCATGATGAGTTGGTCCATGATTTTTTCGCCAAAATCATTTCGAATGAGAGTATGATCAAAATCAAAACAGACAATGCCTGTTTTTTTCGGGATAAGAGTTGTCAGACGATCATAAACTTCGTCTGTCCAACTATTCTTGGTAAGGTTTGTCACAAAACTTAGTCTGCGTAGCCAACTAGGTTTGTGGCAATCCCTTCTTCAAAAGGAGTGAGAAAGTTTTCTGGATTCAAATACACATTATGAAATCGAACTTCGAAGTGGACATGTGGTCCCGTTGACTTTCCCGTATTTCCAGAGAAGGCAATGATTTGTCCTTTTTTGACAATATCACCTGGTTTTACGAGTAACTCTTGGTTGTGGCCATAAACGGTGTGGAAATGGTTCATGTCATGGTGGTAAATTTTGACGGCAAGGCCGTAATCGCCACCACGTCCTGCTTCTTCCACCACACCATCTGCCGCAGCTAGGACGATGGAGTTTTTAGGAATGGCAATGTCGAGACCTGTATGCCAGGTATTCCATCGCCTTCCAATCCGGGAAGAGATCCTTGATTTGTTATTGGGTAAAACAGGCCATATGAATTGGTCAATCGGAGATTCAATGGTTTCGCGGAAGAGTTCCTTTTCTTGGAGGTTTCTCATGTATTCCGCAGAGTATGGGAAAAAAATAGATCGTTTCAAACGATTGAGTTCCGCTTCTGTGAGGTGGTTGATCTCCATCACTTCGCTAGCAAGAATTCCGAACTCGGATGCTTTCTCGAGAAGGCTTTTTTTCTCGACATTCAGGTCTACCCAAAGTCCCCATTGGTCGTTGTAGCGTTGGAAGACATGGTTGTCTAAAAAAACAGGACCGTTTTTTTGTTTTTGGTATGCCGCATAGGCCGAGTAGGTCACGACAAAGAGGATTAGGACCAGTATGATATAGTAACTGCGGTTTCGCTTCATCTCATTTCGCCTCAAAAACTATGGTGCAATGCCAAATTCTCACGACCCCTCGTCGGGTCAAGGCGAAGAGGTCGGCAACTTGCCTCAATCATGGCTTTTATGTGACATAAGAAAGTGATTCCGTTTGCTGTCATTTCCTTTTCCGAGGGAGAAATTCCGTGAAAACGATGGTTCTGCCATGAATCGGCGGAATCTCGATTGGGATTGGGATCAGTTTTCTTTCGGAAGGGTTTTCAAAAGCAGGAAGAAAACAGGAACACGGTTTTTGTGATCCTGTTCTTTAGAAAAAAGAGGGGTAAGGTTCCCGAGTTCCTTGGGGTGCCCCCTCTTTTTTAGTGGGACGGAGAGAGTTACACAGCTTGGGTCTTTTGTTGTCCCGTTCTGTAGAGGTAAATGCCTGCCACGATAAGACAAACGATGCCAATTGCATAGTAAGCCCAACCCACATCAAAGTATCCGAGGACTAAAAATCCAAAGAGTAGTCTCGTTATCTCCAGAGCTCCTGCCCAAGTTTTGTTTTCAATGAGCGCATTGATGGACACAAGAGACAGCGTGACCCAAATCGTGACGAGGATTTGGGAAACTAAACTGAATTTGGGAACAAACAATAAAAAGGCAAAGGAAAGGAGTAATACGAGAACAAACCAAGTGGTCGTATAGGTCTTCACTTCGCCTGCTGGTTTCGGATCATACTTTTGGAAGGTTTTGGGACTCACCTCTGGGATGGGTAAAAATCCAGCCGGTTTGTTTCCTTGCCTTGGGATCCAACCGGGAGGTTTCAAAAAGACCAAAATTTTATCTAAAAAATACTCCGCTTGGAAGGCTTGTTTGATGAGTTCCCAATAATAATGGAAATTGGCATAAACGGGGTTAAAACTCTTCAGTGGTTTTACCGTTCCATACACACAGGGTTCCGTTTCTTCTCGGAAGGTCCCAAACATGCGATCAAAGATGATAAAGATCCCACCATGATTTTTGTCGATATAGATCGGATTGATTGCATGGTGCACTCTGTGGTGAGAAGGAGTGGAAAGAATGTATTCCCCAATCTTTCCAATTTTTCCGACGGCTTTGGTATGAACCCAAAATTGATAAATCAAATTGATTTGTCCACTTGCCAAATACATCCATGGGTGAAACCCAATGAGAGCGAGGGGAACATAAAAAATCCAAGATACAAGTCCACCGAGTCCCGTTTGTCTTAGGGCAACCACAAGATTGTATTCTTCACTGTGGTGGTGGATGACATGTCCCGCCCAAAGGAAATTCACTTCATGGGCTAACCTGTGAGACCAGTAATAACAAAAGTCTTGGCCAACGATGCAGAGCACCCAAGCCCAAGGGTTGGTCATGGCGAATTCAAAAAAACGAAAGTGTTCGTAGATGTAAAAATAAGCATAAAGACCAACTCCCTTTTGGAAAAGTCCCCAGATCTGGGAGATAATCCCCGTGCTTAAGTCAGCAATGGAATCATTGAGCCGGTACAAGTCTTTGTTTTTACGGTAACCGATATATACCTCAATCCCAATCAAAAGGAAAAAAACGGGGATGGCAAAGGTAACAATTTGAGGAGCTTGGAAATTCTCGAACATAGCGGAATAGATTTGACATCATTTTGACAAAATGTCAAGCAAATGTTGACCAAGATTCAGAAATTGTTCATGGTTCAATTCTTCCGGGCGTTTGGTCGGAGGGATGCCGGATTGCACCAGTGCCTGGCCCAAGGCTTCTCGAAATTTAGGATCCTCGGAAAACGGGGACTCTCGTAAACTCACTTGGATTTGTTTTCGTTTTCCCCAAAAAAGGGTGCGTAACATCCGAGACCAAAGAGCCACTTCCTCTTCCGTTTTCGGTGACCAATCTTCTTTCCCAACTTTTGATTTCGGAGTGAGTAAAATCAAAGCGGAATGGATTTTGGGGATAGGAAAAAAACAGTTTTTGTGAACCGTTTTTAGGTATTTCACATCACAAAATGCGGACAAAAAGATGGAAAGGGAAGATGTTTCTTTCACAAGTCGTTCCGCAAATTCCTTTTGCACCATAAAGATCCCACCTTGGAACTTACGGCAATGGATGATGAGTGTATTGATGATTTCCGTTGTTAGGTGGTAGGGCAAATTGCCAAATACAAACACTCGTTTCGGGAAGATATGGAATAAATTTTCTAAGGCGTCTCCCGCATACAAATTTGCTTTTGGGAATTTAGGTAAAATTTCTTCCTGTGCCAATTGAATATAGGCAAAATCAATTTCAAAGAGATCGGTTTGTTTTTGCAAACTCAGGATGGGGTAGGTAAGGGTTCCCAGGCCAATCCCAATTTCGGCCAAGGATATATCCTCTTCCACAAACAAAGGTTTTGCGACATTGACAATGTACTCCACAATGTTCCCATCAATGAGGAAATTTTGACCAAATTTCTTTTGGGCACGGATACCTTTTTGTTCAAAGAAGGTTTGGATTTGTGAGATCGTGGAGTAGGGGGATTTCAAATTGATCCTCAACGATGAGGATTTTCCATGCGTTAGAAATCCCAAGTAGTTTTTGGTAGGCGATCCATTCTTTCGCTTCCTTTTTTTTCCAAAGGGGAAAATCCAAAATGAGAAATCCTTTCCAAGTTTCTCTGATTTTCTTTTGTTCTGTTTCCTTAAGCGATCGTAATAAAGAAGGAATTCCCTTTGGATTGCCGTCAAACCGAAACAAGCTAAACTCTTTTTTGATTTCTTGCCCCAAACGCTCGGAAGTTTGGATTTGGATTCCATCCATAAACATGGATTTCTGAAAGGGTGAGTTGTTTTGATCAAACCAGACAATGTTTGGGAGATTTTGTTTTTTTTTCAGTCGGAGAACGGTTTGCAAACACGATTCGGATTCAAAGAGGATGGTTTGGATTTCCTTATTTGTGTTTGGTAACTCGAAACGTTTGTAAGGAGAACAGGTTCCGTAAAGAAACAATCGATCTTCTATGGCGATGGTAAAATACCCTTTCCCTTTTTGGAAAATCACAGGGAGTGATTCTTTTTTGGGAAAAAAGTAGCCCAAGGGAAAAAACGAAACGAGAAGACTCGGCAAAATCCAGCGAAAGAATTTGATTTTGTGAAAGTCCCATCGATAGATAAACCAAAGGATCAAAATGAGAAACAAAGAAAACCAAACAAGGAGATAGGACTCCTTCTCCCAAATTCGATACCCCCTCCCTGATTCTGATAAGAACTGGAAGATTCGCAAAAAAAGAGATAGGAGATATGCTACTGGTGTCCAAATCCAATCGGAAAGAACAACTTCCAAACGAACCGGAAGGATGGTTTGTAAAAACAAAGTGATATAAATACAAGGGAGTAAAATTCCTGCCAAGGGAACCAAAAGATAGTTAATCCAAATTCCACCATAGGAGAAAGAATGAAAGTAGGTAACAAGAATGGGAAAACTACAAAGAGAACAAACCAAGGTGAGAGTCAAATTTTCTTTAAGTAAGGATTTTGAATGCGGAAAAATCATTTGGTCCAAACTTGGTTTGAGATAAAAAATTCCAAACACGGCACCAAACGAGAGTAAAAAGCCTATACTCAAAAAATCAGAAAACAAAAAGAATGTGATAGCTGCCGAAGAAATGATGAGTAAATCACTAACAGCAATTTTGCGATAGAGAAGTGAGGAAACCAAGGTGAAAAAAGCAAATGAGTATGCTCGCACAAAAGAAACAGGAAAGTTTAATAGATACAAATAATACCAACCGAATCCCAGAGAGAGTAGGATAGAAATCCACCTCTGTTTAGAAAAAATTAGGTTTCCTAAAAATTGAAGGCTACCAATAAAAATCCCTAAGTGTAAACCAGATGCTGCAAAGAGGTGTAAGATTCCCGATTCCTTTGCAATTTCTTTAAAGTCTCTTGGAATCTCACTTGTAGAACCAGTGACAAGCCCAATCACAATTCTTTGTTCCAAGGGGGATAGGTGAGAATGTTTGCAGGTATCCACAAGCAAACTACGAAACCAAGTTCTCGTTTGTCTTTTCTCCGATACATGGTTTGTGTTTGCGAATAATACAAACACCAGGGTAGCAATCATAAATGATTGTAAATTCGTTTCCCACTTTTTGGGAAAGAAAGGTGGAAAAATGAAAAGAATGGAAACACTGAGGATCGAAAAACAAAAGAGATATAAGTAAAATCCAGGAATCTCTCTACCAAAACGAAAGCTGACGCCAGTAATACAAATGCCTAATCCAAACCAACCAAAGGTAGAATTCGGGAGTAGTTTTGTTTTCACTCTCACGAAGTGAGAGGTTTTCGATTGTGTATTTTGGTCTCTTAGAAATTAAAAAGGATAAATTCCCAAAGTCTTTCGCACTTCGGTTAATTTTGATTGGGCTACTTCTTTTGCTTTTTCTTTTCCTTTTGCCAAAACAGAATGCACATAATCTAAGTTTTGTGTTAGTTCTTCTCGTTTGGATCGGAAAGGAGCAAAATGGGTGAGGATGGATTCTAATAAGTCTTTTTTGAGATCTCCATAGCCAAATCCACCTTGTTTGTATTTTTCTTTTTGGGTTTCTCTTTCGGAAGGAGATAAAAATAGAGAGTGGATTTGGTAAATGATCGAAGTATCTGGATCTTTTGGTTCTTCGATCGCTTTTGAATCACTGACAATGGCCATCACTTTCTTTTTGATTTCTTTTTCAGTTCCAAAGAAGTCGATCGTATTGTTGTAAGACTTTGACATCTTGGCTCCATCGATTCCTGGAACTGTTGCAGTGGATTCATCAATATCAGGTTCTGGTAATGTGAGAACAGGTCCAAATTGTGCATTGAACCTTTCTGCAATATCTCGTGCAAATTCCAAATGTTGTTTTTGGTCTTTGCCTACTGGGACTTTTTCAGCTGAAAACAGTAAGATGTCACTTGCCATAAGGATTGGGTAGGTAAATAGTCCTGCTCCTGGAACAAATCCTTTTGCAACTTTGTCTTTAAAAGAATGAGCCAATTGTAATTGGGAAACTGTAATGGATTGCGATAAATACCAAGTGAGTTCTGTTACTTCTGGCACATCACTTTGCACCCAAAATACAGATTTGTTTGGATCAACACCTAGCGCGAGTAAATCGAGAGCACAACCTAAGGTGTAGTCTTTTAATTCTTCTTTGGAACGAAACGTGGTTAAAGCATGTAGGTTTGCGATGAATAAAAAAAGTTCTTCTTTGGATTGGTAATCTAAGATTTTTTTGATCGCTGAAAAATAATTTCCTAAATGTAATTTGCCGGAAGGTTGTAAACCAGTAAGGACTCTCAAGTATTTTCCTCTTGCCCTGTTGTCTCGTTTGTTTCCGAACTATTTGTCTCACCCGTTGGTTCTGGATTTCCACTATCTTTGTGGAATGTGGAATAGGTAAGCCTTTCGTATTCTTTATTGAGTTTGATCAGTTCTTGTTCGATTTTTCTATGAGCAGTGAGTTTCGAAGTTGTTGTAGGATCTTTAAAAATCACTGCATAATTATATAAATACTTAGTGAACTGGATGAAAACATCTTCCACTTTCATCCCATTGATTCTTTCTTTTGCGACAACCGCTTTGTCGTAGTGTGGGATAAATCTTTGAGCTATTTTGACTTCCTCGATCACTTTGTCTTTGGTGGAAGCAATTTTGTCATTTGCTTTCCCTTTGGATTCTGTCACCTTTGCCATCAAATGGTTTTCAACGATGATATTGAGTTTCCCTGCAAAACTTCCAAAAAATTCAGATGCTTCTTGTAGAGCTTGCACAATGGTTCCTGCAATTTGGTCGGATGCTGCATTTCCTGTGCTATAATCCATTCCATACTGTTGAAAACTATATTGGAAACTTGGAAATTTTTTATTAAAATTATCAATGGTTCGAACAAGGGAATTGAGTTCGTCGATTTCGTTTCGGAAAAGTCCAGGTTGGATGAGGAGAAGTTCTTGGTTTTGGTTTTTGTCACCTAACCGCACGTAACCTTCAATCACATTGATGTAAACTGTTTGTAAGTCGCGTAGTAATAAATACACTAACCGGTGTGGTTGAGATTTGTAACTATTTTTGACAGTTTGGCTTTTTGCCGATTCTGGCATATGATGCGCCATGTAATCGTCTACCACTTGGTTTAAAAAATCAAAACTGATTTTCCCTTTGTCATCAATTGAAAAATAGCGAGATCGTAGGTTTTGTAATTCTTCTTTTTTGAAAGTTCTTGTATTGATATCGTCGGAAATTTTAGCAACAGTGATTTCCACTTCCTTTTGGATTTCGCGAGCTGCTTGGAATTTATGTTCTTGTATTGGTGGAACACGTAAATCAGCTACAATTTCTGGCCAAGTGAACATTTTCTTTTTGGCAACGATATAAAAAGCAGTGATTGCGTCGGATAACTTAGGTCTGTTGTTTTCTAAATTAAGAGCATAGTTCACACCTTCCATGATTTTGTTTAGTTTAGGTGTGAGTTTATCATCCATTTTGACGATGTCTGGTAAGTTCGACAAAATGATATCTTTAGCATCATCTCTTTGTAAAAAACGTACATAAAACATCTGCATCTTAAGCGAACGTTCTAAAAAGATATCCGCAGAAATTTTATCCAAGATGAGAGCATCAAGTGATGCAAAGGCATTAAAAAACTTATTAAAATTATTGATAATATTGTAAACGAGCGGAGTCCAAATTCTCCAACCTTGTTGTTCGGAAACACGAAGAGCTTGGATGGTGGGGATGAGAACGTCTTCTTTTAATCCACGAAAGATTTTTTCCACATTATTGGAAATCGCGGGATTACGTCCAAATAATCCAATATCGATAGTTCCAGATTCTTTGGCGAATTTTCCAATCGAACTATTGGCATTGTTTCCACCACCAAAAAGTCCAGCGAGTAGTCCCCCACCTTGTCTTTGTTCGATGGCCTTTTTTCTGGCCGGGTTTTGTTTTTGTTTGGCACTATCAATTGTGACTAGGTCACTCGATCGTTTTGGTTTGGGATCGGGAGTAACACTGCGTGAGACAACTTCTCTTCGCGGTTGTTCTCTTTCTGGTAGGCCACGATCGCGGCTCTCTTCTTTTTTAGGTTTGTTTTTGTTTTCGTAGTCTTCGTCCACTTTCCGGATGAGATCAATCCGAATGAAGACATCATTCGATTTTAAGATGGCTTCATCGATCAGTTGTTGGTGTTCCGGTGTTCTTGTTTTACGATATAAATCTGCAAAAACACGGTGTGCTTCTGTACGAGAAACTGGTGTCACAATTACTCCTTTTGGTTGAGAGGGTTCTCAACAATCTGTGAGCTTGTGGGAGGTTGAAAGTTAAATAGTCCTGTTCCAAGACCAATATTAGTCGCAATTCCTGAGAATGCGATTTCTGTGATTTCATCATCGGAACGTTTCATTTTCAGTACGCGCGGGAGGTCATTATCAGAGACAACCAAAATGATTTCGTTATAACGTTTTGTGTTGGATGTGAGGCGAAACGTTCTTCCACTGACGGTTACATTTTCATAACCAGAGAGTAGGCCACCAAGTCCCCCAGAAACACCCTTTAGATCTTGTTTTCCTGCAATGGAGGAATCGGGATTATAAAACCATAAAATGCGACCATTCGAAGAGATGATCCTTCCGTCACTGAAACGCACATGGAGTTGGTTTGGGCTTTTGTAAGAGACCACGCCAGTGAGGCCACCATTTAGAGTGACAGAGGCGCGAAAACTTTCAAGGGAGTTCATTTTGCCGATGACGGCATTGAGACGATCTCTTCCATCCTCTGCCCAAAGGGAACCCATTTGGACAGAGAAAAGGAGAACGATCTGGATTTTGAGAAGGTATTTTCTCAAAGTTAGATGGTTCGTATTGGGAATTAACCCAATACTTTTTTGAATTCAGAAGTCAGTGCAGGCACTACTTCAAACAAATCAGCAACAACACCATACGTTGCAACTTTGAAGATCGGAGCATCTCCGTCTTTGTTGATCGCAACGATGTATTTAGAAGATCCCATACCCGCTAAGTGTTGGATGGCTCCGGAAATTCCGCAAGCGATGTAACAGTTAGGGGAGACAGTTTTTCCTGTTTGTCCTACTTGGTGTGAGTGAGAAATCCAACCCGCATCCACAGTCGCACGGGAAGCACCAAGTGCTGCACCGAGTGTGTCTGCTAAGTCTTGGATGATTGGCCAGTTTTCTGGTCCTTTGATTCCGCGTCCGCCAGATACGATGATAGAAGCATCCGCTAACTGCACTTTGTTTCCACCAGAAAGGTCTTTGGAAAGTGATTTTGTTCTCACTTCGCCAGCAGCTGCACCAGATTTTTCAACCGCACCTGCTCCTTCTTTTGGAGTTACTTCTTGTGAGTTGGCACGCACAGTGAACATTTGAATGTCAGAAGACACTTTGAAGTTCGCATACGCTTTACCAGAGTAAATTGGTTTTTTTGCTACTACTTTACCACCATCAACAGAAAGACCCACTGCATCTGCTACGATTCCCGCATTTGCTTTGATCGCGACTCTTGCAGAGTATTCTTTTCCTTGAGCAGAGTGTGGCATAAGAACCACTGCTGGTTTTTTCTCTTGGATCACGGCAAAAATTCCGTTTGCATAACCTTCTGGTGAAAATTCACCAAGGTTTGCACCAATCACAGCATCAGCACCAACTGCTTTCAAATCACCAGCAAACGCGTCAACGTTGTCAGTGATGATGAGAGTATGAACCTTACCACCGATTGCATCCGCAATTTTGCGACCTGCAGAGGTAAGTTCTTTTGAGATTTTTTTAAGTTCGCCGTTTTTTAATTCACCAACTACTAAAACATCAGCCATGTTCGTCTCCTTAGATGACCTTCGCTTCTTCGCGAAGAGCTTTTACAAGTTGAGATGCAAAACCTTGTGCATCTGCTGCTTCCAGTTTTCGACCAGCGATACGTGGAGGAGGTGGTTCAAGAGAAACAACTTCGAGTTTGGATCCAGTAGCACCGAGTTCCTCTGGTTTTTTCACATCGACTGGTTTTTTCTTCGCAGACATGATTCCTTTTAAACTTGGGTATCTTGGTTCGTTCAAACCTTTTTGCGCAGTCACGGCAAGAGGAGCAGAAGTTTCAACCACTTCAGTTCCACCTTCGATCTCGCGAGTTGCTGTTACTTTTTTGCCATCAAACTCAAGTTTGAGTGCCATTGCAACGTGAGGAACATTGAGTCTCTCTGCAATTTGAACAACTACTTGTGAGCTGTCAGTATCGATGGATTGACGACCACCGATCACTACATCTGCATTTTCAGCTTTGATGAAATTCGCAAGAAGTTCGGAAGTGTATGTAGAGTCAAAAGTTACATAGTCATCCACTTTTACATGAACGGCTCTGTCCACACCCATAGCGTAGGCAGTGCGAAGTGCTTCTACGACACGGTCCGGGCCGAGGGACACTGCGATGACTTCTCCACCGCTTTTTTCACGAATTCTGATTCCCTCTTCGATTGCAAATTCATCATAAGGAGAGATGATCCATTTTACGCCAGCTTCGTTGATCGACTTGTCACCGACCTTGATATTGGTTTCCGTATCCGGAACCTGCTTTACTAGAACAACAATTTTCATTCCTTAACCCCGTTTTCGTGGATTACCTTAGACCAGAAAACGAGAGGGAAGTCATAAGGGAAGTAATTTATTCTCGAAAGAAGCTGTATTTGCTCCAATTGTAAGCCCAAATGATCCAAACGATGACCACAAGCACGTTGGCGTCACTTCGCAGATAGAACTGGAATCCGATTGTGAGTGGTAAGGTTAGGAAAAGTACAAAGGCAAGGAGAAGGATGAGGTGGGGTTTGGATTTCCACTGGGTGCTTGCCGTTTGGATTTCCTGAAGGATGTTCCCTTTTGGACCTGTCACTTCGGATCGGAAACGAAACCAGTAAAGAAGGCTAAACAAAAGGAAAAGAGAGAAATGCAAAAAAAGAAAGAACATAAACCCAAGCTTATTTTTTAGCGAAGTCCAGAGAAGAAAAAAATGATCTGTGGGAGAAACATCGGTAGATACGAAAGTTCTGCCAAGGATTTGAGGGTGGTTGCATTTTGTTTCAGAAAGGATGTGGTGAGTAACCAAAGGTAGGAAAGGCAGAGTCCCAAACAAAATACCAAGGGGATGGTTTGGAAAAAAAACGAAAGCGAAAGACACAAAAGTCCAAAACCAAGGAAACCTCGTGAAAAAAACTGCATCTGTTCCAACGAAAGAAAGCGACTCAAGACAAAGGTCTCTTGGCTTTTGTCTATATCCCGGTCAAGATTGTAAGTGAATAAAACATTGGCAAAGACGTGTTGGAAAAATAAAAAAGCCACCCACCAAGTATGAGTTCCCATAGGAAAAGGAAGCAGGATTCCCCAGGTATAAAATACTGAAACCAAAATTTCTTTGGGAAAGGGAGAGAGTCGTTTCACAACAAGAAGTAGGATAACCCCAAAAGAGATTAAAAAGATTTGGTTTGCGAATAAAAACTTCCATTCCCAAACGAGAACGAAACTACAAGAAAGTACGACAGAAAATACAATCATCCATTTGATTTTGGTTTGGTGTTCCCCAAAAAAAAGGGAACGAAGTGTGGGAGTTCCGATTTCTTTTTTCGCATCCCAGAGATGATCCAAAAGATAGAGCCCCCAAACGGAAACGAGATAAAAGAGAATTTGGGAAACTCGAAGTGGTGTTTGGTAGTAGTGACTTAAAAAACTGAGGTTGGCCCCTACAGAGACAACGACATCAAACGATCCATACGAAACAAATTGGAAGAACCAAGTTGTCCACTTGGGTTCTTTTGTTTGGAACATAGTTCACTCTTACCACAAAGGAATCCTTTGGCAAAAAGAAAATTCCCTTGCCACAAAAACTTTCACAGTCTCAAATGTATGGCAATGTTCAGGTCACTTCGAAACGCCATTTATTCTGTATATTGTATCCGTGACCAATTCCCCAAATACATGTCGGAGCTTCTTTCGGAAGAAGAGGCCCTGGGAGCTCTTTTTGCAGTTCGGTTTCGGTATGTGATTGGGTTTGCCCTCATTGCGAGCGCCATTGCCAATATTAGCAATATTGAAACCATTTGGGGGTATTTGGTTAATTTTATTGGCATTACTGTTTATTTCATCAATACATTTATCCATTTGCATATTCTGAAACAAAAGAATAACAAATGGAAATCTAGATATGACTACATCAGTCTACTCATTGACAATCTTTTGATTACCATAACCATCCTCAATTGGTATTGGATCAAAGGGAATGGAAATCCCAATTTTTTGGTGAAAACACCTCTCCTTATTTATTATCTACTTCCACTCTCCTTGTGTTTGTTCCAATATCGATTTTCCCTTGTTGTCTTTTCCTTTGTTTGTTTTCTACTCAGTTATTATTCTTTCATTGCGGCCGCTTTACATGACCCAGATGCCGTTGTGAGTTTGGATTGGACAAGTTATGTGTTAGGTGATGAAATTATTTTACTAGATGCTCTTGTTTCCAAACCAGTGATATATCTCATCCTTGTTTTTGCGATCTCGTATGGAATCTTTCGTAGCCTTCGGATGTTACTCAAGTTTGCCGCTTCGGAAACACAAAAAACGACACTTTCCCGTTACTTTTCGCCAGATTTGGTATCGGAAATTGTTTCTGATCCAGAGGTGATTGGACGTGGGAAACGCCAACAAGTAACAGTCCTTTTCAGTGATATCCGTGGGTTTACTCAATTTTCTGAACTGCTTGATCCAGAAGAATTATCCATCTTTCTTACCGAATTTCGAAGGCGAATGGTTCGGGTGATTTTCCAAAACAAAGGGAGTTTGGATAAATTCATTGGGGATGCTGTGATGGTGACTTTCGGAACTCCCTTACCTTCGGAAGTTCCTGGGGAAGATACAAAAAATGCAGTGAATGCCGCCAAGGCAATGTTAGATGAACTTAGGCTATGGAATGAGGAACGAAAGGCCCAAGGCCAGGTAGAAATCAAAATTGGAATTGGAATTCATTCTGGAGAAGTGTTTTGTGGGAGCATTGGATCGGAAGAACGTATGGAATATACGGTAATAGGTGATACTGTGAATACTGCATCACGGATTGAATCAGCATGCAAACAAATTGGTTCCCCACTTCTCATTTCAGAAGTTGTATGGAATGAAATTGGTTGTCCAGAAGCTTGGAAAAAATACGAAGATGTTCTATTGCCTGGAAGGGAACAAAAAATTCATTTGTATGCCTACCAAAACCTGTGATTTAGATATTTAGGTTTAATTTATAAACTGCATCGTGTAAGGCGGGGTGCAGTTCTGGATCGATGATATAAATCACTCTTGTGGTGCCCGCTTGTAAGGCAAGATCCATAATCGCTTTCCTTCGATCGATTTTGATACTTTTCAAATCAAAATCAGCGATTTTGAATTTGATCCCTTTTTGGAAGACCGGGTTGATGCTACAAATCCTTTGGAGTTTGGGTCTTGTTTGGTAACGACCTACATCAAGTACTAAGCAAATATCAAAATGGGCACGTCTTTCCGAATCCACAGAAGCCGTGATCACGAAGTCGCCAAAATTGATGATGTTTTCGTTATTGGTAAGAGAACTTCCTACATAATCCAGTAGGTGGCGTATGTTTTTGTTGCTATAAGAAAAAAACGAATCATTTAAGATCATTTTAAGAGCAGTAGAAGATTTAAATGCTGGCCTCCAAGGTTGGTTGGAAGTGAGAGACGCATATTCACTGGCTAAAGAAAGAATGGCAATGTCTTCTTCAAAACTGGAAGAGGTGACATTGTTTTCTTGTAAGTGTAATTGGAGTTCGATGTCTTGTGTGATCCTTTCTTTTCCGACTTCTCTATTGTATTTATCACGAACTGACATGAGTTTGGTGAAAAGGGATCTTGGATCAGGGAAATTATTATTCACACCATTCCCACGATACGGCCTGTGATGGTTTAGAATCAGAGTCCTAACATGAGATTCTATTTCGGGAGCAGGAAGGGTCATCAAATAACTGATGATCGGGTGTTGTTGGACAACTGCATATTCTTCTTTCGTGAGTTTGGGAGTTTGTTTGACTTCGAGTCTAGAATAACCCACATCCATCAGATAACTTGCCATCATAAGGCTCAAATGGTCTTTTTTATTGGATTCTTCTTTTCCTTCATTCACAATCTTACGGGTGCGAACCTTCATTCCCATAGCAACCACAGTTCGTTTGGTCATAAGTTCCGACTCAACCGAAACACCTGCTACACTTAAGATTTCTAATATATTAAAAATCCCTAATTCAAAGTCTGGGTTACTTGTAAAATCAGTGAGAAGTTCATTCACTGAGTTTTGTACAAAGACAGCTTGGTCAGAGGAAAAGGAAGTTTTTCGTAAATCTTCGATTAACGCCTGTGATTGTTTGGCAAATCGGGAAGTTTTTTCAATATCAAATAATTTGGTAGTTCGGCCTGGTTCTAAGTAAGGTTTATCGGCACCATTTGGTTTTGTTTTTTTTAATTCAGAGATAAGAAAGTAAACCCCTTGCATTTCAAATTTCAAAAGTTTACCGAAGTCTGCTTCTGTTGGGTTTCTTTTTTTATGAATTAAAATTTGTCCGTCTTTATTGTATAAATCGAGTGGGATGTTTTGGTTTTTACGAAAACTATTGAGTGATTCTTCGGTTAACTCAAATTTTGCGAGCTTTTCTCTAGGTACTATATTTGTATCATTTATGCTCATTGGAAACTAAACTCATTCGACGTAATAAACTTTATGAATGTTTAGGCGATGATGGTATCTATTCCTTAATTTGTAAATTCATTCCCAAGTTTTGAGTTTCATTTTAGTTTTTAGGGAATTTCCGTAAGTAGTAATCCCAATCTAAAGTAGTGGATGTTTCGTTTCCAATTAGTTTTGAAACGAATCGTATATAGATGTGTCATCTTCGAAACATCTGCTAATTAATGTTAGATTATCTACTAAAGGTTCGGTGACTGTTTTGGTTGGGACGGAAAAAGAACGTTCGTTTTTGAGACAAATTGGAACATTTGAGTGCATTTCCCTCTGATTTTTTCGTTTACAGTTTCAGGAAAAGTACGAAAAAATCTTCTCTATGAGTATTGTTACGACCAAAAAATCTTCTTATGATTTATTCAATCCAACAGATGACCACTTAAGCCTAAGGCAGTCTGTTGCTTCTTTTGCAGAACGTGAACTTGATGAACAAGCAAAGGAAAATGATGAAACTGAATCGTTTAATGAAATGTTGTTCAAACGTTTGGGATCGGAATTGGGAATTTTTGGGATTACAGTTCCAGAGGAAGAGGGGGGCCACGGACTCGATCCACTTGCTTCCGTAATCATTCATGAAGAGATGAGTCGTTTTGATCCAGGGTTTACGTTATCGTATTTGGCTCATGAAGTTCTATTTGTGAATAATTTCTTTTATAGTTCGAATCCGTCGCAGCGCAGTCGATACTTGAGCAAAGTCATCACTGGTGAATGGATTGGTGGGATGGGTATGACGGAACCTGGTGCGGGAACAGATGTTTTGGGGATGGCAACTCATGCTGTGAAAAAGGGAGATCGTTATATCATTAACGGGGTCAAACAATACATCACCAATGGTTCCGTAGGCCAAGTGTTCGTCTTATATACCAAGTTAGAGAAAAACGCTAAAAAAATGACCTCCTTTATTATCGAGTCGTCTTACAAAGGTTTTTCGGTCGGAAAAAAAGAAGAAAAGATGGGAATGCGTTCTTCTCCAACCACACAACTTGTTTTTGAAGATATGGAAGTTCCAGAGGAAAATCTTTTGGGAGTTGAAAACGGTGCCATCACCCATATGATGCGAAACTTAGAAATTGAACGAGTGACGCTCGCTGCACAGTCTCTTGGGATTGCTCGTCGTTGTGTGGACATTATGTGTGATTATACCGTTCGCCATAGGGAAGCTTTTGGGAAAAAACTGATGGAATTTGGTCAAATCCAAAGATTGGTTGCAGAGTCGTATGCAGACTACCAAGCCGCAAGAGCCCTCGTTTACCAAGTGGCAAGTGAGCTTGGACCCGATGTTCGTAACTCCCTTGGTGCGGCTTCAGCAAAACTTGTAGCCACACAAATGGCAGAACGAGTTTCTAGAAACGCTATACAAGTATTAGGCGGTTATGGGTATTGTCGTGAATACCCAGTAGAAAGACTCCACAGGGATGCGATTCTACTGAGCATTGGTGGAGGAACAAACGAAGCCATGCAAAAAAACATTGCCAGTGACTTAAAAAAACTATGGTCGGAGTGAGGAATTCCGAGCGATAGGTAAAACTTTTTCCCATTCAATTTTCAGAATCAGTCTACTGGTTACATGGAAAGAGAATGGGATGTCATTGTCCTCGGTTCAGGGCTTGGGGGTTTAACTGCTGCGCTTTCGTTTGCAAACAAAGGCAAACGAGTTTTAGTCCTCGAAAAAAGTATCTCTCCTGGTGGTTGTGCTTCTAGTTTTTTAAAAAAGGGATACCTGTTTGAATCAGGAGCAACTACCCTTGTGGGTTTTGAACCTGGCCTTCCTATGGACCGTCTTGTCAAAGAACTAGGTGTCCAATTTCCACTCCTTCCCATCGAACGCTCCATGGTGGTACACTTAGGGAATCACAGAATCGAAAGATATAAGGATAGGCAACTTTGGATGAAAGAAGTTATACGAGTGTTTGGTGGTGGTTTCCGTATGAAATTCTTTTGGAAACTTTGTTTTTTTCTATCCGATAAGGTTTGGGATTTGTCAGGCCGATACAAATTTTTTCCCTTTCGGTATGTTCGCGATGTTTGGAAAACCTTACTCGTCTTTCGTCCTTTGGATTTAGTCGTGTTTTTTCTTTCTTTTTTTTCCGTACGATTTGTACAAAAGATTTGTGGTCTGCATGGGAATCCGGAATGGATACGGTTTATAGACGAACAACTTCTCATCACAAACCAAACCACATCGGAAAATGCTCCATTTTCGATGGCGGCAGCTGGCCTAACATACCCCAATTTACAAAACTATGTGGTTTCAGGTGGAATGGTGGAACTTTCCCATGTTCTGATCTCTCGTTTGCAAGAGTTAGGTGGAGAGTTTCTTTCGAAACAAGAGGTTGTGAATATAACAAAACTGAAAAATCAGTCCTCGCATTGGGAAGTGATGACAAAACATAAGGAAGATTCAGTCTTCCACGCTCAGGTTCTTGTTTCGAATCTTCCAATTTGGAACTTAGTGAATCTTACCGACTCCTTACCCCGACTCCAAAAAAAATCAAATGCAATGGAAAAAGGTATTTGGGGTGCGTTTACCATGGGGATTGCCCTTCGAATGGATTCAGACCTTCGATTGCAAGACAGAGAATGCCTCCACCACCAAATCCATTTGGAAGAGGCACTGCCATACGGAGGTGGAAATTCTGTGTTTGTTTCGATGTCTCACCCAGAAGACCCCATACGATCGAAAGAGGGAATTCGAATTCTTTCTCTCTCCACCCATATCGCTAGTCCCGAAACTTGGAAACGGGATGAGAGTTATCCACGAAAGAAAAAAGAAATCGAATCCATCCTCATACGCACCCTAGAAAAAACATTTCCTTGGTTTTCAAAGGAAATGATTGTTTTTAGTCACTCTGCAACGCCTGTTACATGGCAAACCTGGACGGGAAGGAAATGGGGGCGAGTGGGGGGAATTCCATCCTCGTATTTTTTGAATCCCTTTCGGATGGTTTCCAATCGTTCGGAAGATCCCAATCTTTTGTTAACGGGAGATACGGTGTATCCTGGGCAAGGAATTCCTGCAGTGGTTCTCGGTGGCTTACATACGGTGGAACGATATATGGAAGGAAAGTTCGGTTGATTTCCGAACCGAATCTAGGAGCCTGGGCGAAACGATGGTTCGCCTTCCTAAGATTCACATCCAAGTTCCAGGGACATCCGCCAATTTAGGACCTGGATTTGACCTAATGGGCCTAGCCCTTGATCTTCACAATGAATTTGAATTCCAATTCTCCAAAGAAATTACAGAAACAAAAAATGAATTAAAAAATGGAAACCCTCTCCCGTTTTCCAAAAAGGAAGATTTGGTAGAACAGTCTTATCGTTCTTATTTTTCAAAATTTGCACCAGGTCTGGATATCCCAGCTTATCATTGTAAAATGACGTTGGCTCTTCCTTTAAAGGGAGGACTTGGTTCTAGCGCCTCTGCCATTGTTGCTGGACTCAGTTTAGCAAAAGAAGTGCACAAACGCTTGGATAAAGAAAGTCTTCCTACGGAGCAGGCATTTATACAATATCTAGCAGAGTTTGAAGGCCATCCTGATAATACCTTACCTGCTTACCTAGGTGGTTTTGTTTTCGCATACTCCACGTTTGGTGAACCTATCCGTTATTTTCGTAAAAAATTCCCATCTTCTGTTGCCATTTTTGTTCTCACTCCTGAATTTGCAGTTTCCACCGAAGAATCGAGAAAAACACTTCCTAAGTCCTATGTAACGTCGGATGTGATTTTTAACTTGTCTCGAATTGGGGCTTGGATGCATTTTTTGGACAAACGGAAGTTTGGTGACCTATTGGTAGGTTTGGAAGATAAGATGCACACACCGTATCGAATTCCCAGTTCTTCTCCACTGTATCCTTTGGCAGATACCTTAAAACAAGAAGGGATTGGATATTGTTTGTCTGGTTCAGGGCCGAGTTTATTACTCTTTTTGGAACGGAAAGTGGTTAAAACCAAACAAACCGAATTGGAAAGAAAAGTAGAAAAAGTGATGATGGAAGCGGGGATTCGTTACCAGTTTCGTCGGGTCAAACCAGATGGAATGGGTGTGAGAATTCAGGTCAAATAACAAAGGGAATGTGATTTCCAAACCTTGGAACTTTCGGAGAACAATTTTTTTTTAGTCTTCGTCTGCTCCTTCTTCTTTTCCAAAACCATACACGTCCCCTCTAAAACGAACTTTCCTGTTGATCCCTGGTTGGATTTTTCCCACTTCAAATGTAAACTTCATCCTTTCCTTTCCCGACCTGTTGAAATAAAAAGAGGATGTGAGGGAGATCTCAATAAAATTTACCATCCGGTCTTTTGCAATTTTATCAGAGATCCGAAATTCGGCAGGGTGGCCAATGATTTCATAGGAATCAAACGTTTCTTTGGATTCCATTTTTCCATAATGTTCCATTCGTGGAGGTTTGTAGAAACTTGGTCCATTTTTTAAAACAGTGATCGTATAATCTTCGCTATCTCTACTTTTTTTAAACTGGAAGATGAGGTGGTCTTCTGTGATGGCATTACAACGCGTAGCCAGTTGTCCTGTTTTACAACCGACATGAAAACTGGCAAAACGCGAGAGTTCATCCACAACTAAATCGTATTTATCACCAGTTTGGACGGGGATAAACCGATCCGATTCTTTACGGAGAAATATGGGATGAATGAATTGGTTGTACACAACAAATCCTAGTCCTAAGACGGAGATGGTTAACACTCCACTGAGGACCAGGACAAAACTATCTAAGATGGCAATGCTTAAATACAAAATTACCTTTTTGTATCAACCTTATGGATATTAGAATCGGGTAGAGGAGTCCTTGTCACAAGAGAAAGTAAATCTTTCACTTCTTCGGGAGAAATGATTTGGTTTAGTTTTTCTTCCAAGGAAGCAGGAGTCGGTTTTAGAACCAAATCCTCTGGTTTTACCTTCGGCTCTGTTTTGGTTTCTGCCTTTACCACTCTTTCGTTTGTTTTTTGGGGGAGAGAATCCTTTCCTTCCTCCGATTGTTTCCCTGTTTGGGTTGGCAAAGTAGGGGGAACGGATTGGTGGACATTCCCTTGGGTGTTGATTGTATTCATAATTCCCAAACCTCCGTGTTCAGGATCGATCTCATTTGAGAAAAAACTTTCCTTTTCCCTCCCTCAGATTTTCGGTCTTTTCCCAGTTCGCTTTAGCGAAAATCGAAGATTTTTTTAGGATTTTTCCGTTTGATTGCCCGCTTTATGGGCGGGAAGCTGGCAGAGATGGAAAATAATTTTAAATCTTGGATGGCTAACCCCATCTCCAAAATCTTCATGGTAACGAATTTCCTATTTGCCGTGTTATTCGTTGTCAGTGTCCCCTCCTTTGTGAAAGAACACATCACCCAAGATGCAGTCAGCATCGGCGGAAAAAAATACGACATTAGCGATGTCAGAGAGTCATCTCCCATAGCGTATTCCAAATTCCAATCTGAATACAAATCCCTACTCAAAAACACATTTGGAGAATTTGCGCAGGACAAATTATTTGAACTGGTTGCTAAAGAAAAAAATATAAAACCATCGGATGTTTTAAACGAAGGTTTTGTGGCAAGAGAACCATCTGATGAAGATGTATTAAATGTTTACATGTCCAACAAAGATCAGTTAGGTGGAAAGTCCCTTGCCGAAACTAGAGAAAAAATTGTGGGATTTCTGAAAAACCAACAAGAACAAGAACATAGCAGAAATAAATACAGAGAGATCATTACAAAATACCCAGTGGATTTTCTCATCAAAGAACCAGATATCGTTCGTGTGACGGTAGATGAAAAAAATAATCCAAGTATTGGTCCAAAAGATGCTAAAATCACTGTCATCGAATTTTCAGATTTTGAATGTCCATTTTGCAAACGAAGCCAAGATGTAAACAGACAACTCCGTGAAAAATACAAAGGTCAAATTCGTTGGGTATTCCGCGACTTCCCACTTCCATTTCACCAAGATGCTATGTATGCACATATGGCAGCCAATTGTTCTGTGGAAGACGGCAAGTATTGGGAAGTGTTCAATGTTTTATTTGAAAACAGTGGTAACTTAGGTAAATCCAATGTGGATTCCCTTGTTCTAGGAACAGGAGTTTCCAAAGCAAAATACCAAAATTGTATGAGAGACCAAAGAAAATTAAAAAGCGAAATCGAAGCCGATATCCAAGATGGTCAGAAAGTGGGTGTCAGCGGAACTCCTGCTTTTTTTATCAATGGGATCTTTGTTTCAGGTGCCTTACCATTTGAAAGCTTTGATGAGATCATCCAAAAAGAATTGAAACAATAATGATTGATTAACAAAGAAAAGGAAAAATAATATGAGCAAAAAAGTAAAAGTTGCTGTAACAGGTGCTGCCGGACAAATCGGATACGCACTCTTATTTCGTATCGCTTCAGGACAAATGTTTGGACCTGACACAGCCGTAGAACTCCAGTTATTGGAATTAGAGCAAGCTCTTCCTGCAGCCAAAGGTGTCATTATGGAATTGGATGATTGTGCTTTCCCTTTACTCGAGAAAGTCACTGTCACTTCTAGTTTAGATGAAGCGTTCCGAGACATCAACTGGGCACTTCTTGTTGGATCTGTTCCAAGAAAAGCTGGAATGGAAAGGGGAGACCTTCTAAAAATCAATGGTGGTATTTTCACAACGCAAGGAAAAGCGATCGAAAAAAATGCAGCAAGTGATGTAAGAGTTCTCGTTGTAGGTAACCCTTGTAACACAAACGCTCTCATCGCGATGAACAACGCAAAAGGTGTTCCGTCTGACAGATGGTTTGCGATGACAGGCCTTGATGAAAATCGTGCCAAAACTCAATTAGCACAAAAAGCGGGAGTTCTTGTAAAAGATGTATCCAATGTTGCAATTTGGGGAAACCACTCGGCAACACAATACCCTGACTTTTACAATGCAAAAATCAAAGGAAAACCAGCAACGGACCTCATCAGTGACGAAGCTTGGTTAAAGGGTGATTTTATCTCTACCGTACAAAAACGTGGTGCGGCCATCATTGCTGCAAGAGGAGCTTCTTCTGCTGCATCCGCTGCCAATGCTGTTGTGGATACAGTGCATAATATTGTGACTCCAACTAAACCAGGAGATTGGTTCAGTGCTGCTTGTCATTCCAATGGTGAGTATGGTGTAGACAAAGGTCTTATCTTTGGTTACCCACTCAAATCCGATGGAAAAAAAGTAGAGATCGTAACAGGTCTTGAAATCAATGCGTTCGGAAAAGAAAAATTTGATATCACTCACAATGAGTTAAAAGAAGAAAGAAACGAAGTAAAAGACATGTTAGGTTAAAAACCAAACAGAAACTCCCTACAGAATTGACTTGTAGGGATTTTTTCTTAATTCGAAGCCCACTTGGTCAAATATTGCAAGTGGGCTTTTTTTATGATTATTTGGTGTCAGAGTTTTGGTATTTCCGAAAAACAAACTAACTGATTTTCGCAGTCTTCATTCCGAATCCATCACTTGGACAAATTGATTTGAGTCTTCGTAAAATGGCAAATGGCCTACTTGGTCAATCACCACTCGTTTCACGTTTGGAAATTCTGCCAATATGGGATCCCAAGTATAATATGGTGCCACTTGGAAGTCGTACTGACCTAAAATGAGTTTTGTCGGAATAAAAACTTTCGATAAATAATCTTCCACTTGGATTTCGGCAAAAACCTTTCCAAATAGATAGTCAAACGCCAGTTTGTTGGTTCTCACTCCTTCCCAAAAGGGTATAGAATTGGTTTTTAGATCATAAAATCCCAAAGCATCTTGGCTTGTGCAATACAATTGGAAAAAATTAGGAAGTCCTTCTGGATATGACTCTATTTGTTTTTGGAACGAGGATTGAAGTTCTTTGTGTTTTACCTTTCGTTCCTCTGATCCCATTCGTTCGAAATACACATCTCGTTCGGCAAGTGGTGCTCCATGGCTTGGGCCTGTGGCAACCATCACAAGTTCACTCACCTGTTTTGGAAATCTGGCCGCATAGGTAAGTGCCATATATCCGTGTCCTGAGTGACCAAGGACTGTGCAGGTTGGAATTTCCAAATAGTCTTGGAAATAGGCAAAATCGGAAAGGATGGACTCTAAGTGGTAAAGGTTTTCCGACTCTTCTCTTGGGGAGATCTGTTTAGCAAATCCTCTGTGATCCACAATGGTGATGTTGTAACGAGAAAAAAGAGACTCTCGGATCACTCTTGGATAATATAAGGCACTGCCGAGCCAAAACAAATGGGGCCCCTCTATATGATTCCTTGCAACTAAAAACGAAAATCCATCTCGTTCGATAGTTAGGTATTTCCACTCCATAACATTCCCTCATTTTTTTATTTGATTCCAGTTTGCCTTTTGTAAAAAGCTAGATAGTTGCAATATACAACTATATGGTTGTAGTCTGCAACTAAAAAACTTGCAAAATTTTCTAGAGTGATTTTCCCTTGAGAAATGAATGAGATTTTATCTTTTTTAGGCATCCAATTGAGTGAAACCTTACTTCTCATGCGAAAATTTCTCTCCAATGAATTTGAATCCCAAAAGATAGGGATGCGGTTTGAAGATTGGATTCAACTTTTCCCCTTGATGGAAAAAGAAAGTACAAACCAAAAAAGTCTGAGTGACAGGTTAGGAAAAGACAAAACCACCATTTCACGGTTAGTGGATGGTTGGGTGAAAAAAGGTTGGGTGAAACGAACACAAAACAAGGAAGACAAACGGATTGTGTTTTTAAAATTCACAACCAAAGGAAAATCCATTTGGGAGAAGGGAATCCCTGTGGTGAGAGGGGCCGATGAGGTGTTTAAACGGAATTTGAGTGTTGAAAACGAGAAGGAATTATTTTTACTACTGTTTAAGATTCAATCTGGCGTTCAGTTTTCAGAAACAAAAAACGTTCTTTCTTAGAACTATCCAAAATCCGTTTTGGGGAGAGAAATCCCATCGACAACGCCAATGATTCCAAATCTTGTATGTATGATGGATGGGTTTCCAAAAGGAACCAACCACCTGGTTTTATGCGTTGTTTGGCGGAGGAAAAAAGACTGCGGTGAAAGCCAATGATGTCTGATACAAATAAAGCCAAATGTGGTTCATAGTCTAACACATCAGGCATAATGTCCTCTTTTTCCGATTCAGGAATGTAAGGAGGATTGGAGACAATCACTTCAAATTGTAAATCATTTGGGAGTGATTCATCTAAATTGCTTACATAGAACTGAATATCTGTTAGGTTATATTTTTCTGCATTTAGTTTGCTTGTGCCAATGGCTTTTTCTGAAATATCGGATAATACAACTGTATTTGGTTTTAACAGTTGTGCTAAACTGATCCCAATACATCCACTTCCCGAACACAAATCCCAAATTTGAATTCCCTCTGGAAATTCTTCTTTTAGTGTTTCTTTTTGTTTGAATAGATAATCAACCAGTTCTTCTGTTTCAGGCCTTGGAATGAGAACATCTTCCGAGACAAAATAATCAAATTGGTGAAATCCTTTTTTCCCAGTGATATATGCGACAGGTTTTCGTTTGCTTCGTTCTACAATTCGTTCCCGATACAAATCGATTTCTTTTTGAGAAAGGGGCATTTCAAATTGAGAATAGAGTTTGATGCGGGGAAGGTCAAGTAGGTCAGAGAGAAGCCACTCCGCATCCACACGAGGGTTCGGAATTTCTTTTTTTTCGAGAAATTCGGTAGATCGTTTGAGATAATACAGTAAGGTTCCTGGTTGTTCCGCCATAATCTTTGCCCCCAACAGGATTCGAACCTGTGTCCCCAGTTTAGGAAACTAGTGCTCTATCCACCTGAGCTATGGGAGCTTTTACGTAGGTTTACGTTTCTGATTCACTATCCTTTGGAAATCAGAGATATTGTGAATAACAATTTTGTCCGGGTAGAGGTCAAGTTTTCCAGTTTTTACATATTGCATGAGGACTTTTTGGACTTCGCCCACAGGTTGGGCACACCAATTAGCGATGTCATCTACCGTAGCCGAAAGGATGATTTCGTTATAAACATCATTATTGTATTGCTTCTCGTATAACATCACAAAGACGTCACATACTTTTCCTACAATGTCATCCATAAGTAAGATCATCAGGCGTCTTTTTTGGTCATAAATACGGAAGGAAAAAATATGTAATAATTTCATCGCAAGAGCAGGGTTTTTTGTCATCAGCATCTCAAAGTTTGCACGATTGAAATTGAGGGCTTTGACTTCTGTGACCGCAATGGCAGTGGCAGACCTGGGTTGTTCTTCTAAAATAGCCATCTCTCCTAAGATATCACCTGCTTCTAAAACATCTAAGGTTTTTATGCTTGTTCCAATGGTTTTTGTGATTTTGACTTTTCCTTCTTTGATGAGGTAAAAATCATTCCCAGGTTCATATTCACAAAATAAAACTTCGTTTGGTTGGAAGACCTTTCCAAATTTTCCAAACATTGCTTCTAACATTTGGTCGTTCACTATCTTCCTCCTTTGAGTTTGGATTTGGCATCTTCTGAGATACTGTCATCCATCGGAGGCATTTGTGTTACTTTTTGGAAAAGTTGTTTTGCTTTTTCTTTGTCCCCTGAGGCTTCCGTAGCAAGAGCCAAATGGTAAAGGTTCTCTTTGAGCAGTAGTCCTTTTGGGTAACGTTTGATAAAATTAGAAAAATGAGAAATGGCACTTGGATAGTCTTTGGATTTAAAACTAGATTTTCCCATGTAAAAAAGAGAATTTTCCACAAACTGTTCTTCTTCTTGGGTAACGGAGTCAGTGCGTTCCGAAACCATTTTAAAGAGAGCAATGGCATCCGCATACTTTCCTGCATTCATGAGAGTTGATGCTTTGTCATACTGAGAAAGGATGGAGTTAGGATCCACACTGGATGTTGTGCTTGAGGCAGGCACTGCCATAGTTTTTAACATCTCTTGCAGTTTGCCCGTTTGAGATCCTGGTTCTGGTTTGTAAACTAACTCTTGTATGGTGAGAGGGAATGGTGTTTTTTTACGAGCCAAATCGATGAGTTGTTTGGCACGGTCTATGTACATTCCGTCCGGATAATGTTGGATGTATTTTTCAAAAGCATATGCTGCGTGTTCGAAGTTTCCATTTTTATAAAATACTTCGGCCACATTCATGAGTTCAAACGCAGGGTTCTTTGCTTCCCCTTGTCCGAGGATTTCCCTAACTTGTCTGTGCACTTGCCGCAGTTGGCTTGAGAACACTTTGAGCATTTTGATGATGAGATGGGTTTTGTCTGAGACAAATTTTTCGAATTCGGGCACTTTGAAGACAAGAACTGTCGCCGCTCCGATCACTTGTGCCGTTTCTTCTCTGGGATAACGACCAATGGCACTCTTTACACCGAAAAACTCACCGAGTTTGACATCCTCTTTGAGTTCCACACCATTGATATTGGTATAAGTTAGTACAACTCGGCCTTTTTGTAGTACAAAGATATCCTCTGCCTTATCTTTCTCGAAGTAGACAATCGAACCACCTTTGTAATTTCGTACTATAGGACCTGACAACTCATCCCTCGCTTGGGCTTCATTTTCAAAAATTAGGTAAAAAAGCCAAACTCTTTTTGTAACCGACACTGTCAGAAACTTGTTTCATGAGTTTTTTTGGCGAACCTGCTACCAACATGTTTTTCCCATCGATCGAAAATTCTTCTGTACCCAATCCAAACTCTTGGAAGAGTGACAAAAATTCAACGGATCCATAAATAGGATAACCATCAATCACAACCAAATCAATGTGTTTCCAATTTAAATCGGATACATTCAGTTCAGAAGATTTTTTTCCATCATTCACAACCACAAAATCACAACTCAGACCAGGCATAAGAGAATTTGGATTTCCCTTTCGAAATGCTTTTCTTGGATTTTCCGTAATCATTTGGAATAATGTTTCTTCGGGTAACTCTTCACCGTATAATCCAAAATAAATGGATTTTGCTGTTTTTAGTTCCTCTAATAAATGATTGGATCCACTTGGGGAAGAATCTGTCCCCAAACAAACGTTAACTCCTCTTTCTAAAAAGAGTTTGATGTTGGTAGTTTTACCAAAGATATGAAGGTTAGAAGTAGGGCACCAAACAACTGAGGCGGCTTTTTCTGCGATTTTATCTGCTTCTTTTGGACCAAATGGCAAACAATGGACTAAAACAGAATGAGGCCCTAGAGCATCCATCTTTTCTAACATACGAAGTGATTGTTTAGAATCATCATCTAATCCTTCTGCAAGATGAGTCACAAAAGGAAGGTTTGCATGTTCTGCCATTCGGTATTCTAATGCAGGACCTTCTCCCCAATTCAAACTATAATTTCCTACCGAATGTGCTAAGCTATAATCGGAAATCAATTTGACTGGTAAAATTCCACGGAATGGATTTTGAACAAAATGAGGAATGTGATCGAAGACAGATGTGACACCTGCAAATAGATTTTTATAAGCACCTAAGTAATATAAAATTTCAGGATCAATTTGTTGGCGTTCTGCAAAGACACCTGAACTTTTATACAAATTATCATAGGATAACCAAGATAGGTGTTTTTCTGTTCCACCTACTTTGGGTAAGTAACTAGCAAGAAGATGGTCGTGAGAATTGATAAAACCTGGATAGAGTTTTTTTCCAACTAAGGAAATGGTAAACATTTCTTTGTTAGTAGGAATGGAGGACTCCATCTTTGTGATTTTTTCTCCAGAAAAAAGCAAATCCATGGTTTCCATTTTTCCATTCTGATAAAGGGATGCTGATTGTAGTAGAATGGGTCTTGTCATTCAGCGCCCCGTTCTAAAACCAATTCGGGATTTAAAATGGATTTGTTTTGGTTGATTTGAAAATAAAGTCCTTTGTCTTTGGCAAGGATTCCCAATCGATCTTTTGTTTTCACTTGTTGTCCTTCTGTGACTTGAATCCTTTCTAAATTTCCATAAACCGAATAGAGTCCATTTTCATGTTCCAAAATCACAAAATTTTCATACCCATCCATGTAATCCGCGTGAACTACTTTCCCACTGGCGCTTGCTCGAACGAGAGAGGAATTTCCTCTACGGAATTGTATGCCTTTGTATGGGTCATAGGTGAGTTCAGAGAATTTTTTTTGCACTTTTTCTTTGGGATGAAGAGGATAAGCGAATCGTTCCTTTACCTTGGTATCTGCAGAAAGGGTGATGGATTCTTTGGAACCGGGAATTCGTAATTTTTCGTTTTCGTATAAATTTTCTGTGATGGTCCTTCCGTTTAACTTTGCCAAGGCATCGGGAGATACCTTCATTTTGCGGGCAATGCCATACCAAGAATCACCTTTCATGACTCTGTATGTAGTCGGAGGAATGGATTTGGGATTTTGTTTGGAAACAAGGGGAAAACCAATCCAAAAGAAACAAAATAGAAGGGTAAGAAGGTGTTTTCGCATACAATCCCTAAGGCAAGTATCGACATGAAAAAGAGAGAGGGCAATAAAAAAGGCGGGAGAACCCGCCTTTTCCAAAGAGAACAAAACTAAAAAACGAAGTTTTACTCTTCGTCTTTGTTGTTGACTTTGTATTTTTTCATCAGCTCTTCTGCTACGTTTCTTGGAACAGGAGCATACTTGGAGAATTCCATAGCAAACTCTGCTTTTCCTTGGGTAGAAGAACGAAGCACAGTAGAGTATCCAAACATATCAGCAAGAGGAACTTCTGCTTCAATTTTAGCATAACCGTTCTCTTCAGTTGTGTTTAAGATCATACCACGTCTTTGGTTTACAGACGCAAGGATCGCACCTTGGAATTCTGTTGGTCCTTCTACTTCTACGCGCATGATTGGCTCGAGGATGATGGGTGCCGCTTTGGAAAAACCTTGGCGGAATCCGTAACGAGCTCCAATCTGGAATGCCATATCAGATGAATCCACATCATGGTAAGCACCATCATTGATTACACAACGAACTCCGATGATAGGGAATCCGATGAGAGATCCTCTCTCTAAACAAGAACGGAAACCTTTATCACAAGATCCGATGTATTCGCGAGGGATGGATCCACCCACGATTTTATCTACGAATTCGTAATCTTTTCCTTCTTCTTGTGGGATTGGTTCAATGTAACCAGCCACACGAGAGAACTGACCTTGACCACCCGTTTGTTTTTTATGAGTGTAATCAAATTCTGCTGATTTTGTGATGGTTTCACGGTAAGCTACTTGCGGTGCTCCCGTTACTAAATCCACACCATACTCACGTTTCATCCTTTCGATGTAAACTTCAAGGTGGAGTTCTCCCATCCCTTTGATGATGGTTTGGCCAGATTCTTTATCAATTTCTGTTTGGAAGGTTGGGTCTTCTTTTGTGAATCGGTTGAGAGCCTTCGCAAGGTTTGGAAGTTGTTTTGACTCTTTACATTCGATGGTTAAAGAGATCACCGGATTCGGAACAAACATAGACTCCATCGTGAGTTTTGTTTTTCCATCAGTGAATGTATCCCCTGATGCACAATCGATACCAAATAGAGCAACGATATCTCCCGCTTCCGCTTTGGAAATATCTTCCATTTCATTGGAGTGCATACGAACAAGACGACCAATGTTGTGGCGTTTGTTGTTAGATGAATTGTAAATCGTCATCCCTTTTTCGAGTCTACCTTGGTAAACACGAACGTAAGTTAACTGACCGTAACGTCCGTCTTCCAATTTGAAGGCAAGACATACTAATGGTTTTTCTGGATCAGAATCCAAAATGAGTTCGTTTTCTTCGTTTCCAATCTCTTTTGCTGTGTTTTCTACATCATAAGGAGATGCAAGGTAGTCTGCTACTCCATCCAGAAGTCTTTGAACTCCTTTATTTTTGAAGGCAGAACCCATAAACACAGGAACAAATTTAAGTGCAAGAACACCGCGACGGATTGCTTCTTTGACACGAGCTTCAGAAGGAGTTCCTTCTAACATCTCTTCTGTGAGTTCGTCACTGAAGAGTGACACTGCATCGAGAAGGGCCTCACGTTTTTCGTTCGCTTGGTCTTTTAGTTCCTCTGGGATGTCAGTGATTTTGATATCTTGTCCGTTAGGACCTTCAAAATAATACGCTTTCATTTCCACGAGGTCTACAATCCCTTTCAGATCGTTTTCGAGTCCGATAGGAAGTTGTACAGCGTGGGCATTGAGGTGGAGTTTTTCACGGAGTTGATCGATCACTCTCCATGGGTTTGCACCTGTTCTGTCGAGTTTGTTGATAAAGGCAACACGTGGAACGTTGTAACGTTTCATTTGGCGGTCAACGGTGATAGACTGAGACTGAACTCCCGCTACACCACAAAGAACCATAATCGCCGAGTCAAGGACACGAAGGGAACGTTCTACTTCGATCGTGAAGTCTACGTGGCCCGGAGTATCAATGATGTTGATCGTGATGTCTTTCCAAGTGGCATACGTTGCCGCTGACTGGATCGTGATCCCTCTTTCTCTTTCGAGGTCCATACTGTCCATAGTGGCACCCACACCGTCTTTTCCACGTACTTCGTGGATGGCGTGGATTTTGTTCGTATAAAATAAAATACGTTCAGTAAGAGTTGTCTTTCCAGAGTCAATGTGGGCAGAGATTCCGATATTACGGATTCTATCCAATTTAGGGTCGCGTTTAGTTTCTGTCGCAGAGGTCATATTTTCCTCAAAAATAAGGTTAAAGTTGAATTGATTCTACCAAAATCTGAGATGGACTGCGTTTGTAAAGTACTTGGGATTTTTGCTTAGAGGGAAAATCCTGGAGAAAGTAGAGAATAGGGAAATATGCCAATCGCTCGTTTCAAACGATTTTTTAAAACCTTGTCATTTGCCCGTGTGGTATGTCTGGGTTTTTTTGCGGCCATTATTTTTGGCTCCCTTGCCCTCTATATTTCTGAGGAGGCGGAGTTGTCGTATGTGGATAGTCTCTACCTCTCGGCTTCCTCGATTTGTGTGACGGGTCTTTCTCCCGTCCCCCTTTCGGGACTCAACCATTCCACCCATTGGATCATGTTATTTCTCATCCAACTGGGGGGCCTCGGAATCATCAGTTTTACCGTGATCGTTGGATTTCTCATCTCCAAAGGGATTTCTAGAAATGCGCGCTTTAATGCCTTTGTCGGTGCGGCCATCGACACCCAAGCGGAAACGGAGTCATTGGAAACCAATGAAGTGAACCGGATTTTGCTTTCGGTCATCAACATCTCTTTCACACTCGAAATCTTAGGAGCCATCGGTTTGTATCTTCACATGCCAGAAGGTGTGGAAGGGGAAAATACTCGTTGGTTTTATTCTCTTTTTACAGCTGTCTCTTCTTTTAATAATGCTGGTTTTTCGATCACGGATGATTTAAGTGCACTGCGTCTGGATCCATTTTCCCTCTATATTGTTTCTGGACTTGTGATCTTTGGAGGGATTGGATTTCCTGTGATCATATTACTGGAAAAGATTTTACTTACTATTTTTGTTCGTATTGTTTACCGGATTGAAGTCCTCGCAGAGACCTTGATGATGGAGAAAGCATTAAAAACTGGAAATGTACCACGGTTTTTATTATTACCAGCTCAGTTTTCTGCCATATTAGAAAATCGAATCGAAGAATATAACAAACACTTACGAGGAGAAACAACTCGGATCCAATCCAAGCTGTTGGTGTACGGATCGTTCGCTTTACTTCTTTTTGGTTTTGTTGGAATCTATTTTTTAGAAAGAAGTAATCCTCATACATTTCATAATTTAGAATTTGTGGATAAAATTTCGAATGCGTTTTTTATGTCGGTATGTTCTAGAACAGCTGGTTTTTCCACGATGGACTTAGGCCATTTGAATGATGCCACTGTCATCATTATCACCGTACTCATGTTTATCGGTGGTGGTCCCCAAGGAACAGCAGGTGGTATTAAAATTACCACCTTTGTTTTGTTACTCGCGTATTTAAAAAACGTAATCCAACCCTCCAAACCAGTCATGTTATTCGGAGAAACGGTATCCAAAAATTCCGTGGCAGTTGCGATTCGAGTTTATTTTTTAGCAACGGTTTCTCTTGCATTTGTATTCATTTTACTCGGGATTTTAGACCAAAATCAACATTCCTTACATGTGATTTTCTTTGAATTGATTTCTTCCTTTTCCACTGTTGGTTTTAGTTTGAATCTAACTTCCCAATTAGGTGATATTGAAAAACTATTTTATGCAGCAGTGATGTATGTAGGACGTGTTGGAATTTTTACGGTTCTCATTGCGGCAACCGGCCATTCTGGTGTTCCAAAAATGGGAACGGTGGATGACGGCGTAAAAATCCAAGTTGGGTAAAATGGAACAAAAAAGCAGTTTTAGTAATTTTAGGTACAAGAAGGATTGGTAGTTGTGAAAATGACGTTCAAAGATATTTTGCTTTCGAAGTGGAAATCCCCAAATCTGAGCCCAGAAGAAACTCAGTTTGAGGCAGAAAAAAAAGAAAAGAAACATAAACTAAATCAAATGGAATCTCGATTGGAGACTCTTGAGATTCTGATTTCCAATGATAAATTAGAAGATGCAAATATTTTGATGAAATACCTTGTGTATGATTTGGTAAATTACTACCAATCTCTCAAAGGAAACAAACAAATCCCTTGGGACGGGGATTTGTCTACGTTTGTGATCCCTGAATCGAAAACAAAAGCATTTCAGTTCCTTTCTACCTATACAAAAGAAGAGATCACCGACGAATCGAAGTTCAACGATCTTTTCGAGTTTTGCCTATCGACCTATGATTTTTTAGTGAAGGAATCCAAAACAGAGTTTAAATCCAAATGGTTCACAAGTTTGGATCATTTTAAATCCATTCGTAAAATTCGTATCATCTTCATCACGTCTGTCCTTTCTTTGACTCTGTTTGGTGTTTTTTATTACCAATACAAATTCCCAGTGATGAAAGACCAATCCATCAAACTTTATAGTTTTGCCGACAAAGACCACCCACAAACATCGGAGTCGGCTATGGTTTCCTTACCTGTATCCAAACAAAAAATTGGGGAATGGAATGAGTATGAATTTACCTTACCGGAAACAATGGCAAAATTTGGTGGGATTCGGATTGATCCGTTAGAACAAAGAGGGATTCATTTTGTTTTGGATGAGTTTCAAATTTTGGATGGTAAAGGGAAAAGCTTATATACCAAAAAAATCGTCGTAAGCCAAAACCTTCTCCCAGAAGATTACCAAGACTTTTTGAAAATCACTGATATCAAAACGGCAGGCAAACAACAACCTGGGGAACTTGTGGAAATGGTGACCACCGGTAGAGATCCACAAATTCTTTTGGTTTTCCCACAAGTGGAAGGTGCCAAAACAATTAAGATGAAGATGAAATACATCGAAGCACATAAATTGAAGAAAAAATGATATATCTATACCTAAAACTAATGAGGATCCCGCAGTGGATCAAAAATGTGATCTTATTTGCGGGACTGATTTTTTCAAAACGAATTTTTGATGTCCCATCTCTAACAAAAGTTTGTTTGGCGTTTTTGTTTTTTTCTTTGGTGGCAAGTTGTCAGTATGTATTCAACGATTTTCTCGACCAAAAAGAAGATGCAACACATCCTGAAAAAAAACACAGACCTCTTGCCAGTGGTGACTTAGATTCTGGGATCGCCCTTGCCATTACAGGGGTAATTTTACCCATTGCTCTCATTGGTTCTTATAAACTTTCTCCCATTTTCTTTTATCTCACGATCTTTTATTTATTATTCAATATGTTGTATAGTAAGGTTTTAAAACATATTGTAATCTTAGATGTAATGAGTATCTCCATTGGGTTTGTACTTCGTGCGATTGCGGGTGCCGTTGTCATTGGTGTTGAGTTTTCCCATTGGTTGTTACTTTGTACTTTTATGTTAGCTCTATTCTGGGGATTTTCCAAACGAAGAGGGGAAATCAATATCCTGAAAAACGAGGCAGGCAAACACCGAAAAATTTTAGAAGAGTATTCGATTGAATTTTTGGATTTGATGATGGCGGTTGTTGCCACTTTAACTCTTGTTAGTTATGTGATGTATACAGTGAGTCCAGAAACGGCCAAAAGTTTAGGAACACCTTATATGGTGTATACAGTGCCGATTGTGGTCTATGCGATTTTTCGTTCTCTCTATATTATCTACATCAAAAATATGGGCCATAACCCAACAAGGGCCATTCTGACAGATGTCAGTGTTCTTGTTTCGGGTGTGATTTGGTTAATACTCATCTTATTTTTAATGTTTGGGAACTTATCGGGCCAATCACCAGTCTACCAGTAGAGATGATGAAATTCTGGAAACAGTTGCCTTATGGTTGGAAGGTCGTATTTGCCTTTGTTTTCTTTTTTTCAACGACCCTGGGCTTTGCCTATTTCAAAGCAAGAGATACAAGACCTAGTATCCCAATAGAAGCCTTAGCGACCACTCCAACGGAGGCCAATTCCTGGAAAGGCCATCCCAAGGTAGTCTATTTTTGGGCGACTTGGTGTACGGTTTGTAAGGCCTACGCCCCCATCCTCGAAGCCAATTTGAAGTTTTTGCCAAAAGATACGATGTTTTTGTCGGTTTTGGAATCTGAGGATTCGGACGAGATGAAAGAGATGTTTGCCAATCTTTCTAAAGATAGTTCTCGTCCCCTATACACAGCAGACTATCGGATGTTAAAAGAGTGGAGGGTTTCTGCTTATCCCACTACCTTATTTTTGAATGGAGAGGGAAAGGTTGTATTTGCCGATTCTGGAATTCTGAGTCCCATTGGATTTTGGATCCGCACTTTTCTTTTGCGATTCTTTTAAAATGTCGATAGTATAACATGGACTCGAGCTTCAAACCCAAGCCACTTTTAAATAAGTCGGAACTTCGCCAAATCAAACGAAGTAAAACCAGGGTTGAAGGAAAAAAAGTCATCACTGATGACGTCAAAAAACTAAAGTCCCTCAAAGTCACTCCCGAACTCAGTTTCCAAGAATCCATCGACTATTACAAAGAACCAATTTGGATTGAATATTACATTCCCAAAGAATCCAGATTTGCTTTCGAAACCAAATATCTATTTATTTACCTTGTGGATCCAGAGGTCACAGAAGAATCCTCTGACAAAGCAAGAAAAGAAGCCAAGGAAAAAGGTGAGATTGTAGACATCTTTGCGTATATGGAATCGAACCCTGAGTCCATCCGCCTCATTGAAGATTCCTATCATTCCACAATGTCGATGCATGAAACCATTCATCATATCTATCGTAACTACAAAGAAACTGGTGCAACCGAAGATTTAAAAACTGCTTGTTACTTAACTGAAGCACTTCTTAAATATGAACCCACCATTGCAGGTCTTACTTACTTTCGAGATTATAGTATCTATAATTTGAATTATTGGATTCGTACCCTCAATCGTTTGAAAATTGATTTTGCCTTAGAAGATGCAACTGTGTCACTTCTCATCAAACGGAGGAACGAACTTTGGGAATTAGAAGGGCGAGAGGAAGATGAGGACTTTGATTTACTAGCAGCTTTATTTTTTGAACAAGCTTTTCCTAACCGTGGGGCAGGGGAACTTTCCAGTGATGATATGTTGTTATTTGAATGAAGAATTCACTAAAAAAAGATATCTCTCCCTAGCTAAAACTTATAATCCAAAATTATATGGATTATATTACTGATAACCAACGAAACAAATCGATGCAATGGAAAAGTTCCGTATGTTCTGGAATTGCCGATACAATCGTTGTTTCACTGATTTTCATCGAGACTGGAATCCGTTTTTCTTGAAAGGTAAAACTCAGTTTGGAAAGAGCCTGGGAAGATTCTTTCCAATATTTCCTTTCACTTGTTTCTTCCGACATTGGAAAACTATCTAAAAATACTTTCCAAAACTCATTTCCGCCAATCAGCACTTCCGAAATACTACTCATTCCCATCTTGAGATCTCTATACAAATGTTCTTTGTTAAAATCTTTGATTCCGATGGAAAGAAATGGCTTTTCATTTTTTATTTTTTGCAAAGTAGGAACAAGAGTTTTTGCATCCAACATGTCCCAATCCAAAATTAAAACATGACAAGGGCCGACTAACAATCTTTTGACTAAAAATTCGGGATTGGCTTCTGCATAAACCTGATATCCTAATGATTTTAAAAATTTCAAAATGTTTTGGTCGAAGGTTGGATTTTTCGTGCAAACAATCCATGTTAATTTTTTTTCAGGTAATGGACGAATGGGAAGGCTATGGATTTGGGAAAAAGCCTTGTCCCAAAGTAAGGAAACTCCCGTTTTTTGATAGGAATCTTTTTCTTCTTTGGTAAACATTCCGCATAAGATTGGTTCTATGCTCCAATCTAATAGTTCTTTTGTTAGTTCCGATGTTGGTTTGGCAAAAACTTTGATGGAATCAGGAAAGTCTTTCCAGTTTTTGTTTGTACATTCTTTCACTACGAGTCCATTCACTTGTAACCAAGAAATTAAAAGTTCTTTTTCTCGTTCTGGAAGTTGTGTCAAAACGGCACCGAATAGTGAGTCCATACGATTGTATTTTAGTTGACCCCCTAGGCTTGAAAGTCATTTTAAAAAGCATCTCCAATGAAGCTCCTCAAGCGATACGCCAACCGCCGACTTTATGATCCAGAAACTAGTTCTACTATCACTCTGGAAGATGTGGCAAAGATGATCATTGGAGGAGAAGAAATCAAAGTCCAAGACAATTTATCAGGGGAAGACATCACACCCAAGATCCTCGGACAAACCTTTCTCAAAGTGAGCCTTGGACAACGAAACGAAGATTTTTCCAATTTTATGTTAACGGCACTCATTCGGGAAACTGGCCGCGATATTTCTGGTCTTTTTGAACGTCTAGTCCTCGGCGGAATTGGTGCCAACTACCTCACCCGCGAACGATTGGAGAAAATTGTCAATTCCATGGTGGAACTTGGGGAATTGAAGGAAGTGGATTTTAGCCTCTACCGAGAGGATTTACTACGCAAAATGGCTTCCCGCGCGAGTGAAAAAAAGGAACAAATCCAAAAGGATTTGGAAAAATTCAGCCAATCCATTTTGGAAGAAGACAAGGCAACCTTAGGCGACCTTTCCGAAAAATTAAAAGAAGTCGCAGAAAAATTAAAAGAAAATTAACCAAAATCGGTTACACTATTCTCCACTTTCAGGGGGGAATGAATGAAATTCCAATATGTTCTGTGTCTCTTTTTTTTGTTATCGCTAGGATTGTATTCCGAACAAAACGATGTCTTTTTTGAAACACAAAGGAAACGATTAAATTCCTCAGACATTTTTGAAATCAGAGATGCCATTGATCGATTAACATTCATTAAGTCTAATAGAGGTGTTCGTGACATTCTTTCTGCCTTGGAAGGAACACCCAATTTTCCAACAAGTGAAACCAATGCACCTGCGGTTAAATTTTATGCTGCCAAAGCTTTGGCCAAAAAAGGAGATAAAATCGCGGTCCCTGTTCTCATCAAAACCTTCCAAAAAGAATCACCAAATCTTGTAGAACACAACGTCACAAAACCAAGAAAGATCAGTGATGGAGTTTCTGGCCGCCATTCCAATTCTAGTCCTTATTTTTATGAAGATGGGGAGATTTCAATGGTATTGGCTTGTGGTGAGATCTTACGGGCATTAGGTTCTCTGACCTTTTCAGAGGCAACGGAAACTACCCTCAAACAAGCTTTGGCACACCCCAATTTTTATATCCGAAGTTCTTCTGCGGATGCCATGTACGAATCGAATCGCAAAGAATTTTTATCCACACTTTCGGAAAGTCTTGGAAAAGAACAAAATCCTTATGCAAAAATATCCATGCTTTCTGCCATCGTTGGGATAGAACGACTTCCTAACCAAAATTTTAGGACAGTGACAGAAACACTTTCCGATATTGATCCCGAAGTTCGAAAAAAGGCTTCTGAAGCCTTACGTCGATTGGACCTTCGTATTGCAGCACCTTACTTGGAAAAGGCGATTCAAGTAGAAAACCACCCCATTGTTTTATCACAAATGAAAGAAGATTACTCTTACCTAATTTCATTTCGTAACCCGTAAAGATCCATGAATTCATTGTGGACAAATCTAGATTTTTTTTAAAAATGTGATCTAAACGGAGAAATTATGAAATTTAATAGTATTTTAGATGCCATTGGCAACACACCACATGTAAAATTGTCTCGTTTATTTGGAACCGATCACGAAGTTTATATGAAACTCGAAAGACAAAATCCAGGTGGATCTATAAAAGATCGGATTGCTCTTGCGATGATCGAAGATGCAGAAAAATCAGGAAAACTCAAAAAAGATTCCATCATTGTGGAGCCAACATCTGGAAATACAGGAATTGGTCTTGCGATGGTTGCAGCTGTCAAAGGTTATGCGATCACTCTTGTGATGCCTGAACACATGTCTGTGGAAAGACGCCGAATTATGGCTGCCTATGGTGCTAAATTTGAACTCACTCCTAGAGAAAAAGGAATGCCAGGTGCCATTGCCAAAGCGCAAGAAATGGTAGCGGCCAATCCAAATGCTTGGATGCCTCAACAGTTTGAAAACGAAGCCAATATCCAAGTGCACAGAGAAAAAACTGCGGAAGAAATTGCAAAAGATTTCCCAGATGGTTTGGATTACATCATCACAGGAGTAGGGACTGGTGGTCATATTTCTGGTTGTGCTGAAAACTTAAAAAAACGATTTCCAAAACTCAAAGTATTCGCAGTGGAACCTGAAGGTTCTCCTGTTCTCAGTGGTGGAAAACCAGGCCCACACCCCTTACAAGGGATTGGTGCTGGATTCATTCCTAAAAACTGTAAAACAGAATTACTTGATGGAATCATCACTGTAGGAAAAGAAGAATCTTTTACCATGGCTGTTCTTGCTGCTAAAAAAGAAGGGATTTTTATTGGAACATCTTCCGGAGCAAGTCTTGCGGCAGTTTCTAAAAAATTAAAAGAAATTCCTGCTGGTTCTAAGGTTCTTACATTCTGTTACGATACAGGAGAAAGATATTTATCTGTTGAAGGTCTTTTCGTTTAAAGATTGTTAAGTGAGGTTTTGAAATCACCAATCTATTAATTGTCGAATCACCAACAAAAGCGGCAACCATCTCTTCTTACTTAGGTAAGGATTGGGTGGTTGTTGCCACCAAGGGTCATATCAAAGACCTGCCATCTAAATCTTATGGGGTGGACTTTGCAAATTCTTTTGAACCAGAGTATGAATGGCTCAAAGGAAAAAAAAATCTTTTTTCTACGATCTTAACCAAAGCCAAAAAATCATCTTCGATTTACATCGCCAGTGATCCTGATCGAGAAGGGGAAATTATCGCCAAACATTGTTTTGATGAACTTGGGAAATTAAAAAAACCAATGTATCGTTTGCGATTAAAAGAGATCACAAAAGAAGAATTAAGGCTTCAGTTACAAAAAAAGGTTGGTCTCGATTGGCAAGCTGTTGAATCTCAAATCGCTAGACGTGTGGTAGATCGTATTTTTGGATTTGAGGTTTCTCCGGATTTGTGGAGAAGGTTAAAAATTCCATCTCTTTCCGCAGGACGAGTCCAATCTACCGTATTACATTGGATATGTGAACGAGAAAAAGAGATCCAAAATTTTTCCAAGGAAAACTATTTTCAACTGAAATTACAGGGAAGTTTCCTCGGTCAGAAGATAGAACTGAAATACCAATCAAAAGAGAAACTAAAAGAAAACGATATCCATTCGATTCTAAACGAAATTCAAATTAAACCCGAACCTTCTCGTCTAGAGACTTTAAAATTATCCAAAATCAAAACCAAAAAAATTAATCGAAATCCACCCAAGGCATTTTCGACTGCTAGTTTACTCGAATCCAGTTTCCGAACTTTAAAATTTGATTCTAAAAAAACAATGAGGCTCGCTCAAAGTTTGTTTGAGGGAAAAAAATTAAATACGGGAGAAACGGTAGGACTCATTACCTATATGCGTTCCGATAGCACTCGGGTTTCTGATTCAAAACGTAAGTTAGGTGAAGATTATTTAAAAACAAATTACCCAAACCTAGTTTCTGAAAAAAAAAGGGATCAGTCCAAACAAAAAAAGTTTTCCCAAGATGCCCATGAAGCGGTCATCCCGATTAATCCTCATTTCACACCAGATAAAATCCGATCGTTTTTAAATACCGATGAAGCTAAACTTTACCAATTGATTTGGGAACGTTTTTTGGTTTCTCTCATGAAACCAGAAACAGGCGAAGAAGTTGTGTTTGAGTTCCCGATTGGAAACCATCTCTTTGTCTATTCTTCCGAAACAATTTTTGATTCTGGTTTCAAACAGTTTCCAAAGCCAGTAGAAAAACGGCACAGAGAATTCCCAGAAGCCAAAGTGGGAGATCCGTTTCACTACCAAACTTTTTCCATGGAAGAAAAAGTAACAGAACCACCTACTCGTTATACACAGGGAAAGTTGATCCAAAAGATGGAAGATACTGGTGTTGGTCGTCCCTCCACCTATGCTACGATCCTTGAAACTTTACTCAAAAGAAAATACATCGTCGAATACCAAAAGAACATCGGACCTTCTGGATTAGGTTTGAAAGTGGATGCGTATCTATTCTTAAATTTCCAGGAAATGATTGGAGAGTCGTTTACCAAAGAATTAGAATCACAACTTGACCAAATTACGGAAGAAAAAGAATCAAGAGTGAGTCTTGTAACTAAATTTTATGAAGACCTTCAAAAGATTCTAAAATCGCCTCGAAAAAAAATAGAAGAGGAAACTCAGAATTCACAAGCTCCCTCCAAAACGACAAAGGGAACCAAACAAAGAATTCTTTCGGATACAAAAGAAGACCAGAAACAATCATTTCAAGCGAAACGAAATCCAATGGATGAAAAACAAAGTCTAAGTTTCAATACAAGTGCGAGTCAAAAATGCCCTAAGTGTAAAGAAGGTTTTGTGAAAACCAAACTTGGGAAAAATGGAAAAACCATTTATTTTTGTTCTCGTTACCCGCACTGTGACTACATCACCTATGACAACTAACCAAGAAAATACACTGATCCTAGTCAACTTAGGAGGTCCGAGAACTTCAAAAGAAATAGAAGTTTTTTTAAAGGATTTATTTTCTGATCCTTTCGTATTTGATTTACCTTTACCTGAATTTTTTCGAATTCGTCTCGCGCGTTTCATCGCTAAAAAAAGAGCACCAAAAGTGCAAAAAACATATGAATCGATGGGATTTGGTGGTGGTTCCCCACTTGTGGATGAAACAGAAAAACAAGGAAAAATTTTAGAAAAAATTCTTACAAAAACGACCGGTAAAACTTGGAAAGTAAAAGTGGCAATGGCTTGTGGTTATCCGAATATTAGAGAATCTGAATTTACGAAACCAAATGCCAATACGTTTTATTTACCCTTATATCCACAGTTTTCTCGTTCTACCGTTTTATCCACTTTAGCCATTTTAGAAACAAAATTTGGGGAGTGCCCAGTCGGTAGTGGTGGTTATATCCCACATTTTGGCTTGGATCCAAAGTTTCACCAAATCACAGCTCAGTTTATCTTTGAGTTTTTTACAAACAAACTGCAAAAGGATTTATTTTTACATTATCCCGAAGAGATTCCCAACTGTGATTGGAAAGATTTGGATTTAGTTTTTTCTGCACATGGTGTTCCTATGCGACTCATTAAGAAAGGGGATCGTTATATGGAAGAAGTGGAAACCTCAGTGAGTGGAATCACACAAGAACTTCGTAAATTTGGTTACAGAGGGGAAGTTCATATCTCTTACCAAAGTAAGGTGGGACCTGCCAAGTGGACTGAGCCAAGTAGCATCCAAAAAATAACAGAATTAGCAAACAAAGGAAAACACGTCGCAGTTTATCCGATTAGTTTTGTGAGTGATCACTTAGAAACATTAGAAGAAATCGGTGAACAATTCAAAGAACTATGTTTAGTATCGGGAGGGAAGTCTTTTGTGAGAATTCCTGCTTTGGGAATCTATGAACCATTTCTGACTTTTTTAGCAGAACGAGTGTTAGAAGCTGATCAATCAATTCATCATTGTATTTGTAAAGAAAGAGGAGGGGAGTCGTTAAATCATTGTCGATTCAAATAGGGATCTAAGTCCGATTCCTTTTCGATAATTCCCAAAACACTTGATGTCCAAACCATTTTTTTGCCAATCAGATTCGATTTGATCCAATGTTTGGTTAAATAAAAATAATTTTCGATCATAAGCGGGGAAAACCCCTTCCCAAGTGGTTTTGTATATTGCTTTTGCCGTTTCCGCTTGTTTTGTGATCTTTGTCCGATCTGATTCTAAGATGGATTCGATTTGTTTTGTATCGAATCCGGAAAGGTTTGGATAAATCCAAGTTTCGGAATGGAAACCATCTTTCACTCTCCCATCAAAGATATCCGAATTACAAAGGACTCCTAATGCCTGAATGCCTTCTCCTTTTCCAAACAAGACTCCAAAACAAGGTTTTTTTGTAAGTTTTGTTTCACCAAACCTTGTGATGGTGGAAATGGATAGTAAATTGGGTATCACTTCTGGTTTTAAGAGAGAACCTAAAACAGGGATTAGTTTTTTTAAAGAAATACAGATGCGAATGGAACCTTTTAGAGTTTGGATTTGAGATAAATTTGATAAAGTAAAACCAGTTTGAATTTTGATTTTTGGAGATAAATAGGTTACCAAATGGGAAACTAAATCGCCCATTCCATTTGGAAACGATACAGTTCCATAGGTTTCCTTTTTGTGTTTATTGATTTCTTGGAAAATGGTGCTTTTGCCATCTCCATTCCATTTGGAAAAAATAGTTTCGGCATGTAATTCTTGCAAACGGGTTCCGTAAATACCACCTAATGCTGGTTCTATAATGTTTTTTGTCACGGAGGAACCAAACATTTGATTTCCCCATTCTTCAAAATTAAGATTGGGATCAAATTTCAGTTTTTTGAGAAAAATAGAATACAGTAGTTTGGTTCCCGAAAGAATTGAGATGGGGAATTGAGAGAGTTTTTGGTTAGTCCAAAAATACCTTCGTTTAGAAGCTTTTTTAGGGAAAACAGGTCTGAGTCCTATGTCATCTAACATAGATTTGATGTCATCTGTCAAAAGGATTCCGTTGGCAGCTTGTTCTACAAGTCCTTCCCGTTCCTTTTTGGTTCCAATGACACCACCCAGAGTTTCATTCTCCTCATAGAGAGTGACAAGGTTCCCTTGTTTGACATGGTGGTAAGCTAAAAAAAGACCTGTAATGCCTCCCCCAAAAATATGAACTTCTTCTTTCATATCGCTTTGGAAAACACAGGACCTGTAGGTTGGCTTTTTTGGAGTTTTTCGTCAAAGGCCATCGCGACAATTCGTAAATATGGTTTTCCCAATTCTGTGACAATAAGTGTTCCCTCTTTCCAAGTAACTAGTTTGTCAGACTCCATCTCTTGTAAAAAACCTTTCACATGGTTTTGTAAATCGTTTGGGACAACCACTTGCCAAGAAGTCATTAGATCCAAAATCAATTGTTTTCTCAATTGGTCGGTGTTTGTGAGTTTGTGACCTCGAAAAATCGGTAAGTTGCCATCCACTAAAGACTTACGATATTTCATTTCAAGTTTGATGTTTTGGAAAAATAAATTGGGTGTTTCGGAAATAGCAGAAGAACCGAGACCTAACATCACATCTGTTTTTGAATCACTATATCCCATAAAGTTTCGGTGTAATTGTTTGGAATGAAATGCTTTCCACAATTTATCATGGGGTAGGGCAAAGTGATCCATTCCAATTTCCCGGTATCCTTCCTTTTCCAGAATGGATCTGCCGAGTTCATATAACTCTCGTTTGAGTGTTGGCTCAGGCAAATCTGCTTCTGTGAAGAGTCGCTGTGATGCCTTAATCCATGGGACATGGGCATAGGAATAAAACGCGATACGATCTGGTTTGAGTTCTAAGGTTTTTTCCATTGTGTATTTCATGGAATCGAGTGACTGTTTGGGTAAACCGTAAATCAAATCAAAGTTCACCGAATCAAATCCAAGGGATCTTGCTTCTAAGGTGATATTCTCTGTCAGTTCAAAAGGTTGGATTCGATTCACAAGTCTTTGGACCTCGGGATCAAAATCTTGCACTCCTAAACTAATTCGTTTGAAACCCAATTTATGTAATAAACCAAGTTGAGAAACTCTTGTTCTTCTCGGATCCACTTCAATCGAATACTGTGGGTCGTTTGCAGGAGCCAATTGGTTTAATATGAATTCAATGGTGGACTGAAGGTTGTAATCGGATAAATAGGTGGGGCTTCCTCCACCTAAGTGAAGTTCACTTAATTCTTTTCCCTTTAGATTTTGAACTCTTTGGATGTATAAAGCCAGTTCCTTTTGGATGGCAGTCACATACGGTTCTTCGACAGAATGGTTCTTTGTAATCGAGGTATTACAACCGCAAAATGTACAAAGTGTTTCACAAAAAGGGATATGTAGGTAAAGAGCAAGTTTTGATTCTTTCGGAGAGAGGTATTTATCTAGGGACTCTATACATTCTTCGGTAGTGGGAGAATCTGTCCAATATGGCACTGTTGGATAACTGGTGTACCGTGGTGCAGGGGTGTCGTATTTTTCTAGTAAGTGTTTCATGTGTTAAACACCTTTCTTGTTGTTTCGATGAGTAAATGCACAGATTCTTCTGGTGTGAATTGTAAAACCCCATGCCCAAGACCTGCCACCCAACCAACTCTATCTTTTGGATCCATATCTTTGATTGGAGAAAGATACTCATGGATTTTTTGTTTCAAAGTGGATTGATCAGCAAATAAAAGTTCCTGGTCAAAATTGCCCTGGAGAAATCCTTTTCCACCAAATTCTTGTAATACGGATTCCATATGAAATCGATGGTCAACTCCAAATCCAACTAATTGGGATATAGAATGGATTTGTCGGATTTGTGATTCTGTGGAATTTTTTGCATAATAACCAATTTGATTGGGAAACGTTTTTGTGAGATCCGTAATGGGATCAGTCACATACCGCCGAAAATTGTTTGGATCGAGCATGCCTGCCGCCGTGTCAAAAATCATAACGACTTCTGCACCACCTTGCAACTGTAACTCGATATTCTTTTTGAGAAGAGGAAGTAAAATTGTATAAAACTGGTCTACAAAGTTTTGGTTGGTTTTGATAAAGGATAAGTTTCCATCATGTTTACCAATGCTTGCATAGGTCATGAGTGTGAACGGACCACCGACAAATCCAATGAGAGATACATCTTTCGGTAAGACTTCTCTTGTCCGAATGACTGCTTCCTTTTGAAAGTATAATCCTTCGATCGCTTCCTCTACAGGTTTTAGTTTGTTTAAATCCGAAATGGAGGTGAGTGAAAAAGATAGTTTAGGGCCTGGATCGTATGTAAGTCCCATCCCTAAGGCTTCTAAAGGAAAAAGTAAATCAGAAAATAAGATACTCACATCAAAGCCAAATTCTTTGACGGGGCCAAGGGCCACTTCTGCAGCCAGCTCCGGCACTTTGCAAAGTTCCATAAAACTATGTGTTTCTTTTAGTTTACGGTAGTGTGAATGGTAACGACCCGCTTGGCGCATAAACCAAATGGGTGGTACATTTTGAGGGACTAATTGAATCGCGTTTGCAAATCTTTCATTGTGGTATTTTGTAGTGATCATTTTTAGTCCTGTAATGCTTGTTTGGTTTTTTCAAGTGTGAGATCGATGATTTCTTTGGTGTGGGCTGTGGATAAAAATCCAACTTCATAACCACTGGGTGCTAAATATACACCTTGTTTGAGGAGTTTATGAAAAAGAGTCGCAAAATTAGATTTGTGAGTGCTCGGAATGTCTGCGATTGTCCTGATCGGTTTTTCTGTTTTGCCTTTGAGCCAAAATAAACTTCCAAAAGTTACGGCTTCCCAATTGGGATCCCCAGCTTCTGTTAAAAGTTTTAAAATTCCATCTGTTAATTGTTTGGTGGTAGATTCCAAACATGGGTAAGGATTTTCGTTCCATGCTTTGGTCAGAGTTTTGAGACCTGCTCGCATACCAATCGGATTGGCTGACAGAGTACCCGCTTGATACACGGGGCCACTGGGTGCAACAAGATCCATCAGATCTTTTTTTCCAGCATAGGCTCCAACAGGAAAACCACCACCTATTATTTTTCCATAACATACGAGGTCAGGAACTATGCCTGTGATTCCTGCCATTCCATGGAAGGAAACTCGAAAACCCGAGATCACTTCATCAAAGAGTAATAATACTCCATACTTTGTGGTTAACTCACGACATTTTTTTAAAAATTCAATTCGTTGTGGGAGTAGGCCATAATTGGCTGGAAGAGGTTCAATCGCCAAACAAGCGATATTGGATCCTTCTCTTTGAAACAACTCTTCTAACTTTGTTTCATCATCTAAAGGAAGGACAAGAGTGTTTTGGATGATTTCAGGTCCAATCCCTTTGCTATCGCTAGAACTAAGTCCTGCAAGGCCAGATCCTGATTTCACCAAAAGTTGATCGAGGTGGCCATGGTAACAACCATCGAACTTTAAAATTTTGTTCCGACCCGTGGCGGCTCTTGCCACACGAAGTGCACTCATGACGGCTTCTGTGCCAGAGTTCACAAAACGAATTTTTTCCACCCATGGAATACGTTCGGTAATGAATTCTGCAAGTTCCAATGAATACGGCTCACAGGCTCCAAACGACCAAGCTTTCCTGACTGTGTCTTCTACCACTTCTTGGATCTCAGGATTCCTGTGACCAAAAAGGAGTGGGCCAAAACTCAAACAATAGTCGATGTAGTTTTTGTCTTCGACTGACGTGAGATAGGCGCCATTTGCTTCTTTAAAAAAAATCGGAGTGCCACCCACAGAGGAAAAAGAACGAACGGGGCTATGTACACCACCAGGAACTACTTGTTTGGATCTTTGGAATAAATCTTCCGAATTCATGAATACATCCTTTGTGCAATCCTTGCACCATATGTGATGAGAAAAGAAGAACCTGCTCTACGGAACACATCCCAAGTTTCTCTGAGACCATCTTCAAAATCTAAAAAACCTTCTTTGGCTAAATACACTAAACTAGCATACTCTCCACTCACTTGGTAAGCACCAGTTGGGAGTCCAGTTTTTTCTTTGATAGGACCAATTAAGTCAATAGCTGTCATACCTGGTTTTACCATGAGTAAATCAGCACCTTCTTCTTTATCTCGAATAGATGTATGAATGGCGGTATCTCTATCTCTTACGTCCAATTGATAACCACTTCTGTCGCCAAACTGTGGTGAGGAGTCGGCAGCACCTCGGAATGGGCCATAAAAATGACTTTTGAATTTGGTGGAGTAACTCATGATGGGAACATGAGAATGGTTGTTTTCATCTAATATCTTTCTGTGAGATGCCACCCTTCCATCCATCATATCACTCGGTGCAATACCATCAGCACCAGCATCTGCATAAATTAAAGCAAGTTCGGATAACCGATGTAAGGTTAATTTTAAATCAATGGTTCCTTGTGGATGAAAATGGCAACAATGCCCTGTTGTTGTCACGGAGCAGATACAGGTATCTAACCATAAAAACATTTCTGGAAAAGTTTTTTTAATCGCACTGATATTTGTTTGGTAAAACTCTTTGGAGAAATCTGTATCAGATTTCGCACTTGGTACCATAAAGAGCAAAAATTGCGAAACACCAGCTTTTAGATCAGATTCGATTTGTGTGAAGATCGACTTGTTTGTTTCCCGATACACTTCTGGTAAACCTTTGATGGGTTCTTTTTCTGTCAGACCTTCCACTAAAAAAAGAGGTTGGATCATTTTGTTAGCATTTAAAGAACCAGATTCACTCAAATGGCGAAGGAATTTGTTGGAACGTAAACGAAGAGTATGTTTTTTCATGGTTTGATATACCTTTCCACCCAAGATTCAAAAGATAAGGAAACAAAAACTTTGTTATTGGAGCCTTCTTCACCTAGCGCGTGTTTTATTTTATGAAATGTAGAACCTGGTCCTACGAAATGAATGACATTCAAAAGTTCAGGGTAACGTTTGGTCACGATATCAAATTCGGATCCGCTCCTCCAGTAAGCTGCTTTGATCTTAGATGGATCAAAGGGAATGGGGATTTCAGGTGCCGATACAAAGTAAGTGGGAACCACGGGATAAACACTGGAATGTTGATCCGAATCCATATGGGTGAGTTTAACAAACTTGGGTTTTCGCCCTAAGATGGATTCAATTTCGGGAGGTTCACTTTCGCCTAGACCATCACAGGTTCCATTCACCCAAAAACCCCGAAGTGCAAGGTCCTTCCAAGTGGAAAGACCAGCGGACCAAAGGATTTGGTTACTTGGATTGACTGATAAATCTAAAGGAAATGCATACCCTCGAGATACAAATACATCGACATCTTTGGGAATCGAATAGGTGAGTCGTTCTCTTTGTCTAGCCGCCATTTTAGCGTTAGGTGGCCAAACTTCCTCTTTGGAGAAAGATAGTTTTGGGCTATCCGAAAGTTCTTTGGTATATAGGACTTTTCCATCTTCTGTAATCCCTCGAATAAAAGTGATTTTTCCATAATCCCTTTGTAAAACGGAGACTCCAATTTTTTGGTGGCAACCCCCACCGTACTCGGATAAAATTTTTCTCTCTTCTTCCGCTGTTAGTTGAGATTCTGGATCAGAGATTTCTCGTAATAACGTTTCTAGATGTTTGTCTTCTTTTCTGATTTCTGCACATAACGCTCCTTGTGCGGGAGCACTTGGAAAAATGGAAGAAGGTAACACCATAAACAGCGAAAGATTTAATGTATCCCGGATTAGTTGTTTGATCTCTTTTAGTTCCGGTAAGAGGTTTTCTTTGTCTTGGAAATTTAAGATGCGATCTAAGGCAGCTTTTGCGACTAAAATCCCACCCGATTCATGGTCCAAATACTTACGAAGCCTTGTTTGGATATTTCCTCGAACGGATTCGATTTTGAGTTCAAACTGATTGATGGGAGTAGGGAAGTAGTTTTTTAAAAATTCTTTGATATGGTATTCTCTTCTTGGTGAAGAAGTTAAAATGGTGATTTCATTTGGTAAGTTGATCCATTTATTTTTTTTGAAAAGAAGGACATCTCTTACATCTTCTCTTCGGAGAATTGGTATCAGAGTCGTTTCTTTTCTTTCCTTAAGATCCATATCTTTAAATGAATGGATCACAATATCAACTTTATGTTGTAGTAAGTCTTCTTGTAAATCTTTGGTAAAAATCCCTTGTCCCGCAAATTGCCAAAGAGGAGTGGTAAGGTCTTTGTCTCCCGTGGATTCCCGAAAAACAGTTTCGAAATTTAGGTCTTTGTTTTTTTCTTTTAAAGCATAGGTGGCAGTGTGAACTTGAATGCGAGAGAGTAGGGAGGATCTTCCTCCTATTTTGATTGTTTCAGACAAGTAAATCTTCCCATCCATTCATAATATGTATTTGTTCTTCTTCCCGTTCTCTTGTGAGTTCTGTCAGAAAGTATTGTAAATCCATTTTCACAGATTGAATTTGTTCGTCAGTTTCTTGTAAGTCATTCAGAATTTGGGAAAGAGGGATATAGTGATCATATCCTTTGTTTTCACTCGAATTTTCTCTAAAGTCAAGGATGAGAGAGGAAGATTTTATCATCTCATCCCAGTTAAATGGTAAAAAACTAGAAGCAATCACGATGGCTTCATTTTTCGGTTGGTAATCTTCCCAATGATAGGTAGTAATGTTTGGATAGATTTGGTTTAGTTCTGTTAATCGATTTTGGTTTCTACCAATCAAACGAACTTGTTTTTGTTTGGAGACAAGGTAAGGTAAAATGGAGTCCACCAGTTTTCCCGTTCCTAGGAGTGTGACAACTTTATGATTTTGTAAATAAGACTCGGTAACACTTCCGTAAGTTTGTCTTCCAATCCCGGTAAGGTATTTGGATCGAATTTGTTTTGTTTGTTCTAAGATTTGGTCTCGCAAGCGAAGAAGAGACAATGCAAACGTGGAACCACAAGTGTTTTCTTCGCGGAAACGATCGCGAAACTGAGCTTGGATTTCGGATTCTCCCAAGAGTTTGGAACGTAAACCTGCAACCACTTCCAATAAAAAGCGATAGGCTTCGTAACCGTGGTAAATTTCCCATCCATCCAAAAATCGTTCCCTTCCTTCTTCCAAGGGAAAAATCCTCTTATCCGTGAAAACAAGAGTCCGCTGGCATGTCTGCCAAACCTCTAGGCGAGAATCGTCTAAGGTTTTGGGTTTCGGATCAGTTGTATGGAGTAGAATCAGGTTTGACCACATAATTTTATTCTATCAAATACAATCTTGTAACTGTCACAAGATTGTCAGTTCCTAAAAAAATAAAATGCGATATTGATACTAAATCTCAATTACTAGAAGGAGAATCGGATGGAAAAAGAAAATTGGAAAAAGAATCTAACCCCTCTGCAATACCAAGTGACAAGAGAAAAAGGCACCGAACGGCCGTTCACTGGCGAATACTATGCACACAAAGAAAAAGGTACATATCTTTGTGTTTGTTGTGGAGAAGCTTTGTTTTCCTCTGATACCAAATATGATTCAGGCAGTGGTTGGCCTAGTTATTATGAACCAGTTCGAAAAGAAGCCATAGCTACCGAAACCGACAAAACTCATGGGATGGTGCGAACCGAAATCATGTGCCAAAATTGTGGAGCCCATTTGGGTCATGTGTTCCCTGATGGACCTCAACCGACGGGACTTCGTTATTGTGTGAATTCTGCTTCCCTAAAATTTCAAAAAGCGGACTGAATCGATCCATTTGAACAAAACGTACGGTAGTGACAACACTACCGATTTGTTTTTAGTCTTGTAACCAAGATACTTCTTCACAACTTTCCCATTTGCCTGCTGTTTGTCCTCGGTTTAGGGTAGAGGAGGAAATCTCTCCCCGAAGGTTTACTTTGCGGACAATTTGTTTGGCAAGGGACGAATAATGAAGGGCTTCGCAACTATGGCCTAACTTTGTTTCTAAGTTTGCCATTTGGAATAATAACTGTGCGTTGCCTTCCGAATCTTTCATACCAATGGATTGTTTCAGGAGGATGGCTTTCTTTAAATCCTCTCTGGCAGAGAGGTAATCCCCCGTTTTTACTTTTTGAGAGGATCTTTCTTCCAATTGGGAAATGACAGCAGGAATCCGTGACAGACGTGTTTGTTCCAAGATTTCCGAAACGGTTTGGTCTAGGCTTGTGTCTGCCCACAATCCATGGGAAATGATGAAAAAAAGTGCGAAATGGGTAATCTTCATACGCTTGGTCCTTGGCTTTTTCAATTCACTGATCAAATTGCATAAATTGTGCCAATGGTTCGAAATACTCCTCGACGGCGAAAGAATGTGCAATTCTATGAAAGAGACTCTGGCCGAGCGATCGCCTTTTTTCTTCCCACTGGAAGGAAGGGGGAGGAAAGTCCGGACACTAGGGGACAATCGGACCAAGTAATGCTTGGGCTTTTTCTTTCTAGAAATAGGAAGGAAGGGACGGAAAGTGCAACAGAAAGAATACCGCCTACTCTTTGGTAGGTAAGGGTGAAATGGTGGGGTAAGAGCCCACCGCTTTGTTTGTAAAAACAAAGGCTTGGTAAACCCTCCGATGTGCAATCTCAAGTAAACAACCGTTATGAGCCTGTCCCGCCAGGTTGTGGGTAGAGAGCATTAGATAAATGATCGCCTAAAACAGAATCCGGCTTACGGGCCAGAGTCACTTTTTTTTAAAATGCCTTGGATCACATCTTCTTCGTTTGGTGGATAAAAAACACAAACCAAACTTCTAATTTTCAAAATGGTTTCTGCTAAAATTGTTTTGGTTTCCGTTAGGTGCCAATCTTCAAAACCAATCAAAATCCCACAGGTTTCTTCCATTCCTGCAAAATCTTTGTAATGATAATGACGCATCTCGTTTTCTGTTAAAAATTGTTTTAGACCATTGGTTTGGATGGATTCTTCCGACCGATACAAAACAACAATCTCATCGTTTTCAATTTCTAAGACTTTTTTTGCATATCCATAACACCACCGAATTTGATCTGTTAGGTCCTCATCGTTTTTGATGAATTGAATGTCGGACAAATTATTCTGCACTGGTGATTCTGAAAAATCATTTAGGAGTGCATTGGCAAAATTGACGATCTCAGGTGAATTTCGAATGTTTCGTTTGATGTCCCAGACATGTTGAGGTAAAGTTTGAATGTAATCCAAAAAAGGAATGGATGTGTATTTGAGTCGTCTGGAGACAAAAAGAATCCATTCTTTTTCTTCCCAAAAGAATTTGGAAAGGTACAATAAAATGCCTTTGTTTGGTTCTTCCTTGAGTGACTCTTCAATTCCATCAGCGATGAGGATATCAATATGGTTATGATTGATTTCTTTGTAGTGAGAGATCAGTTCGATATTGTTTTTTTCTGGGATTTGGGAAAGTTCTTCCTTCCAAATTTCGTACAAGGCTTTTGCCCCTTGCCATAATAAAACTTTTTTACCTTTTCTGGCATATTGTAAGGCAAGTTCTCCACATAAAATGGATTTCCCAGAACCGGGACTTCCATAAATTAAATTATGCGAATATTTGGTAATGCCTTGGACAAGGGAAAATTGTTCTTTTGTCAAAAACAAAAGATTCTCTTCTTCTTTTTCTTTATGAGAACGAAAGGTTTGAAAGAAGTTGAGATTTTTTTTGATGATTTCATGTGCTTTTACCATTACAGAATCTGGTAAGGGCTCTCTGCCAGACCTGTAAAAAATGGATTCTAATACGGAGTTGAGACTTGTTTCGTCTCCCACTTCCTTCCCACCAAACACAAATAAGTTTTGGTCTTTCGGAAGATGGAATTCTTTCCTTTCGTTTTTTAAAAAGAAAATGGCACTATCATAGTATTCCTTGGGAAATAAATCCACAAGTTGGTTGTGGTTTTTAAAAAACTCACGAATGATTTCTCTTTGTGTGGTCACTTGTTCGATCGGGTTTTTATAGGATTTGCCTTCGACAGGCTCCCATTCTCTTCCCCGTACATTATAAAATTCCCATTCCCCTTTTTTTTGTCTCCACCTCCCATTTTTTAATTCAATGGTGATGACTCCATATGGGGAAACGACAAGGAAATCAATTTCTCGCATGGGAACATCGGGTGTGATGAGGGTGAGGGAATAATAGATATTACAAGGGATTTCGATTTCTTTAGAAAAACGTTGGTAATAATGGGATTCGAGTGAGATATCTCTCGTTTTTCCGTGAAACTGTTTCGGATAAATCATTTTTTTAGTTCAATTTACATCGTCTTGTTTGTTCTAATGACGATATGAAACGGATACCACAGACCTTGTTATTCTGCCTATTGTTTTGTTCCTGCGCGGGCGGAAATATCAAAATAAAGATCAATTCGGACCTATCTGGTGATTTGATCATCTACCAAAAAACGATCTCAAAAAAAGCGAAGGGGAGTTATTTGGGTACGGGACTTACCGATCGAGGAGAGGTAGTCATCACTTTAAAAGAAAGATCCTATCAGTTTGGAAACTATACCCAAATGTCACCTCCTGGATTTCGATTCATCCAATTCACAGAAGGGGAAACAGCTGAGATCCAACTTGCCATCGATACAAGCCAAAACTCTGCCTTACTCAAAGCATTAGAGATTCACAAAGAAGAAATTGGTTCCATCTTACAAGAAGCTAAACTACGTGATGACTTACTGAGATTCAATACCCTTGTGGAATTCATCCAAATGGAAGTGCAGTTTCCTTTTTCAATTCAAAAAGTAAAATTTACAGAACCTAGGACTGCGGGTGAGTGGACGGTTCGTTTGGATAGTCCAAACAAAATGGTTCTCAATATTCCTTTGCATGCTATATGGGCTGGAGAACACGCGTTAACGATTGTGCAGATTGTTCCCGAGTGAAGATTAAGCTTTGTGAAAGTATTCCGAATTCAATTTATGGACGATGTCTTTTAAAACCTTTCGTCTTTCTTCTTGGTTCGGAAGCAGTTCTTTTAAATTCCGTCTCATGGTGAAAATAGTTTCTAGGAGTTCATGATCTTCTTCTGGTAAAACTTCTTCAAAAAGTTTACGTAGAGTTGAGGATACACCAGCAAACATACCATCGGTGGAAATGGCAAATTGGATGGGACCCACAGTCACCGTAGAAGAGGAATAAAAGTCGCAGTTTTTCGGATCATCCACTGAATTCACCCAAATCCCTTTTTGTTTGGCCAGGGTTCGGAATTCTTGGTTCGTCTTAGGATCACTTGTTGCTAAAAAAATAATATCTCGATGATTGAGATCGTCTTCTGTGACTGCTCTTGTTTCTTTTTTGATGGTAGGATATCTTTCTAAAAATGCTAAAACATCTTCGCTATACGAGAGCGAGATCAAGTGAAGATGGGCACCCGTATGTTCGAGTCCCATCAATTTTTCCAAACAAGCATTCCCACCACCCACAATGAGAATGTTCCTAGCTTCTAAATTGAGAAAGATCGGATATTTTTTCACACGAGATTCCCTAAGTCTAAAAGGGAAGATGTTAGGAGATTTGATTTTGTTAAAGAATTTGTTTCGGATAATAAAGGACGAACCACTTCTCCCACATATAAAATGCCAGGGCCTTTTGTTTGTTTTTCTATGCCATCTAACATGGTTTTGGCGAGAGTGGAGGCGGTGTAAGTAACATTGGTTTGACCCGCATTTTCTAACAGGACAATCGGTGTGGTAGGTGGAACTCCTTTTTGTACGAGACGTTCTGCTAGTTCTTTTGTTTTTTGGCTTCCCATGAGAATGACAATGGTGCCAGGAAAATTTTCCATTCCGATCCAACTTTTTTCATCTTCTAGGATGGTATGCCCATCGAGGATAATGATCTGACGAGCGATGCCTCGCACTGTTAGCGAAATTCCCATTTCCGCTGCTCCCGTGGTCACTGAGCTCACACCTGGAATCACTTCATAGGGAATGGAGGCTGCCTCTAGGCTTTGGATTTCCTCTGACAATCGACCAAAGATGGACGCATCTCCACCTTTCAGGCGAACTACTTTTTTCCCTTGGCGTGCTCGTTCCACGAGGAGGGAATTGATTTCGGTTTGTGTGCGGTAATGTTCTCCTGAACGCTTTCCCACATACAGGATTTGGGCTGACTCGGGAAAAATATCTAAAAAACTAGGATCGAGTAAGGCGTCATAGAGGATCACCTCGGCCGATTCAATGCGTGATTTGCCACGAAGGGTCAAAAGGTCAATGGGACCTGGACCACCGCTCACGAAACTGACGAAACCCTGTTCTGTCTTATTGGAGGACATATCTGTTATACCTTGCAATCCTGCTGGAAATAGTCAAGTGATTGGCTAATTATTTCTACAAAATCTCCATTTTTTTAGTTTACTCGTCTCTAACCTCAGGAAAAGATTCAATTTATAAGACTTTTTGGATGTTTTACTGGAATCCAACACAAGCATAGGTTTTTATGTTATCCGATGACAAACGCAATCGATTTTTACAATTATTAAAAGAATCCACAAAAGATGAGTGGGTATGGATGTCGGGTTATCTTTCAGCCCTCACCCAAGCAAGCATCGGGGGCAGTGTGGACGTCTCCCTCAGTCCACCAGTAAGTATCTCCTCCAGTGATTCCTCCAATGGAAATCTAAAGGCAGCTCCCATCCAATGTAGCGTTGTGTATGGAACCGAAACGGGAAATTCCAAAAAACTGGGAACCGAACTCATCAAAAAACTAAAAGAACTCGGTGTCCAAGCGAAATTAAAAAGCACAGACACATACAAAGCAAAAGACCTAAAAGAAGAAGAGTATTTATTTGTGATCGTTTCCACTCATGGAGACGGAGAACCACCACAAGCAGCCAAACCGTTCATTCAAATTTTATCCGAATCCAAAGATTCCTTAGCGAAGGTCAAATTCGCCGTTCTTGGGTTAGGTGATACCAGTTATCCACTGTTTTGCCAAACGGGAATTGATGTGGATTCCATGCTCGAAAAACTCGGTGCAGAACGAATTCACGATCTCGGAAAATGTGATGTGGATTTTGAACAAGTTTCCAAACCTTGGATGACAGAACTCATTTCCAAACTGAATACCATTTCCAAAACGGCAACGACTCAAGTTTCGAAACAATCACAAACAGCGACTCCAAAACCAAGTTCAGGTGGCAAAGTAGTATATGAAGGTACTGTTGTCACCAATCTTGTGTTAAATGATGTTGGTGCATCGAAATCTACTCGTCATATTGAAATCAAATCCACTTTACCAATCGATTATTTACCTGGGGACAGTGCTGGATTTTTAGCATACAACCGTGAAGAGGAAGTGAATCGTATTTTAGGTTTATTACAAACAGACAGAGAAACTCGGGTCACTTACAAAGGCGAAACATGGATGTTTTATGATTTACTCCAAAAAAAAGTTTCGATTCGGTTTTTACCAGACCGTGTGATTCAAAAGTATGTGGCTCTTTCTAAAAGAGAAGTTCCCGCGGGAAAATTGGATTTAGATGTACTATTAACGCTTTACCCTGCGGAAACAAAACTGGATGTGCAGGCCTTGGTTGATATTTTGGAACCGATTGTCCCTAGATATTATTCAATTGCTTCCAGTCCTACTGCTCACGGGGAAGAGGAAGTTCACCTAACAGTAGCAGAAGTGGAAATCGAAACCTTTACTGGATTAAAATCAGGGTTTTGTTCCGGTTATCTTTCCAATTTAAAGGAAGGAGATAAGGTTCCTTTTTTCATCCAAAGAAACAATTCCTTTCGATTGCCAAGTCCTGATACTGATATCATCATGATTGGACCAGGAACTGGGATTGCACCATTTCGAAGTTTTTTATTTGAAAGAGAACAAGCTGGTGGGAACGGAAAAAATTGGTTATTTTTTGGAGAACGTAACTTTGTCTCGGATTTTTATTACCAAACCGAACTCTTGGAACTCATGGACACAGGTGTATTACACAAATTGAATACGGCGTTTTCGCGTGATACCAAACAAAAAGTGTATGTCCAAGACCGAATGGGTGAAAATGCTTTGGAACTACTCAAGTGGATTGAAAACGGTGCCATCATTTACCTTTGTGGTTCCAAAGATCCAATGAGTAAGGATGTCGATCGCAAATTAATCGAAATACTATCGGAAAGAACTTTTGACACAGGCAAAGAAGCTTCTGAATACTTAAAAGAATTAGAAGAGTCCGGCCGTTACATCAAGGACGTTTACTGAGGAAATCATGGCAGAAACTAAAAAAGAAACACTCGCTGAAAAAGTAAAAAGACTTAGCCGTGGCCTTCGAGGTACACTTGCAGACAGTTTAAAAGACGAACATACTGGTTCTTTGCGTTCCGATGATCAGTTATTACTGAAATTTCATGGGATGTACCAACAAGACGATAGAGATAGAAGAGACGAACGTGCGTTAAAGAAATTGGAACGTTTGTATTCTTTTATGATCCGTTTACGGATTCCTGGTGGGATGATTGGCCCTGTCCATTGGGAAGCACTTCATAATGTAGCTGGTGAAAACTCTACAGGAACGATCAAAATCACGACAAGACAAACTGTCCAACTCCATGGGATTCTAAAATCCAAAATCAAACCAACCATCAAAGCGTTTGATTCTGTGTTTTTGGATTCCATCGCTGCTTGTGGGGATGTGAATCGTAATGTCACCTGTACTTCTAATCCAGCAGCAAGTCCCTTACACAAAGAAGTGTTTGGGTATGCGGGTGAAATCAGTCGTTCTTTACTCCCCAAAACCAGAGCTTATTACGAGATTTGGTTAGATGAAAATCTTTTGGCAGAAAAAGAAGAACCAGAAGATCCTTTGTATAAAGATGTATATCTTCCTCGTAAGTTTAAAATTGCGATTGCGATCCCACCATATAATGATGTCGATTTATTCACCAATGACATAGGGCTCATCGCGATCATTGAAAATGGACAGTTATTAGGATTTAACATTGCAGTTGGTGGTGGTCTTGGAACCACCCATGGCAATCCAGATACGTATCCTCGTGTGGGAACTGTATTTGGTTTTATTCCCAAAAAAGATATTTTAAAAGTTGTGTATGAAATTGTCACAGTCCAAAGAGATTTTGGAAATCGTGAAGATCGAAAACTATCTCGTTTGAAATACACATTGGACCGTTTAGGTGTTGAGTTTTATAAACGAGAAGTGGAAAAACGTGCCGGCATTAGTTTTGAACCGGCAAAGGATTTTCAATTCACACAAAGGTCTGATGATTTTGGTTGGAAACAAGATGTAGCGGGCAACTGGCATTATACAGTGTTTGTGGAAAATGGCCGAGTGTGTGATGAACATGGTTATAATCTGAAAACGGCTCTTTTGGAAGTTTCCAAAACAAGACGTGCCACATTTCGTTTCACTTGTAACCAAAACTTGATTTTATCGGATATCTTTCCGAAAGACAAAGATCTCATTGAATCCATTTTAGTGAAGTTTGGTGTTCACAGAAAAACAGGAGAAGTCTCTCCTATCCGAAAAAACTCCATCGCCTGTGTGGCATTAAACACTTGTTCTTTGGCACTTGCGGAGGCACAAAGATATTTGCCGAGCCTCATCGATAAAATTGAACCGATTCTTTCTAAACATGGAATCTCAGAAGAACCAATTTCCATCCGAATGACAGGTTGTCCTAATGGTTGTGCAAGGCCGTATATCTCTGAGATTGGACTTGTGGGAACATCTTATGGGAAATACAATCTCCATTTAGGAGCAGATGCGGAAGGTTACAGACTCAATCGAAAATACAAAGAAGATTTGGATGAGTCTGCCATTTTGCAAGAGTTAGATGGACTGTTTGGTAAATTTTCCAAGGAACGTAACGGGAACGAGTCCTTTGGTGATTATATCAATCGAATTGGAATTCTGAAATAAGATCAAAACGAGGCCAATGGTTCTGAATTAATGCACCATTGGCTTTCTATGTTTCCAATATAGAACTAAGTCTGGAAGAAGAGACCAGAGACTAGGAAATGGGTCTGGCCAAGACCAAAAGAAAATGATGAGATGTGTTGGAATTCCTAATGAAGTATAAACATGAATGAATTTTGATCTAAGCTCAGTTTGATTGATCTGATTGAAAAATCTTCGAAATAAAATAGTCGGCACTATTTGGAATACTAGAGAGAAACTGAAATAAAGTAACATATTCCCAAGAAGCGCAAATCCTCCTGCGGGTGATTCTGAGACTGGAAGTGTATAACCAACAAAAACCGACCGAACCAAGACTGCTATGCATAAGAGTAGAAATGGTCTCTTGGAGACTTGGAAAACCAATGAGTTCAAATCAATTCAATCCACCATTGGATTCCAATTCTCAAAATTCTCTACAATAACATCCCTGCGGCTACGGTTTGGTTGGTTCCTTCGTCCACTAAGATAAAACTCCCCGTACCTCTGATCTTAGAATAAGGATCGTATGCGACAGGTTTTGCGGTGCGAAGAGTGACTTTTCCGATTTCATTCAAACCAAGGTTCGGTTGTTCTGTTTTTTCGTGAGTGCTTGTTTCCACTCTGTATTCGAGGGAACGAACCGAAACTTTTACAGCGTTTGTGGTTTGGCGGAGTAGGTATTTGGAACCTGGAGTCATGACCTTTTGGTCCATCCAACAGATATGAGCTTCGAGGTCTTGGGAAATGGTAGGTTCTTTCCCTGTCACCACTAACATATCACCACGGCTCACATCAATTTCATCTTCCAATCGAATGGTCACAGACATAGGTGCATAAGCAGTGGTCAGTGATCCATCAAAGGTATCAATGGCTTTGATTTTGGAAGTGAGTCCACTTGGTAATACTGTGATCGAATCTCCTACTGCAAAGTGACCACTTCGAATCTGACCCGCATAACCTCTGTAATCATGGTATTCTGTCGTTTGAGGACGAATTACATTTTGAACAGGGAATCTGGGAGCAGGGGATTCTTCCTCAGTATGAATTTCTATTTCTTCTAAAAAGTGGAGTAAGGATTTCCCTTTCCACCAAGGCATAGACGCAGATGGGTCGACTACATTATCACCATTTAAGGCCGAGATGGGTAGGAAGTGGATGGATTTTAAGTCTAAGTCTTTTGCAAATTCCAAATATTGTTTTTGGATGTTTAAGAATACCTCTTCTGAAAAATCCACAAGATCCATTTTGTTCACACAAACAACGACATAAGGAAGTCGTAACAAAGATACAATGTAAGAATGTCGATAGGTTTGTTCAATCACACCTTTTCTCGCATCAATGAGAATGATGGCAAGATCTGAATTGGAAGCACCGGTCACCATGTTGCGTGTATATTGCACATGACCCGGAGCATCCGCAATGATGAATTTTCGTTTCGGAGTGGAGAAGTATTTATAGGCCACATCAATTGTGATGCCTTGTTCTCGTTCTGCTTTTAAGCCGTCAGTTAAAAGAGCAAGGTTGATTTGTCCATTTACTTGGCCTGCGCGTTCAATCGCTTCCAATTGGTCTTGGAAAATTGATTTACTATCGTATAACAATCGTCCGATGAGAGTGGATTTTCCGTCGTCCACACTTCCTGCAGTAATAAAACGTAAAATGTCCATTAGAAATACCCACCTTTTTTTCTCTCTTCCATCGCTGCTTCCGAACGTTTGTCATCCAAACGGGAACCCCTTTCGGTGGTGCGGGAAATTTGAATTTCTCGAATGATATCGTCCACAGAATTGGCTTCCGACTCGACGGCTGCCGTGCAAGTCATGTCACCAACTGTGCGAAACCGAACGGTTCTTGTTTCTACTTTATCGGAATTGTCTAAACTGATAAATTTAGAGACAGGAAATACCAATTCCTCTCGCCAAACAATTTCTCGTTGGTGCGAAAAGTATAAAGAAGGTAAATCAATGTTTTCTTTTCGGATGTATTCCCAAACATCAAGTTCTGTCCAGTTACTGATGGGAAATACACGAACGTTTTCCCCTACATGGATTTTTCCATTATAGATATTCCAAAGTTCAGGGCGTTGGAGTTTGGGATCCCAAGATCCAAATTCATCTCTGACAGAAAAAATGCGTTCTTTCGCTCTTGCCTTTTCTTCATCGCGACGAGCTCCACCGATACAGGCATCAAATTTAAACTCAGCGATCGTATCGAGTAAGGTCACCGCTTGGATGGCATTTCGACTTGGAAACTTTCCTTTTTCTTCAACGGCTTTTCCTTGGTCGATGGAATCTTGTACATAACGTACAATTAATTTTTCTCCAATTCGTTCTGCGAGTGCATCACGAAACTCTAGCGCCTCATCAAAGTTATGCCCTGTGTCAATGTGGACGAGTGGAAAAGGAAACTTTCCTGGGCGAAAGGCTTTTAGAGCCAGGTGGACAAGACAAATGGAATCTTTACCACCTGAAAATAATAAAGCTGGTCTTTCGAACTGAGCTGCCACTTCTCGTAAGATATAAATGGCTTCTGATTCTAATTGGTCTAAATGAGAAAGTCGATGGGTACTAGTCATAATTTCTTATCCTTTTTTTGGTGTGAGTTTTCCATCTACCCAATGTAACCCACATTCTTTCTTTGTTTCCTCTTCCCACCACCATCTGCCAGCGCGAAAGTCCTCACCTGGTTCTATGGCTCTTGTACAAGGAGCACAACCAATGCTTGGAAATCCTTTGTCGTGTAACACATTATAGGGGACATTGTGTTCGCGAATGTATTTCCAAGTATCTTCAAAACTCCAATGGAGGAGTGGTTGGTATTTGATTAAATTTCTGCTAGGGTCCGATTCAAACAAAGACATCTCCGTTCGAAATCCGGATTGTTCTTTCCGAAGTCCAGTCACCCAAACTTCCATCCCGTGTAATATGGAATCCAGTGGGACCAGTTTTCTGATTCGGCAACATTCCTTTCGTAATTCTTGTGAATCATAAAATGCATTGGGACCATAGGATTCCACAAAACTTTGAGTCTCTTTTGCATTCGGAAAAAATGCTTCAATTTTTGCCCCATAACGGATGTTTGTTTTTTGCCAAACATCATAGGTTTCTTGGAAAAGGCGTCCTGTATCCAAGGTGGCGATGCGGATCGGGATGGCCTCGCTACAAATGGCGTGAGTGATGGCCTGGTCTTCCAATCCAAAACTAGTGGTAAACACCACTTTGCCAGGAAATTCGGCACTCAAACGTTTCAGGCCATCGACAAGCGATAGATTGGCATAAGATTCTGTCAAAACTTCCAAATTTCCCATTTTGATCCCGTCCTAGCATCCAATGTTTTGTATATTGGACGATTTGTAAAGTATATTAGCGGAAATTATTAGATAGAGAAGTCTTCCACGTAAACTTTTGCCTTTTTGATTCGCAGGTAAACGGTCTCTCCTGGGAGTAAATTCAAGTATTTGTAGATTTCCTGTTCGAGAACGGATTCAATGAGGGTGCCTGTATCCACTCGTTTCAGTTCCACACGGACATTTCGGCCAGTGGAATGGATGTATTGGATCTCGGCTGCGATCCCCTGGTCTTTTTCCCTGACAATTTCTACATCATAAGGACGCACATAGGCAACGGCATCGGATTCCTTGATGTTCTCGTGTTCCGAAGTTTCGAGAGCGAGATTTCCGATTTTTGTTTTTCCTTCCTCAATCCTTCCATGAAATAAATTCACATCACCTAAGAAGTGAAAGACGAAGGGTGATTTAGGTTTGTTGTACACTTCATCTGGACTTCCCACTTGTTCGAGTTGGCCTTGGTTTAAAATCACAATCCGGTCACTCACTTCAAGTGCTTCTTCTTGGTCATGAGTGACAAATACACTAGTAATGTGAATTTCATCGTGAAGTCTTCGTAACCAATTGCGGAGTTCTTTTCTGACCTTGGCATCAAGTGCACCAAAAGGTTCATCCAACAAAAGAAATTTTGGTTCAATGGCAAGGGCACGTGCCAGGGCAACCCTTTGCCTTTGGCCTCCAGAAAGTTCATGTGGGTAACGGTTATGAAATTTTTCTAATTGGATGAGGGTAAGTAGTTTTGCAATTTTTTCTTGGATCTCTTTTTTGGAAGGCCTCGTCGCTTTGGGACGGACTTCCAATCCAAAGGCTATGTTTTCTGCAATGGTCATATGACGAAAGAGAGCATAGTGTTGGAATACAAAACCTACTTCTCCATTTTGGATTTTAGATTGAGACAACGCGTCTCCAATAAATTGCACAGAACCAGAGCTAGGTTCTTCAAGTCCAGCAATGATACGAAGTAAGGTGGTTTTTCCTGAACCAGAAGGACCAAGAAGAGCCACAAGCTCTCCATCAGGAATGGTTAAAGAAACATCTTTTAAAGCAGTAAACGACCCAAAGGTTTTATGGACATTTTGTATTTCAATTGGCATATTAAGATCTCTCGGTTCGTTTTTCTAAAATCAATTTGAAGATTAAAGTGAGGAGTGATAAAAACACAAGTAAGGTCGCACAAGCAAAGGCACCCACGGAATCAAATTCATTGTACAACATTTCTATATACAAGGGAAGGGTTGTTGTTTTTCCACGGATATGTCCACTGAGAACAGACACCGCACCAAACTCACCCATAGCTCGCGCATTACAGAGGATGATCCCGTATAACAATCCCCATTTGATATTGGGTAAAATGATTCGATAGAATAACTGAAAAAAACTCGCACCGAGTAACATACCTGCTTCCTCTTCTTCGCGACCTTGACTTTGCATGAGTGGAATGAGTTCTCTTGCAACAAAGGGAAAGGTGATAAACACTGTGGCGATGATAAGGCCAGGTGTATCGAAAACGATTTTCAAATTATGTTCCGCTAAAAACTCACCAAAGGTTCCTTGTCTTCCGAATAACAACAAAAAGATGAGACCAGACACAACGGGCGAAACAGCAAAGGGTGAATCAATGATGGTTATGAGAAGGTTTTTTCCAGGAAAGGTAAATCTTGTAATCGTAAAAGCGGCTGTGATACCAAAAAACGTATTGAGAATCACGGAAACAAAAGACACTTTTATGGTGAGTCCAATGGCAAAGAGTGCATATTCACTTGTGATCGATGCGTAATACTTTTCCCAACCTTCTGAAAATGCCTCGGTAAACACAGTATAAATGGGCAAAAGTAATAAGATGCCAAAAAGAGTGTAGGCTAGTAATACAAGGAAAATGGGCAAAAGTTTAGATTTCATGTGAGTTTTTTAGATGCCCGTTCTTGGAAAAAATTGATGAGAAACATAAAGAAAAAGGATGTGAGTAACATCACAAGGGCAATTGAAGTTGCTTTCTCGAATTCGTATTGTTCCAGTTTGGTGACAATGAGTAATGGAAGAATTTCTGTTTTACCAGGCAGGTTTCCAGAAATGAATACCACCGATCCGTATTCTCCAATGCTACGGGCAAACGCCATCCCAGTTCCTGCAAGAAGGGAAGGCCAAAGTTCTGGTAACAAAACTCTCCAAAATATTTGGAACGGTGTGGCTCCGAGACAACGTGCACTTTCTTCTAATTCTTTGGGTAGTTCTTCGATGACAGGTTGAACTGTTCTTACAACAAAGGGAAAACCAATAAAAACAAGAGCGATCACAATGCCTATCGGAGTGTAAGCAATTTGGATTCCCCATTTGTCAAACAAGGAACCAATCATTCCTGATTGTGAATAAATTGTGGTAAGAGCAATCCCTGCCACCGCCGTGGGCAAAGTGAACGGTAAATCGATTAAGGTATCAAAAAATTTTTTAAATGGGAACTGGTAACGAACAAGAACCCAAGCAAATAAAAATCCAATGAATAAATTGAGGATAGCGGAGACAAGTCCCACACTAAAACTTAAAAAAAGCGCAGAACGAATGCGCTCATCAGTAAAAACTTCCAAAATCCCTGTGAATCCAATTCCCAGGGAATGATAAAAAAGACCGATTAACGGAATGATGACGACCGCCGAAGAATAAAAAACTGTGAATCCTAAACTGATCCCTAAATGTATTTTTTTGTACGGTCGTGTTTCTATTGGCATCGATTATTTGGTTTTGTAGATAGAATCAAAGATTCCACCATCTGCAAAATGTTTTTTCTGTGCAGTATCCCAAGTTTCCCCTAAATCGGATAGAGAAAATAATTTCAAATTCGGAAAATCTTTGGCCGAGGATTTTGCGATTTGTGGATCAGTGGGTCTAAAAAAATGTTTTGCGATGATCGTTTGTCCTTCTTTCGTAAATAGAAACCCAATATAAGCTGTGGCTTTTTCTAAATTTCCTTTTTGTGTCGCCGTTTTGGTGACAACAGCAACAGGAGTTTCGGCTCTGATGGACTCAGAAGGATAAATCACTTCTAAACTATTTTTGCCAGATCGTTTTTCTTCCTCTAACGCCAGTTTTGCTTCATTTTCCCAAGTGATGAGAACATCCCCAATTTTGCGATTCACAAATGTAGTGGTGGAACCACGAGCTCCCGTATCGAGAACGGATGTATTTTGGAACAGGGCTTTGACAAATTCACTGGCTTTTTCATCTGACTTAAATTTACGTTTGGCATATCCGTATGCCGCCAAATAATTCCAACGAGCCCCACCACTGGTTTTAGGATTGGGGGTGATGATGGAAATTCCTGGTTTGACAATGTCATCCCAGTTTTTGATTTTCTTCGGATTCGATTTGCGCACTAGGAAAATGATCGTTGAATAATAAGGAGTGCTTTGATTAGGGAATTTGGTTTGCCAATTCGGTTCAATTAACTTCGATTTGCTGGCAATATTATCAATGTCATAAGATAAAGCAAGACTTACCACATCTGCATCGAGACCATCAATGACAGCGCGTGCCTGTTTTCCTGATCCACCATGAGATTGTTGGATCGAAAACTCGGATCCCTTTTTCTCTTCCCATGATTTTAAGAAGGATTTGTTAATTTCTTCATACAATTCCCGAGTAGGATCAAAGGACACGTGAAGAAAACTGGATTCAGCAAACGCGGTTGTGTTGGTCACAATTCCTAAAAAAATGAACAATATGGCAGAAAAACTAGGCTTAGATTGGAGGAATTCGGGTATTTTTTTCATTTTTGCGCCCTTTTGGTTAATAAAACAAACTCATCCTCCAATTTAGTGAATATTTGTCAATGGAAAAACATATGCTTTTTCGGATTCACTTCCCTTTCCCGACATAAACCGAGAAAGGAAGAAGATAATTCTCTCAAGGAAATCTGGGGAAGTTCGATCCTTAAGGGAGAAGGCACCCCAATGAATGTAAACGTTGACAAACAAAACTTAATTCCTTTCCCCCAAGCTGAATTGAGAACAGACAAACGTGATGGTGCCGATAACAACTATTTTGCGGTAAAAGAAAGTTTTGGTGAAATTTTGGAACGTGAATTCCAAATCCATTCGGAGAAACCGACAACACACTCGGAATGGAAACCACTCAGTGCAGATCAAAATTCATACGAAGTTTCCAAAGAAACAACATCCAATCGTGATTTAGAATCCAAACCTTCTTCCGTTTCCGATGTTTCCCAGAAATCAAGTGAATCCACTTCTACTCAAAAATCCAGTGAAGAGGGAGAAGAAGAAACTACAGAGGAAGATGATTTAGATCGTGATGCTTTAGAATATAGCATTGGCATATTATCCAACCAGTCTTTGTTTGGCAAACATCTCCTTCCTGCAAACGAAGCAAACGAATCACTTCAAAAAGAAAAAACCATGGCTCTTTCTCTTCAAAAATCTGCTGAGAAACATAGTATGTACGCTTCTAAAGAATCCAAAAGTTTTTTAGAAGAAACAAAACAATTGGCGGAAAGTCTTCTCAAAATGAATTTTGCCGATTCCAAAGAGAGCCTTTTCAACACCAAACGAACCTTATCTGAAACGAACTCATCCAATCTTGTGATGTTTCCAAACGCACAAAAAAAACTTACAAAAGAAATGGATGGTAAGGACCCAAAGTCAATTACCAATTCCCTTTCACAAAAAAACGAAAATACACCAAGTGCAATGACAGTTGTGAATTCTTTTCTTCCAAAAGACAAAGGGTTTCGTGGTTTGGAATATGATAACCAAACAGAACTAACAACACGAAAAACAGATTCCAAAGGCAAATCTTCTAAAAATGGAAAACAAGATTTGTCTTCCACAGATTCTTTCCTTGAGAAAGAAACTACGAATGTATCGATCACTTCTGATAAAATGATTCGTTCCCTTGGATTCAAAGAAAAAGAATTCCAAAAACAAAACGAAAACAAAAATCAATTTCAAAACGAAAAATTAAAAGCAGATACAACTTTCACAAACCCAGTCCAAACGATTTCCTCTTCCCAAATGGGAGAAGAAAATGGAAAGTCAACGGATGACAAAGGTTCTAGACAAGGTTCGAACTTACATTCGGTGGAAAACAAACTCCATTCGAAAGCAGATGGTGTAAAAACTCTTGAGAGATCAGAAAAACCAAAAGAAACCAATCTAAAACAAAATTTGGATGAACTGATCAAACAAGCGAAGTTTGACATCGTACAAAATGGAAAGTCGAGTGCCGAAATCATCATGAATCCAAAGGAATACGGCCGCCTAACTTTAAAAGTAACCGTAGACGGTGAAAAGGTGGAAGGACGCATTTTGGTGGAATCAGAAGAGTTACAAAAATCTTTACAAAACGAAATCCAAACCATTAAAGAAAATCTAAAGGAATCAGGACTTGATTTACAAGCTCTCATCATTGATTTGTGGGACGATGGAAGTCAGTTTGCTGACAGACAAAACCAAAACGAACTTTACCAAACCCTAATCGAAACCGCAAAAAACCGAGGAAAAATGGACCTTTTGGAAACGGAAGAGGGAATCGATTTAGAGAAAATGGCACCACTCGAAGATTCCAAAGTCTTAGAATTTTTCGCTTAAATCCCAAATAGAAATAAAAATCGAGGACCATATGCCAGACGGAATGTCAGATATCTCTACACAAAATTCAGCAAGAACCAAATACTTCGAAGGGGATCGAAGTTTTAATATCCGAAAACATTTGGATCAATTGGAAAAAGAAGATAAAAGTGGATTAAAGGGAATTGAAATCAGGGAAAAACAAAAAGAGTTAGGGAAGGATGATTTTTTAAAACTTCTTCTCACTCAACTTTCTCACCAAGATCCAACAAACCCCGTGCAAGACAAAGACTTCATTGCGCAGATGGCACAGTTTTCATCACTCGAGCAGATGAAAAACATCTCCTCTGGAATTGCCAGAATGGAATCTAAACAAAGTTATTCGGTCGTAGGAAAAATTGTATCCGGTCCTGATTTAGTGACTGGAGAAGATGTCACTGGTCTTGCCGGTGCGATTCTTTTTGACAACGAAGGCAAAACCTATGTTCGTGTGAACGGTCGTATGCTTGATGTTTCTAAAATTAATTTAATCTCTGATCCAGAGTTATTAAAATCAGAAACACAATTCCAACGCCCAATGAATCCTCCAGAGATTCCGAACAATACGTTAAAAAAACAAGAAGCTTATCAGGATTAATTGAAAAAGGTCGATAAAAAAAGAGAGGATAGAACGTTATGATGAGATCACTTTACTCCGGTGTTTCCGGATTGAAAAACCACCAAGTTAGAATGGATGTTATTGGTAACAACATTTCTAACGTTAACACACATGGATTTAAAACAGAACGAGTAACGTTCCAAGATATGATCTCACAAGAATTGCAAGGTGCATCTGAACCAAACGAAAGGATTGGGGGAACAAACCCAAAACAAGTTGGTCTTGGATCTCTCATTGCTGCGATTGATAAAATCATGACACAAGGTGCTTTACAAACCACTGGAAAAAATACAGACCTTGCCGTTTCAGGAGAAGGATTTTTTGTCGTTAAAGATGGAGACAAACAGTTTTATACTCGTGCTGGTGCCTTCAACGTAGATAAAAATGGTTTTTATGTAAACCCAGCCAATGGGCTCAAAGTGCAAGGTTGGAATTCTAGACTCGATGAATCTGGAAATAAATACATTAACTCAGCAGGATCTCTCGAAGACATCGTGATCCCTCTCTATTCCAAAGAACCTGCTCGTGCGACACAAAACGTAGATTTCCAATCGAACCTCAATGCAAGTGTAGCAGCAGTTCCTCCTGACGCTACAGAAGAAGACATCCAACGTTATATCAATGATCCAGATCCTCGCCAAAGAAGAGGCCATGTAACTTCTATTAATGTGTATGATGAATTAGGAAACACTCGCCAAATGGGTGTGGAATTTTACAAAATGCGTGAAAACGTTTGGAAAATGCGTTTTAAATTAGAAGACTCAAGCCAAGTTTCCGTGGATGTAAGCGGAACTGGTGGGGAAAACACAAGTGTTTCTGGTAATACAGAACTCGAAGTATCCTTCACACCAGATGGTAAAATCATCAGTGTATCGGATGGAGTGGATTCTCAAACGACAGGAAAACTAAAAGCAGACATTTCCTTCCGCATTCCCGGAAATCCAACCGCTCAAAAATTCAGTTTGAATCTTGGGGAAGCAGGACTTGTGGGTGGAATCACACAATTCTCTTCTGACTTCACAACCAAAGCGGTAAAACAAGATGGTTACCCAATGGGTTATATGGAATCTTTTTCCATCGATAACACAGGAACAGTGACTGGTGTTTTCTCTAATGGAGTGCGTCAACCACTAGCAAGAGTCGCTCTTGCCAACTTCACAAACCCAGCAGGTCTCAATAAAGAAGGAGACACAATGTATAGTTCCTCACTGAACTCAGGGGAAGCGAATATTGGGGAAGCAGGAAGCCAAGGTCGTGGAAAAATCAACGCGGGGCTCCTTGAGATGTCAAACGTTGACCTTTCTGACCAGTTCACGGATATGATCGTGACACAACGTGGTTTCCAAGCCAACTCGAGAACCATTGTGACATCTGACCAGATGATCCAAGAAGTCCTCGGTCTCAAACGATAAGAATAGTGGAAGAACGGGGGTAACCCCGTTTTTTCCTTGAGTTCTGCAAAATTCTCAACAAACTAGGTCAAACCAAACCTTTTAGAATTTTGCCAATTGTCACGTTTCCAAAAAAATACTCTCCTCGTTTTTATCCTTCTTGCGGCGATCGCCTACGCCCCGTTATACTATTCAGTCAAACAAGTCATCAAAAAAGAGTCCTTACCGATTACTTTAGAAACACCTGAGACTGTTATTTTTTTTAGTTTAGGTGAGTTTCTTCCGAAAGGGGAAAGTTTTGATCCAAAAACCATTCAAATTTCTAAACAATTGGTCAATGCCCAATTCCAAAAGACAACGGATGCTGTTTATTTAGGAATCCATTCTGAATTGACTCCTGTAAAACAAAATCGTTCCGAGATGATTTTAGAAGGCAAATTCCAATGGGATGTAAAAGGAATTACATTTACACCAAAACTCCGTTATGTGGAGTCCAAATCCACAGCAGAAGGAAAATCGGTCTTTATCAAATACGAAGAACGGGGTACACTCGGATTTGAGATTCAAAATGCACTTACAAATTTATTAGAAGAAACCATTCGATTGAATCGTCTGACAAAACGTATTCCTAAATGGTCACTGCTTTCTAAAGAAGAGATCCTTTCCGAATCAGAATTTGTAAAACTTTCCGAATGGCAAGTGAAATCCAGTTTGGAGGAACGAAAGAGTTTTCTCCAATCCTTACCATTTAAAATCGAATATACGGAATTTTTATGGTACAAACTTCGTTTGGAAAAACAAACGGAAGAGAACCTAAAAGACATATGGAAAGAAGTTGGTTCCAATCCAAAAATCCAATCTCAGTTAAGATTCCATATCGCAAAAAACATATCTGAATTTTATTTTGCAAAAGCAGAATACGCAAAAGCAATTGAATTTGCCAATGCTGCCAAACGAGAAAAAGAAAATTCAAAACTAGTGTTCCATAGTGAGTATGCCGATACCATTTCCTTACTTGGTAAAAGTTTGGTCTTAGATGGAAAAAAAGAAGAAGCCATCTTTTATTTGACATCGGCTAAAAAAATCTATGAAACATTGGGATTAACTCTCGATCCAATGGGAATTGAGAATTCCTATTTTTATGGATTATTGCTTCATGATTTGAACCAACTTGAACTATCTGCGTATGAACTTTCAGGGATCCAAGGAAAACTGGGTAATGTCTACCAGTCCATTTATTTGGATTATAATTTAGCCTTAGTGTTATACAAATTAGGTCGGTATGAAGGGGCGATTTCTCTTTTACAAGAACAACGAAAGAAAATTTTTGAAACTTCCATACCTAATTTCGACATTGCCTTACAATCTTTATTATTATATGGTGCAGCACAGTATGCAGAAGGCAATTGGAGTATCACAAAATCCATTTGGGAATCTATCTTAAATGCCAAATCAACTTATGCCATCGAAGACAAACTGTATTACCGACAAACTCTATTTAACCTAAGTATATTATCCTTACAAAGAAAGAATTTAGAACAGTCGGAAACTTTTTATAAACAATATGTAAAACTATCTCCTTATGGACAAATCCTGCCACTTCCCACAGATGCAAGTTTTGAAATCGGAAAGGTGGTTTATCCGTATACATGGTCTTATCCAAATGGTAGTCTTTTTTCTGACTTAGAAGAAAAAACCATCCGTTCTTATACGGGACGTTATCTCTTTCAAACCCAAGATGAAGAAATTCGCGCAAGAACCTATGAAAATCGATTGGAAGATACCAATTTATTTTTAGATGATTTATTAAATCCATCGGCTTATCTTTCCAAACCCATGCTCATTCTCAGAAAATCACTGTTTGGTGATCTGAAATTACATGAAAGAGGAAATCAAATTGTATTTTTAGACATAGGCCCTGCTTTAAATCATCCAGAATACCCAGGAGTCACTTCGCAAGCAGTAGCCAAACATTTTCCTAAAATGGAAGTCGTACTTTGGGAACTTCCTGGGGAAGTGGATTTGTTTTTGAAAAAAGTAAAAACAGAACTCAAAGAAAAATTATATGGGTTTTCCAATATTCGCATCCTTTCTGCAGATGGAGTCGGGGATTTCCAAACTGAATACAATGACCCCAATCATTGGATCCTAAGAAATCGTCCCATCCCAAACCTGAAACACAAAACAATTGTGATCCGAGCGGCGAATTCCATAGATATTTATGAACCTTATACAAAAATCCAACCTCATTTTCAAATCTTAGGCAAAGAATTAAAAGACAATCCTGTATTGTATTTTTTCAATCGAAGTATCCTCTTAAAACCAAAAGGAAAAGAGAAGTTTATCCTCATTGGAAATCAGTCCATCCGAGGGTTTCATCATAATTTCCAAAGCCTAGACCGAAATGGGGAGCCACCTTATTCCATCCTTCCTTTCAGTATCAGTGATGAGGTGATGCCATGATTTCATTAGAAATAGATTTCCTTTTCTTTTTGATTTCGTTAGTATTAGTATTCAAATGTTTTCGGTCGGTTACCCTTCCAGAAGAGAAACAACTGTTACTCCTCTACTGGGTGGCAAATTTAATCCTAACGGTTTTGCTTTTAATCAGTCTTTCGCGTTTGGGAGTGAATATCACTGGTTGGAAAACAAAGTCTTTATTTCGAATTCTAACCATTTCTAATTTGGTATCCTTTTTCACCTATAATGCGTTAGAAGATCGGATTTTTTCGTTTCGTCGCAGTGTTGGATTTGCTATTACCTTAGTTTTGTATTTGTTTTTTGGTTCTTTTTTTTATTGGATCCAAATCTTCCAAACAGGTCTCCATGCAGAAGACAAATCTCTCCTTTTACCCTTCACCATTTCGTTAGGAGCATTTGTTTGGTCACGGGAGATGTTTTGGACCCATCCCAAAACAACCGAATCAAAGTTAGCGGATGACTTTCTAGGGCAATTTGGATTTCTTTTTTTACCTTCATTTCTTTTACTTCTATCTCCTTTTTCCTCGAATTATGAATTTGTAGAAATCCTTTCATCGGCGGTGATTTTGGGACTCTCCTCTTTGCTCGGGTTCACTTTGGTCTCCCAAATCCTAAAGGTTACCTACCTGAGTGAAGCGGAGATCGGCATGTGGATCGGAACTATTAGTTTCTCCTCCGTTTTGGGAATTGATTTACTTCTGGGACTTCCCATTGCCTTTTTTGTGGGCATGATGGGTCGTGGGCTCTACTTTCTTTTGGATACACTGGATTGGTCTAGTTCAGGGAAACGAGGAGTGGTATCCTTTTTGTTTCCATCTGTTCTTGGTGTTTTTTTACCATTTTTACTCCTCGAACCAAAAGATTGGAGCCATGCACCCTATGTCTTGTTAGGAGTCCAAGTTCTTTATTTTTTAAGTTTTTATCTCATTTCCAGTTTGGTTTTTGGTATTCTTTTACTTTGTAAACCGAAGACAGATTAAATTTTTGAAAAAACAATCGACAGTGAATTTTTTGCTGTCGATAGTATTTCTGTGAACCAAGCTTTGGATTCGAAATACATCATCACGGATGACCCTTTTTTTGAAGGTAAAATTGCCGATTATTCTAAAAAACTCAAAACCAAGGTTCTCACTCTCGCTGAATTACTAACTACAGATTTTGATTCCCAAGGAAAAATCATCCAAGTTTTGTTTTACATTTCACGTTACGAGTTAGAAAACAAACACGAACAAATCCACCAATTTTTAAAAGAACATCCCACGGTCATGTCCAATATCATCGTCCGTGCTCCGATCGACTACACAGGTTATATGGCATTGTCCATCGAAGAAGATTTATTTTTTACAAATGTTCCTGATGATGCACCATTAATTTTTCTGATCAAAAATTTGGTGAATGCATTTACCAGCTTACAGATGATTGTGGATAAGTTTGAACTTCAGAAACGAATCAATGTTTCCACAAACGAAATCTCTAAACTAACAAAAATCGGTATTAGTCTTGCCAATGAAAAAGATTTCACAAAATTACTTCGTGATATTTTGAATTCTGCTCGTGAGATTTCCAACTCCGATTCAGGCTCTTTGTATTTGGTAGAAAAAGACGAAAGGGGAAATCCAAGAAATTTACGATTTAAAATTTCCGCATTGGATTTGAGTAGCGATGAATTCATCCTACCCATCAACAAAAAAAGTATCGCTGGTTATGTGGCGTTTACAGGTAAACAATTAAACATTCCCAATGTTTACGAACTTTCTGGCAAAGAAGAATACAAATTCAATAGCGACTTTGATCGCATGAGTAATTATTATTCAAAATCCATGTTGGTGGTTCCCATGAAAGACCACCATGACGAAGTCGTTGGTGTGATTCAACTCATCAACAGGAAAAAGAATTTTCAAACGAAACTCAGTTTAGAGGAAATGAAAACCAACTCTGTTTTGGAATATGACAAATATTCCGAAGAACTGGTGATGGCTGTGGCGGGACAAGCGGCAGTTGCCATCCAAAACAATAATTTGGTTCATGACATTGAAACTCTATTTGAAGGTTTTGTCACAGCGAGTGTATCCGCAATTGAATCAAGGGACCCAACAACATCAGGTCACTCCTTTCGAGTGGCCCAATACACGGTAGGACTTGCCGAATCAGTAAATGGGGTGCAAGTAGGTCGCTTTAAGGACGTCAATTTTAATGAATCCCAAATCAAAGAAATTCGTTACGCTTCCTTATTACACGATTTTGGAAAAGTTGGTGTTCGCGAAAAAGTTTTAGTTAAGGCAAAAAAATTAGAAGATTATGAATTAGATCTCATTCGTTGGCGATTTCAGTTTATATTAAAAGATGTCGAAGCGAAACTTGCACAAAAGAAAATTGAATACTTAAAAAAACATGGTAACAACGGTTATCCTCAGTTTGAAAAATCAATCCAGTTGGAATATGCCTTAGAAAAAGAAAAGTTGGAAGAGATGGTGCGTGTCATCACAGATTCCAATGAACCAACCATTTTGGAAGAAGGGAATTCAAACTTTTTAGAAGAGATTTCTAAGATGAGTTACCATACAACAGAAGGGAATCAGTTGAGTTTACTGCTTCCCAAAGAATTTAATTTTTTATCGATTCGACGAGGTTCTTTAGATTTTGAAGAACGAAGAGAAATCGAATCCCATGTGGAACATACCTTTCAATTTTTATCCAAAATTCCTTGGACAAGAGAACTCAAAATGGTTCCAAGCATTGCCCATGGCCACCATGAAAAATTAAATGGATCGGGATACCCTCGTGGATTGTCTGCCGTTGAGATCCCCGTCCAAGCGAAAATGATGGCAATCGCTGATATTTTTGATGCTCTGACGGACCAAGACCGCCCTTATAAAAAAGCAGTCCCACTGGAACGTGCCTTTGATATTTTGAAAATGGAAGTCCGTGACCAACACATTGATGGGGATCTCCTCGATCTCTTTATTGAGAGTCGGGCCTACGAAAAAATTCAGCACAAACATTAGAAAAAACAGGAAAAAAAGTTCGTCTTTTAAGGCACCTCCGAAACTTCTGTGTCTAAGCATTAGGAGGAGACATGAACCAAACTTTAAAAGGTCGCACGGTGATCATCACTGGGATTACAGATGCGTCCTCTCTCGCATTGATTATAGCCAAAGAATGTAAAGACCAAGGTGCCAAACTCATTTGCACAGGACTTGGGAAAACCCCATTCCATAAAAATTTATCAGAAAACAGTATTAATTTTTTAGACCGCACTTATTCTGATTTCCAAAACACCGTCAAAAAAGAGTTAGGTGACGATGTAATCACTTTCCCACTCGATGTGACAATCCAAGAAAGTATTGATTCCTTTGGAGATTTCCTGAAGGAAAAACAGGAAACCATTCATTCTTTATTACATTCCATCGCTATGGACAAAACCATCCGCCAAGGGAAAGTAAAACCGATCATGACTGTCTCCAGAGAAGAATTTATGGATGCGATGAATGTATCTTCCTTTTCCTTACTTGCAATTGTACAAAGCCTTTACAACCGAAATCTTTTGTCAAAGGGTGCCTCTATTGTTGCTCTCAGTTATCTTGGAGCCGAAAAAGTTGTTGTACACCCTTACAAAAACATTGGTGTTGCAAAAGCTGCCTTAGAACGCCTTGTGAAAGAAATGGCGATGGAACTCGGAAAAGAAAAAGAAATTCAAGTGAATGCGATCCGATTTTCTCCGTATCGTGCCAGTAAAGCTGGATCTGCAATTGAAGGTTTGGAAGAAGCGGAAATCCATTGCCACACTTCTTCTCCATTAGGAAATGCGAGAGCAAAAGACCTAGCGGAAGAAGTGTGTTATCTCTTTCGCCCTTCCAATCGCATTACAGGAGAAATCCGACATGTGGATGGAGGATATCACATACGAGGATAAAATGAAATCCGTGGGTTAACCAAAGTTTTGTTTGACGAGTTGCACAAAATGGTTCCCACGTTCTTCAAAGTTTTTATACAAATCGAAACTGGCCCCTGCTGGTGAAAAAATCACTGTCAGGGATTCCACTTTGCCCATTTCTTTTTCATTTTTAATCTTTTTTAAGATCTCTGATTTTAATCCTACAAGTAAAGTAGGTAAATCTTCAAAATAAAATACGGGTAAACCCATTTCGTTCAGTTCTTTGTTCCAAACTTCTTTTGCTTTTCCAAACACATACAACGGACATTCCAATTCTTTCCATCGTTTGAGAAAAGGTTCTAAAGGTTCTACTTTGGGAATCCCACCTAATAGTAGATATATGGAATTTTCTTTTTGAAACCCTGAGATTCCTGATAACATAGAATGTAGATTCGTTGATTTGGAATCATTGATAAAACGAACCAGTTTGTAATCGGGATGTAAGATTTCTGAATCTATAGATTGGAATCGATGAGGCAAACCGTGGAAAGTTTCCAATTGAGATTGTATATCCTTTGGATCCATTCCCACTGTTTCGGCAAGAGCAATGGCAAAACATAAATTCATTAAGTTATGTTTACCCTTTAATGGAAATTTTTCCGCATCATATACAAAAGTTTTTGTATGAACTTGATTTGGATTTTGACTCACAAAATACGATTCATTTTCTCCAATACAATGTAGAAAATCTGAGTTTGGTTTCGGGAAAGGTGTATATTTAAAAAAATTCGGATTCACAAAACATTGGTGATGGACATCTAACAAATTTTGAATTTTCCATTTTGCGAGAGCATAGGCTTCCATTGTTTTATGTCTTTCTAAATGGTCAGATGCTAAATTTAAAATCGCCGATGCCGTTAACTCTAAGTTAGGTGAATCATCTAGTTGGTAACTTGATAATTCTAAAACAACAACCTCAATGTCTTCTTGGCAAAACGAAGTAAAGGGAACACCTATGTTTCCACCCATCTTCGCTTTCGGAAATTTTTTTTGCAATAAGTGATGGGTTAGAGCGGTTGTGGTTGATTTCCCATCTGTTCCTGTGATGCCGATGATTTTTCCTTTGAAGAAAATTCTTCCTAAACAAATTTCACTTAAAGTCGGAATTTGTTTTTGTTTCGCCAACTCTAAGATGGGATGGTCTGGAAGGATTCCTGGGCTTTTGATGATACAATCTATGCCTTCTAATGACTCATGTGGCACATTGTCTGACAAAATCTTTGTATACAATTCAGAGTTTGCTTTTTCGGGAAATTTGTCTGCAAGTGATACTTTTTTTCCAAGGGAAAGCAGGAGTTTTGCCGCGGAATCACCAGAAGATCCACCCCCTAAAATCAGGAAGGAGTGTAGTTTGTTTAGGTCTTCGGGGCTAGGGATGGAATTGGAAAACATTGATTGACACTCCGCTAAAATACGATGATTTTGTAAAATCATATCAGGTTGGGTAAATCGGTGCTGAAACACGAAGTGAAAGACGGAAAACTAGTCGTATATTTGGAAGGTCGATTGGACGTTTCTGTGGCAAATGAAGTGGAAGAGGGACTTACAGAACTCATTGATTCTTTAGGTCATAGAAAGGTTCTCCTCAACATGAAAGACGTTGAGTATATGTCTTCGTCCGGATTTCGCGCATGTATTTCTACATTACGTAAACTCAACTCGAAAGAGGGATTTCTAAAGATCTCCAATATCAAACCAGCTGTGAAACGGATTTTTGACGTCATCGAACTCACTTCTTTATTCGATATTTATGATACAGAAGAAGCAGCGTTAAAATCATTTTAACCAATCGCTTTGAATCCTATTTTACATAAAATTGTAGAAACAAAACATTCCGAAATCAAAGAAAGTCGTGGGAGATCTTTGCCCACGCGAAAGATTCCGATTCGAGATTGGAAATCCCACCTCAAAACAAGTTCTGTTTCCGTCATTGCTGAGTGCAAAAAAGGAAGCCCCAGTGCGGGAATCCTGAGACCATCTTATGATCCAGTCACCATTGCCAAAGAATACGAAAATGCGGGGGCAGGTGCCATTTCCGTTCTCACGGATGAAGAGTATTTTTTTGGTTCTTTGCGTGATTTAGAATCAGTAGCCAGTGCTGTTTCTCTCCCTGTCATCAGAAAGGATTTTATTTTGGATCCCATTCAAATTGATGAAGCTTATGCTTTTGGTGCCTCAGCCATTTTACTCATTGTCCGTATTCTAACACCAACCGAATTAGAATCTCTTCTCAAACATGCACATCAATTGGGACTATCTGTCCTCGTGGAAACCCATAATGAAAAGGAAGTTTTTGTGGCACTCGACGCAGGCGCAACCACCATCGGGATCAACACAAGAGATTTAGATACATTCCAAATCCATAAAAATCTAATTGAGGAAATTGCCCCGAAACTCGACCCATCGATCATCCGAGTCGCAGAATCTGGAATTGAATCGTTTGAGGATTGGCAAAAATACATGGGAATGATTGATTCTATGTTAGTTGGAACATATTTTATGAAAAGCCCGAACATTTCCCGCGATTTCCACTCCCTTTTACACGGAACAAAGTCAATTTAAACACTTAAAAATAAACGAAATCATTCCAAGAAAAGGAAAGATTTTAAGGTTGTTTTAAATTGCATTTCCCAATTCATTTGGAGGTTAGTAGAACCCTTTATGAGTTGGAAGTCAATATTTCAGGTCATCTTCTTATTCTGTATTTATATTGGTACAGCCAAATTAGGAATGTCTTATTTTGCCTTCCATCCAATGAATTTAGCGGTTCTTTGGATACCTTCGGGTATTGGTCTGATTGGCTGTTTATTTTTTGGTTATCGATTCATCCCATTTGTATGGTTAGCTAGTTTCCTTGCAAACAAAGATGGTCTCATCAGTAGCCAACACAATCTTTCTCTGTTTCAAGTTTATTTGAGTATTTGTCTCACTGCTTCAGTGGATGCATTCCAATCCACACTTTCTTATTTCTTTTGGAATTTAAAGATTCGTAAAAATCTGACTTCTACAAAAGATAATTTTTATTTTATCCTATATGTTGCTTTTTTATCAAGTTTAGTTTCGATTTTGATTCTTGGTGTAATTTTAGATTCGTTTGGTTATTTTGATAAACTAAGTGATGCTGAAATTTTCAGAACGTTACTTGTCATTACTTTTGGTGATACCATCGGCATTTTCATCACTGTTCCCATGTTTATGGCCTGGAGGAAGATGGGTTGGAAAGATATCTCACCACCTCTTTTGTTATGGCTCGTTATTTTTGTTTCCATTCAAGGCATCATCGTTTATCAATTTCCTTTTTTATTCTTTTTATCATTTTTAATTTTAATTTATATTGGTTATCGATTTCAAATCAAAGGGATCACTCTTGGTGTGTTTGTTTTATACTTATCGAGTGTATTTATGACCAAGATGGGAGTTGGTCCCTTTATCCAACCTGGTATCTTTGATTCTTATATTTATCTGATTTCTTTTCTCATTCCGTTTGCTATCCTTGCTGAGTTTATCACCTTACAATACCAAAGACTTCTTGCGAATCGTTTTGAATTGGAAAAAAAGGTGTTGGATCGTACCAAATTATTAAGAGCACAAGTCTATGAGAAAAACCAAGCCATTGATGCCTTACACAAATCTGAAACTTTATTAAGTGAATCCAATCGCACGAAAGATGTATTTTTCTCGATCATTGCTCATGATTTAAGAAATCCACTTGGTTCATTCAAACAAATTACTGAACTTTTGTATTCAGAGTTTGATTCGTATTCCAATGAAGAAAAAAAAGATACCATATTTGAGATACAAAAAGCAGCTTCTCGAGTGTATAGCCTTCTCGAACAACTTCTGGATTGGGCAAGGACACAAACTGGTAATATGCCTTTTCGCCCCAAGGAAATCAATTTAAGGAAAATTGTATCCAGTATCTCCGAACAGATGTTAGTTCCGATTCAGAAAAAAGGAATCCAGTTGCTTATTGAGATTCCAGAGAAGTTTTCTTTCGTTTATGCTGATTCCGAAATGATCCAAGCTGTGCTTAGAAATTTGATTTCCAATTCGATCAAATTCACTAGAGAAAATGGACTCATCAAAATCTCCGCTTCCGAAGAGGAAGATGGGGTGCGGATTGAATGTATGGACAATGGAGTGGGCATGGATAGTGCCGATTTGGAAAAATTATTCCGTTTGGATGCACAATTGACAAGTATTGGTTTGGAAGGGGAAAAGGGAACGGGTTTAGGACTGATTTTATGCCATGAATTGATCAAATTGCATGGGGGAGAGATTTGGGCAAAAAGTGAAAAGGGGAAAGGAACAACCATTAGTTTCCGATTGCCAGATCCGAAATAAAGGTTTAAAATTTAGTTTTTATAATCTAATGATTAATGTTTGGTGATGGAATTTGATTTGTTTTGGTAGGGCAAATATACAATAAATTTCGTATTCCCTTTTGTTGAAATCACGTCGATGATCCCTTTGTGTTTTTCTATGATTTGTTTCGAGATGTACAAACCAAGTCCAGTCCCTTGTCCGATGGGTTTCGTTGTAAAAAATGGATCAAAAATTTTGTCCAAAATTTCTTTTGGTACTCCAGGACCTGAATCTTCAATACTCACATAGGCAAACTCTTTATTTTTCAAAATGGTTTGGTTGATTTCAATGATGAGTTTTCCTTTTCCATTCATAGATTGAATCGCATTTTGGATCATATTGGTCCAAACTTGGTTTAATTCATCTGGATAACATTCGATAGGTGGAATTTCCACAAAATTTGTTTTTAACTCAATTCCATGTTTTATCGATCCTTGTAAGATGGTCAAAATTTGTTGTAAAGAATCAGCAAGATGGATGGTTTTGATTTCTGCTTTAGGATCAAAATGGGTAAAGTTTTTAAGAGCTTGGGCAATTTTGATCGCACGGTTCGCTGCTGTTTGGATGGCATTTGTTCCTTGTAAAATACTCACTATTTTTTCTGCCAACAGCACTAAAGAAATCGAATTGAACCTGCTTAAGATTTGGATCCAATCTTCTGGAATGTCTTTGATTCCTACATTGATGAATACATCTGCATACTGGTCGCTATAGGAAATTTGTTTTTCCTTTAGAATTTCCAAGAACTCAGCTTTTTTATGACGATACTCGATACCTGATGGTAATTCTTTTTCTAGGACTGCCTGTTCGACTAATGAGAGTATAAAAGGATAACTGTTTTTTTGAATGGATTCCAGATTTGGTATTTGTCTAAAAAAATCGGATACATTATCTTTGATGGAATCACTCGTAAGGATCACTGCGCTTAAAGGGGAATTGATTTCGTGAGCAACACTTGTCACCGTCATACCAATCGAAGATAGTTTTTCTGATTGGATCAATTGGAATAATACATCTTTAAATTTGATCTCTGCTGAAACAATTTCTCCCGATATATGTTTGGATAAAAAAAGAGATTGGAAAAAAACAAATAATAACAATCCAATATTTAAATACATTTGCCCTGGTTTGTGTAACAAAGTGAGTATGATATCATTGGAAGCAGCAATAATGAGTAAGATCACAGACAATCCCAGGTAAATGGAACCAGATCGTTTGTCTTTCAGGTAACGAAAGATTAAATAAAAGATCAAAAGGAGAGCTAAGATAACCAAACATAGAACCACAAAATGGTAACGGCTAATGGATTGTAAACTTCCAAAGATAGTATTTAGGATAGGTATGAGTAAAACAAGGGAATATCCATAAACCAAGCTATGGTGGATGTATTCTTTAGTTAAACAATGGATGTACAAGAGGCCGCAGATCACACCAGTGTATTCTGAAAAAAGATCAATGCGATAGATAAGCTCACCGTATTCTTTTCCGAGAACTAAAAATAAGCTTTGTGTCCCGGTCACTAATATTTGAAAAAACATAAGAATACAGAATAAAAAAAAGTATAATGAACCTTTCACTTTTCGCCGTGTGAAATAAATTCCAAGTTGGTACAATCCCAAAAAAAATAGGCCTCCAGCAAGTATGGTTTCTTTTAACTGAGATATTCTGATGGACTTTTCAATAGAATCTTCTGATCCTAAAATGGGAGCAATGCGTAAGCCACCCCATTTGTAAAAGCGATTTTTGACAAATAACGTAAGTTTGATGGATGATTGGTCCGTTGGTTTTAAGGTGAACAATTTCGGCATACGATCAAGAGGGCTATTCTCGTCTTCTAAGGAACCAAATTCACCAATGAGTTCAGAATCTTGGAAAAGTTTGCAATCAGAATGAATGGCAAGTAGATGAACTGCGATCTGTGATTTTTCTTTAGGGAGCTTAATTGTGATTTGGTAGGTGCCTATTTCTAAACCTTCTTCTTTCGTTGCCTTGAGAAGCGCATTCCAATTTGGCATATCAGGAATGGAAACAAAGATACTTTCTTGTGATGGGACGAGTAAAAAAACTCCAGGTGTAAAAATCCATTCTCCATACAAAGGGAAAGGTTTTTCGGTTCTAAAATCGTATTCGGTTAAATCCAAATTTCCTTGGATGATCCTTGGGTTTGTTTGTTTTTCTCCTAAACATGAGAAAATGAAAGTGATACTAAAGAATAATAAAATCTTCGTATATACTTTCATTGTTTCTTACTTTTAACCCTACTTAGAATTGCCCATTAACAGACTTGATTCCAAAGAATGGTCAAGTAATAATTTCACATTTCTTGTTTTGGGAGATTTCTAAAATAGGAATAGTGGCGAGTAACGTGTATTAGTTCAGTGGCGTGCCGTAGAATGGTCAATTAGGAAATAAAAACAATTCATTCTATTCTCGAATTTTGTTTGGATGTGAGTGATTTGATTTTTTTCTTTTCCTTTTTATGGGAAAAAAACTGAAAAAAACAGGAAGAATCCGGGACAATTTTTACAATAGTTGGTTGACTTGTAGTGTACATTCCCAATGATGGTGAAACGGTGATTGAGT
>NZ_RQGG01000005.1 GCF_004769665.1 Leptospira kemamanensis
ATATAAGAGCAGTTACTTTCTAAAGAAAAAGTTACAAATAATTTTTACATTATTAAATGAAGGTCTACAAAAGCAGTTATTTGATAATCTCAAAAATGATAATGAGTCTGTAGCAGTAGCAGATTCAGTAGTATTATATAGTAGTTCATTAAGAGCCAATAAATTCAGGTCTAGAAGATACAAAACTGGAACAGCTTCTATATATTTGAGTAATAGTTTGGGAGGGGATCAGAAAGGGACGTTAGTACATACAGTTGGTATTAATGGAGGTATGTCCTTTTATAAATCTATTCCATTAAATAATCAGGAATACTTAGAGAAGGACTTAGATGATAAAATACCTAAGAACGTAAAGTTATACACTGACGAAGGTTATACGTTTATTTGGGACAGACCTAATCATAAAATGGTTAATCATTCTAAAAGAAGTAATGACCATAGATACAATATGAGTAGAGAGAGGTGGGTAACAAAAGAAGGAGTTTCTAGTAACGGAGCCGAAGCTAGGAATAATTTATTAAAGCAGTCATTTAGAAGCTATGGGTTTGTAAGTCCTAAATGGTCACAACTTTACTTAAATGAGATTAGCTTTTTGGGGAATGTTAGATTTGTCCCTGAATTGAGGGAAGTTTTGACGGGGGGAATGGGTGAGGGTTTTGTGTGGGAAGGTGATACCTACTGCTCGAAGGGGGACTCGAACCCCCACACCTTGCGGCACTACCACCTCAAAGTAGCGTGTCTACCAATTCCACCATCCGAGCGGGTGTGTATGTAGGACAGGTTAGGAAAACGGGTTCTTTCGTCAAGGAGATGAATTTTCTCTTGTCACTTGCCCTTAGTTTTCAGTAGGTTGTAGGGGTCATCAGTATGCAAGTTTCCGATTTAACCTTTCGTTTCAAATTACTCTTTTTAGGGTTCTTATCACCTGTCTTCATTTCGTTAGGATTGTTATTTTCTAGTCCCTATTGGTTGGCAACTGACGCACCTTATCAAAAATCAGATGTTGCGGTTCTCGAAATCACAGATACCCTCCCCACCAAAAAGCAACTGAAAGCAATATCCACACTGTATGCAAAATCAGATTTCAAAAAACTAATTCTTGTTAGCAAGGAAGACAAAACTCAAAACCAATTGATTGGGCCCTTTGAGATGGATCAAAAAACCAAAGAAATCCTGATTTCCAATGGAATTCCAAGTGCTCAAATGGTGACGGTTTTGATTCCCCTATCCAAAATGGGTGACACAGACGAGGCATCCAAAAACCTATTAAAAATAGCTGTTTCTGACAACTTAGGGTCAATTTTGCTTCTGACACGTGAGTTTGAAAAACGACGTGTTCTGAATATTTACAAAAAAACACTCACCAGTTTGCCCGTGAAGGTCACAGCGTACAGTTTTCCCTCTGAAATTTCTCGATCCAATTGGTTTTTGTCGGAATCGGGTGTAAAAGAAATTTCAATCGAATTCGTACGTTATATTTATTCTTACATTAGAGGTATCCTTTAACATGGATGAAATTAAAGATTCAAACGAACTCATCGAACAACGAATTCAAAAAATAAACGATTTGAAAACAAAAGGGATCAACCCTTACCCACTCCGTTTTTTTCCAGATGCAAATTCCAAATCTTTACTCGATTCCTTTGATCCAAACAACACGGAAAAAAAATCCTTCAAATTAGGAGGACGTTTGCATGCAAAACGTGTGATGGGAAAAGCTAGTTTTGCTCATTTAAAAGATGCAGAAGGTCTCATCCAATTGTATGCAACTCGGGATGACCTTGGTGAAGAAAACTATTCCCTTTTCAAATCCCTGGACCTAGGTGATTGGATTGGAATCGAAGGTTGGCTTTTCCAAACGCAAAAAGGGGAAACCACACTTCACTTAACAAACGTTCAACTACTTGCAAAATGTATCCGCCCTCTTCCCGTTGTAAAAGAAAAAGACGGTGTAGTTTACGATGCGTTTTCCGATGTAGAACAACGATATCGAATGCGTTATGTGGACCTTGTTGTGAATGAAAACGTACGCGAAACGTTCAAGATGCGTTCTCGTATCATTTCGGAAATCCGAAAGTTTTTAACGAACGAAGGATTTTTGGAAGTGGAAACTCCAATGATGCAACCCATTGCTGGAGGAGCAGCGGCAAGACCGTTTGTCACTCACCACAACACTCTCGATATGGAATTATTCCTCCGCATCGCACCAGAACTTTATCTGAAACGCCTCATTGTAGGTGGAATGGACCGAGTGTTTGAACTCAACAGAAACTTTCGAAATGAAGGAATTTCCACCAAACACAACCCTGAATTTACCATGATGGAAGCCTATATGGCGTTTGGTGACATGGAAACTATGTTGTCTCTTACAGAAAGGATGATTGTTTCTGTGGCCCAATCCATTGGAAAAGGTTTAAAATTTGCTTATGGAAAAGACCAAATAGACCTCACTCCTCCTTGGAAGCGAGTCAAATACATTGATATCATCAAGGAATATTCAGGAATTGATTTTAGCCAAATTGTGGATGTAAAAGAAGCAATCGAAAAAGCGAAATCCAAAGGTGTTGATTCTTCTGATTCCGTTTCCATATGGAAAGTATGTGATGACGTGTTTAGTTCTCTTGTGGAACCTCACCTCATCCAACCGATCTTTATCACAGATTTTCCGAAGGAACTCTCCCCACTCGCCAAATCAAGAGAAGACGATCCAAAATATGTGGAACGTTTTGAACCTTATGTTGCCGGTAGAGAGATTGGAAACGCTTTTACGGAGTTAAACGATCCTTTTGACCAAAGAGAACGTTTTGAAGAACAAGTGAAACAAAGGGAAGCTGGGGACGACGAAGCCTTTATGATGGATGATGATTACATTCGTGCACTCGAATATGGGCTTCCTCCTACCGGTGGACTTGGAATTGGAATCGATCGCTTGGTGATGTTACTGACTGACTCTCATTCTATCAGGGATACAATTTTATTCCCTCTCATGAGGCCAGAATAAAGCCACACCTGATTGAAACCTCTCAAACGATGATAGGTATAAAAAAACCTCTCCTGATCAATCGATTTTGGAGAGGTTTTTTTTGGATATTCAATGCAAAGAGTCACTTAACATAAGGCTTTCTATTCTAGCTTTTTTACGAACACCGAGGAATCGAAATTCCGCGATATTCGAAAAAAACACTGCCCAATTAACGTTTGTTAATATTGAGTTTTGGTTCTGATTCGATCACTCGGATCAGTTTTGACAAATTCGTTTGGAAACTAGAAGTTTGGCTTGCCGTCAATTGGTAATTGATGGTTTCCCTTCTGTTGGTATAACTGATGGTGATATTTTGGTTTTCGCCAATCTTAGGCAAAATCTCTTGTGTGAGAGCCGAAGTCACAACGATTGTATCGGAATAATCTGTGTTTGTTTTTTTGAGGTTGTACCACGTCTCACCTAACTTTAAAGAGACTCCAATTGGGATATCTACATCAAACGTTCCAATTTCATACATGAGAAAATAAGTTACGGCTCCCGTGCCATTATCTCGTTCCGCTTTGAAATACACACAAGGCTTTTTTCCTGAAAATACCCATAGGTATTTTTGCATACAGATGTCTTTAGAAATCGCAGTTTGTTGCTCTAAAGTCGGTTCTGGAGTCACCACAAAGGCCTTTGTTCCCGAACAGGAAACTAGGACCAAAAAAAGGAGGAAAATGGAGGAAATTCGGGTCAATGAGAAGATTCTTTCCATGATACACCCAACCTTTTTCGAGATGCAAGGTTTGGCAAAGGAAAAAATCCTGTTCCTATGGTATCTTATCCCAAAGGAAAAATAAAAGTCCTACTTCTGGAAAACATCCACAAGGATGCATACGAACTTTTCCACCGAGATGGTTTTGATGTGACTCTCGTGAAAGATGCAATGGAAGAAGAAGAACTCGTTGCAAAAATCGCAGATGTACATGTTTTAGGCATTCGTAGCAAAACCAATGTCTCCAAAAAGGCACTGGAACATGCGAAAAAATTAATGACCATCGGCTGTTTCTGTATTGGAACCAACCAAGTTGAATTGGAAGAAGCGGAGAAAAAAGCCGTTCCTGTTTTCAATGCCCCCTATAGCAACACAAGGTCTGTCGCAGAACTTGTCATTGCTGAGATCATTATGCTCGCAAGAAAAGCGTCTGACCAATCCAGAGATGTCCACCTTGGCAAATGGAATAAAATTGCCAAAGGATGTTTTGAAGTTCGCGGTAAAACGCTCGGGATCATCGGTTATGGCCACATAGGAACCCAAGTTTCAGTTCTTGCGGAATCAATGGGAATGCGAGTGGTGTTTTATGACATTATCTCCAAACTTCCTCTTGGCAATGCAACAGCAGCACCAAGTTACGAAGACTTACTAAGACAGTCTGACTTTATCTCCTTTCATGTTCCTGAAACAGAAGAAACCAAAAACCTTTTCCGTAAAGAACATTTGCCTCTGCTTAAAAACGGATCTTATGTTTTGAATTTATCTCGTGGAAAGGTACTTGAAATTGATGCCATTGTAGAAGGGATCAAATCAGGTAAAATTGCTGGTGCTGGTGTGGACGTATTCCCGGAAGAACCAAAATCAAATGATGATCCTTTTGTAAGTGCACTCCAAGGACTTCCAAACGTGATCCTCACTCCGCATATCGGTGGTTCTACGGAAGAAGCACAAAAAAACATTGGAACTGAAGTAGCTGAAAAACTGTTAAAATTCATCAATAATGGATCAACTACATTCTCCGTGAACTTTCCCAACATTGAACTTGGTAGTTTGAAATCGGGATACCACCGTATTTTAAACATCCACCAAAACCAACCAGGTTTCCTAAGGGATATCAACTCCATCATTTCTGATATGGGTGGAAATATCCTCACACAAAACTTAAGCACATCAGCTAACATTGGTTACTTAAGCATGGAAATCGACAAAAACTTGGGTGATGAATTAAAAAATAAAATCAAAGCTCACAAACATTCGATTCGAACAAGAATCCTCTATTAAAAAATGGGAAGGATGGAATCCTAATGATTGAAGTCCTTCCCATTTTCACGAACTCTCCCCTTCGCAATTATAGTTATCTTATTTTCTCCCATAGAACCGGTGAAGTGTATTGTGTGGATCCATATAATGCACCACTCCTACTCAATCAGATTCGCAAATTAGGTTTAAAATTAGAAGGGATACTCAATACGCATGAGCATGGAGACCATACTCAAGGAAATTTAGAATTAAAAGAAGAAACGAAATGCCTTGTGTATGGACACAAGAATGCAAAAGGAAAAATACCAGGCCTAGACAAAAGCTTAGAAGAAGGTGAAATTTGTTTTTCCGTAGAAGGAGAAAGTATCGAGGTTTGGGATACTCCCGGACATACCTTTTCACATTTGAGTTTTGTACATCGAAATCCAAAAACCGTGTTAGGTATTTTTTCAGGAGATACCTTATTCAATGTAGGAGTTGGAAATTGTTTTCGAGGTGGGGATCCGAATACTTTGTATGAAACGATTGAAAATCGTTATGCCACACTTCCCGATTCTTGTATTCTGTATCCTGGCCACGATTATTGGGAGAATAATCTGGCCTTTTCTAAACATATTGAACCCATTCACGAAGAGAGAGAATTGTTTCAAAAAACACTTACCTCTCATTTCATTTCAACCATCGGACTTGAAAAAAAATTAAGCCCCTTTTTTCGTCGTGAATCAGAATCCATAAGAGACCGACTAACAGAAATGGGAGAAACGGTCACAGATGATCGTTCTATATTTTTAATCTTACGTAAACTGAGAGATCATTGGTAAAATTTTCATTTTACAAAAGGGAATCGCCCTTTTACTTTTAGTCAAATGACAATTCTTATCATCTGCCTTCTCCTTTCCATATTTCAAATTTATTTAGCTAAGGCTGTTGTTGCTGTTGCAATGTCCCGCGAAGGAAAAGGATACGACAACCATCATCCACGTATGCAACAATCCAAACTAACGGGTTGGGGCGCAAGGGCAGTCGCCGCTCACCAAAATGGATTTGAAGCATTCCCTATATTTGCGATTGCAATCCTTCTCAATTTAATCATTGAAGTAGATTTTTATTTCGCTGAAATCCTCGCACTCAGTTTTGTTTCCTTACGTTTTTTATACATTTACCTGTACATTGCTGATTTTTCCTTTGCACGTTCTACCACATGGACACTCGCATTTCTTTGTAATATTGGATTGTATATCTTACCATTAGTCTATTAAGTTTCTCTCATAAACCATTGAAACGAATTTCCATTTTATTTCTACTCATCTTGGTATTTGGGTTTGGTTATGTACTTTTTTCTGAATCGAATGAAGCAGAAACTAGTAGTAAAAATAGAATCACTGACTTCCAAAAAGCCAAACGCGTGTTAAAACGTTTTTACAAACAAGTTGGAAAAGATTTTTATTGTGGTTGTCGTTTTGAAAAAGATGAGGAAGAACTTGGTCGTTTCAAAATCGATCATAGCTCATGCGGTTTGGAAGCAAGAAAAGATGGAAAACGCCAAACATGGATTGAATGGGAACATATAGTTCCCGCGCATAGTTTTGGTAAAAACAGGGAGTGTTGGACCAAACCCAATTGTGAAGTGAATGGGAAATTATGGAAAGGGCGTAAATGTTGTACGGCAACAGACCCCGAGTTCAATTTGATCGAGGCAGACTTACATAATATCGTACCTGTTCCTGGGGAAATCAATGCTGACCGAGGCATCTTTCCTTTTGGTGAAATCGAAGGGGAAGTTAGACTTTATGGTGATTGTGACTTCGAAGTGAATTTCCAAAAATCAATCGCCGAACCAAAACCAGAGATTCGCGGGGACATTGCTCGCATCTATTTTTATATGGAATGGCGTTACCAAATTCCCATCCCAGATGGGAAACGCGAACTTTACCAATCCTGGCACAAACTTGACCCTCCCGATACCTTTGAAATTCGGAAAAACGAACTGGTAGAACGAATCCAGAAGGTGAAAAACCCTTTTGTGGAGGGCGAAATTCCCGTTCCATAAAGTTTTTGGCCCATTTTTCAAAACTAACGATTTCTAAAATTGCCAAAACAAAGATAGCTTCATTTACAGATTTGGGCATGTTTGGAGTCTGGAACCAGTATGAAAGAATATGACATCTTGGTGATTGGCGCGGGAGCAGGAACAAAACTCGTGACTCCGCCTTCCCAAATCGGCAAACGGGTGGCCGTGTTCGAAAAGGAAACCCCAGGAGGAACTTGCCTGAACCGGGGTTGTATTCCTTCCAAGATGGTCATTTATCCCTCGGAGCTTCTCCGACTGAGAAAAGAATCCAGACGATTCGGAATTTATGATGCGGAAGCACCTACATTCGATGTAAATTCGATTTTCAAACGAGTGAATGCGACAGTCAAATCTGACTCCAACTCCATCCCTGTCGCCTATGACAAAAATCCGAACATTCATTATTATCCAAAAAAAGTTTGGTTTCAGGCTTCGAAAATTCTAACCGATGGAGAAGAAACCTATACCGCCAAACATATCTTTGTTGTTACAGGTACAAGACCCTATATTCCAAACATTCCTGGATTAAAAGATACCCCGTTTTGGACTTCCAGAGAAGCTCTCTCCCCCGATGTTTTTCCCAAATCCCTACTCATCCTCGGTGCAGGCTTCATCTCACTGGAATTAGGTGCCGCCTATCAGGCGTATGGATGTCAAGTAACAGGTTTAACCCGAGGCGAAGTATTAAAACATGCCGACGGAGAGATCAAAAAAGAATTAAATGCACATTTACCATTCCCAATCCATACCGATTTTACCTTTTCCTCCGTGGAATACAAAAACAAAGTATTTCGTGTTCATGGAAAAAACAAGGAAGGGAACGAGGTATTCCTGGAAGCAGAACAACTGCTAGTTGCCACAGGGATCAAACCCAATACAGAAGAGTTACACCTAGAAAATACAAAAATCCAAGTGAATGCTGAAGGTTATATTCTTGTGGATGATACCTTACAAACCACAGAACCAGGTGTGTATGCATTTGGAGATGTAATTGGCCGGTATTTTTTTCGTCATAGTGCTAATTACGAAGGGGAATATCTTTTTGAACACCTCTTTGGACAAAAATCACAAAAACCGATTCTTTACCCACCCATGCCGGAAGCCATTTTTACCTATCCCCAAATTGCAAGTGTTGGAAAAACCGAAGAGGAATTACAATCGGAAAACATTCCTTATTACAAAGGTGTGAATCCCTATTCCTCTAGTGCCACAGGAATGGCTCGTCTGTCCCATTCTGGTTTTGTCAAAGTCCTCGTTTCCAAAGAAACCGAACAATTACTAGGTGCCCATATCATCGGAGAAGAAGCCGCAAATTTACTTCACCAAATTCTGATGGGTATGTATTTAAAAGCAACACTCGATGATTATTTGGGAATGATTTATATCCACCCTGCTATTTCCGAAATCACAAGGAATGCCTTTCGAAAGGTTCGTGAACAAAAACTGAAAGAGGGAAAACTATGAAAAAATTTTTATTCAATCGATATGATAAAGAAACACTGAAAAAAAAAGTGTTAGAAGACAAACGAGAAAGGAGAGTGATTTCCTTCTATCGTTATGTGAAAATTGAAGACCCAATTGAATTTCGCAACCGACTCTATGATACCTTTGATGATTTAGGAATCCTTGGAAGAATTTATTTAGCAAACGAAGGCATCAATGCTCAATTTTCGATTCCGATTGAAAACTACCAAGCTCTTCGTTCGTTTGTGGATACTATCCCTGAATTAAAAAATATCTACTTCAATGATGCCGTGGAAGATAAAAAGGAAAGTTTTATCAAACTTGCCATTAAAGTAAGAAAAAAAATTGTCGCGGATGGTTTAGACGACACCCAGTTTGATCCCTCGGATGTAGGAACTCATCTTTCTCCCCTTGCCTTTCACCAAGCACTGGAAGAAGAAGGTGTGATCGTAGTGGACCTTCGCAATAATTATGAATCAGAAGTGGGTCATTTTGAAAATGCGATTTTACCAGATGTGGGAACCTTTCGCGAAGAGCTCCCACTCGTCGAAAAACTACTAGAACAGGACAAAGACAAAAAGATTTTATTGTACTGCACAGGTGGAATTCGTTGTGAAAAAGCAAGTGCCTACTTAAAATACAAAGGATTTGAAAAAGTACACCAACTCCAAGGTGGTATCATCAATTATGCCAAAGCCGTCACAGACCATGGACTTACTTCCAAATTCAAAGGGAAAAACTTTGTTTTTGATGACCGATTAGGCGAACGTGTCACAGAAGATGTTTTGACGGTTTGTTATTCTTGCGGAAAACCTTCCGACCGTCACACCAATTGTGCCAATTTAGGTTGCCATGTTCTCATTGTGCAATGTGAGTCCTGTTCAGAAACATTGCTCGGATGTTGTTCCGAAGAATGTAAGGAAATTGTTCAACTTCCTGAAGAGATTCAAAAACAATTACGACAAGAACTTAGAAAACAGAAAAAATACCCAACACACCACCTAACAAGAAAGATGGTAGGAAAATAAATGACTTCATATGCAATCCAATTAGAAGGCCTCCAAAAAACCTATAAAAACGGAGTTAAGGCACTTCATTCCATAGACTTACAAGTGGAAGCAGGCGATTTTTTTGCCCTACTTGGCCCAAACGGAGCAGGTAAATCCACCACCATTGGGATCCTCAGTTCCCTTGTGAACAAAACAGGAGGCAAAGTAAAAATCTTTGGTGTGGACATCGATGAAAATCCAAACTTAGCCAAAACATATTTAGGAATTGTTCCCCAAGAATTTAATTTTGGAATCTTTGAAGCTGTGGAACAAATCCTCATTAACCAAGCCGGTTTTTATGGAATGCCTCTTAAAGTTGCCAAAGAACGAGTCCAGTATTACTTAGAGAAATTATCCCTATATGACAAACGTAAGGCGGCTGCTGGAACTCTCAGCGGTGGAATGAAACGTAGGCTTATGATAGCAAGAGCTCTCATTCACGACCCCAAACTTTTGATTTTAGATGAACCAACGGCAGGAGTGGACATTGAAATTCGAAGGTCGATGTGGGACTTTTTAAAAGAATTAAACAAAGAAGGAAAAACCATCATCCTTACGACTCATTACCTAGAAGAAGCGGAATCCCTTTGTAAAAACATAGCCATCATCGACAAAGGGGAAATCATCGAAAACACATCGATGAAAAAACTCCTCCAAAGACTCGATAAAGAAACCTTTATCATCGATTTAAAAAAATCTTATAAAACCAAACCCAATTCTAAAATATTCAATTGGATCTGGATTGATGATCATAGTTTAGAAGTCCAACTAAACCAAAAAACTTCGGTGAACGTTCTATTTGCTGAACTTACGAAACTCAAAATGGAAGTTCTAAGCCTTCGCAATAAATCAAATCGACTCGAAGAACTGTTTTTATCACTCACAGGGAAACATTGATTATGTGGAAAGAAAATTTAACCGCCTTACAAACCATCGTTCGAAGAGAATGGATTCGCATCATTCGCATTTGGGTGCAAACACTCATCCCACCTGTGATTACCATGGCACTATATTTTTTGATTTTTGGTGAACTGGTTGGACGCCAAATAGGAAAAATTGGAGAATTTACCTATATTGATTTTATCGTTCCAGGACTGATCATGATGAGTGTGATCACCAACTCATACAATAATGTGGTATCTTCTTTTTTCTCCAGTAAGTTTCAAAAAAATATCGAAGAGCTATTGGTTTCGCCCACTTCACCCTATACCATTGTTCTTGGGTATACCTTTGGTGGAGTGGTCCGAGGACTGCTTGTAGGAATTCTTGTGACTCTCACTTCTTTATTTTTTACGAACTTACAATTCAAACACCCTTTTATTATTTTTGTCACAGTAATCTTAACAGCGATCCTCTTTTCTTTGGGTGGATTTTTTAATGCATTATTTGCTAAAAAATTTGATGATGTAACGATCATCCCTACTTTTATTTTAACTCCTCTGACTTACTTAGGTGGAGTGTTTTATTCGGTAAAAAATCTTCCAGAGATTTGGCAAACCATCTCTTATTTAAATCCAATTTTGTATATGGTAAACCTTTTTCGTTTTGGATTTATTGGAATCTCAGACGTGAATTTATTTTTTTCGCTTGGGTTTATCTTATTTCTATCAGTATTACTCTTTTTACTCAATGTTAGGTTAATGAAAATAGGTTATGGAATTAGAAACTAAACAAACTAGAAAACAAAGAATGGAAACTGTGTTACAGGAAACCTTCCACCCCAAAGAACTTTTGGTAAAAGATGTTTCTTTAGAACACGCAGGCCACCCAGGAATGACAAAGGATTCCAAAGAAACGCATTTTCGAATCAAAATGGTTTCCAGTGTTTTCCGAGGAAAATCCACGGTCGAACAACACAGAACCGTATACGAAGCACTGGGATCCGAATTCAAAAAAGGCCTACATGCTTTGGAAATGGATCTGTCATCCCCGGAAACGTGAGTCTAAGTAATATGACAAAACCAACACTGATTAGTTTCAAACTCTGCCCTTATGTCCAAAGGTCTGTAATCAATCTTTTGGAAAAAAAAGTAGATTACGAAATCAAATACATCGACTTGGCAAACAAACCGGATTGGTTTTTGAAAATTTCTCCCTTCGGTAGAGTTCCAGTTCTAGTTGTGGGTGAAGAAGTTCTTTTTGAATCTGCAGTCATCAATGAATACCTAGATGAAACAAACTTACCAAGTCTCCATCCAAAAGACCCATTACAAAAAGCAAAACACCGAGCTTGGGGAGAATTTGCCAGTGCCTTACTCGTTGATCAGTATGGATGGACGATGTCCAAGGAAGAAAAAGACTCTGAGAAAAAAAAGGAAGAGATCCTTTCTAAATTCAAAATCTTAGAATCCATTTTACCTGATCCAAAACAAGGGAAATTATTCTTTGCAGGTGATACAATGCATTTAGTGGATACGGCTTATGCTCCCTTTTTTATGCGTTTAGAATTTCTCAAACAAAAAGACAAACAATTTGATTTGGTAAGTGCGTTTCCAAAACTAAAAATCTGGAGTGAAACATTACTTTCTTTGCCATCCGTAAAGAATTCTGTTTTACCAGAAGTGCCAGAAGAATACATTGCATTTATCAAAGCCCATAACTCATGGATGGGAGGGAAACTTTAGGATGACGATTCCAGAAATCCAAAAGAAAATTGAAGAAGGTTTGCCGGGATGTAGAGTTGAGATCCTGGATCCTTACCGCGACGGGGTCCACATCAAAGCCGTTGTGACTTACAAAGGTTTTTCAGGAAAAGGGCTCATCGAACAACACCGAATGGTGTATGCAACTTTAAAAGAAGAATTAAAAGAAGAAATCCATGCATTAGCATTGGAAACTAGGAGTGAATGACCATGGAACAAGAGTTAAAAGATAAAATTGAATCTTTAATCAAATCAGAGAAGGTATTTCTTTTTATGAAAGGAACACCAGAAATGCCACAATGTGGATTTTCGGCCGGTGTTGTATCAACACTCAAACAACAAGGAATTCCTTTTGGATCGTTTAACGTTTTATCCGATATGAAAATCCGAGAAGGAATCAAAGAATTCACAAATTGGCCAACCATTCCACAGCTCTATATCAATGGAGAATTTGTAGGAGGACATGATATTACTGTCCAAATGGCCCAATCCGGGGAACTGAAGAAAAAAGTAGGATAAAAAAATGTTTCGTCTCTACCAATATGATTCTTGTCCATACTGTTACCGAGTCAGACAATCCATCGAGGCACTTGGTCTTTTGGAAGGAAAGGATTATGTGTTGGTAGAGGCTAGGAACGGAACCCCTGGCCGAGAAGAAGTGATTCGGTTAGGTGGTATTTCCCAAGTTCCATTTCTTGTGGATGGAGAGACAAAGATGTATGAGTCTCTCGACATCATTGAATATCTAAAAAATAAATTTAAGTAAATCCTAATAAATCTAAAATTTTATCTCCCACGTTTCTTGCGGTTCCAGAATACGGAAACTCGTGGATGTATAAAACTGGATTAAAATTGATTTCAAGCACTGCATAATGTTCAGGATTCGGTGTTTCGGTAATGGCACTGGATATGATATCAATCCCACAAATCTTTGCACTCGCTGCTTTTGCCGCATGTAAGGCAATGGTTTTGAACTCTGGATGCACGATATCCGTCACATCAATCGAATCACCACCCGTTGAAATATTAGAATTTTTTCGAAGAAACACTTGTTCGCCTAATTTCGGTATCGTCGTAAAATCATAACCATATCCCGAAAGAACCAATCGTTCTGTTTCCGACATCTGGATTTTTTCGAGGGCAGTGATATGACCTTCCCCCCTTCTCGGATCTTTGTTTTTTTCGGATATCAATTCGGCAATTGTGTGAACTCCATCCCCAATGACATTCGCCGGTACGCGATTGCAAACAGCCACAACCTCGTCTCCTAACACCAAAAAACGATACTCAGGACCTTCAATAAATTCTTCAATGATGATGGAACTACTAAAAGAAAAAGCTTCTTTCACAAAATAAGTAAAATTTTCTAAAGTATCATTTGGACTGGAGATCCCAATCCCAATTCCAAAATTTGTCGTAACCGGTTTGATTACTTTTTTTCTTTTTTGAAAAAAAGAATAATCCTTTAATGCATCTTCCCTATTTGCATAATCACGACCAACTGGAACTCGCACACCATTTTCACTTAACACGAGTTTGGATGCGATTTTATTTTCCATCACGAGATAAGTCATCAAACTATCTAACCGTGTTTTACTTGCCTCTTTTACAAATTCGATGTGATTTCCTTGTTTCAGACGTAAAAAATTTTCTTTCCGATCGATCACTTCCACAGTGATGCCACGATTTTTTGCATCCCGAATGATGATTTGGGTGGAGATTTCTAAATCTTCCCAACCAGGAAGTAAAGGTTTTGGTTCCATACTTTCAAACCTCACTACAAAGTTTTAAGGGTTTGATTTGGATGGGTTTCTGATTTTTTTTCAAATGACTTCCTTCCAAAGTCTCCATCTTTTTTTGTTCGTAAATGGATTGTTCACTCATATCTTCATAGTATTTGATTCGATTGGGTGAAAGATTTTTCTGTAATAATTCTTCCTTGTGGGATTTGGCAAGTGCCAAACCAAAATCACGAAAACTGGTATTGTGAATTTTTAAATCCAATTCCGACATTGTGGCACCGAGAATCGATGGATCGTCCCATTTTTCCCATTGTGTTTCCAGAGCTCGGCTAAAAGGACCAGTTGCATCATTTTCATCCAAAAGATCCGCAATGGGTTGTAATTCGACAAAAAGTTGGTATAACATATCTCGCAAATGTATTTCTTTACCAAATAAAAATACATTGGTATCGGGTTTTCGACCAAACCAAGTGGTTACCTCTTGGTTTTTTCGCCATTGTGCCATTTCCAACAAATCTGCTCTAGGTGACTCGTTCAACATACAATACAAAAGCACCATGTGAAGGAAATAGAGCCTTGTTTCTTCTACACCAATGGCAGAAAAAGGATCCAAATCCAAAAGGCGAATTTCTAAATATTCAACCCCTCGTTCGACAAGAGCATCTACCACTCGTTCCTCACCTTTTGGTACTTGTTTGGGTCTCACAAGCGAGTAATATTCGTTTTCCAACTGCAAAACAAAATCATTTAACTGGTGAGTTGCTTTTGTATTAAATTTTTTATAAGGTGCATACGATTTCGATACAACCTGGCACATGTCTGTGGCATATTCTTTTAATGAATTGACTGAGATCGGGTAATTCCCTTGGACCTTACTTGTATACCCTATGCTCGACAATCGTAATGTAGTGGCATACGGTGCGTTTAAGGTTTTGGAATTTAGTTTTTGTAGATTCCTTAGAGACTTAGGAGCATCAATAAACGTAACATCTGCTAGGCTAGAGGATCCAAAAAGATATAATAAAGCTGGTGAAATGCGATAAAAATTACGAATTGTATCAAAATAAATTTGTGATTTGGTTTCTTTAGAAAGTGGTTTTTGAAACCGTTTTTCCGATACCACAGACAACATACAACTATCAAAGGAAATATTGTAATGAACTCCTGATATCGTTTGCATTTTTTTACCGTAACGATGACCTAATCCATTTCGATAAATCGTTTTTTTCCTACCTTCGATGGATGTTCCGTATTGACCAACTTCAATTTTACTTTCTTGGGGAAGTACTGGTGGCATACTAAAAGGCCAAAGGTATTCGTTTTTTAGATGTTTTACGGTAAAACTATGAAGTTCGGTAAGTTCTTCCAACGCATCAGGAATTGTTTTATGGATATTTGTTGCGTATTCAATTTGTGATTCAGCAAAATCGGTTTTAATCAGTGGGTGAGTCAAACTCGATCCCAATTCCTTTGGATGAGGAGATTGGGATAAAAGAGCTTTATCGCTCACTCGAACGCTTTCACGCTCTAACCCATGTTTGGCGCTAAGTAGACAATCTCTGTATTCTTTTGAAAAGAGTGCGACGGTTGAATTTTTTTGTTTTGCTTTTAATAATTTTGATTTCATCGGCTAAAAACCTAAAGGAACTCCTTCCCCTTTTGGATCAGAAACTCCAATCAGTTTGTCCCCTTCCTTCGACACTACGAAAACCTTCGCACGGTGCCTACTATATTGGACTTGATAAAAAGGTAGTTCTGTTTCAGGAAACGTTCCTTTTAATTCAGGATCTAAAAATAAAGTATCGGGAAGGTATTGGTGGTGGATCCGCGGAAAAGAAACACTCTCATATAAATTTCGTTTTTGAACCAAATAATGGTATAAGGTATTAAAAATAGAGGTTGGAATTTGGGAACCACCTGGAGCGCCAATGACCAATTTCGTTGCACCATTTGTTTCCAAAAGAATGGTCGGACTCATACTGGAAAGAGGTGTTTTTCCAGGGGCAATTGCATTGGCGTTGGAACCAACAAGTCCATACAAATTCGGAACTCCTGGCGCAATCGAAAAATCATCCATCGTATTGTTTAAAACAAGGCCAGTTCCCGGTACCATCTGCACAGCACCAAAGATCCCATTGATGGACTGAGTCGAGGAAACGGCATTTCCTTCTTTGTCCATCACAGAAATATGAGTGGTGTTATAGGAATCTTTGGGTTCAACAGATTTTGGAATTGGTTTCCAATTGCCAGACACTACCTTCTTCTCTATTTCAGAGACTTCATCATTGATATAGGACTGTGAAATTAGTTTGGAAACAGGAACTTCGCTAAACTTTGGATCTCCACCAAGTTCCGCTCGGTCTCTGTAAGCCACTCGCATCGCTTCCGTGATTTGGATGACTTCCCCCACTTTGCCTTTCGGAAAAGTCTTCCGTTTTGCCATTTCGTTATACAATTGCATCATGGTCACCAAGTGAACTCCAGAACTCGGTGGCGGCATGGTCATCAATTGGTATCCCCAAACATTGGAAACCAATGGATCCATCTGTTTGACTTGGTATTCTTTCCAATCTTCTGGACAAATAAACTCATCAAAATTTTGGTAATACAAAGAAACTCGTTTGGTGGTTTCGCCATCAATCCATTCCTTTTCTTCGTTTTCGACAATTCGTTGTAAGGTTTGGAATAAATCTTCTTGGATGAGAAGTTCCCCTTCTCGAATGGGCCGGTCATCAATGCCAAACACTTTTTGCATTTCCGGGTTCATCTCGGGCCAAACTTTTGTCACCACGTTTGCAAGATCTGCATACACAGCAAACCCATTTTTCGCATAACGCATCGCAGGTGCCATTACATCCGCTAAATTGAGTTTTCCATGTTGTTTTTGGATTTTTAAAATGCCTTGCACATTTCCAGGAACCCCAACACTAAACGCACCTTTTAAGATTTTACCTGTGTTCGGTGTTCCGTCAGGATTTAGAAAATAGGTAGCAGTTCCTTTTTTAGGGGAACGTTCTCTAAAATCATAGGCCCACTTCCCTTTTTTGGGAAGGTACACAATTGCAAATCCTCCTCCAAAAAGTCCTGTGGACTGAGGACGTAAAACAGAAATCGCAAAACTAGCGGCACTAAAAACATCCACTACATTTCCGCCTTGTTTCCAAACTTCCACACCCGCTTGGGACGCAAGTGGATGGTCTGTAGCGATCATAAATTCTCGACCAATGAGTTCGTAGCGATCTCGTTTTTCCAAGGAACCTTGGATTTGTGGAAAAGAAGTTTCCGTTTCTTTTGTTTGTTTGGATTCTAAAAGGGTTTGAATGCTCTCACATCTATAAAAAGAGAAAACACAGAGAGAGATTAGGAGAAAAATGGTTCTCCTGTTTGGAAACAAACTCAATCGAATATCCCCATTTGCATTTTGGCTTCTTCACTTGCCATCGATCTTGGTTCCCATTTTGGATTCCAAACCACATGAACAACTACCTCATTGATTCCATCCACACGTAATGCATGGGTTTCAATGTCTTGTTTCATTTGAGGTCCTGCTGGACAGGCAAGGGATGTATATGTCATAGTTACTTCCGCTGTTTCCCCTTCCACCTTCACATCATAAATCAAACCAAGTTCCACAAGGGAGATTCCAATTTCAGGATCTTCCACAGACCGGATGCTATAATACACTTCCCATTCTTTTTCAGTTTCAGGTTCTCGGATCATGATTTACCTCAATGATTTTTAATAGAGTTTGCCAAGGCAAAAGAGCACAACGATGACGACTAGGGTGAAACTTCACACTCTCTAAAAAGGATAACTCTTCTTTGTCACCAAACAAGGAAGATTCCATCCCTTCTAAAAAATTTTTACGTTCCTTTAGATAGTTAGGAATAAATTCTTTTTTGAATTTGTTTTGATTTCGAAATAAAAAACCTACTGAAGCAGAACATATCGAACAAGATTCTCCAGATACAGCTTGGATCTGAAGGGAACCATCTTCATTTTCCAAATAATACAATTTCACTTCATCCCCACACAAGGGATTAAGCGCGCTCACTTCCTTTACCACATCTTTTGGTATTTGCCAATTGGCTAAAGATTTCCATTTCAGAAAATCTACGTATGAATTATTTTCTAACGACACGACCAAATATCGATTTCACTTTCTCGATCGATTGGATGAGTGCATCGATGTCTTCTTTAGTATTGTAGAAGTAAAAAGATGCCCGACAGGTCCCTGGGATTTGTAATTGTTTCATAAGTGGTTGGCAACAGTGGTGACCCACACGAATCGCCACACCTTCTTCATCTAAAATGGAACCCACGTCATGAGGATGGATTCCGTCCAAGGTAAAGGAGACAACTCCCCCCCTTTTTTCTAAATCATCTGTCCCGTAAAGGGTTAAACCGCCGATACGATGAAACCGTTCCAGTGCATATTCGGTTAACATCCGTTCGTGTTCTTTGATGTTTTTCATACCTACTTTTTGTAAATAGTCCAAAGCATGAGAAAATCCAATGACTCCAGCGATGTTCGGTGTACCTGCTTCTAATTTTGCAGGAAGGGCTGCATACGTAGAACTTTCCAATTCCACAGATTCAATCATATCACCACCACCTAACCAAGGAGGCATGGCTTCTAAAATTTCCTCTTTTCCAAAAAGAACTCCAACTCCCGTTGGACCGAGCATCTTATGAGCAGAAAAAGCATAAAAGTCTACATCCATATCCACCAAATGGATTGGCATATGACAAGCTGCTTGCGCACCATCTACTAGAATTTTGGCACCAACTTGCCTTACACGATCAATGATTTTTGACAAATCATGAACCGTTCCTGTGACATTGGACATTTGACTGATTGCGACGATTTTTGTACGTTTGGTTATAATTTCGTTTAACTTAGATAAGTCGTAAGTCGTATCTTCTTTGATGGGGATGAATTTTAAAAATGCCTTCTTTTCTCGAGCCAACATCTGCCAAGGAACTAAATTAGAATGATGTTCCTGAACCGATAAAACAATTTCATCTCCTTCCGATACATTCACTCTTCCATAGGTCTGAGCAACGAGGTTGATTGAATCAGTTGTTCCACGTGTGAAAATGATTGCTTTGGCACATTGCGCTTGGAAAAAATGGCTAGTTTTGATCCTTGTCCTTTCAAAAAGTTCTGTTGCATGTTGGGAAAGGTAATACACCCCACGATGGATGTTTGCATTTTCTTTCGCATAATAATCATTTGTTGCCTGGATCACAGACATTGGTTTTTGGGAAGTAGCACCATTGTCTAAATAAACAAGTGGTTTTCCATTTGGTATGGTTTCAGAAAGAATGGGAAAGTCTAAGCGTAGTTTGTATGGATCCAAACTCATACGGACTCCAAATCCACTTCTAAATCATCCCCAACCACTTTGGTTGGAAATACAGTGAGTGGCTCTGTAGCAGGAAGTGCTAATACACTTCCATTTCGAATATCGAATTTCGCAAAATGGCGAGGACAAGTGATCACACATCCTTCTAATTTTCCGCAAGAGATTTCTTCTCCATCATGGGTACAAGAATCTTCGAAGGCATAATACTCATTTTCCCATTTGGTCACCACAACAGAAAAATGTCTGGTTTTTACAACCTTCATCTTTCCTTCTTCAATTTCCCCAATAGAGACTAACTTTTTAAAAGCCATCATTTCCCTCCCACGAGAATTGTATGAATGGAAGATTCCAATTCTTGTTTGATTTCATCAGAAAAACCTATGGCATGGATGGATTCGCCATAAAATGCAGTGACGAGAAGAGATTTAGATTCCTCAGGACTCAGTCCCCGAGACAATAAATAAAAAAACTGTTCTTCGTCAATGTCCCCGACAGTGGCTCCGTGGGTACAAGATACGTCTTCAGCAAGAACTTCTAATTTTGGATTGGCTTCTGCTCTTGCTTTTTTATTTAAAGAAAGGTTAAACGATTCTTGGTGTGCAACCACCTTTTTTAAATTAGGTGGGATGATCAAATTTCCTGTAAACACATGGTGGGAACGATCGGTGACTATGGCTTTGTAACTAATTTTACTGGTTGTATGGTCTGCATGGTGGACCATTTCCATATCCAAATCTTTGAGGTTACGATTTCCTATGGCAGAGACTCCGTCCACAGTCACCTCCGCTCCTTTTCCTAAAAGATGGGAAAATAGAAATAATTTGGAACGAAATCCACCAAATGGGAAATGGTGGAATTTCACCGAGGCATTTTCTTTTGCTAAAACAAGAACAGTTCGAAATTGGAGTAAGTCTTCGTCCAAATTCTCTTCATCTAAAATTTCAACGATGGAATCTTTTTCCGAAACAAATACATCCACGATAGACAAAAGATGAAGTGACTCTGAATCATGTTTTGTTTCGGTTTTGAATTGAATTTGTGTGGAAGAACCACTGGGAACATAAAAAATTCGAAACAAACACTTAGGTTCGTCTCCTGTAAAGGATTCTGTTATGATGTGTATTGGTTCTTCACAGGGAAACACTGAAATTTCTGAGGAGCCAAGAACGGAAAGATAGGTAAAATATTCTTTTGGCAAATGGGTTTTCACCAAGTCCAAAATTTCCTTTTGTTTCGCAGTAGATAACAACGGTTCGCTGGTGCTCGAATTCGAAGTGTGATTTGCAAAACTTTTTTGATTGGGATCAAACCCGACTTCTTTCCAATCGATGGAACTGATTGGAAATTTGCGGTAATTTTCCTCTTTTTCCGTGGGGAAACTGAGACCTTCCCAATCTGCCATAAGAGACTGGTTCCATTCTTGTTTTGTCGTGAGATCGATTGAAAATTGATTTTTTTTGAGTGAGGAATTCATTTGACCCCTTCTCTCTCCAAAATCCAATCATATCCCACTTCTTCTAATTTCAAAGATAGGTCTTTTCCTCCCGTCTCCAAAATCCTACCATCTGCAAACACGTGAACAAAATCGGGAACGATATAATTCAACATCCTTTGGTAATGTGTGATGAGTAAAATGGATCGTTCTGGATTTCGGTTGGCATTAATCCCTTCTGAAACAATTCGTAAGGCATCGATATCAAGTCCCGAATCGGTTTCATCCAAAATGGACAAAACAGGTTTCAGTAAACTCATTTGTAAAATTTCAGCGCGTTTTTTTTCTCCACCAGAAAATCCATCATTCACATAACGACCGATAAATGATTGAGGCACTTCCAAAAGATCCATTGCCGATTTTAGCTCTTGTTTGAATTCCTTCACAGGAAGTTCTTTTCCACGGTGAGCCTTGAGAATGGATTTTAGAAAATTCCCGATCGTTACACCAGGAAGTGCAGTTGGGTATTGAAAGGATAAAAATACACCAAGCCTTGCTCTTTCGTCTGTACTCAGTTTTAAAATCGATTGTCCACGAAAGAGAATGTCACCGGAAGTGACTGTGTATTTTGGATGGCCGAGAATGACATTCGAAAGTGTACTTTTCCCCGATCCATTGGGACCCATGATGGCATGGACTTCCCCGCTTCCGATCGTCAAATTGACCCCACGGAGGATTTCTTTGTCTCCCACGGTGGCATGAAGAGATTGTATTTCGAGAATTGCGGACAAGGTGGTATCCTGTTTTTTTTATTTAGAATGATTCTATATTATAGACGAATCCCTTCTACCAGGAAAATCGACCACTCAAAAAAAACAAGATTCTATTCCGACCAACTCACCTGGGCAACAAGGATCTTCCCTGCCATCAGGGAAAAGGTAAAAATCACATATTGGTTCTGGTTACCTATGTCATACAAAGGATAGGTCACACCCCATTTTTTGCGAAACCGTTCGGACTCTTCCTTGTGTTTCAAAAAATACGGTTTCCACGCATAATTATTGCCAATCTGCCGGGAACGTTCCAAATACCCACCGTTCATCCGATCCAAATCATAGGTCGGTGTGATTTGGTATCCTTCCGCATCACAAACAAAAACCTTCAAAATCTCTCTTGGTAAGGAACCTAAGATTTGACCAAAGCGAAATGGAAAGTCCTCTTCACTGGAATCCGAAAGTTCATAAAACAAATCTTGTAATTGGTCTATGATCTTTTGTTCCCGGATTCCTTTGTCTCGCAGTTCCCTCGAACGAACACTGGAGAAGTTTTCCAAAACGGTTTTCATTTTGTCTGAGAATGTATTGCGATTCAAAAAATGGGGATTCGGGGTCGAAAAGTAAAACCCTTGTAAGAGATTGGCTCCCATGGAAAGAGCAAGATTCACTTCTTCTTCCGTTTCAATCCCTTCAAACAGAAGTTGGCTTCCTAATTTTTGTGACATCTCGGAGATCGCACCGAGTACTTGTTTAAAAGAGTTTTTATTCAAACTCTCTCGCATGATGCGAATATCCACTTTCATGATGTCTGGGTGTAAATACCCAATCCGTTCCAAATTGGAAAAACCTGTTCCTAAGTCGTCGATGGCAATTTTCAGACCATAATCTCGAAAGATTTGGACAATTTGGATCAGGCGTTCGATGGAACCATCAAATTCATCTTCTGTGATTTCAATGACTACCTGGTTGCGATCAATCCCATATTTTTCAATGAGTTGGATGATATGAAAATTTTCGGCAAAAAGATCAGTATGGTGCACCCTCGATAAAAAGTTCGGCATCATATTGAAGAAAAGTTTGGTGCGAAGGTTACTTTCCTTCAGGGTCTGGACGGCCTTCTCTCTTAAAATTCGGTCAATATTGTAAATGGGAACAGGATCGTGTTCTCTATTGTGAAATAACCCACCTAAAGAATGGTAGGTGTTCTCTTCTGGATTGAACTGCCGGCCGAGGACTTCGTAAGCAGAAATCGACCGATTGATGGCATTGACGATGGGTTGGAAATGAGGGACAAAATATGTCTCGTTCCAAAACTGGTTTCCTTCCGTTGATTCCGTTGTGAACATGGTTCCCTTTCATCCAGGCTATAAGCGAGACCTTCCCTGGCAAGAAAATTTCCACATTTTTGAAACAAATTGGACTTAAATTTGACCCACAGAAATCATATTTGTGTCAAATTTGCCCTAAATAGAGTAGCCATCAGGAATCGCCGAATGCCTTGGCACCACGATGATCCCTTCCCGAATGCGAATGAACTCATCTTCGTATTCTTGTAAGTTCTGTTCGTTTAACAGGCGAACGTTGGCGCCTATCGCACAGTCTTTGTCGACAATTGTCCGTCGTATTTCGCAGTTAGGCCCAATGCCAATCGGGATTTTTCCTGATTTCCGATCGAAGTAACCGTAGTGATCAAGTCCCATGATGATGGAATCATAGATTTTGGTTCCCGAAGCAATGAGTTGGCGCACCCCGATGATCGAACGGTGCACCTCACATTGGTTAAGGATGGTTCCTTCGGAGATGAGAGCTTGGTTCACGACCGCCTGATTGATCTTTGACGGTGGTAATGCCCTAGCCCTTGTGTAAATCGGGGTTTTCTCTAAATACAAATTGAATTTAGGAATATGGTCGGTTAACATCAAATTGGCTTCGTAAAAGGCCTTGATGGTTCCAATGTCCTCCCAATAACCGTCGTAAGTATACGCTTTGACCTTTCGTTCTTTTATGGCTTTGGGTAAAATTTCCTTTCCAAAATCGGCAAGACTTCGGTCTTCCAAGACATCGATTAACGTAGATGTGTTGAAGATATAAATCCCCATATTGGCTAAAAATGTACCGTTTTCCGTCCGACAGGATTCCACCTGGGTGATCTCTTGTGGTTTTTCGATGAATTCTTGGATGATGCCACCCACTCCTGCTTTCACAATTCCTAAACCATAAATTTGGTCTTCAGGAATCGCATTGGTTGCAACAGAGATTTGTGTTTCTGGGTCCATCAGATGGCTTTGCATAAAGTCTGCAAGGTCCATATTGTAGAGTTGATCTCCCGATAAGATGAGGACATATTTGGGTTTTTGTTCCCGGATATAAGGAAGCACTTTTCTCACGGCATCCGCAGTGCCTTCAAACCAATTCGCACTGGAAACGGTTTGTTCAGCGGCGATGATTTCCACAAAACTCTTTTGGTGGATATTGTTTGTCGCGTAGGTGCGATTGATGTGACGGTTCAGTGAATACGAGTTAAACTGAGTTAAAATAAAGATTTTTTCAAATCCGCTGTTTAAGGAATTGGAAATAGGGATATCAATCAAACGATACTTCCCACCAAAACTCACGGCGGGTTTTGATCGTTTTTCAGTTAAAGGCAATAGCCTTGTGCCCTTTCCCCCACCTAAAATAATTGTGAGCACTTCATCTTTTTTTAAGATAAAATCCACACAGTCGATTGAGTCTTCTTGAAATCGCATACCTATCCTTATAAAGGGATTGGACGAAAAAGCAAGAAAAGGAAATCGAAGTTTCTAATTTTTTAAAAGAGCTTCTAAGATTTGTTTGCCGTCCATTTTTCCTGTATAAGGATTCATGGCTCGTTCAGGGTGAGGCATCATTCCAAGAACATTTCCTTTTTCATTGCAAATCCCTGCGATGTCATGTAAGGAACCATTTGGGTTTTCTTTGTAACGAAACACCACTTGGCCATTTTTTTCTAAACGTTCTAAAGTTTCTGCATCTGCAAAGTAGGCACCTTCTCCATGAGCAATGGGAATGGAAAGATTTCCTTGGATTTGTTTTCCAAATGCATTTTCTTTTACGGGAACGAGGTCCACATCTTTACAAATGTATTTAAGAGTGCGGTTGTGTAGAAGTGCTCCCGGAAGTAATCCCGATTCTGTTAGGATTTGGAAACCATTACAAACACCGAGAACCTTTCCCCCTTTGTTTGCATACTTGACCACCGATTCCATGGAAGGGCTAAACTTTGCCATGGCTCCACAGCGAAGGTAATCACCGAAGGAAAATCCACCAGGTAAAACAACTAAATCAGGAACATCTTCAAAGGATTCTTTGTACCAGGTGTATTCCACATTCGCTTGGAAGGTTTCCTGTAAGACAGTTCCCACATCCTTATCACAATTGGAACCAGGAAAGGTAACAACACGAACCTTCATTGTGACTCCACAACCAATTTGTATGTTTCGATCACTTGGTTCACAAGGACTGATTCACAGATTTCTTTGGCTACTTTTTCTGCTTCTTGTAAAGAAGAGGCATTGAGTTTGATTTCAATGTATTTTCCCACACGTAAGTCTTGGACTTGTGTTCTCCCTTGGTCTTGTAGGGTACGAAGAACGGTTTGTCCTTGGGGATCTAGGACGGATTCTTTGAGGGTGACATTTATTTTTGCGACAAACATAGGTTGATTTTCTCTTCTAATTCCAAGTATTTTTTACGTAGTTCCTGAATCAAGGATTCGGGGAGTTGTGGGGGCGGAGGATTTTTATCCCAGGAGGTGGATTCCAGCCAATTTCTAAGGATTTGTTTGTCAAAACTGGCAGGTGTTTTTCCTAAAACATAAGTAGAAGCGTCCCAATACCGCGAGGAATCGGGTGTCAAAATTTCATCGATGAGGATGGGTTCCCCATCCATCAATCCAAATTCAAATTTGGTGTCACAAAGAAGGATTCCTTGTTTTGCCATGAGTCCGTGTGCTTCCGTATACAAACGAAGGGAAAGATTTTTTACCTTTTGGAATAAAACGGAACCCACTTCCTTTTCCATGGTTTCTTCACTTACATTTTCATCGTGCCCAGAATCATTTTTTCTAGCTGGTGTGAAAATCGGTGTCGGAAATTGATACGACTCTTGTAAACCTTTTGGGTAAGGAGTTTCCGCTATCGTTCCCGACTGCAGGTATTCTTTCCAAGCAGAACCAGTGAGGTAACCCCGCACCACACATTCGAAGTCGATCCGTTTTGCTTTTTTCACAAGTACAGACCGGCCAACCACTGCGGGATCATTTTGATAGGGTTTCGGAAATAAATTCGGATCATCAGTCACCAAATGATTTGGAATCTCGTGAAAGTGATGGAACCATTTTGTCGAAATACGAGTGAGAATTTTCCCTTTGTCTTCCACTGGTTCTGAAAAAACGACATCAAATGCAGAAATCCTATCTGTGGCAACGAGTAATAACTCAGTTCCCAAATCATAGACATCTCTCACCTTTCCTTTGTAATGCGGATTTGGAATCATAATTGGATACACACCATTGCCATATCGTCACTCGGAGTGGATAAACCACAAAATTCTAATATTTTACTTTGTACTGTGGGAAGAATGTCAGAACCAGATTGGACGGACGCATGGAAAATATCTTTCATTCCCTCTTCTGTGATGTATTCCAATTTGGGGTTCATGGCTTCACTTGCCCCATCTGTATACATAAAAAACTTGGAACCCTGTTTCAAAGAAACAGACTGCACTTCATCATTGGCCACCATATTGATTCCCATGATCATAGGGCTCATTCCTTTTAGGAATTTGGTTTCCCCATCCATATACACAATGGGAGCTGGGTGACCTCCATTGATATACGATAAATTTAGATTCTGGTCAATGATCGCATAACAAAAGGTAATGGCATAATCTTCTGGTAGGACAAGTTCCATATTTTTACGTAAATGGGAGACACGTTCTTTCAGGCCCATATTTGGAACCAAATTGAATAATTGCATTTTAAACATAGCACCGATGAGGGCCGCACTCGGACCATGACCTGAACAATCGGCTATGACGATATGGAGTTTTTTTTCTTCGATCCAAGTATCAACAAAATCCCCGCCAATTTGTAAATAGGGATGAAATAAGGTTTGGGCTTTGATCCCATTCCAAATAAAACTTTTTTCAGGAATGAGTTGGTCTTGGACACGACGCGCAGTTTGTAATTCTTTTTCGTATTTGCTTTTTTGTTGGTAAAGTTCGTCTTGTAAGTCTTTGAGACGAATGACAGAATGGATTTTAGCAACTAACTCTCGTTTATTAAAGGGTTTGTTGATAAAATCATCTCCCCCATTTTTCATAGCTTCTTGGAAACCAACTTCCCTATCAATCGATGTGATGAATAAAATGGGAAGGAGTTTAAACTGGTCCATCTCTCGGAGTTCCCGACAAAAGGAAAATCCATCTTGAACGGGCATATTCACATCGAGTAATAGTGTATCAATTCTTGTATTGAGTAAAACGAGCCGTGCTTCTTCTGCAGAATATGCTGTATAGGTTTTAAAACCTTCTTGCGACAAAAGGTATTTGAGTAGCTCCACGTTTTCAGGAACATCATCAACGATGAGAATGGTATGTAAAGATTCTGCTTGGCTCATCAAAATCAATCCATCTCTGCCCGAAGTGTATGTTTCAGTTCTTGGAGTTTTTCATTTCGATTGGAAAGAAGAAATAAAATGAGAAATAAAAAGTGATACGCAAGAACTCCAAGCCACATGGTTTGTTTCATATCAGAATCCATTCCGCCTTTTCCGAGGACACTGCCTGGATGGTTTCCTGGATTTTCAATCCAACGAATCGCACCCCAGGTGAGAACGGCACTTACGGCACAAAGTAAAGAAAGGTAAGCCGAAAGAATCGCCTTTTTTTTTCGGGAAGGAACAAGATAACGAAAGATAAAATAACTGAGTAGAGACAAACAAAGAATAAAAAACGACTGCAACCTAGCATCTGTTTTGTCCCAAGGAACACCCCAAGCACTGTATGCCCAAATGGGACCAGAAAATAGAACACCTAGGGCAAACACAAAAGCAAGTTGGTTTGCCGTAAACGCAAGCCGATCCCAAAGAAGATTTTTTTGGAACAAATAAACCAAAGAGAATACAAAGGACAACATAGGACCGTATAACGCCACCCAAGCGACCGGCACATGAAGATAAAAAATGCGGTGGCTTAGTCCCTGCTCCAAAATCACATTTGGATACAAGATGGAAACAAACACGGCAAAAACTAAGGAAATCGTGACTACCAAGTAAAACACGAAGTCAAAGGCGGGGTGCAGTAGTTGAATCTTACGTTCCATTTTTTTCCAGATTTTCAGAATGGAAAAGAAATTCTAGGAGAAAATACGATTCTTCTATTCATTCTTTAAGGTTTCCACCATAACAGAACCCAAAGTACCATAAAACAAAAGGAAAAAGAGGAGAAGTCCCACCGATGGAAGGTAAAAACCAGTTTCCATCCAATAACGATTTTCAGCTTCCAACCCAAACAAAAACAATGGGATCGAAAATGGTAATTGCAAAAGGGGAATGATGATTTCTTTCAATCGACTTTCAAACGCAATGATCCCAAGGGAGACTCCCAAAAAAACCAAACAACCACTTCCTAAATTGGCAAAGAGCCATTCTCCCAGAAATCGATCTAAGGACATATTTTGAAAGAAAACAGAAAGTACGAGAACAAGGAGTGCATTCACAAGAATCGTACAAAACCAAATGGCTAAGGACTTACTTGTGTACAATGCTGTGGGACTGAGGTAACCAAGACTTGCTTCCCAACCCATGGATTCCCGCTCTTCCCAAAGGCTTTGGCTCACAATCACAAAGTTCAAAAGAAAAATAATCGCCCACTTGAGTCCACGGATGCTCCTTACAGACAACATCTCATTCACTTCGATCGATGTATAAAAAATAAATACCACCGATACACTGAGAGTAAAGAGAGACACAACTCCCCCAAGAGAGCGACCGATTAACGTGAAATCTTTTTTAAGGAGTTTAAGAAACAATTACTTTCCCCTGATGAATGGAAATTTGGCCTGAACATTCTAATTCTTTTGGAACTGAATGCAGGACAATTAAGATCAACTTGGATTTTTTTTCTTCATTCAAAATGCGACTGAATACTTCGGAAGATTCGGAATCAAGGCCTGTAAATGGTTCATCAAATAAAAGGATATCAGCAGAAGACAAAAGCACTCGAAGGATGGCCACCTTCTGTTTCATGCCCCGAGAATAAAAATGGATGGGATCTAACTTTCGTTTCTCCAATCGAAAGAGACGAATGAGCTCATCTTTTCGTGAAGGAGAAGGATTTCCTGTAAGCGAGGTAAAATAATCCAAATTCTCCTCTAAATTGAGTGAAGAATAAAAACCTAATTCATGGCTGAGATAAACAATTTTCTTTTTTCCTTGGGGCCAATGCCAATCAGGAGAGGTTTTAGAATCATGGTAAATTTTTTTGAGTAAAGTGGACTTACCTGCCCCATTTTCACCGAGTATGGCAAACATTCCTGTTTCAAAAAAACGAAGATTCACCTCTTTCAATAAAGTTTTTTCGCCGACAGTAATAGTGAGGCCTTTAGTCTCTAAAATGGTTCGGTCCATTCTTCACCATGTTTCATCACCTATTTACATTCGCACTTCTGTTTTTATTCCCCACACTGCTCTTTTCACAAAAACTGATCGGGAACAAAGAATACCCAGAATTACTATGGGGGAAGGACGAAGAATTTGATATTTCTGATTTTCCAAACGGTTCCTTCATTTACCACAAAGACGACTTTATCTTGGCACGGGGAAAACTGTATACGGGAGAACCTCCCAAATCCAATGGAAGTTTTACTTATGGGACAGAAACCATTACAAACTCCGGAAAATGGAATAACGATACCATCGAACTTCTATTGAATGGAAAACCAAATATGCGGGCGGAAGTGATCAAACGCCTCGAAGCGGGAGTGCGGTTTGATCCACAATTTTTTCCGTTTCGATACAATTTAGGAAGATTGTATTCCGTAGAAATGAAATACGAAAAAGCACTTGTGGAATTCGAATATGCAAAAGCAGAAATGCCTGAGTATTACAAAACCTATCTGCATATCGCCATCTTATCAGAAATCACAAGGCAATTCTATTATGCCATTATGAATTATAAATTGGCTGTGGAAAAAAATCCTTATGATACAGAAGCACTCATCCGTTTGGCTGATCATTATTTGGAAACTGGTTTAAAAAACCGCGCCCTTCTCTATTTGAACAAAGCCTTAAAAATTGAAGAAGAAAGTCCCAATGTCAAATTAGGTTTTGCAAGGCTCGAGATGGAAAAAGGCAATTATCATATCGCTTATAAAATTTTTAATCGAACAAGTTTAACTACTGGTGAAGGGAAAGTCCAACCATACGATAAAAAATTTCATTATTACTTTGCAGAAACTGCCTCCAAAGTCACAGATTATGAAACTGCGGAAGAACAATATACAAAGATGCTCAGTTTTACAAATGATCCTTTTTTTGCGACGGTATCATCCAAGGTGATCGCAAGAAGAAGAGACATTGCGAAAAAATTTGCCGAAGCAAAACGAACTCAATTGGATGATTCAGAAGAAGAAGTAAGTCCAACAAACGAATGAGACCGAGCAGCGACTAATTGTTGTAAAAGTTTAGACTTGGGTTGTTTTAAAATTTCCTTTGGTGTACCCATTTCGGTAATCGAACCATCTTCCAATACAAAGAGCCTATCACACATATAAGACAAAAATCCTATATCATGGGAGACGATGAGCATACCCAGTTGTTTTTCTCGGTTTATGGTTTTTAGCTCTTCTGCTATTTTTTTTTGCACAAGAACATCAAGGGCGGTCACTGGTTCATCGAGTAACAAGTATTCTGGATTGGCAAGGAGTGACCTAAGAATTGCAAAGCGTTGCAACTGACCTCCACTTAACTCCTGCTTGGTTTTATCCAAAAGCGATAGAGAAAGGTCAAATGTTTGACAAATGGTTTCAATCTTTGACCACTCCTCTTCTTTCTCTTCTTGGTTTAAAAAAAAATGTTTTTGGATGCGTTTTGGTTCGAGTAATAAGTCTCTCATCGTTCCATAGGGGGAAAAACTTCCAAATGGATCTTGGAAGACGGGTTGCAGAAGTGGAACTGGTTTTTCACCCAGAGGAATTCCTTTCCAATCCATTTGTCCTTGCCACTTGTATCCAAGCGACGGAAAAAGTAGTCCCAGTGCCAAGCGAAAGAGAGTGGATTTGCCAGAGCCAGAGGCACCAACGAGTCCTGTAATTTCGTTCGTCTTTGCTTGCAAAGAAATGTTTTGGAACAAATTCCTTTGGCCAATGGATACAGAAAGATTTTTAATGGTGAGCATATCTTCTCATCGATAAAATCATTGCTTTCTCCATTTCCAGGATAACTCTAAAGGGAAGGTGGAGGAAAAAAATAATTTGGAAACAGTTAAAATCACAGAAGTAGGACCAAGAGATGGATTACAAAATGAAAAGACCATTCTTTCCACTCAGGATAAATTCGAATTCGTAAAACGTCTAGTAGAATCTGGAGCCAAACACATTGAACTCACTTCTTTTGTTCGCAAAGATCGAATTCCACAAATGGGAGATGCGATCGAATTATCAGCACTCGTTCTCCCTGCATTCGGATCCCAAGTAGAATTTTCTTGTCTCACACCAAATCCGAAAGGATACCAAGCTGCTAAGGAAGCCGGTTTTAAAGAAGTGGCTGTGTTTACTGCAACTTCAGAGTCCTTTACTCAAAAAAATATCAATATGACTGTGATGGAAAGTTTCCAAGCCTTTCGACCTATTTTTGATTCCGCCAAACAAGACGGAATCAAAGTCCGAGGTTATATCTCCACTGTTGTTTCTTGTCCTTATGAAGGAAAAATCAAACCTGAAAAAACCTTGGAAGTCGCAGAACGTCTATTAGATGCCGGAGCTTACGAAATTTCGTTAGGGGAAACGATTGGTGTAGCAGTTCCTTCTGAAATTGAATCCTTACTCGAAGTTGTTTTAAAAAAAATTCCTATCAAATACCTCAATTGTCACTTCCATGATACGTATGGAATGGCGATTGCGAATACCAAACAAGCTCTAGCCATGGGCATCCGTAGTTTTGATAGTTCCGCAGGTGGGCTTGGTGGTTGTCCTTACGCAAAAGGGGCAGCAGGCAATGTTGCCACGGAAGACTTGGTGTATTTTTTACAGAAGGAAGGGTATGAAACAGGCATACAACTTGATTCGCTTGTCAAGGTAAGTCAATTTATGGAATCCAAACTAGACAGGACTCTCAATTCCCGAACCTATATCGCCAAAAAAAATGCCAGTTGATTGGAACCTTCTCCAAAAAGAACTGGAGAAGGTGGTCTCCAAATACCAAAACATTTCCTATTTGGAAACAGATCCCATTTGTTTTCCCAAAGAGTACCAAAACCCACTTGATATTGAGATTGTTTCTTTCATCTCTTGTCTCTTCGCTTATGGGAATGTAAAACAGATCCAAAAATTTTTAGCTCCTCTATTCCGTTCGATGGGCCCATCTCCTTCTCTGTGGTTACAAAAAACCAATCTGCAAAGCGATCCTACTTCTCTTTTTACAACAGGATATCGTTTCCAAACTAAAGAAGACTTACTTGTGTTTTTCACCACCTTACAGCGAATTCTGATAGAAACCAAGTCCTCTTCCCCACTCCTGGAATCGTGTTTCCTAAACAAGGAAGGTTCTTTTGACCCTAAGTCGTCCATCCCCCAATTCCAAACATTTTGGGAACAAGAACTCTTAAAAACCTTAGCAGGAAAACCAATGAGTTACGGTTTACATTTTCTCATTGGCAAATCTGAATCCAAATCTCCTAAAAAAAGGATTTCTCTATTTTTACGTTGGATGGTGCGTGAAGAATACCCTGACTTTGGAATCTACAAAAGAATCCTTCCGAGTGTTATTCCATATCCCTTGGATGTCCACATTCAAAAATTAAGCAAAGTTTTGGGAATACAATGTTTGCATACGTTTCAAATGAAAGATGCGTATCGCCTTACCGAATATTTCAAAGAGATCAATCCCGACGATCCATTGTTATACGATTTTTATCTCACAAGAGTTGGAATCATTGAAAAATGTAAGGGAAAGTTTGTAGAAGAAATTTGTTTGGGATGTGAATTGAAGCAGGTTTGTTTGGTAGTGCCACGGGGAATTGAACCCCGATTGCAAGGATGAAAACCTTGTGTCCTAACCATTAGACGATGGCACCGTTTTTAGAACTTAAGAATTAAGAACTCTTGTTTGTGAGTCGTCGGGGATTCGAACCCCGGACCCATTCCTTAAAAGGGAATTGCTCTACCAGCTGAGCTAACGACTCGTTCTGTAGCCAAGAATATCGAACCACCTTTCTCGGTCAACAACTACTTAAAAAAAAGATCAAGAGCTCCTGTTTTTTTTTAATCCATGATGATCGTGTGGTCACGATCAGGTCCTGTCGAAACAATTCCAATTTTAGTTTTTACTAACTCTTGTAAAGACTTGATGTAAGCCTGACAAAGAGGTGGAAGTTTCGCAAACGAGTTGATACCAGAAATATCATCTTTCCATCCCTTATACTCAGCAAACAACGGTTTGACGTCTTCCAATCCTTGGGATGGAAAAAAATCTAGTTTTTTACCTTTGTATTCATAACCAACAACCACAGGAATTGATTCATAATGACTCAGAACATCAATTTTAGTAAGAACAAGGGAATTGATCCCATTCACAGTGACAGCATGTTTGATCATTTGAACATCAAACCAACCACAACGTCTCGGTCTACCAGTCGTGGATCCGTATTCACCACCTAACTTACGCAACACGTCACCAGCTTCTCCCAAAATCTCGGAAGGAAATGGACCTTCCCCCACTCTCGTGGCATATGCTTTTGTGATTCCAATGACATCTTTTAAATAACGAAAACTCACTCCAGAACCAGCAAGAGCTCCACCCGTTGTTGGATTAGAACTTGTGACATAGGGATAGGTTCCAAAATCAATATCAAGCCCTGTCCCTTGTGCCCCTTCGAGTAAAACTCGTTTTCCTTTTTCTAATTCAGAATTGAGGTAATATACAGTATTGATGATATTTTTACCCATTTTGTCTGCAAAATCCAAAAGGAAGTCATACATTTCATTTGGGTTCACAGGTTCTAAATCATAATATTTTACAAGTTCTTGGTTTTTCACTTCTAAGATATGGTTTAGTTTTCGTTTTAAATTCTCTTTATCGAGAAGGTCACCCGCACGTACACCATTGCGGAGCATTTTGTCCGCATAACACATCCCAATCCCTTTTTTTGTGGTACCAATTTTTCTTTCAGGAGAAGAACCAGCTTCTCTTGCTTCATCGATCAATCGATGGTAAGGAAGAAGGATATGACAGGAATCACTGATGAGAACTTTGTCCTTCACTTTGAAACCATGTGCTTCTAAATCAGAACATTCTTTTAAAAAATATTCAGGATCGAGAACAACACCATTTCCAATCACACAAGTTGTATTGTCATAAATGATACCAGAGGGAACTAAGTGAAAAATATATTTTTTCCCACCAACCACAACAGTGTGGCCCGCATTGGCTCCACCTTGGTAACGGACAATGATATCAGTATCTTTTGAAAGGTAATCAATTACTTTTGCTTTTCCTTCATCACCCCATTGGGCTCCAACGACTAAATTTGCAGGCATAAATCCCTCATTTTTCCTTATTTAACAAAACTTCAATTGAATCCAGATGCAGAGCTAAACCACACGCATCTTTTTGGATTCCTGTAAAACTTCCATACAATTCATTATATACACCACCAGCAAATACTGGTTCTGGATCTTGTTCTACATACCCTTGAAACATAAAACCAGTGTAATACGATAAATCTCGCACAAGAGATGGATCCCATATACAAGAAATTTCCTTCATCTTTTCGTTCCAAACTTGAAAAAAAGACGTAATGGATTTTAAATCCTCTCTAATAATTTGCAATTCTTCTTTCGTGAATACGTTTTCCAATTGGGTTATAAACTTACCAATCTCATTCGCAGGAATTGGTTTTAACAAAAGATGTATAATCTGCATATGAGAGTCCGAGGTATTCTCACGTGCAGCCAAAGAGATTAATTCCGGAATATTTTTTGTGTATAAAAACTGTCGTAAAACCTTTGTTTGTTCTTCGTTCCAACCTAAAATCTCTACGAGATGGCGAAAAAAAGAAGAATGCCCAAATACAATCGTAAAGGATTTATTCGGTATTGATTGATTCCAAAGTTTTTGTAAGATTTGGATTTGGGAAATGACGTGATTTGTATCACTTTTTCCTAAACTTTCGATTCCGATTTGTAAAATCTCACGACGAGATGCATTGCGTTTTTTGTGATCTCTTATTTTTTTAGCGAAGTAATAAACATTTTGGTTTTCTTCCCAATGGGATCTTGCTGCCATCCCTTTCACAACTTGTAACGTTAAGTCTACACCAGGAGAAAGTTCATTTCCATCCCAGTCCTTTGCCACAAGCAAACTCTCAACACCTTCATGCAATTGGGAACGAAAGGAATTCGAATAATCGAAACTAGGGAGTGTGATTTCAGAATAACCTTCTCTTTCAAAAAGTTCTGAAAATGATTGTAGTAAAATTCGCCGGTTTTTACTTTCTTCTGGTCCTAAAAAATGAAATCCATCGGGAATCCATTTCTGTTCCGAGGAAATTGATTTGTTTTTTTGATTCATACCGGGATCTCGATCACCCAAGAAGTCAGGTTAGAGAAATCCTGGATTTACGCAATCAAATGTAAAAATCGAATAGACAAATCGATACTTTTCAGTACTCTGATGTCGGTTTAGAGGCATACATGACAGAAAAAGAAGCCACTTTGGGACGTTGGCACAAAGAATTTTTTGAGAACATTCACCTATTTGTAAAATCCGGCTTATCCGAAGCGGAAGCAAAGTCCATTTTAGAAGAATTTTTAGTCCTATCGCAAGCCACTCCCAAACCCAAGGTGATGGAAATCTTCCAAGAACCAGAACGTTTAGAAGAAATCGGTGTCTACACTGACATTCGTCCCGAACCACGCGATTTTATGCTCAAATTCCTCGATCCGATCATGAAAAAGTTCAAGGTCGAAGGAACAGAAAATCTAAAACTTTTGGATGGAATCATCGGCAAATACCCTGTCACCCTCATTTCCAACCACCTAAGCCATCTGGATGCCCCAGCCATTTTCACTCTGCTTTACAACTCAGGCCCCGAAGGACGTAAAATTGCAGAGTCTCTTGTGTTCATTGCAGGCCGCCTCGCCTTTGAGCCAGACTTCACCCGCCTTGGACTCTATATGTTTGGAACCTTACTGGTTTGTTCCAAGAAAGACATGGCAGACAACCCGTCTCTATCCGATGTGATGACCAAGATTAATATGCGAGCCTTCCGTAATTCCCAGAAATTACAATCGGATGGGAAAGTGATATCCATTTTCCCCGAAGGGACTCGTTCTCGGGACGGAAGGCTTATGCCATTTGTGGACACAGTGTACCATTATGTGGCAAACAAAGTCATTTTACCAATTTCCCTAGAAGGAACAGAAAAAATCCTCCCAATCGAAGGCCTTCTATTCAACCAAGCCGTTGGTAAACTGGTCATTGGAAAACCAGTTCTTGTGGGCGAGCTCACCAAACGAGAGATGGAAAGTTTTCCATCCCATATTGAACAAATTTCCTTCCCTGGCACCGGTGACAAAAAACAATTCATCATCGATAACCTTGCCCTACTTGTGGGTAGCAACTTAAACAAACACAAACATGGAACCTACCGCAATTTGTATCGGGGAGATGTTCGCGAAACAAACCAACTCATTTCTCTTCCGAAAAAACCGGAAGAACATGTGGTCATCATTGGTTCCTCCAATATGTCTGTTGCCTTCGCTTGTATCCTTGCCAACAAAAATGTTAAGGTAACCATTTATCATCCCGATTCTGAAATGGTCGCAAGGAGTAATGAAGAAAGACGAGATATCATCCACTATCCGATTTACAAACTCCCACCAAACATCGAATTTTCGGACAAACCAGAAGTTTTAGAATCAGCAACTTTATTTGTCCAAGGAACAAACCCTTGGGAATTTGATGCCGTATATTCCAAAATCAGAACCTATTTACAAAAAAACAAATCACCGATGGTGAATGTGATCAAAGGATTTACTGGATCCAAAAAAGGACTGATCCTCGAAGACCTAAACGAACTTCTCCTCATTGAAAGAGAACGTTTGGCTGTGGTTTCAGGTGCTTGTTACCCAGACCAAATCATGGAACGTAAAATTTCTGGATTTGAAATTTCCGCCTTCGAAGATTCCCTCATCCCAAAACTAAAGGAACTTCTCACAAATAATTATGTATTCACAAGAACTGCCATCAATTCTCGGGATACAAAAGGGGTGCAACTTGGTGGTGCCTTAAAAACCATTTATGCTCTCGCAATGGGACTTGTAGAAGGATATTTCAAACGTGAGTTAGGTGGAAATGTGGACAATACCCTCTTCCATTTAAGTAATCGTTTTTTCAATGAAATGGTATCCATCGGTGTTTTGTTGGGAGGAGATCCGACCACTTTTAATGGACTTTCAGGGATGACTGATTTTATGTTGGCATGTTTTGGTTCCGATACAAGAGATCGTAAGTATGGATATGACCTTGCTTATGGAACAAGACCAGAAAAGATCACCAATGGTTTTTACGGATTAAAAGTGTTACCAAACCTCATCCAACTGGATGAAAAACGTCATCCAATTGTAGCTTCTGCTTACAAAACAGTCATCCAAAACGAAGACTTTGATGTAGTCGCAGAAGAATTACAAAAACAATTGGCTAGAGTTTAGGAATCGAAACAATAAAGACTGTTTGGCCAGGTTCGGAAAAAAAGCGAATTTGGCCTTTGTGTCTTTCTTCGACGGATTGTTTTACGATCCCAAGTCCAAGCCCGGTCCCTTCCCCTTTTTCCTTTGTCGAATAAAATGGCTCGAAAATACGTTTTTGGATTGCGGGAGGAATTCCTGGCCCATTGTCTTTGATGGATACTTCCACATCGGTACTCGTTTCTTCCACTTGGATCGTCAATTTCCCTTTGAATTGCATGGCTTGTAAGGAATTGTAAATCAAATTGGTCCAAATTTGAATGAGTTCATCTGGATATCCTGGGATTTCAGGATTGGCGTTGTACAATCGAATGCACTCAATTCCTGATTTCATTTTGTTTTGATAAAGTGTCAGAACCGTTTCAATGGTTTCAATGATATTGGTTTGGATTTTAGTAGAACCTCGGTCCATCCTTCCATAATTTTTCAAATTATAGACAATTTTGGAAGTTCGTTCCACTGCCAATCGAATCGATTCAATACTTCGTAAGGCATTCAGTTCATTTAAGATGATACTGAGTATGGGGGTGTTTTTTAGTTTTTCCACAAAGGATGTATTTTCTAAGATATAATCGGAGATTCCTAAATCTACAATTCGATCCGCAAGATCATAAGCTAATTCAATGTTAGCGGAAGAGAAAAGGGATTCTAAGTTCTTTTTAATTTTCCTTGTTTCGGAAAAACTATACGTTTTTGGTTTTACTTGGAATAATTCCGAAATCCATCGGATGATTTCTGTAGCTTCCTCATCCGAGTATTTTCCCATACAAGTTCTGATTTCAAGTAATCTGGATCCAAAATCACTCAACCTATTTTGCAATTGTTCACTAAATGCAGAAATTGCCGCCAAAGGGTTGTTAATTTCATGAGCAACACTTGCTACAAGTTGGCCAAGAGTCGCCATTTTTTCCGATAATATCAATTGGTCTTGGGTCTTTTGTAAATCTTCCAAAATTCGATTGAGTTCTTTTGTCCTTTCCTTAACTGCAAATTCCAGAGCTTCTTTGTTTTGTTTGGCTTCCGTGATATCGATCAAAATCGCAAGTAAAGTGATTCGACCATCATGTTTGAGTAGAGTATTGCCAGAAACGACATGTCGAATCTCCCCAGACTTCATACGGACACTCGCTTCCATACCCGTACTCCAACCTTTCTTTTGAACTTCTGCCATCAGTCTTGCTCGATCTACTTTTGTAATCCAAATATTCAAATCATGAGAAGTGTGACCGATGATTTCTTCCCGACTATAACCAATTAGGCGGCAATATGCTTCATTGACATCATCATACCTTCCTGTTTCAGCATTGGATAAACTAACTGCCGCAGGATTTAAACGAAAGACACTCTCAAATAATTCCTTACTGATTTTTAATTCTTTTTGAAGGGCGTTAGCGAGTTTTTCTTTTTCTTTTAAAGCAGTGATATTTTGCCCCGCACTCAGGAGGTATTTGCCATTTTCCACGATTTTTCCGCTGAATAAAATGGTCACAGTCTCTCCCGTTTTTGTGATGAGAGGCACTTCAAAATTCAAAACAAATCCCTCTGATTTTAATTTGGAAAGGATGACATCCCGATCGGAAAGATTGGAATAAATCCCTAAATCAATCGTCGATTTTCCAATCACCTCTTCCCTTTTCCGTCCGAGCCAATTACAATATACTTCGTTTGCTTCAACATAAAGTCCAGTTTGCAAATCGGTTATGGCCATGCCGATTGGACTTTCGGCAAAACTGGTAAACCATATACGATCTGTGATTGATAGGGCGGAATCCATAGTTTTCGGAGCTTAAAAGGTAGCGGAATAAGAAAGTCTGGCAATAAAAAAACCTACTTAAGAGAGTTCTCAAGTAGGTTTTTCACCAAGGAATCCGTGTTAGCGGATTAGAATCTATTTAGAAGCAGCTACTTTTTCTTTTTTTGCTTTCTTCGGTTTTTCTTCTTTTTTGGCAGGTTTTTTCTCTTCGCGTTTTGCTTTCGTTTCCGCTTTGAGTTCGTCTTGTGTTTTTCTATCCACAAGCTCTAAAATTCCCATCGCCGTGTTATCAGAAGGGCGATTCACAAGACGAATGATTCTTGTATATCCACCAACTCTTTCAGCATAACGATTTGCCAAATCCTTCAAAAGTTTGTTCACGATTTCTTGGTCACCAAGGTGGCTATAAAGATATCGTGTGTTGTGAAGAATCGCTGCATTTTTCTTTTGTTCATCTAAATTTGCAAGGTTTGCATCTAGATTTTTTTTCGCTCTACTGATAATTCGTTCTGCATAAGAACGAGCCACTTTCAGCTTCGCAACAGAAGATTCAATTCTTTCGTGGCGAAGTAGAGAGATAACCATATTTTGGATCATAGCTTTTCTATGATCAGCGGATCTGTTGAGTTGTTTAACTTTATTTCGTTTGTTCATCTTAAAAATCTCTCATACCGAAAGAAAGTCCCATAGAAGAAAGTTTTGCTTTCAATTCTTGTAAACTTTGTTCGCTGAAATGTTTTGATTTAGTCATCTCATCTTCTGATCTCTTAACGAGTTCACCAATGAAGTCAATTTCCAAACTGCGAAGAACGTTAGTCGAACGAACAGAAAGTTCTAATTCTTCTACGTGTTTCGATAAAGCTGCTTTGAGTTTTTCATCGGCTTCATCTAGTTCTTCTTCTTCCTCTTCAATTTCTTCTTCAAAATTGATGAAAACAGTGAGGTGGTCTTTTAAAATTTTTGCTGCTTGTGCAACTGCATCTTCAGGAGATACAGATCCATCAGTCCAAACTTCCATAGTCAATTTTTCGTAATCAGAACGTTGCGCTACACGAGTTTCTGATACTTCAAACAATACTTTTTGGATGGGAGAAAAGATAGAATCGATTGGGATCGTTCCGAGTACTTCGATGTCTTTCTTTTTGTCTTCCGCAGGAACGTAACCACGTCCTCTTTGGATTTCCAAATCCATAATCAAATTGGCATCCTCATTGAGAGTGGCAATATGAAGATCTGGATTCATGATTTCAATGGAAGAATCTACCGCAAGGTCAGCGGCACGAAAGTATCCTGCCCCTTTGAGTTCTAGGTGGATTACTTTGCTTGCTTCTTTGTCTTCCGGCTCGTATTTGATTCGAACTTGTTTTAAGTTGAGAATGATACGAGTGACATCTTCAGCAACACCTTCGATGTAAGAGAATTCATGAGAAACTCCCTCAATGCGAATGGCAGAAATTGCCGCACCTTCAATCGAAGACATAAGCGTTCGACGAAGCGAGTTACCGATCGTTGTACCAATTCCTCTTTCGAAAGGTTCTGCAACAAACTTACCGTAGTTTGGTGTATTCACATCGGTAGTGAATTCGATTTTTTTGGGTCTTTTAAAACCTTTTAATAAATTCTTTGGAGACAATGTCGTATCCTTCTTCTCTAAATTCTTACTTCGAGTACAACTCTACGATTACCTGTTCTTTCACAGGGATATCAATATGCTCTCTTGTTGGAAGTGAAGTCACTTCGCCAGAAAACTTGGAATAATCCACACTCACCCAAGAAGCAGTTCTGTTGATTGCTTGGGCTAGTTTGATATTTTCTTCGATGAAAGGCGATTTTTGAAATTTTTCACGGATTTCAATTTTATCACCAACATTCACTCGGTAAGAACAAATGTCCACACGGTGACCATTCACAAGAATGTGTCTGTGTGCTACAAAGTTACGAGCTTGTCTTCTGGTGACAGCAAAACCCATACGATAAAGAACGTTATCCAATCTTCTTTCGAGGAATTGGAGTAAGTTCTCACCAGGAATCCCTGGAGTGTGAGCTGCTTCTTCAAAGTATCTACGGAATTGTTTTTCTAACACACCATAAGCGCGTTTTACTTTTTGTTTTTCACGAAGCTGAGCCCCGTATTCCGTAATTTTCCCTTTTTTCTTAGGAGGAAGACCTGGTGGATACTTTCTCTTTTCAAGGGAAGATTTTTCTTTATGTAATGTATGACTATTTTTGAGAAAGAGGTTAAGCCCCTCTCTTCTCATCAATTTAACAACTGGACCTCGGTAACGTGCCATATCTAATTCCTACACCCTTCTTCTTTTGCGTGGTCGGCACCCATTGTGCGGGAGCGGAGTTACGTCTTTAATGAGTTTGATTGATAGACCTTTTGTGGTCAAAGAGCGAATGGCAGACTCACGTCCAATTCCAGGACCTGAAACCATTACATCGACTTCCGATAATCCAGCAGCTTCAATTGCTTTGTCTGCTGCATTGGTTGCTGCTACTTGTGCAGCATAAGGAGTGGATTTTTTGGATCCACGAAATCCCATCATCCCGGAAGAAGACCAAGAAAGAACGTTTCCAGCCATATCGGTAATCGATACGATTGTATTGTTAAACGAAGCTTGGATATAAACCTTACCCCGTGGAACGTTCTTTTTCTCTTTTTTCTTAACCTTTTTGGTATCTTTTTTATTCTTTGCGTCTTTTTCAGCCATGGACCTGTCCTCTACTTAGTAGCCTTTTTCTTATTCGCTACAGTCTTCTTGACTCCCTTACGGGTTCTAGCGTTGGTTCTTGTTCTTTGTCCGTTGACTGGAAGTCCACGTCTATGACGGAAACCTCTGTAACAACCCACATCCATCAATCGTTTGATGTTGAGGTTGACTTCGGAACGAAGATCCCCTTCTACCTGGTATGATTCTTCAATGACTCGTCGGATCGCGGCTTCTTGTTCGTCCGAGAGGTCCTTCACCCTGATAGATTCGTCAATTCCTGCTTTTTTCAGGATATTTTGAGAGGATGTCTTACCAATACCAAATACGTATGTAAGACCGATCACTATTCTTTTGTTTGATGGTAAATCAACACCCGCGATACGTGCCATATCTTCCTATCTTTGCCTTTGTTTGTGTTTTGGGTTCGTGCAAATCACTCGGATTACACCTTTTCTGCGAATGACTTTGCATTCTGGACAGATTTTTTTGACTGATGCTCTAACTTTCATTATAGTTTCCTATTTCTTTCTGTAAGTGATACGGCCCTTGGTTAAGTCATAAGGAGAAAGTTCCACAGTGACTTTATCTCCAGGTAGAATACGAATGTAGTGCATACGCATTTTTCCTGAAATGTGCGCTAAAACCTTATGTCCATTCTCTAGTTCCACGCGGAACATCGCATTTGGTAACGGTTCTAAAACGGTTCCGTCAATTGTGATTGCTTCTTCCTTAGCCAGGGTCTATCTCCTACTGGATTGATTTTAAAATAGTGTTAGTGATTTCTTCCATACTTCCCAACCCATTGATTTGCCGAAGGATCCCTGTGCCTTTATAAAAGTCAATTAGGGGCAACGTCTTGGTGTTGTAAGTATGCAGACGGTTTTTGATGGTCTCTTCGTTGTCATCCGAGCGTCCTTCTTTGATCGCTCTACCTAGCAAACGTTTGACGAGTTCTTCATCAGGAACGTCTAGGTTGACAACGGAGTCGAGCTCCATGTGAAGCTCTTTGAGGATTTCCGCGAGAGCCTTTGCTTGCTCCACCGTCCTTGGAAATCCATCCAATATGAATCCATTTGCACAATCAGCTTCGACCAAACGGTCGCGAATTATGCCTATAACGACAGCATCTGGAACAAGGTCTCCAGCGTCCATAAATTTTTTTGCTTCAATCCCCATAGCAGTGCCATTTTTTACTGCGGCACGGAGGATATCGCCTGTGGAAATCTGAGGGATCTTGTATTTCTCTTTGATGATGTCAGCTTGTGTTCCCTTACCAGCACCTGGAGGGCCCATAAATATGAGTCTCTTCATTCGTTACACTCTTCCCTTGATTTTAGTCTTTTTCATGAAACCTTCGTAGTTTCTCATGAGGAGTTGGGCTTCGATTTGCTTTAACGTTTCGAGTGCCACACCCACCATAATGAGAAGAGAAGTTCCTCCGAATGTATACACTAAAGTTCCACCACCGGTATTCGAACCGAGGTTTAAGAATTTAATGATGAGATACGGAGCAAGAGCAAGACCAGCAAGGAAAAGAGCACCTGGTAAGGTGATTCGATTCAAAATTTTCTCAATCATTTCCTTGGTTTGGCTACCCGGACGAACACCTGGGATAAACCCACCGTATTTTTTTAGGTTATCAGCGAGTTCTTGTGGGTTGAACTGAATCGCTGTATAAAAATATGCAAAGAAGATAATGAGAGAAGTATAAATCACATAGTAAAATAGAGCATGGTACCAGATTTGTGAGAATGGGTTAAAATAATCCATAATCACAGCCCAACCAGCCCACTGTCCCCCTTTGGAAGACAGCCACTGCACAATCGTTTGTGGAAACAGAATGAGTGAGGATGCAAAGATAATTGGCATTACGTTTGCACTGTTTACTTTGAAAGGAATGGATTGGCTACGAGCCTGCACCATCTTTCTTCCCACCATTTGTTTTCCATAATTCAGTGGAACTCGGCGAACCCCTTGGGTTAATATCACCGTTAGAGAAATGAGAACGATAAAAATAATGATAAGAATCAGGATACTGAGAGCATCAGAAGTATCAGAAGTAAACATCGCAATGAGTGCTTCTGGCATACGACCAATGATACCAGCAAAGATAATGAGAGAGATTCCGTTTCCAATCCCACGCTCAGTGATTTGTTCCCCGAGCCAAATGAGAAGCACAGTTCCCGTAGTGATGGATAACATCGCAATCGGTAAAAAGTAACCTTCGACAGATGGGTTAATGAGACCAGGGTATTTCGCTTGCGCTGTTCCCGATCCAGTAGACCAAGAATTCGCAAGTTGGATCACAGCAAGAGATTGAATCGCACAAAGGATGAGAGTTCCGTACTTAGTGTACTGTTGGATTTTCTTTCTACCCTCTTCCCCTTCTTTTTGCATTTTTTGCAAACTAGGAATGAGAACCATCACAAGTTGCATAATGATCGAAGAAGAGATATAAGGCATAATCCCAAGTGCAAAAATAGAAAATTTGAGAAGAGCACCACCAGCAAACAAATCTACCATTCCAAGGAAACCTTCACTTGGATCGGCAGTAATGCCCGTCACAATCAAACTGTTGATACCTGGAATGGTCACGTGAGTTCCCATTCTGAAAAGTAACAACATACCGATCGTAAATAGGATTTTAGATCTTAATTCCGGGATTCGAAAGATGTTAGCGATGGTTTGAAACATGGGTTATTTTGTTTTTTTCTCTTCTTTTTTCTTTTCTCTGATAATGACTTTTCCACCTGCTTTTTCAATTTTCTCTTTTGCAGAGGCAGAAAAAGCATCTACCGTAATGGTGATGGCAGCAGTCACTTCTCCAGTTCCGAGTAATTTGATCGGTCCAACTTCTGACTTAATCAAAGACTTTGCTTTGAGAATTGCAGGAGTCACTTCTCCCGAAAGACCAGCTTTCGTAAGAGAAATCAAATTCACTGGTTGAAATTCCACAGAGAAGATATTCGTAAAACCACGTTTTGGTAAACGTCTGTGGAGAGGGAGCTGTCCACCCTCGAATCCACGTCTCATAGACGCTGCACGAGCTCTTTGTCCTTTGGAACCACGAGTGGAAGTTTTTCCCATTCCCGATCCAGGACCTTGACCCACTCGTTTCGGAGAGGTTTTTGCGCCTTCCGGAACGGGAACCAAGTTTTTGTTTCCGAGAGAAGTGGATTTTTTTGGACGTTTTGCGCCAAACCCACGACCTTGTTCGATTCTTTCTTGTGCCATAAAATTATACCTTTTCCACTTTCAACAAGTAACCTACTTGTCGTAACATCCCTTTCAATTGGGGAGTCATTTTGTGTTTTTTGGATTGACCTTTCTTTTTAAGGCCGAGAGCAATCAGAGTTTTTTTATGCATTGGGATGATACCAATGGAACTTCTTTCTTGCGTTACGATCACTTCTTCCATAGTCAGATTCCTTCTTATAGATCTTGCCCAAACAAGTGTTTGAGGCTAACACCACGTCGTTTCACCGCCATAGACGGAGTTTCCAACTGTTGTAATGCATCCATAGTCGCCTTTACAATGTTCATCGGGTTTGAAGATCCCCAAGACTTTGTTAGAACATCTTGGATCCCAGCTCTTTCCAATACGGAACGAACAGAAGCTCCAGCGATGATCCCCGTTCCTGGTGAAGCTGGTTTCAAAATCACACGTGCTGATTTGAATTGTCCAACTACATCGTGAGGAACAGTGTGACCGATATAATGAATGGATTTTAAATTCTTTTTTGCCGATTCAATGGACTTTCGGATGGCATCTGGAACTTCATTTGCTTTTCCAAAACCAATTCCTACTTTTCCTTTGGAGTCACCTACAACGGATAAAGCGTTGAAAGAGAAACGACGTCCCCCTTTCACAACTTTGGCAACGCGGTCGATTTTAACGACCTTCTCAGTAAATTCTTTTGTTTCTTCTTCTAACATCATTTAGAACTCCAATCCACCTTCACGGGCAGAATCAGCAAACGCAGCGATTCTTCCATGGTAAACCATTCCAGAACGGTCTAAAACCACTTGGGAAACACCTGCTTTCTTCGCTTTTTCAGCGACTACTTTACCGAGTTCGGTTGCAGCCGATTTACTCTTCTTAGAATTTTCATGTTTCGGAAAATCTTTCTCAAGAGTGGTTGCGTAAACAAGAGTTACACCTTTTGCGTCATCAATGATTTGTGCAGTGAGATAACGGTTTGTTTTGTTAAACACTAACCGAGGTCTCTCTGACGTTTGGCGGAGTTTGTATCTTACCCTCTCCGCTCTTCTCAATCTTTTTGTATTTTTAGCTGTCTTGTTGATCATGACGTTCTACTTCTTACCGGTTTTTCCGGCCTTTCTACGGATGTATTCGTTCTGATATTTGATCCCTTTCCCTTTGTAAGGCTCAGGTGGTCTTTTGGAACGAATGTCAGCCGCAACTTGTCCAACCAGTTGTCGGTCAATGCCCGATACTTTGATTTTGAGCTGATCTGCGACTTCGATTTTGATGCCATTTGGCTCAGGGAAAACCACTTCGTGAGAATAACCAAGTGCCATCACAAGATCCTTACCACGTTTTTGTGCACGGTAACCGACCCCAGTGATTTCTAGGTTTTTTTCCCAACCAGTTGAGACACCCTTTACACAGTTCATCGCAAGAGAACGCACGAGACCGTGGAGAGCCACTGTCTTTTGGTCTTCACTTTTTCTTGTGAACACCAATTCGCCGTTTTCAACGTTTGCTCCGACACCTTCGTAAAGTGGAGTTTTTAATTCCCCTAACGGCCCTTTAATTGTAAGGGCTTCTGCATCTGCTTTAACTTCTACCTTTGCAGGCAATTTGATGATACTTTTTCCGACTCGAGACATGGTGTTATCGTTCTCTAGAATACCTTACAGAGAACTTCCCCTCCTACTCTGAGTTTACGAGCGCGTTTTCCCGTCATCACACCTTTCGAAGTCGAAAGGATGAGTGTTCCGATGTTATTTCGGAATGGACGGATTTCACCAGATTGGATATAAACCCGGCGTCCAGGTGTGGAAACACGTTCGATCATACGGATCACAGGTTTTTTCTCTGTGTCGTATTTCAATTTTACTTGGAAGTCATCAAAACTTCCATTTTTTACAGTTTGAACATCATCTACAAAACCTTCTTCTTTGAGAAGATCTAGGATGGACTTTTTGATTTTGCTACCAGGAATCACACAAAGCTCATGTTTAGCTTGTTGTGCGTTTCTAATTCTTGTTAGCATATCTGCGATTGGATCTGAAAGACTCATATCTTACCTTAACCTAATTACCAGGAGGACTTTTTCACACCGGGGATCTGAGCCTTGCTAGCAAGGTCCCGGAAGCAAAGACGACACATATCAAAGCGGCGCAAATAAGCGCGTGATCGACCACAAAGAGGGCAACGATTGTACTCTCTCACTTTGAATTTTTGCTCTTTGGCGTGGCGTTCCATCATTGATTTTTTCGCCATGAATAATCTCCTACTTACCTGCCGTTCGGTAAGGCATACCGAAGGCTTGGAATAATTCGAACGCTTCTTTGTCCACTTCCGTGTTCGTTACGAAAGTGATATTGATTCCATAAATCGTATTGATTTTATCAAATTGGATTTCTGGGAAAATGATCTGTTCTCTAACAGAAAGGTTATAATTCCCTCTGCCATCAAATCCCTTCGGGCTAACACCACGAAAGTCACGAACCCTTGGAAGGGCTACGTTGATGAAACGATCAAGGAACTCATACATATGATGTCCACGTAGAGTCACTTTGCAACCGAGCACCATTCCTTCTCTCACTTTGAAACCAGCGATGGATTTTTTAGCGAAAGTTTTCACAGGTCTTTGACCAGTGATCTGGCCAATTTCCACAAGACATGCTTCCATTGCCTTAGGGTTTGTGTGAGCTTCACCCATCCCTACGTTGATTACGATTTTTTCTAATTTAGGAACTCGCATTACACTTTGAAAGCCGAGTGACTTTTGGAGTGTAGGACGAATTTCCTTTTCGTATTTTGATTTAAGCCTAGGTACCATATCTATACTTCTTTCCCTTCAGGTCGAGTCACTCGTACGGATTTACCATCCTTCTTGGCAATGCCCAAGCGTACAGCCTTAATTTTCTTCTTTGGCTTCGCTTTGTTCTCTGCTTTTGCGTCGTGAAACATCACATTGGAAATATGGATTGGGAATTCGATCTCAATCGCACCACCACCAGGGTTTTCTTGGGTTGGGCGAACGAATCTTTTTCTTTTGTTCACACCTTCGATGTAAACACGGTCTTTGCGTTTATCAACAGCAAGAACCTTCCCTTTTTTTCCTTTTTCTTTTCCAGAAATCACAAGAACTTCGTCGTCCTTTTTGATTTTTGTTTTTTTGAATTTAGTAGGCTCGGAACCTCTATATGCTAACTTAGTCGCCATTTTAGAGAACCTCCGGAGCTAGAGATATAATTTTCATGTATTTTTTATCACGAAGTTCGCGAGCAACAGGTCCGAAGATCCTTGTTCCTTTTGGATTCCCTTTATCATCGATAATGGCAACCGCATTGTCATCGAAACGAATGTAGGTTCCGTCTGGACGACGAACTTCTTTTTTCGTTCTTACGACAACGGCTCTTTGAACCGCTTTGTTATGCACTTTTTTTCCTTGCCCGTCACGAAGTCCGTATGCAGGTTGTGCTTCTTTCACAGCGACGATGATTTCGTCACCAAGCGTTGCGTAGCGTTTTTTGGAACCGCCAAGCACTTTAACGCACATGACTTTTTTCACACCCGAGTTATCGGCTACTTGTAAAATAGTTTCTTGTTGGATCATACTAATTTCGCCTTCTCAATTACCTTTACAAGTTTATGGTGTTTCTGTTTAGAAAGTGGTCTTGTTTCCACAGCGATGACTCGATCACCAACTTGACACTCGTTCTTCTCATCGTGAATTTTCACACGAGAAGTTCTGGTCATAATTTTCTTAAACCGTGGGTGCACTTTTCTAGTGATGATTTCGATCACTACAGTTTTATCCATAGCATCACTCACAACTACACCTTGAATGGTTAAAGATTTTTTAGAGTTTTTATCTTCCATAACCTACTTCTTCTTACCTTTGCTCGTTTTAGCGACTTTTGGTGCTGAACCAGCTTTCGGTGCGATTTGTTTGAGTTTACCCTTTGCAGCTAATTCCTTCTCACGAAGGACAGTTAACGCTTGGGCAATTCTCTTCTTATGATTGCGGATTACTTTTGGGTTCTCAAGAGATCTTGTAACACCAAATTGGAATCTTGCTTTTCTTACTTCTTCGGAAGAGGAAAGAATTTCTTTCTTCAAATCTTCTGGAGAAAGTGATTTGAAATCGTCTTTCATAGAACGTTCCTCTTTACAAATGAAGTTTCAACTGGCAGTTTAAAAGCTGCTAGGTGGAGTGCTTTTCTTGCTGTATCTTCATCAACACCAGCCATTTCAAAAAGAACTCGTCCTGGTCGGATTTCAGCAATCCAGAACTCAGGGTTACCTTTACCTTTACCCATACGAGTTTCGGCAGGTTTTTTAGTGATTGGTAAATGAGGGAAGATCCTGATCCATAATTTCCCACCTCGTTTGACTTGGCGGTTGATAGTGATCCTTGCTGCCTCAATTTGTCGCGCAGTGATACGACCGGAAGAGATGGCTTTTAAACCAAACTCACCGAACGCAACGTAAGAACCTCTTTCGTCCTTACCTTTTAAGCGCCCTCTTTGGCGTTTTCTAAATTTTACTCGTTTAGGTGCTAACATGATGGTTTCTCTTTAGTACTTCTTAACTCGTTCTACGTTTTACAGCGTATTTATCTTCATCGGATTCTTCCTTAGTTGGGAAGTAATCACCTGTATAAGTCCATACTTTCACACCGATTTGTCCGAAAGTCGTGAGAGCTTCTTTGAACCCAAAGTCAATTTTGGCACGAAGAGTATGAAGAGGAACTCGTCCTTCCATATACTTTTCAGTTCTTGCCATGTCCGCCCCGTTGAGACGTCCAGAGATTTGGATTTTCACGCCTTCTACTCCACCGCGCATCGCACGACGAAGTTCTGCTTTCATCACACGACGGAAAGGCATCCTTTGTTCGATTTGAAGAGCAACCGTTTCAGCAATCGCTTGTGCGATGATTTCTGGTTTTTTCACTTCGATAATGTTCATCCCGATCGGTTTATCAGCGTATTTTTTAAGCTCTTGTTTTACCGCTTCGATGTTTTGGCCTTTTTGACCAATCACCATACCTGGTTTAGAAGTATGGAGATTCACGTTGATTTTTTCAGGGAATCTTTCGATTACGATTTTCACAACGGATGCATTTTTGAATTTCTTCTGAAGGAATCTACGGATCTTGATATCTTCGTGAAGATTTTTGATGTAATCTTGTTTGGAAAACCAAATCGAATCCCAGTTACGTGTGATTCCGATTCGTAGTCCGATTGGATTTACTTTCTGACCCATAAATTAGCTAACCTTCTTTTCGATTTCAGATACAACAACTGTGATGTGGCTAAGGCGTTTACGGATCCGAGAAGCACGACCGCGTGCTCTAGGACGAAAACGTTTCATGATAGGCCCGTCATCTACATAGATTTTTTTAACATAAAGTGCGCTAGGATCCAAACTTTCGTTCATCTGAATGGCATTTGCCACTGCAGAGTTGAGAAGGTTAATGATCATTGAACTTGCTGATTTGTTTGTAAATCGCAAGATATCAATTGCTTCTTTGTAATCGTATCCACGAACTTCATCGGCAACCAGGCGAGCTTTTCTGGCAGAAATTCGAAGGTGTTTTCCTACTGCTTTTGCTTCCATCTCTCTACCTATTTCTTCGCTACTTTTTTGTCTCCACCGTGACCCCGAAAGGTTCTAGTGGGAGCAAATTCACCGAGTTTGTGACCGATCATGTTTTCGTTTACATAAACAGGAACAAACGCTTTGCCATTATGAATCATGACTGTATGACCAATCATATCTGGATAAATGGTACTTCTTCTGGACCAAGACTTGAAGGGAGTTTTTTTCCCTTCAGAGTTAAGGCTCGTAATTTTTTTCATGAGGTGGTCGTCGATGAACGGACCTTTTTTTAAGCTTCTAGCCATGACTATCTAGATCCTACCTATTCCTGTTTTTCTTACGTCTTTGGACAATAAAACGATCAGACGGTCTTGTCTTACGTGTTTTAAATCCTTTCGTAGGTTTACCCCAAGGAGTCACTGGGTGACGACCTCCGGAAGTTCTACCTTCACCACCACCGAGTGGGTGGTCCACAGGGTTCATAACGACCCCTCTTACCTTCGGTCTTTTTCCTAACCAACGGTTACGACCGGCTTTTCCTATAATCACTAAGTTGTGGTCTTTGTTGGAAAGTTCTCCAACAGTCGCCAAACACTCTTTACGCACTTTTCGGATTTCCGAAGAAGGCAATTTGAGTGAAACATAGTCACCGTCTTTTGCAGAGATTACAGCAAAGGATCCAGCTGTTCTTGCAATCTGACCACCTTTTCCAATATGGAGTTCGATGTTGTGAACGTTTGTTCCAGCAGGGATTTTATCCAAAGGAAGTGTATTCCCTAGTTTGATCTCTGCGTTTGGACCAGACTCAATTTTATCTCCCACTTTAAGACCGTTAGGAGCTAAAATGTATCTGTATTCTCCATCTGCATAACAGATCAGAGCAATAAAAGCAGAACGGTTTGGATCGTATTCGATTGTTTTTACAGTCGCAGGGATTCCAAATTTATTACGTTTAAAATCGATGATACGAAACTTTCTTTTGTTACGTCCACCTTTGCGTCTAACAGCGATACGTCCCTTATTATCACGACCAGCTTTGTAAGAAATATTGGCTGTGAGAGGTTTGTAAGGAACCACTTCTGTGATTTCTTTGAAATCTAAGACCGAATAATACCGGCTAGACTGTGTTGTGGGTTTAAGTTTTCTAATTCCCATAATTAAACCTTAGCAAAATCCAAATTTGCTCCGTCAGCGAAAGTCACTACAGCTTTTTTGTAGTGAGGTCTTGGGGACGGCATGTTTCTAAAACGTTTCATCTTTCCACGGTAAACGGCTACGTTTACAGCAGTCGGAACGACGTTATACATTTGTTTCAGGGCTTGTTTGATCAAAGTTTTGTTCGCATCCGGGTGGACTTTGAACGTATACTTGACAGTTCTTTTTCCCATACGTTCTCCAATTGTTTGCAGGTCTTGCGACTTTTCTGTAACAACTGGTGATAAGATTACATTCTCTAGGTTCACTGTCTTATCCTTTCTTAGAATACTGAGCCTGAAGCTCTTTTAAAGCGCTTTCAGAGATTACTAAATTGTTATTATAGAGGATGTCTCGGCAAACGACACGTTTGCTGTTCACATATTTGAGGTTCTCTATATTGCGAGTGGATCTTTTTAGGAATTGGTTTTCACCAGCTACTACAAATCCCACGTTACCCTTCTCTGCAATGTCCATATTCTTCAAAATGTTGTAGATGGACTTTGTGGAGTAAGAAGAAGGTTCTACGTCTTCTATGATCGCGATTCTATTTTCTTCAGCCTTTTTGTTAAGGATGGAGAGAACAGCTTTCTTCTTAACGCTGCGTGACAAGTTAGAGGAATAATCTCTTGGTTTTGGTCCATGAATGATACCACCACCAACGAAATGTGGAGCTCTGATGGATCCTTGTCTTGCACGACCAGTTCCTTTTTGAGCCCAAGGTTTGATTCCCCCACCGCGAACTTCGGAACGATCTTTAGTAGAATGTGTTCCTTGTCTGTTGTTCGCATTTTCAGCTTTAACCGCATCATAGATGGCTCCAAGCGAAATGCCGGTAGCAAATAATTCTGCCGGAAGTTCAACTTCGCTTACGAATACGCCTTCTTTATTGTATTTACGCGCTTTCATGTTCTACCTATCTATCCGATTTTTTCTATCGTAACGATACCACGTTCCCTTCCTGGAACCGGACCGGATACAAATACTAAGTTAGCATCTGCATCAATTTTTACTACTTTCAGGTTTCGAACAGTTGTCTGCTCAGAACCCATTCTTCCACCCATCTTCAAACCCTTGAACACACGTCCAGGAGTTGTGTTCGATCCAATCGAACCAGGGTGTCTTTGGAAACGAGAACCGTGCCCAGCAGGACCACCAGCAAAACCATGGCGTTTTACAACACCTTGTGTTCCCTTCCCTTTAGAAGTTCCGGTCACTTTTACTGTATCATTCAATGCAAAAACATCTGCGAGTTTCACTTCTGAACCCACTGCCACTTCTTCAAAACCTTTGAACTCAACCAAAGTTTTTTTAGGAGATGCGATATTCGCTTTTTTGATATGTCCAACTTCGGCCTTTGTTAAGTGTTTTTCTTTGGCATCACCAAATGCTAATTGAACAGCTTCGTAGCCATCATTCGCAGCAGTTTTTACCTGGGACACAAAACAAGGACCCACGCGTAAAACAGTAACAGTTACCATCTTACCGTCGTTATTGAATATGTGGGCCATGCCCAATTTTTCGCCGATTAAACCTTTAGCCATGGATCCTATCCTTAGGATTTAATATCTACGGAAACTCCAGCAGGGAGTTGAAGCTTCATCAGGGCTTCTACCGTATCTTCATTCGTATTTAAAATATCGATGAGTCTCTTATGAGTTCTCATTTCAAATTGTTCTCTAGCTTTTTTATTCACGTGCGGAGAACGTAATACCGTGTAGATTTCTTTTTTCGTTGGAAGTGGGATAGGACCGGAGACAGTAGCTCCAGTCCTTTTCGCAGTTGCAACGATCTCAAAGGTTGATTGGTCAATCAACCGATGATCGAAAGCTTTTAACTTAACGCGAATTCTTTGTCCAGCCATTGCGATTACTCAACGATCTCCGCAACAACACCAGAACCAATCGTTCTTCCACCCTCACGGATAGCGAACTTCAAACCTTGGTCCATAGCAATTGGGTGGATAAGTTCGATTGACATCGTAACGTTATCACCTGGCATAACCATCTCCATTCCACCAGGAAGGTTACAAACACCAGTAATGTCTGTAGTTCTGAAGTAGAATTGTGGGCGATAGTTATTAAAGAATGGAGTGTGACGTCCACCTTCATCTTTTGTAAGGACGTAAACTTCTGCTTTAAATTTTCTGTGTGGAGTAATTGTACCCGGTTTCGCGAGAACTTGACCTCTTTCGATGTCTTCTTTTTTCGTTCCGCGAAGAAGAGCACCAATGTTGTCCCCTGCTTCTGCTTGGTCGAGTAGTTTACGGAACATCTCAATACCAGTAACAACTGATTTAGATGTATCACGAATACCAACGATCTCGATCTCATCGTTGATCTTAAGAACTCCTTGCTCAACACGACCTGTTGCAACAGTTCCACGACCAGTGATAGAGAATACGTCCTCTACTGGCATTAGGAAAGGTTTATCAACAACACGTGTAGGGTTTGGAACGTAAGTATCAACTGCTTCCATAAGTTTCAAAATGGATTTCATACCTAGGTCAGAATCTTCACCTTCTAGTGCTTTTAATGCAGATCCGGAAATGAAAGGTGTTTTATCACCAGGGAAGTTGTATTTGTTAAGAAGGTCTTTGATTTCCTCTTTAACCATCTCAATCATGTCTTCTCTTTCATCAGCAGCTAACATGTCTGCTTTGTTGAGATAAACAACGATGTAAGGAACACCAACTTGGCGAGCAAGAAGGATGTGTTCTTTGGTTTGAGGCATAGCACCGTCAGTTGCAGAAACTACAAGAATCGCAGCATCCATCTGAGCAGCACCAGTAATCATGTTTTTAACATAGTCCGCGTGACCTGGACAATCTACGTGTGCATAGTGACGGTTAGGAGTTTCATATTCCTGGTGAGACGTTGCAATAGTAATCCCACGAGCCTTTTCTTCTGGCGCGTTGTCGATTTGGTCGTAAGCAATCGCTTTGTTTTTTCCACCAACTAACTTCGCAAGCGTTGTTGTGATTGCTGCTGTTAGCGTAGTTTTACCGTGGTCAACGTGACCAATTGTTCCGATGTTTAAGTGTGGTTTTGAACGGTCAAATTTTTCTTTAGCCATTGTTAGAATCTACTCCTCAATCGTGGTGCAAGACCCGATATTCGGTTCTTTACTCCTTTAGAACTGCATAAAATTCAGAGGTAAAAGCAGTCCTTTCCCAAGAAATGCCAATCCCTTTGGTCATGTTTCTAAGAGCCCCTGAAAAGCCAAGCAGGTTTTCTGCCGATGCATTGGCTTTTAAGTGACTCTTCCCTGCCACAGCCTCAAAGATGGACACCACCTTTGCGTTCCTGCGACTTAGATCAGAAAGAACTACACCCAAATGGTTTGCGTCTACCATCACTTCGATCTCAGTGAGGGGACCAACCAAATATGTGTTTGACGGAAAACATTCCTTCACTCCTGCAAGTATCGCTACTTTGAGTAAGGTGAGAGTGGTTTGTAAATCACCAGGAGGCATCTCATAGGAGAGGACTCTTAGTTTTAGACCACAAACTTCCTCACCGTAAAACCCGTGTAAGCAGGCTTCCAAAAAGGACGTTTCTATCGAATGTTTTACTTCTTCCGGAAGACTTACCTCGAAGGCAATATGCTTCGAAAAATCGGCAGTATCTTCCAGGACTGCGATGAGCGCGCCGCTTGACTTTTGGTCTTCAAAGGCACGATGCTCTAGGGCAACCTTATGAGACATTTTTTTAAAAAGCTCTAATTTGGCAATGTTTATCGAACTAAAGTTCAGTTTTTTTTCCGTTTTTTCGGAAATTCGCCGGATCCCAATTTCTAAATGGAGTTCCCCTCGCCCAAATAGGACAATTTGTCCTGTTTCCTCACGGAGTTCCAGTTGGTATCCAGGGTCTTCCCAAACGAGTTCCTGTAAGCGACATAACCAAAATTCTTTCTCGGAACTGACGTCTGGCTCTAAGACCACAGAAAAGGGACTGAGTGACCCTTCACTTACTTTGAGCTCTGATCCGTGTGGCATAAGTCCCAATTTCTGCACTGGTTTTCCTGGTTCCATTTCCAGGATTTCGTTAGTAAGTAAATAACCTAACTTTCCTTTGGTGAGATTCCCTTGAGGTTCCCAAGTTTCGGGGTCAACATAAGAAAGACCTTCCTCCCCAACTTTTGCCAACAAAGGATCCCCTTCGGTGATGATTTGGAATGCCTCATTGGTGGTCATAGACGCAGTAGGATACACCACCGCATAACGACCCTTTTCCGGATCAGTTCGCCTGGAAAGCACGAGAAATGGGGAAAGGGAGGAAGTCTTGATTTCCTTAGGATTTGTCCATAAAACCAAATCTAATAACTCTTTTACCCCTACTCCCGTTTTGGCAGATCCGCCATACACGGGATACAGTTTGCCTTCTCCTGTCCCCTTCTGTAAGGCTTGTTCCGATAGGTTCGAAGATTCCGTTTCTTCCTTCCAATACTGTAAGAGAGATTCTTCATCAAAGGAAAGAATTTCTTCTTTGGTTGTTTTAGAAAATCTCTCTTCGTTTTCTAAGTAATATTCCCAATCTCCAGTCTTCCCTTTTTGGAACAAGGAAACGGGTGGGACTTGTAAAATCTCTTCCAAGGAAACAAGAGTGTCTAAGTATTCTTCTTCAAACCTGTCTAGTTTATTGATAAAAAATACAATGGGAACATTTGCCTTTCGTAATTCTTCAATCACTAACCTTGCTTGCGATTGCACAACGGTCCCTGCTTCCAAAATCACAATCGCTGTTTCCATAGCAGGCAGTAAATCAGTGACTTGGTTTCGAAAATCAATATGACCTGGAGTGTCGATCAGTTGGATTTCAAAGGATCCAAACTGAGTCTTCCAAGGAACTGCGTGGAAGGTTGTTCGAATGGAGATCCCTCGTTCAATTTCTTCTTGGAGTTGGTCCGACTCGGTGTTTCCATCTTCAATGGTTCCAATCGCCGAAATTTTTCCTGCTTCGAATAAGATTCGTTCGGTGAGGGTAGTTTTCCCAGAATCGATATGAGCAAAAATGCCAACTGTGCGGTAAATCATGGTTTATGGGATGAGTGTAAAAATAAAAAAGCCAGGTATCAAACCTGGCTTATCAATGTTTGGAATCGAATAAAAGGGATTACCAGCGGTAGTGAGAGAATGCCTTGTTGGCATCTGCCATCTTTCTGATGTCTTCTTTTTTCTTAATCGCAGATCCTGTGCCTTTTTGTGCTTCCATGAATTCTGCAGCCAATTTGTTTTTCATAGATTTTTCGTTTCTGCCACGGCTATATTTAATCAGCCATCTGATTCCAAGTGCAAGACGTCTTTCTGGACGAACTTCGATTGGTACTTGGTAAGTGACACCACCCACTCGGCGGGATTTTACTTCCACTTGTGGTTTTGCATTTTCCAATGCTTCTTGGAAAACAGCAAAAGGATCTTGTCCTGTTTTTTTCGCAATGACTTCTAATGCATCGTAAAACACTGCTTCAGCGACACTTTTTTTACCATCTACCATTAGGCAGTTGATAAACTTAGAAATCACTTTGTCGTTGTATTTTGGATCGCCTTCGATGTGGCGCGGTTCAACTTTTCCTCTTCTTCTAGACATATACCTTTCTCCGATTACGCTTTAGGACGCTTCGCGCCGTATTTAGAACGTCCTTTGCGACGTTTGTCCACACCGAGTGTATCCAGTGTTCCACGAATGATATGATAACGAACCCCTGGTAAGTCTTTTACCCTTCCCCCACGGATAAGAACCACGTTGTGTTCTTGGAGGTTATGGCCTTCACCAGGAATATAAGCAGTCACTTCAATCCCAGTTGTCAAACGAACCCTTGCTACTTTACGGAGCGCGGAGTTTGGTTTTTTAGGAGTGAAAGTCATTACTCTTGTGCAAACTCCACGTCTTTGTGGGCATGCCTTTAAAGCGGGAGATTTAGTTCTTTTCTTTTGGTCTTCTCTTCCAATACGGATGAGCTGGTTAATTGTAGGCATTCGATTCCTTCTTCTACTTCTCTATTTAAAAAAATAATGACGTTTTCGTCCAAAATTCCAGATAGGGACATTTTGTAAACGAAAACATGATTTTTGTCCCTAGAAACCATCCAAATTGGATGATTTCTAGAAAATACTACTTTCGACTAATCGTCATCGTCCTCATCATCTGAGTCGTCCGATTCTTCTTCCAATTCATCTTCGTCTTCATCTTCCTCTGCCACAAGTCTTGAAAGAGTGGCAGTGGAAACGGGAGCAGATTCTGAAAGTTCAGAAATTTCTTCTTCCTCTTCTTCCGTATCAAGATCCCAATCTAAGTCTCCTGGAAGGTCTTTGAAAACTTCAATGTCACGGTATTTTTTCATACCTGTTCCCGCAGGAATCATGTGACCAATGATGACGTTTTCTTTGAGTCCCATCAGATTGTCTGTTTTTCCTTTGATGGCCGCATCCGTTAGAACCTTTGTAGTTTCTTGGAAGGAAGCTGCAGAGAAATAAGACTCTGTGTTGAGGGATGCTTTGGTAAGACCAAGTAACACCGGAGTTCCTTGTGCAGGAGATCCCCCCTCTTTTTCCACACGGTCGTTTTCTTCATCAAAGAGGAATTTATCTACTTGTTGTTGGTTCACAAACGAAGTGTCCCCACTATCAGTGATGATTACCTTACGAAGCATGGATCGAACCACAACTTCGATGTGTTTATCATTGATATGAACCCCTTGCAGACGGTATACTTCCTGAACTTCTGAAACCAAATACTCGTGAAGGGCATTTGGTCCTTTGATCGCAAGGATATCATGCGGATCAAAGTTTCCTTCATCTAACTGATCTCCTCGTTTCACGAAGTCACCTTGGCGAACACGAATTTGTTTACCAACAGGGATTGCTACTTTTACTTTTTCTTGTTCTGCCGTTTCAGGAATGATGTAGAGAATTCGTTTTTCTTTTACGATTTCCCCTTTGTCTTCGATCTTTCCGTCAATTTCAGCAAGTGTGCAGGCATCTTTCGGACGACGTGCTTCGAAAAGTTCATCTACCCTTGGAAGACCACCCGTGATATCACGAGTTTTTTCAGCAACCGATGGGATTTTGAAAATGATATCCCCTTCTCTTACTTTGTCTCCATTTTGGAATTGGAGAAGTGCATCCACAGGAACAGAATATTCATCCGATCCAACGATGACTTTCGGAACGAGACGGTCTTTCTTTTGTTCTACAACTTTTAAAATGATATTGGAAGTTTTAGGATCTACGTCACGACGAACGTTTTTACCGATTTCTAAATCTTCCCATTGAATCGTTCCACCCGTTTCGGAAACAGCCACTTCGTTAAAAGGGTCAAACTCAGCGAGAGCTTTGTTTTCCTCAACGATTTGGCCTTCTTCTACTTTTAAGATGGTTCCGATTTTGACTGGAATGACAATGTCATCCCCAAGAATCCGAAGCGTTGTTCCGACTAGGGAAACAACACCTGCTTGGTCAGAAGTGATTCGTTGTTCCGTGGAATCACCCACTTGTGTTGCAAACACTTCCCCTTTTTCAAGACGTTGTCCATCCACGATTCGCACACTGGATAAAGACTCCGTGTTGAACTCTTGGATGAGTCGGTTTACGATGATGGTTCCGCGACGAGCAAATACTTTTGCAGAGTTTGCGTTTGTCACAAGACGACCGTTAATAGATTTTACAATCGAGCGATAAGGAACTTTATGTTCTCTTTCGGAAATGGTAGCAGATGCCGCACCACCTACGTGGAAGGTTCTCATCGTAAGCTGTGTTCCTGGTTGCCCGATGGACTGAGCCGCAATGGTTCCCACTGCTTCCCCAATCTCAGCAGGCACAAGGCGAGCCATGTCCATACCGTAACATTTTGTACAAATACCGTGGCGTGAACGGCAAGTGAGTGGAGATCTTACTTTGATTTTATCGTAACCAAGGTTTTCAATCTGTTGGCCAAGAGCTCTTGTAATGAGAGTATCTTTTGGAAATACCACTTTTTCTGTCACAGGGTCCACAAGGTCTTCAGCTGTGTAACGGCCGAACACTCTGTCCGCAAGAGAAACGATTACATTTTCCCCTTCTTTTACGATTCCGAGTGTGATGTTTGCTTTGGTTCCGCAATCATCTTCGGATACGATCACGTCTTGTGAAATATCCACGAGACGACGAGTGAGGTAACCGGCATCGGCAGTTTTTAACGCTGTATCCGCAAGACCCTTTCTCGCACCATGTGTAGAGATAAAAAATTCTAATACCCCGAGACCTTCACGGAAGTTCGAACGAATCGCAAGTTCGATGATTTCCCCAGACGGTTTCGCCATAAGGCCCCGCATCCCAGCAAGCTGACGAATCTGTTGTTTCGATCCGCGAGCACCAGAAGCTGCCATGACGTAAACCGGGTTAAACCCCGCTTGGTCTTTTTCGAGTTCCTTAAACATCCCTTCTGTAATGCGGTCATTGGTTTTGGTCCAAATTTCGATTACTTTTTTACGACGTTCTTCGTTGGTAATGATACCTTTACGATACTCCATATCGGCTTTTTCTACTTCTTTGTTGGCATCATTCACGAGACCTTCTTTTTGAGGAGAAACTCGGATGTCATCAATGGAGATTGTAGGAGCAAATACAGTCGCGTAACGGTAACCAAGTCGTTTGATTTCATCCAGCATCACAACCGTGATCCCTGGTCCAAACTTCTCGTATACGTCTGCAATGATTTTGTTTGTTTCTTTATCACCGAGGGTTCTGTTGATATACACATACCCTTTTGGCATCACTTGGTTAAAGATCAGTCGTCCAGGTGTGGTTTCGATGATTTTCCCTTCGTGTAGAACGGAAATTTTAGAGCGAATTTCAACTGTTTTGGTTTCAATCGCATACATCACTTCTTCGAGACCCGTGAAGAATTTACCTTCCCCTTTTCCGTCTTTTACTTCGGAAGTGAGGTAATAAATTCCAAGAACGATGTCTTGTGTTGGTCCGCAGATCGGTTGTCCGTTTGCAGGGTTTAAGATGTTATGCGGTGATAACATAAGCATCCAAGTTTCGAGCTGTGCCTTTGGAGCAAGTGGAACGTGAATGGCCATTTGGTCCCCGTCGAAGTCGGCGTTAAACGCGTGACATACGAGTGGGTGGAGTTTGATCGCCTTTCCTTCTACAAGGACTGGTAAAAATGCTTGGATTCCAAGTCTGTGAAGTGTAGGAGCACGGTTTAGAAGAACTGGGTGTTCTTTCACAACTGTTTCCAATACATCAAAAACTTCTTTGTCTTCTGCTTCGATTTTTTTCTTCGCAGATTTAATGTTTGGTGCTAATTCCAAATCCACAAGGCGTTTCATAATGAACGGTTTGAAAAGTTCCAAAGCCATTTTTTTCGGAAGACCCATTTGGTGGTATTTGAGTTCTGGACCAACGACGATTACGGAACGACCAGAATAATCTACCCGTTTTCCGAGTAGGTTTTGGCGGAACCGACCTTGTTTTCCTTTGAGCATATCGGAGATCGATTTAAGCGGACGATTTCCTTTTCCTTTCACAGTTCGTTTGCGACGGCTGTTATCAAAAAGAGCATCTACTGCTTCTTGTAACATACGTTTTTCGTTACGAACAATGATCTCAGGAGCTTTGAGGGCAAGAAGACGTTTGAGTCGATTGTTACGGTTGATCACACGGCGATACAAATCATTGAGGTCGGAAGTGGCAAAACGTCCCCCCTCTAATTGCACCATGGGACGAAGCTCTGGTGGGATGACCGGAACCACATCCAGAACCATCCACTCAGGACGGTTACCTGAATCACGAAATGCTTCGAGAACTTCGAGGCGTTTAAAAATACGTTTGTCAGAGATTTTGTTTTTATCTTGGATCTTTTGGCGGATCACACGAGCTTCTGCGTCCACATCAATGCGTGCGAGAAGTTCTTTGATGGCATCCCCACCGATTCCTGCGATAAACTTATCACCGTATTCATCTAAATAATTGTGGTATTCATCTTCATCGATGAGTTCCCCTCTGTTCCTTCCGGAATCAGCTGGGTCAATGATCACATACTTCTCAAAGTAAAGAACACTTTTGAGTTGGTTGATCGTCATGTCGAGAAGGAGTCCCATACGAGATGGAACCGAACGATAGTACCAAATGTGCGAAACAGGAGCCGCAAGTTCAATATGCCCCATTCTCTCACGACGCACTTTGGAGTGAGTTACCTCAACTCCACATTTGTCGCAAACCACACCCTTATAACGGATGGATTTAAATTTACCGCAGTAACATTCCCAATCCTTTGTGGTTCCGAAGATTTTTTCGCAGAAAAGACCGTCTCGTTCTGGTTTTAGGGTACGGTAGTTGATCGTTTCAGGTTTTTTGACTTCCCCAAACGACCACTCTTTGATCCGTTCGGGTGATGCCAAACGGATCGTAATCGATTCAAAACTATTGTAATTTCTCATACTTTTTCCCTTCCCTAAACGTTTTCAATGGTCTCGAATTTGATTTTCTTTTTGTTTTTCGAGAATTCATCTTCGTAATCAGAGATATCCACTTCCAATCCTTCGGAGTCTTTGATGATGATATCGAGTGCTAGACCTCGGAGTTCCTGCACAAGAACGTTGAAGGACTCTGGGATACCCGGTTTAATCGAGTGGATACCTTTGACAATCGCTTCGTAAATTCTTGCACGTCCTAACATATCGTCTGACTTAATCGTGAGTAACTCTTGTAAGGTGTGTGATGCACCATACGCTTCTAGAGCCCAAACTTCCATCTCTCCTAACCTTTGTCCCCCGAACTGCGCCTTACCACCGAGTGGTTGTTGCGTTACGAGTGAGTAAGGTCCAGTAGACCTTGCATGGATTTTGTCATCCACCAAGTGAGCCAGTTTTAACATGTAAATGTATCCGCAGAAAACTTGGTTGATGAATTTTTCACCTGTTCTTCCGTCGTATAACTGAAATTTGCTGTTTTCCGGTAGTCCTGCTTTTTGGCAGAATTCGTGAACATCACCTTCTGACGCTCCATCAAAAACTGGGGTTTCAAAATTGATCCCTAGTTTTTTAGCAGCGAAACCAAGTTGTGTTTCAAAAATCTGACCGAGGTTCATACGCGAAGGAACACCGAGAGGGTTTAGAACGATATCAACTGGAGTTCCGTCTTCCATGTATGGCATATCTTCTTGTGCCATCACACGTGCTACGACCCCTTTGTTTCCGTGTCGACCCGCCATCTTATCACCCACAAGGAGTTTACGTTTACGAGCAACATACACTTTCACCATTTCTTCCACGCCAGCAGCGAGTTCGTCGCCAGTTTCACGGGAATAACGTTTGATATCGATCACAGTTCCTTCAAAACCGTTTGGCATACGAAGTGAGGAATCTCTTACCTCTTTTGCCTTTTCTCCAAAGATGGAGTGTAATAATTTATATTCTGGAGTGAGGTCAGTTTCCCCTTTAGGAGTCACCATACCCACAAGGATGTCACCAGGTTTTACTTCAGCACCCACACGGATCACACCTGACTCATCCAAATCACGGAACGCTTTGTCCGAAAGGTTTGGAATGTCACGAGTGATTTGTTCTTGTCCGAGTTTGGTTTCCCGAGCTTGGATTTCGAACTCTTCAATGTGGATCGAAGAGAAAACATCGTCTTTGATGATTCGTTCTGAAATTAAAATCGCATCCTCAAAGTTGTAACCTTCCCAAGGCATAAATGCCACAAGAACGTTACGTCCGAGAGCCAAATAACCAGCGTCAGTGGAAGGTCCGTTTGCAAGAACAGTTCCCTTTTGCAGGATTTGTCCAAACTCTCCGTATTTTTCCCCTTTGATGATTTGTCCAGCTACTGGAGCTCCAACCCCTACTTCTTGCCCTTCTTTGACAACAGCGTGGAATTGAACTTCTTCTGATAGGACAAGCTCGTGGATTTCCTTTTCCCCGTTCGGAGTTGTGACTTCGATCCGTTCTTTGGAAACTTTGTTTACTTTCCCACCAGTTGTGGTATGGAGCATCGATACGTTTGGTTTTTGATTAAAACAAGTACCTTGGTTGGTTTTTTTGAATTTGATGAGTGGGTAGTGAACAATCTCTTTGGATTGGTCTTCTTTGATCCAAACACCTGTAGCATCCACTTTCGAAACCACACCATCTTTTTTGGCAACAATACAAACCCCTGCGTCATAAGCCGCACGAGCTTCCATTCCTGTTCCCACAAAAGGTGCTTCTTCTGTGAGAAGTGGCACCGCTTGGCGTTGCATGTTCGAACCCATGAGAGCGCGGTTCGCATCATCATGTTCGAGAAATGGAATGAGGGCCGTAGATACAGACACTACTTGTAAAGGAGCAAGATCCATGTATTGGATCTCGGATGGGCTACGGAAAGGGAAGTCCCCTCTATGGCGAGTGGAAATGAGTTTAGAAGTAAATTCTCCCTTCTCATCCACAGTCGAATTCGACTGCGCCATATAGTGGTATTCTTCCTTATCAGCAGTGAGGTATTCTACTTGTTTTTGGACTTTTCCGTTTTTCACAAGGCGGTATGGAGTTTCAATGAACCCATAATCGTTGACTCTTGCAAAACTAGACATGGAAAGAATGAGACCAATGTTTGGACCTTCCGGTGTTTCAATTGGGCACATACGACCATAGTGAGAATAATGAACGTCACGAACTTCGAAACCAGCGCGGTCACGAGAAAGACCACCAGGTCCAAGTGCGTTTAACCTACGTTTGTGGGTAAGTTCCGCTAGTGGATTGGTTTGGTCCATAAACTGAGACAGTTGCGAAGAACCAAAAAACTCATTGATCACAGCTGTGATGGGTTTGATGGAAATGAGAAGCTGCGGAGTTTGTTGTTCCGGCTCTTGTACGGTCATTCTTTCTTTGATGACTCGTTCTACCCGAGAGAATCCAAGTTTCAATTGGTTGGCAATGAGCTCACCCACGGAACGGATCCTTCTGTTTCCTAAGTGGTCAATATCATCTGGGTAGTAGTTTTCTGCCTCAGACATAAGCATCACTAGGTAACGAACCGTTTCAATGATGTCTTGTTTTCTTAAAACACGATCATCCGCTTTTGAAAATTCTTTTGGATTGTTGAATTCAAATTTACTATTGATTTTGTAACGGCCAACGATTCCTAAATCAAACGTTTTAGGAGAGAAAAAGAGCCTTTTTAGTTCTGCTTCTGCGTTTTCAATCGTAGAAGGTTCACCCGGACGCATGATGGTGTGAAATTTTTTCACCGCATCTTCGTAGTCGTTGACTCCGTCTTTTTCAAGGCAGTTGATGAGAACTGGATTGTCTTTTCCTTTTGGAAATTCAATGACATCCACTTCTTTTACTTTCATCTCACGAAGGATAGAGATATTGTCTTCGTTGATTTTGGAACCAGCATCGAGCATAACCTCGCCCGTTTCCATGTTGATGATATCAGCGATGGTTCGTCGACCAATGAGACGTTTGAGGTCTTTTGGATTCGCACCCGCAATTTTCATTTTGGAAGAACCGTAGAAGAGTCGTAATACTTCTTCGTTTGTTCCCATTCCCATTGCTTTCACAAGAAGGGTTGCTGGGAATTTTTTCTTACGATCGATTTTGGCAACAAGGATTCCCTTATTGTCCATCTCAAATTCTAACCAAGATCCTCGGTAAGGAATCACACGCGCAGAAAAAGTGTCTCGTGCTTGGTCATAAGAAAAGAAAATACCAGGAGATCTGTGTAACTGACTTACCACTACCCTTTCTGCACCATTGATGATGAAGGTTCCGTGATCGGTCATCACAGGAAGGTCACCCATATAGACATTTTGTTCCCGGATTTCTCCAGTGTCTTTGATGATGAGACGGATGACTGCTTTTAATGGAACAGCATAAGAAGAATCAGTGTCTTTGCACTCTTGTGGATCACGTTTCGGTTCCCCCAAGATGTAATGGCCATATTCCATGACCATATCGTTGTTTGGTGATTCGATTGGGAAGGATTCGCGGAATACCGCTTCTAACCCTTGGTTCAAACGTTTAGTCGGATCTTTCACTTCCGACTGGAGAAACCAATCAAAGGATTTTTTCTGTACGTAGATAAGATTAGGAAGTAAATTGAGGTCGGTAATTTTACCGAAATTTACCCGGTTTCTAATTTGCATTCGGGTATGCATGGAATACTCTCCCTAGAGACGTCAAAATAATAGATGGTATGATAAACGAAAAAATAGAGGTGGGGACGCCTACGGCCTCCCTGCCTCTAAGTTTTTGAAGACTGGGTTTAAAAATTGGCAACCGATTAACCGGCAGCAGCAACTTCTACTTGAGCCCCAACACCTTCGAGTTTTTTCTTAATATCAGCAGCTTCATCTTTAGAAACCCCTTCTTTCACTGATTTTCCACCAGCTTCTACAAGAGTTTTCGCATCTGCTAATCCAAGACCAGTGATTTCGCGAACGAGTTTAATAACGTCGATCTTTTTGTCACCGTGTGCTTTCAAGATAACATTGAAAGTTGCTGGTTCTTCAGCAGCAGCAGCGCCACCACCTGCACCCGCAACAGCCGCTACCGCAACCGGTGCAGCAGCAGAAATCCCGAATTTCTCCTCCATCTTTTTCACTAGGTCAGCAGCCTGAACTAATGTAAGACTTCCAATTTGTTCTAATAGCGCGTCAACAGACATCTATATTCTCCTTATCCTACTAATCACTATGATTACTAATTGCCGTTTTTCTCGGCTACAGCATTGATGGCGCGTGCCAATGATGCCATGATTTGATTGATTCCAGAAGCAATTTGCGTTGCAGGAGCATTGATCCCACGAGCCACTTGCGCAAGAAGTTCTTGTTTGGACGGAAGTCCAGCAATCGCCTCTACTCCAGACTTACCCAAAACCTCACCGTCCATATAGCCGGTTTTGATTTCGAGTTCCTTCTTATCTTTTGCAAAGTCCTTACAAACTTTTGCTACTGCTGGAAGTGCATCCAGAGAGAAAATAGCTGCAAGTGGTCCTTTGTAAACATCCCCAAAATCAATGGAGTTGTTTTTATGTTCAGAAGACTCTTTTAATGCTCTGAGGAATAGGTTGTTTTTAATCACCTTCATCTCAGATCCTTCCTTGCGAAGTTTCGCACGAAGGTTGGACATATCTTCAACAGTTAAACCGCTGTAAGATGCTAAAATAAAGTTAGGTCGTTTTTCCAAACGAGTCTTTAGTTCTGTTACTGCTTCAATTTTAGATGGATTTGCCATTGTTCTTACTCGTTATATGTTCGCGTTTACTAGTTCTTTTACATCGACTTTTACGCCGATTCCCATAGTTGCTGCAACAGAGAAAGACTTGAGGTAATCACCTTTCGCATCGGAAGGTTTGTCTTTCATAAGTGCTGCTACTACAGCGTTGATGTTGTCAGAAAGTTTGTCATCAGAGAAGGAACATTTGCCTACCCCTAAGTGAACCACTCCCCCTTTGTCAGGACGATACTCGATACGACCTGCTTTGAGTTCTTTCACTGCTTTAGATACATCAGTGGTTACAGTTCCTGCCTTTGGTTTTGGCATAAGTCCTTTACGACCAAGAACTGGACCCAGTTTACCAACTTCCTTCATCATATCAGGAGTTGCCACACAAGCGTCAAAATCAGTCCATCCACCAGAAACTTTTTCAATGAGGTCCATATCGCCAACAAAATCAGCACCAGCTTCTCTTGCTTCGTTTTGTTTGTCTCCTTTGCAGAAAACCAAAACCTTAATTGTTTTTCCAGTTCCGTGTGGAAGAGAGATCGTCCCTCTTACGTTTTGGAGAGATTTATAATTGATTTTAGTCGAGATCTCTAAAGTTCCATCGAACTTTGAGTAACTGGTCGCTTTCGCTAAACCGACTGCCTCACCAAGGGTATAAACCTTTGTGCGATCGACTTTTTCTTTGAGTTGGATGTACTTTTTGCCGCGTTTCATGACTTCGGTTCCCGTTTCTTAATGATTACTCGACGTTAACACCCATGGAACGACAAGTTCCAGCAATGATTTTCACTGCCGCTTCCATATCGTTTGCATTGAGGTCTTCCATCTTCGTTTTTGCAATTTCTTCTAGTTGTGCGCGTTTGATTGTTCCCACTTTTACAGTGTGAGGAGTGGCGGATCCACCAGGAATCCCAAGTGCCTTCATGACAAGAAGAGCTGCTGGAGGAGATTTAGTGACGAAAGTGAAACTTCTGTCTGAATAAACAGTGATCACCACTGGGAGTTTAAGACCCATTTGGTTTTTCGATCTTTCATTGAACTGTTTACAAAATTCCATGATATTGAGGCCAGCCTGACCAAGTGCAGGACCTACCGGAGGAGCTGGGTTTGCTTTCCCTGCTTCTACTTGGAGTTTAATTTGTTTTACTACTTTCTTTGCAGCCATCTCGTTTCAAGTTCCTTACTAAAAGTCAATCTATCAGTTCTATTGTTCCGATTTTACTTGGAGGTAATCCAACTCAACCGGAGTGGATCTTCCAAAAATTTCAACTCGAACACGAAGCCTTCCCTTATCAGGAAAAATTTCATCTACAAGCCCTGTGAAATTTGCAAACGGACCATCTATAATTTTCAATGTCTCGCCTACTTTAAAGAGGAAACGTGGTCGGGATACTTCTTCCGATTCCACACTTCCTACATCACTAAAGAGATTTTTGATCTCATCAAGTGAAAGAGGTTCCGGACCTTTTCCTTTTCCACCTACAAAGGTAGATACAGAAGGAAGGTTTTGGATTTTAAATCGAAGGTCATCTGTCATGTTCATCTCAACGAGAACATAACCCGGCATCAATTTCTTCTTTGTGACCTTCTTTTTGCCGTTTTTCATTTCGGCAACTTCCATCGAAGGAATTTTCACCGAAAAGATTTGGTCTTCCAGCTTTTGTTGTTGGACCATCTTTTCAATGTTAGTTTTCACCTTATTCTCGTGACCGGAATAAGTCTGAAGCACATACCATTTTTTATCTAAAGAATCGCCCACTAACTTTACCTATGTTCCTAATGCCCAGAACCACTTTAACAGTTTCAGGAAAACAAAATCCGAAGCTGATAAAAATAGGGAAAAAATAAATACTGTAACTAGGACTACAACGGTAGAACTCACTACTTCTTGGCGCGTAGGCCAATGTACTTTCTCAAGTTCTGCTTTACATTCCTGAATGAAACTCGTAGCTTTCATTGATCCTTGTCCTGTTCTCTAATTCTATATTCCGTAGTTGGCAGGGCTGGAGAGAATCGAACTCCCACCAAGGACTTTGGAGATCCTAGTTCTACCATTAAACTACAGCCCTAAACAAGCCCTCTACCAGGCTTGAACTGGCGACCCCTTCCTTACCATGGAAGTGCTCTACCACTGAGCTAAGAGGGCAAACGTTTCCCACCCAAGCGCGGGTTTCCAAGCGAGGCTAGGTTTTTTACACTATTTTAAATGAGGCTCATTGGTCAATGGAAAATGAGTTTATTTCCTGGAAATGGTAAAAAAACAGGAAAAATGGTGAAATTCCTGTCTGATTTTAGTTGTGGATTTCCCGGTTCGATAATAGAACCATGTGGGAAAGAGTCCCGCAGTAAGGAATGATTCGTGGCGAAACCGTTTGTAGAATTAGAAGCACAAATTCCCGATTTAGTAAAGTCAAAATCGAAGATCGTCGTCCGTTCCTCACGGATGAATCGCCAACTCGAACAATATGTATTAGGCCTCATCACAAATATCCTAAACGAAGTGGGACAATCCCAATTTGTAGAAATGCTTTATACCATCTCCAAAGAACTGACCATCAACGGAATCAAAGCCAACCAAAAACGAGTTTTCTTTGAAGACGAAGGTCTCGACATCACAGACGAATCCGACTATTTCAAAGGGATCAAAGAGTATTCCAAAAAGTTCTCAGAGAAAATGGCGGATGAATACGGAAAACGTTGCCTTGCTCGTGGAGTGTATGTCCAAATCAAATTCCACTACTGTTTGGATGGTCTCCTCGTGGAAGTCACAAACAATACTCCCGTCATCAAAACTGAAGAAGTGCGGATGCGCGAAAAAATGAAGAAGTCCATGGGTTATAATGATATCGCTGAATTCTATATGGACAATATGGATAACACAGAAGGCGCAGGACTTGGGATTGCCCTCATTATGATATTACTGAAAAACGAAGGGGTAGATCCGAATTTATTTCGAATCATCACTCACCCAGATCGCACAGTTGCTCGAGTGGAAATTCCATTTAACGACAATTATGTTTCCTTTCGCAGTGCAGAACTAGCAGAAATCTAATTCGTTTTTCACACTACCTTACTCACCTCAGTTTTGGATCGACCTAGTGACTCCCCATTTTGAAACTGACGGACATGGAATTAAAAGGTGCAAACATTCTCGTCACCGGATCTGCCGGTGGACTCGGAAAGGCAATGGCTTACCGATTAGGTAAGTCGGGTGCCAATATCATTCTCTCTGACATCCAAAAAGATAAATTGGACGAAACGGTCTCCCTCTTCCAAAAAGAAGGAATCAAAACTACTGGTATTGTTGCCAATGTCGCAAAAGAAGAAGATAGCATTCGTCTGATCGAAGAAGCGGCCGCTTTCCAAGGAAGCCTTGATGTCGCCATTTTGAATGCAGGGATCTTAAGAGACGGACTTCTCATTCGTGTGGACAAAGAAACTGGAAAAGTGAAAGGCAAAATGGGCCTCGACCAATGGCAATCTGTCATTGATGTCAACTTAACCGGTGTCTTTTTAACAGGTAGAGAAGCCGCAGCTAAAATGGTGGAACAAAAAAAAGGAGTCATCATCCCGATCGCCTCCATTGCCATGCATGGTAATTCTGGACAAACCAATTACAGTGCAGCAAAGGCTGGTGTTGCCGCTATGACTGTCACTTGGTCAAAAGAACTCGCGAAGTTCGGAATCCGTGTGGCAGGGATTGCTCCTGGATTCATTGGAACAGAAATGGTTCTAAAAGATATGAACCCAGAAGCTTTGGCAAAATGGAAGTCCATCATCCCTGTGGGAAGACTTGGAGAACCAGATGAAATTGCGTCCACTGCCGAGTTTATCATCATGAACGATCTGGTTACTGGTGTGGTATTAGAAATCTCAGGTGGAGTTCGAATCTAACTTCGATTAATGCCTATTTGCCTTCTTTTTCAGCAAAGAAGGCAATTTTATTTTTTTCATTTAATTGTCATTTTTTTGACCCAGATTAAAATTTTCGTAGGTAATTTGGGTATCGATTCGTCATAAGGATATAACGGAAATCCTTACCGATGAAAATAAAAACAGAACTTTCGAAACAACAATTGGAACAAGCGATTAAAGGAATTCAAGGGATTGCCCACCCTATTCGTTTGCTCATCCTTTACACCTTAGCTAAAGAAGAAAAAACCGTTGGCCAACTTGTGGAACTTCTTGGCACAAGTCAATCGGCAGCGTCTCAACACTTAAGCAAAATGAAAAACAATGGAATTTTGGAATCCAGAAAGTCTTCCAACCAAGTGTTCTATCGTTTGAAAGATGCTAAGTTTAAAGACTTGATCCAAACCATTGTAAAAGTGTATAAAAAGTAAACATTACTTCGCTTCTAGTTCTAAGAGGCGAACGTATTCCCTGATGGAATCCTGAAGGTTGGTAAAACCGAATGGATAACCGACACTGGTTAGTTTTGTCATGTCTGCGCAGGTATAATATTGGTATTTGCCTTTGAGAGTTTCAGGCATCTCCACATATTCAATTTGGATTTGCGCATTCATGGCTTTAAAAAGTGCAATCGCCAAGTCATTCCAAGTTTCCGCCATTCCCCGACCTACATTGTACAAACCGTATTTTCGTTCACTTAATAGATAGATGCTTATCTTACTTGCATCTTTGACATAAAGGAAATCTCGTTTTTGTTCGCCATCTTTGTATTCGGGTTTATAGGACTTAAAGAGTTTTAATTTTCCCGTGTCTCTGATTTGTTCATACCCTTTGAGAACAAGGCTACGCATCTCGCCCTTGTGAGCTTCTCCATATCCAAATACATTGAAATATTTGAGACCAATGAGTTTGTCCGCGATTTTTGTTTTTTTGGCATACAAATCAAATAGATGTTTGGAATACCCATACATATTCAGAGGTTTTAGATTTTCAATGGGTGCTTTGTCATCATAGCCAAACTCACCTTCTCCATACGTAGCCGCACTAGAAGCATATAAAAAAGGAATGTTTTTGGCAATCGCCAACTCAGCTATTTTTTTCGTATAATGGAAGTTATTCTGAATTAAGTAAGTTGCATCTTTTTCTGTAGTAGCAGAACAAGCACCTAAATGATAAATTTCGGAAATCTCCGAAAGCAAAGGATGGCCCGAATCTAAAAACGATTCAAACTGATCCTTTTCATAATAGTCTGTAAAAAAATTCCTTTGGAGGTTTTTCCATTTGTCAGTTGTACCCAAATGGTCCACAACAAGAATATCGGTGTTTCCATTATGATTTAAGTCTTCGATGATTTGGGAACCAATGAGCCCCGCTCCGCCAGTCACTAACGTAAATTTTTTAGCCATGTCTCTGATGATTCTTTTTTCCTAAGAGATTCCATCTATCAACTTTTCTTTGGGATTTTGGAAAAGAGTTTCACAACAACTCCGTTTCGTCTGACCCCAATTACAGAGAATCAATCCATTTCCCAAATCGGTTTTCCACTTGTTTCACGGTTTCTGGTAAGGCCGCGAGCACTTCTGGGATCCAAGGTTTCATTCGGCAATCAAACACAATGGGAATTTTATAGGAGATATGATTTCGAATCGTTTCGGTTCTCGCATACACATCGGAAGCAGGTTCCATTCGAGTAAACATCGTCCAAATAAAATCGGAATCTGTTTTTACCGCATCTTCCGAGTCATCTACTAAAAACACATACGAGAAGTTTCCTAAATCCTCTTCCAGTAAACTATCCGCCAAACGATCATTTGTTTGGAATTCTGATCCTTTCACAACAAGAACCCCTGGTAAAAATACCTTCGGGTTTTGGAATCGTTTGTCCTTGAACTTACCATTGAATTCTTTAGGAAGGTTTGGATTCAAAATCGGTTTTGTTGGATCCGAAATTCCCATCCACAAAAGTTTACTCCCTTTATTCACGGTTCCACTTGTATAGTCGAGTGTGTCTTGGCTGATATTGCTAAAGATAAAAAAATCAGTTCTTGGATCACATCGTTCTGTAATGACCCGAAATGTTTCGGAAAAGTTTTTTAAGTTCACTTTCTCATTGGTCACAAGTAAACACTTTGTCAGAGAAAGTTGCCCTTCTCCTAAAATGCGAAGAGCTCCCATAAAGGCTTCGCGGAAATACCGTTCTTTCACAATGGCCGCAGCCAGTGAATGAACTCCCGATTCTTCATAGGCCCAAACACCAAGGACTTGAGGCATGACCAGGGGAAACATCGGCGATAACAAGTCTTGTAAAAACTCGGCTATGTAATGGTCTTCTTGTGGAGGCCGACCAACTACTGTTGCGGCCCAAATGGCATCCTTTCTATGAAGGATATGAGAGAGATCTAAATAAGGATAGTCGTGTAACAAAGAATAGTATCCGTAATGGTCTCCAAAAGGACCCTCTGGTCTTCGTAACTTAGGTGGGATGGAACCAATGAGGGCAAAATCGGCATCTGCTACGATTGGGTATGGCGATACCGATTTGTCTTTTTTCATCCGGAGTTTTTCTCCCATGAGAAAGGAAGCAAACACAAGTTCTGGAATTTCTTCTGGAAGAGGTGCCACAGCTGCAATGGTTAACGCAGGAGGACCACCAATGTACACATGGGCTGGAAGTGCTTTGTTTTCTTTTTCAGCTTCATAATAATGAAACCCACCTCCTCTATGAATTTGTATGTGCATCCCAACTGTTTTTTCACCAAACAACTGCACACGATACATTCCTAAATTCCCATTGCCCGAATGAGGATGTTGTGTATACACCAATGGTAAGGTCACAAAGGGACCACCATCTTTTGGCCAAGACACAAGCCCTGGAAGTTCTTCCACGCGGGCTACCTGCCCGCCAAGGATCGGAGCCCGACGAACTTGTTTCAAACCCACTTGGAAGGGAAGCAGTGCGAGGGATTTTTCCTTCCAAAGTTTGGAGAATGTTGGGGGAAATATTTCTTTGGCAAGTTTGGCAAGTCTTGCGATCGTTTGGACAGGTTTTTCGCCAAAAGCCAAATGGATTCGTTTTTCAGATCCATAGAGATTGGTGGCCACTGGGAATTTTGTCCCTTTGACATTCGTAAAGAGAAGTGCTGGGCCTTTTTTGGCAACCACTCGCCTCTGGATTTCCGCAAGCTCCAAATAAGGGTCAACTGGGTCGGAAATGACATGGAGTTCTCCCTCCCTCTGCAAAAGTTTTACAAAATCATTCGTAGATCGTAGTGATGCCATAAAAAGGAATAGACGGCTCCTTGTTTTCTTAGACGCTTAAGGGCATAAATTCTATGTCCCAAGAACCAAATACTTCACAACCCATCATTACCGATATCAAAAGAATCGCTGTCTGCGGTGGCTCCCTTGGCAGGGAACGAAGATCCTTTGTACGAGGACAAGTGGTCGATGTAGGAATCACTGACCTCATGAAGGCAGAAGGACTCTGGGACCTCATGACGGGTCTATTCAAAGGCGACGAAACCAAAATCACACCCTTTCTTGACTTCTCTCTCGCTCCCGTCAGAAAACCCGTTTTAAAATTAGAAGTTTTTGATCATTTGGGAAAAACCATTTATACATCAGGAAAAATCAAAGCAGATGAAGATGGATTTTTCTCCTGTGAAATCCGAGACAAACTGCCCATTGGCTTTCATGATTTCCAAGTCATTTTAGAAGGCTTGGATAGCTTTCGCCAATATTCCAAAGACCTAGCTCATTTGAATGCCACAGAAAACTCAATCCTCGGTAGAACCACCATCGTCGGCAAAGGAAAACTTAGAATTTTACCAGAAGACTACCAAGGGATTGTGGTCACTTCCGATATTGATCAAACCTACCTTGCCACAGACATTCACTCAGGAAAAGGAAAGTTCTCTGCTCTTTTTGAAACACCTAACCAAAAACAGGCGCTTCCGGGAATGCCAGAATTGTACAGGGAGCTAAGGCTTGCAACGGAGAACTCTCCCCTTGCCTTTATCTCAGCAAGCCCTCATTTTTTCAGAAGGACCATGCTTGCCACCATCGCAAAAGACAATATCCAAATTGAATCCTTACATTTAAAATATTTGGAAGGTACGATTAAGGGAGTTTTTGATAAAGTCATCGATACCATTTTTAATCCTCTTGAATTTTTTCAAAATGGATTCAAACCTGCTTGGTCTCGTACAAAAAAGTTCTTAGGAGCCTCTTACCAAAGTCTCTTTGACCAAATGTCTTACAAACTTTCCATTCTTTTGTATGACCGAATTTATTTGCCTACCCAAGCCAAAGAAATTTTACTCGGAGATAATACCGAATCCGATTATATGATCTTTACTGTCTACCAATTGATTTGTATGGGTAAAATCACTGGAGACTCCTTAGAAGAATACTTATACAAATTGAACTTTTTAGGAAGAGATGCGATCACAAGAGATGCAGCGAAAAAAATTCGTCTGTATGCGGAAGAAATTCTACGAATCCACGGACCCAAAAATCCAGTGGTTTTAACCATCATTAACAGAACCAGTCACGGTCCAAGTGAAGCCGATATGATCCAAAAAGTAAAGGAAGCTTTACCTGAAGGCATGTATGAATCGGAATTTGGCAAAAAACAGGCGTTTTACGGGACAGAAGGTGCCATGGGAATGGCATTGTTATTAGAACAAAATGGATTTTTAGATACCAACCAAATCCTCTCGGTAATTGCAGGTATGATTGGAAAAGTTTTGGAAGGAAAATTGGTGGATGAGGCCTTTTTATTGAAATGGATTGATGAATTGACTTTGCCTAAAGATGTCGAAAACACCAGACAAAAGATCAAAGAAAGTTTATCTTCTGCGTTTACCAATTAAAAGAAACTAGGTCACTTTCTTTTGAGAGTGACCATTTCCATTTGTGATGCATTAAGAACTTTTTTTACCACGACTGCGTGAGGTAATTCCCTGGTTATCTTTCTTAACTCCACCTTCCATAAACTCAATCACATAGAGTGGTCGACCTTTTGATTCTTCAAATATGCGAGCAACATATTCCCCCAAAATTCCAATGGAGATGAGAATCGATCCACCGATCAAACAAATTAAGGTGACGATGGTTGCCCAACCCGGATTGTAAACGATTGGCATTTGTAAAATAAAATGTTGGAACGCACGGTAAAGAGCATAAATTCCCACACAAAAACCGATGAGTGCGACGACAATCCCAAGTCCCAAACTGAAACGAAGTGGTAAGGGTGAAAATGAAACCGCTGCATTCATTGCCAATTTGAGCATTTTTTGTAAGGGGTATTTGGTTTCACCAGCGACACGAGGGTCCCGATTGTAATACACAGGGATTTGTGGAAACCCAATCCAGGCATTCATACCCCGTAAAAACCGGTGATTTTCTCGGAGTCCATTCAATGCATCCAAACAACGTCTGGAGATCAAACGGAAGTCTCCTGAATCCAGAGGTAAATCTTTATGCACCAGGATTTTCATAAGGCGGTAAAATGCCCAAGCAGTGATCTTTTTAAAAAACGATTCTCCGGAACGAGCGAGTCTTTGGCCATAGACGACATCGTATCCTTCCTTGTAACGTTCGATCATCTCGAGTATCACTTCTGGTGGATCTTGTAAATCCGCATCCATAATGACAACAGCGTCCCCTCGGGCATGATCCATTCCTGCCGTAACAGCAATTTGGTGTCCGAAGTTTCTGGCAAGGGAAATCACCCGAACTTGTTTGTCTTCTTTGGCCCATTCCATAAGCCCAAGGATGGTACGATCCGAACTTCCATCATTGACTAAAATGATTTCGGTATTCACATTCAATTTGGGAATGGTTTCCCTCAGTCTTTGTTTTAGGTAATCTAAAACTTCTTCCTCATTATAACAAGGAATGATGAGAGAGAGAAGATTTGGCTTTTTTCTAGGGACAAGATAATAATGCATAGATTAAAGGATCAGTTCCATACTTTGTTACTAGGAAAGGAAGACAATTGAATTCTAAAATTCGAGTAAAAAATAACGGTTCTCAAATATCAAAAAACCACTGAAAACGGATCAAGGTTTGATCACCTTGATTTTCGTATCTTGGTAATGAACTTCATTTTTCACCATTTCTAGATTGGGAAATCGTGTTTCGGAACTTTCAAAAAGGAGTAAGGTTGCATTCCTTGTATCCGACTCCGAACAATGGTATGGTTTTGGAACAAGAAATAACCATGGTTCTTGAAAACATACCTTTTTGCCATTTCGGTTTAGTCGGGATGCCACTCCCAATACCAAATTCCCTTGAGAAAAATCTCTTTCATTCATCTCCCAATGTAAAACAAAATTCTCATCTAATCCTTGGACAAGACTCACAATCTCCTTTACGTAAAGATTTCGTTCTTTCCCTGGCACCTTTCCAAAAGACAAGACCATCACAACCGAAAGAAGCGTTACAAAAGCAACGAAACCTAAATTCCATTTAATGGGAATGTGTTTCCATGGCATGGATCGAATCAGTAAAAACATTTGCAATGCGATGACCGCAAAAAAATGCCAAAACAAATGAGGAACGATCGGCCCCTTCATTCGAAATAATGTAAGGAGAGTGATAAATGTATAAAGTGAAGTAAAATTTCTTAAATTTTTGGAAAAGGAATCTAAGTGTAATTTTTTCCAATAAGGAACTAAAACAATTACCAAATAAAAACCAAGGGCATAGGGAAAATGAAACATCTGAACAAAGGTAGTATTCAAAAATCCAATGACTTCAAATGGCTTTTTACTGCCCCCGCCTTTGAGTAAGTAACCAATTACTTTTGAAATATTCCCTGGAAAATGAACTAAAAAATCGTATAGAACTGGTAACCATACAACAACCAAAACCAAAACGGAAATTCCTAAATGTAATTTGAATTTTTTTTGATCGGGGAAATCACCTTTCTTTTGGAATTGGTAGAGATGATACAGAAGGAATAAAATTCCGATTCCAAACGGAACGGCACCCATAATATTCAATTGGAATATTAAAGAACCTAAGAGAAAAAATATAGGTAAAAAATTCCACTGTTTCTCAATCACTTGGATTACTGAAATTACATATAACAAAAAAGGACAAACCATCACATACGGTGTCCAAGTCTCAAAGAAAAACGTGAATCCTAAACTATAAGTGACAAACAAAAAAGAAACAAAGAGTAAGAATCCCGAAAGGAATGACTGATAGGTCTTGGTAATTTGATATAAGGAAACTCCTAAACAAATGACATTCAAAACATAAGTTAAAAGCACATAACGAGAGTATTCCGACTCAAAAAAAACAAAAACTTTTTCCGCAAATGCCAAAAAGTAAAAATAGATCGGCCCTGGATGGTTGAACTGGAACCTAGAATAGGCGCCGTAACCCAAACTACCCTTCAAAATTTCCATGATTTGAAAATCATTGGCAGCAAGATCAGTTAAGAAGTAAAATTCACCGAAAAAACCTTGTAAGTTGACTAAGTAAAAAACACTGCTGATTATGAGGAAAAAAAATAGGATCTGAAATCCCACATCACTTACTAAATTGATCCATTTTTTCTGATTTAAAAAACTCAATTTTCTATTTCCTTGGTTTGCTTTGTCGATTTGAGAAGGGATCTATCATACACTTAAAATATAGATTCTTCCTCTAATCAAAATATAATCAATTCAATCAGCATTTCAAAGGTATAAAAACCTTGTCAATTTAGAAAACTCAATTTAAACTGACAAAGAAATACTTCAGAACTATGACTAAATCCTTGAGATCGATTTTTCTAAACGTATTTATCGCAAGCTTAATTCTATTAACCATATTAACATGGAGCAACGCATTCAAAGAAATACGCACAGCTAAAAAGAATGCAAACGCAATGAAACAATTTGCAGCTGGATTTCCTCATCTTTTTTATCCAAATTATTTCTTCGATATTAACAATCTTGCCGAAGAACATAGAATTAAGTTTGGCTCAGAAGAATTGTATTATAACGATGCTCAAAACTTTCATTCCGATGTTCTACAAATGGCCACTGCTCCCACAAAAATTTACCCGTTGGAAATTGCTAAAAATAGCAAAATTCATGTCATTTCACCAAAAGAAGAATTCAAAAGCGAGATCACAAAACCTAAAAATTTAATGAAATGCGAAGAGATTGTAAAAGGTGAATTTTTTCTACTCAGCAAATGTGCGACATTATGAAAACATCATTACTCTTTCTATTATTGATAAACATATTTTCCTTCATCATTTTCGGCTTCTTTCCTGAACTATATATCGCACTTCCTATTTTGATCCTTGGTTTTGCAATCTTCAGTTTTTACCAATGTATCAAGGTGTTTAAAAGAATTGAGAATAAAAAAGAATTCCTTATCTATTCTATAGCATTAACTTCTATATTTTTATGCATTATCTATATAGTTGAAATCCGATGGAGCATCAATCCATTTGGCATGATTGATGCTTATGCAATGTGGGTAGGGAAAGGAAGAGTCATTGCATTGGGAATTTTAAACGAAGACCCAATACCACTATGGAATTCTTATTGGCGCATGCCAAACTATCCTCTAGGAATTCCATTTTTACATGCGAACGTTTCGATTGTATTTCCCGAAACAGAAACATTTTTAACTCTAATCAAACTTCCAAATTATTTTTTCTTGTTCATCGTATATATTTTCTTATTGGGCAGAGTTCTTTCTATTAAACACAAGTATGGGAAAATTATATTTCTTTTGGTTTCAGGAGTATTTTTGTTTCAACCAAACTATCTTTTAGTAAATTCCGACCTATGCGCAGATTTCCCAGTTTCCGTATTACTTGCCTTAGTTACATACTTCCTCTTAGAACTAAATGAAAAAAAAACAATCGTATGGTTAATCCTAACTGCAGCATTATTGATCAATGTCAAAAGCGAAGCATTAATTATTTCATTTATATCACTAATTTTTATGTTTGGATTACTTTTCTCAAATAAAGAGAATCTATTTAAACCTTTTCTCCTTTCTCTTTTCCTAGTTGCTATTTTTGCCAGTCCCACATGGTATTTAATTGCAAAAGGAAGTTTTTTATCTACTGATTTCAAAGATGTAAGTAAGTCTACCTTTCAAATTGAATTTTTGTTTAATAGGATCTTCAATAAAGATGTATGGACTTTGATTATAAAAT
>NZ_RQGG01000046.1 GCF_004769665.1 Leptospira kemamanensis
GGATATATTTTCTTCTCAGATTATATCTACGATAATCAATTCATTGGAGATTCGGAGGTAATTGCATTTTTTGTTCCTTTTTTCTCCTTTATATTGAGCCATTTTATCATTTTTTATTTCTTTTCACCCAAAAATACAAAAACAAACTTATTCAGAAAATCTTTACTGATAGGAATGATATCACCAAGTATATTTTGGATTTGCACAGATCTTATTAATGAAATTATTAAGTAAGAAAAAATATTGTGATTAGAATGATCTATTAACTAAATCAAATTAATCAAAGATTTCAAAATATTTTTAATATTAGCTAAGTGATATATTTATGACTCAATTAGATACAATACCAACGATAGAATTTAAATCACAAAAATCTTTTGAAACTTGGCTTGATAAGAATCACAAAAGTTCCAATGGAATTTGGTTAAAAATATTCAAAAAAGATTCTGGAATCAAAACCATCAGTTACGCCGAAGCCCTTGATGTTGCACTTTGTTATGGTTGGATTGATAGCCAAAAACAAAAGTTTGACGAAAATGCATGGTTGCAAAAATTCTCTCCCCGAAAAGCCAAAAGTATTTGGTCAAAAGTCAACATAGGACATGTTGAAAGATTAACCAATGAAGGAAAAATGAAACCTGCTGGATTAAAGGCTGTCGAAGAAGCTAAAGCAGATAGTAGATGGGAAAAGGCATACGATTCACCAAGTAAAATGACTGTGCCAGATGATTTTTTATTAGCACTCAGCAAAAACAAAAAGGCGGAAAAGTTCTTTAAGGGTCTCAATAAGACAAATATTTTCTCTATTGGATTTCGAATTCACACAGCAAAAAAAATAGAAACAAGAGAAAAACGAATCAAAGAAATTATCGAAAAGTTAGCAAAAGGGGAAAAAATCCAATAACTTCTCTATCAAATTTAAAGCGACTAACAGCAAATAATTACCCAACTAATACCTGGGACACCGATATAATCTAAATCAATCTCTTCTCTTGAAACTCTCTTATCACCACTTTTAAATCTGCTGGAGAATCCACTCCCAAATTTGCTTTTTCGGCAAGAAACACTCCAATCGTAGATCCATTTTGTAAGGCGCGGAGTTGTTCTAAGGATTCGACTGTTTCCCAATCGGATGTGGGGAGTTGGTTATAGGACATTAAAAAATCACGTTCATACGCATAAATGCCAAGATGACGGTGGTATATTGCTTCCCCTTTAAAAGAAGCAGGGATAGGAGAACGAGAAAAATAATTGGCGCGTGAATTTCTGTCAAAGACCACCTTTACTTTGTTAGGGTCTTTAGGGTCTTCATGGTGCGAAAAAGGAACGGCCGCAGTTGTCATTTCCCAATGGCGGTGTTTGGTTTTTAAACCCACTACTCCATCTATGAGGGAAGCTTCCATACCAGGTTCATCCCCTTGGATGTTCACGATGATTCCGTAGTCCGGGTATTTGTTTGCCACTTCGATGATACGATCTGTGCCTGTGGGATGGTCGGGACTCGTAAGAACGGATTCACCACCAAACCCTAATACAACATCATGGATTCGTTTGTCATCGGTTGCGACCACCAAACGGTGGAAAGACTTGGACTTTGAGGCATGTGTATAAGTCCACTGGATCATTGGTTTTGTGCCAATGAGGGCCAGTGGTTTTCCAGGAAAACGTGTGCTCGCGTAACGCGCAGGGATCACACCAAGGATTTGGTCGGACATAGTCCTAGTTTACCAAGAACTCGGTAAAGTAAACCTCTTTGATTTTTCCATTGGTCAAAATGTGATTTAAGTGGGCTTTGATTTCCTCACGTAAATCCAATTGGTTGGTAATGGATTTTAAATCGTCTTTTGTTTTACGAGCAATCACCAAGTTAATGATGTTTTGCATTTGTGCGACACGTGCTGCAAGTTCTGCAGAAAGTGCAGGTTGTCCTGACTCAAATCCAAGAGACATCTTTAACTTCACAAAGTGTGATTCTCCAACATCAGAAGTATTCACTCGGAACTCTTCCTGAAATGTGTAAACTTCCAAAGGAGGTGGAGCTTTCACAAGTGAGATATTCTTTTGTTGTTTGAACACACTTGTTGCAGTTTTCTGAGCAACAAACATCGATATTACGGTTACAATGATAATTCCAAAAATGGCCGCAGCGATGTACAATAACCATTTTACAATGGGGGACATCCCAGCAGAGGCGGAACTACCTTCGGCTAACCCACCTTCTTCTTCATCTACTTCACGGTCACCCATGTTAAAATTCTCCTTCTACATTTGTTTCAGTGTTCGGCAAACGAGAGTCAGGTAGTCCGTATTTACTTTCTCCTGGCGCTCGTTTTGTAGACTTCTCTGTTAAAATGATGATATCCACTCTTCTGTTAAAAGCCTTTGCTTCCGGTGTACCTTCATTTTCCAACACAAGAGGTCTGTAGGATCCAAAACTAACTGCTTGGAACCAACTAGGCTCAATTTCTTCTGCATTGATCATAAATACAGTGGCGTTCACTGCCCTTGCTCCCGCCAAATCCCAGTTATTGATATATTCTCTTTCTTCGCGACCAGGACGACTCACTGGATTCACAGCATCATCATCACTATGTCCTTCTACTCGCACAAATCGTTCGAGTCCTTTGATAAGGCCCGCTGCTTTTCGTAGAGTCTCTCGTATCGCAGGTGTTAAAATAGCGGAACCTGGATAAAAATAATCAGCACCTACAAGAGAGATCACAAGGCCTCTTTCGTTTTCCGAAATCCGCACTTTCCCCGCTTCTACTTCCGGTTTGAATACTTCTTGTGCATCTTTTTTGGATTTGGAAAGGTTACGCCCTACCACTTGAGATGGCAAAGATTCAATTTGCATCCCCATCTCTTCCAAAGATCCTTTTGATAAAGTTTGTCCACCTGTGAAAAATCCTGTGGTGGATTTAAATGCCGAGAGAATGATTTGCATCTCCTTTGCATCTGTTTTCCCTGTGGTATACAAAAGGATAAAGAAACAAAGGAGAAGTGTCACCATGTCCCCGTAAGTCGCCATGAACTCGGGAACTTTTTGGATACACTCAGGACATTTTTCTTTTTTAGAAGCCATGGCTAAGGATTAATCTCCGTCATCTTTCAAGGCAACTCGTTCTGCAGGTGTTAAGAAACTCGCCAATTTCTCTTTTACAATCCTTGGGTTATCACCCGACTGGATGGATAAAGTTCCTTCCACCATCACTTGTTTGATCACAAGTTCATCTTCCGATCTACGTGTGAGTTTTCTCACAACTGGTGCTGCAAATAAGTTCTGAGCAAGCGATCCGTATAATGTTGTAATTAGGGCTGTCGCCATACCTTGTCCAATGGCACTCGCGTCCCCACCACCTAAGTTCTTTAACATCCCCACAAGACCCACAAGGGTCCCAAGCATTCCAAACCCTGGCGCAAAACCAGCGTAAGCATCCCACCAGGAACGTCCGTATGCATGCCTTGTGGCTGTGTTCCCAATTTCCGTTTCCATAATGTTACGGACAAGTTCGGGATCGGTTCCATCCACTACGAGTTGGATTCCCTTCTTTAAAAATTCTTCTGGTAATTCATTGATATCATCTTCTAAGGCAAGTAAACCTTCACGACGAGCTTTTTCAGAGAAACTAACAAGTGTCGTGATGAGACCTGGTAAATCCGATGGTGGATTTTGGAAGGCTTTTTTAGTCACCGCACCCACTCCAATGGTAGATGTCCAAGGAAAAGAAATGATCGTGGCTGCCGCTGCCCCACCAAATGTAATCATCACCGAGGGAATATCGATAAGGTCTGTTAATGCAAGACCCCCCGAAACCACCCCTAGTAACATCAAGGCCACTCCTAGGGCCAAACCAATGACTGTAGCTATATCCATTTCTTATGTTTCCTCAGGTCTTCTTTCAGTGACTCGAGGGAGGTTGTGAATTCTCGTTTGGTAAGCGATTACCTTTTCCACAACTTCCGCAACAGGCTCTTGTACAATGAATTTTTTCTCATTCACAAGAGTGATGATTGTATCCGGATTGGCTTCAATTGTCTCAATCATATCTGCATTGAGAACAAATTCCGCACCTTTGAGTCGATGTAAAATGACCAAGAGATCCCCCTTCAGAGATTTCTATTTATGTCTATCGACTACCTTTCGAATTTCGCTTACGAATTTTTCTTCCGTGAATCGATTGATGGAATTTTGGAAATCCCAACGTTTGAATTGGATTTTTTCTGCCCTTTTGATGGCGTCATTTAAGGATTTTACCGTCTGTTCTTCGAAAAATACCCCAGTTTTGCCCTCTTTCACCGATTCTAAGGCCCCACCTTTTCCGTAGGCGATGACAGGAGTGGCGTAGGCCTGCGATTCCACTGGTGTGATCCCAAAGTCTTCCATCCCAGGGAAAATAAATCCCCGTGCTTTTTTATAGAGTTCAATCACTTCTGTGCGAGGCAGTCCCTTTTTCCAAAGGATGTTTTTCGGAAGATTTTTGATGAGTTTTCCCTCTTCTTGCCCTCCCCCCACAAGGATCAGTGGTTTTCCATTTTCACGGAAGGCTTCGATGGCTAAGTCAATTTTTTTATAAGGAGCAAAAGCGGATACCATCAGATAATAATCATCTTTGGAATTGTCATGCACCCGAAAGTCTTGTGGCAAACATGGTGGGTAAATGATTTTATAATCACGGCGGTAGTACTTTTGGATCCGCCTTCCCACAAAATGAGAGTTACATGTAAAATAATCGACCCGATTCGCGGAAGCAGCATCCCAAGTTCTTAAATAATTAGCAATGGATTGTAAAAGGAAAAATTTAAAACCCTTCCTAGCGGGAAAATAATCATAATACATATCCCAAACATAACGCATAGGACTATGCACATAACTCAAATGGAAAGTATCGGGATGAGGGATGACCCCTTTGGCAACACAGTGAGAAGAACTGATGACAACATCATACCCTTTGAGATCCAAAGTTTCAATGGCTGTAGGGAATAAAGGTAAATAGTATCGATAGTATTTTTCTTTAAAAGGAAGGTTGTTTGTAAAAGCAGTTGTGATCTTACGATCTTCTATCCTTGCATTCAGTTTCCCTTTGGAATAAAAAAGGCTAAACAAATCCGCTTCTGGATACGCTTTTAACATACTATCCAGGACAACTTCTCCCCCACGCATTCCCGTGAGCCAATCATGTATAATTGCAACTTTCATTAATCTTGTGGTCCAATCCTTCTTCCCGTAATTGGCGTTGTACGGCCGTAATACGATGCTGTTATTAAAAATGGGATCGGCATGGTGTTTTCTAAATTCCTAGAACTTTCCATATACCGTCTTCCTTCTTTTCCGATAGCTTCTGCGTCTTTGATGGTCGCAAGAAGTTCATCATACATCTCAGTACTTCCAATGATTTTGGGAATCGTACCTTCTGTTTGGTTTAATTTATCGGAGATGGAACGGAAATCCAATGTGATTTGTCTTAGGTCAGAACGATTTTCTTCCATCGTGGCAGATGTGGCTTTGAAAAAATCATCAAAATACCGTGCCGATGGTAAGTAGTCAGGAGACTTTTCCCCTTCCCGAAATGTAGGTTTAAAAAAGGGACGTTTCCCATCAGAACTACCTGGGTTGATATTGATGATCCTTCCCGAAAATAAAGTGATGGTTTGAAAATCAACTTCATAATTGTCCCAAAGGGTGAGAGGGTCTTCGAGAGCAATGTGTAACTCGATCGCATGATCCATGTTATGGTCGAGAAACCTTCTGTCTGGAACATCTATCATGGGTCTTGAATCAATATGGGCCACATACCCTTTCTGAATCCCAAGGATTCGCACCTCTGTTCCTTCTTTGATCCCATCAATGCGTGAATAAAATAACGAAAGTCGGTATGGATATTTTTTGGTGGGTCTGTCCGGCTCTATGACAGTCGTAAAAAATGCAAAAACCAAAATGGAAAAAAAAATGATACCGACGATGGTTTCGTTGTTTAATTTTTTTGATTTCATAGGGGACTCAAAGTACTTTCCTTCCAAAGAAAGAGTTGGCAAGCAGATTTTCCGTGAGTGAATGGGATGAGATGAAAGCAGTCACCATCCTTAAATACGATGAAACCGAACCACAATTGGAACTTCGTGAAAAAGAAATTCCAAGACCAAAAGAAAACGAAGTTAGGATCAAAATCCACCTTTCCCCTATCAATCCATCGGATTTGATGTTCATCCGTGGTTTGTATGGTTTCAAAAAAAAGGCTCCCGTTTCCGCAGGATTTGAAGCGAGTGGAACCGTAGATGCTGTGGGCAGTGGCATCAAAACTCTCAAACTGGGAATGGCTGTTTCTTGTGTGGCCCCTCAAAACGATGGGTCTTGGGCTGAATACATGATCACAACGGAAGACAACTGTTTGCCGTTAGTGGATGGAGTGACTCTTGACGAAGGTTCTAGTTTTTTTGTAAACCCTATGACAGCCTGGGCCATGGTATCCCGTTGCCAAAAAGAAGGACATGCGGCCATGATCCAAACAGCTGCTGCCAGTGCCCTTGGCAAAATGGTGGTTCGCCTCTGTAAAGAAAAAGGAATTCCCCTAATCAATGTTGTGCGAAAAAAGGAACAGGAAGATAGTTTAACAGAAATTGGTGCGGAACATATCCTAAACTCCTCCTCACCGAATTATCAAAAAGATTTATTCAAACTCTCCAAAAAACTGAACGCAACCTATGCTATCGATGCAGTTGCTGGAGAAACAGCACAATCCTTAGTAGAATGTATGCCTTATGGTTCGAGGATAGTTTGTTATGGTGCTTTGTCAGAAAAACCATTTTCTGTGAACTCAGGAATCATCCTCTTTCAAAATAAAAAAATCGAAGGTTTCTGGTTGTCCTCTTGGATTTATGAAATAGGACTAGAAGAGTTTCAAAAACAAGCGAAGGAAGCACAGAAGTATTTAAAAACGGTTTTCCAAACCAAAATCAACAAACGATTTGCATTCGAAGACTTTCAAGAAGGTTTGGAATTTTACAAACAACATATGACCGAAGGGAAGGTAGTGTTTGGTCCGTAAGTATTTCTTCCTTGTATCGATCCAATTTCTATTTTTCTTTGGATTCTCAAATTGTATCAGTGATACAAAACAAAATTTAGAAAGTCTGAAGGCGTGTAAGTTTGATTTGGTGGATGTTCGTGTCGAACTGAAACCAAATCCTAGTTTTCCACTCATCCCACTTCTTGACTTATATCCACAAGTCTCAGTGACAAATCCTAATTCCACCAAAGTGAGTATTTACCAATTTGATTTGGAAATCGAACTTTTGACTGCACAAGGGAAGGAATATATAGGCAAACTGCAAAATTTAAACCCCGTAGAAGTGGAACCCAATTCTGAAGCCCTGGTAGTTTTGAAATTAGTGCCCGAACAAAAAGGTTCCATCCTTCCGAAACTTCTAGTCCTTGCTGAGAAACTGGGAACTGCTGCAAGAAAGGGAGAAGAAGCTGAGTTCGAAATTTACGGAACCGTACAAATTGATAGTGTGTTTGGAAAACTTCCTCTTCCCGTAAGAGAAATCTCTCGGATCAAATTGAAAAAATGAAGTGGTTTTTCCCCACAAAATCAATGTTCTTTGTTAGGTTTTGGTTACTTGTAAGTTTCCTTTCTATAGGGTATTGCATTCAAAATCGAGATGATTTGTTTTATTCTGCTATTGAAGGAAACCAAAGAACCTTTCAAGCTTATGCCCTAAAAAACTCCGCTTGTGGAAAGGAAAAACTCCCTGGCACTCTTTTTCTTTCCAGGGTAAAAATTGATGATTTAAAACTTTGTATTCGAGCCATTGAACTCGTTGATTGTAACACATGGAATACGGAAGGTTATCTTCCTGACACATGTAAAGCGGTTGGAACAAGATTTCGTTAACTATGTTTCGTTATCTCTTTGATTTATCCACGGCAGAAGTATTTTTATTCGCAGCACTTGGGCTCGCTGGTGTTTTTTTACTGATTTTTGGGAAGTTAAGAAAAAAGGAAAAAGCCAAAAACCAAAAAAACAAATCAGGTTCCACACCAGATGATTCCAATCGAAGTGCGGATGGCAAAACCAAAAAAGATCCAAAGTCTTCCAAAGATAACAATCTAAAGGTGATGGAAATTTTCGATTATAATGGCACAAAAATCCTTCACCAAGATGGTGCTTATACCGTAAACGACCAAGGTGTTGTGACCAATTATATGAATTGGAATTTATTACCGACGAAATACCAAAAAATGGTAAAGGAACTCGACAATCGTTCATTAGGTGAAAAAGGAGAGGATTATTTTTTAGAAATGATCAATGGGTTTTATTATGTATCTCTGCCAGGGGGAAAGAAAAAGAGATATGATTCGATCCAAAGTATCCCGGCAGATATACGCAAACGATTAGGAGTTTGAAGTTTCCTTTAGGAAGCTGATAATACTTCCACTTTCTTTTTCGATTTGGCTTCCTGTTTGTTTTTACGTGCGAGTAAAATTTCTTCTTTTTTAGCTCGGTCACGACTGATTCCTTCATTCAAAACTTTTTGTGGAGGTTTTTTCAGATCCCAAACTATTCCAAACCAACTTAAAAACTTTAAGATATAATAACTCATATCAATCTCATACCAGTAAAACCCTTGGTTTGCCGACGAACAGTAGTAATGGTGGTTGTTATGCCAACCTTCTCCCATCGTAAGCAGTGCTAACCAAACATTGTTTTTACTAGTGTCTCTTGAATCGAACCGAACCGATCCATAGACATGGGATAAGGAATTGATCGTCCAAGTGGCATGTCCTAAGATAAATGTGGAAACAGCATAACCGTAAACAAGCCATCCCCAACCACCCACGACATACAATAGAATTGCATAAGTCAAAGGTGGGATCCAATGATAACGATCCAACCAACGCAACTCAGGAAATTTATAAAAATCGGGAATGAGTTTTGCTTCGTAGTCGTTGTAATCATCCCGTAAAAACCAAAACATATGAGAATACCAAAACCCTTTCCGACTTGGGGAATGGATGTCTTTTTCGGTATCCGAATATTTGTGATGGTTCCTGTGATGAGCGGCCCACCACAAAACCCCTTTTTGCATAGACATGGATCCAATCCAAGCCAACACAAATTGGAACACACGTGAGGTCTTAAAAGAGGAATGCGAAAAATAACGATGGTAGGCGGCTGTGATTCCAAACATCCGGAGGAAATAAGATCCTACCGCAACCCAAACGAGAGCCCAGGAAAAGGGAACGGTGAAAACAGTTAAGACAGTCGCTTGGACAAGAAAAAACAAAATGAGGAAGAGTAAAGGAGCCTGTTCTTTGACAACAGGTTCCACCGAAGAAGATGCAGAATTCATTCAATAACCTATACTTATTGGAGTCTTTTCAAATCGATTGGTTGCAAAAAAATTCATTCTACTTGATTCCCGATTTGCCTCTCCTAGCCTGTCCATAAACCCATGTCATCGAAAATCGTTGTCCAAAAATACGGTGGAACCTCAGTTGGTGACACCACTAAAATTAAAAATGTGGCCAAACGCATCAAACGTTACCACGATGAAGGCCAAAAAGTTGCTGTTGTCGTTTCGGCAATGGGACATACTACAGACGAACTGGTCGATCTTGCTGACCAAATTTCGAAAAACCCTCCCAAACGGGAAATGGATATGTTACTTTCCACGGGGGAACAAGTATCCATTGCGTTACTTGCGATTGCACTCAATGAATTGGGAGTTCCGGCCCAATCCTTTACCGGTTCTCAATTAAAAATTTTGACGGATGGAAACTTTTCCAACGGTAAAATTGAAATGATCGACAGATCCAGAATCGACGAAGCCTTTAACAAAGGAAAGGTGGTTATCGTCGCAGGATTCCAAGGGATTGATAAAGACGAAAATATTGTTACCTTAGGACGAGGTGGAAGTGATACCTCTGCTGTAGCCCTTGCCGCAGCTTTAGGGGCAGACGAATGTGAAATTTATACAGACGTAGATGGGGTTTACACAGCCGACCCAAGAAAAATTCCAACTGCAAAAATGCACAAACAAATCACTTACGAAGAGATGTTGGAACTCGCAAGCCTTGGGGCTGGAGTTTTACATTCCAGAAGTGTTGAATTAGGGATGAACTACAATGTGGTCATCCACGTACGATCGAGTTTCCACGACAAACCGGGAACGTTAGTAATGAGTGAGGATAAAATTATGGAAAAAATGAAAGTGAGTGGAGTGACTGCAAAAGGTGACCAAGCACGTGTTACCATTGCGGACGTAAAAGACAAACCAGGAATTGCAGCAGACCTATTCACTCAACTATCTAACAAAGATGTCATCGTTGACGTCATTGTGCAATCCTCTCCAAGAGACGGAATCAATACCATTTCGTTCACCATTGCCAAAAAAGACATTGGAGCTGCAAAACCAATCATCGAAGCCTATGCAAAGGATCATGGGAATGGAAAAGCAGAGATTGACGAAAACATTTCTATTGTTTCAGCAGTGGGAGTGGGTATGAAATCTCATGTGGGAGTGGCAGCAAAAATGTTCCAGTCCTTAGCTGAGAAAAATATCAATATCGAAATGATTTCGACATCAGAGATTAAAATTTCTTGTGTCATCAAACAAAACCAAGCGGAAGACGCAGTAAAGGCTTTACACACTACCTTTATCGGGTAAACTTTTGACCGTATGCAAAAAAGACCACGACTCAAACGTCATTTCGTTTTCATTTTTGCTGCGGTTGTTTGTGTTTTCCTAGCCGTTCCCACAAAACCACTCGGCTCCTATGAGTCGTTAAATGCTGTCCTTGCCATTGTAGGTCCCAAGTCTATCTCCACCTTGGATTATGAGGAAGGAGTGGAACGGTATAAAAACCTTTCTCGTTTTTTTCCTGCGTATCGCAAAAAAGGATCCTTACATTCCCAGGTCATCGACTTTCTCATTGACCGCGCAGTAGTAGACAATGTTGCCGATGAAGAATCGATCCAAGTCAATGAAAAACGGATCGAAGCGGAAATTCAAAAACGAATGGAAGCGCAAGGAATCAGTGACATCGAACAATTTAAAAAAGCAGTTCAAACACAGTTTAATCTTCCTTACGATGTTTGGTTAGAGGACCTTCCTTACCAAATCAAAAAAGGACAACTTTTACAAATCAAAGTGAGTCCACCACTTCCCTCAGAACAAGAAGTGCAATCTTGGTATAACAAAAACAAGGCGAAAGTGGGAAACGAATTTAGATTCCGTGAATTAGTTATCTCTCCTGCGAATAGTTCCATTGAAGAAGAATCTCGTTTGTTCAATGAATTAACAGAAATTCGAAATAAGTCCATTCAAGATCCTTCCTTTTTCAAACTTGTGGCTTCTGGGCCGAGAAACGAATCCAGATACAAACTCAATGGTGGTCTCGTGAATTGGGTTCCTACCTTTGAATTGTATAAATCACAACCAATGACAGCCTCCGTTCTCGCACAAGTGGGGGGACAAGGAAAGTTTTCAGAGGTTTTCCGTGATGATCGCAAACGATATTGTATTGTTTACATTGAAGGGGTGCGACCTACACCACTCGATGCTGTGAGAAAAGGGATCCAAGGATTTTTATTTCGCGAAAAAGAACAAACCTCCTTTGAAGAATGGGTTGCCGCCACGAGAAAAAGTACATCCATCACGATCTTTGATCCTATCTACATCAAAGAACATAACATTAGTAATCCGGAAGAAAAGTACAACTCAGATTAATGGTAAACCGTAAGGACTACAATCCCAGCTTTGCGGTTGTTTATTTAGACAACCAAACACTTACCTTTTTAGAATCTCATTTTGAGATTTCACTTGTCAAATCCTTTGTCAAAAAACTTCATTCCGTCTTTCCAAATCTCAAAATTCATATCAATGTTTCTAATTCCATCTTATCAAAGTTTGATGGGGATAAAATCACAGAGTCATTTGTGTTTTACCAACAGGTTTCTTCAGAAATTGAATTCATCAAACAAATTGGTGCCTTACTTCCTGAATCGATTTTCAAAGATCCAGAATGGGATGAAGTTTGTTTTTTATATTTTACAGGGATCTCTCCACTCTTAAATCCAACTCTGACTGAAAAAATTTGGAATCGTCACAAAAACTTTTTTTGCCAATATTCCTATTCGGAAAACTTACCACCAGGTCTCATTCCAACAGTCATCACTAGAGAATTTTTAAGTTCTTTGCCTGACCAACTCACAACCGACATTCATTCTTTTTTCTTAAAGAACATCAACCAATACGATGTTGATATTTTTTTCCAATCTCCAGATTTGCGACAATTACGTTTGGACTTTCGATTCAATTCCATTCGTTCCAAGGTTCTCATCAAAGGGTTACTTGAGATTACAGAAGAAATTCCATACGAGAATTTACAAAATATCCTGAAAGAAAATCCGGAACTCTATCGTAGTTCTCCTTCCTATTTGGAATGGGAAATCTACAAAGGATGTGAACTCTCTTGTATTTTTTGTCCGAGAGAGTTTGTCGACAAATCCAATGATGGAAGTTTTGTTCCTCTCACTTCTGTTCAAAATTTAATAAAACAATTAGAAGAAAAACAACATTCTCCGATCACCATCAGTTTGTCCGGAAATGGAGAGCCTCTTTTACATCCTGAGTTTTCGTTGGTAGTGAAAGAAATTCTCAAACTCACTTCCCTAAAAGAACTCATCATTGAAACAGCCTTATACAAACACGTGGATGTTTTAGTTTCCCTCATTGGCGAATTAGAACCTTCTTCAAAAGAAAAACTTTGTATCATCGCAAACGTCTCTACACTAAAAGAAGACAAATACCAAACCTTATACGGAAAAAAAGGATTAACACAAGTTTTAGAAGCTGTGGAAACTCTATCTAAAATCCTACCACCAAACTCATTGTATGTGCAAATGATCAAAATGAAAGAAGTGGAAGAAGAAATTGATTCTTATTTCACATATTTTGAAAAAAAGGGAATCAACGTCATTTTGCAAAAATACAATCGATTTGCAGTAAAGTTACCAGAAAGACGAGTTAGTGATCTTACACCGATTCATCGAGAATTTTGTTGGCACCTAACACGCGATCTATACCTTTCTGTAACTGGTGAAGTATCGATTTGCAAACAAAACCAAACCGAAATCATAGGAAATTTATTCACAGAATCGTTTGAAAGTATCTGGAAACGAGGATTACCATTTTTTCACCATAGTTTTAAAGGTGAACATGACAAAATTCCAGCTCCTTGTTTGAATTGTGATGAGTGGTACACCTTCAACGCATGATAGTTTTGCCTTCATACAGGCAAGACTAGGTTCTACACGATTTCCCAAAAAAATTTTAAAATCCATTCCAGAAGGATCAAATCTAACGTTTTTGGATCATATTCAGAATCGTTTAACAACTTTACTCGATAAGGAACAAATCGTTTTTTTGATTCCAGAAAATGATGAGGAAACGATTCAATTTCTAAAAGGTAGAGGATATTTATACTTTTGTGGATCGGAAACGGATGTAAGAGAAAGGTATCGATCTGCTGCAAAACAGTTTGGAGCCAAACACATCATTCGACTCACGGGAGACAATCCGTTTGTGGATGTCGATTCCATACGGTATTTGTATGAAGCAATCTTAGAAATCAGAGAACCTTACTATAGTTTGTCGATGGTGGGACTACCTCTTGGAATGGGAGTGGAATGTTTTTCTGCTGCTTCACTTTTTTACGAATCAAACGAAACCAATTTAGAACGACATAAGGAACATGTTTCCTTACACATTAAAGAATTTCCCGAAATTCATACACAATACCGACTGTATCCCCCTCACTTACAAAGAATTCCTCTATTCCAAGAAATGCAAAATGGTTTGATTTCCCAACTTAGAATCACTGTGGATGAAAAAAATGATTATGACTTAATCTGTGAAATTTGGAAACATTTGGGCGAAACAAATCCTAACTTTGGTGTGGAAGAAATTTTGTCTCTGTACAAGTCCAATCCACAAATATTTTCCATCAATTCTGATGTTTCCCAAGTAACTTTTTCCTTACCAAAACCAGAAAAGGAAAAAAAGAAGGTGAACATCCTCTACGGAAATCCAAACCAATTTGGATATGGACACTTTGAACGTTGCAAATCATTATCCATTTATTTACAAGTGAATGGTTATGATGTGGTTCTCAGAGATACCTTTCACGATGACGAACGAGATCTGCCTCATATATTCGATATCCGGGAAATCGAATACCCTGTCCGCCATTCCTTTTATATCGATAACCTAAACCATCCACCTAACAAATACAATGCGTGTTTTTTCTTACCTCATCCTTCTTATGTTTTTTCCGAAACAGTTTCCAAAGAAGAGAATCCTGATCCAACACCCACAAATCTCTCGTATTACAGCTCCCCTTTGTCGGAGCTGAACCGAGGGACAAAAACCATTCCTGGAAAAATATTGGTTTATGCTGGGCAATTGGATGAAACCGAGTCCAATCAAATTGATGATTACTTACTTCAGTTTTACAAACAAAGTTTGAATACCGAAAATCCTTCCTTCGATTTCATCTTGCGAATTGGAGGGAAAAAACCAAACAACTCTAAGATTCATTTCCAAGAACGAATCTCTTATACCGAATTTTTACGTGAAATGAATTCAGCAGAATGGGTGTGCACCTATTTTGGACAAACCATGATGGAAGCAATGGCCAAAGGAAAAAAAGTGAGTTTGCTTGGAATTTCGGAAGTGCATACAACTCTTGGTGAATTCGCAGAGAAAGAATTGGGGATTCCTTTTATCGGAAGATTGTCCAAACTGGATTCCGTTTTCAGATTTCCAAATAAAATGAACACAAAGAATATCAATTTGGTTCGCGATGCGCACATACAAATCCTAGACTGGTTAAACTCCCTTACTTAAAATGAATATGAAAATCAAATCCACATTTTTAGTTTCTTTAATTTTGTTAGTTGGATCCTATACATCTGTTTTTTCTGATACAGAAGACCAAGAATCAATTGAAATCAATGCCAAAATCGAAATCGAAAAAGTAAGTCGAAATATCATCAATGCTCTCCGGTATGGAAGATTTGGTTTAGCTGATGGAGAATGGAAAAAAATCCAATCGGAAGTTTATAAATCTTTTGCTGAATACGATTATCTCAATGGAAGTTTGTTATACTCTCGAATGGAATGGCAAGAAGCGAAAGAGAGTTTGAATCGTGCACTTAAAAAAGAGCCCAACCACGAAGCCGCAAGTTTCCTACTCGGGATGATTTACGCACAAGAAGATAGTTGGTCAGAAGCAAAAGAAACTTGGATCGAAACCAATCAAATCTCGCCTTACAATCCATTTTATCATTATAACCTTGGATTGGCCTATTACATTCTAAAAGACTATCCGAATGCAATCACTTCCCTAAATAAATCTTTAGAATACAAAACGAACTACAATGAAGCAAAACTCATTTTAGCAAAAACCTTTTTGGAACTGAATCAAGTGGATCAAGCTAAAACGGAACTAACATCCATTTTGGAACAAGATCCAAAACATATGTTAGCATCTCACTTGATGGGACGAGTCGTGTATCTACTCGAAAAAGATCCTAAAAAATCTCTCACCTATTTGAAGAATCCAAGAGTTCTCGGTTGGAGAGAAAAAAAAGTGTATGCTCGTTGTTATTTTGAAATGAGAAAATGGCGTGAAGCAGAAAACTTACTGAGACCAATCGCCTATTCACCGTTTGCTGACGAATACGATCAAAGTTTTTATCTTAACTTACTTCTCAATCTTGGATTTGATGAAAGAGCAAATGACTTTTTCCATTTCATTCAAAAACAATCCCAAAACGAATCCAAAATTGCAGAAGCGTATAGAATGTTACTCTCTTCCCGCGAAGGAAAAGATTTACTTTACCATTACTTCAAACTTAGATATTAATTAACTATTATTGATTTCTTGATATGAATACTTGAATTTATCTTCTAGTATTCATATTCTATAGTTAATAAATTACGAAACGACGATATCGGTTTTGGCTTGGGTGTATTTCCACTCCACTGCCACTCGAATCAATTTTTCGTTTTCTGTGATGCTGAGTTTGGATTTGATACGCGAACGTAAAGTTTCAATCGTGGAAGGAGCAAGTCCCATATTGGCGGCGATTTCTTTCACCGGCATCCCTTCTCCAATCATGAGAAATACTTCCAACTCTCGATTGGACAATCGATCGATAGGATCTTTTTCATCTTTCTGGGAAGCACGATACAGATGCCCAAGTAGTCTTGTTGCTTGTGAAGAACTCACAAAATAATCACCTTTGAGCACTGTATGGATGGCTTCTACAATTTGTGTGGTAGTATCTTCTTTAAATACATAACCCATAGCACCAAGTTTAAATGCACGATCCACAAAGGTATCATCCGTCAACATACTGATGATGATGACGGCGATATTAGGAAATGTTGTTCGAAGGCGTTTGAGTAACTGCAATCCGTTTTGGTTTTGTTTGAGTTGGATATCAATTAAAACCAATGTTGGTTGCAGTTGTTCTATATCGTTAAATGCTTTTTCAATATTATCCGCACTCCCGATGCACTCTAAATCTTCTGATTTAGCAATTAAGTTTTGTAGTGCATCTACTACAAGTGGATGGTCATCAACGATATAGACTTGTTTTTTCATAAATTACGACTCTAAGATTCTTTTAAAGCTGCGATCATCTCTTGCGTTGCTTTTTTACCATCACCGAACAACATCAAACAGTTGTCAGCAATGAAAAGTGGATTGGGAACTCCCGCAAATCCAGGGCTAAGGGAACGTTTGATCACAACTACCGTTTTTGCATTTCCAACGTCCAAAATCGGCATACCAGCAATTGGTGATTTAGGATCTGTTTTTGCAAGTGGGTTCGTTACGTCATTCGCACCATTAACGATCACAACATCAACATTTTCGAAAGTACTATTGATCTCGTCCATCTCTTTCAAACGATCGTAAGGAATATCGGCTTCCGCAAGTAACACGTTCATGTGCCCAGGCATACGACCCGCAACTGGATGGATCGCAAAAGTAACATCGATTCCACGAGCTGTGAGAAGTTGGTACAAATCTCTGACAGTATGTTGCGCTTGTGCTACAGCCATACCATAACCAGGGACAATCACTACACTTCTTGCGACATCTAACAACATCGCTACTTCTTCTGCACTGGTTGACTTAACTTTACCAGAGTAAAAATCGCCATCATCTTTCATTTCTGTAGCGACAGCCCCAAATCCCCCAAATAGAACATTCGTCAAACTACGGTTCATCGCTTTACACATGATTTGTGTTAGAATGATTCCAGATGCTCCTACGAGAGATCCTGAAATGATAAGAACGTTATTATTGAGAACAAATCCTGTGGCAGACGCCGCAATCCCTGAATAGGAGTTGAGGAGGGAAATTACAACTGGCATGTCGGCTCCCCCAATCGGAATCACAAGGAAGATACCGAGGAGTAAACTCACACCACTTAAGATCCAATAAATAGATTCATCCGTTGGCTCTAAACATCCATAAACTCCAAGTCCTACAGCAGCAAGGCCAACGAGGATTTTTACAAGTTGATCACCAGGATAACGAACTGCTTTTTCTGTAATAAAACCTTGTAACTTACCGAAGGCGATAAAACTTCCTGAGAACGTAATCCCACCAACAATTGCCGAGAAAACAATCGAAACGATTTCTTGGTAATTGACTGTAGTCGCATATTTTGGAATGGAAAGTTGTAAAGCAGCACCAGCTACAAAAACAGAAGCGATACCACCAAATCCGTTGAGTACGGCTACAAGTTGTGGCATTGCAGTCATTTGGATTTTGATCGCAAGGATGATACCGATCACAGATCCAATGAGAACACCCACAGCGATCCATTCGTAAGAAAGAATTTCACGATCAAAAAGTGTTGCGACAACGGCAATGAGCATCCCAAGTGCACCAAGAAGATTTCCTCTGGTCGCTGTTTTAGGATGAGCAAGTTGTTTGATTCCAACGATGAATAATATGGAAGCAACGAGATAAGCGAGATTTAAAATACTGATGAGTTCCATTATTTCGGTGTATCCTTTTTCTTAAACATGCCAAGCATCCTGTGAGTGACAAGGAATCCACCCACTACGTTGATGGTGGCAAAAATGACAGAGAGTAAGCCCAAAATTTTGGTGATATTACTTTCTTGGATTCCGGCTGCATACAATGCCCCGATGAGGGTGATGCCGGAAATGGCGTTAGAACCCGACATAAGTGGGGTGTGGAGGATGGGAGGGATTTTTGTGATGATTTCAAATCCCACGAAGATCGCTAAAACGAAAATCGTGACGGCTGTAACAAATATTTCCATAAACTAGTAGTAGTTATGGAAAAAATGGCCATTTTGGAAACAAAATTTTCGGTAATTTTACGTAACTAGTGTCCTGAAATGAGAAAAGAATGGGGATTCCTTGGGCATTCTTACCTAGTTTTCTGCATCAAAACAGGTTTTCTTTGCAGACTTGGACCAATTTCTTTCAAATCCCGAACAGAGTGTGCCATTACCAAATGAATCTACTTCGTTTACAAAAAAAAGTAAGAATCACCTAAGCTTGCAAACCCTAAGAGGAAAACAAAAACAGATCCTTCACTTAACGAATATTAATTGTTTTGTCTATAATGCATAAATGTGTGATGAGTGGCCTTTACGATTTGTTTTGACAAATCTTAGGGAACAGTTACATTCTTTCTGGTTCCCAAAATGAAATCGTTTTTTCTACTCCTTGTTTTTCTATTCAATTGCCAAATCAGTTGGTACCACACTCGGGTATCGATGAATCACGGGGATGAAATCCCAATTTCCCAAGCAGGTCTCGGTTTCAATGCAAATGGAATGGCTTGTTTTATCTCGAGTATCCCATTTGCCATGGAAGACGAGAATTCAAAGACAGCACTTTCAAAAAGGCCGATCATCGATAGGCAATTCATTGAAAACCTTCGTACGAATTTAAATCTTAAAGGGATTCCGACCAAACACATCAAGGAAGTATATGGCATTCCCCAAAACTGGCCTCATTTCGAATTAATGGAATCTTTTAGAACCTCTCCCAATTTCAATCGATTCAAACAAATAGAATCGATGCCAATTGATGAAACGGAAAAAACGAAATTACATAAGTTTGCTGAGATTACAGATGAACATACTTATTTTCTGAAAGTGGATGATATCACAAGTTTATTTAACGGATATGAAGACTGTTCGCACTATTATCACATCGTTTATCAAAAAAAGGAAAAAGATAATTATAATCTCATTACCTTTTTTTTGACCTTGGGAATCTTACCCACAGTCAATTACGAGAATCATTATTATGCAGTGTATTCAAGAGAATCATCACAAAAAAATTTGAATCTTGTTACCTATAAATATGGTTATAGAAGACTCATCAGTTTACTACTCTTACCTACTTTTAATTTCTTTAATGAAGTCAGATTGTATAACCAAGACTATCGATTTTTGGATCATACGAAAGATCAATTCTTAAGTTCCCTAGAAAACAAAAAAAGTGAACCACTACCCATCAAATACCTAAATCCTGTTTATGGAGATGTGAAGGAAAATCTTTATATCTCTGATTCAGGATTATTCGATACCAAAATTCCAGTAGATGCTCGGTATGCTGTGATTCGCGATGGAAAAACAAATGTGAGTTTTTATGATCCTATGCACGGCCTTTATAAAATCCAAGCCATCAACGTAAATCAAAAGATCAACTCAGATATCATTACGAATGGGATTGAACCAACACTAAAGGATTTCATCAAAACAAAGTTAGTTGAGAAAATTCAAAAAAAATATCCTAAATCAAATATCGTTCACGAATCTTTTACTCCCGAGTATCGAGATGGAACTTATACATTTATTTTGGAAATTAACAAACCCGAAGCCAATTTAGAAACTTTTAAAAAAGAATATTTTGTTTTTTCCTGTTTTAAATCGCAAAGTCAGATTTTCATACTTTCCAAAACGTTTCAAAAAGAATACAACGAACTCATTTCTCCTCAATTGGCAGAGGCAGAAATCATCGATTTTTATTCCAAAGTCAATTTCCGTTCCAAGTACATCGAACCAAAACCATTGGATTTAGAAGTCAGTATGAATGATTCCAAATCCAAATCAGGGAACGAAGAAGATGATGGAGACGACGACGACGATGATGACGAAGAAGAGGGAGAGGGGGAAGAAGAAGTTGCGGCTGGGTTTAGTTCAGGTGGTGAAATCGATTTAGGGGGACTATTTTCGATCTTAAAAGAGAGAACTTACATTCCGAAAGGAAAATTGGATATCAAACCAGGGCGTTTTAAGTTCAATAACGCCAGATTCAATGCACCAAAATTCAATTCAGGATCCAAATTTCATTTCAAACCAAGTCGCACTAAAAACTTTTCGAGCCCGGGGAAATGGAGAAAATAGGAAATTAAGACTTGCCCAAAAAACAAGGTGTAACATTTATGGTTACAAGTAGCCACTATGTCGATCCCGAGTAGATATTCCGTTGCCATTCATATCCTAACCATTTTGGAAATGGATGGAGAAGTTTCATCCGAGGAAATTGCGGGGTCGGTGGGCACTAACCCTGCTATCATTCGTTTGTTACTCGGGAAATTAAAAAAAGCAGGTATCATCAATGTACGTCAGGGTATCAAAGGTTCTTCCTTGTCTAAACCTGCCAGGGAAATTAACTTACTAGATATCTACAAGGCTACAGAAAAAGAAGATGCCTTATTTCTTTTGCATGAACATCCCAATCCTAAGTGTCCGATTGGAAAAAATATCCAATCTGCCCTGACGGGAATTTTAGATGAGGCACAAAAAGCCATGGAAACTAAACTTTCAAAGTATAATTTAGCAGACGTTAGTTCCGAAATTCGAACAAGAACAGAGTCTAAAAAAAATGGTTTATATAAAAAACAAGCATAGGAACTAAAATTTTTTTAACATAAGATGTAATAATGTAAGTTACAACAAAACAACATAGGAGTAAAAAATGAAAATTACATTAATTGGAGCAACGGGGTTTATCGGAAGTAAAACTCTAGAAGAAACTTTAAACAAGGGGTATCAAGTGACCGCTGTTTTACGAGACCCTTCTAAATTGAAACTGGAAAACCCAAACTTAACAAAAATCCAAGGGGATATTTTTGATACTGATGGTTTATCCAATATCATTTCCGGATCTGATGCTGTATTAGATTCCTATAACCCTGGTTGGACAGATCCAAATATCCGAGAGAACATGATCAATGGATCTTTATCTATTCTCAATGCTACCAAAAAGGCTGGTGTGAAAAGGATCATTGTTATGGGTGGAGCCGGTTCTTTGGAAGTACAACCTGGAGTGCAACTGATTGACACCCCAGAATTTCCAAAAGAGTATTTTGCCGGTGCAGACGGTGCAAGGCAGATATTAAACCACTTACGATCAGAGAAGGAATTAGATTGGACCTTCCTTTCTCCTTCTGCCATCATCGAACCAGAAGGTTCAAAAACTGGTAACTATCGTGTTTCCAAAGAATCTCTTCTTGTTGATACCAACGGGCATAGTCATATTTCACTGGCCGATTTAGTAAAAGCTTTTGTGGATGAACTAGAAGAAAGAAAACATGTAAAACAAAGATTTACAGTCGGATATTAGTTCGATTGATAAGAAATACATTGTGTATATCCGAAGACTTCGAGGTTACACAATGTATTTTGTTAGCTCTTATTGATACTTCATTAAAAAAGAATCGATTGCCCCTTGTTTGACCTGACCATCGATACTTCCATTGGTAAAACCAGAATAATAAATTGTTCCATATCGATCCGCTGATATCCCTCTTCCATAAAGAGTCGATCCACTATTCCCTGTAGTTTTGGTCCAAATCAAATTTCCGTTTCCATCATATTTGGAAAGATAGGCATCTTGCACACCTATGAGTGTGTTACCATTTAGATTACCAGTCGTATAACCCGTAGTATAAACATGGAAAGCATTGTCTGCATAAACTTGAATTCCATTGGTGTTTGAAGTTCCGCCACCATTCAACAATCGTGTCCAAATTTTCTCACCTGATACGCTAAATTTTGTTAAAGCTTGAACCGTATTTCCATCTTTAGATTGGCCATCTAAATTCCCGCTAGTATCTCCTACCAGATAAACAGAACCTTTTTTATCCAAAGACATTCCCACGATTGTAGTCGTTGCACTTGTTAATCCCAAATACCGCGACCATTTGATTACACCATTTGTGTCTAAAGAAAATAAAAAGGAATCAGATACTCCTCCTGGTAATGTTGTACCTAAAAAGGAACCGGAACCCCCCACAATCCCTGTTACGAATAGATGATTAGAAACCGGATCAAATTGAATTTGGTGCCCATATGCTGTAAAACCTACTTGGCCAATCAACCTCGTCCAAATTAAATCACCATTCCTGCTATATTTAAAAATGATCACATTGCGAGTATTACCTGCTGTTTCACCGTTAACTACTTGAGTTTCGGTGTTACCTGTAATATAAACGTTTCCTTCATTATCGGATGTGATACCTGACCCTAATGTTTCATCACCCGTCGGAAAAATTCTTGTCCAAAATACAATTCCGGAAGGATGCATTTTAATCACAAGACTACCTCCACCACTTGCTGGAAGTTCATTGAAAGGGCCATTGGAACTTCCAACGATACAAAGATCTCCAAAAGCATCGATATGAATCAGTTCAGCATATGTTGACGAAACAACGGAACTGCCCATCTGTTTCAACCGATGAACATTTCCTTCTCGATCAAATTGGGATACAAAAATATCGACATAATTATCAGTAGTAGGTGATATTTTTGGCTGATTCAATAAAGATCCTGTTGTTGTACCAAGTTGATAAATAAATCCATTTCTTTCAGCAGCATTGGATAGTGAATAGGTATCGAACCCTGTCTGGCCAAGTAACCTTGTCCATTGTTTGTTTCCTTGGTTGTCTTGTGGAATTTCGAAACATTCTTTATCTTCCAAAAAACAACGAAGTAATTGTGTTTCTAAAAAAGCTTTTGTGTTTCCATCCGAAGGATTGTTAAACGACAAAGGTTTGCATTGGGATACAATCAAAATGATAAGAAGTAGAAATGATCGCATTCGCATATAGTGTTTAAGAATTAACGACGGAATCAATTGACAATTTGTATAAAATCATCAAAGAGAGGGATCTGTCATTTCTAATTCGGCAAAACCTTTGGCTCTTAAGATACAAGAATCACATTTTCCACAAGCTTTTCCTTTCACAGGATCATAACAAGAATGTGTTAGGTGGAGTGGTGCCTCCACTTCCATTCCCAGCTCAATGATTTCTTTTTTTCCGAGATGGAGGAGGGGTGTTCTAATTTGGATGGAATCACCCTCTCCACTTACCCCTTTTTTGGTGCCAAGGTTTGCCATCTTTTGAAAGGATTCGATAAATTCTGGCCGGCAATCGGGATATCCGGAATAATCCAAAGCATTGACCCCAATATAAATGGAATCATACCCATGACCTTCCGCGAGTGACAGAGCAAAAGATAAAAATAATATATTACGGCCAGGAACATAGGTATTCGGAATTTCTTCTTCGATCCCACTAAACAAGGATTTGGCGTTCTTTCTCACCTTGATTTTTTTTTCGGTAAGGGAACTTCCCAAAAAGAATCCAGGATCCAATTTTTGGATCACATGTTTGATTCCGAGAGTTTTTGCGATTTTTTTACTTTTGATCAGTTCGATTTTATGTTTTTGAGAATAATCGAAAGATAAAGCGAGTATTGGTAATTTTTTGTTTTTGGGATAACCAAATTCTTTAGCTGCCACATAAAGACAAGTGGTTGAATCGAGTCCACCTGACAGAAGTACAACGGCACCTTTTTTTTCCGATTTGAGTTTTTGTGAGGAATCCTTATCGGAGACCATTTATTTTTTTGGCCCTCGATACACACAGGAACTCGTACAAGTTTCGTACAATGTGATTTTATCGAGCAGAGGCAGTTTTGGTTTCAGTTGGTTCCATAGCCAAACCGCAATGTTTTCACTAGTGGGATTTTCGAGGCCAGGCACATCATTTAAAACATAATGGTCCAAATGTTCGTCTAAGATCGGTTTTACGATGGATTTTAGTTCCCCAAAGTCCATGATCCAACCCGTATGAGGATCGATTTCCCCTTTGAGATACACAGCAAAACGAAAACTATGCCCGTGCATCCGTTTGCATTTATGGCCTTCGGGAACATTCGGTAAAAAATGGGCAGCTTCAAAACCAAAGGTTTTGGAAAGTTCGATCTCTTCCATCACTCTTCCGTTGCGTATTCCGAAAATAGTGACTTTTGGTTTCCCGCGTGGTCTTGGAATTCGACTGGGTAATTGGATGTAAAACAAGCATCACAAAAACCACCACCTTTATGACCTTCCACTGCCTTGTGCATTGTATCCAATGTTAAATAAGCAAGGGAATCTACACGAAGGTACTTTTGAATTTCTTCAATCGTATGTGTGGACGCAATGAGTTCTTTGTGAGTTGGAATATCAATTCCATAATAACAAGGGGCAACAGTTGGTGGAGCAGAAACACGGAAATGGATTTCTTTGGCACCAGCATTACGGATCATTTTGATGATCTTACGGCTAGTTGTCCCTCGCATCACCGAGTCGTCAATGATGACAACACGTTTTTCATTCACCACTTCTTTTACCACATTGTATTTGATTTTGGCACCGAAGTCTCGGATCTTTTGGTCTGGTTCAATGAAGGTACGGCCAATGTAATGAGAACGAACAAGTCCACTTTGGTAAGGAATGCCTGACTCTTCACTGTATCCAAGAGCCGCAATGTTTGCGGAATCGGGAACAGGGATGATCACGTCGGCTACCACCGGCATAACACGTGCAAGCTGGCGACCAAGAGACTTTCTTACTTTATAAACCGACTCTTCAAAGATATACGAATCAGGTCTTGCAAAGTAGATATATTCAAAAATACAAAGGCTAGGTTTTGCTTTTGGGAATGGATAGAGAGAGCGCATTCCTGTGTGGTCAATCACAACCATCTCCCCTGGTTCTACATCCCTTACATATTCGGTTTCGGTAATGTCGAAGGCACAGGTTTCCGATGCGAACACAATCGCTCCATCAGAACGTTTCCCCATCACCAGTGGACGAAATCCATTCGGATCCCGAACAGCAATGAGGTATCTTGGGGTTAAGACTAACAAAGAATAGGCCCCTCGCACCTGGGCGAGAGATTCACAGAGAGCTTCGAGTAGGTCTGATTTATGGCTTTTCGCCATTAAGTGGACAATGACTTCAGAATCGATAGTGGTTTGGAAGATGGATCCGTCGCGTTCGAGTTTATTTCGGATGTCCCACGAGTTCACTAGGTTTCCATTATGGGCTAGAGCCACAGGACCTAAGTGAGATTCCACTCGGATCGGCTGAGCATTTCTAAGAAAACTCGCTCCCGTTGTGGAATACCGGTTGTGGCCAATGGCCGAATCCCCAATGAGCTCTTTGATCTTCGGTTGAGTGAAGATATTTGCCACAAGACCCATATTGGCATACCGGTATAAGTGTGAACCATCGGTTGAGACGATCCCACTGGACTCCTGGCCACGGTGTTGCATCGAGTACAAACCTAGGTAGGTAAAATTAGCAGCTTCCTTGCTATTGTAGATGCCGAATATGGCACATTCTTCTTTTGGTTTGTCAGATTGGAGAATCATTGTTAGAATGACAATTGCAGTATTTCCAAAATCCCAATTAGATGCAAATCAATTCCAACTATATTCTCGTCGATACAGCAAAAGCTTTGGATTTGGCCCTGATCAATCTAAGACAGTCCAAAATTCTGTCGATTGACACAGAGTCCTCGGGTTATTACACATATTACCCCAAAGTTTGTCTCATTCAGATCAATTCCAATGGCAAAAACTACTTAATTGACCCACTCAAGATCACAAATTTGTCAGCTTTGGGTCCTTTGTTTGAAGATCCCAATATTCTGAAAATCTTCCATTCCGCACAAGATGACATCAAAGCCCTCAAAAGAGACTTTGGGTTCAAATTTGTGAACACAGCGGATACAATGATCAGCTCTCGATTATTGTCTTTAGAACAAAGTTCGTTATCTTTTGTCGTGGAACACTACCACAAAGTGACACTTTCCAAAGTGGAACAAAAGTCCAATTGGGAAATCCGTCCTCTCCAAAAACAACAACTCAAATATGCAGCGCTCGACACAGCATACTTGGAATCCATTTGGTTGAAAATGGAAGAGGAACTGAAACGCAGATCTCTTTATGACGAAGCCAAGTCAGAATTTGAATTCATCGCTTCCGAAGATTACGTAGCAAAAGAAGGAGAAGGATTTTCACTGGGAAAATTTCCAGACATCCTCAACTTCACACCACTCGAACGCAGGAAAATTTTAGAACTCCTTCGTTACCGAGATGAAAAAGCAAAACGAATCAATAAAGCAAGTTTTCGTGTGTTTAATAATGACAGATTGTCTCAGGCAGTGAAAGGACATCCAAACGAAGAAAAATGTGTGGAATGGTTTGGAAAAAAAGATGGAACCGAAATTTTCAAACTTTTGACTTCTGAATACAATGATCCCATTGATACTTCTGAACTTTCGAAACGTCACGGCGAAGACTTAAACGAAGAAGAAAATCATAAATTCGAAAATGCTAAAAAATGGCGTCTTCGCATTATGCGCGCTAGACGAATGGAACATTCCCTACTTCCTTCCAACAAACAACTCATCACAATTCTAAAAGCTGCTCCTAAAAATTTAGAAGAGTTAAAAGCGCTTAATGTGTTTTCTGAATGGAAAGTGCAAAACTATGGTCCAAGTTTACTTGCTGCCATCCAAGGACTTCCATTTGATTCGATGATCAACCGTTTGGTGGCGATTCGTTCCAAAGAAGCATTTGTTGCCAAACGTAGGAAAAAACAAAACCAAAACTCGAAAGACGAAGGCTGATGTTACCTTACGAGTCCTTTGTAGAAAAACTTTCAAAGGACTTTGACTACATCCCAGATACATCGGAAACCAAATCCGGTGTCATCTTTCCTTTGTTTGGTTCCCACGCAACCGCAGAAGGCATCATCCTCACAGAACGTGCCAAACACCTAAAATCACACCCAGGCCAAATTTCTTTTCCTGGTGGTGTGATGGAAACTTCGGACCCAAATCTCCTCGTCACAGCTCTCCGCGAATGGGAAGAGGAAATGGGTGTGCACCGGAATTCTCTCGATGTGTTAGGAAAATTAGAAGGATTACACACTCGCACGGGATTTCATATCACTCCGTTTTTAGCCAAATACACCGGGGATTTTACCTTTTCCAAAAATGAAGACGAGGTAGAACGAATCATCCTTTTGCCATTCCATGAGCTCTGGACAAAACCATTTTATGCCATTGAAATTCCAAACAGGGAACCAAAACATTTTGCCTATTATTTTGATTTGCCAGATGGACTGTTGTGGGGAGCCACCTGTGAAATGATCCTTCGTTTCCTAAAAGAACATTCTTCCTTTGATCGCACACCACAAATTGTGAAACCAAACCTAACCAAACCCCCATTTTTAGATCCCAAATCCCTCTAAGGGGAATTCCCTTTTTCGCCGATGTAGTACAAGTGCGAAAACCGGAACGGTCAATGAAGAAATGCGATCTCAATTTCCGAAGGGGAATTGTATTTTATTTCGTATTCCTTTTCATATCTTCACTATTGTTTTCCAACTTCCAAACGATCCATTCGCAAAATTCATCTAACAAACGCTATGTTTTCATATTAGATGCCAGTGGTTCCATGTCGGAAAAATGGGATGGGAAAACACGAATGGCCGTTGCCAAAGAAAAACTCATCCATGTACTTGGTGGTCTCCCAAAAGATGCCAGTGTGGGCCTTGTGGCCTATGGAAACCGCATCGCTGGTTGCCAATCGGCAAGATTGTATCATCCCATCCAAAGAGGGGGAGCATCCGTTGTGAGTCAAAAACTGACAACCATTGTTCCCGCAGGTTCCACACCCATCGCCCAAACCTTACAAGTGGTAGGCGAGTACCTACTCAATGACCAAGTGGAAACTGAAATTATTTTTATCTCGGATGGAGTGGAAAGTTGTGAAGGAGATCCGAAGTCAGTCTTGTACAATTGGCGTCAGTCAGGCAAAAAATTTCGCCTGCAGATCCTCGGCATTGACATTGATCCGAGAGGAGAAGAAGATTTAAAACGTCTTTCCATCCTAGGTGATGGAAATTATTTTCCCTTAAAAGCACCGGGAGACTACGACAAGTCCTTCCAAAAGATCTTTTCCCATTTGCAAATTCAGGATGAGATCCAAACGAAAATCACTCATCTTCCCCAAACAACTCTTACTCTCCCAAATTCGCTCCCAATCACAAACACTCCAAACACTGGTAAAATCCAAATCGTCAATATCTTACCCTATGATGACGGACAAGAAAATGGGTATATCGTAAATTATGAATATTCGGCGACCCTTCCAACAGAATATATGATCCAATTTTATCTGTATCCAACAGAAGAAAAACGACGTAGTTTTCCCATTCCTCCTCTTCGCGAACGCCGAATGGGAGATTTGGTGACCCAAAAGATTGATTGGAAAGAGGGAAAAGAAGGGAAAGGTCGTTTTGTCATTCCCCTTCCTCCTGGAAAACGAATGAAGACCTCGGTGGAACTTTGGGATATGACAGGAGTTCCTAAAATTATTGCCTTATCTGAAGAAAAACCCATTCACGAGAAATCCAATATCGACCGAAGTGATAGGTAATGAGACAGAATTCTAAATTTAGTTCTGGTTTGGTTGGGATCTTGGCCCTTGCCTTTTTGGGATTTGGATCCTTTTTTTCCCTCTCTGCCCTCGGATCGACCCAAATCGTTTTCGCCAAGGAAAGAGACAAACAAGGGGAACTTCTCTTCCAAAAGGCAAAAGAATTTTTAGAAGACCGAAATCATTACCAATCAGTGGAAACTTGTAAAAGTTTTCTCATCCTCTACCCTGGGCACCCAAAAACAAGAGAAGTTCGAAAAACCTTGAGTGCCAATTACCGCATGACGGGTGACATTTTAGCTCTCGCGGAAAATGAACTGAAAATTTACAAAGAATTTCCCAACACAGAAGAAGGCCTTGAATCATATTTAATTTCAGGAAAAGCCTATGTGCGAATGGGCCGAGAAGACAAAGCTTATCAGATTTTTCAGGACATTATCAAAAATACGTATTCGAGCAAAATTGCACAAGAAGCAGAATTAGAACTGACTCAGATGGAAATTTTGGGAGAGAGTAAAAATAAGTAATTTTTACGAAAATATTGCCCTAGGGATCTCCGATAATAAACTAGGCACGTTGAGCAAAAAGGGTTCAGAGATTTAAGAATGTCGTTTTTTCAAATGGTTACTTTCCCAGCGAACTCCTACATCATTGTAGAGGGGAAAAAGGATGCGAATAATTTCTATATCATCCGTGAGGGGAAGGTACGTGTCACTCGTGAGACAGCTGTTGTCGGAGAAGACCCGAACCAAGTCTTAGGACCGGGAGACTTTTTTGGTGTGGTAGCTGCAATGAGCCAACACCCACAAATTGAATCGGCAACTTCCCTTACCAATGTATCCCTCATCTCAGTGAGTTACGACCAATTTGGTACGCTCATCCAAAAATCAACTGCAGTTGCGATGAATATCATTCGTTTCTTCTCGATGAAGTTACGACAGTTTGATACCACCATCACACGTTTATCCTTTCGAAATGCAGTAGAAGAAGATCCAAACGAACTTTTTAAGATTGGTGAGTATTACTTCCAACAACAAAATACATCGCATGCAACCTTTGCGTATCAAAGTTATTTAAAACACCTTCCGAATGGTCAATTTGTGCCGCAGGCAAAACTGCGTTTACAAACGATTAACCAACCATTCCAATCAGCACCAATTGATTACACCAAGTTCAACCGAAATTACAAAGACAATGAAATGATCTTTTGTGAACACGAACCTGGTAAGGAACTCTTCATTTTACAAAGTGGAAAGGTAAAAATTTCTAAAATCGTAAACCAAAACGAAGTGATGCTCGCTGTGCTCCAAGCAGGAGACATTTTTGGGGAGATGGCCATCTTAGACAACAAACCTCGTTCTGCTTCTGCCGTAGCAGCGGGAGATGTGGAACTTCTTGCCATCAACAAAGCAAACTTCGAAGGTATGGTGAAAGCCCAACCACAACTTGCCACTCGTCTCATCACTTTATTATCTGAACGGATTTGGATTGCTTACAAACAATTAGCAAACTTACTGCTGAAAGACCCACAAGGTCGTATCGTGGATACGCTGATGACCTTGGCTGAGAAAAACAGAATCAAAGTCGCCCCAAAACAAGCTTACAATTTTGAAATTGGAACCAAAGACTTACTCAAAATGGTTGGTCTCACCGATCCAAAAGACGAACTCATCATTTCCGATATCATGAAAAATAATAAATTTATTCGAATGGACATGGGAAAAATTGTTTGTTCGGACATGGCAGAGTTAGAAAAACTCGTCCAATTCTACCATAAGAAGGCTAATATGGAGAATAAGCTCAAGAAGTTGAAATAACTACTTGCCAACTTTTTTCTCCTGACTAATGTTAGAGGCCAAAGAAATATGAGTGATAAGATACTAGTTGAAGAAAAAGGTAACACGATCCGCGTTCGTTTTATGGACCAAATCCTAGATGGAAACGCGCCCGAACTACGTGAGATCCTCGCTGAGATTTTGGAAAAAAATGTCCAAGAGATCTATTTGGATTTAGAAAAAGTGGTGATTGTCAGTTCTCTCGGTATTTCCCGTTTGCTTTCGTTTAAAAACAAAGCAGATGAAAAGAAAATGACCGTCAAAATCGTCAACATACAAGATAAACTAAAAGAAACCTTGAAGAAATTGATGTTAGATCAATTTTTTGGAATCTAAACCAAGTTACCGTTTCCTAGAGAAACTAACACCAATTCGCTAAAACCCCTCGCGGTTTTCCAAACATACGTGTATCGTTTGGAACTCCTAAGGGGATCCACTTTGCTTCCCTCCATCGATTACACCTCTCACATCACAAATTGATTTGATTTTCCAAACCTTTGGTTTCTGATTTTCCCTTATGTCCAAACGGATTCAAAAACTTCTCAATCGGATACAACTTCAACATTTAACAAAAGGATTAAGTGATGAAACTGCGCGAGCATTGCGAGTGAATGCAAGCTTTCAATTCATCATGTTTATGCTTCCTACAATTCTTTTACCTGTAATCTTTTTTACGGAGCCTGAAGAAACACATTTCACATCGTTAGTATCCTATGTGTTGCTGATTCTTCCTTTGGGATATTCTCGTTATTTATTATATAAAGGAAGTTATGCAGTAAGTGCATTTTTTACTCTACTAGCGAGTAATCTTCATATTGCTTCACTCACCTATTTCCAAGCTGATGACCCTGCTCCCCTTGGATTTTTGCTATTTTCAATCATACCTTTTCTGATGTTAACAAGAAAAAATATGATCCTTCGTTGGTTCTTTGTTAGTTTATCTTCAGTTTTATTTTTGGGTTCCCAATTGTATTACCGAGTGATGGGAAGGGAAGGATTGTACGGCCCACCAAAATGGGTAGTTCCAGCTGACTATTTAATGCCCCCGCTCATACTTGTGGTTATATTTTTCATCATCCTCATCCATCAATTTGTCAAAGCTGTGAATCGAGCAGAGGACAAACTCAATGCAGAACACCAAAAGTCAGAAAGTTTATTATTAAATATTTTACCAATCGAAGTTGCGAGAGAATTAAAACAAAATGGAGTGAGTAAACCAAAACATTTCCCATCGGCAACCGTTTGTTTTACAGACTTTGAAGGATTTACTAAAATTGCGGAGACAATGACACCCACAGAACTTGTGGAAGAATTGGACCGGTGTTTTTCCTACTTTGATAGCCTTATGGAACGACACAATTTAGAAAAATTGAAAACGATTGGTGATAGTTATATGTTTGTTGGAGGCATTCCCAAATCCAACCAAACACATGCAGTTGATTCCGTGCTCGCCGCTCTTGAAATCCAAGCCTTTATGAACCAAATGAAGGAGATCAAAGAAGGACAAGGATTGCCTTATTGGCAACTAAGGCTTGGGATCCATTCAGGTGAATTGATAGCAGGAGTGATTGGTGATAAAAAGTTTGCTTACGATGTCTGGAGTGACACGGTGAACACTGCCAGTCGCTGTGAATCTTCAGGGGAAACAGGGAAAATCAATATTTCCTCCAACACTTATGATCTTGTAAAAGATTTTTTCCAATGTGAATATAGAGGAGAGGAGCAAGCCAAACACAAAGGGAAAATCAAAATGTATATTGTAGAAGGACTACTGCCTGAATTGCAACGGGAAGGACATTCTAAAATTCCGAACCAAGAGTTTATGACTCGTTATCAACTTCTTAGTGAATTGAATGATGGTGAATAATTGAATTTGTTTTGTTTTTTCGATTCAATTGAATAGAATTTACTGGAAGCAAAAGGATTTTTGAAATCCTATTGCTTCTTGATTTGTATTTTATGAACTCGCTTAAAAACCTTGGGCTTTTAAATCTGCTTCCATCATAATTTTAACGAGTTCTTTGAATTTCACCTTTGGTTCCCAACCTAACTGACGTTTTGCTTTTTCTGGGTTTCCAATGAGGAGTTCTACTTCTGTTGGTCGGTAGTACTTGGGATCAATTTTGACAAGGACTTGGCCTGTTTTTTTGTCCTTACCAATTTCATTGTCTTCTTTTCCTTCCCAAACTACTTCGTAACCAGCAATTTTATAGGATTCTTCAATGAATTCGCGAACGGTATGAGTTTCGTTTGTAGCAACTACATAGTCATCTGGAGTGTCTTTTTGTAACATCATCCACATCATTTCTACGTAGTCTGGCGCATAACCCCAGTCACGTTTTGAATCAATGTTTCCCATTGTGATAAAAGGAAGTTTTCCAGCTTTGACAGCAGAAACACCAAGTGTGATTTTACGAGTCACAAAGGTTTCCCCACGTCTTGGAGATTCATGATTGAATAAAATTCCATTGGATGCGTGCAAATTGTACGCTTCTCTGTAATTCACAACGGCCCAATACGCATACAGTTTTGCTACCGCATAAGGAGAACGAGGGTAAAATGGCGTTTTTTCTGTTTGAGGAACTTCTTGGACAAGGCCATACAATTCAGATGTGGAGGCTTGGTAGAACCTTGAGTTAATGCCTGTTTGTTTGATGGCATCCAAAATGCGAAGGGTTCCCACAGCATCTACTTCAGCCGTATACTCAGGAACTTCAAAGGAAACCTGAACATGGGACTGAGCCGCAAGGTTGTAAATCTCGGATGGTTGGATTTTTTCTAAAATTCGGTTTAAATTGGAAGAATCCGTGAGATCCCCATAATGTAAAAAGAGCTTTGGGTTTCCATGGAGGTGTTCAATTCGATTGCGATTGAATAAACTCGTTCTACGAACGATCCCATGGACTTCGTATCCTTTTTGGAGAAGGAGTTCTGCTAGATAGGAACCATCTTGGCCTGTGATTCCTGTGATGAGTGCTTTTTTCATAGATCAGAGAACAGTTTTTCAAAATTCTTTCGAATGAAAAGGAAAAATGTAGAAGGTAGGGGAATAAACCGAGAATTCCTATCGAATTCCTTTTGCCTTTTCGGGTTTCCTCCCCATTTTGACAAATATTACAATTGTTACGAAGATGTTACGCCAAAAACCATCCCTACTCACGACCCAGATATTGGCATTTGCCTTTCTTTTCCTAAGTTTTCCTCTATTTTCCCAAGAAAAACCAGGAGTGACGTCGGAGCCTGTTCCCAACGCTTCGGAAGAAAAAAAAGAAACACCGAGTGTGCCGCAAGCGACTAGTATCACACAAAAAACAGAAAACCAATCCAATTGGGAAACTGGTCTCGGCAAGGGGATCAAAGCGACCTCGAACGATGGCAAACACAATATCCAACTCCGGTTCCGATCCCAAATACAAGGGAACCAAAGTTTCCAACTCGACCCTTCCCAAGACACAACCAACTTCCTCGTAAGACGAACTCGGTTACAACTAAAAGGGGGTCTTTTTAACGATACTTGGCTTGTGAATTTACAATTGGGATTTGCAGAACGGGATATGGAAAGCCAAAGGCGAAACACCCTTCGAGATGCCAATATCATCTACAACCAATACCGTGATGTGAAAGTGGCTTTTGGACAAATGAAAGTTCCTTTCAGTAGGCAACGTTGGAATTCATCGAGCGCCTTACAAACAGTGGATCGTTCCTCTGTTAACTCTGAATTTAACTTAGACCGGGATGTTGGAGCCTATTTATTTTCAGAAGATTTTTTAGGCAACAAACGTATGTTTGCTTATTACCTAGGTGTGTTTGGTGGACAAGGTCGTAACCGAGTGGAAAGACAAACTCCCGGAGTCTTAACGGTTGCCCGTTTCATTTTTTCACCCTTCGGTGGAATGTCAAAATCGGGATCAGACAATGATTGGTTGTCGGAAGTTGACTTTGCCAGATACAAAGAACCAAAAATTTCGTTTGGAGTCTCTGGTGCTTATAACAAAAATTCGGATCGTTCTCTTAGTACACATGGTACGGAATATAGTTTTGCCAAATTCAATTATAGCCATGCTGCAGGAGATATTTATTTCAAATGGATGGGGTTTTCCTTCCAGTATGAATGGTTATGGCGAAGAGCAAACACAGCTTATGTGGAAAGAACGGTAAGTTCTGCCTTATCGAGAGAATATTCGAGAAGTGGACAAGGGCATTTTGTGCAACTCGGGTATCTCTTCACAAACCAATATGAACTCGTATTTCGATTTGGTGAGTTTCGGCCATTAGGGGAAACAGATCCTACAATGAAATATTCTCGTGAAGTGGGTGGTGCTTTGTCTTATTATTTTGCCGAACACAACCTCAAATGGCAAACAGACTATTTTTATTATACCGGAACCCCAACGGCTGCAGAAGGGGATCATGTAGTTCGAACTCAAATACAGGTATTTTATTAAAATGAAACGTTTCTTATTTATTTCATCCTTATTCGTATTCACGATCTTTCTCTTCCAATGCCAAGCGCAACGGGAAGATAAAATCAAAGAAACCCAAAACCAATGTTTACAAACAATGTATCTTGCCAGTTTGAATGCTGGTCGAACAGGTTTTAGTGGAAGTTTCCAATTATTAGGATCGTGTACGGGTTCTTCCAATTATAGTCCTTCTTGTATTGAATCCTATGCAGTGGCCAAAGAAGAACTCACCTGTGCTCCAGGTTATACCAAATCCAGTGCCAAATGTTCGACTCAGAATCTAGTCGGTGTTTGCCGGTACCAACCCAATGGAGATACAACCAAGGTGAATACCATTGTGTATGCCAAACCCAATGATACCAAAGAGTTTGCCATGACCGATTGTCAGAACATTGCCTCAGGTTCTATTTTTACAGAAACCTATTTTAATCCCACAGATAGAACCACTTCTCTCGATACCATTCTCACGAATGGATATCTCTGTATCGACAAAGCACAAAAGAACTAATTATTACGACTGAATGCAAATGATCCAATCATATGCATTTTTAAGTCGTTGAGAATGTTTACAACAAACCTTCGATGGGTTTTGCTTTTTTCGTGGTGAGTAAAAAAGGTCTGCCGAAGGAATTGGTGAGTTCACCATCAGGGTCTACTCCTGCCGCTTTGTAAATCGTAGCGACAAGATCTCGAACATGGACGGCTTCGTTTGGTTTTGTTGCCTTGGCACCAAGTTCATCGGTTTCTCCCCAAACAAATCCTTTTTCCATAGGTCCTCCACCAATGAGAGTGGACCAAACTTTGGGATGGTGGTCACGTCCATCACGCGAACCAACATCCGGTGTCCTTCCAAATTCACTCGTTAATACAAATAACGTTTGTTTGATGAGACCAGTTTGGTTTAAGTCTTCAAGAAGTGCAGCAATTCCCATATCCGTTTCTTTCATGATTTTTGTGATTTGCGCTTTGTTGCCTGTGTGAGTGTCCCAACCTCCAATGGAAATATGGATGAAAGGAACCTCTTGTTTGGCAAGACGTCTGGCAAGTAACATCGCTTTCCCTTGCCAAGTGGTACCGTAACGAGCTTTTGTTTTTTCATCTTCCAAACTGATGCGAAAACTATCGATGTCTTTGGAGTTCCGAAACTCTTCTGCTGCGGTTAACATTTTTTTCCAATGATTCGCTTCCTTGGTTGGGAAGGATTTGGAAAATTCTTCGTTCATAAAGGAAACCAAATCCTTTCTTCTTAGGATACGTTCTTCCGAAAACTTACCATGGGATGGATTTAAATGTTGGATGGGTTCATCTACATTGCCTACATGATACCCAGAATAATTGATTCCTAAAAATCCTGAGTTTCCATTTTTACCACCACGCCCACCAATGGACACATAACTTGGAAAATACGAAGATTTGACATTGGCTTTTTTGGCATAGGCGATCACAGATCCAAAATGAGGGATGTCAGGAAAACCCATCGCCTCTGTCATCCGGTATCCGGTACTCAGTAACGTATGTGCAAAACCATGGTCTCCTTCTTCACTCCAAGTAGAACGAATGATTCCAATCGAATGCAGTTGTTTGGCGGTAAGCGAAAATGGTTCCAAAACCGATAACCCGGAAATGCTGGAATTCACTTTGGAAAAGGCACTATTGGGTTTTGGATCGAGTGTGTCCACATGGCTCATCCCACCCATCATCTCAATGAAGATCACAGTTTTTACTTTGGAAGGGAGGGAAATGGATTCTTTTTCCTTTTCCTCATCGTCTGCTCGAAGGGAAACAAATGGATTTTGGGAGAAAACAAAAGATCCCATTCCAAGACTTAACATTGATTTTTTTAAAAATTCTTTACGATCCATTTTGATTCCTTAATTCACGTGTTGGAATTCCTGACTATTCAGGAGAGCCCAAAAGATATCTTGCAAAAGGTCCTTATCAAACACTGTGTCAGGTTTTGTTTGGTAGGATTTGATTTTTTCAAATTCCCCTTTAGAAGGAAAACGACCGAGCAGTCGAAAGTATAAATTTTGAATCACTTGGTTCATAGATTTTGACAAATCAAATTCTGCCTTAACCAAAGATTGGTTACTTCCAAAATCCCAAACCAATTTTCCAACAACTCGACCATTCATAAGAGTTAACATTTGTTCAATGGTTAATTCAGAGATATCATCCGATATATCCACACGTTGTCCAGATCCAAACACCGCAAGTAAAGTATGGTAAGGAGCTGGCCTTTCCACTTCGACGGCGCTAGTAAATTCTTTCGCATTGTCGAATGGGATCCGAACCTTTCCCGTCCCTGTCAAATCATATGGTTTTTGTCCCATGAGGTTTGTAAAAAAGGAAAGGTTTCGTTCCCGGATATTGCCAATCTTTTGTAAGTCAGACACCCGGATGAGAGAATTCAAAAGTTGGTCACTATCCAATCTTTGAGGAGGAAAAAATTGGATGGGATCTTCTTTTCCAGATTCTCTTGCCACCGAACGTTTGTAAGCATCGGATGTTACAATGTACAAAATCAAATCTTTCAGTTTCAGTTTGTTTGCTAAAAAATAAGAATCCAGATGGTTTAGAATCTCTTCTCCTTGGACAACTGTATCTTCGTTCCAATCATCCAGTGGAGTGAAAAAACTCCAACCCATAAGTTCCGTCCAAACGCGATTGATCATGACTTTGCGAAACCTGTCATTTGATTTGTCGGTGAGCCAAGAGGCAAAAACTTTCTTACGATCTTCACCTGGTTTCAGTTTGGCTTCTTTGCCATCCAAAAACTTGGGACGAACTAAATCTCCACCAGGCGCATCATCCGTATGAGGAAAACGAAGTCCGAGTTTTGGTTCATAATATAAGGTGGCAAATTCCAATTCGTGTTTCTTTTGGTAGTCTTTTCTTTGTTCGTCGGTCCACTTGTTCCAAAATTCACGGTTCCACTCATTATTTTTGTCTTGGAGATTTTTTTGTTCTTCCATTGGCAAATGAACTTCTAATTCTCTCGGAACATAACTGAGTGATTTACCATATCGGTTTGGTTCCCAACTCCCATCTCGAAAGTATTGTTGGCTAAAAAAAGCAGCGAGAGCATAATAATCTCTTCTGGTAAAATCAGAAATATAAGGATGGTCATGGCACCTAGCACACGCTACACGTTTTGCATAAAATAACCTTCCTACATATTCTGCAGTTTGTAATGGATCGGCTCCATCGCGAATGTAAAATAAAGTTTGTGGGGATTCCTTCACTGAGCCTGTAGAGGTTAACATCTCTGTTACCAATTGGTCATAAGGTTTGTTTTGGTGAAGGGAGTTTGCGAGGTATTGGAAAAAAGTTCCTGTGGGAATTTTTCTTCCTTTTGATTTGTCTCGTAACATCGCTCCGAATTTGTTTCCCCAATATTCGGCAAATTCCGGTTGTTTTAAAAAACTGACGGCAAAGGATTCCAAATTCTCATCATTCGAATTTTCTAATTCCTTCCATTCATTGACATTGGGAATTGTTCCTCGTAAATGCAAAGACAACCGGCGAAAGGAAGTTTTTCTATCCGCCTTAACGGAATTAGGTGATAACTTGAAATACAAACTATCTAATGGATGAACTGCATTCTGTTTTGAACGGGAGAATACATAACTGAGTGATCCAAACAAGATCAGAATTGAAAGTAGGAAATACAAACTTCTACGTATTGGAGAGGAAACCTTTCTCATATGGCAAAGATTCTATGTTGGATTTCGTGAATTGAAAATATTTTTCTTGCAAAAGTCAATTTTTTCCGGATAAACCTTGGTTGCGATGGCAGAAGAAAAAATCTATGAAATGCTTTGGGACTGCGAATTCTGTGGTTCTAAAAAATTACTCGGGAAAACACATAGGCACTGTCCTAATTGTGGAGCCACACAAGACCCCAACAGAAGGTATTTTCCAAAAGACGAAGACAAAGTGGCCGTCCAAGACCATATCTATTATGGTGCCGATAAAACCTGTCCCTTTTGCCAAACAGCCAATGGGGCAAAGGCAACTTTCTGTGGAAACTGTGGTGGATCACTTGATGGTGCCCAGTCAGTAAAACTTCGCTCCGAACACGATGGAGTCACGGAAGACTCTGTCCAAAAGGCAAAAGAAGACCTTGCCTTCCAAAATTCCGAATTTGTAAAACCGCATCCTAAAACTCCGAAATGGGTGCTTTGGATGCTTGGATCCATTCTATTTGGTGGGATTGGATTTGTTTGTTTGGGTGTCTTATGGACAGAAAAAGTAGAACTCCAAGTCACTCACCACGAATGGTCACGCACCATTGCGATTGATCAATTCAAACCTGTTTCCGAATCCGATTGGTGCGATTCCATGCCAATGGGAGCGTATAGTGTTTCCAGAAGCCGTCAAATCCGCAGTTACGATAGCATTCCTGATGGCCAAGATTGTCGCACCGTTCGTTCGGATCGTGGAGATGGAACTTTTTCAGAAAGCGAAAGTTGTACCACAAAATACAGAAAAGAACCTGTGTATGATGACCATTGCAGTTACCGCATTGATAAATGGGCCTTTGATCGGAATGCCGTTGCCAAAGGTTTTGGAACCACACAAGAACCATATTGGCCAACCCCACAAATCCGTGAGTGTGTTAGCACTGCCATTGGTTGTGAACGACTTGGCAAAAAGGAAGAAAAGTATTTGGTGCACTTCACTGAGTCCAGTGGGAAAACCAAAGGGGAAAAACATGATTGTGAATTTGATATGGCGAAATGGAAATCCGTTTTACCAAAAGCACTATACCAATCAGAAAAAAGTGTCATTTTCAATTATATCACTTGTGACAGCATACAAATGTTAGATGGAAATGGAGCAGAGGAATAAAATGGACCAAACTTGGTTAAAAACTACATTAGAACGGTTTAAGAATGAACAAGACCCCGTTCGAAAATTTTTAAAAGAAACAAAATTATTTGAAGAAGCCCTTGCCAATCAAGAGTTTGAGAAAACCGATTTACTCATTCGTAAGGAACTGGGTGGGATTCTAACCACATTCAAAGAAAGTTTTCGTAAACTCGAAGAAGGTTTTGTCCAGAAGGCCCAAATCCAAAATATCGGAAAAACAAATTCTGCCATAACCTTACTCGATCGGATCATCATGAAAGTGACGTCTGCTGGGTATGGTCTGAATGGGCTTGGCACTGGAGTAAAGGCAACTTCTGCTGAAATTGAAAAGGTTCTCAACCACGACTTTTCTATGTTGGAAAAAGTAGAAAGCTTACAAAAAGAAATTTTAGAAACCTTACCTACTGCCTTTGCTTCCAACCCAGAAGCGGCTATTGAATCGGTAAACAAACTGTTACTCGATTTCGAAACACAGTTCGAAGCAAGAAACTCAATTTTTTTAAAATCATAAACAAAGGAAAACAAAATGGCACTAATAGACAGAATTAAGTTTGAAGGAAACCCAAGTGAAATCGTTTGGAAATACCCATCCGATGAGATTAGTACTGCAGGACAATTGGTAGTGGATGAAAACCTAGAAGCGATTTTTTTCAAGGAAGGAAAGGCTTTAGATACATTCGGACCTGGAACCCACACTCTAAAAACAGGAAATATTCCGATTTTAGAAGCTCTTGTAAATCTTCCTTTTGGCGGGAAAACTCCGTTCACAGCAGAAGTATATTTTGTAAACAAATCCATTATGGCTTTGAAATGGGGAACCACAACCCCAATTCCACTCGAAGATCCAAAATATAAAATAGTTCTCAATATACGAGCGTTTGGTGATTACAAATTCAGGATCAAAGACTCTCGGTCGTTTTTACTGAATGTAGTCAAAGGCGGAAATCGTACTACAAATGAAGCCATTGATGAATTTTTAAAACCAAACATCGTACGTGGAATTGGCGATTTTATCTCAGAAGTCATTCTCAATAATAATACTTCTGTGGTAGAAATTAACAAATATAGGGATGAAAGCTCTACTGCTGGTCGAGTAAAATTAGCTCCTGAATTTGAAAAGTATGGAATTGATCTCACTGAATTTAACGTATCTTCGGTGAACTTTGACCAAAACGATCCGAACTACCAAAGAATTCAAAAAATCATCACAGACAAATTTGAAATCGATATGTTGGGAGATAAGTACCAACAGAAAAAGATGTTCGATATTGGACAAGCTGCGGCAGAAAACGAAGGCCAAGGTGGTGGTGCGATGGGAGCTGGTATGGGCATGGGAATGGGGATGAATATGGGTCAAATGATGGGCAATATGATGAACCAAGGCGGAGGACAAAACCAAGGTGGTGGCCAAGCTCCTGCTGCAAACGATCCTGCAGCAAGGATTGCCAAACTGAAAGGACTCCTCGACCAAGGCCTGATCAATGCCGAAGAATTTGAGGCAAAGAAAAAGGAGATCCTTTCTTCTTTATAAAACTAAAAAATTTTTACTATTAGAGTTTCCAATCCTATTGAACTGTTCGCAATCGTTCAGTTAGGTGGGATTGGAATCAAAAAAGTATTTCATCAATATGAATCACAATTAAGATGCTTTTGCTAAATCTTTGTAATTTTGGATTCCATTAAATTCTTTTTGTTTCTTTAACATTTCTTCTTCAAGATCGTAATCGTTCTGTAAACCAAGCCAAAACTGAGGAGTTGTCCCGAAAAATTTAGATAATCGAATCGCTGTATCAGCTGAAATAGATCTTTTGTGCAAAAGAATCTGACTAATTCTTGTCTGTGGAATTCCTGTTTCTTTGGAAAGTCGATAAGCTGTGATCTTTAAAGGAATTAGAAACTCTTCTGAAAGAATTTGACCAGGATGTATATTGGGTAAGCGTTTCATGTAATCTCCTTATTAATGATAATCAACTATTTCTAACAATGAGGCATTATGACCATTCCAGCTAAAACAAATTCGCCATTGATTATTGATTCTGATGCTATATAGACCATCTCTATCACCCTTCAATAATTCTAATCGATTCCCTGGTGGAACTTTTAGGTCTTCAATGTTTTGAGCATTGTTAATCATTCTAAGCTTTTTTCTACCTTGGAACTGAACCTCTTTTGGTAAATCTCTAGAAAACTCACCTTTCCATACTCTTTCAGTTCGTTTGTCAGCAAAACTGAGAATCATTGCCCAATACTAACGCAATAAGATACTGTTGTCAATCGTTATTATTGAATAAAACTGAAGAGTTTACGAAAACAATTGTTTGATCTCAGCCAAATTGGCTTCTGCTTCTCTCTCGCCTTTATCAATGATCTCTTGGTAACGAGCAAAATCAAATAATTGAAACTCTTCCAAATGAAAATGCACAAATAAATCCATCTTCGGGCGTTTGAGACGAGTGATCTCTCTACCTTCCAGGGTGATGGTGCGTGTCATGATTTGCAAAATCGGTGGGTATTTGAGAGTGTCCCAAATATAACGGAAAAAACCTTTTTCTGTGGTATTACGGTCTTCAAATAGTTTCACTGGCACAATTTCTTGTAAGGGGGAGACGTTGATTCCCATCACCACATCCGCACCTTTGGAACGAATGAGATTCTCAGGAACATTATTGATCATTCCCCCATCGACTAACAGCTTTTCGCCGAGCCTATAAGGAGGAAATGCACCTGGTAAACTCATCGCACTTGTGAGTGCTTCTGTGATGGGTCCTTGGTCAAAGATATGTTCCTTTCCTGTTTGTAAATCAACAGCAGAAGTTGCAAATGGAAGTGGAAGTTCTTCAATCCTTTGGTCTCCAAATCCTTTTTTTAACATCCGTTTCATCCGTTTGCCCTTAAAAAAAGCAACCACGGGAAGTGTAGGATCAAATGCACTTTCCAAACCACCAAAGAAGTTTTTTACCATCTCTTCAATTTCCTCGGGACTATTTTTTCTCGCATACAAAGCCGCGATCACAGCTCCCATAGAAGCACCCGATACAAAATCAAAATGGATTCCTTCCCGGTGTAATACTTTAAGAAGTCCCACATGAGCAAGAGCCCTTGCTCCACCACCACCTAACGAAAGACCTCTGGTCTTTGATACTAAATAACGGGCGAGAGTATCTTTTTGATAGAATGTTTTGAGACTTTGGTCTTGGGGAAGGTAACTTTTCCTTACCCCACTCTCCATCATTCGGATCGCACGACCTTCAAAATTTCGAATTCTGCTTTTCCAAAACTGTATGATTTCTTCTTTCTCTTTGTAAAACTTTTCGGGATCATCTTCCCAAAATACTAAAAAGTCTGATTGAACCACTAAGTAGTGTAAGTCGACTCTGGAAGTAGATTCATCAAAATAGATATGGAGTAATGGAGTTTTATTTCGAATATTAGTAAGATATTCAGAAATTTGTGTGGGGTCCATTCCTTTAAAAGTGGAAATGGGAATGGCCGAAGAAAGTTTTTTTGTCACTTCTCCATATTCATCTAAAAACGATTTTACCTTTTCACCGAAATGGTATTCTGGCTCCAAAGGAACATGAACGCATAACCTTCGTAAACCGGTAACTTTCTCTTTGTGATTGGCGCGGTCTAAATTTTCCCGCATTCTTGTTCCCATCATTTGGATGATGTTTTGGGCAAAGATTTTTTCTTGGGATGCCAATTGTAAAAACAACTTTCCATTTAACACATACACAAGTGAGTCAATGACGGCAATGGCAGAAGTGGAATGATTGGAACTTGAGATGAGTGAGTTTTCGGCAAGGACTTGCCCTGATCCCACATAAACATGGGACTGACCACCTACATTTTCTAAAAGGATTTCTCCATAACGTACAATGTAGATGGACTCAGAAGACTCACCCTTGTAATAAAGTGCCTCGTGACTACGGATGAGTTTCTCTTGGACATTGTTGGCAAGCCTTGTTAAAACAGATGGGGGAAGTTTTTTGAAAAGCTCCACAGACTTTAAAAATTTCTGTATTGCTTGACGTTCTAATTCTGTTCGTTTCATTCTTCCCTCACCTTATTAAATTCGTATACTTACCCACTCCTTTCTACGAAATTTTCCGACAAAAAGCACTGCCATCGATAAAATCCAAATAAAAAACGCGGACCAGATCCCAATGGTTCCCCATTTTAGTACTATCCCGAACAAATACGCCAGTGGTAACATGATGAGAAAAGAAACAACAAGATATACATACATCACATAATACATCATACCCGCACTACGAAGAGCCGATCCCACCACCATATGGTAGGCATCACCCACTTGGATGAGAGCCACAATGCAAAGAGCGGGGTATGCTTCCTTCATCACACTAGGAACATCAGTAAACAAACTGATAAGCCATGGCCCTCCAAGAATAAAAAAGAGACCCATACTTCCCATCACAATCGCAGAGAAAGTTGCAGAACGCATGGTTCCTTCGTAAGCTAATCGGATTTTGCCTTGGCCCATGGCTTGACCAAGAATCGTTGTGGCTGCAATTCCAAATGAAAATCCAGGCATAAATGACAAACTAAGACATGTTAGCACAACACTCGCTGATGCAAGAGTTGTAGTACTAATCATACCTGCGATTTTATAAAAACCAGAAAATGCAAAGTTAACGAGGGTTCCTTCCACTGCAGGAGCAAAACCTACCATACAGAGTTCTTTGATGATTTCCCAACTAGGGGAAAAAATTTCATAACGAAAGAACTTTATTACATCCTTTCGAAGGAAATAAAATAATACAACGAGGAGTGCTGGCACAGAACTCAAACTCGAAGCAATGGCTGCCCCTTTCACACCCATCGCAGGAAATCCCCAATTTCCAAAAATCAGTAACCAGTTGAAAAAGATATTCGTTGCAGCCGCTAACATCGACGAAATCATACCCACTTGGACAATCCCAATTCCGTCGAAGAATCCGCGTAAGGCGAACCCAACAAAAAACAAAACTGTTCCCACAAATCGATAGGATAAATAAACACCCGCTACTTCAATCACCTCTGGATCATCACCGATCCAAGCCATCAAATTAGGTGCGTAGATGTATCCGAAATAGGATAATAAGGAACCTAGTACGAAGGATAAATATATCGAATTGACGAGGGTGATACCTACCCCTCTTTCATTTTTTTCACCAAATCGTCGTGCTACGATGATTTGGACAGCCATAGAACCACCCATAAGGAATGCAAAGATGGAGAAATATACCATCCCTCCAAATCCCACTGCGGCAAGTGGCACTTCCCCTAACTTGCCAACCATAGCAGTATCCGCTACCATAATGGCAGTATAACTGATCATTCCAAAAAAAACTGGGATTGCTAAACCAAGAATTTTCTGATTCAGTCGAGTTGGCTTCAAGATGCGTCTAATTTTGTGAAGCATAGTTTTGTCATTTTTATATGTATATCGATCTACACAACCACCTTTATGGATGTTTACCCCCTGAAACTTTGTTTCGAATTGGAAAAAAAAATCCGAATCCAAGATGGCATCTCTATTTAGATTCCTATGAGAAAGCTTACGGAATCAAAATCCGTCCTTCTACTTTCTTTGAAGATTATTCTGATCTCAAAGAGTTTTCAAAGTTATATCATTTCAAAGAAAAAGCTCCCTTTTTGCATTTCCAATCCAAGTTCAACCTCATCATCGCCTTAGTAAAGTTTGATGAACTAGAAATTACAGAAGTATCCCATGATGTTGTGTTTGCCAATAGTTTAGAAGACATAACCTATGCAGAATACCGATTGATGTTTGGAAAAGAAGAACCAAAAGAAAGTTTTTATTCCAAACTCATGGCATCTTTGGAAGGACTCAAAAAAGGAGAAGAGTCCGCCAAAAAAGCAGGAAAACGGATCCAAGGAAAATTGGTCATGTCCCTACACCGTGACCTAAATTTTGAACGCCATTATGATTGGATGAAAAACTGGATGGAAAAAGAATCCATGGTCCGCGAAGGCCTTGTGGGAATCGATTTTTGTCATATCGAAGAAGGGTTTCCTCCGAAAGACAAAAAATCATTTTTTGAGTCCGTTGGGAAAGATAACAAAGCAGAACCTAACACTGCATTGTCGATTCTTTACCATGTGGGAGAAAGTTTTCGTGATAAAACTCCTTTTTCTGCCGTTCGTTGGGTTTTGGAATCGGCCGAGAATGGCGCCCATCGCCTTGGACATGCACTTGCACTTGGTGTTGATTCCGATTATTTTTTGGGCGAAGAAAGAACGGAACTAGTTTCAGAAGCAAAGGACCAAATTGAACACGAATTGATGTATTACGATGAAATCACCACCTATGGTCCGTTTTATGCCATAGAAGAGTTGGAAACAAAACGAAAAGACCTCAAAACAAAACTAGATTCGGAAACCCTAACCATTCCTTTTAATGAAACACAGTCCCAATACTTACATACCTTTCAAAACTATGCAATGGCCAAAATAGCCAAAACCAATGTTGTCATTGAATGTTGTCCTTCTTCCAATTTGTACATAGGAATGTTGGAATCCTATATCGATCATCCCATCACCCGTTTTCTACAAAACGATTTGAAGCTTACCATTGGATCGGATGATCCGGGTCTTTTTGGCACCACGATGGCAGAAGAATACCAACATGCTCACACAGCAGGTGTTTCTGACAAAGACTTAGAATCCATACGTTCTGTCTCATTGGACTACCGATCGACCAAACTTTCGGGACGTGAATTGGATTGACCCTGGTGTGGATTCGGTAAACTGGAATGTATGCGGGTATTTTCCCAAATTTTTGTGATGATGATCATCTTTTCTTTGGCGATGGGACCACTTGTGGGCCAAACCAAAGAAGGGTTTTATGACACAAATAATTATGATCTGAGAAATATTCCAAGTTCCGATCCTGAATCCAATGTTTTGCAGGATGTGACTCAACCTCCTAGGTTTGAAACCCCTGTCCTTGCGACTCCTAAAAATGTAAAAACTCAATACAGTGGCATCGACTCCATTCCGGGTGCTGGCGCTCTCACAAATTCTCGATCCGCTTCGCCTTCCACAACCTCTGGGCAAAATGCAAACAATCCTTATAGTTTGACCAATTCACAAAATTCTTTGATTAACCCTCTCACTGGGGAAGTGAACGAACAAGCCTTACAAAACCAACTCCAAAAGAGCAGAACCAAACAAGAACTCAAAAAAAAACAAAAAGAAGAATTTGATGAAGATGCGGTTTATGAAGAAACCATGTTTCGCAGAGGTTATATCATTTTCTTTTTAACATTACCGTTTGCATTGATCGCATCTTCAGGTGGTGTCGCTTTATTGCCTGTTGCCTTACAAAAATCAGCCGTTGCGAGTGGGATTCTGATCACAGGTTCTCTAGGCCTCTCTGGCGCCAATGTGTATGTAGATAGACAAAGACTCGAAGAATATCGCGAAAAGAAAAAGCAGTTAGCAGACGTTAAACCTTGAAACTCAAACGGATTTTCGTTTATTTACTTCACATTTTAGCTTCCACAGAAATCAAACGAATAGAAATCCGCAAATTTTATATGGAACACTTGCGACCAATCGGTCGAACGTTGTATATCCTGTTTGGCTTTTTATCGGTAGCGATTCTCATTTTAGATTTTGGATTTTATTATCCGGATGATTGGAAACCTTATGTTACGATTTCTATCCGAACATTAGTTGGTTTTTTTATCGCATATGAAACCTTACATTTGGTATTTACCAATAAAAAATGGAAAGAATATCTTAGATTACATTTAATCGAACTCATCATCCTAGGTATGTTAGGATTAGAAATTATCTATGAAAAAAATATCATAGAAGTTTTAAAGTCGTATCATATCTCTGGGGAAGACACCACACTCATCTTTTTATCCGCGAACCAAATCTTGTTTTTGTTTTCGAATTTGGCACATTTTTTTCGTTTATCGAAAAAACGAGATTCCAAAAAACTCAATCCATCCTTTGTATTTGTTGGTTCCTTTGCCTTTATCATATCCCTTGGTGTTTGTTTTTTACATTTTCCGAAATCTAGTTTTGGATCCGTCAATACCATTGATATAGTTTTTACAACCATCAGTGCCACCTGTGTGACAGGATTGTCTACTATTGACATTAGCAGTCAGTTCACTTTAACAGGGCAACTTGTGATTTTACTTCTCATCCAAGTCGGTGGACTCGGTCTTATGACCTTAACCAGTTTTTTTTCTATTTTCCTCACGGGAAAAGGATCCGTCAGTGATACATTGATGATCAAAGACTTACTTTCTGAAGAGACGATGGGTCGTGCCAAAGAAATTTTAAAACAGATCACCTTACAAACATTAACAATTGAACTAGTTGGTGCCATCATCCTCTTTTATTCTTTTCCTTCGGACTTTCCCATTCCCTTTCCAGAACAAGTTTATTATTCGATCTTCCATTCCATTTCCGCTTTTTGTAATGCGGGTTTTAGTTTGATGCCAAATGGTTTGGCAACAGAAGCCTTTCGTGACTCGGAAGGATTTTTATCTACCATCATGTGTTTGATTGTACTGGGAAGTTTAGGATTTCCAGTGATCTATCAAATCAGAACCAAATTGTTCCATCCATTCGATCATCGTTTTCGTTGGTCTTTGACATCAAAACTAGTGTTTCGTATGTCCGCTTTATTACTCGTCTTTGGATGGATTTCTAGTTTGGTGTTGGAATGGAATACGAGTTTAAAAGATTTTTCTTTGGTTGGAAAGGTATTTCATTCTTTATTTTATTCAGTCACTACTCGATCTGGTGGACTTCATACTTTTGATTTGGGTCTTATGGGTCACCCCATGACATTTGTTACATTTTTTTTAATGTGGGTCGGAGGATCACCTGTCTCCACAGGTGGAGGGATCAAAACAACAACCTTTGCCATCTCACTATTGAATATTGTTAACCAAATCCGTGGGAAAGAAAGAATGGAGATTGACCACCGCACCATTGCCGATTCAACTATTTCCAGAGCAAGTGCCACTATTGTTTTATCTTTATTTGTAATCTTTATATCCATTTTTTGTTTATTGATTACAGAAAACGCAAACTTCATTGATCTATGTTTTGAAGTTGTTTCTGCTTATAGCACCACTGGTTTATCAAGAGGACTCACTCCTCACCTCAGTGATTTTGGAAAAATTTTAATTTGTGTCGTTATGTTTGTGGGAAGAGTAGGAATTTTGACATTACTCATTGCCCTTTCTAAAAAAGTGAATCCGAGTGCTTATGAATACCCGAAAGAATATGTGGTAGTAGGTTAAATCTTATGCAAAGAAAAAAAATAGCAGTGATTGGGATTGGAAGTTTTGGTAAACTGTTTGTTCGTTATCTTTTTGAGGATGGGCACGAAGTAATTGCCATTGACAAAGACATAACAGTGATTGATTCCATCAAAGATTACGTCACTGTTGCAGTGGCATTGGATGCAACCGACGAACACGCATTACGTTCACAAGGCATCGGTGATGTTGACTATGCTGTCATTGCACTCGCCGATGATTTTGAAACATCTATCATTTGTGCTGACAGCCTAAAAAAATCGGGTGTCAAAAATATCTTTGCAAGATACCAAACTGAACTCCAAAAAAAAGTATTAGAGTTACTCGGCATCCAGGACTTATTCAATCCGGAAGAAAAAGCCGCTAAAAGTATGGCCGAAACTTTATCATTTGTTGGTATGCGTTCTAGTTTTTTATTATCGGATGAATATAGTGTCGTGGAAGTTTCTGTTCCCAAACGTTATATCAATTTAACGATAGCAGAAGCAGACCTTCGTCACAAGTACAACATCAATATCATTACCATCAAAAGGCCGTCGGTAAACAAAGATGCGAAAAGAGCCTCCGATATTAAATCCGAAAAAATTTTAGGAATCCCACAAGGCAACACAGTGTTACGAGAAGATGATATCGTTGTTTTATTTGGATCCCAAGTGGATTTATCTAAATTCTTGGAAACATAGACTGACTGATAGACTAGTTGATGGATCATTAACAAAATCAATAACCAAACCAACCAAAAAAGTAAGACCATGGGCCCAGAAAGAATCATATGTTTAACCGAAGAACCAACGGAGATGATTTATCTCCTAGGCGAAGAAAAACGGATCGTAGGCATCTCTGTTTATACAGAAAGGCCGACGAGAGCCAAAGAAGAAAAAACAAAAGTCTCAGCCTTTATCAGTGGCAATCTCAAAAAAATTCTATCCTTGGATCCAGACCTAGTCATTGGGTTTTCGGACATCCAAGGCCAACTTGCCAAAGACCTCATAGAACGAGGATTAAACGTTCTTATCTTCAACCAACGATCCATTTCGGAAATCATATCCAATATGCAAATCATCGGAAACCTGGTGGGACAATCGGAAAAAGCCAAATCCATCACGGATGGCTGGCAGAAACAAATCCAAACCTGGGAAAAGGAAAACGAATCCATTCCCAATAAACCCAAAGTGTTTTTCCAGGAATGGGATGAACCCCTCATCACAGGGATCCAATGGGTAAGCGAAGCCATCGAACTTGCAGGTGGGATTGATTCGTTTTCCCATCTCAAAGATCGGAAAATGGCCAAGGAACGCATCATCCAAGCAAATGATGTCAAAGAGGCAAACCCCGACATCTACGTTGGTTCTTGGTGTGGAAAGGCAATGGATTGGGACTGGGTGCGAAATAAACCCGAATGGCAATCCACTGGTTTTATCCAAAACAATCGCATTTATGAGATGGACCCAAGCATTATATTACAACCAGGTCCTGCTTTGTTTTTGGAGGGGATTCCGAAACTCCGAGAACTCTTTTTTTCGCCTTGAATTACCTTCTTTGTCATCCAGCTGTCATCTAAATGTAACAGAGATATTCTAGATTTGAAACATATCAATGAGATATGGAGACATTCATGAACGTTTCATGTAACCTGACAAAGAAAAACATTACTTTGTCTGTTGTGATCGCACTCATCACAATTTTTACAATTGTTGGAAAAATCGAAGCGCAAGCGAATCCAACAGCACCTAGCACAGATACTACGCAAATAACAGAAGCACCGACGGAAACTCCTGCTCCTGCAGCAGAAGCTCCACAGGAAGCCGCAACGCAAGAATCGGAAATCGGACTCGTTAAATTATTTGTGACTGGTGGATGGTCAATGTGGCCACTCCTTCTTTCTTCCATCGTTGGATTCGGAGTCATCCTCGAGAGACTTTACTTTTTCTTCACAGCAAAACTGGTAAGAAAAGGTTACAACCAAGACTTACAAGATGCGATTGATGCTTCTGGTATGAATGGTGTAGATGAATTCTTAAAAGCAAACGAAGGACAACGAATCACTGATGTATTAAAAAATGGTATGGAAGTTTCTCAAAACGATCCAGAAATTTTTGCTGCTGGTATCGAAAGAGAAGCAGGGGAAGTGATGACACTACTCGAAAAAGGTCTGACAGTTCTTTCTGCAGTATCAACCATTGCACCACTTGTTGGATTCCTTGGAACCGTATCTGGTATGATCAACGCTTTTGATGCGATTGCAAACGCTGACCAAGTGAACGCAAAAGTAGTTGCTGGCGGTATCAAAGAAGCCCTAATTACAACTGCTGCTGGTCTTATCGTTGCGATTCCTGCGATGACATTTTACCAATACTTACAAGGTCGAGTTGCTTTCTTTACTTCTGAAGTAGAAGAAGCGGCAAACAAAATCTACAAAGAATACTTAAAACTCAAAGCCGGAAAAAAAGCGTAACGCTCGGTAAGTAAACTAACCATGATTAAGTTAAAGAAAAAACAAGAATTAGAGGAAATTTCGGCAGCATCCATGTCGGACATTGCCTTTCTACTCTTGGTATTTTTTATGGTAACAGCTGTATTCTTTGTAAAGGAAGGACTCAATATCTCCCTTCCTCGCAAACAGTCCGAACCTCAGCCATTTTTACGAAAGAATGTATATGAAATCTTGGTCACACAAGACAGATACAAGATGCGTAATCCGGCATTTGGAACCAAAGAATATGTGAGTTTAAAAGAGTTTCGTGATGACCTAAACCAAATGGAAATCCCTGACCTCAAAAACAAACTCGCACTCATTGTTACAACCGGTGATACCAAATATGCAAAGATGTTGGATGCTTTATCAGCAGTACAACTTCGCGGATTTGAAAAAATCTCAGTGAGAAAGAAGAAATAATATGTTACGAAGAAAGAGAGTCGCACCTTCAGTTCCCGTAAGTTCGATGGCAGACATTGCCTTCTTACTTCTCGTGTTCTTTATGGTAACCTCCGTACTAGATTCCGATCCTGACCTTCCGATTAATTTACCAGATGTACCTGGTGGAGAGCAGTTAAACAAAAAGATCGCCAATCTCTATCTAACGGCAGATGAAAAAAGAACTGTTTATTTCAATTCAGTGAAGATGGAATTAAACGAAGCGATGAGTGAAATCAGAGCCAAAATTTCCACAACACCTGATCTCAAAGTTTTGATCCATGCAGATCAAGATTTGACATATGAAGAATTAGACAATGTTTTTGAAACTCTCCGAGAGATTGGTGCCTTAAAGGTTTCTCTTGTTACCAAGACCACCCAAGGTGGCGGATTAAAAGGTAAGTAACGTGAGCGAAACAGTTGTTACACAAAAAAGATCCAAACGTGAAAGAATCCATAGATTCATTGATCGTTATCGTATCGAAACGGGTCTTGCCATTTCCGCCGTTATACAGGCGTTAATCATTCTTTTTTGGTTCACACCTCATTTGGAAACAGATAGTTTGGATGATCTTGTGGAAGAAGTTGCCTTCATTGACAACGTCCAAATCCAAGAACCAACCACAGATTCCAAACCAACTGATGGTGACTTTGATCTAACCGACAAAGAAAAAGAAGAAAAAAAAGAAGACCCACGTATCGCTGGAGCCTCTGATCCAATTGTCTCAGGAGCTACCTCTCCTGTTGACCTTTCGCCCAATGTTCGACCTGAATACACCTCCGATGCAAAAGCTCTTGGTGTGACGGGAACCATGACATTGGAAGTGGTGATCTCCAATACAGGAGAAGTACTACGTGTTAGGTCCGTTGGTAAGCAGTTAGGTGGTGGACTCGAAGAAGAAGCCATTAAAGTTTACCGAAGAAAACGTTTTTCTCCTTCCATCTTAGAAGGAAAACCAATTACTGTTAAAGTATTGGTTCCGATTCGGTTTACACTGAACTAAAAGGAAAGCCACTGCTAACATTGAGTAGTGGCTTTTTTTACGCCTACATTCGTCCCAATCCAATTCTCTAATGCTTGTTTGGGGGCGAATCCACCACTGAAGCAGTGGTGGACCGGGCTCTCCGCTTCAATCTGCAAGGAATGCAGGATTTCCGCTACGATCCCTTTCGCAAAGAAGTCTGATGGCCAAAGAATTAAAAAATATTAAATAGTATAATTTTTCAATACCAAGGAAATGCCAAAGTTACTGTGCTGGTTCCGGTAATTCCAAAACTTTATCTACTTCTTCCATAGGTTTTTCTGGAATTTCAATTTTTTCGATTCGGATTTCATGTACAAAGTCTGGATCTTCAAATTTGTCTAAAATGGTAATCCTTCTTGGGTATTGTTTCTCATTCCAAGGTTCATAAAATCCGTACTTCAAAACCCCTTTGTAAAAACTAAATAATTCACGATAGGTAAACTCCATCCATTCCAAGGCACCACTTGTTTTTTCAAAATAACCAACATATTGATCGGTATCTGGATTGGCATTTAACTGCACTGAGGTGAAGTAAACAACCTCGTAGTTTTGATCCAATTTTTTAGAAGGTCCTGCATATTGGATGATGGGAAATTCTTTTAATCGCCAAGGAAGTGTTAAGTACAAACGAAGTGATTCCAAATAAATTCGGACTTCATCATCACCCATAAACACCTTACCCGTGTCAGCGGCGATGTAATAGGTTTCCTTTTTGTCCAATCCATAGATGAGGCCCTTTTTTTCCCCACCTAAAAATTCAACCTGCATGGAATTGGTTTCAAAATCCAAATACACACGCATCCTTTGTTCGGATTCTTTGATGGGTGTAAAAAATCTAACAAACTTGGAATGCCAAACATCTTTCACAACAAATTGAACTTGTTTGTAGTCCTTCCAGTCACCCGGTGTTAACTCTTTGATGGTGGGATTTGTAACAAACGTTAATCCTTTTTTCTTGAGCTCTGGATCCAAACGATTGGATGACAAACTCGGCGGACGTAAGTCAGCAATGGAACAGGAAAAAAGAAATAAAAATACAGGAATGATGAAAGATAAAAAACGAACCATGACTTCCAAACTGAAACCAAATCCAAGGACTGTCAATAGGGAAAGAAGAAGAAGTGGAGTGGAGTGGAGTGGAGTTAAGCCAAACAAATTGAGTTGAAATAGAGATTAGAAGAGATGAGGAAAAAGAAAGAAGAGAAAAGGCCGGAGATCCGACCTTCTCTTGATAAAAGATAATTATGCTTTTGCAGCACCTGTTTTTTTGATTGATTCCGCTACTTCATTGATTTTCGCTTTTACGGATTCAATTTTTCCTTCAGGCATTTTTGCTTTGATTTCTTCAGCAATTTTGTTGTAGTTTTCTACGATTTTAGAACGAGTTTCGTCGTAGTTTTTTCCAGCAACACTAGAGAATTCTTTAATGTCTGTTAGGATTTTGTCCACAGATTGGCGGATTTTTACTGATTCCTCAGTATTGTCCAAAGCACCTTTAGAAACTAACTCATTGTAAGTAGATTCCAATTGTGTTTTTGCTTTTTCTAAACCTTCTTTTCCAGATTGAAAGAGACCGATTCCAGCGTTAAGAATGTCCATGATTTGTTTTTCCATAATTTAGCTCCTGGTTTTCACCTATTTGTGCAATGCACAATACAGTTATGTGCGTTGCACAAAATTATACAAGTACTTTTTCTAGGGTGGATTGGTTTTTTTAATTTTTTTTTGGATCTACGACAGGGAAAACAATCCCTGGTTCAATCGGTTTCGATTTCTAAAGCGCTGATCGGCTCTTTTTGTTGTGCCATAATCGATTCCAAAAACTTCACGTAGGCTTCGCGTCCAGGGTATTCCACTTGGTTCACACCAGTTCTCACAGCGGCTTCCGCCACAGCAGGTGCCACATGATATAACACGCGTTCGTCTAACGGTTTTGGAATGATATAATCTTCTCCAAATCGAATTTCCAATTGGTTGTAAGCTTGGCAAACTTCCACAGGAACAGGGATTTTTGTGAGTTCACTGAGTGCATATGCTGCAGCTAGTTTCATTTCCATGTTTACCACTTTCGCACGGACATCGAGTGCCCCACGGAAGATAAAGGGAAATCCAAGGACATTATTCACTTGGTTTGGATAATCACTGCGGCCTGTTGCCATGATGAGGTCTGGTCTTGCTCGTTTGGCATCTGGATAAGGAATCTCCGGATCTGGATTGGCAAGAGCAAACATGATGGGTTTTTCCGCCATAGATTTCACCATTGCTTCGGTCACAACGTTTGCTACAGAAACCCCAATGAATAGATCGGTTCCAGGAAAAATATCTTCTAATGTCTCAGCTTCCGTGTTACGAACAAAAGGAAGTTTGGATTCATGTAAATTAGTGCGTTTGTGATTGATGACACCACGAGAATCCAACATATAAATGGACTCGTGTTTCACTCCAATATGAGTCAACATTTCTGCGATGGAGATGGCCGCAGCCCCTGCTCCATTGATGACAACTTTTAAGTTTTCTGCTTTTTTCCCAGTGAGAACCAGTGAATTGAGTAGTGCAGCTGTCGAGATGATTGCTGTTCCATGTTGGTCATCATGGAATACAGGAATTTTCATACTCTCATCTAAAGTTTTTTCTATGTGAAAACATTCCGGAGCACGGATGTCTTCCAAATTGATTCCACCAAACGTTGGTTCGAGGGCTTTTACAATCGTAATGAATTTTTCAGGATCGGTTTCGTTGATTTCGATATCAAATACATCGATGCCTGCAAATTTTTTAAATAAAACTGCTTTTCCTTCCATCACTGGTTTCCCAGCGGAAGCTCCAATGTTGCCAAGACCTAAAATGGCAGTTCCGTTGGTGATGATCCCCACTAAATTTCCACGATTTGTATATTCGTAAACGAGATCAGGTTGTTTTTCAATTTCAAGGCAAGGGTATGCGACGCCAGGTGAGTATGCTAGTGACAAGTCATAACTGTTCTCCGTTGGTTTAGTCGGAACTACTTTGGTTTTTCCTTTCGGAAACCTAGAGTGATACTCAAGCGCGTGATTTTTCATGGTCTATTTTCCCATGATTTCTGATTCAATGGAAAATCCTAGAATAAATTGATGCAATGGCCTTCCAAAAAAGGTTGTCAGTGGTTCTATGTCCCTTTAGATAAAGTCCTCACGAAGGCATGAGGAGGTCATTTTGGAACTGGTTGGCGAATTTTTTGGAACGGCTGTTTTGATTTTACTCGGGGATGGAGTTGTCGCTGGTGTTTTATTAGAAAAGTCCAAAGCCAAAGATGGTGGTTGGATTACCATCACTACTGCTTGGGCCCTCGCGGTTTGTTTTGGAGTCCTTGTAGCAAAAACACTCGGAAGCCCTGGTGCCCACTTAAATCCAGCGGTCACACTTTCTGTTTGCATCCAATCAGGCGATTTTTCGATCTTTTTACCTTATAGCTTAGCGCAAGTTTCAGGTGCTGCCCTCGGTGCTTTTTTAGTGTATCTGCATTACCTCCCCCACTGGAAAGAAACAAAAGACCCAGGGAAAATCTTGGCCGTCTTCTCCACGGAACCTGCCATCAAACATACCCTTTCCAATGTGATCAGCGAAGGGTTTGGAACCTTCCTCCTCATCCTCGGGATCCATGCGATTTTTTCTCCCGCAAACGGCGGAGCGAATGGAATTGCGGGCACGGGCTTTGTTGCACTCCTTGTTTGGGCCATCGGACTTTCGATGGGAGGAACCACTGGGTATGCCATCAATCCTGCTCGTGACTTAGGACCAAGGATCATTCATTCCATCGTTCCGATACCGAATAAAGGAAATTCTGGTTGGAAGTATGCCTGGCTTCCCGTAGTGGTTCCGTTAGTGGGTGCGGGAATTGCAGCGGTGGTGATTCGGTGGGGGATGTAAAAGAGAAAAACTATTTGCAGTATTTCATTATATGAGTACGATAACGTAATCGGTGTTAACTTCCATTGACACCCAAAACTAAATGATTCCTTCACAATGATCAAATATACCTCTATTCTCATCCTTTTTCTCTCCACTGTTATCTCCGCTGAAACAAAACGGATATATGCTCAATATGGTAGTGGAAGTATCAATGACAGTAAACCTATCATCTCACCTGGTGTTGGTCTTGCAGTAATCGCATCCCAACCTGCCTTTTCGGAAAAACAATTACAATTAATACCTGTCGCTTCTGAAAGGAACATTAAGTACAAAACGGAATATACAACCGTTGGGTATGAAAGCAATCCTCATGACGAAAATGTATTTTTACGCATTGGATTTACAAATGCGAAACTCAAATCAAATCCATACCTATTAGGACTTGATGCAAAATTTTTCTTTGATCATTTCAACCCCGACTTAGAGCAAATCAATCTCATCCAAAGATTCTTTGTGTATTCAGTATTCTTATTGGTTCCTGAGTACGAAAGCAGAGAATTAAAAAGTGGAGTTAATTTTGAAGCAAATCTCATTGATTTAGGCGCCCGATACCAAAAAGAATTTTTTGGATTTTTGAAACCAACCATTGGCATCGATTTTGGTTTGGGAAAATGTACGATAAGGGAATCTTGCACTGCGTATTCTGTAAGTCCTTTCACCGGTCTCGGTTTTTATTACGGCACAACAGAAATTTCATTCACAGTGATGAGAAAATACCTTTGGCTAGAATTTGGACCAACGAGTTATAATCTCAATTTTAAAGGAAACGATACGTTTATGATTTCCTTATCTCAAGAAATCAATTTTGATTCTGAGTAAGAACCTAAAGCATTAGATTTACCTAAAACATGGAACAAATCTTTTGTTCTCTTTGGAGTAACCTCATAAACTCTCAAAACTAAACTTACTTATTTGATTCAATATCCAAAATGTGGAATGTATTCAGATTTTTTTTCACATTTTTTTTCTTCAATTGTTTTGTATAAACAGTTTGTTAAACTTTGGTCGGCTAACCACTGATTGAATCTTGAAGATTAACCATTCGCTTCGGCCACATTAGCGTAATTCTGATTTGCTAGATATCCTAGACAAACAGTACTAGCAGAACCGGAATAAAATCCACCTTCCCTTTGAACACTTTCCATACAATAGTCCTTTTGGTCTGTGCAATTCATGGAACCAACTAACATAAGAAATAAAACTACTACCTTGAACGGAATCCTCAAATTATAGTTTATTTTCAAAATATTTCCCGTTACCATCATACTACTGCCAAAAATCGTTACGAAATTCGATTCTGTTTTTTCCATTGAAACAATTGGAAATGATTGAGTTGATCAAAGAAATCATTGGCTCCATACAATCCTGGCAAGTATTTGTTTTCTTCTTTCTTACAATCTTTCTTTTTCTTTAGGTAAGTAAGGCAACCAACTAATACAATATTGCTAACGCTGGCTTGCGCAAAATCTTTCTCTGCACTCAAGATTTTTGGAGATAAAAGAACCAACTGATCACAATAAGATTTAAAATCTCTATCCAAATAATACATACAGGCTTGTTTTTGTGTGCCAATCATACAATTCGTAAAAAAAGAGATCAGAAATAGGATAACTAATGGGTATCGTTTCATATAGAGTTCTACTAATCTCCAAAATGTGGGATATATTTAGATTTGCTCTGACATTTACGCTCTTCAGCAACCTTTACAATGCAAATTGCCAATGCCTCACTTGCCAGAAATCTTGCAGCAAAAGAAGATCTTCCTTGTTCTTCACTTGTCCTAGCTGTTTCTGATAAAACAAGGTAAGTTGCACATGCTGAACTTGAATCTTGGTATTTCTCTCCGCCTTTCGTTTCTGCCCTTTTAAGGCATTGATCTTTTTGATTAGAGCAATTAATATAGACCGAAAACATTATGGCAACGATCAAGATTTTTAATACTTTGTTTAACAACATATTGCTATTCAGGTAGAGGCCAGCGAGTAGATTCTTTCTTGCATCTACGAAGCTCCTCTCTTTGGTTAAGGCAAATTACAAGTATAGAATTCAGATTTGGACTTTTTATATTATCTTCATTTGGAATTGAATCTATCCCGAGCAAAGAATAACATCCGTCTAAATTACTATATCCCAATCTCGAGTAACATTGTTCTTCGAAATTGCAATACATACCAAATGCCGATATGGATAAGATAATTGGTACTAATTTTATTTTTGATAAACTGAACTTTCTCAATTTGATTTTCCTTAATCGTTCACTCTGATCCTAATTCTAATTTCCATAATAACTTCCTGTTAAGGGAATATAGAACTTTTGTTTTCGCATTGGTTTAATTTGTGAATCGCTAATAAACATCGAGTTAGAAGATAATTGAAACTATTTTGCCCTTGTGGACTTTGATTGGTGATTAGTGGATTATCAATGACTATAGGTAAAGCAATGCCACAATTGACTCGTGCTACATCTTTTTTTCCCTCACTCCCGACACCATCCTTACATTTATCCCTCTGTGATTTCATCTTATATTCAAACTCACTTTGTGAGCAGGCTAAGAGAGAAAACACAAATACAATTAGACTTACTTGAACAATTTTTAATTTCATTTTATTAGATTTCCAAACATTGGCTTTTTTGAAGTTTCCTTTTCTTTCTATTAATGCTTTTCATGGCAATCCCTTTCGCGTTGGGAAGGGGATCAAACTTTAATATATAGTTTCTTGTTCAGTCTTTAACTAATCTTGGAATGGCCATCGACGTGGTTCTTTTTTACATTCTTCTATTTTCTTATATTCGTATAAGCAAAATAATATAGTCCTATCCAGCGATGAATTAGTTCTTCTTTCCTCAGGGATCGCATTATATAAAGCCAGTCCCGAAATACATACATCAAGAGAGTCATTTCCGTTTTGTGCATAACATTGTTCCTGAAAATTGCATTTCATCGTGATTGCTATCAAAACTATGTAAATAATCCACTTTAAAAGTATTATTTGATTTTTCATAAAGACTTTTCCTTTTTAAAACTTTACTCAGATCCTATTTCTAATTTCCATAAAATCTTCCTATCGTCATATTACAAATTCCGTTTCTAGCAAATCTACCTGGTCGCATTACTAATCTTTCTTGGTTAACCATGAATTCGCCTTACAATGTAGGTGCATGTTGCAATAAAGAGTAATGGAAAAATAAACTTTAAGAAATAAGCAATTGAAAACACATCAGCAACTGGCTTTTTGATGTTTCCTATTGATAATGACTAAATTATTTGATTCCGTCATTTTCCGCATAAAACTAACAATTTTACAAATTCATAACATACAATTTTACTCATTGGAACCCATTTTTTCTTCGCCCCATGTTTCCAAAACGTTTGGAACGGAATTCACGGGTTTTCAGAACGTTAAAATCGGTTTTTTGAAATTTTTTTTTATGAGGACGCTATAAAATACGTTTCTCGATCATTTCATTTTTGAATCTATTGATCCTATTGGGCAAGAGTTAGCAAAATTTAACCTTAACCCTAATTTTGTTAGTTGCTTTTTACTACAAACAAACGTTAGATTGACAAAATTTGGTATTTCCGTGTGAACCTTTCCTTAGAAATCCAAATTCTAAACCCATGGAGATACAAATGAAACATTTGAATACAATTCTTTTAGGATTGTTCCTTTTAACGTCGGCAGTTCATGCCGAAGATGATATTCTAAACAAAATCAACAACCTCAAATACCAAACTGGCAGTGTGACCATTGGTGAAAAACTGGCAACGATTAAGGTTCCCAAAGGATTTAAATTCCTTGATGCAAAACAAAGCCAATTTGTTCTACATGAAGTATGGGGGAATCCTTTAAACGAAGGTATCCTTGGGATGTTATTCAAAGCAGACCAATCTCCTATCAGTGACAACTTTACGTATGCCATTACTTATTCTTTTTCAGAGGATGGATATGTTAGCGATTCAGATGTCAACGAAATCAACTATGATGATCTTTTGAAATCCATGAAAGAAGACATTAGCGAAGGCAATGAAGATCGCAAAAAAGAAGGATACCCGACGATGGAACTTGTGGGTTGGGCCAATAAACCATTTTACGATGCCAATGCAAAAAAACTCCATTGGGCAAAAGAACTTCAATTTGAAGGAGATACAGTCAATACTCTCAATTATAATATTCGAATCCTGGGCCGTAAAGGAATTCTGGAACTAAATGCGATCTCTGATATTGAAAAATTAAAATTAGTCCAAACTGATATTCCAGCCATCCTTGCTTCTACTGAATTCAATGAAGGAGAAAAATATTCAGATTATTCTCCGGGCGTTGATAAAATGGCTGCTTATGGAATTGGTGGACTGATCGCTGGGAAAGTGTTAGCAAAAGCCGGATTTTTTGCCTTGTTACTTAAATTTTGGAAGGTCATTGCGATCGGTGCCATTGCTGCTCTTGGTTTCATCAAAAAACTTTTTACCAAAAAAGCAGACAATAGTTCCGTATAATAGGAATTATATTCTATAACCAATTTTCATATAAAGCAAATAGAAATCAAAACCTGGATAGGCTAAAACCTAACCAGGTTTTCACTCTAGAATTCAGAAAATCTAAATGAATTGAAGCTAAACATTCAACAGAAGAGACAATGCACGAAGAAACAGATAAAAAGGAATTTATACGATCTGGATACAGAGAAACGAATTAATCGAGAGTTTACATGGTTTGAGGATCCTTTTAGATTACATGCGTGTGGACGAATTGACGTTCATCAAAAATCTCAAACTCATTTTCCCAAATTTAGAAGAATTTGAAATCATCGATTTTACCAAAGCAGTCTTTATCAGCAAACTTTGGATCAAATCAAAGTAATTTCTCATTTTCGATTCCTAACCCTTTTCCAATGAAATGAATTTGCATGTGAATCGATCTACTATTATCATACAAAACTTCGTATAAACCAATAGACTGTATCAATGATTTATCGATTTTGAATTTTTTGAAACGAAACACAGGATGAAATTGTTTCCATTTTACCTGATTGTAGATCCTTACAACTCATCGAGATCAATTCTTTGTGGCATTGGTTATAAATCGTTTGAATTTCTAATGGATTAGATCCTATTAATTTATAAGCATTACTTTCCCGAAATCGTTTTTGACAATTGGTTTCATCCAATCGACCTTCCGTAAATTTTTTCAAATTTTCTGGAATTGTTTTCCATTCTGAATCTGCGCATTCACGAAATTTTTTACAAATTTCTGAAGTTAAACTTAAAGACTCATTTTGCCAATCAAGTTGGTTGATACCTTTCTCTTTTTTGCAAGATACAATGGAAATTAATAACAAAATAAATGCGAATAGGATCACAGTTGGTTTTAAAGTAAATCGAGAAATTGGATGATCATTTCGTTGGTACATGTTCTTCGCCTTCAATTATTCTGAGTCAAATTATGAATGTAATTGCAAACCTATCGTCTCAACCTTTTTGAATTTGAAAAGAAGAATTGTCAACTAGCGTAAATCTATTTCAAGATTTTCTTGGTTCATTTTAGAACCAAAGTTGGAATTTCCTATGCGTCGTGGAAGGTTAGTGCTATTTCACTTGGGTGATAATTGCAATTCGGATATCATAACCGCAGTGGGGCTGTTGGGTGAAAATGGTAATTCGTTTATCAGACAGAGTCTATGGAGCTGTTATTTGTAATTCGTTTATTGGACAGAGTATTGCTGGTGGTAATGGTAATTCGCTTATCGGACCGAGTATTGCAGGTGATATTGGTATGACGATTAACAAACGTATTAAATTGATGTTCTTGATCTTTTAAAGGGTCAGGTTCGATACTAACTTCCTTCGAAATCAAAAGTTTGATGGATCGTCATTTATTACTTAATAAGGACCGTCGTAATTATATTTTTCAATCGTTTTAATAAATTTTTTATTTCTATATAAATCCGCTACGTAGACAGTTCCAGCATATTCCATACCTTTCGTTTCATAAACAGAAAGAAAGATTTCTATTTTTGTTTTTGTATCTTGAATTTTACAAATATATCACGCATTTAAAATAGTTTCATCTAAGGATCTAAAATCTAAAGTTCTATCGACATTTTTTCTATCTTCTTCAATTTCATTTAACACATTTTTATAT
>NZ_RQGG01000015.1 GCF_004769665.1 Leptospira kemamanensis
GATAAAGATACATTAACAGAACTTAAAAACAAGTATCCTATGGGAGATAAAAACAAGTCCGCAATTCCAACTCGTCCTTTGTCCATTAGTGAGCATATTTGGGGAAGCTTTGATGATCCTGGACAACCAATTAAAGGTTTAAACCTCTCAGAGTCTAGAGCGAGTATTCTTGATAGATTCCCTGAAAGAGAATTATCTGAAATTTACATATTAAAAGATAGATCTAAAGCGGAAGAATATATTAAAAATGGAAATTACGATGAACAAACAAAGAAAAAATTAACTACAGAATTGGACCGAATGCAAAATGAATGGAGGGAAAACGAAAAAACTGAAGAAGGAAGGATTAAAAATCGAAACGTGGAAGCTGCATTTAAAGGCTATGATGTTATACAATATGAAGGAAGATTACCTGTATACCGAAATCAAAATGGTGCGATTTTACCTTTTCCAATAATTAATTCTGATTTCGGTCCAAGAGATGTGACTGATTCTGGAGTTCACAACGGACTAGATTTCCCTGTTCCAATAGGCACGCCTGTACCTGTTGTATATAGCGGAACAGTTATTAAATCTAATTATTCCGAATCTTGGGGGAATTATGTTGTTGTAAAGAGCGAAGATGGCTATAATGTTTATGCTTACCGAAGTTCTTCTGATGTAAAAGTTGGAGATCAAGTGAATCAAGGCTCTCAGCTTGGTCGTTCTGGTAATTCAGGTTTTTTTATAAAAGATGGTGTTTCTCAGCAAGTTGGAGCTCATTTTCATTTTGGAGTTTTTATTGATGAAAATTTAAAGAAGCCAGTAGACCCAAAAGGAAGTGAATGATATGGGGAAAATTTTAAATTCAGTTTTGATAACAATGATTAGTTTTTCATTAATTCTTCTGTTCGGATGTGATAAAATACTAAAAAATTTTGGAATTCAAAATAGAGAAAAAATCGAAGGCGATTGGACAAAAATTGAAAAAGAGTATAATGGACGATCAGATATTAATAGCTATCCTTTATCCACAATTCGTATTTCAATTAAAAAGTATGAAACATTCTACAAAATTTGGTATAGTACAGGTTCTGATAGTTATTATGAAAAATATCAGTCTTTTGTTTGTGATAATCAGTCTTGCCAGTTTGTTGATCGCTTAAAAGAAAGTAGCGAGAAAATAACAAGAAAATTGAAGTTCAAGTTTGATACCGATTCTTCAATGAAGATTGATTGTTTAAAATTATCTTTTTTTTGGTGTGATAATAGAAAAATAAACTATTATCTTAAAACAGGAGATGCTGAGAGTGGTGGGATTCAATGGTTTGAAGAGAATTTTCCTGGCGACTAAAAAATGTCCGAGTTTCGGAAAAACTACAATCTATTATATTTTCTTCTATCATCAACAGCGAGTTTTGCGAACAAAATCAAATTGTATCCACCAAATTTTACAGGATTAACCTTTCTGGTGAATTTTTTTGTAGAGGAAAATGCTCAGTGATAACGAGATAAGCAATCTCAATCTCTAGTAACAGTGGTCGATCCATCGGAAATCCAGGGGATCATACACATGTTGAGTTTAGTTTTTATGCTGGAGATGATCCGAAGACAGGTGAACCGCTGTTTAAGACAAGGGTTCCCACCAAAGATGATATTCCACTATTAAAGAAAGTGGGTTTAATCAAATGAGAAATTCTTTCAATATCATTATCTTCCTGTTGCTTTTGATTGGTTGTGACATGGATAAGCTACCTTCTAAAGGGACAGAAATTAGTACTCCGAATTTTGACTACGGAAAAATTGAATCAAAAGTATCCATAAGTGATGGTAGTATATTCTGGGCTGCTAAAAGTGAGTTCGAAAGTTTGGAAAGCTTTAACACCTTAAAGATGCTAAAAGATTTCGATTATTTTCTTGGTAATCAAGCAGATCCTTTTGTTTCAATTAAAGGTATTGATAGTAGTTTAATTTCTCAAAAACTTTTTAATGAGGCAATTGTTTGGTTTCGGTTTGGATATGAAAAAGGAATATTGATTTACCGAGTTCAAACATACTCAACATTTGATACTGCTGGTAGTAATTCTGATGGAATTATAAAAAATGTCAAATGTTCCGAATACACAGATACTTTGATCAAATGTAAATTTTATTTCGAGACATCAAATCCAGAAAACGGAATGCCTCCCATGTCCTGGGTAATCGTTACCATCAAGGATCGTGCTTTGGTGAATGTGGAAGATGATTTAGGTGCAAGTTTTCTTGGTTATATTGATACCGACAAAAAATATCCAGAACTGTATCTATCCAATCTCAAGAAAGCTCTGAAAGTTGCTGTCAAAGATCCAGAGATTGGATTAAAAGATGTGCAGTTGCGCGGTTTTACGATAGAAGAATTGGATTTGTTAACCGATGGATTGGCGTCGCAAGTGAAAGCTGGGAAGTAGGAGTATCTAAAACGGAGAAAACAACTGCCAATGCAAAATAATTCTTTGCCAGTTGGTCCAGGAAGTGAGTAAAATTTCGTGACAATGCGGAAGCTGTACTAAAACTCATCCACGAGGAAACAAGGCTCCCATACAAGGCAGGAGAAATGGGAAGTATGTCCTCGAATACAATCACTTCCTATAACAGTATTCTTTCTAAATTTGGTCTGAAAGCGAAAGATTTCACATCACAGATAGGCTCCAATGAAGCGAAATACAATGCAATTAAAGAACAATTGCGGTAAGGTAAGATTGTCACTTCAGGAATGTACTTGGATGCACCTCCTGCATTGACAAAGTATGATGCGAAAGGTCTAAAAATTGAAAAATATGAAAGGGGCCATCGAGTCAGTATCGTCGGATTTGATGATGTCCGAAAAAGAAAATTTCACAGAAGACGAAATCAATGGTATGACTCCAGAAGATTTGGCAGACCGAGCTGCACAAATTCGACAAGACCAAATATCCATATTTGATAATTTTGCAGATGCTGGTGTTGCGTTAGGTGGGCTTCTTATGAGTGGTGGGGCAATCGCATTCAGTTTTGCAACTGGCAATTTCCCAAATACAAATCCGAATGCTCCGCAGAATCCAATTTAATTTCTTCACTTACCAAATTGATCAAAGGGGATAGATTAAATACTGATTATTTTCTCCAAAATTATGGAATGCCAAGTAAAAGCTTGGATCCTAAAACTTTAAAGGTAATACAAAAAATCGTAGAGAAAAATTATGAAAGAATTAAAGACGAATCAGGCCAGATAGTTTTTTCTCCAAAACAATTGGCTATACGGATGCAAAGTTTTTAGATGGAAAAGAGCACAAGATAAAATTTACTCAAGAAGTTAAAATCAAAGAAGTTACTAAGGATCCTAAGACAAAACAAATCGACTATATGGGATACTAGAGGCAAAGAAATCAGAAAAGACGTAGGTAAGTCAAACGTAGAAGTATTTAATTCTTTTCAGGATAAAGATAAACGCTGGAAATGATATGATGTGGTATGGACCAAATACATAATTCAAAGTGTTGGATGTAAAAATTGAAGGCGGTAAAAGCAAAGGATTCGAAGATGCAAACGTTGTCCATGGTACGAATGTTCGACTGGCACTTCTTGATAAGAATGGAAATATAACCTCCATCGTGGATGTTGTACATTTAACTGCAATTAATAACCAATTGATTGAAGCTTTTCAAAGCACCGATCCGGATAAAAAAATACTTCCAGCTGGAACTTTTTTAGGGGCTACTCCAAAAACAATTGGGCATTCAGATGGTCCACATTTACACCTGCACTCTTATGAGCCTGATGGAAATAAGCAGATGAAAAGAAAGGATTTTTACGACCATTGGGTTGGAGATAAAGAATGAAGATAATCATAATGTTGATCGTTAGCTTGAACTTGACTTTTTCTTGCTCCGAAAACGATAATCCCGTGTCAAAAGCTAAAATGAAAATATCTCAAGAAATAATTCCAGATAAAGTATTAGGAGAAGGGAAGTATTTTCGAGATTTTCTTACTGCCATAAAAAATCAAGACTGTAAGTCTGTTCTAAGTGTTTTAGATGATACCGTTTATTTCAGCACGGGTGAAAGGACCGATGGTATATTTAGAAGAAAAGACCGATTTTTTGAAGAAAAGCACAAGTTTTTAATTTGTGATTTGTTTTTTGAAACAAGAACACTTCAAAAGAAAATCGCCATCTTGTTTGATACTAACCAAATTGAGCCATCATTTGTTTCTCCTCGGGATTGGTTAGAGAAATCTATGGAAATTAGGTTCATTACAATGGAAGGGGGAAGTAATGGCGATGAAGTCAATATTGTTTTTTTAGGAGGTAGATACTTTCATCCTGAAGATCATTTCAGGAATTCGAGAGATTTGGATTTTATGTTTCGTTGTCCGAGTGGATTTCAAAAAAAATGCTATTTATATTCTTTTACAGTATATTGAATTAAATTATTTGAATTGTAATTATTTTCAATTTTCTATGTCGTATTCTATTATAACCCCGCGCAAGCGATTGAAGCGGAAATCCTTTCCTATAGGAAAGATTTGAGCCGGATAGCGCGGACGTTACTTTGTAGAATGACGCTCAACTAACAGATCCGATGCGCCAAATGCATTTATAATGATTTTCTTTTAGGAATCACTTATAGTCCTGATCCAAAAGATGGATGGGGTGGATCTATTGGGTCTGGTAATACGACCGTACAAGGATCCTATTCATTAGGGCATGGAGTCCAATTTGCTGGGGATGTCACAACCAATATAGGGTTGAATTAAAACCCAACAGGGGAAGGACCACGTCGAGACTGGAATTTTTCCATGATGTATGACGTAGCAGGGACCGGACTCTCAGCTAGTGTTGGTTATACAGATCCTGACTCTACTTTAGGGCTCATATCCACAGTCAATCATGATGGACATTCCACATCTGCTGAGTTAACAGGTGTGAGTATTGCAACGAATGGTCCAAATGGAAGAAATGAGCTTCGCCGAACAGAACATAAACGCTGCACAGGATCAAAAACAAGCAACAAAAGATGCGAAGATCCAAGAAGATGAAAAAATCATCAATGCCATGCAGTCGTTTCAACCAGTGAAGTATACGACGTGGTATGGCAATATCTTTGCCATTCAATTGAAAGTTTTGGAAGTGTATCCTGGCGAACCGAATCTGCCGTTGTGCACTTCTGACTACTATATGGGGTACAAAGGTTGGGGGAGTTACGTCAAAGTACTCAGCGAAATTGATGAGCTTCCATTCCAGAGTAAAAAGGGAAACGGAATCCGTATTAGAAATTGATCCCCCTGCGCCCCGGATCGACTGAGCGCCCTCGCCGAGGGAGAGCCGGAAATGTGCGCCCGTGCTTTTCCTTTCCCCTTGACAATCTGCCCAAATGCCAAATTCTGACAGGAAAGCTTGATAAAGGTGCTTTTGGATGAACAAAACCCAGATGGGGAACCTGCTTTTGGTGCTTTTTTTGGGACTGATGGCGGGAGCTGTGGCAGGAGTGGTCTTAGATCGTCTCTTTGGCACAAACACTCTCTCTCGGTTTTTGTTCGAATCACCAGTATCGTTTGAGCTTTATATAATTAAAGTCGAGTTCCAGCTAACCCCTGCAAGTATCGTTGGTCTTGTAGCGTCTGGATATCTCGCACTAAAAAAGGGGTAAGTATGTCAGTAATTTCCATGAAAAGTCTGCTAGAAGCAGGCGTACACTTCGGCCACCAAACACGTCGTTGGAACCCAAAAATGAGTCCTTATGTTTATACGGCTCGTAACGGGATCCACATCATCGACCTCCAAAAGACAGTTCAAAAAACAAAAGAAGCTTATGATGCTTTGAAAAAGTTAACTGGCCAAGGAAAAAAAGTTCTCTTTGTGGGAACAAAAAAACAAGCTCGCGGTGCCATCGAAAGAGCAGCACAAGCGTGCAGTATGTACTATGTATCTAACCGTTGGTTAGGTGGACTTCTCACAAACTGGAACACAGTTAAGAAGTCAATTGCTCGTTTGAAACGACTTGAGCAAATGGAAGAGAACAACTCTTTCGAACAAGAAGCTCGTACAAAAAAAGAAGCATTATCACTCAAACGTGAGTTAGAAAAACTCCGCCAAACACTTGGTGGGATTAAGGATATGGCAGTTGTGCCTGAAATCCTGTTTGTAATTGATCCTAAAAAAGAAGAAATCGCAGTCAAAGAAGCGAAAAAACTTGGTTTAAAAGTGTTCGCTGTGATTGATACAAACTGCGATCCAGAGCCAATCGATTACCCAATTCCAGGTAACGATGATGCAATCCGTGCAATTTCATTATTTCTCGATACGATGGCAAATGCAGTTCTGGAAGGAACTGGTGGCGAAGTCATCCAAACTAATTTTGCGGAAGATATGGACGCAGAACAACTTGCACTTGAATACCAAGGTGAGTACGATGAGTCCGGAAAATTCATCATGGACGATGAACTTCCTCCAGTCGCAAAAGACATCCCTGTGGATGCTGATGCAGCAAAAAAAGCAGCAGAAGTTGCAGCAACAGCAGCTGAAGCAAAACCAGAAACAGAAGGTAAAGAGTAATGGCAGTTAGCTCCGAACAAATCAAAGACCTCCGCGAACGTACGGGCGCGGGGATGATGGACTGCAAAAAAGCCCTCGAAGAAAAGGGTGGCGATATTGAAAAAGCAGTCACTTATTTAAGAGAAAAAGGTTTAGCGAAAGCGGCAAAACGGGCCGGTCGCGAAACTGGTGAAGGAAAAATCATCGCTTATGTTCACGGAACAGGGAAAACGGGAGTTCTAGTCGAGCTCAACTGTGAAACTGATTTCGTAGCAAACAACGAAGCGTTTGAAGCTCTTGGAAAAGAGATCGCTCTTCAAATCACTGCGATGAATCCTTTGTATGTAAACGAAGAATCCATTCCAAAATCTGAAATTGAGAACGAAATGAACGTACAAAAAGCTCTTCTTGAAAAAGAAGGGAAAAAAGCGGATCAAATCGAAAAAATCCTTCCTGGTAAAATGAAAAAGTTCTACGAAGAGATTTGTCTCATCCACCAAAAATCAATTCGTGACAACTCCAAAACCATCAATGACCTTCTCCAAGAAGCCATTGCAAAATTTGGAGAGAACATTACTGTTGGTAGGTTCTCGAGGTTCCAAGTAGGTGGGAACTAGTCCGCGTTTCAAACGCATCCTAATTAAAATCTCCGGCGAGGCTCTCGCCGGTGAGGGTGAACTTGGTATTGATACCAACAAAACATTCTCACTTGCCGGACAAATCAAAGAAGTTCATGACTTAGGTCTGGAAGTGGCTGTGGTTGTTGGTGGTGGGAATATGATCCGCGGCGAAACCTTAGCAAAGTCTGGAATGGACCGTGCCACTGCCGATTATATGGGTATGCTTGGTACCATCATGAATGGTCTCGCCTTACAAGATGCATGCGAAAAACAAGGGATGTTTACCCGAGTTCTTTCCGCCATCGAAATGAAATCCGTTGCAGAACCTTATATTCGTAGACGTGCCGTTCGCCATTTAGAAAAAAATCGTGTGATTATTTTTGCTGGCGGAACAGGGAATCCTTATTTCACAACAGATACTACTGCATCCTTACGGGCTGTGGAAGTGGGTTGCGAAGTGATTCTCAAGGCAACCAAAGTGGACGGTGTGTACACTGCGGATCCAAAAAAAGATCCAAATGCACAAAGGTATTTACAAGTTTCTTTTATGGAGTCCATCAAACACCGGTTAAAGGTTATGGATTCAACAGCACTCAGTCTATGTATGGATAATAATATGCCAATCATAGTGTTTGATATTTTTAAAGCTGGTAATTTAAGAAAATTAATCGATGGGGAACCAATTGGTACATTGATTTCCAATACAGAGGAAGTAATTCTAGATGGTAGATGAAATTATAAAATCCATGCAGTCCAAAATGGACAAAACAGTGGAAGCTCTAAAAAAAGACTTTGGAACCATTCGTACGGGAAAAGCAAATCCGATGATGGTGGAAGATGTGCGAGTGGACTACTATGGAACACTCACTCCACTCAACCAACTCGGAAAAATTGCCTGCCCTGAGCCACGTGTGATTCTCATCACTCCTTTTGAAAAAGGAATGTTAAAAGACATTGAAAAAGCAATTTTTGCTGCAAGTCTTGGGCTCACACCAAATAACGACGGTTCTAGCATTCGGATCAATATCCCTGAACTAACAGGGGAAAGACGAAAAGAACTTGCGAAAGTGGTGAAACAAAAAGCGGAAGAAAAAAAAGTTGCGATTCGTAACATCCGCCGTGATGCCAATGATGAATTAAAAAAACACCAATCTGAAATGTCCCAAGATGAAGTCAAAGGCCACCAAGATAAAATCCAAAAAATTACGGATTCTTATATTGCAAAATTGGGAGATTTAGAAAAGGAAAAAGAAAAAGAGATCACTACTCTTTAATTTCCTATGAAGTTGAACTCAATCCCTTCCCACATTGCTGTCATCATGGACGGAAATGGCAGGTGGGCGGAAAACCAAGGGAAAAAAAGAACCGAAGGCCACAGAGAAGGGGCAAATGCAATTGATCGCCTTTTGGATGTGGCTTTGGAATACAAAATCCCAAATATCTCCCTCTATGCTTTCTCCACAGAAAACTGGAAACGTCCTATCACCGAAATCCAAGCCATCTTTGATCTGTTAGTTGAGTTTATCGAAACTCGCCTCGATACCATTCACGAGAAAGGGATTCGGATTCACCACAGTGGGGCAAGGAACAAACTGTCCAAAACGGTTTTGGCAAAAATTGACCACGCCATGGCCGTGACTAAAAAAAACAAAAAACTCACAGCTAACTTTTGTTTGAATTATGGTGGTCATGAAGAAATTTTAAGTAATTTTTCCCGGGTGATGGCAGCACGTAAGGCCAAAAAAGAAGCTTTGGACAAAGCCATTTCCCCCAAAGAATTTGAAAAATATTTGTATACATCCCCTTTGCCACCCGTAGATTTATTGATCAGAACTGCGGGAGAACAAAGGATTTCTAACTTTCTATTATGGCAAAGTGCATACGCAGAAATGTATTTTACGAGTACACTTTGGCCGGACTTTGGAAGGACCTCACTTGAGGAAGCTCTTCAGTTTTTTGATTCCCGAAAACGAAAATTTGGTGGTTTGTTATGAGTGAAACGACACTCCGTATTCTGTCTGCAATTGTGCTTACTTTTATCTATGTCTTTATGATCTTCCATAGCTCATGGTATTTCATTGAATTTTATCTCTTTGGTGTCGTATTGATTTACCTTGGGCTGAAAGAGTTATATGCCTTCTGTAAAACCGAAGAATCAAAACCATTTTTTGGAACAGGGCTTCTATTTTCCTTACTCATTTTTACTGTGTATTACATTCAGTTTTTGGGATTACAATTTGAAGTGACACCTCCTGGTTTTGTTTTGGAACTTTCGAAACTTTTCCGAGAAGGATTCCATCCCACTCCTTTTTTACTCGTGGCGCTTTCCATCACGGTTTGGATTTTGCAAATTCTAAAACGTCCGTTAGATGGAGCATTGTTTTCCGTCGGTGGAACCATGCTTGGTCCCATCTACATCGCCATTCCTATTGGTCATTTTTTACTCCTTCTCGCTTTACCGTTTGGAACTTACTATATCTTTCTTGTGTCTGTGATCACATTTATGAGTGATGCGGGTGCTTATTTCGGTGGTAGATGGTTTGGAAAACACCCGGCAGGTTTAAAAATCTCGCCGAAAAAAACTTGGGAAGGATATGTAACAGGGAACCTAACTGCTGTCATTGGGGCGCAAGTTCTCAATGTGGCTTGGGAACACTTTAGTGGTGTGAAATTGCCAGTGGGGATTCTCGAAACCATTGTTTTATCCTTTGTGATTTCCGTGATTTCTGTGATGGGAGATTTGGCTGAGTCTGCGATGAAACGTGATGCCAAAATCAAAGATTCCGGAAGTCTCATCCCAGGCCACGGTGGGGTTTTGGATTTGGCAGACGCCCTTTTGTTTACAGTGCCTGCTATTTATTATTACTTTCTCTTCAAAGGTTTCCTCGGATTCCCTGTCTGATCATTCGGCTCGGATCTGTCTAAACAATATATGGTAGGTGTCTCGGTATTAGGAATTTCAGGTTCTGTTGGCTCTTCCACGGTGAAGGTGCTCAGGCAATTCCGAGACCAGTTTTCGCTACGTAGTTTTTCCGTTCACTCCAATTGGGAAACGGCGAAGCTCCTTATTGCTGAATTTTCTCCCGAAGTGGTTTGTATCACCGATCCCAAGTTAGTGGGTCAGTTTGGGGATCGTTTTGGTTCCACAAAGATTTTGTATGGAAACCATTCTCTTACTGACTTAGTCAAATTGTCTTCTGTGGATGTTGTGGTAACCGCTGTGGTTGGGGCAAGGGGAGTCCTTCCTACCATTGCGGCCATTGAAGCTGGCAAAAAAATAGCCATCGCCAATAAAGAAACACTCGTTACATTTGGGCCTCTCATCAATCGTTTGGTCTCAAAACACAACACGCTAATGGTGCCAGTGGATTCCGAACACAATGCACTGTTTCAACTCATCGAAAGAGAAGCTCGTTCCAATATCCGCGCGATTACTCTCACTGCATCGGGGGGAAGTTTTCGCACACTTCCCATCGAAGAGTTAGAGCATGTTTCCGTCAAACAGGCGCTCAATCATCCAACTTGGTCGATGGGTCCAAAAATCACTGTGGATTCAGCGGGTCTTATCAATAAGGGTCTCGAAGTCATCGAAGCGCATTTTCTCTTTGGGTTTTCGTATGACGAGATTGAGGTGGTGATCCATCCGCAGTCATTGACTCATGGAATCATTGAAACGAGAGACGGTGCTTGTTTGCAATACACAAGCCACCCCGATATGGTCTATCCTATCGCTCATTCCTTATTTTATCCAAATCCAACTCCGCAAATGCTCATCGAACGAAAACCTTCCACTTGGAAAACCTTGGAATTTTTTCCACCAGATACCAAACGGTATCCGGGACTCACACTGGCATACCAAGCGGGGAAAGCTGGTGGAGTGGCACCTTGTATCTTTAATGCAGCAAACGAAGAAGCTGTGGCACTTTTTTTAAAAGAAAAAATTTCTTTTACTACAATTCCAAGGCTCATTGAGTCCGCCTTAAACCAAGTCAAAAATGAATTTCCAGAGACCCTTGAAGGGTATTTGGAAAAAGACAAAGAAACACGTAATTTGATCCAATCTGAATTTTTAAAAGGGGGAGTGACTACATGATCGTATTAATACTCGGCGCTGTATTCATGTTAGCTGTATCGATTTTTATCCATGAATTGGGGCACCTCTTATGTGGGAAACTGGTAGGTGTGGAAGCACGTATTTTTTCGTTAGGTTATGGAAAAGGGATTTGGAAAAAACGGATTGGGAAAACCATCTACCAAATCACTGCCATTCCCATCGGTGGATATGTTTTATTTCGTGGGGATGATTATAGCAAAACTAAAAAGCCAAAACAAGGGGATTTACTTGCGACTCCGCCACTTCGTCGTATGGTTCCTGTCCTTGGTGGCCCTTTCGCCAATTTAGTGTTAGGTTTTTTCTTATTATTTATTTTGGAACTTTCGGGAGACAGTCCTTCTTCCAACCGCATTTTCATTGAAGATGCAAACAAAGTATCAAGCCCCGCTTACAATGCAGGTCTTCGTACGGGTGATAAAATTCTCTCCATCAATGGAAAACCCACAGAAAGTTTTGAAGATATTTTTACCAATGTGAGTTTAACATCGGGTGATCCCATCCAAGTGACTTACAAACGGGATAACGAAACAAAGACAGTCGAAATTGTTCCCAATTTATACTCTGCTGGTGGGCATCCTACGATTGGGGTGATGCCGTTTGGAGAAAGGAGAGTGGTGGCTACGTTTACTTATGGGGAACAGATCAGCCACTTTATGGCAAATGTTTTAGATAAAGAAGATAAATCTTCTATTTACTTCCAAGAAAAAATTGAAGAACGAAAAGAAGAGATTCCAGAAGAACTCCTAAAACAACATGAAATTGCAGAACGGGAAAAATCACTCAGAAGGAGAGCTCTCTCTTTTTTGAAAGACGGAGATATGATTTTAACCGTGGCGGGTGTGGATGTTCATACCGTGCCTGAATTACAAACAGAACTCGGAAAACACCAAGGAAAAACCATTCCTGTCGAAGTGGAACGTAAAACCTATCCACTCCTTACTCCTTGGGCAACAGAAAAAGTAACCATTCAAATCCCAGTGTTAGGTGCCAATGTATATGAATTTTGGAATATCGAACATCCAAAATTCCCTGAATTAGGAATTCCTTATTTTCGATTGGATAGTTATGATGCGGAGATCGAAAACCGACTTTCCAATTTAAAGATCCAAAACCAAATGTTTACGTCTGCGGATGCATTTACTTCGTATTTAAAAACCAGTGCAGGTAAAAAAGAAATTTGGATCGGCAATATGAAATACATTGCGGATGTGAATGTAAAACCGATTGGTCTTCTTGGCTTTCGTGCTTCCATGAAATTTGAAGCCGAAAAAATACAGAAAGAATCTACCGTTTATTCATCGCTAGTCGGTGCAGGGAACAAAGTATACGAAAACGTTTCCACTACATTAAAGGGAATTGGCATGTTGTTTTCGGGAATGTTGTCTCCAAAAGAAAATTTGTCGGGTCCGATTGGGATTGTGCAGATTGCTGGGATCAGTTTGGAATATGGTTGGGTCACCTATCTTGACTTTGTTGCAAAAATTTCATTAGCACTGATGGTGATGAACTTACTCCCCATTCCTATGGCTGACGGCGGACACATCGTACTCTATGCTTATGAGGCGATTACAGGAAGACCACTTCCGAGGAAAGCCATTGAAGCCATCTTCCGATTGGGTTTTTTCTTTCTCATTGGGCTTGGACTCTATGTTTCCTTCAATGATGTGATGCGTATTTTTTAAAACCAAACTTTGTATTGTTAGATTGTTAATCATAAAGAGAAAAATGAAATGAAAGCTAGTTCCTATTTAATTCCTACTGCCAAAGAAGACCCACAAGATGCAGTGGTCGCATCTCATAAATTGATGATGCGCGCAGGCCTTATCCGTAAGTCTGCAGCAGGTCTGTATTCCTATTTACCACTTGGGTTACGTGTGCTTCGTAAGATTGAAGGCATTGTCAGAAAAGAAATGGATGCGGCTGGAGCTTTGGAATTCCAACTTCCTATCTTAACACCAAGTGAAATTTGGAAAGAATCTGGTCGTTGGGACAAAATGGGGAAAGAGATGTTTCGTTTGAAAGACCGCCATGACAACGAAAGTTGCCTTGGCCCCACACATGAAGAATCATTTTGTGTGCTCATAAAACCGATGGTTCGTTCTTACAAAGACCTTCCGATCAATGTTTATCAAATCCATACAAAATTCCGAGATGAAATCCGCCCAAGGTTTGGTGTGATTCGTTCCCGTGAGTTTACCATGAAGGATGCGTATTCCTTCCATTTAGATGATGAATCCTTAGACAAAACCTACCAAACAATGCGTAAAACCTATCGAAGGATTTTTGCTGGGATGGGACTTTCGACAATTCCTGTCCAAGCGGACTCAGGGAATATGGGTGGTTCTGCATCGGAAGAGTTTATGGTTGTGTCACCGATCGGAGAAGAGACTCTCACAATTTGTCCATCTTGCCATTATTCAGGAAATATTGAAAAAACTCCTGTGATCGCTAAAAACAATGCAACCAAACAAGCATTTAATGGTAACGGAAAACTTTCTACTCCTGCGAAAAAGTCCATCGCGGAAGTTGCAGAGTTTTTAAACACAAAAGAAGAGAATCTTTTGAAAGCTGTGGCACTCGTTGCTGATGGACAATATGTCCTCGCCTTTTTAGAAGGAGACCGCGAGCTAAACGAAAACAAATTAAAAAACCATTTGGGTTGTAATGAACTACGGCCGATGGGTCCAGCTGAAATGGAAAAACTTGGTCTTGTCCCAGGTTTTATCGGACCAGGGTTTCCAAAATCCGATTCACTTAAAATTTACATTGATGCTTTACTCGATTGGAAATTTCAATACATCGCTGGTGCGAATGAAGTTGATCACCACATAGCAGGTATTCAGCTCTCTTCTTTTTTTAAAGAAGAAGAAGTGACAAAGATCGATGTATCCCAAGCAAAGGTAGGCGATCCATGTCCGTCATGTGGAACAGGATTAACCGCAGAGAAGGGGATTGAGGTCGGTCATATTTTTAAATTAGGACAAAAGTATTCCAAATCATTTGATATCACTGTTCTCAATGACAAAGGGAAAGCCACCACCACAACCATGGGTTGTTATGGAATTGGTGTGAACCGATGTATGGCAACCGTGATCGAACAATGTAATGATGACAAAGGGATTTTTTGGCCAGTTTCCATCGCACCGTTTACGGTGTGTTTGGTGAGTATTGCCAAAAATCCTGATGACATAGCAAAAATTGAATCTATCTATAAGGCACTTGTCGCGGCTGGGATTGAAGTCTTGTGGGATGACCGTGACCTTGGTCCCGGATTCAAATTTAAAGATTCCGAACTCATTGGGTTTCCCATCCGAATCACCTTAGGAAAAGGGTTTTTGGAGAAAAATGAGATCACCATTCTTGATCGTAAGTCCATGGTGGAAGAGACCATTCCTTTTACGACAAACGAAGATTTAGTCTCAAACCTCCAAAAGAAAATCGCAAAACTGGAAGAAACGATCCAAAATGACGTATCTCTTGCGGGAACATGAACTTTTCCCAAGAATTTTTTTTGAAAGCAAAGGAACTTGTAGATCCAAATCGGCTTCTGTGATAAACAGAGGTCATTGGGTGGCGGGTGGATAACCCCACCCAGTTCGATTAGGGCGGGGAAATCTTCTTAAAAATCCACCAACTCCCCACCTCCCCCAAAAGAAGCAGTTTTCATATTCACCTATCCCTCTATCTTGGGACATATGGGCAAAAACCAACCTGGATATTTTGGAGAATTTGGTGGCAGATATGCACCAGAAATTCTAACAGAGGCTCTCGAAGAGCTAGAGTCCACCTATCAAAAGTTAAAGAAAAGTAAAAAGTTCAAAAAGGAACTTGAATTTTACTTAAGCAATTATGTCGGAAGACCTAGTCCTTTAACTTACGCAGAACGTCTCACCAAACATTGGGGAGGTGCACGTATCTGGTTAAAACGTGAAGATTTAAATCATACAGGCGCTCATAAAATTAATAATGCCATCGGACAAGCGTTAATTGCAAAATTCATGGGCAAAAAACGTATCATTGCTGAAACAGGCGCTGGTCAACACGGTCTTGCGACTGCCACTGTTGGTGCTATGTTTGGAATGGAAACTGTTGTCTATATGGGTGCAGTGGACGTAGAAAGACAAAATCTCAATGCCAAAAAAATTGAGATGTTAGGTGCTAAAATTTTACCAGTAACAGCAGGAGAAGCCACACTCAAAGAGGCAACGAGCGAAGCCATGCGCGACTGGGCACTGAATGTCTCCACAACTCATTATATTGTTGGGTCTGCAATTGGTCCTCATCCTTTCCCAACGATTGTTCGTGATTTACAAGCAGTGATTGGAAAAGAAGCAAGATCACAATTCAAAAAACACAATCATAAACTCCCCCATGCGATCGTCGCTTGTGTGGGTGGTGGTTCGAATGCCATTGGAATGTTTCATGCATTTTTGAAAGACAAACATGTTGCGATCTATGGAGCGGAAGCTGGTGGTCTAGGTCCCAAACCTGGTGAACATTCTGCAACCTTAACTTATGGAAAAACTGGTTTTTTACATGGAACAAAAACTCTCATCATCCAAGATGACGTAGGTCAAATTGTTCCGGCACATTCTGTTTCCGCTGGACTTGATTATCCAGGTGTGGGTCCAGAACATGCTTTTTTGTCCCAAACAAAACGTGTAGATTACCGTATGGTGACAGACGAACAAGCATTAGATTGCTTTTTGGAAGTGACTCGTGTTGAAGGGATCATTCCTGCACTTGAAACAGCACATGCATTTCATGTAGCACGAGATGTTGCCAAAGACTTAGGAAAAAAGAAAGACCTCATCATTTGTCTCTCGGGTCGTGGTGATAAAGATGTTACGGAAGTACTTCGTTTGTTAGGTGAGAGAAGTAAATGAGTAAAATTAAAGATCTTTTTGAAAGTGGAAAAATTAAATCCGCATTTATTCCTTATTTTACTTTGGGTGATCCAAATTATACAGATTCGATTGAGTTTGGAAAAACCATTTTAGACAATGGAGCTGATATCTTAGAACTTGGGATTCCTTTTTCCGATCCTGTTGCCGATGGTCCAGTGATCCAAAGAGCAGTGGCACGTTCTTTAAAAAACAAATTTTCTTTTGATGAGATTTTTCGAGTCACAAAAGAAATCCACGAACATAAAAAAGAAACTCCACTTGTTTATCTTACTTACTTCAACCCGATTTATCATTGTGGGATCAAAACCTTTTTAGATCGGGCAAAAGAAGCAGGGGTTGTTGGACTTGTGATCCCAGACCTACCTTTTGATACCAAAGAAAGTGAAACTTTGTTCCAGGAATTGAAACTGAGGGACATGGATCTCATCCATTTGGTCACACCAGCATCAACTAAAAAGCGGATTGAAGCTTTAAAGAAAACATCCTCTGGATTTATCTATTATGTAACTTCCTTTGGAGTAACGGGAGAACGCCGTGAGTTTTCCATAGATTTGAAAGAAAGGATTCGTTTTTTAAAAGAAACCATCCAACTTCCTATCTGTGCAGGATTTGGGATCTCCACTCCAGACCAAGCAAGCCAAATTTCTGGTTATGCAGATGGAATTATCATCGGTTCTGCCATCCAAAGGATCATTGAAGAGAACGGACAGGACTTTCCCAAAGCCAAACAAGCTTTGGCAGAGTACATTGCAAAGATTCGGGTTGCCATTCCCTAAATTTTTTTCCCAAATCACTCAAAAACATTTGAGTCTCTTTAAAAAATCCGAGAAAATGGTCGGAAATTCCTAAACGAATAAAGAGGCTCTATGTCCGACAAAGAATCAAAATCGCTTTCGATTTTGGATTACCTCAGCGTTGCCGTTGCAACCCTTGGGTCACTTGGTGTGATCGTATCTGTTGTCATGACAGGATGGGTATATGAATCTTCCTTCCTGGTAGGTGGGATGCTTTTACTCCTCACTTCTTCCTACTTTGTATACAAAATCATCGAAAAAGTATCGAAAGACAAACAAAAGTCAGGTGCTATATGGTTATCCTATGTGATCGCCATTTTTATGTATACGATGGTAAACACATTCCAACCACTCAAAGAGTTGGAAGAAAATTCCATCTCATTCCGTTTCCAATTTTTGAGAGGAACCAATACCAAAACAGAAAGTGAAGGGGATACTGGTCGGATTGAATACATCCAATACAACCCACCTGCCAATGCTAGAAAAGATATCAACATCATTGGTATCACAACAGAGTCACTCGAAAAATTGCAAGGTACTTGGCCACTTCCTTGGAGTTATTATGCAGACATTATTGAAACATTCAAAGATTCGAACAACATTCTGATGTTCGATATTTTCTTCGTGGATTACAAACCGGGTCAAACGGAAGAGATGGTAGCTGCATTGCAAAAGAATCGCAATGTTCTATTTGACTACCCTATGGAAGTCAGTGCGGAATCCAAAGAAGCAGTTCTCAATCTTGAGAAACGAATTGATATCTTACGTAAATTCCAATTAAAAAATGTCATCGATGAAAACGATGCTGGAATCTCTTGGGTGAAATTCCCACAACCTCCGATCGAGCCCATTGGGGATTTATCAGCTGGTCTTGGTTTTGCAAACGTAAAAAAAGACGAATCTGGCCTCAACCGAAAGATGCCTCTTGTGGTAAAAGTGTATAACTCAGGGAGAGACCGCGAAACAGAATATTTCCCATCCATCGACTTACTCATTGTTTGCCAATACTATGGGATCAATGTGCAAAAAGATGTCGAAGTCAACATGGGTCATTACGTAAAACTCAAAAACATCCCTAAAAAGATCATCCGTGAGTTCAATGTCAAAGCACGTAAGTTTGAAGAACGTGATGTCATGCACATCCCGAATGAAAACAGAGAAGTGGTCATCCCCATTGATTGGGAAGGTCAAATGGAGATCAATTTTGTGGGAGGAAGGTATTCATTCAAACAAAATGAAATTTTCGAAGTCACAAATGATTGGAATCCAGAATTACTCGAATCAAACCAAATCAATAATAAAATTTTCTTAGTGGCGATGTACTATGCAACTGGTCGCGGTGCTTCTAAAGACTCCCACTTATCTCCGTTTGGTGATATGTCGGGGATTGAACACCACGCTCATGCAGTAAATACAATTCTTAACCAAGACTTTTTGGCAACGATGCCAAATTGGGGAATCTTTCTCATTTACGTTGGCCTTGGTGTGATGATTGGATTTTTGCAACCTCGAGTCAAAACCCATATTGGTTTTGCGATTATGTTAACACAATTGTTACTCTATGTGATCGCAGCTCTTTATATTTTCCAGACATTCAATCTCATCACAGTGTTACCATCAGTCACAATCGAACAGATCGTGGTTTTTGTGGCCATCATTGGATTTAGAATCTTAACAGAAGAGGAAAACGTCAAATACATCCGTCAAACCTTCTCGAAATTCGTATCCAAGGATGTTGTGGATGAACTTCTCAAACACCCTGACAATTTAGCACTGGGTGGATCCAAACGAGAAATTACGATCTTTTTCTCCGACGTTCGTGGGTTTACCACCATTTCGGAACAACTTGGTCCAGAAGATTTGGTGAAGTTGCTAAACGAATACTTGTCAGCGATGACAGACATCATCATCGAATACAAAGGAACCATCGATAAATACATGGGAGATGCGATCATGGCATTCTGGGGTGCTCCCGTTCCATTGGAAGACCATGCATATTATGCCTGCGTGGCAGCTCTTGCACAGCTCGACCACTTAAAAGTCCTACAACAAAAATGGGCAGAACGAAATGTCCCTGTGATCGATATTGGATGTGGTTTGAACTCTGGCCCTGCGGTCGTAGGGAACATGGGATCTTCCCATAGGATGGAATATACCTGTATGGGAGACACCATCAACTTGGGATCCCGTTTGGAAGGCTCCAATAAAATGTACACCACAAATATCATCATCTCAGAATACACCTACGAAAAAGTGAAAGACCGAGTGGTGACAAGAGAACTTGATTTGGTGCGTGTAAAAGGAAAAACCCAACCTGTTCGGATTTACGAATTGCTTGGAATCACAAACCCAGAAGATATGGAGAAAATGAAGCGGCCACTCCAAAAGGCGGCAACATGAAGTTTCAATGCCATCGTATCCATATCTCGACAAAATCAATTTTCCACAAGACCTTAGAAACCTAAAGGAAACAGATCTCCCTGCCGTCTGTCACGACGTCAGGGAATACATCATTGACACCCTCTCCGACGTGGGAGGGCATTTTGCTAGTAACCTTGGAGTCGTCGAACTCACCGTTGCTCTCCATTACGTCTTCCAAACCCCAAAAGACAAAATCATCTGGGATGTGGGCCACCAAACCTATCCTCACAAAATCCTAACGGGTCGAAAAAAAGAACTACCCACGGTTCGTAAATGGTTAGGACTCTCTGGGTTTCCTAAACGCGAAGAATCAGAATACGATTTGTACAACACGGGACATGCTGGAACCTCCATTTCCCAAGCCTTGGGAGAAGCATGTGCTCGCGATTTAATGGGAGAGAACTATAAAGTAACAGCTGTGATTGGAGATGCTTCTATTGCCACAGGGATGGCACTTGAAGCCATGAACCATGGTGGCCATATCAAACCCGATATGCTTGTCATCTTAAATGACAACTACATGTCTATCTCCAAAAACGTTGGTTCCATCTCCAATTATCTGAATCGAATCATCTCTTCTCAGGTTTATAACAAAGGCAAAACTGCAATTTATAGTTTTTTAAAATGGATTCCTCTCATTGGGCCCGCTTTACAAGCATTAGCTCATAATATGGAAACATCCTTTAAGCATTTTATGATGCGTCCAGGTGGACTTTTTGAAGACCTTGGGTTTACCTATTTTGGACCCATTGACGGCCACGATGTCAATCGAGTCGTACAAATGTTGCAAAACCTATCCAAAATCCAAGGCCCAATCCTTCTCCATGTCCTCACACAAAAAGGAAAAGGATACAAACCAGCGGAAGCTGACCCCATCAAATACCATGGTGTGACGCCATTTAACAAAGAGTCAGGGAAGATGGCGACTTCCGATTCTAATAAAATTGGTCTCTCGAAAATTGTGGGAAAAACTCTCATCGATTTAACAAACAAAGACAAACGTATTGCGGTCATCACTCCAGCTATGATTGAAGGATCAGGACTCCGCGATTACCAAGAAACCTATCCCAACCATACATTTGATGTAGGAATTGCCGAACAACACTCCGTTGCCTTTGCAGGTGCTATGACAAGTGGTGGTGCCATTCCATTCATGTGTATTTATTCTACATTTTTAACGAGAGCAATGGACCAATTAGTAGAAGATGTATCCCTCATGAACTTACCCGTACGATTTGTCATCGACCGGGCAGGAATTGTGGGGCCAGACGGGGAAACGCACCAAGGTTTGTCTGACTTAGGATACTTAGCAGGTCTACCCAATATGGACATCATGGTACCAAGTTCTGCTCAGGACATCATTGACAGCCTTCATTTTATGAAGGATTACTTTGAACATCCCATTGCCATTCGGTTTCCAAAAGACAATGGCGACTTACGGGAGTTAAAGTTTGAATCCCCAAACCCTATCCAAAAAGCAAAAGCAAGGCTTGTCATGGAAGGGGAGGATTTACTCATCTTGTCTCTAGGTTTTATGTTGCCTATTGCCAAACAAGTGGCTTTGGCCTTACAATCGAAAGGGTATCATGTTTCTGTGATTGATCTCTTTTGGTTACGACCTTACGACAAGGACCTCGTTCACACATTCATTCAAAAAACCAAACAGTTTATCATTTTAGATGAAAGTTACCTACATTCTGGTGCTTCCGGTTATCTTTTGAACGAAATCCCAAACAATCTCATTGGAAAGTTCTTAAAAACATTTGCTCTTCCTTTGGAACCGATCCACCAAGGGGAAAGAAACCAAATTTTAGAACATTACCGGTTAACGGCAGCTCAGATTGCAGAAGATTTATTACCTAGTTTGCAAAAATAAAAAATAAGTTTTCAAGGAGATTTTTAAGGCTTCCGAAAATGAAAGAAAACAGGTGAGGATCTCTTTGTCTTCAAGTTCTTTCCAACTTTCTTTAGATTTAGCAAAAGACCATTTCAAAATCGGTGATTTAGATCGTGCCGAATTCCACCTTCGTTCCAGTTTAGAATTGGAAGAATCAGAGGAAGCTTATTTTTACTTGGGACTTGTCCAAAACGCTCTTGGATTATGGAGTGATGCTTTGGCATCTTATTACAAAGCCGTTAGTTTAGACCATGAATACGGAAATCCTTGTAACGAAATCGGAGTTTTACTCCTTCGAATGGGAAATGACAAAGAGGCAGTGTATTGGCTGAAAAAATCAGTTCGTTGTGAACGAAATGATGCCCCTCATATTTCCTATTTTAATTTAGCGACCCTTTACAAACTTTGGAATCGTCCAGAAAGATCCTTACAATACTTACACAAAGCTCTTTCCTTAAAAAAAGATTTTATGGAAGCGAATGAACTTTGGAGAGAATTGAAAGCGGACGAAGAAGCTCCTTCCAATTAACTGTAGTCAGTGGGGAGGGGAACCGTTACCTCTCCCTCGTAGGTTGGAATTTGCATTTTCACACCCTTCCAATCCAAATAGGTCAAACCATCTTCCTCTGTTAACAAATCAGACAATTCTTTGGCGGCATTCCAAGTGAAACGGTATTTGATCCTTTCTTCATTTGCCTTTAGTCCCAAAATTCCACCGTCTTTTGTTTCATAAATTTCAAACTCACCAAGGAGATAACTCCGTCCATCATCGGTAATAAAGGAAATTTCCCCTTCTGTCACTTCCACGTGTACAACATGACAAGGAAAGCCGTCTATTTTTAAGTACCCGTGTTCCGAAAGTTCACCAAAGGTATTTTCAATATACACACCTTTTTCGTTACCATGTAGATTGTTACGAAAGTAGGTGAGGATTTCCTCTTTATCAATGGGATTCCCACGAAAGATCCATTCGTCGGCCGGGGAGATGTAGATTTCAGAATCAAATTTTCTTGGCATAGGATTATTTATAACGGAAGGCATAGCCTTTCCAATAAGGCAGGTTGGACTTTTGCACATAGGAATTGGTTGTGCGACCCTTTTGGTCCATGGTTTGCACCGAAACATTGTCAACCAAGGATTGATTCTTTTCTGTCATCCAAACCCCGTCGATTTTTCGTCGGAACATATCTTTTTTTAAGCGGGGTTCATAGTCTTCCCAAGTCAGGTCCTCTGTATTTCGAATGATGATCTCACCCACGATTTTAAAGAGTTTTTTTGGTCTTTCTCGAAGGATTTCCACTTCTTCCCAAGTTTGCAACTTATAACGGTGATCATTTGGCCTAAAATCAGGTTCTGGGATGAAATCGACCGAAGAACAACCCCAAAAAAAACAAACCATTAGAAATCCGTAAAATTTGAACCGCATTTTAAACCTTAGACAAAAATATGCTATACATTGGCAGAATTACCATAGGATAAGCAATACAAAGATTTAGGCACCAAGCTTTCATGGAAGAAACAGACATCGGGAAACGCAAACGGGAGAACGTACTCAAAATTGGTTACTCTACTTTAGATGAAATCGAAGAAAAAGTAAAGGCCTTTCGAGTTATGAACCAAAATGCCGTGAAAAAGCGGTATCTCATCACCCGAGACCCCATTTTAGACCCACAAGGGAAGGTGCTTTTGGCAAAGGCCCAGGAAATTGACGTTTCCGCAGCCAAACTCCTCCGCCGGCACTTCAAAGGTGTGGACATGTTCAAAGTGTTCCAACCAGACGAGGGACTTGTCATCATTTCAGATATGTCTACGATGGAAGGAGTATCCTTTTCCATGGACATTGTGACCCAGATTATGAACTTGGGTGGTGGAGCTTACGAAGGGTTCATTGACCGTGTGGATAGTTTTGAGGACTTCATTGGTCTACTGAAGAAGAACCTCTTTCCTCGTATGATCATCGTGGGATACCTTCCCAAAGAGAAAATCCAAACCGAAATCATCAATTTTGTCAAAGTGAAACGTTTGGACAATTACTTAAGAGCCTTAGAGTTAACTCACACTGTTTTCAAACCTACGGCATACTTTCCTCTGGATTCTTTGGATCCCGCACCACGAAAGATCGAAAGGTCTTGCCACATCATGATTTTGGGTCCTATAGAAGGGACGAGGATAAAATCTGGAATGATGGACCTTTGGATAAATTCGTTTTTGATTCCAATGTCTTCGTTTCGGTAAATGACCTCACGATTGAAAGCGGTGTAATCAATACTTAAGATGTATTGCAGTGCCTTTTCCACATCATCTTTCGAAACAAAACATTTTTCCAAAGGAATGGTGATATGGTATTTTGTGAGAATTGGGAAGTGACTTGCAATGTTACCTGATGTCAAACGTACGTTTGGTTCATACATGGAAGAAATTTCCGAACCAAGTCTTGCTTCTCCTGTATCATAATCAGGGGGAATGTCTTTTTCGGATTTGATTCCAGAATCTTTGAGATCCATTTTTAGTTTTTCAAAAAAAGTTTGCCCGAGTTCATCTACAGATGTTGGAACTTCTCTTGAATAAATTTTTTCTAACCAATCGGTACCGTGGTGGATCGGAGCACTTGGATTCCCACCTGGTTGGTACAAACGACCTACGAGTTCTACAATATGGCCATCGTCGAGTAAGGTTTCGTCAAAATAACCATAACGTAACATTAGTTCAACGGCTTTTGGCGCTTGTTTGCCTGATTGTAACCATTTGGTGAAGGATTTTTTGTACACATCCCAATAGGTTTTGGCAATGGTTCTACGGATTTTTCGGTTGTCCGGCTCTGGATCGAGTGGGTTTTTGAAAGACTTCAGTTTTACCATGAGAGTGGAAAACTCTTTTACGGATTCGGGATCAACCTGTGAATAATTGAGGATTTGGCTTGCCGAGTTTAAAAGTTCTACTTTGAGAGCTTGGGTATCAATGCCGGCACGGATTGGATCTCCCCCTTGGGCAATGGCTTCTTCTTTGTTTTTTTGTGCACTCAGTTCATGACCATATTTAGAAGTGAGTTCTGCTTGTTTGGATTCAAGTTTGTCCAGGTTATTGCCAAGAGAACCAAAGTTGGTTCCAAAAATTTGTTTGTATTCCTCTAACAAGGATTTGGATTTTTTTAAAGCCCATTCTGTGATGGGAAGTAATACAGTAGATGGGATTGTTGAATAACCAGTATTAAATAGGTCTAACGTGAGGTTAAATTTTTCTAATAAGGAATTTTCCCCAACAAACATAGAAGTCATCGTTTCAGATAAATCAAATGTTTCTTTGCTGAGTAATTCGAATAACTCGCGATAGGTTTTTACATAACTTTCTGCAGCACTTTGTAAAAGAGTTGGGTCTGCTTCAAACAATGCTTGTGAAATTTTTGGATTCACCGATAGAATTTTTCGAATGAAATGGAATTCCGCATCGTTCCACTCAATGGATTCGTTATAATCTTTTTCAAAAAACTCACCATGGTCCTCTTCTAAGAAGTTGATTGTTGGTTTGTCTGGTAACATACCACCATGTTCTTGGAACCCAGCTAAATTGTTTCGGATGAGTTTCATCACGGGATCGATAATGGTTTCATCTCTTGTGATCATCCCACCGGGATTGACATCAGAAAAGATAGAAGGATTTAAAATATAATACACAGCACCTAAATTATCCATCGTTTGATCAAACTTGGCTGCAAGGCCCTTGATGGATAAAACTCGTTTGTAGAGTTCCCCGATTTCTTTTAGTAAAGTGCGAACTGCCATCACTCCCACTGATACCTTGGAAGTGAGAGTTTTTTTAGCATTTGCTTGGTTCATCACATATGTGGACACAACACAGGAAGTTTTTGCACGAATGGTATAGGGATAGGGTGTTCCTTCCAGGAGTGCAAAGATACCTGGTGTTAGGTTTGCCCCATCCAAACTATAAAGAACAATGCTTGTGTCTCCGAGTGTGGTTTCCACTCGCACCGAACCCTCGTGAAGGATGTTCATGGACTGAGAGGCTTTACCTCCAATGAAAAGGACTTCACCGGGATTGACTGGGATCTTTTGGTTATTTTTACTGGTATCTAGAGGCATTTGGTTGTTCGTAAAGGAAACTTAGGTTTCCGACAAACGCTAATAAAGAAGCGCCAAATTGCAAAATACTTTTTAGAAAAATACAACATGTTACGACCACAAATCAAATTAAATGCGAAAAAAGAAATTTATGTCCCAGGGGATAAGTCGATCTCACATAGATCCGTCCTTTTTTGCGCTCTCTCCCAAGGAAAATCCGAAATTCATGGATTTTTAGAAGGAGAAGATCCTCTCCACACCTTACATTGTTTTGAATCGATGGGACTTTCTGTCTCTTCCCTAGGAAAAGGAAGTTATGCAGTGGTGAGTCCTGGAAAACACAACCTCAAGTCTCCGAAAGGAGTATTGGATTTTGGAAACGCAGGAACAGGAATTCGACTCTCTGCTGGGTTACTCGCAGGCCTTCCGGGGATCGAAGCGACTCTCACTGGTGATGCCTCTCTCTGCAAACGGCCTATGGCAAGGATCATGAACCCTTTAAAAGAAATGGGAGCTGAGATTCGATCGATCGATGGGAACGACAGAGCACCTCTCCACATCCAAGGAAAACAATTAAAAGACTATTCTTACGAGAGTACCATTGCCTCTGCTCAAATCAAAAGTGCGCTTGTTCTTGCTGCTTTGGCTTCTGGTATTTCGATTGAGTACAAGGAATCGGAAGTATCAAGAGATCACACGGAAAATATGATTCGATTCCTGGGTGGGAATATCATTCACCATTCTCCAGTTCACTTTACTGTCAAACCTCCTTACCAATTTGAAGGCACCAAGTATGTGATCCCTGGAGATATTTCTAGTGCTGCATTTTATATTGTGTTTGGTCTTTGTGCAGGGGGAAGTGAACCACTTCTCGTCAAAAACATTGGACTGAATCCTTCTCGGATTGGAATTCTTACCGTTTTACACAACATGGGTGGCAAAATTGAAATCGTCGCCAAACGTGTGGAATGTGGAGAAGAGATTGGGGATCTACTTGTTTATCCATCTCAATTGAAACGCACGGTAATCACGGAAGATTTAATTCCTTCGATCATCGATGAAATTCCAATCCTTACCATTGCAGGACTTTTTTCGGAAGGTGGTTTCCAAATCTCTCATGCGGAAGAACTTCGAGCCAAAGAATCCGATCGAATCCAATCCATGGTTTCCAATTTAGAAAAATTGGGAGTGAAGGTGAACGAAACTAAGGACGGCTATGAGTTTGGAGAAATACAAACCATCCAATCCACTAAAATTGAAACCTATATGGATCATCGCATAGCAATGAGTTTTGCGATCCTCTCTAAATTATCTGGCGTTGCACTTTCGTTTGATGATACGAGTTGGGTAGATACTAGTTTCCCGGGATTTTTTGAGATTCTGGAATCAATGTGATCCAAAATCAAAATTGAGAACCAACTCAAGTTCCGTTTCGTAAATGGAAATCATCGATAGAGATGGTTCCGGGAAGTTCGACTCTCTTTCGGACGAGAATTCCTCTAGACAAAGTCAATTCCATTCGAGTATTTTGGTTTTCTAGTTATGAGTTTACAATTGATAGAAAACGTAATCGCCATTGATGGGCCAGCTGGTTCTGGAAAAAGTACTCTTGCCCGCATGATCGCCACCAAATTGGGATTTCATTATTTGGATTCAGGTGCCTTTTACCGCGCCCTCACGTTTGCGATTTGGGAAAAATTCCAAACCACTGGAGAAGATGAATCTAAATTTCCATTTTTCACAGAGAAACTGGCAGATGCTTGCCTCTTGGAAAAAGACGAAGCCGAGTTTGGATTCTCTGTGGCAAAGATTCCCGTACATTGTGAACTCTCTTCCCAAGGCGAAAACATCATGTTCCTGGGAGAAAGAGACATAAGCCATGAAATTCGCGATCCAGAGATCACAAAAAAAATCCGTTACATTGCCCCAAGACGCGCTTTTCGAGAAATCTTAAACCGCCACATCCGAGAATTTGCCAGAACTCACAAACTCGTGATGGATGGCCGAGACATTGGAACCGAAGTGTTTCCAAAGTCGAAATTTAAATTTTTTCTCACTGCCTCTGTGGAAGTCCGGGCCAAACGCCGATACGATGAACTAGTTGCCAAAGGCTTCAAAGCCGACCTAAACCACATCAAGGATGAGATTGTGGCCAGGGATGAGAGTGACACCACCCGTACTGTGGCTCCCCTGAAAAAAGCTTCCGACGCAATCCTGATTGACACGAGCACCCTCGACACAGAAACTGTCCTAAATACTATCCTGTCCAAGGTTTCATCCTCTGGGCAAATCTAAGTTTTGTATCCCGGTAACCATTGAATTCAACCAACCCATCCTCCCCCAAAAATGAGACCACTTCCTTCGGCGAATTATTAGAGAAGTGGGAATCGCAGTCACAAGCACAAGAACAAGAGAACTCCGCAGGAAAAGGCACCCTGATTGAAGGGACTGTAGTCGATGTCATCGGTGACACTGTTTTCCTTGATATTGGAGAAAAATTAGAAGCTCGTGTTTCTCGTGAAGACTTCTCTGAAACGCCAAAACGTGGTGAGAAAGTCAGTGCGATCATCAAAAAGCGGGTCGACGGGTATTGTGTCCTCTCCAAAAAAGAAGCGGACCAAAGAGTTGGTTGGGAAACCATCAAAGATGCAAGTCAAAACGGATATCCCCTCTCTGGCAAAATTGTCGGCGAAGTGAAAAACAAAGGTTACCTCGTAGAAAGTGAAGGAATCCAATTATTCCTCCCTGCTTCTCACGTAGGTGTCCGTTTCAAAGAATCCACTGAAGGTGGAAAAGAGTTTTCCTTCAAAATCATTGAACTCAACGAAAAAACGAGAACCGGTGTGGTGTCTCGAAAAACCCTTCTCGACGAAATCAACGGCGAAAAGTGGGAAGAACTCCTCGGTAAGGTCAAAGTAGGAGACAAGGTAACAGGAAAGGTGGTTAAAATTGCCAATTTTGGTGTTTTCCTTTCTGTTTACGATGTAGTAGGACTTCTTCGTCAAAACGATATCTCTTATAAAAAATTTGCTCCTTTCAAACAATACTTCAACATCGGCGCGGAAGTCGAAGTGATTGTCTTAGAAGTTGATAAGGAAAATAACAAACTTTCCCTAGGCATCAAACAGTTGTATGAAGATCCTTGGGCTTGGGCAAAGAAAGAACTCGAAAAAGGAATGGTGGTGCGAGGAATCGTGACTTCCCTTACTAACTTCGGTGCTTTCGTTGAACTCAAAGAAGGTTTAGAAGGACTCATCCATACAACAGAACTTTCTTGGGCAAAAAAACCACCTCATCCAAAAGATGTTTTGAAAAAAGGCCAAGAAGTTGACTCTGAAATTTTAGACATTGATTTCGAAGCAAGACGTTTGTCTCTCGGACTCAAACAACTCCTTCCTAACCCTTGGGAAGCTCTTTCTGCAAACGTTCGTGCAGGAAATGTTCTCGAAGGTAAAATCACTGGAATCACTAAATACGGTGCTTTCGTAGAAGTAGAAAGTGGAATCGAAGGACTCATTCATATCTCCGACATCACTTGGGATGAAAAAGAAAAGAACCCTTTAAACCTCCTCAAAAAAGGCCAATCGGTTCAATACAAAATCCTAGATGTCAACTTAGATGCACAACGCATTAGCTGTGGATTAAAACAACTTTCTGAGCATCCTTATGAAGCTCTTCGCAAAAAATACCCACCAGGTACTCTTGTAGAAGGTCGTGTGAAATCCATCGTTAGTTTTGGGGTGTTTGTGGAAGTGGAACCAGGTTACGAAGGCCTTGTTCACATTTCTGAAATCCCAGATGGTCGTAACATCAAGTTAGAAGACCTTTACAAAGTAGGTGATTCTGTTCGCACTGTTGTGGTGAAAATTGAACCTAACAACAAAAAGATCTCCCTCTCAATCAAAGACTTTGATAAAGCTGTAGAAAGAGAAGAGATGGCTAAATACATGAAGGAAGACAACCAACCTTCACGTGAATCCATCGGATCTTTTATGAATTTAAACCAAAACCGATAGGTCTATGGATAAGTTTCATAAGAAGAACATCATCGAACAAAAAAAACAAGCCGAACTCATCGAGAAGGATGAGTTCGCTGATTTTGAAGGTTCCAAAGCGGAACTTGTTTTTTTAAAGTTCACTCATTTTTTATCTAAAAATCGTAAGTCTGTATTTATCAGTCTAGCATCTGCTATCGTTGTGTTAGCTGGTGTGATTGGTTTTTTTGAATACAGACAATATCTTTTTGATAAAGAAACGGTTACCTTAGAAGACTTAAAACTCACTCATCAAAAAGTAAATGTTAGTTTGGATGCACAAATCCAAAGTTTGGAAGTGTTTTTACAAAACCAAAGTACCGGTCGAATGGAACTTCGAGTTTGGAAAGACCTTTCTAAGTTGTATGCTGAGAAGGGTGAATTTGGGAAAGCAGCGTCTTACTTAGAAGATGCGGCAAAAAAAATCGATACTCCCAAAGAAATCAAAGCTCTTTATTTTTACATCGCGGGCAATTACCGGGAACGTGAAAAAAACAATGCCAAATCTTTAGAAAATTATAAAATCGCAGCGACTGTGGTGGAACCGGCTCGTGAACTCAATGGGTTCAAAGCATGGTCTTATTACCAAGCAGGACGGTTGTCTTTCCTTACGGGAGATAAACCAGGTGCGAAACAATTCTTAGAAAAAGCTGTAAAACTCGATGGCGCAGAATCTGGGGAAGAAGTGAAACTTCTTTCTAGTTATTTACTGCTGAAACTCGGGAAAAACTAACTTATGTTAACTTTGGCTCTCCCGAAAGGTAGGCTTGCCGAAGAAACTGCACTTCTTTTGCAATCCAAAGGGTGGCTAAAAAATTTGCCATCTGAGGGTTCCAAAGAACTTACTTACGTCTCCGAAGACAAACGCCTCCGCCTATTATTTGTTAGATCCCAAGATGTATGCACCTATGTGGAAGAAGCAGCTGCAGATGCTGGAATTGTGGGTTGGGATATCCTAAAAGAGGGTGGTTTCGACCTTGTGGCACCTGTGGATCTCAAATTAGGAGCCTGTCGTCTCTCCCTCGCATCCTTCCCTGACTTTGATCTCTTCGCCAAACGTTCCAAAGTGCGTGTGGCAACCAAATACCCGAACCTCACTCGGGAGTATTTTTTTTCCAAAGGCATTTCTTGTGAAATCATCAAACTCTATGGTTCGATAGAACTTGCTCCCATTGTAGGTCTTTCGGACTGTATTGTGGACTTAGTTTCCACTGGTGGCACCTTAAAAGCCAACGGTCTCAAGGAATTTGAGTCGATTTTGTATAGTACGGCCCGTTTAGTGAGCAATCGATCCTCTTTTTATCACAAACACGCCGAATTACGGTCTCTTATCGAGAGCCTAGAAAATTAAAATATTGTTTTCACATCGGATTTCCAAAACATAGTAAAAACCAGTTATAATTCCATAGAGGATAGCCATGGCAGTCCCAAAGAGACGTAAATCAAAATCGAAAGTTAGAACGAAAAGAGCCCATCACGCGATAGGCAAACCTAACTTAAACCCGTGTTCCAATTGTGGATCATTTGTTCTTTCCCACCGTGTATGCCCTTATTGCGGTTTTTATAAGGGTAAACTCGTAGTCGCTCAAAAAGTTAAAAAAACGACCGAAGATAACTAACCGTCATGTGGGTCGCCGTGGACGCGATGAGCGGAGATTACGGCCCTGAAGGTATTGTCGAGGGCGCGGTGCTGGCAGTACGAGAATTCGGACTGTCTGTTTCGCTCGTTGGCGATGAACAAGAGTTACTTGATATCCTGTTAAAATTCGATTATGACACAGAAAAAATCCGTGTCATACATTCTACCGAGATCATCGGTATGAATGATTCTCCATCCATAGCTGTCCGCGCTATGGAGGATTCTTCCGTAGTCAAAGCAGTTCGTTTAGTAGCAGATAAAGAATGTATCGGTGTGTTTTCCCCGGGAAACACTGGCGCTACTATGGCCGCTGCATTATTACACCTTGGTCGCCTACCTGGCGTTTTACGCCCACCCATTGCGGCTCATATTCCCAGAGAAGAAGGGCCACCTGTACTTCTGTTAGATGCCGGTGCCAATGTTGACTGCAAACCAGAATACCTTGCGCAATTTGCCATTATGGGTGAAATTTATGCAAAAGAACTATTTGGCATCAAAAGTCCCAAAGTAGGAATCCTATCCAATGGGGAAGAAGACAAAAAAGGAAATACCGTTTCTGTCAAAACCTTTGATCTCTTAAAAAAAATTCCGTTTAACTTTGTCGGTAATGTGGAAGGACGTGATTTATACGGTAGTGGACGAGAAGTGGATGTTGTCGTCTGTGATGGATTTATAGGAAACATTGTCCTAAAAGCCACAGAAGGTCTTGCGAAATCAATTTTCAATGTCTTACGCAATTCCATCAGACAATCTAGCCTTGCAAAAACAGGTGCTTTATTATTAAAATCCACATTTACTGCTGTGAAAAAACGATTGGATTACGCTGAATATGGCGGCGCACTTCTGCTAGGTGTGGAAGGGATTTGTATGATTGGACATGGATCGTCTAACGCTCTTGCGGTGAAGAATGCAGTAAGAGTGATTGCTGAATGTGCTAAACATGGCATCAACGAAAGAATTCGTGAACGTTTGGGAGAATATAAAAATATCTTGGGGGATTCTCACTAAAAAAACAGAGAATCAAAAAGAGAGAGTTTGGATCGCGTATTTAGATATCTCGCAGAATTAGAATTAGGTGATTTTGCGATTCGAATTTGGACATGTTTGTTTTCATTTATTTGATTTGTTTAGTAAATTGTTTAGGAATTAGAAAAAAGAGGAACCAAAAATGATCAGTTTATCAGGGAAAACAGCCATCGTAACCGGTGGTGCAAGAGGAATCGGAAAGGCAACTTGTTTGAAACTTGCATCTCTTGGTGCAAACATCGTTGTAGCAGACATGAACCCAGAAGCAACAAACGCTACTGCGGAAGAACTTAAATCCAAAGGATACAAAGCAATCGCAGTTGTTGCCAATGTATCTGTGGAAGAAGATGCTCAAAAACTAATTGATACAGCAAAAAAAGAATTTGGATCAGTTGATATCCTTGTGAATAACGCAGGTATCACTCGTGATACACTCCTTATGAGAATGAAAAAAGAGCAGTGGGATGCGGTCATTGCTGTAAACCTTACTGGAACTTATCTCTGTACACAAGCAGCGATCAAAGTGATGATGAAACAAGAAAATGGTGGATCCATCATTAACTTATCTTCTATCTCTGGCGAAAACGGAAATATTGGACAAACAAATTACTCTGCATCAAAAGCAGGTGTGATTGGTTTTACAAAAGCTGTGGCTCTTGAGATGGCTTCTAGAAAAGTTCGTTGTAATGCGATTGCTCCAGGTTTCATTGCAACAGAAATGACAGAAGCAATTCCTGAGAATATCAGACACGGTATGGTGCAAGCGATTCCATTAAAACGTGCTGGTCTTCCTGAAGACATCGCAAATGGAATTGCATTCCTTGCATCAGATGCTTCTTCTTTTATCACAGGGCATATCCTGGACATCAATGGTGGTGGCTTTTTACCAGGTGGCGGTCACTAAAAAGAAGGATTCTTTCCATCCACTTGGGGTATCTACATCTCAAGTGGAGTCATTTCTCACCACACAGAACCAATTTCACAATATTTCTCCTCATCCACTGATCGATTTTCCTACTTTTGTTTCAACGGTTTCGATTGGTAAGAAAAAGCTCTTGGAATTTCCATTGTGTAAGCAATCCCTTCAAATTCATTTGTAAAAAATCCATACCCGTCCAACTCAGAAATTACTTCCGCTAACATTGATTTGGGGATTAGAAGATTTGCTGAGTCTCTTGCTGGATCAAAATTGATTTCTTCATTTTCTCTTTTGATCAGTTTGTCTTGTGAAATTGTGGCGCCAGAAATTCCTAATTTTGCCAGTTTCATTAAAATTTTTTCAACAGTTCCTTCTTTGGCATTGAGGTGGATATTGACTCCTTCAAAGTAATTTCGTTTTCTTCCCCCTTTGCGAAAGGTTGTGAATTGCCTTCTCCATTCTAGATTCCCATACAAATGGTCTAAAGCAGAAATCACTTGTTCCATACTTGCCGCTTGTTTGGGTCCATCCAAACTGATTTTGGTATTGATGAGTCCTCGTTTGATTGGGTATTGGAAGATAAATCCTTTTCCTGGTAGGTCGAGTTTCCCTGCTTCGATAATAAAATTCAAAGCATGTTCTGCGTCAGAAGAATGGACAACCATCTTCACAATTTCTTTTTCTTTTGGAATGGTAATTCGTAAGAGTCCAAGTCGGTCACGGAGTCCTCTTCCGATCCCATAAGTGATTGTGGGAACAGCAATTCCATTCTCCAAAATATAATGGGACATGTTGTCGGCAGCTCCTCTTTGGATGATACAGAAAATACCAGTAAGTCCAGTAAATCCGAGAGCTTTTTTCACTTTCATGGGATTGTGATAGAGGAAGGATTCCGCGATTGGGTTGTATACTTTCACTTCTTCTGAATAAATCGAACCATGCCCAGGAATTGTGAGATCAGCCGCTTCTATGATGGAATTTAATAAAAAATCTTCCGTTTTTTTGTCGGTAAACACTTGGAAGATGACCACTGGTAGGTCATAAAGTTGGTTACTCGAATACAAATTTAATAAAAAAATTCGATTCCGTTTTAAAATAGGATACCGACCTAGTTCCCAAGAATAATACGGAACATTCAAATCTTTGAATGTTTTTTGTAATTCGTCACTTAAGTCTTTATGGACAATTGTTGTAATTCGAATCGCGTCACAATGGTTCATTCTGATTCCGTCTCCAATTCTGCGATGGATTGTCTTCTGGCGCGTTCCATCCATAATCCCATGATGAGAACGGTGAGAACAGGGAAAATAGCAGTGGAAGAGAGAACACCAAATCCATCGACGATATTGAGTTGGTTTCCAATTCCTAACCCTAATACAATCACTAAGGGAACAGTAATTGGACCTGTGGTGACACCTGCACTATCCCAGGCGATATCGATGAATTCGGGTTTGCTGACAAGTGTTAATAAAATCAAAACAAGATAAGACGGTAATAATATATAAAGTAAGGGAATACTGATTAGGATTTTTAAAATCCCTAACAAAGTTCCAATTCCTACACCAATCCCAACGGCTTGGATCAGAATTGTTTTTTTGACGGTTCCAACTGTTACTTCTTCTACGCTATTTCCTAATGCACTTAACGCAGGTTCTGCTAGGGTTGCACTGTATCCTAATACAAAAGCAAAAACCAATACAACAAAATAACCTAATAGATTTTCTTCCTTGCCAAATAATGGTCCATGGATCGGAACATATTGGTAAAGTTTGGATTCAGGATGATAATTTTTTTCACGGTAGGGAATTTGGCTAAATGACTTTTTCTCCTTTAAATAGAAGAACTCTTCTGTGGTTCCAACTTCATCTGTGGCTTTTACAACTATCGAAGGATTAAATCCCTGGATTTCGCGAATTGAGTCTGTTAGTTCAATCGAACGAAAGGAGGAAGGTAATTTATTTCCAACTTGGCTCCCTAATTTACTCAAACCAAAAAAGATTCCAAAATTGAAAATGGAAAGTCCAATCAAAACAAAAACAATTCCTAAATACAATTCGTCGGCAAAAGGAACTGATTCTTTCAAAATGAAGTATAAAAAAATAAGTAAACATCCTGCTAGCGGTAAAATTGCTTGGAGTGAATTCGTAAATCCCTCACCCATACCTTCTAAAATTTTTGAAATTTTACTATGGATAGAAAGTTGAGAAGTTTGTTCCCGATTTAAGTCTCCATTTTGAAAATTGATTTCTTTTTCACCAAACATCAGTTTGTGTTCTTGTGCTGATATTCCACCTTTTAGAAAAACTTCTTTGGGCATTGGATTTGGCACTACACTGGAAAAATATATTCCTACAAAAAAAACACTAAAAATGGGAAACAAGGAGGCGAGAGTCACAACACCAAATCCAGTTGTGGAATCACTGGATTGTGCTGATTTAGAAACTCCTATTCCTAATGCAACAATCAAGGGAACGGTGAGAGAACCCGTTGCCACAACTCCTGAATCCCAAGCAAGACCCGAAACCAATCGTAAGTTTTCATCAAAAAAAGAATAAACAGTGATACAAAGTAATACAACCAAACTTGGAATCAAAAATTTCGAAAGAGAAACTCCGTAGATGATTCTTAGAACTCCCAGTACGATTGATACACCAACACCGAAAGCAATACTGAAAAATAAAACATCTGCTCCTTCATTCAGAAGGTGATAAAGCAGTGGCGCTTCCCAGGGAGAAACGGTGGACCCACATTGTTTTAAAACAGCGATGGCAGGTTCAGCAAGTGTCGCTACAATCCCAACAAATAAACAAAAAAGAATGATCGAAAACAATCCAACTTTTCTAGGAAGTCGAAGGCCAATGCTTTCTCCTAAAGGCATAATCCCTAAATACAATCCTTCCATAAAAAAAGTAAGTCCGAGTATGATTGCAAAAATTCCAATCGAGATAGTTCCTGCTTCTTTGATCGGAATCCTTAATATGATGAGTTGGAATAAGGTTAGATACAAAACAACCCACACGACTGATTTCGTTTGTAACCATAATTTCTTTTGAAAATAAGGTACTATGAGTGTAATTGCTTCGCGAAATCCTATGTGGATGGATTCTTCTTTTTCGTTCCTTGCCATTTGGCCAAACTGCCAGATAAAAAGTTTTTTGAAAAGGGATTTTAATTTGGAAAAGAATGTCTCTTGGTTTTCACCAAGAGACGAAAGTGTAAACTGGGAAAGAATTTAATACTTGTAAGCTTTGTCTTCCTGAATGAATTTTTTTGTGGTGGTTGCTTGAAGATTGATTGGTGCTGGTTTAACCCTATTAAATGCAGCACCAACATTCCCTGTATTATTGAGCTGTGGGTTATAATCAAATACACTTACTGCATTTAAGTCAGTTCTCCATTTAAAATCAGTAGGGACTTGGTTGATACTTGAGTCTGGATGTGTAGCAATGAGTGATGTCCATTCGACAAGTGAACCATCATAGTATGTCGATGGATACCCGAGAATATTTAAGGCAGCAAATCCGTTCGAAAGGCACATAGGTTTTTCCAGTAGTCTCTGCAATATTGCGGTCACCGGTCGCTGTCCATACTACTGGAGCTCCAGCAGAATCCCAACTAGTCGTAATGTATTGTGTAATATTTCCATTCACTCCGGCAGATCTTGAGGCTGAAGCTCCAAATTGTGCTGTCGGCCTTGCGTCAATTAAGAACTGTTTTGTGGTAAGCCCTGGGATTTGTGCTTCTAGATTGTTTTTTGCAATTTCGTAGATGTCTTCAAGTCCAGAAGTGATGATGGTATTATCCACTCTTATACTTTTCACACTAAAGTTTCCTTTTCCGGGAAGCGTACTTTTGGATGAACTGGTTTGAGCTGTATAAGTTTGTGCAAAGTTACTTCGCAAATTACCATTTAATATTGCAAGGTGTTTGATATCAACACCCCAATACCGTAACCAATAAACACCTCTGGTAATATCTTGAACTCCACCTGCCGCAGTTGCAGTTGCTGTTCCCGGGTCAGCGGCAACTGTGGTTCCATTTCCAGTACCAACAGCAAAAACGATTAGATCTCTTGTTGGATTGATGCCAAATGTATTCAGCCAATCATCGACAAATTCACCATTTGCTTGGTAAGCAACTGAATTGGAAAAAAGACCAGAATCTCTTGTCTGGTTGAAACGAAAACCGGTTCGGTAATCATTTAATTCGTATACATAAACACCCTTTGAGGCATCCGATTTTACGTAAGCTAGATGAGAATCTGCTGCAACTCGGTTCGCCACATCTGTTTGTAAGATGATTAGATTTCCTGTGATATGGCTTGGTTTGTTTGCCTGCCAATCGGACACAAATCGATTTAAGGTAGATCCTGTGATGAGTCCCCAATTGTTTTCGTTGTAATCCTCTGCTGACTCATTGACTAAATCAGTTGCTGAATTCACTTTCACTTGGTTGGCTAAAGAGAGTAATAACCCGGCAAGTAAGGCATCATTGTTGTCTTTTTTTTCTGTACAAAAAACAAAAGAGGAAAGTAGGAATAGGGAAGAGAGAGTTTTTGTCCATTTCTGAATCATGGCTGGCTCCTAAAAAATAAATTTCTTAGGGTTGATTTCGGACTCCCTTTTGGTTTCGGGAAGTAGAATCTGTTATAGCGGAATATAATTCTGTTAAAATAGATCAATCTATTGGAATTCAGAGTAAGATATTGCCAAAGCTCCGAAAGGAAGACAGATTGGTTCTTTTTTATTGGGTACTCGGTGGATTATCGGTTATAATCTATGTTAGGTGATGTTAGAATGATGGCAAAGGTTTCAAGAGGAAAATAATCTATTTAGACTTGCCAAAAATTCCGACAATTTCATTTTAAAAAAACGCTAGGCGTACATATATACCTGGCGGAAAACGATTTAACACTTGCCCCACTGTTCACAGTGGCCTGGAGGATATAAAATGGCAGATTTCGAAAAAATTAAGTCAATCATCGTAGAACAACTTGGTGTTGATGAATCAGAAGTTACACCTGAAGCTCACTTCATCAATGATCTTGGTGCTGACTCTCTTGACACAGTTGAACTAGTGATGGCTCTTGAAGAAGAGTTTGGTGTGGAAATTTCTGATGAAGACGCAGAAAAAATCCAAACCGTAGGCGATGTAATTAAATTCATCGATAAACTTAAGGGGTAATTCCCAATCCAAAAACCGGGTTCCCCGAATAGAGGAACCCGGATCTTTTTCCCTTGTCCCATTCCATTCGCATCAAACTCTCTCCCGAAAGAATTTCCTCTCTCCAAGAATTACAAACTCTTACCCATACTAGTTTTAAGGATATTTCACTTCTTCACCTAGCCTTTGTTCATAGGTCATTTGCCAACGAAGACTCGGATCGGTATTTATCAGACAATGAACGATTGGAATTTTTAGGAGACTCTGTGCTTGGCATTTTGGCCGCTGAATACCTTTACAAATCGCTTCCTAAGGGCAAAGAAGGGATTCTCGCAAAGCTCAAGAGCAAAATGGTTTCAGCCCCCGCCATTGCCAAACTATCGCGTCACTACCTCTTCCCTGAGTTCTTACTCCTAGGAAAAGGAGAAAAAGAAAAGGGAGAAGTGAACCTGAATTTACAAGCAGATTGTTTTGAAGCCTTTTTAGGTGCCTTGTATCTAGACCAAGGATTAAACAGTTGTCGTATTTTTTTAACTCCTCACTTCCAGAAGATGGAAAAGGCGATTGAAAACGCGGAAGAAACAAAAGATTATAAAACCATTTTACAAGAATTTTGCCAAAAGAAATGGAAAAAATTACCAGAGTATGTTCTTTTGAAAGAAGAAGGCCCTGATCACGAGAAAGAATTTTTAGTTTCTGTCTCTTGTGAACAATACTTTCAAACGAGCGGTGATGGAAAAAATAAACGAAGAGCTGAACAAATGGCAGCAAAAGCTGCTCTTCAATTTTTAAAACTACTATGATCGATTTTTTATTAAAATCCAAATCTATGCGAGTCCGAGTGGCAGCTCTCATCCAAGATTCCAAAGGAAAAATTTTACTCGTCCAACAACAGAAAAAACAATCGGGTTATTGGTTACTTCCTGGTGGTGGGATCGAATTTGGAGAATCAGGAGAAGAAGCTCTCAAACGAGAATTAAAAGAAGAATTGTCTCTCGAAGTGAGTTCTACGGAATTTTTATTATTAAACGAATCCATTGATCCCAATAAAAAAAGACACCTCATCCAAATTGTTTTTTTAACCAAAGTGAAAGAACTTTTACCTGTTCTGAATGCCAAAGAAAAGGCAATCTCTGGATTTGGGTATTTTACTCCAAAAGAGATTCTGGGTATGGATTTACGCCCAGACATAAAACATTACTTTCGCTCTAAAAGCACAAATAAACCTAGATATATTTCTAGCCCATGGGTGAATGAACCATGAAGTTATCAGAAAGAGAAATCGTTGGATCCGATTTTCGTTATCCGATCGAATTACATGAAGACTTTGTTGGTCTTTCTGAAAAACTAAAGAACTTAAAAAAAGTATCCCAAGTGTTTGTATTCACAAATCGCGAAATTGCTGGGATTTACGAAAAATACATCACAAAAGAATTAAAAAATAGTAACATACCCTTCCATTTTATTTATCTGAAAGCGGGCGAAAAAAACAAACACATCGACCGCATGAAAAAGGTATATCACCAACTCATCCAAGCAGAAGCTGATCGTAATGCTGTAATCATTGCGTTCGGTGGTGGTGTTGTAGGCGATTTCACTGGATTTGTTGCTGCCACTTATCAAAGAGGGGTACGATTTGTACAAGTTCCAACAACCTTACTTGCATCCGTTGACTCGTCTGTTGGAGGTAAGGTGGCTGTGAATGTGGATTCTGGTAAAAATATGGTAGGAGCATTTTACCAACCAGAATTTGTTTTTGCACCTTTATTTACTTTATCTACTTTACCCAAAAAAGAATGGAGTTGTGGGATCGCTGAAGTGGTGAAACACTCCTTTTTAGATGGTGGAACCTTTTTGGAAACACTATCCAAGTCTAAACGATCCGATTTTTCCGAGAAGTCGGATATCGTTCGTTATGCGATCGAAGAGTCCGTGCGTGTGAAATCTCAGATTGTATCTCAAGACGAAAAAGAATCTGGTTTACGTGCTGTTCTCAATTTGGGGCATACAACTGGTCATGCCATTGAATCTCTCACATCTTATAAAAAGTATTCTCATGGAGAAGCAGTGTCTGTGGGACTTGTCACAGCATTACTATTGTCCAAAGAGATTTTAGGTTTTTCAGAATCCAATTTTCAAAAAGCAATTTCTATGATGAACCAGTTGGAGTTACCAACCGTTTTAGAAGAAAAACCGGAACTTGTTTTGCAACATATGGAACATGACAAAAAGAAAGATGGAAATACCTTAAAATATGTCCTATTGGAAGATTTTGGAAAACCCAAATTCGGTGTTCCTGTTGAAAGAAAAATGATCTTAGATATTTTGAAACGCCATAAAGGAATGAAGCTTCATGGGTAGTGGAAGTATTAAAGAATTTTACCTCGATCTCAATCCGTTGACAATCCTGCGAAGTCATAATCGGGACTTCGCGGAGACTTTGATACTTTTTGCGTATATGGTGATCTTTGCTGTGATTTGTTATAAAATCACAATGTTCCTTGTGGAAAGAATCAAACCTGCGTTAGATTCGGTTCACGAATACAATCGTAGGAAAGTGGCAAGGATGGGTTTTTTACTCGTTTTTGGAATTGCTTACCTTCCTGTGATTTTTTCTAGTTTGTCTTTACTACCGACTGTGCTTGGACTTGCTGGTGCCGGGATTGTGATCTCACTGAAAGAAGTGTGGCTCAATATGGTGGGTTGGTTTATGATTATGGGAGCCAACGGATTTAAAGTAGGGGATCGAATCGAAATTGATAACATCAAGGGAGATGTTGTCAATATTGGGTTTTTTAAGTTTACCTTACTCGAAATTGCACAAGATCCAAGATTTGAACAATCCACAAACAGACTCATCCATTTCCCAAATTACAACATTGTGTTACATCGATTTTTTATCGTTTCTGAAACCATGGATTTTGTTTGGGATGAATTTCGAATTTTTTTGGATTTAAAATCCAATTGGGAAAAAGCAGAAAAAATCTGTTCTCAGATTTTACATGAAGAACTGGTGCTCGCACCAGAACTTGTGGAATCGAAAATTCGGGAAATGTCAAAAAACTATCTCGTGAGACTTGGAAAAACCACTCCGATCGTTTATACTTCCTTGGAACCAGAAGGAATAATTTTGTTGTGTTTACGGTATCTCACACCCATTCGATCCAAACGTCTGAATCGTATTTTAATCTCAAAAGAAATTTTAACAAAGTTCAAAGAAGAAAATGACATCTACATCCACACCCACTAAAGACAATTCCATTTGGATTATTATCGGTTTATTATTGTTTGTTGTATTGTCTGGAATTGTATTTGGACCTTGTAAAGGTTCTGTGGAAAGACCACAATCAGTTCCAAAAGATGCAAAGTATGATAAAAAAACAAATCACTACCAACAAACGAGTGAAGGTTTTTTTCGTGAATGGTATGAAAATGGAAACCTAGTCACTCTATTTCCAGTAAATCAAATGGGATTATCCGATGGAGTTGGTAAAAAGTTAAACTATCTGGATGGCATTACCATTATGGAAGGTAAGATGGTCAATGGCGAGAGAGATGGACTTTGGAAATTTTATTTCTCAGATGGCAAACTTTACATCGAACAAAATTACAAAGCAGGTTATCGTAAAAAACAACTTTGGATCCTTACCGCAGAATTAGGAAATGAAAACGGAGCTTACTTTCGATACTTCCGCAATGGTCGTTTGAATGAAAAAGGATTTTTTGATGGTGGACTTCGGACAGGAGATTGGGTTCGCTATTATCCCGATACCAAAGTAGAAGAGAAAGGAAGTTATTTGGAAGATAAAAAAATCGGCGAATGGTTTTATTATTATCCAACTGGTGTAAAAGAAGCTTCCGAATTGTATTCTGAATCAGGGGAGCTTCTTTCGCGTAACACGTACTATCCGAATGGATCAGTTTGGTGTGTGATGAGAAAGAATCAACCTGCAGTTTGTCAATAGTGAATCTCTGCAACTGAGATCAAATCAGAGATTGGATTTCGATGATTTCGAATATGCCTTTCCCTAACTTGACTTCTATTAGATACAATCAACTATCAGTATTAGAACTCAGATGTTTTGCCAAACAACCCTAAGTTGTGTTGGATGAGATCAATGTTAAAGAGTAATAAACTAAATAAAAATGTAACAAACAAAACGATGAGAATGGTGCTAAAGATCGATAAAAACCCATTTCTTAAGAAACGATATTGTAAATATGCAAAACTTACGGCGAGGTTTTGCCATTTATTGTTTTCCTTTTCCCCACCCACTTTATTGTAATTGAAGATATAAAAAACAGACAGAAGTGCAATGAGAAAGAAAATAAAATAACTAAACTCACTCACATAGTGTTTTTGTAATAAAAAGATGGGAATGTACACTAGGTTTCCAATCAGGATACCAATCAGTATAATCACAAGCACGTGAAAAATCGGAGCAAAGTAGGTTCCTGTTTTGGTATTACTCGGAGAACGGCCTTCTTCTTCTAAGGAAGATGAAAATTGTAAGGCTTGAAATCCTTCAAAACTTTCTTTGTCTTTGATGATGAGGCGATAAGCCCAGATGGTAATTACATACGTAAACACTAAAAAAACAAAATAAAAATAGGATAAAACATCCTCTTGGGCCATTAAGTTGAGTTGGAAAAAAAGTTTAGGTAACAAAACTACCAAAGAGACTGGATATAAAACATGTGCGATGGATTTATGAAACCAAGCTCGGAACGCATAGGTAATTGAAGCAGAAAAAGTAAGAAAGAGATAAAATAAAACAAGTCCTAAAAAAAGTTTTTGTCCGATGAGCGCCCGTTTGACGCTATCTTTTGTGTCTTCTAAGTCTGTATCAATCGGAAGTTCTTTCGATTCCAGTTCGGCTAAAAAGGATTCTAAATAAGAGATTTTTCCCACAAGCCCAGATTCCTGAATCACTTTGGGTTTCATCATTTCTCTACTCGGTTCGGAAGAGTCGGATGAAATAAAATCTGGAAACTGCACCGAGTAATCCACAAAGAGAGAGTGGAAAATCACAAGGGCAATGAAGAGAGGAGATAGGATTGGTAATTTTTTTTTGAATTGGGTCATCATGTGTTAGAGAATTACAAATATCGTCATCATTCCAATGGCGAGTACCACAAGCATAATGATATAAGGCAGTAAATGGAAACTTTCATCAGCAGCTAAATTTGGATTTTGTTTAGCTTTCGTCATTTTCGCTGTAGGAGATGCCACTGAGTTCATAATATTGGCTGCCCCTTGGCTTGTATCAGTGGTTTTGATTTTCACTGAGTTTTCTTCTTCGATGATTTTTCCATAAATTTGTTCGTTGATTTTGATCACTACTTCCGAAAAATTTTTGTTATTCGAAATGTTCACAATTTTGGCAGGAATCTGTTTGATTGCACCCGACTCTTCTTTGAGTTCCAAAGTGTTGATGATGGAATCAGTGATCGAATCCCCAGGCACCAAACGCACATACACATTGTCACCTGCTTTCAGTTCGACGAGAGGCACACCGTTCACAGGAGAGAGTTGGAATTTAAACTGTACAATTTGTTTGTCAGCAGGGATGAGAAACCCCGAAGCTTGTGGCACTGGAGTCACGAGAGGTCCTTCTTTTTTGGCAATCTCCTCTTCATCCACAGTGGTTTTTGTCATATCGTTTGGATCAATGAGTTCAAAGTGGATTTCCACCTTTGGCTCTGAATTGCCAGCGGTTCGTTTGTGAATCTCGCTGAACACAAAGTCCAATCGGTCTGTAAGATTGTGATCCATGTAGTGGAGGATCTCTTCTAAAAAACTTTCCGAACCAAATTTGGTTTTGATGAGTTCTTGTAAGGACTTGGTGATGTTTTTTTGTTGTTCCCCTTTGTAAATCACCCTCTGCATTCGGTTGTAGAAGTCTTGGAAGGTGGATCGAACCGGCAAAAGGGAGAGAGGACTTGTACACGAAACGCCTTCATATTTTACCGATTTGATTTCAACCGGGTCTATGATGGCACAAACCATGGTGTACACCATATTGGCTTCGTCTCGAAGATTGACTTTGACAGAATAATAGTTTGGTGTTTCGGGCATAAGGTTCTTTTTTGACAGTATCCATCTTTCAAAGAAAGCTGTCAAAAAGATTAGGTCATCATGGGAATCGTCTCTTTAATCACAATCCGTTACATCCGAGGGTCCCGCGTTTTGGGATTCCTCTCCATTAAATCCAGACTATCGTTCATTGTGATGGCAGTGGGAGTGGGGCTTCTTGTTGTCGTTTTGTCCATTTTTAATGGATTCCAAAAACAAGTGAAGGAATCCCTTTGGCAAGGTGGTCCACACATCACGATTGAAAATTCGTACGGGTCGGGGGCCATTTATGATTATGAAACAGTCATTGCTCACCTAAAATCGGATCCAAAACTTGCGGAATCCTTTGTGTCTGTGGAAGGAAATATCACAAGCCACGGTCTCATCCAAAGTAATAATAATTTTAACCCGATTATGATCCGAGCTGTTCCCATTGACTCCATTGAAAAATTGGTAGAAAATGGGCTTCCCAACTTCCCTCGCATTTTGCAATACAACCGAGACGAAATCCCAGATATCAATACCAAAAAAATGGTCGTGGTAGGAAAGGAAATGAGTGCGATTTATGGGTATGGGATTGGGCGTGAGATCACCATGGCCGTGCCTGGGGGGAGGTTCACTGTCGAACGAGGTGTACAAGTGAATGTACAATCCTTTCGTTTGGTAGGACTTTTTAAAACTGGATACTATAACTACGATTCGAAGTTTGTTTTTTTATCACTCCCGCAAGCCCAAGAGTTTTTTAAGATGAAAGGTGCTGTGAACCAAATTGCCATCAAGGTTCGTTCATTGGATGACTTAAAACTCACTAAACATAGAATCTTATCTCGGTTAAACGAAGAAAATTGGAACCAAAAAATCCAAGATGATACTTCTTGGTCTGTTCGAACCATTGCAGAAGAACAAGAGAACTTCCTTGCAGCCCTTCGTTTGGAAAAAACCATCATCTCCATCATTGTCTTTCTCTTCATCGTGCTTGCGGCCCTTGGGATGGTAGCAACGGTCCACTCTCTCATTCGTGCCAAACGTAGATCCATTGGAACCTTAAAGGCCCTTGGCCTTGCCTCGAACGATATCTTACTGATCTTTACATTGAATGCGATGATCGTTGGAATATTATCTTCGCTTGTAGGTGGGATGACGGGGATTTTTATCGCCACGAAGTTAGAAGTCATCATCAATGCGATTTCAGAAATCATCAATGGTGTGGGAAGTCTCCTAAATCCTGGAGATTGGGATCCTGTGGAACTGGTTCCGAAAGACATTTATTACTTTGATCACATCCCAGTGGACATTGATATTTCGTTTATCTTTATGGTGACAACTGCCGCTACCATTCTCTCAGGCCTTGCTGGGTATTTCCCTGCACGTATGGCCGCTAATCTTAACCCAGTGGATACCATTCGCAATGACTAATTCTGAAATCAAACCAACAGTTTCTGTTCGCAAATTAGAAAAGTATTACCAAGTTGTGGACAAACGATACCATATCATTTCTGGTCTCGACTTTGAAGTGTTACCTGGGGAAATCGTTTCGGTAGAAGGGGCATCCGGTGTTGGAAAATCCACACTCCTCAATATCCTAGGCGCCATGGATTCGTTTGACGACGGTGAGGTGGAAGTTTGTGGAGTCTCCCTCAAAAACCTAAACGAAAAACAAAGAGAAAGTTTTCGTGCGGAAAAAATTTCCTTTATCTTCCAACAACATTTACTACTTCCTGATTTTACTGCCTTAGAAAATGTGATGATGCCTCTTCTCATTGCGAGGATGAATCCATCACAAGCAAAAGCCGAAGCCATTGAGATCTTAAAAAAAGTTGGCCTCGGGGAACGAACCGAAAGTTTTCCTTCCCAACTCTCAGGGGGAGAAAGTGCTCGGGTGGGAGTGGCGCGTGCCCTTGTGGGAAGAAGGCAACTCATCCTTGCCGATGAACCCACGGGAAACCTCGACCGTGATAACTCAAGACATCTCATGGATCTCATCAAAGACTTACAAAATGAGTTTAAGTTTTCTCTCATCCTTGTGACACATGACTTAGAACTTGCATCAATGGCTCATAAACGAAATCGTATTGTTTCTGGTAAACTATCACCCGTTAGCCCGTAATGCATTGTCGGATTTGTGGGACAACAGAGTCCCAATTTTGCATCTCAGGTAAATTTGGATGTGAACACTGCGTCTCACAATTTCCCTATCCAAAAAGCCCACGTAGGAATTGGATTCCGACGTCACTCCTTTTGGAAATCGAAGAGATCCTACAAACAAATCCATCCAAGCTCCGTGTTTTATCTGTCCGAACTCGGATCACAAGAAACCTTTCTCATACCCTTTTTCCCTATTATGAACCAAAGGAAAAAGAAGTAAAACAGATGTTAGCTGAAAATGGGGTGTTGCATTTTTTAAAAGAGGAAAAAAATATTTTTTTCCTACGAGAAATGGGTTTAGACCCAATGTACCGTTTGTATTTAGGTTCGGAAGACCACCTTCGTTTGGAAATCTACCAAACTTTGGATTTAGATTTTGGTGCGTATCGGAAACGAAACGAAATGGGCAAAACGAAACTCACGAAGGAAAAACGTTCTCTACTTCGTTTTGTTACCAAGCGAAAACTTTGGGCCTACGCAAAGGATATTGGGTTTCTTTCCTCTTGTCCTACGAATTTGGGAAAAGGAAGGAGGGATTCTTTCCTTCTTGGGATGAAAACGGGTATCGATCCCCGATTCTTTTCACTTTTCGAGAAACTTTCTGAATTTGGTATAGAATTTGCTCCTTCCACCGATCATAGAAGAGAGTCCCTGGGAAATTTCCGTGGACTTGTCGTAAAAATCTCGTGGAAGAACGCATTCGCGGTCCAAAAACGTCAGTTTTACAAAATTCTTGGTTTACGAGGCTCCCTTTGACCCAGTACGGTCATGATGGGAACAAGGACGTTCGTCTAATTACTAAAGGCAGGGTGCGGCATGTTGGAATTCACCAAAAGAGCAAAAAGAGTCATCAACGAAATCGCCCAAGATGAGGCAAAACGTTTGGGTTCCGATTTTATCGGTCCTGAACACATTTTACTTGGGCTTCTCCGGGAGGAGGACTCTGTCGCGATTAAGATTCTAACGAATCTAAATATCAATTTAAACGAACTCCGAAAAGAAGTGGAGAAACGTACTCGTGAGGGTTCGGGTGCTTTGTTACTCGATGTCAGCCAAGGGCAAGACAAGTACCAAAAAATGATCGAAGTTTCCAAAGAAGAGGCAAAACGCCTCAAACACAACTATGTGGGAACCGAACACATCTTACTCGCATTACTTCGTGATAATAATAATATCGCTGGTGGATCTTTATCTTCCTTCAGTGTGAACTATAATGTCATCAAATCGGAAATTTTACGCCTACTCGGAGCTCCACCGTCTGGTTCTGTCGGAAGTGCTGGATCAACTGGTTCACAAACCACAGGACAAGGCCAAACGCAAAGCGCCACTCCAAGACAAGAAAAAAGTAAAACTCCGATCCTAGATGAATTTGCGCGCGACCTCACACAACTCGCTCGTGAAAAAAAATTGGATCCAGTCATTGGAAGGTCCAAAGAGATCGAACGAGTCATTCAGATTTTATCTCGTAAAACCAAAAACAACCCAGTTCTCGTAGGGGAATCGGGTGTTGGTAAAACAGCTATCGTAGAAGGACTTGCACAAGCAGTCATAGAAAAGTTAGTACCGGATCTCCTTTTCGACAAACGAGTGTTATCATTGGATTTGGCAAGCCTCATTGCAGGTACCAAATACCGTGGTGAGTTTGAAGAACGATTGAAAAAAATCATGAAAGAGATCGTAACTTCACAAAACATCATCATCTTCATTGATGAGTTACACACTCTCATTGGAGCAGGGGCAGCAGAAGGAGCAGTGGATGCTGCTAACATTCTTAAACCAGCACTCGCACGTGGGGAACTACAATGTATTGGTGCAACTACCAATAACGAATACCGTAAGTACATCGAAAAAGATTCTGCTTTGGAAAGACGATTCCAAATGGTGAAGGTGCTTGAACCTTCTGTAGACGATGCGGTTCTCATTTTAGATGGTTTGAAAAAAGCATACGAATCCCACCATAAGGTGCGTTATTCGGAAAAAGCCATCGAACAAGCTGTGAAATTATCTCACCGATATATCAATGATCGTTTTTTACCAGACAAGGCAATTGACATCATTGATGAAGCAGGGGCAAAAGCACGTCTTGCCAATTGCCAACGACCAAATGAAATCAAAGAGATTGAAGAAGAAATCAAAGCTCTTTCTGTCAAAAAAGAAGATTTAGTACGTAGCCAAGAGTATGAAAAAGCAGCGGCTGTTCGCGATGAAGTGAATCGCAAAAAAGGCCAATTGGAAGAAAAAACCAAACAATGGCAAGAACGTATGGAAGGGTATGCTGTATCGATCGAAGAAGAAGACATCCTTTCAGTGGTTAGTTTATGGACAGGAATTCCTTTGAAAAAAATGGAACAGTCCGAAAACACGAAACTCCTCAATATGGAAGAAGAAATTAAATCTCGTATTGTTGGGCAAACGGAAGCTATCGAAAAAGTGGCACGTGCTGTCAGACGTTCTCGCACCGGTCTGAAAAGTGAAAAACGCCCTACAGGATCTTTTATTTTCCTTGGACCAACAGGTGTGGGAAAAACAGAACTTGCGAAGGCACTCGCAGAGCAGTTGTTTGGTTCTGAAGACAATATGCTTCGCATTGATATGTCTGAATACATGGAACCTCATGCAGTTTCCAGACTCATTGGAGCTCCTCCTGGATATGTAGGGTATGATGATGGTGGGCAACTTACAGAATTTGTGAGAAGAAAACCATATAGTTTGGTGTTACTCGACGAAATTGAAAAAGCGCACCATGATTTGTTTAATATCCTACTCCAAATTATGGAAGAAGGGAATTTAACAGACACCAAAGGTCGTAAGGTCAACTTCAGAGATACCATTATCATCATGACATCCAATATTGCCGCTAAGGAGATTTCCAAAGGGGGACGTTTAGGTTTTGAAGATTTTGCTGAAGAAAGAGAATCTTACAAAGCAGAACAAGCAAGAGAACAATTGAAAAAACACTTCAATCCTGAGTTTCTCAACCGTGTAGATGAAGTTGTATACTTTGCTCCTCTCAAAAAAGAAGAAATCGTTAGCATTGTCGATATCATGTTAAAAGATTTTAACAAACGTTTGACGGAGAAAAAAGTTCTAGTGGAACTCACTCAAGGAGCAAAAGAACATTTTGCTACCATTGGATACGACCAAAACTATGGTGCTCGTCCTCTGAGAAGAGTGTTCCAAAGAGAGTTGGAAGATTATATGGCAGTGCAGTCATTGAAAGGGGTTTATGACAATCCTACCAAAATTTTGGTAGATTTGGCAGAAGGAAAACTTGTGTATTCCGAAACTCCTTGGTCTGACTACAAAGAAGTCCCGAAAAAAGATGACGGATCTTCTCCAAACACTGAGGAAAAAGATCTAGCTCTCGTTTAGAGAGTGATGGGGAAGGCGAACGGAAATGGCAATACTCATTCCCCTCGTCTTCCTATTTTCCTACTTTTTCATCCGTAAAATTTGGTTCCAACTTCGTAAAATTCGCACAGTTGGGACCATTGAACGAATCGAACTTGGGTACATCCGTCCGAACCTAATCCTTCCCGAAGTCAAAGTTCACTACAAATACTACTTCCAATCCGGTTTGTATTTTGGATCGGGTTACCTGGGTTTATCCGATTTTTTGCCTACCGAAGAATTCCACCTACATTTAGGCCCTGGGGAAAATCCAATTCTCTATGTCGGGGATTTGGAAATCATTACGGAAGAACATATCGAACATTACTTGCTTTCCAAGGGGGGAAGCGTTTTCCTATACCTGGACCCTATTGAGCCATACCATTCTCGGATCGATACGGTCAATTTGAACTCCATTACGGTTCCCTCGGATTTATTATGAAACATTTGTCTCTCATCACTGCCGTTATTTGTCTACTTGTATCCTCATTGTATGCGCAAGAGAAAGAACAAGTTGGTTCTGCGTATTTCCAAGCGGTAGATGAATTCAAAATCAAAAATTATGCAAAATCAATCGAACTAGTAAAAAGCCTACTCGTTGATGGTAAGTCCTCTTACGAATTTTATGCCTTACTTGCTTACAACTATGATAAGTTAAACGATTTTGACAATTCCTACAAAAACATGTTGGAAGCAAGAAAACGTAAACCTGATGATGAAGACCTTCTACAAGGAAGTCTTGCTATCTTAACTCGTCACAAAAAATGGAAACCCGCAATTGAGTTAGCGGAAAAAGCCATTCCGATGTACCCGCAAAATCCTGAGATTCGATATTATTATGCCTTGGCCCTCTCTGAAAAAGGTGCATCTAAAACGGCTCTTTCCCAAATTGAAAAAGCAAAAGCAGGAAGTCCGAGTGATGTTCGTATGCTTGAGTTAGAAGGGAAAATTTATTACCAATTAAAAAATTATGATAAAGCTGATATGAGTTTGCGATGGGCATCGAGCATCAACCAAAACTCTGCTGAAATTTGGAATAACCTAGCACTCGTTCAAGAATCACTCTACAGAACCAATAAAAAATTGGGCAAAAAAAGTATGGCCAATTCTTATTTGGAAGAAGCCAAAACCTGTATTGAAAAAGCATCTTCTCTAAATGGAGAAAGTAACACCATCAAAGAAAATTCCAAAAGGATCACTTCACTCGCAGCGCTGTGAAAATTAAGTTCCATACACTCGGTTGCCGTCTCAATTTTTTTGAGACAGATGGAATGTACACTGTCCTAAAAGACAAAGGGTTTACCCTTGCAACAGCGGATGAAAACGCAGAGTACATCGTTGTCAATACTTGTACGGTTACCAACAAAGCTGATGTTAAAAACAGAAATATCATCCGCAATGCCATTCGCACAAATCCTGGTGCAAAAGTCTATGTGACTGGCTGTTATGCGGAGACAGACAAAGAGGTATTACAAAATATCCCTGGTGTCTTTGGAGTTTTTGGGAATACCGAAAAAAGTAGCCTGCCTTACCAAATCTTAGCGGACTGGGAAGGGAAGACCTATTCACAACCACAAAACTTAGATCGTTTTTCTTATTCAGATGTATTACCAGAAGGACATACCAGAGCGTATTTAAAAATCCAAGATGGTTGTAATCGAAAGTGTTCTTATTGCAAGATACCTGCAGCAAGGGGACTTGGGGTCAGCCGAAACTACGGGGATATTATCGACCAAGTCAAATACTTACAAGACAATGGCGTTGGTGAAATCCAGTTAACGGGCGTTAATTTGGGTTGGTATCGTTTGGAAAATGGAGACAAAGGTTTCCTGAATTTAGTGGAAGACATCTTAAAAGTATTAGAATACTCACGGATCCGTTTGTCTTCGATTGAACCACCCGACGTGGGATCTGGTTTGCTGGATCTTATGCAACACCCTAGGTTTTGTAAATTTTTACATGTTCCCATCCAAAGTGGCAGTCGTAAAATTTTAAAAGATATGAGACGGACCTACCATCCAGATGCGTTTCGTACGCGAATCGAACTTGCGAAATCAAAACTCCCTAATTTATTTTTAGGAACAGATGTGATTGTCGGCTTTCCATCTGAAACAGAAGTCGAATGTCAAGAAACCAAACAATTGTTAATTGAGCTTGGTTTTGCTAAATTACATGTTTTCCCTTATTCAGTAAGAAAAGGAACCACTGCCGAAGCTTTAGGGGATCCCATTCCTGGGGATGAAAAAAAACGCCGTGTCTTGGATCTTATGGCACTCAGTTCTAAATTACACGAAACTTATGCAAAAACAGCAATAGGGAAAACCTTTGAAGCGATTTTGGAAAATGATGGAAGACTTGTGACGGATCATTATTTAAAAGGACGCCTTCCCGAAACGTTCCCGATTGATACCTTACAAAAAGGTCAATTTGTCGATGTTAGGTGTGAAGAATATTTCCCCGCCAAAGACAAAGAAGGAGAATTCCTCTTTACCTTTGCTCGTTAATACTTAAGAAAAAAGATTTCCAAAACCAGAGAAGTGATCATGATAGGTTCATCATGAATCGTAAAAAACTCTACGGGTTCGTATCCTTAATTGGTATCATTCTAATCTTGGTCCTTGTATATTTCTTTCGAGGTTCTAAATCCAATCTTCTTGTCATCAAAAAAGGTTCGTTAGTGGAGGCTGTGTATGCCCTTGGCACTGTAAAACCTGTAGATAGTTTCATTTTGAAATTTGGAATCGCAGCATCGGTTCGCGAGATCTTTGTGGAAGAAGGTCAATCTGTGAAAAAAGGAGATTCACTCCTTGTCAATGATTCTGGAATTACCTTCCGTTCCCCATTCACAGGCACTGTTACCAAACTAAGCATTGCCAAAAATGAAACGGCTATGCCTGGGCTTCCCATTTTGGAAATCCAAAATTTAAAGGAAGTCTTTATATCCGTATCCCTCGACCAAGAGTCTGCACTACGTGTAAAACCAGGCCAACATGCCCAACTCAGTTTTGAATCCATCAGAGGAAATGTTTATAAAGGGGAAGTGGAACGTATTTATCCATCGAACGGCCAGTTTCTCGTGAGAATTGAACCAAGTGAACTTCCCCAAGGAATTTTACCAGATATGACAACGGATGTTGCCATCGAAGTTTCCTCGAAAGACAATGTGATTCTTGTTCCACTTGTGGCTGTAGAACGAGGCAAACTCACACGATATAGAAATGGGAAAAAAGAAAAAATCGAAGTTCGTATTGGTGCCATCAATGCAGAGTTTGGTGAACTCATCCAAGGGGATTTACTCGAAGGGGATGAGGTTCTCGTAAAAAATTAAATGTTATTTCTTGCGATCCGCCAAATTTTATCGAGACCCCAACAATCCATTTTAACCTTAATTGGGATTATTCTTGGGACTGCTGGTTATATTGTATTTTCTGGAATTATGCTCGGGTTCCAGGCCGTCATTACTGACCAACTTGTGAATTCGGATGGGCAAATTAAAATTTCGCCAAAAGATGAGCTCATCACGGAACGTACGTTTGATGATGTATTCTTTCAAGGAAAAGAAGTTCGATGGCTTTCTCCTCCTTCCGGTAGAACCGATAATTCACGTTTAACGAATGTTCTTGGGTGGATGGATAAATTGTCGAACGATCATCGGGTGATATCCTATGCACCACAACTCACCAAAGAAGTGATTTTTGTGAATGGAAAATCAACTGCTCCGGCAAGGTTTGTGGGTGTGGATCCGAATATCCAACCTAAAGTGACCAATCTCAGTGATTACATTGTGGAAGGGAAACTAGGTGATCTTTCACGTGGAACTTCGCTTGCGATTGCGGGAGAGGGAGTTCTCAATAAACTCGGTGCCAAAATAGACGATACGATTTTTGTGTATATTCCTGGAACAGATCTGATCCCGATCAAAATTGTTGGTATTTTAAGCACAGGAAATCGTTTGGTAGATGAGGTGACGGTATATTCTTCTCTTTCCACGGTTCAAAGTATAACGAAGTCCAGTGGGGAAATTTCGCAGATCATTGTTAAAATCAAAGACATTCGCGAAGCCGCATCCATTGCAGAAGATTGGCGTTACTTCAGTAAAGACAAGGTGGAAAGTTGGGACGAAGTGAATGCTAGTATCTTACAAGTATTCCGAACCCAAGACATCGTGCGAAACTCAACTACATTTACCATCATTCTTGTCGTTGCATTTGGAATTTATAATATACTCAACATGGTAGTGAACCAAAAAAAGAAGGAAGTTGCCATTTTGCGATCCATTGGTTTTGATGAGAAAGACACAATTCAGTTGTTTATTTTTCAGGGTTTATTTTTAGGAACCTTAGGAGCCATCATTGGAATTTTTGTAGGGATACTTGGATGTTATTATATAGATGGTATTCCCATTGGAGATCCTAAACAAAACTCAAAAGCACTTATGAAAACCATGATGATTTCTTGGGATGTAATGATTTATGTGAAAGGGTTCTCCATTGCGGTTCTCAGTGCATCGATTGCTAGTTTTATTCCAGCACGTATGGCAAGTCGTTTGTCACCAGTTGACATCATTCGAGGTGCTACATGAATTTAGGAATTGAAGCAGACAATATTTTTAAATCGTTTGGAGAACCACCGCAAGTAGTTTTACAGGATGTCTCATTAAAAATCAAAGAAGGTGATTTTGTTGCACTCACTGGGAAGTCAGGTTCAGGTAAATCGACTCTTCTGTACATTGTAAGTGGCCTTGACAATCCAACCAGTGGAGAGGTCAGACTCAGTGGTAAATCCTTATCCGAAATGGATAGCAAAGCGATTCATGAATTGAGGAATCTTTCGATAGGGTTTGTTTTTCAATTTCACTACTTATTACCTGAACTAACAGGTTTGGAAAATATCACAATGCCCGCTCGCAAAACAGGGAATCAAAAACGAGTAGAAGAGTATGCATTACATCTGATGGAAAGTTTTTCAGTTTCTCACTGTAAAGATAAGTTTCCAAGCCAAATGTCAGGTGGGGAAGGCCAAAGAGTTGCCATTGCACGTGCACTTGTTCAAAAACCCAAGTTTTTGTTTGCTGATGAGCCAACTGGCAATTTAGATACAGCTAACGGAGACAAGGTGATGGATATCTTCAAACGTATCAACAAAGAAGATGGAACCACAATCCTATTTGTGACGCATGACCCTGATTATGCGGGCATTGCACAACAACGGATCCACATGGTGGATGGAAAAATCGCTGAAATTTCCTGAAATATCTGCTATAGCAGTCTAATTTCGATTCTATAGCAGATATTTTCCAAAAAAAATGATGAATTCGTATGCTCTTCACCCAGTTTGGTAGAAGACATGTTTGAACATTTTGAAACCGACGCCATCCGCATCCAAACCAAACGCACAGGGGAAAAAGAACATTCCACCCCCTTATTTTTAACTTCCAGCTTTGTGTTTGATGATGCCGAACATGCAAGGGCCCTTTTTGCAGAAGAGGTAACAGGAAACCAATACACAAGGTTTTCTAATCCCAACACAACTGAACTCATCCAAAAATTATGTGCATTGGAACATACAGAAGATGGAATCGCCACTGCCTCAGGAATGTCTGCAGTGTTTACTTCCATCTTTGGACTTGTAAAATCTGGAGATCATATTGTTTCGGCAAGAGCCATCTTTGGTTCCACTCACCAAATTTTTGCGAACATCTTACCGCGGTTTGGTGTGACAACAACTTATGTGGACATCGATAAACAAGAGGTTTGGGAAGCCGCTATTAAGGAGAATACAAAGATCCTTTATATTGAAACACCTTCGAATCCAGGACTTGATATTGTGGATTTGGAATGGGTCGCATCTTTATGCAAAAAGAAAAAAGTGATCCTTATTGTTGATAATTGTTTTTGTTCACCATACATTCAAAGACCAGCTGATTTTGGTGCGGATATTGTGATCCACTCAGCAACTAAATATTTGGATGGACAAGGACGAACCATTGCGGGTGTGATTTTAGGGAAAAAAGAACTCATCCAACCGATTCGGTATATGGCAAGAAACACAGGCCCTTCCCTTTCGCCAATGAATGCTTGGATTATATCCAAAAGTTTGGAAACATTGGCAGTTCGTATGGATCGCCATGCAGAAAATGCAATGAAACTTGCTACTTTTTTACAAGAGTCAAGTGATGTGGAGTTAGTTAGGTATCCTTTTTTGCCAAATGACCCTGGTTATGCGATCGCCAAAAAACAAATGAGATCTGGTGGAGGCATCGTTTCTTTTGTCATCAAAGGAGGAGTAGAAAGGGCTAAAAAATTCTTAGATGCACTCCAATGGTTTTCTTTAACTGCTAATTTGGGTGATACAAGAACGACTGTGACCCATCCCACAACCACCACACACTCCAAACTTACAGAAGAGGAACGGTTGGCTGTTGGAATCAAACCTGGACTCATCCGAGTGTCTGTAGGACTAGAACACATTGATGATATCATTGCCGAAGTGAAGCAGGCATTGGCAAACTCAAAGTAAACAAAATATATCGACTATCTCTTTTTTCGGAAAGAGATAGTTCTAATTGATTTTTCGTTTTTTCTGATAAATGATCACTTCTGATTTCTAAACTTTCTTCAAAACTGCGAACATAGTGTTCATCTGGATTCACTTCCGTTTCCCATACAATAGATTTTATGTTTTCTCCATTTAGATGAAATTCGAAGTTTACCGTATGATTTTCGTTTGGTGAAATTCTCGTATCATAGTATTCATGTGTGAGTTTTGTGTCCACAAGTCTCCCAATGATCGATTCTTCGATCAAATTCCGTTTCCCACTAGTGTCGATGGCAAAAAAGCGTAAGGTAATTTTAGGAATTAGATAGGTTGGAAATTTATGACCTACATGGATGCTTTTTAATTCCGCATGGATATGAATGGTATCATTTTTGATTCTATTCAGTTCCCATTTCGGTTCTACTGCACTACGAACAAATTCTTTGTCATGGATTCCTTTCCAAGAATGTTCTCTGTTTGGCATATGACAATTTTGGCATTGAACCCCTTGTTTTGCATAGGAAGACTCTTCCCATTCCTTGTATACCTCCATCAAACGTTTTCCATTCAAGAGAGTCCCTTTTTCCGGGCTTTCATGGCATGATTTACAAAAACCAGAAGCCTCAAATTCTGACTTCGACTGAAATCCGTTATGTGGTAGATGATTGTTTTCTGTTTCTTTGAAGACAGAATTTCGTGGTGGAGGTCCATACCAGATCTGATTTCGGATATGGCAACTAGCACATTGAATCGAGGGATTGGTAATCCCTTCAGGGAAATGATTCTTTTGTGATATTAGTATTTCTTTTGTTCGAAAAGATTCGGAGACTTCTGCTTTGGTTTCGGGTAAGGGAGAGTGACAATCCAAACAATTATTAAATTCATTCGCATCTAAGATTTCCTTTTGCCAAACAAGTCCACTCCCAATCGACTTGGAATGAAAGCTATTTTTCCATCCTCTCCATTGAGTTTCATGGCAAGTGGCACATTGTTTTGGATCAAAATTGGATTCAAAAGAGGAAAGTTGAAATTGTATGCCTTGGTTTGAATCATTTAACAGAGGTAAGGGATGTTTCCAATGTTCATCCAGAAATGAATTCTCTTTACAACTGAAGAAATTGATAGAAACACAAACCAATACCGACAGTTGTAAAATAAGAAACTTCATTTCTTTGAATGTTATTTTCTAGGGATCAACCACCACAAGCATTTCCTCCACCTCCAGACAGCCCGCCACTACCACCACCAGATCCAGAGCCCGAGGAACTTCCCCTTAAAAAGGATTTATCTTCTTCTCGAATCTTATTGGAAGATTTGATGAATTGCCGCGACAAATCGAGTTGGTAATTGGGAACGTTTGCGTCCGCATTGGATGTGATGGCGTCAGCCAATTGGGAGATATCAGTTCTCCAATACGAAGCAGGTTGTGTGATGGCACTGGGACTGGAACCTGAAGTAGGTGACCTGAGTCCTAAGGCTCCAAATTGTTTCCAACCCGCTTCATAGAATCTGGTGGGTTTTCCAAGGATTTGGTGGAGGACAAACCAAACAATGGATGTTCGTATCCCTTCTTCTCCATATAAATAAATTAACTTTTGATCAGAATAACCAGTGTTATTTAAAAGGGTTGTTAATTGTGAAAATGCCCTGAATTGAAAACTGGTTCCATCATAAAGATCTGTTGGAATTAAATTGGAAGCAGATTTCACCCTTCCTTCATAGGTGGAAACACAAGTATTTGATACAAAACTGGAATTTGTTTTGGTCGTACAGTTCGAATACTTAGCACCAGAGGCAGTTGAGTTTGTTGTTCCTAAATATGCAGCACTCGGTCTTCCATCAATGAGATAAAAACCTTCTATTGGAAGTGGATCTACGCCTTCCAAACTACTATTTCCATTTTTGAGAGAATGGATGAGGTCTCCAATGGTAAGGTGTAAAGAAGTGTGATCCCGAAATAATGTTTTTGTGGTCCCAGCACGATTGCTATTTGCGTAATTGTAAGAAGAAGTCGTAAACAAAGTGTTGGCAGACGTTAGATCAGCGATCGATCCATTTAAGACAGCAAGTCTTTCCTTTGGGAATCCCCAGTAGAGTAAGGAATAGTAGGCAAACGTGGCCGATGTTAAATTAGCTAAGTTTGATGTGTCTCCCGCGAACACAACATAGTCGATCGCTGGGTCAATTCCATAAATTGCAAAGAAATCGGAGATTTTTTTCCCTTTGCCAACAATTCCATCGGATGCCAAAACACCATCATCCCTTGTTTCTGATAACAAATCATTTAAATTTGCAACTGGATAGGCAAAGGACTGTTTGCCATCAAAAAATACATACCTTCCACTTGAGCCTGAAGTTTGGATTTGGAAAACGATTAAATTACCAAAAACATAATTAGGTTTGTTAGTGTTCCAATTCGACAAATACCTTGATAGTTTTGTTCCAGAGATGAGTCCACTTTCGTTTAGATTGTAGTCTGCATTAGACAAAGTAGCCAGTTCTGCTGGTGAGTAATTTCTGAATAAAAATGGAGTTAAGTCAAGCTTAAGACTTTGAGGTAAAAATACATACTCAGGTAGCCCTTTGCAACCAAAGAAGGTGACTAGAATCTGAAAAAATATAAAATACTGTTTAACTTTCATAGGATCCTCTTATAAATTATAAGGTAAAGTGACAGCAAAACCGACTGTCTTTAGTTTGGCGGTATTGTAACCAGCTATGGTTTCCGAATAAAACAAAGTGTAGAAGTTACCAAAACTATCCGCGTAACTAAATCCAATTTCTGCGTTGTGAAAGACTTCTTTTCTTCCCCAAGCAGGTCGTTCATTTTGAACATAAACATCATATGGATTGATTCCGTAAATTGATGGTTGTGGGTAGCGAACTAAGTTCCAAGGAGGTTGTTGTCTTGGATCTGCATATGCATACCCGCCTTGTCCAATTTGACCTCGCATTCCAATGGTTATAAACAGAGATTCAAAGAATCGTTTGTATAAAGCAGAGTAATAAAGGATATCATCTGGCACTGGGTTCTCTCGTTTGCGATAAGCCACTTCACCGAGACCACCGATACCCCATACTCCAATATCTTTTGCTAAATACAAATTGACTTCGCCTCCACTTGCTCCATCCCCTAAGGATTGAGGATTGCGATCATAATCTCCTCGTTTGATTCCTCCCACTCGTAAGGAAATGGTTGGCATCCAACGATATTTGGAGTCAAACTCATCAACTAGTTTATATCGTAACCCTACTCTTGTGTCCATAAATCCATATTTGTCTGGAACCTCGGGTGTTTGTTGTAAGCCGAAATAACGATTGAAGATTCTGTGCCTTCCTAATTTTCCAAATCCAATTGTTAAATCAGCAGTTAGGCGATCTGTGATTCCGTATTCTAATGCAAGATTGGCTACGGTGATCCTTATGTTATCATCATACTTTGCCTTTTGTCCTGCAAGAAATGCACCGTCATACTCTGAATGTATCAAAACTGGTCGTACCCAAAGCTGTCGTTCGTAAGGTGCCCAAGCTTGTTGAGAATATATATTCGATACAGAAATCAAAAAAAAGAATAAGGATAATCTGAATAATGGAATCGATGTCTTCATTCTTTATCCTTCTTTTTTTCCGGTAACTTAATGTTGAATCGGACTTGGATAAAGTATTCCAATGCTTGTAATTGTTCTTCAGTGAGTTTGCCTGATAATTCAGGTAAGTTTACCCTACGTTTTTCTGTGTTTGGTAAACTCCCTTGGAGGTATTCTAACCTTTCTTCTTGGTCATTTAGATTTGAATTTGTTTGTTTCTCTAAACTAATTTCTTGATTAAAGATAGCTTTGCCTAGATGGTATTTTTCTCGATCTTGGCCTTGTGGAATATTGGCGATTCCCCCTCCACTAATTCCACCAGATGCTAATATGATATTTGTAAAAAACAAATTTACTAATAATAATAGAATCAAAATTTTCATAATATTTTCCCAGTATTGATTTCTTTAAATTGAATCTATCAAAGAGTAAGAAACGAATCTTACTCTTTGATTTTTACTCATCAACGTTTGTATGCTTTATCTTCTTCGATGATCTTACGTGAAGTGGATGCAAAGGTATTAAGATTCGTTGGTAAATTAGAATCCACATCCCCTGCCACATTATAAGTAATGACATCAGATAACTCAGGAAGGTCTGTCCGATAAGGAGAGTCAGGTGGTAATTTTGGTGCAGGTCCACCACCAGTCAAACTTCCCCATTCAATCCAACTTCCATCATAATAAGTGGAAGGGTATCCGAGGATGGCAATGTAAGAAAACCCAGTCACTTGTGATCGGTTATTGGTTCGGCATAATTGGATTGCTGTTTGTCCAATTTGATAACCGCGCGCATCATAATAAGCTTTGAGTTCAGATTTTGATTTAAAGCGATATTCCATATCCAAAAGTCCAGTCCAAGGAACATCCTTTGCACCTTTGATCCTTCCTTCAAAACCTACATATTTGCCAGACACTTCCGAAGTAGTACTACGAATGACTCCATTGTATTCATTACTATTTCCTGAGGAAGATCTAGCATCCGATACGAATACACTAGAAGTAAGACCCGCAATGTTGACATTGTTTGGATCTTTTACTGCTTTGATTACATCTTCTACTGGTAACATTAAGATTGTGTTATCAACGCGAAGGCTTTTCACCGAATAACGATTGTTTAAATTGGGAGGAGTGTTTGTTGTATCGCTGAATGGAACAAAATTCCCATCAGTCGTCACAAGTCGTGGTAATGTTCCATTGACAAAGGCTAAGTTTTTATGATCGAAACCCCAATAACGAAACGAATAAAACCCACGTAAAGTTCCTTGGACATGACTCGCAGCGTTGGCAGCGGAAACAAAAACCACTAGGTCATTTACTGGATCAATCCCAAATCGATTTAAAATCGCATCTACTTTTTGGCCATTGGCGATAATCGATATTGTATCACTGAGACCACTATTTCGTTTTTGGCTAAATCCATCTCCGCCGTCTAACGCATTTGCTCCGTCAGAAAAAGTGAATGAATATACGACCACATCGTTCCCATTCCCGGAAATGTATCTTTGATCTCCAGCGATATCACCTCTAAGATCTGTAGGACTTGGACCATTTTGTAAGATTACCAATTTCCCATTGATTCCACTTGGTTTAGTGGCAGACCAATTGTTCACCCATTTTCCTAATGTTTGTGGGGTGATAAGACCATATTCATTTAGGTTATAATCGTCGTTAGACTCTTTTGCAAGTTCGACGGCGGAATTGACTTTGATTCCATTGGACAGAGCCAAGGCCGCGAGTAATAAGTTTCTGTTGTTTTCATTTTGATTGTTTCCACCACAGGCTCCGAGAAACCCCGCGGTGAGTAATGCAATCAATTGTTGGTAGAGATTGGTTTTCATATAAAATCCTTACTTTGAATTCCAAACCTCTCTCTGTAGGGGTTTGCACCAGAGAAGAGGGAGTTGGTAAAGTAATGGTTGAAAACGACCGCTTGTGCAGAAAGCTTATATTCGATATAACAGATTTAAACTCTGTAATAGCGTATAATATCTTGGAGGAATCTCCAGTTGGTTTGACTAGAATTCTGCTTAGGTCTTGGGAACTTGAAGGAAAGAAGGAACTACCTGAATTTTTTGGATGAGATCCATAAAAACTTAGATGGGTGATCAGATTCATTCACAATGAATTCTAGTTCGGAGATGGGAAAAAAAACACATTCACCAACTTCGAGCTGATATGTTTTTTGTTTCAATTTCACTTTTGACGTTCCCAAGACTTGGTAAATTTTAATATCTTGTGCCTGCGGAAGGTGTTGGAACTGATTTAGTTTTCCTTGTTCTAAATTCCATTCTACTAGATTTAATCTTTCCCGTTCTTCTTGGTATAAAACCCTTGATTTTATTGCATTTTTTGATGATGACCATACTTTCCCCTCATTCAATGAGAGAAAACGGGGAGATTGAGAAAATAAATCAGGGATCATTTCCGCAATCGGAAGTCTCAATGTTTTGGATAGTTTCCATAAAATACCAATGCTTGGTGTGGTTTTTCCTGACTCAATCAAACCGAGCATTCCTCGACTGACGGATGATAGTTGAGAGAGTTTTTCCATGGAATAACCAAGTTCCAGGCGTCTTTGTTTTAAAGTTTCTCCTAAAACGACTGTGAGAACTTCATCGACATTCTGCTCCAATTCTCTTGGGTTTCCATTTTCCTCGTTTTGTCCTTCCATAGTCCTATCCCTTGGAAGTCATGTTCGATATATTGGATATTTTGTAAAGTAAAATGAATATTTGGCAAAAATAGAAGAGGATACAAAAAATGGAAATTAGGGCTTGGAGGAAAAGAATTGGGTCCGAGATTTCATAGTAAAACCGAAATGGCAAATTCAATCTAACGTTTGTTAAGTAAGAAAACTGCAATACCGAAACGAGAATCCAGGGAAGTATCGACTTGGTTCTCGTTATCAATATCAGTGGTACCAAAATCAAAAAGTACCAAGGATTGATGACTGGCAAAGAGGTAAGAGTAAAATAACCGAAGTAAAAATAAAAATGTAAATTCCTTAGATAAGTAAAATAAATTTTGTTTCGATTTCGATTCGGTAGAAGGAAGTAGAGATATACAAATAATACTAAAAATTGTAGAAAAAATGGGAAACTTCGAATGTTGATCGAAAAAAACAATCTCCAAATTGGTTCAAAAAATTGATTAAATGTGAAGGAATCACCAAATTTGTGTAAGGTAGTCATTCCAAAGTCCCGTGTTAGTGGAAAAGAATATAAATAAATAAGATAAAAAAACAAGAAACCAAAGAGAAAAGAAATGAGGATTGGAAACCAATGGGAATCGTTTCGATTATTATTTGGAAATCGAATCTGCTGGAAAAATAAAATTCCATAAATTACTGAGATCAATTTGATATGTACTAAAAAACCAAAAATCAATCCACTAAGTCTGAGATATTTTTGTTTTAAGAAAAATAGAAACATCCAAAAAAAAGAAATGATTAGAATTTCAAAGTGTAAATTGATATATAC
>NZ_RQGG01000003.1 GCF_004769665.1 Leptospira kemamanensis
GGGAATCTTGAAATTGCTTTCATCGACTTTGTAAAGCATTCCTGGAAATCAAGCAAGAAGAGTTATGGATTGATTAGAATCCTCAAAGATGTTAAGGAATCTTCCTTCGAATGCGGAGCAAGGAAAGTCAAAAAAGCCATGAATTTATTGGGAATTCAGGGAAAACAGGACAAGAAATTTAGAATCAGTACAACTGACTCTAAACATTCAAAGCGGATTGCTCCAGATTTAGTTCAGCGAAAGTTTAAGGTTGAATCAAAGAATCAAGTTTGGGTATCCGATGTAACTTTTATTAAATGTTTCTCTGGTTGGTTGTATCTGTGTGTGATTCTTGATTTATATTCCAGGAAAGTTGTTAGTTGGAAAATCAGTATAAAGAATGATTCTGAACTAATAGTTGGAGCAATTCATTCAGCCATAGAAACAAGAAATCCAAGTAAAGGATTGATCTTTCATTCTGATAGAGGATCTAATTATTGTTCTGGAGATGTTCGCAAAGTATTAGCAAACAATCGAATCAGGAGAAGTAACAGCCGTAAGGGAAATTGTTGGGATAATGCTGTGGCAGAATCCTTCTTTTCTACTTTAAAGAGAGAAATCGAATTCAATGTATTTCAAAATCTAAAAGATGCCAAAAGCAATCTCTTTGAATACATTGAACTATTTTATAATCGACAGAGATCACATTCTTTTCTAGGTTATGTGAGTCCTGAAAAATTTGAGTTAAATTGAATTAGAAAAGTGTCCGAAAAAACGTAATCAGGCTATAAAATATGTGATTAGATGCAGTTATTGTTGAAAATACGTAATGTTTATGGAATTACCTAAATGTAGATATGTATTAATTAGAGATCTTCTATAAAATATATTGGGTATCATCATTCGCGAATGGGCAAATAACAAAATTAAATAAAAAATATTGGTCTTGTAAAGAGATATAAGACAATTGTGATTAAGTTAGAAAATAGAATATCGAGATTATAAAATCTATGAAAAAAATTTCAGTAGTAGCAGCTGTAATTCAGCATAATGATTTGTATTTATGTGTAAGACGCGGTCCAGCAAAGTATGATTATATTGCAAATAAGTGGGAGTTTCCTGGCGGCAAAGTGGAGCCGGAGGAAACAAAGGAAGATGCAATCAAACGTGAGATTCAAGAAGAATTAAAAATGGAGATAATGATCAGCACCTTTTTGATGACTGTTTCTCATGTTTATCCGGATTTTCATTTAACAATGGATACTTTTTTATGCAATACATTCTCAAAAGATTTAACCTTAACTGAACACCAGGATTTTCTCTGGCTACCTAAGGACAAACTCTCCCATTTGGATTGGGCGGCAGCAGATAAACCAATTGTCTCAAAATTAGAAAGTTTATGAATTCAAGTTTAGAAGAACTGCAGAAAAGCCTTAAGACTGGTTTCATCAATGAATATGAAACATCTCTTGCACAATATAGGCCGCAACTTTTGGTCAATGATAGAACTACAAAGAAAAAAGTGCTTTCTAAATTGACTCAAGAACTAAGGAACTGCAAGGAATTTTGGATTTCTACAGCATTTGCTACAACAAGCGGAGTTGCTTGTATTATGAATTCTTTACTTGAATTGAAAGAGAGGAAAATTAAGGGTAAAATATTAGTTTCTCAATACCTTAATTTTACGCATCCTGAGGCATTGAAGCGTCTTTTGATTTTTGATAACATTGAACTAAGAATTGCCACTGAAGGAAATCTACATTCAAAAGGCTATTTTTTCAACCATGGTAATATATTGGATGTTATCATTGGTAGTAGTAATCTAACAGCAAATGCTTTATCTACAAATAAAGAGTGGAATTTAAAGGTTAGTGCAGGAACTGAAAGTGAATTGGCAAAACTTTCCTTAAAAGAATTCCATTCAGAGTTTGATCATGCAATTCCTGTGGATTCTTCCTGGATTAACGAGTATAACAAAATTTATACCAAACAAAGATACTATTCTCTTGATAGGCTCAAAGAAATTGAAACAATTCAAATCAAAGAATTCAAGCCAAATCTAATCCAAGCTGAAGCATTGCAAAAATTAAGAGCACTTAGAGCAGAAGGAAAAACGAAGGCATTGATTGTGTCTGCAACTGGCACTGGTAAGACATTTCTATCAGCTTTTGATGTTCAAGAGTATGAACCCAAAAAATTCATGTTCATAGTCCATCGAACGAATATTGCAAAAAAGGCAATGGAAACATTCAAGAGTTTGATGCCCAAAATAAATTCAGACTTATATTCAGGTGGTAACAAAAATAAAGATGCAGATTTTATTTTTGCAACAATCCAAACGATTTCGAAAGACGAGCACCTAAAACAATTTTCAACAGATCATTTTGATTATATAGTCATTGATGAGACCCATCATGCCGAGGCTGTTTCTTACCAAAAGGTAATGGATTACTTTAAACCAAAATTCCTTTTGGGTATGACAGCTACTCCGGAAAGAACCGACGGTATCAATATCTTTTCTCTCTTTGATCACAACATTGCTTATGAAATTCGTTTGCAACAAGCATTAGAACAAGAAATGCTTGCACCGTTTCATTACTATGGTGTCAGCGATTTAGAAATAAATGGGGAAAGAGTTGAAGATAAGACAAATTTTAATCTTTTGATTGCTGAAGAACGTGTGAATCGATTAATCGAAACTTCGAAACTATATGGAACTGACAATGGAGTCGTCAGGGGATTAATATTTTGTTCCAGAATAGACGAAGCTAAAGAATTGTCTAAAAAATTTAATGATAGAGGTTTTAAAACCGTAGCTTTAACAGGCGAAGACTCAGAAAGCTTCCGTCATCAGTGTATAAAAAATCTTGAAGAAGAGGTAAATTCACAAAACAAACTAGATTATATTTTTTCTGTCGATATTTTTAATGAAGGGATCGATATACCGAAAGTAAATCAAATCATAATGCTTAGACCCACTCAATCTGCAATCGTATTCGTGCAGCAATTGGGACGTGGTTTACGTAAGACAGAAAGCAAGGAATATTTAACCGTAATCGATTTTATAGGCAATTATGCAAATAATTATATGATTCCAATTGCGTTATTTGGTGATGTATCTTACAATAAAGACAATTTGCGAAAACTGTTACTTTCTGGGAGTGAAATAATTCCTGGATCATCGACTATAAATTTTGATAAAATTTCAAAAGATAGGATCTATGACGCAATATCGGAAAAAAATTTCTCATTACACAAAGATCTACTTAACGATTATCAAATATTGAAATTTAAAATTGGTAAAATTCCAAACCTATGTGACTTTTGGGAACAAGGAAGTAGGGATCCATATTCATATATCACTCGATATGGATGTTTTTATAATTTCTTATCAACTTATGATAATGATTTTAAAGATACAACATTGAGTGAGAGGCAAATTAAGCTACTTGAACTTTTTTCAAAAGAGATCAATAATTCGAAAAGAATTGAAGAAACGATTCTTTTGGAGTTACTTCTAGAACATGGTTCCTTGAGTTATGGTCAATTTCGAGAGAAGATGAAAGCAGCTTACGGATATGAAATTAATGAGCATATAATTAAATCATGCATCAGCAATTTGAATTTTAATTTTGTCGGTGATAAAGAATATAAAAACGCAATACTTTCATCAATTGGCAATAATATTCAACTAATTCAAATATTTATCGATGATTTAGAAAATTCGATTTTTAAATTACATCTGTTAGATACAATATCTCTAGCTAAAAAAGTTTATGGATTCTATTATAAATCTGAAAGCTTTATTGATGGTTTTACTTTATATCGAAAGTATTCTCGGAAGGATGTACATCGAATTCTAAACTGGGAGAGTAATCCAAATCCACAGAATGTAGGTGGTTACGTAATTTCAAAGGATAAATCAAATTGCCCAGTTTTTGTAACTTATCACAAAGGTGAGGATATTCCGGATGCCACAAAATATGAAGATATTTTTTTAGATAATCAAAGACTACAATGGATGTCTAAGAACAAAAGAACTCGAAATAGTCCTGATGTTACGGTAATTGAAAATTTCAAAACACATAAATTAAGAATTCCATTATTTATCAAAAAGAAAGATGATATTGATGGACGCGAATTTTACTTTATGGGCGATTGCGAACCTATCGAAGAAAGTTTTGAGGAGTTGACGATCGCAGATGATGACGGTAAACAAGTTCCAATTGTTAGGTTAGTATTTCATCTAAGTCATCCCGTTGAAGATAAATTATATGAGTATCTCATGGCAAAGTAAGAAAGAGAAGTGGTTAGTTTTGAATAATTTCTATTTTTGAAACATCATGTAGGACTTTTACTTTAAGAAAAGAGTGTAACCCATGTGAGTGATCTAAAGCGTTACCGATGTGCCTTTCTGCATAACAGGTACGTATTAGTTTCATCCCTTACAAATTGATCTCACAACATACTTTACGAACAAGAATCTAATTCTTCGATTCAGAACACGATGTACACATCAGGAGTGTGTCATGACTTGGAAGGAGACAAACGTGTTTGAAGAAAGAATGAAATTTGTTGTCGCTTGGAAACGTGGCGGGTGGTCACTCACTGACCTTTGTCATGAATTCAATATCAGTCGAGTGACAGGGTATAAATACTTAGAACAATATGAGCGTTATGGGATCGATGGGTTAAAAGACAAAAGTCGAAGACCGAAACACCATCCACACCAAACTCGAAAGAAAATCATTGAACTCATCTTACAAGAGAGAAAAGACCATCCCAGGTGGGGAGCAAGGAAACTCCTAGCATCACTTTCGGCTCGATTTCATATGATTAAAAAATGGCCACATCCAAGTACTGTTGGTCGTATTCTCAAACAAAACAACCTCATCAAACCTCCCAAAAGAAGGATCCGTAAACAATCCATTGAACAACCATTTTCACATGCACTCAGGCCCAATGATATTTGGTGTGCTGATTTTAAAGGCCACTTCACTGTTGGGGATGGTGAAAGATGTACACCTTTAACTGTTACAGATGCCTATAGTCGATTTTTACTTTGTTGTGAGATTGTTCCGAAGGCAGATACGACCAATGTAATCAATGAATTTACGAAGTTATTTAAGGAGTATGGAATGCCACTTGCCATTCGAACTGATAACGGTCCGCCATTCGCTTCGAATGCACTTGCTGGCCTTAGTAAACTTTCTGTTTGGTGGATCAAACTGGGAATCAAGTTGGAGCGGATTGAACCAGACAAACCACAACAAAATGGTCGGCATGAAAGAATGCATAAAACCTTAAAAGAAGAAACAGCTTTGCCTCCAAGATCTAGTTTAGAGACACAACAAAAAGCATTTCGAGACTTCCAAAAAGAATTCAACTATCTAAGACCACACGAAGGAATTCAAAATTCATTTCCTGCTGACCATTATCTAAAGTCGCCAAGGAAGTTTCCAAAACGGATTCTAAAAGCGTCTTATCCAACAAACATCATGATTGAAGAAGTCAATGAGATATGGAATCTTCATTTGGAAGGCCATCGGATCTTTCTATCTTCCGCATTAGCGGATGAGGAAGTTGGATTAGAGGAAATTTCAGACAGACATGTAAAGATTCATTTTTATGGGGTAAGCCTTGGTGTGATCGACTTGTATACGGGAAAGTTGTTGCAATTTAAAAACCCAATGCCATCCTCATTAACGTCTGAATCAGGATTTCAATGCATCTTTATGTAAAGCATGTATTGAGACAAAGATGTAAAGGATGTACGAGTGCACTCAGTCATCTAGCAACTGTTATGCGACATAATATACATTCTCGGAAGTTGCTCACTGCATCACGTAATAATCTACTCGAAACACTAGTCGTTGCATCATCTTAAAATCTACTCCAAATTAGATAAGGAAACGATTCACTCATGTGCAGGTGATGTCCATGAAGCAATCGAAGATGGTGCGTTCTATGTTGGTTCAAGTGTTCAAAGAGAAATACCTTTGGGCTTCGAAAAAAGAAAAAAGCCTAATTCTCGATCAGTTCGTTGAAGCTACTGGATTCAATCGATCCTATGCCAGAACCGTCCTTAGAAAGAAAAAAGACAATGTCGTTAAACTGAGACCAAGAAAGAAGCGTCTATCAAGCTATGATGATGACGTCAGATTCTATTTAGAGAAGATCTGGGAGATCCTGGATAGAATTTGTGGGAAAAGACTCGTGATGGCAATGCCTGACGTTTTAGCCAAACTCGAACAGTTCAAAGTATTTAAAATTGATAAAATAACCAAGGACAAACTTCTCTCCATCAGTTCTGCTTCTGTGGATCGCTTATTGAAACCTGCCAGGAAAAAACTTGGTCGCAAAGGCACCTCTACGACGAAACAACCTAAATACCTTATCGATCGGATCCCAATCAAAACGTTCGGAGAATGGAAAAGTTCTCTACCTGGCTTTGTACAAATCGATCTAGTTGCCCATAATGGTGGAAATGTATTTGGAGGATTTTATTCAACTCTTGCCGCAACAGATGTTTGTACGGGATGGACTGTTTGTATACTTGTGAAAGATAAAACTCAATTCCAGATGCTAAAAGCATTAATAAAACTGAAAAAAATATTACCCTTCCCACTTTTGGGAATCCATTCCGATAACGGAGCTGAATTTATTAATCAAACAATCCTTACGTACGCAGAAAGGAACGATATCCAATTCACTCGTGGAAGACCATATAAAAAGAATGATAACCCACATATTGAACAAAAGAATTACAGTGTTGTAAGAAGGAATACTGGATATTTGCGCATTGAAAATCAAATCCAAGCAGATATTGTCAGATCGCTCTACCAAGATTTGAATACTTACAATAATTACTTTTTACCAGTGATGATCTTGAAGGAGAAACATAGGATTGGCTCTAAAGCAATACGAAAGTATGACGAAGCAAAATCACCTTACCGAAGGATACTGGCTAGAAAAGATATTTCGAAAACGATAAAAGCTTCTATGAAAAAGATTTATGAGAAGTTGAATATTTTTGAATTAAAGAATCAGATCAATCATTGGCAAAACGAATTTGTGAAGATTGCCGCCCCTATTCGTAATCCAATAGATAAAGTGAATGTTAGAAGGAAAAGAGGAATATTACATACAACTCCGAAATGGAGACGAGAAGTAAATGCAGATACAAAAAATCCATTCCTCGAAAGACAACGTGTTGAAGAGATGAGACGAGCTGCAGAACAATGGAATCTTTTTACTCTCTGTTATATTTGGAGTAGATTTTTATTTGATTCTCCACTTAACATTTCGAGTAGATAAAACAAGATTCAATACGAGTTGCATATTGCCTCATATTAGATAGTATTTGAAATTAAATAACATTGCTTAAGAGTATAATTAATTGAAGTCTAAGTAAATTCATCTGCCCACCTATATTTCTGGAAAATTTTGAAATGATATATCTCTATTTGAAATAGGGATATATATAAAAATTAAAAATGAATCACCCTTGTAGAATAAGAAAAAGCGAAATCTTCTTTAGATGTTTTATATAAAGGAAAATCGAGTGGAAACATGTCTGATGTAGAAATTAGGAAGTTATTACTGGCTGGGAATCGGGAAGGCTACCTAATAGGACCCAATCAGATCGATTCGGATACCGTTTCTCAACCTGCTCTATCATTTTTATGATAGGTTCAATTCCAGTTGCCTTCAAACCTAGATTGTTGAAATGCTCTATGAATTTACCTGAACCACACCCAATATCTAAAACATTGGTTCCCGACTGAGGGAAATCTTTGAGTAAAAATTCTAGTTCCGAAAAATAACAATGAGTGAAACTTTCTTGCCTATCGAGATACTTATCAGTCAGTCGATCATATGCTTCTAGTGTTTGATGGTCCATGTGCTCGAGCTTACTTTAGAATCATGATTCGTAAGAAAAGTTTTTTAACCTGCCGATTATTTCTGTAAAACGTAACTTTCGTTTAGAAAAATTTTTTAAAGAATTTTCTATAGATTCCATCAGCACCTTAACTCAAAAAATCTAAAAATTTTTGAAAACAATACCCAATCGATTCCGATTTTGGTAAAAATAACGATATTTTCACTCGAATGGGTAGGAATTAAAAATCTGAAAATTTTTCGATTTTTTGAAATTTTTTTTATGAAATATCGATAAATCGCAAAATGGGGTTCTCCGATATCCGAAAACTTTGTAAAATCAAGGGAATTCAATTAAGGAGAATCGATTTGCAAAATCAATTAGCTACCAAACAAGAAAGTTACCTGACCACGGATCAAATTCAAAAATCTGTGATGAATCTCATGCAGGCATTGCACAATAGAAATGATATTTTCGGGAACCCCTACCCCGGTTTATCAGCCGAAAAACAAACCGCTTTGGTCTTAATCAAAAGTGGATATAGTTACCGTGAAACGGCAAAAGAACTGAAAAAGAATCATACGATCATAACACAATGGTCAAAGAATGATCCAAAATTCAAACAGGCTCTTGAACAAGTTAAAACGGATATTCAAGAATCCATTCGAATGAAAACGATTTTACCCCAGTTAAGTTATGAAGAGAAAACCTCCACTTCCCAAATGAATGAGGAATTAGAGGATCCAAGCCTTTAGATAGACTCTCTTTTGTTAGATTTCCTGATACTCTTTCAGGTTATCTTATATGGTTGCAGCAATTGCAGCACATAATTCGCGTTTGTGTAAGTGGGGGTTTCTCCGAGTAAATACTCGGAAGAACCCCGGAAATAAAAAAATCCATCCATACAATTCCATCACTTAATGCATCAAATGCAGCAGAGTGGGGTTAAATCACATCAGTATATTATAATAATTACAATTACCAAATTTTTAAGACCTCATTTTTTGAACTTCACAATTCGAATTTCGTGAATTTTTTTTCGTACAGCAAAAATGAAAAAAATTACAAAAATATGCGATATCGGTTCTCCGATATCCGATTATTCGCTAGGATAAAGTCAAGGTTCTCACTTGGCGTCCAAACGAACTCCTTTTGAAAACCCCAGAAAGTGCGATGACCCAAAGTCCTTGTGATCTGTTGTCGGGCTTTCGAATTTTTGAAGAAGGAGAAAAAAGTATATGGTCGAGGCATGCCCGGACAATAAAACCAAACAAAGGTTAAAGAATAGAAACCTAAAGAGAATCTGTGAAGCGAAATGGAAGAAACTTCAACTAGAATACGGAAAAGAATCGATGAACATAAAAGACGTGAAACGAGTCACGAATCGAACAACATGGAATTGCCTAATAAAATACAACAAGAAGAACCATGAGGTATATAGCAAACGTGGATACACTGGATATGTTTTCACATTAACGAGAGGTGATAAAGAAGCTGATATGAAGGAGTTAAAAGAGGCTCTTCGAAAAACACTAAAACAGATGAACTACTCTATATATAAGAATCATATCAAAGGATTAGAACTACCAATCACGACCTTTGAAGGCAATGCAATTGATGGACAATACAACCCTCACCTGCATGGTTATGTATTCATTCCGAAAGGACACATCAGACGTTTTAAAAGAAAATTAAAGGAAAATTTAGCTAATACATTGTTCAATCCACCAAAGCTAAGGGGTCCCAAAAGAAAGGCGAATAAACTATGGTTCTCTAAGTTAAAAGAGGATGGAGTAAAATACTTTGAATATTGCGGACGAGAAGAATCACCAGAGCATGGCAAAGAACTGGATAAACTGGATTGGGATTTATCCTCCTTTGGATTTGTATCAGAACCAAATCACGATTTGAGTAAACGTATCATCAAAAGGATTTATCGAAGATTCCCTGAAACAGAGACCAATTCTGAGTTATTCCACCGAGTCATATGTATGTTGCACTGGATCCACAAAAGAGGGTATTTGCAAGAATACTTAAGATCCTTTATTCCTCCCTTGGAAACAATGCCTTATCCAAGGAATCTCAACTCAAAAAACAAAAGATCCCATTATTACCAACCTAATGAACCAAACTTAAATAAGATTCCGATCTCAAACATGAATTCGCATGATAAAGTCGCTTAAAACCAATGCAGCACCCAGGGAAATTCAATCCCTATGAAGTGATCTACTGTGCTGTATTTGGAATCAAAATTCGACAATTTCGACAAATTCGACAGGAAACGAGGGTGTATTGTCGAATTTTGTACTTATAAAGGATTCGTATTTCATTGCTAGATGGTGTAAACGCTGTACTGTTAATTAAAGACAACTCAAGGTGAATTGGATAAGCAATCTAGCTTTTAAAATTTATGGCCGAAATCAAAATGGAACAGATTCTATTTTATACCTTATATGAAGAAAGAATGACAATATGCAATTTAATGTTGAGTTAAAAAATTATGATTAAAAAGCTGTTCCACTTAATGAAATGACTTTAGTTAAGAATGATTGGAAGTCTATTTTGGGGTAAGCATGGTTGTCTATCCCCAACTTTAATAGTTGAAAAATCAATATATTCTAAAAATTTACCTAACCCACCACTTCATACCAAACCAAGTTCTTTACAGAATTTTGTAAAAGGAATGACTCTTCCGTTTGCATTTGAACCAAAATCGTTCTTTCCTAAGTGGACTTGGTAAAACTCAGGTATCTTTGTTCTAGCTTTAAAATACTCAATGTGGCGACTCAAAGCCTTGTCGCCTGTTTTGCATTCAACAGCAAAGATGGGAACTTTATTTTTAAGAACGACAAAATCAATTTCTCTTCCATCCGTATCACGTAAATATCTCACTTCCATTGGAAAGCCTTGCGTGTCTGTAATGAAATGACAATACTTTAGCAAATGACTTGCGACAAGATTCTCAAATCGAAATCCTCTTTCTTCTACTTGCGACCAATCCCACATATATAGTTTTTTTAGTTTTTTGACGGCCCTGATCTTGGGAGTTCCATAGGGAAGAATCGTGAAACAATAGTATAAGGAAGAGAGAGCTTCCACCCATCTTTCTACCGTTGGTTGCGAAACAGACAAATCTTCTCCTACACTTTTCAAAGAAAGTGGCGATCCAACTCTTGATGGCAAAATTTCCGCAAGTAACAATAGAGAAGAGATATCCTTTATCGTTTCTAAATCGCGAATGTCTTCCGAAGCAACTTTCACCAATCGGTCATTCTGCCAGATTCGATGTTCGTTTTCATTCTGCGCAAATAATGGCTCAGGAAATCCGCCAAACTTTAAAAGAAGCTCCAAGTCTGATTGATTTGGATGTTTACTCATCTCCGAAACGGAAAAAGGATGCAATCGAAAATAGCGATACCTTCCAAGAAGAGAATCACCACCTTTCCGAAATGTATCCAATCGTGCCGAACCTGTAACAATAAACCGATTGTCCTCAAAATGTTTATCATATAAACCTTTGATGAGATTTCGCCATTTACTATATTTGTGGATTTCATCCAAAACGATCGTTTTACTTAGACTCAGCGGAAGTTGGTCTTTTAAAATCAGAGCTTTGTCACTGTTTCTGTCCCAATTCAAATAACCTGGATTTTTAACGGATGGTGGTTTCAGGTATTGCAAGGCAAGAGTCGTTTTACCAACTTGCCTGGGACCGCCAATAAACAACATTTTTCGGTTTAAAACGTCCTCTAAATACGGGTGCAGATACCTGAGTTTTTTCATGCTGACTTTAAACTACTCATGAGTGTTTTAAAGTCAATATTAAACTACTCATTTTTACTGTTTCCTACCCCTTTACACCTTCCATCGAATAGGGATTCAAAAACTGTCGTTTCCAAAAAAGATTCCTGTCAACCTGACTTAACTCAGCTTCGTCGCAAACAGACTTCCACTTTTTCTCAATGGTTTGGATTTGGTGTTTCACAATCTCCATGGCCTTGGGTTTCGAAAGTAGAAATTGACCGCGAGCATTGAGACAAACCTCAATGCGACTCCTTCTGTCATCACCTGAGATGAGCATAGCTTGGGATGCTTCGTTCCCAGATCGTGCTTGTGGGCAAATATCGTAGGCCGGTGTAAGCGTTAGAGAATTTCCATCCCAAAAGGCAGCATGATTTCTTGCGTGGTCGTCGGTGTTGCCACAGAGGATGTTGAAGACTAGTCTTTGGAAGAGCTCTTCCAAGGTTTCTTTTGGACTTTGAAAACGATGGCGAATGATTTCACAAAGAGTTTCATAACTTGTGTATCGTGCCATCATCTCATCGAGACCAAAGAGTGTTAAGGCAGACACAACACGTTTTCTTCCCCAACCTTGTTTCAATCGGACTCGATCAAATCGTTTGATAAGGAGCACATCTTTGTTTGCCGCTCGAACGAGTTTGACGGGAGCGACATCGATTCCCACAAGTTTTGCAAGACGCATGGCAATGTATTCGGCCTTCACGACATGGTAATAATCATCTGTCGAAGAAAACTTTGCTACATACTTGGACTCTTTTTCTTCCACAAGTGCCTTTGGTCTCGCACCACCAATAGAAGTTCCATGCAAAAGAGCCATATCCAATTCACGGCTAAGAGGAATGCCCTTCTCTACTTTTTCTGAAGACCTCAGTAAGTCTTCTAAGGATACATTTGCATTCTGTCTTGGTTTGTACTCAGTTGGTGATTCTTGAAAATCGAGAGCACCAATTCGATCGGAGCCTGATTCCAAGAGGTATAACAATTCACTGAGATCATTGGTATCTTTCTCTTTTGCACTCGATCCAGAAATTTTATTGAGTATGACACGCCTTCCCCAAGCATCTGGTGATGCATCTCGAATGGCATTTGGCATCTTGAGTTGGGGAAGGAGAGGCAATCGTCCTTCTATGAGTGGTAACTCTGGTTCATAGATGGAAAAGGTTTTGGAGTTCTCTTTCGACTTCTCTAGATAACTTCGTCCATAGTTAAAATAATAAAACCCATTCTCTTCTTCGATCCTTCCACAGACGATTGGATCCACTTGGCCTTCTAACCAAATCCAAACATAGGCTTCTTTAGAAGTCATCTTTCACCTTCTTTGTTTTGTTACGGATTCGTTTTGGTAACAAAGTCAACTTGTCTGTTGTGTTCCGAATGGAATTGGAAAGGGATGGATTCTCTTCTAGAAAAATAGGAATGCCAAGGATCACGGCTGCTTCGAAAACCAAACCAATGGCCACTGTCATATCCCCTGCTTCTATCTTTTGCAAAGTGGTTCGCGAAATTCCAATTCGATTTGCAAGTACTTGTTCCGACCATGCTTTTTCCTTTCTGGCAACTTGGATTTCTTTTCCAAGCAAGACAGATGCTTCCTTTGCCATCTTAGAATAGGTTCTCGTAATTTTCATAAACCCTATAATACCAATCTATTGACCATTTTATCAGTCATTAAATAGTATTACGACTATTTTACTGGTCATTTTTTGGATTTTCTGGAGGCTTTGGAAATTTGAAACCGTGGACAGTATGCAAAGAAAAGATCCCATCATTACCAACCTAATGAACCAAACTTAAATAAGATTCCGATTGCAAACAAGAATTCTCATGATAAAGTCGCTTAGAATCAATGCAGCACCCCAATCATTTCAATCTCTATGAAGTGATCCTCTATGCTGTATTTGGAATAAAATTTCGACAAATTCGACAGGAAACGAGGGTGTAGTGTCGAATTTTAGAGTCAGATTTCCCTTCCTAATCGATATTAGGTGCTGAAAATGCTGTACGCATCAATATCATTTTCGATTCATTTGCTTTAATTTTTTTTGATCGATTTGATTGTGTTTCGGATTCTGTTTTATCTTCTTGGAAAACTTTGTAACAGGCCCTAACTCTTTGTCGGATTCAAACTTCTTGATGAATTGAGTTTGTTTGTTCGTATCAATTTTGGAAAACTTTGAATAAGTTTGAATGGCAAGTTTTCGAAGATGAGTGTTTTCGTTAGTATCCTCAATCGTTGTTTCAAGAGCACTTTGGCTTGTTTGGTTCTGGTACAATTCCAATAATCGAATCGCTCTTGCTCTGATGAAAACATAATTATCTTTGGACTGGGCAATTTGAATCAAATATGGCAAGGGAACGTCTGTCACTTTACTGATTCTTTCTTGGTAGACTTCACTTTCTTCTTGGTGGTGTGAATTAGAAAGTATCTCTTTGATCCTTTGGTATTTTTGGATATCTAAATCATTTGCTTCGATTGGGTTAATCGAGAAAACACAAAGAGTTGCAATGATGAATTGTAATAAGTATTGTTTCATTTAATATACCAAAGGATTCAATCTAAGAATCCATCCTTGTTCCGCCGTGATATCGCCTTGAGTGAAACCAACTGTTCCAGACCAAAACATCATATTTTTCCCACCTGAATTTGTTCCACTTCCTCCCAAACATTCACTTAAATCGACAATACTATCTAAATTGATATCATTGGAAAAATGACAGGTGGGTGTGTCCCTGAGTGGATCTTTATCTGCGATAAATCCATAATCTCCATTCGCTTCTGTGACATGCCAAAGCCCTAAAAAGTGCCCTGCTTCATGAGATAAGGTTTCACCGAGTAATAATTGTTCATCATATGTTAAAACATCTCCAGAATTAGAGTATAACCTATGGGAATCAACGAAGACGGCAACCCCTGATTGTCTAGTTCCAAGAAGAGTAGCAGGTCCTGGAATTCCACCTGACACACCGAGTACGCCACCGTATTGGAGTTCCTCTTTTACGATGAATACATTTAATGCGTTCGGTTTGCCGATGAAACTTGTTGTTTTAAACAATCCACCTAAACTACCTGGGTATCCAGTGTCTGTTCCAAGATCGAAAATCATATCATAGTCATATAAATCTGCGGAAGTAACTGATACATTGATTTTGATTCTAACTGATGATTGTGAAAAATTTTCTCTCCATTTATTTAATGCTACCTCGATAGCTTGTTCCGATTGAATGGGATAAGATGAGCCATTACTTCCATTCACAAATATTAGATTTACATCGAGAGTCTTTTCTTTTGCCCAAGCTTGGTTTAGTCCACTCATAGAACTAAGGGCATCCGAGGTTTGGAAATTAACTTCATCATTGTCCATTTCACGACAGGAATTGATAAAAGTTGCTTTCACATCGAAAGGAAATTCAAAATTGAAATCAACACCCAATGGTTGAGAAAATTCTCGAGTATTTGAGATGGAAACAGCGGGATCAGTTGCATACGTAGTATCTTTTGCATAAGGAAGCATCGAAGTATGAGTGTTATAACCAATATAAGATGCTAAGTCCCGATTCAAAAAACCCGAGTAATAATTATTCCGATCAAGGTACCAGAAAGGAAACAATCCTCCAAATGCATAATCGGTATTCTCAAGTACCACTTGTACCATTGGGCGATTGCGATTTAAGGTAACTGGATGAATTTCGGTAAATTGGTATACATTCCCATTGGGAGACCAGGCACCAATGTAATTGGGTTGTATCGATTCTATTGCCGTACACGGCCCGGAATCAGAATTGAGTAATGAGCTTACGAGAAGGAGAGACAAAACACTATCTGGGACACCCGCGTCTGCTTTACTTTTGACACAATCCGTGAGAAGGAGTAGGATAGGAAAGAGAATTAGGATTTGGTACTTTCGCATACTTGATTCAACAATTCGAAATGATTTCATTTTCAAAACTGAGGATTTTTCTTTGATATACTATTCTTTTTATCTGGAAACAATTTTTTTGCCATATATCGGCTGTTTCACGAATTAGGTCAAAAATGAAAATAGTCATCAAAGTGAAAGCAAACCAAAAGACACAAGGGCTGGAATTTACATCCGAGAAGGAGTGCATAGCAAAGTTAAAATCATTGCCAATCAAAGGCAAAGCCAATCAGGAATTAGTTGGTCTTTTATCCAAACATTATGGAGTTCCCAAAAAGGATATCCAGATCATTTCCGGCAATGTTTCCAACATAAAAATCGTCGAAATCTCCCATTTGGATTGATAAGTATCAATCACCTTCTCCCATCACCATTCGTTTTTTCTGTTCACAGGATTGTTGCAAAATTGTAATCTGTACCAATTGATTCTCTAAGAACATCCGGAAACATAAGATGAAACACCCTTCCCCACTTCTCCAAACCAAGAACCTCGGAAAAACATACCAAGTTGGTGAAGTACCTCTCGTTGCCCTTCATTCCGTCAATGTCGATTTTTTTGAAGGGGAACTGGTGGTTATGTTAGGAGCTTCCGGGTCTGGCAAATCTACCCTTCTTAATATCTTAGGAGGTTTGGATACGGCAACCACTGGGGAAGTGCTTTTCCATGGAAACACGTTAGCACTCGAATCAGATGAAGGCCTTACTCTCTACCGAAGGAACCATGTTGGTTTTGTCTTTCAGTTCTATAATTTAATTCCCAGTTTGACAGCAGAAGAGAACGTAAGACTCGTCACTGATCTCTCAAAGAATTCCATGTCACCACTCGAAGCTCTCACACTCGTGAAATTAAGTGAGAGAAAAGATCACTTCCCAGCACAACTTTCCGGTGGAGAACAACAACGTGTTGCCATTGCACGTGCCATTGCCAAAAGACCAGAACTTTTGTTATGCGATGAACCAACCGGAGCATTGGATTTTAAAACTGGAAGGATTGTATTAGAAGCAATCACTGGGATCAACCAAGAATTAGGAACCACAACCGTTGTGATCACTCATAATGAATCGATCGCTCAAATTGCAGACCGCATCATCCTCGTCAAAGACGGAACGATTGTTTCTGACGCAAAGAACAAACACAAAAAATCAGTCTCAGAGGTGAGTTGGTGATCGGCTCCACCCTCAATTTAAAACTGTTTCGAGATCTAAAAACGATCTCCTTACAAGGTTTAACTGTTGGGCTTGTCATCGCTGCAGGGCTCAGTTATTTCTCAGCTTCGTGGTCCTCCTACTTTTCTTTATTACAAGCAAAGGAACAATTTTACAGCAAACAAAGTTTATGTGATGGATTTGTGTATTTGAATCGGGCACCTAATTTTTTGGAACGTAAAATTGCAGACCTCCCCGGGATCACCAATTTCGAAACAAGGATTTCAAAAGAGATCGTGTTAGATTTTCCAAGTGAAGTGTATCCTTCCGCAGCACAGCTTTTGTCATTAACCGATCATATCAATACCATCTATTTAACCAAAGGAACACTACCGAAACAAAACCAAGAAGTGGTGATCAGCGAAAGTTTTGCCAAAGCAAATGATTTAGAACCAGGAGCAGAACTATCTACGATCATTGGTGGAAAACGGGTCCTTCTCACGGTAACAGGGATTGGACTCTCTCCAGAATATGTTTATGTCTTTCGGCCTGGGAACCCACTCCCGGATGACAAACACTACGGAATTTTTTGGATGAAACGAGAGGCAATCGAAGCTAATTTTAATTTTGAATCTTCCTTCAATCAGGTGATCTTCCAACTCACAAAAGACCCATTAGAGCGAAAAAAAACATTACACGACTTAGATTTACTCCTCGATGAATACGGTGGCCTTGGCGCCAAAGAAAGAAGATTTATACCTTCCGAATCCTTTCTAAACGATGAATTTCGACAACTGAGGACAACGGCAGTATTCCTTCCTGGAATCTTTCTTGCCATCGCCGCCTTTTTATTACACATCATCTCGAATCGCCTCATCACAAAAGAGAGAGAACAAATTGCAACCTTACGCGCATTAGGATACACGGCATTCCAAATTGTTTTCCATTATCTAAAGTTAATTAGTTTTATCACAGCGATTAGCAGTTTACTTGGAATTTTCATTGGGTATCTTCTTGGGACTGCGATGACAAACCTATATGGAGAATTTTATAAGTTTCCACATCTCGTTCCAGTATTCCCACCCCTTCTGATGTTCTTTAGTTTTTTCTTTGGAATCTTCATTGGTGGGATTGGCACTCTTTTTTCTTTATACAGCATCATCAAATTAGATCCGGCACAAGCCATGCGCCCTGCACCACCAGGAAAGTATTCGATCGCATTTTGGGAATCATGGATCACAGATCTGCAAACCATCCAAAGGATGGTCCTTAGAAACTTATTCAAAAGACCCATGCGGACCCTCCTAACGATTCTTGGATTATCCACATCCATTATGATCATGATCATTGGAAACTTCATCCAAGATACAGTTGGTTCTCTTTTAGATTTGCAGTTTAATATCATCCAACGTGAGTCTCTGACATTGACATTTCGTAACCCCATCCATGAGTCTGTTTTATTTGAACTAAAAGAGATGGATGGAGTTTTTATTGCAGAAGGGCAAAGGTCCATTCCAATCAAGATGACTAAAGATAGGAAGAGTAAAGATATCGTCCTCACAGGACTTCCCGATCAGTCAGAACTAAGAAAAATCTTAGGCCAGGACTTAAAACCCATTCCAATTCCTATCTCTGGTATCATGGTAAACCAAGATTTAGCAAAGCGAATGAATATCCAAATTGGAGAAACCATTCAAATCGAAACTCTTGATGGAGAAAAAAAGAAATTTTCTGTACAGGTAACCTCACTAGCCAATGAAATCTTGGGACAAGGTGTCTTCACAAGTAAAGAGAATTTAAATCGAATCTTGGAGGAAGGAAATCTCATCAATATTGCTCTATTAAAAACTGACCCAAACAAAGACATAGAGCTAATCAAAGAATTTAAAGATGATCCTTTAGTGATTGGTCTTTTTTCCAAAACAGCCATTCTCAAAGGATTCCAAGAAGTGATGCAAAGATCGATGCAATCTACTTCGGTGATCATCCTCATTTTTACTGTCATCATTTCCATAGGAGTGATCTACAATACGGCAATGATCACTCTTTCTGAAAGGATTTATGAATTAGGGAGTTTGCGGATTTTAGGATTCACTTTAAAAGAGGTTTTTGCCATCATCGCTTGGGAATTATCATGGCAAATTTTATGTGCCATTCCCATTGGGTGTCTCTTTGGATACCAAGTGGCAAATTTAATTTTGAATAGTAATGAAACAGAAGGTTTCCGAATTCCTGCAACGATCTACCCTTCCACATATTATTATTCCATCCTCCTTGCCTTATTCACAGCGGGCATTAGCTATTTGATTGTATTTAGGAAATTAAAAACCATGGATTTATTGAGTGTTTTAAAGGTAAGGGAATAAAATGTTTAAGATGGATTTCATAGAAATATTAAAATCTAAGAATGCAAAGATTGGAATCGGGATTTTGTTGGTTATCGGATTCTCTTTCTTTCTCTTACGAAAGAACCCCAAACCCGTTGAAATCTCCCTTGTCACAAAAGGAACTTACCAACAAATCCTTTCCGTCCAAGGGAAATCAAAAGTAAAAGAATTGTATACCGTGTATTCGCCCGTGAATGGGGTGATGCGAAGGGTGGAACTCCATGCGGGTGACCAAGTGAAGAAAGGTATGACCCTACTCACTGTGGATTGGGACATTGTCAAAACAGTGAAAGCCAATACAAATGGCCAAATCCTAAAAGTTTACCGAGAGAGTGCAGGCCCCGTGGCTATGGGCGAAAGGATTATTGATTATGGTGATCTTTCCAAACTAGAAATCATCGCGTATGTCTTAACAGAAGACATGCCAGACCTTACACTGGAAGATCCTGTGAATCTCTCGGGCTTCGGAGAACAAATCCTAAAAGGGAAAATTGCAAACATAGAACCCGCTGCCATCACCAAAGTATCTTCCCTTGGAGTGGAAGAACAAAGAGTACCCATCTCGATTGCATTTGATCCTCCTAGTGGAATGGGTGACGGATACGAATTAGAATGTAAGATCATCCTCTTCGAAAAACCAAACTCGATTCTCATACCAAGTTCCGCACTCTTTCGTCAAGATGACAAATGGGCAGTGTATACTGTTGAGAAGAAAAAAGCAACATTACGATTTGTGACTGTAGAACACCAAAGTGAAGGGATGAGTCTCATCCAAGATGGATTGCAGGAAGGAGAATCCATCATTTTGTATCCAGGTGATGGGATATCGAATGGCACAAAAGTAGTTGCGGAGTAACGTTTATTTGCCTTTGGGAAGAGTGAAATAAAATTTAGATCCCTTCCCTACTTCACTCTCAACAAAAATTTTCCCGTGATTTTTTTCGATAAATTCCTTACAAAGGATTAAACCAAGTGTAGTGCCACGTTCTCCCAATGTTCCTGGCATACTTTTTTGTTTTGCTTCGATTTGAAAAAACGTACTTCGAATTTCATTCGAAATTCCTGTTCCAAAATCTTCTACTTGAATAGTAACATTGCCATCCGTTGGTACCGCTGAAATTATTACTTGTCCACCGACGTGAGAGTATTTGATCGCATTGGAAACTAAGTTTCTAAGAATCGTTTCCAACATATTCTCATCAGCAAAAACGAATACGTCATTCTCAACTAAATTCTGAATGCGAATCCCTTTATTTTCCGTCATAAACGTAAAGTAGGATATGACAGTATCCACTAGTGTTTTCACAGAAACATTTTCTGGTAAAAATGAAATCTCATTGGTTTGAGACCTGGCCCAAGTTAATAAATTCTCGAGTAAAGCATACACTTCACCTGAAGATTGGTATAAAATATTGAGATCATTTTGCATCCGCTTAGGAGACCTAGTCTCCATATCTTCCAGTAACATACCTATAAACGTATTCATCCCACCAATGGGACCTTTTAGATCATGTGATATGATGGAGAAGAATTTATCTTTTGTATGGTTTAATAATTCTAATTCCTTAAAATAACGCTTCATCTCCGCTTCTGATTTTTTTCTTCCATCAATATCACGAGAGACACCAAGTAATTCGATTTCTGAGTTTTGGTTCTTTTGAAAGACTGTATTGGTTTCAATCCAGATCGTAGATCCATCTTTTCGCACTTGTTCCAGTTCATAGGCATACGGGATTTTCATACTCGAATTGCGAAAATCCTCCATACGAGGGAGGAGTAATTCCTTCAATTGCAAATACGAGTCTTGTGTGTATGTATTCGATAAGTGGTGATCCGATGCTTCACTAACAGTATACCCAGTCACTTTTGTAATCGATGGACCGATATAGGTAAACTTTTCTAAATCGAAATTCCAAACCCAAATGATATCAGTCGAATTTTCGGCGAGTGACTTGTACTTCTCTTCATCTTGGATTTGTCCTTTGATAAATATATCAATGCATATCAGTAAAAAGCCAAAGGTCATGAGAACTGATATGATATAAAAAAATAGGTAAGTAACGTCTTGGATGGGTCCTTTCCCAAAAGCAATTTGGGTGACTGAGACTTCCGTAAAAGTATACACAAGACATCGACCTAAAAGAAACAAACCACTCAGGAGGAAAAAATAAAATAGAAAGTTTCCTGTTAGGCGTTGTTTCTTATTTTCTATATAGATCGTTTTGGCTGTGAGAAGAAAATAGACACTCGGAAATAAGGAAAGAATCGAGATTCGATATTGTTGTGGGAAAGTTGAAAACTGATAGAGTACAAGAATCCCAAACAGTACACTTGCAGAGATAACACCTATTTTCCAATTTGTTTTTTTCCCAAATAAATTCACAATGATCGCATGATAAAACACGATCGATAAGAAGATGAATGTATTACCGAAACTGATGGACATCCAATCAGGGATTTGACCCCTTAGTGCTCCCATGACAATCCATCCAAGGCCTTGCAACAAAGTCGCAAGGGACCATGCCTTCACCATCCTGAGTTTTTTAAAATAATAACCCGAGGCAAACCATAGGCCAGCTGACATCAAAAGACATCCGACAATATTGATGAATACAACTGTTTTTGGATCTAAATTCATGGAGTAGGAAAGGATAACGAGTATTTGTATTGAAAAATGACAAGATACCTAACGCAACTCATTTTAATCCCTTAGCAGATATTAAGTTTCCATTCAGAATGATTCTAATCTAGTAGTTCTACTAGAAAGCGATGGAATTAACTCAAGTCTAGGTCAAACGACTGTTATAAAACAAACGATTCAAAAGTATTTGTAATGATTCTCTAAATGAATCTGTTAGGTTTTGGTTCGCTCTAACCTTCGAACCTTTACGCGGCTTGTTGGAAACAGAGAGCGCATTCCCATGAATGAAATCAATCAAAATGTCCCTGGTGAGTTCAGGATTCTCGTAAGGACGAGAGTTTTGGATCAAATCCAAAATCAAATCATTTAACAGTTTCACTGCTGGAGATTCCTCGTTAGGACTTTGGATCAGATACAAAGACAAATCAATGTATTGGATAAAAAACGATCTATATTCGAAAAGAACTGATTCCAGTTTTTCCTTCTCTTTCGCTCTTCCTTCCTCCAATTGCAGTCTCTCGTAAAACTTGCGAAAGACTACATCCACAAGCTCCGCCAAAAGTTGGTCTTTATTTTTGAAGTAATAGTAAATCGTCATCGGATCGATCGATAACTTCTCTGCGAGTTTCCTCATACTGAAGGATTTTAACCCTTCTTTTTTTAACAAACGCAAGGCCTGATTTGTGATTTTTTCTTTCATTTTTAGAATAATTTCTACAGTGTAGAAATATGATATCATTGAAAGCGTATATTGCAAGTAGTCTAGACGGATTTATTGCAAAAAAAGATGGGTCGGTCGAATGGCTTCACTCGGAGAAATACCATCTGGAAAATGAAGATTTCGGATACGAGAAGTTTATGGAATCCATCGATTGTATCGTGATGGGTCGAATTACGTTTGAAACTGTTTTACAGTTCGAACCCTATCCGTTCGAAAACGTACCGGTCATTGTAGTATCAAACAATTCAAACTACCAAATCGAATCGAAACATCAGATTACAATTTTCACACGTCCGTTACGAGAACTCATTCCTTTTCTCGAATCGAAACGGTATCAAAATATCTATGTGGACGGCGGGAAACTCATTCAGTCGTTTCTTAAAGAATCCCTATTAGATGCAATTACAATCACTCAAATTCCAATCGTACTTGGGAGTGGGATCCCACTCTTTGGTGGCATTGAGAGAGAGATTGATCTCAAACATAGAAAAACGCAATCCTTTCCCAATGGATTTGTCCAAACTGAATATGAGATTGTGAAATAAAGAATGTCATGCGCAAGAACGAAAAAACTTAAGTCTGACAAAAAATAGGACTTGACTGTAATACACTTTCGTATTACATTTTTAAATTATGATCAGCCTACGTCTGCCTCCAGAACTAGAAAGAAAACTAGATTCATTTGCAAAATCTGAAGGGAAAAGTCGAACAGAAATAGTTAAGGAATCTATTCTGCAATATATCAAAAGTCGTGGGGATAGCAAAACTCCCTATGAATTAGGTTTAGATTTGTTTGGAAAATATGATTCTGCGAATTCTGATTTAGCTCAGAATCGAAAAGCTTACCTACAGAAAGCAATCGGAAAGAAGAATGAAAAACGTAGCTCTCATTGATTCTGGTCCTATCATTGCGTTATTCAATTCGAAAGATAAGTTCCACAAACAGACTCTAAAATTTCTTAAATCTTATCATGGTGAATTAGTTTCTTCGTGGCCAGTGATTACCGAAGTTATATATCTGCTTTCTTTCTCAGTTGAAGCACAATCAGACTTTCTTGAATGGATTGAAAGAGGAAGTATCAAAATATTTGATTTAAATATCGAGGATCTTAAATATATTAAAAATCGAATGAGAAAGTATTCAGATCTACCTATGGATTTAGCTGATGCTTCCTTAATGTGTATTTCGGAAAAAATGGGAATCGAACGAATCGTTAGTATTGATTCAGACTTTTCGATTTACAAAAACTTAAAAGGGAAATTTTTACAAAACCTTTTTAAAGTTTAAATCCGACCAAGCGCATAACTGCATTTCGGGAAGTTCATAAAAGATCAAAATAGACTCATGCAAAAAATCCTAACCCCACTTGACGAAAGACTGTCCGATTATTCGCTTCTGAAATCGAAGGAATCCCCTTCCGATACATTCGTTGCGGATCATGAAAAAACGGCGGTTAGATTGCTTTTATCAGATTTTGAAGTCCAATCGGTTTTTTGTACAGATAAATATTGGCAAAAACACAAAGACCTCATCACATCCAAATTACCAGATGAAAAGAAGTGTTTTGTGGCCGATAAATCTATCTTTGAAGAAACCATTGGTTTCCCTGTGCACCAAGGGTTTATGGCGGTGGGAAAACAAAAATGGGCAAAGGAAGAAGACCTAACGTTTCCCATCCTTATCCTCAATGCAATCGTTGATAGTGAAAATATAGGCTCAATTCTACGCAGTGCAGCCGCCTTTGGCATCCAATCGGTTCTATTCGATACCAAGTCAGCTTCACCCTACCTTAGAAGGTCTGTCCGAGTCTCCATGGGGGCAATCTTCCAATTGCATGTAGCCAAATCGTCCAACCTACCAGAGTCGATCAAACGATTGCAAGAGAGATCTGCGCATGTGATCTCACTCGCACTTCCTAAGGAAAATTCAGTTCACGTTTCCAAAACAAAAACCATCCAAGAGATTGGAAAACCAAGTAATCTCGTCCTTATCATTGGCAATGAAGCGAACGGGATTGAGGAAAGTGTTTTAGATGTGTCTCATGTGATTGGTTACATCCCCATGAAAAACAAAATCGATTCCCTGAATGTATCCCATGCATTGGCTGTGGCACTTTCACACCTTCTCTAAATCTTAATTATCCCAATCCCAAAAAAAATCTTTATTGGTCATTTCTGGTTCTGTGTTTTCTTTCGGTGCATTGGGAGAAGAGATGGCATCATCTAAATCACGATTGGCATTCTCTAAATCTAATGTTTCTTTTAACCAATATTCTTCCGTTCCGAAATGAGGAAAAAGTGATGGGAACGATGGGTCTTCCCAACGTTTTCCAATCCATGCTGCATAATGGATGAATCGAATGATTCGTAATGGTTCAATCAATTTGAGCCAATTTTCATCAAAGTCTGCAAACATACAGTAACCGGCAAAAAAATCAAAGAACTCATGTTTGCGATCTGCTTCCCCAAAAGGAAGTAACATCCAAAAATCTTGTACGATGGGTCCATGTAGAAAATCATCAAAATCTAATATGCTAAATCCATCGGGAGAGATTAACAAATTTCCTTTGTGACAATCCCCGTGAATCCTTTGAAAAGGGATTTGGTATTCTTTTGTGAGCGATTCAAAGATGGCAAACGCACTTCGTGCATTCTTTTCGTATCGGTCTGCCAAAGCTGAATTGGTGATGAATTTTTTGTCTAAGATATACTGTAATGAAGAAAGTCCATAACTGGGTATGTCAAGTGTTGGTCTACTTTTGATCTGACTTCGTTTCCCAACAGCATGGATCCTTCCGAGTAAAGCTCCCACTCGTTCCAAATCATTCGATTGGATTTCTTCGACAATCCTACCGTTCCGCAAAGGCCAAATGGCGAAGTAAATCCCTTCCCATTCAAAAAGTGTTTTCCCTTCGATTGCAATCGGTGCAAGAACAGGGATTTCTTCTGCTGCTAACTCATTTAAAAAAGCATGTTCTTCGAGGATTTGCTTTTGGTTCCATTTCCCTGGTCGATAGAATTTAACAACGATCCTTCCTGCTTTTGCCGTTTCGATATCGTAAACGCGATTCTCAACACTGTTTAAAATAAAATACCTTCCGGTGGTTTCATAACCAAGGGATTCGATCGCATTTAAGATGGAGTCTGGAGTTAATTGGTAAAAAGAATGATGGATGTTCAAGTGGATAATCTGATAGGATTAGCTAACGATTTTGTTGCGTCCAGAAGACTTTGCTTCGTATAGATTTTTATCAGCGATTTTCAATAATTCTTGGTTCGATTGAAACTCAGTTAATTCTCCACCAGCAACTCCACCACTAAAGGTAAAATGAAAAATTTGGTCCGTATCAGACTTCATCTCAATTTTGGAAACATTCTCTCTCACGCGATCTAAAATCCTTGTCGCATCGGTAATGCCTGTTTCAGGAAAGAGGATGACAAACTCTTCTCCACCAAAACGAGATATGATATCTGATTTTCTAAAACTTGTTTTGAGTTCATGGGCCAATTGTTTGATCACTTGGTCTCCAACCTCATGCCCATAGGTATCATTGATACTCTTAAATTTATCGAGATCGATCATTGCCAATGATAATTGGCTATTATGCCTTTTGCAGCGTTGGAATTCTTGTTCGATTCGTTCTTCCATATAACGTCTATTATATAGATTAGTCATCACATCCCGAATCGCAGTTTCTCTCAATTGGTCATGTAATGCTTTGATTCGTAGGGCACTAAAAATTCTTGCGAGTAGTTCGATTTCTTTGGCAGGTTTCGTGATATAATCTGTTGCCCCTGCTTCTATTGCTATTTTAAAATATTCGGGTTCCGTATGGCCTGTTACCATAATGATGGGAAGCCAACCAACGGGAGAAGTTGAGAGGATATCAGAAATTAATTCAATCCCGTTGCCATCAGGTAATTCCCAATCGAGTAAAACAACATCGATTGGCTCACTGAGAATTTTTTCCCGTGCCACAGAAATGGATTCCGCTTCAATCGCGTTATAACCATTTTTGGAAACCCACCGACTGAGGAGTTTCCGTTGCAATTCAGAATCCTCAATGATTAAGATATTTCTGAGTCCTCTTGGCATGCGCCTATCGTTTACTTTTTCTTTTTTTTACCTAGTATTTTTTCTACTTCACCAGGTTCCATAGGAACTTTTACAACTGTCCCACCTTCTTTACGGATTTGGTCTAAGTCAACGACAGCTCCCGACAATAACCTTGCTGCTTTTTTAGAATTATCCTTCACACCATAGACAACCCATTTGCCTCCTTCGAGGGATAACACTAAATACGTACAATCTGCGGCTGCCAAAATCGTATGTGCTGAGATTTGTGCCATGAACTCATAACTGAGTACGATGCCCGTTCCGATGGCGACTCCTGAGGGAACACCGACAGCTTTTGTTACTTGGTAAACTCCATAGGTCACTCCCGTGCCAAGGGATGCTGCCGATCCAACCACACCCACTGTGGCTGACGTAGCCTTGGTCGAAGCATAGGTTACCACCTCAGTGGTGCCAGAAGCCCCGGCAACTGCTCCTCCTGCGACTGTACCCGTCACAGCAAGTCCCCCCCCAAGGACGGCTTGCGATGTTGTGACACCTACATAACTCATAGGTGCAAGGATGTACTTTCCAGATGACTCTGTGACAAAGGCAGCAGACTTCACTGAATAAGCAGATGATTTTCTAGACATAGCAGAAGTGATTTTTGCGCCCTGATCTAACGACTGGACAGACTCATGTACCACAACTTCCGTACTATTGATGATGGATCCTAATACTAACTCCAAACTGGGTGCTGTCAAATACACCACACCTTTCCCAGTGAGAGCGATGGTTTCCACTAAACCATACATCGTAGTCCCTGCCGCATTGGCGCCTAACGCAACTGGATAAATGAGTCCATTCCAAGTTACATAACCTACTGATAATAAAGCTACTTTCCCAATTGGTTTGATAATGCTATCATACAAAATTGCCTTCGCAGTCCTTGAGAAAGATTTCAACAAAGCCGTTGGTATCCCTTCATCTTTGTCGGCGATTGCTTCTATTTCTCCTTTGGCTCTTCCTAACTCTTCTTTCGAATCCTTTCCATATTGAAAAATGGTTTCTTTCCAACTTCCAAAAATCGATTCGGAAACAGAAGATCGAATGTCATTGATTTCTGAATTGCGACTGAAGTATCCACCTTTGCGAAAGTCTTCGTAAGATTCATTCCAGGATGTTTTGAGTGCATCATCTAAATCAATATAACCGTAAACAGTGGATTCAAAATCTTTTTGGAAATTCTCTTGGTACTTTTGGAATCTTTTTTTAGCAGAGGGGGATGTATCCTTTGGCATCTCTTTGTTCAGTTGCATCTCCGCCCATTCATCCCATTCTTTTCGGATCTCAACTGATTTTGTTATGACTGCTTGGTGACTTTGTTTCCCTCGATCAAATGAAGATCCAATGAGACCATAGGACTCCGCAACAGAAGCATACATAATGAAGAGTCCAGGTTTCGTTGCGTTTTCACTTAAGTACTTCCGAACCTCTTCCCCCTTGTCATTGATATTGCCAGCGGCTTTCCAACTCATCTTCGTTCCGTCTTTTACGATCAAAACAGATTCGGAAGCACGTATCATTGATTTGGAAAATTGTTCGGCAGCAAAATCATACCGACTCCCAAGAACTGTAATCGATGCTTCTTCCATGGGAGGGATAAACTTGATGCTAGTTCCTTTCACAGGCAATGCCCCTTGGTAGTACAAAGAACTATGCCCTTCGATCACCAGTTTTTTAGTATTCTTTAATGGATCTTCTGCTTTCTTATCAGAGCTTGCACAATAAGAAATGGAAAAACATAAAATGAGTCCAATGATTGGTTTCTTAACTTGTTTGAATTTCATTTCGATTGCGCCTCTAATTTTTTGGAACGTTTCAATTGCTCTGACATCTCGGCATCTAAAACTTTTTTGATCACTTTAGGATCATCTGTTAATACTTTCACACGACCTTGTTTTTTTGCTTCTTCTAAGTTGATGACGGTTCCCGTAGGGATATCATCATAACCGGCAAAATTTCCTTTCACAACTGCGATGACAACCCTTGGTCCATCATAGGTAATGAAAATGGGTCCATCCACTGCTGTCAGTAAAATCTGTGGTGGTAAGGCAGTGAGTGCCGTGTAACCTAACACGATACCAGAACTCATTGTATACATTCCCGCTTCTGCAACACCCGTTGTGAGATCATAGGTAAGCCCCGTTGCATACGCTGCCGATTCAATTCCTACCCCACCTGTCGTTCCAATGGCACCACCAGCTGTAGTTGCTGCCACTGAGGTCACCTGATTGAAGAGAGCGACGGATGTTCCTGTTGTGTAAGTAGGAACTGTTGCTGATGCCGATAGAATCCCAATCGAACTAAAGAGTCCTGCTTCTAAAGTGGGAGAGAAGACACGGTATCCAGATTTAGTTCCATAGTATAATACCAAACCGGTTGAAACGAGTGCATTCGAAGAAAAATTCATTCCTTGCGAAAGAGGAACATAAACTCCATTCACAAGCAAAACTTCACCAGTATTCGCCGTTGTTTTGGCAACAGGTGAAATCACAACTTCCTTAAGCGCAACAGTATACCCTTGGAAGATATCCACAAGAGCAAGGAGTGCATTGTCTCTCTCCCCTGATTCTTCATAATTGCGAGTGAACTCATCAGAAGCTTTTTTAAAGGAATTACTCCAAGAATTCATAACATCCTTGGAATTAGTCTTCAGAGTTGATGTAAATAGTTGATTCAGTTGGCTTGATTTTTGATCACGTGCATCCGCATACCGACTTAGTTCTTTATCCAATACATCGATATCAGATTTGACTCTTGGAACCAAATAAACGTAACCTAAAACAAAACGATCTCCCGCTTCACTGAAACTGGATTTGGATAGTTTCCACTCTTCCTTCGAAAGTTCGACACCTGCATCATAAATATCTTCTGTTCGTTTCGTACCATCCGAATAACCTTCTTTAGTCCAATTTTTTACGGCATTCATCGTACTACCGAGTTTTCCTGGGAAATCTTCACTTCGTTTTTTTAACTTAACGAGTACCATCGCTTTGGCAACGTTCGCACTCATCAAGTTTTCTTTCGATAGGTCAATTGCCTTTTTGCCGGAAGGGATCACAGCCCATCCATGTTCATATAGATTTTTCCTAGAACCAAGTGAATTGGCAGTTAATGGTGCAATTTTTTTAAAGGATTGTGGTTTATCAGAGGAAACAACAGATTCACCAAAAACTTTCTCTGATTTTTGTTTACTTAAACAACTAACAAAATTTACGACAAAAACCAAGATCACAATACAATACAATTTCAATTGGAACTTCATAAGTTGGGTAAAGATAGAGAAGGAAATGAATCATGCAACTGAAAAAATATTTTCCCATTGCTTAATCCATGTTTAGTGAAACAAAATACTACATATAAGAATTTGAATGACCTTTTGAGATCATTTCAAAGACTTAAATATATGAAGAAATTAAACATATATTTTGCCTTCATTGCCATTTTATTATGTGTCTTCGTTATCTTTAAGAAACATGATCTAACGATTCACGGTCTCATCTCTCTCTTAGCGATCTCCCCCAATTCTGAAGTTTTTGATTTCAACGCTGCAGATGAAATTGCAAAACAAAAACTAAAATCAAAATTTGTTCCGACCCCTGTGTATAAAATTCCAGGACTTGATGGAATCAGTTTTGAAGATTACAGGCAAATTGAATACAAACCAGATGTTGCCATCTGGAAAAATTTAGCACTCCCCTACCAATTGCATTTTTTCCACCCAGGACATATTTATAGCAATGGGATTAAAATTTATGAAGTGATCGAAGGAAAACCAATTGAGATTCCTTATGATTCTTCTCGGTTTCAATTTGGAAACCTCCCCCTCACAGACGATTTTTTTGAGTTAAGTAAAAAACTCCAATACACGGGTTTTCGTGTTCATTATCCCATCAATCAAAAGGAAGCCTTGGAAGAGTTTTTAGTCTTCCAAGGTTCTTCTTATTTTCGTGCTTTATCTAAAGGGCAAGTATATGGTCTTTCTGGAAGAGGACTTGCGATTAACACAGGCCCCGACGGAAAGGAAGAATTCCCTATCTTTGAAAGTTTCTATATCAAACGACCCGAAAAAAAAGATACCTCCATTTTGATTTATGCCATCATGAACAGTGAATCTGTTGTGGGTGCGTATGAATTTTTTGTGACTCCTGGCGAGATCACAACCATTGATGTTCGAGCCAAAATTTACTTACGAAAAAAAATCAAACGTCTGGGAATTGCACCCATAACTTCTATGTTTCTCTATGGCGAAGCCAATAACCCAATCCTTGGGAATATCCACCCAGAAATCCATGACTCGGATGGACTTCTCACCTACCTTGGTGAAGACGACTGGGAATGGAGGCCTCTCATCAATCCCAAAAAAACCAAACTGACAAATATAGAACTCAACCATCCAAAAGGGTTTGGACTCATCCAACGAGACCGAAAATTCAAAAGTTACCAGGATGAAAAATTGTTATACCATCGAAGACCAAGTCTTTGGGTAGAGCCTAAGGGGGATTGGGGCAAAGGTGACTTATATCTTTTGGAATTTACAACCAATCTGGATTCAGATGACAACGTGACTATTTTTTGGGAACCAAACATACCTCCAAAATTGAATGAAGGTTACGAATACCAATATAGACTAAGTTATACGGAGAAATCACCAGAATCACACCGTTTGGGAAAAACCTCTTCTTATTACAAGGGAATTGATCCTTTATTTCCAAAAGAAAAGATGTTAACACTTTATTTTACTGGGGATGAGCTAAAAGCATTAGATCCAAAAACAGAGCTGGGAGCCATCATCAAAAATGACATGATCCCACCGGATCAAATTCGTTATCAAATCGAAAAGATTCGTGAACTTGACCAATGGAGATTACAAATTTGGCATTCGTCGCCAATTGAAGTTTCTAATTGGAAAGTTTATTTAGAAAAAGAGAATCAAAAAATCACAGAAACATGGATCTACAGAGATGGCATTTCCAAATAAAACTTTGTATCAAACTGAGTTCAGTGAACGCATGCGAACTTTCCTTTTGTTATCGGGAATCCAAAGCGAATATGAGATTTCAAATACTCTTTCCCATTTTTTCCAAAACACAAACCTATCTTACGGGTGGGAGATGGATTGGTCTCTTTGGATGGATTATGTAAAGGCAAAGAAAATCAGTAATGAATCCCCACTACCCTTTCCCGACAGAGCCTGGCAATTTGGTTCCATGGTTCCCAAAGATTCCGAATGGAAAACGGATCCTATTAAATCAAAAGAATCGATTATCAGTTCGTTTAAACCCATCTTCATTTTAGTTTCCATTTTCATTTGGAGTGCACTCTATTACCTCATCATCTTTAGGTTATTATGATCCAATTACATCGTATTCTTTTTTTCAGCGTATTCATTATACCCATCATCATTGGGCTCACTACCTTTGCCCAAATCATCTCCTTTGGTGGAGTTGAGTTAACCGAATACTACCAATTCATTACCTTACTCTTCCTTTTGCCCATGTTATCCTATGGAGCAACCACTTCCCTTTTTGGATTTTTGATCTCCCTTTTGAAACAGGGTGATCCCTTACTCAAAGCAAAAAAAATCCCAGAAAAGGAATTGGATTTTCCAAGTATCGATCGTGTGCCAGTTGCCCTAGTCATGCCTGTGTATGAAGAAGACGAAGTTTCGATTTTTTCTAGAATCAAAGTCATCTATGAATCACTTGAGAAATACCATTCCCTTCCCAAATTAGATTTTTTTATCTTAAGTGACACAAGAACTCCTGAAAAATGGATCAAAGAAGAAGCTGCCTATCTTGCGTTATGTGAATCCACCGGGAATTACAAAAAATTCCATTACAGAAGAAGGAAAAGTAACCTAAACGGAAAGAGTGGAAACATCGCTGATTTTTGTCGTCGTTGGGGCAACCGATATGAGCACATGATCATATTAGATGCCGATAGTTTGATGAGTGGAGAGATCATAGTACAACTCATCGCGATGATGTTACAAAACCCGAAGGCAGGGATCATCCAAACCAATTCCAAATTATTCCGTGCCACCACTCTCTTCCAAAAATTAACTGAATTTTCTTCTTATCTCTTTAGTTCTTATTTCCTAAAAGGTGCTAGTTTTTGGCAGATCAATGCCAACAGTTATTGGGGGCATAATGCCATCTTACGCATCAAACCTTTTATGGAATACTGTGCCCTCCCCCATCTTCCCGAATATGGCGGACTTGGTGGAAAAATCTTAAGTCATGATACAGTAGAAGCAAGCCTCATGCGAAAAGCTGGATATGAAGTCTTATGTGCTTATGAACTCGAAGGAAGTTACGAAGAGAATCCACCAAATATCATCGATGTTTTGAAACGAGACCAAAGATGGTGCCAAGGGAATTTACAACATTTTTGGTTTTTATTTGGAAAGAAGATTCCTTTTATCAATCGCATTCACATCTTAAATGGAATTTTGTCTTACCTCAATTCACCGATTTGGCTCTGTTATATCCTACTTAGTTTATGGAATTATATCGAAGAGAGTAAGTTTCTCAACTACTCCATGCTTCCAGAAGAGTTCGAATACTTCAAAGCGCAGATTTATGACCCCTTGTATTTAAAACTATTGTATCTTTCCTTAATCCTACTCTTTTTACCTAGGGTACTCAGTTACTTATGTTTACCTTTGAAACAAATCTTCCTAAAGTTTCCAGCCTTCTTGTTAGAGACTTTATTTTCCATCCTCATCGCACCTATCTATATGATCTACCATAGCATATTTGTGGTGTCCATTTTCCTAAACAAAAAGATATCTTGGGGACCTCAGAATCGGGATGCGGAATCCAGTTACACTTTCTCCTATGTGGCTTCCTCCTTTTTTGGAATCACCATCCTTGGACTTGTTTCTGCTTATATCAGTTACTCTTATTCCCTCATGCTTTTTTTCTTAACAATGCCCATTTGGATTGGTTGGACTCTCTCCATCCCTCTCGTGATGTTCACAAGTCGTGAACAAAAATCGTTACAATCGTTTTTTGATTTATCTTATTGGAAACCCAATCGTGAGCTCAGCAATCATTTGAGAGAAGAACTCACTCGGAATGACGAGAAACGAATGGAAGGAAAAGAGATTTTTTATGCACTTGTGCATCCCATTTTCCACAAGAAACACAAACAATTACAAGGGAACAAATCCTATCGGTCAAAAGTTTCTGACTCAATCGCAAGTGATTTCGACGTTTTACTCACAGAGGGACCAGAACGATTGGATCGAAAAAAGATACAAAACATCCTTTCCAATCGCGAATTGTTAGATTTATTTTTTCAAAAATTTTGGACCTCAGAAAAATCCAAATGGGGACAGTATTGGAAAAACATTTGGGAAGAGATTAACCCATCTTCTTTTCCATAAGTCTCCAATAATACGAAGATCGTTTCCAGTCTTCAATAAATCCGCAGTGTCCCCCTTTTGCTTCAATGATCACATCAATGTAAGCAGAAGTTGGAATCTCAGTGAACTCTTGCCAAGGGATCACTGGATCATCCATGGATGTCAAAATCGTTGTTGGAACTTTGATTGTTTTGAAGAAGAGCTCAGACAAAGTATAAGATAAAAAATATTCATCTACCGAACGAAACTGAGAAAATTCCTTCACCATTTTTTCTGTTAAATCCATCACCGATTGGTATTTGTCCAAATCATGAAAGGAATACAGATGAGGGAATAGTTGGCCTTTCTTCTCTAAGGATGTTTTCCACGATTTTAAAAAATATTTCCGTAAGAATGGATGATCATCCATTTTGATTGTAGCTCGTTTTGGATCAAGTGCTGGACTAAAGGCAAAACAATGTTTGAGCCCTGGGATTTTTTCATCCCCTTTCTTTGTGCTATGCCTACTTGCCATTCGTAATACAAAATTACCACCCAGTGAAAATCCCGCCAAATATATAGGAAGTTTGGACTTCCCAGATTTAGCGAGTTCGAGTACCGCATCATAAGTTTCTTCCAGTAAACTTCCATTAAAGATCCCTTCATTTAAATGGTGGGTGTCTCCGTGATCTCTCAAATTCAATCGGCAAACTGAATAATCTTTTGCCAAAAAATGTTTGGTGGTTCTGATGATGTAGCTGGAATGAATACTCCCTTCCCAACCATGCACCAATATGACGAGACCCTTGGGACTTGGCACGTCATGGACTCTTGCAAGGAGTGTGACTCCTTTTTTTGTTTTGACCGATCTCCACTCTCCTTTTAGATTTTTCCCATAGGATTTGTCTGCCTTTGACTTAAAAGAAGCCATAAAGGACTGCACCATGGGGCCAGAAAAAAGCGGGATTGGTTTGAATAAACTCATCTTGGTTAGTTCCTAATCTAAAACGAAACTGTTATTTTTCAATAAATTAACAAAACCATCTTATCAGGAACGACTCTTTCCATTGACAAAGCCTTCCTCACTCGCTACAATTCCTTCATGAGATACCTAACCATCCCACTTCTCGTTTTTCTCTTCACTTGCCAAACCTATACTCCTTGGAAATCCGAATGGAAACTAAAAGACGGTTCCGAAGTATTTTATGCAGCAGTCTCTGCAAAAGCGAGTGTCCAAGCGATCGAATCTGGTAGTTTAGCAATGCGAAGAACCACTTGCGTAAACGCAACGAACCTTCTTTCTACTTCTCCTAAACTAACAAGCATTTTGTTAGAAAACGAATCCGTTGAGCTCTCCGAGACAGAAATCAAAGACTTGGGGCGCCTGATTGCCGCTCACAAAATCAAACCCAAACAAGATTCTTGCCAATCGGAAGAAGGTGGTTTCATCCTCTCGAGCCCAGCATGGGAAAATTGCCAATGTATGTATCTCATTGAATACCCAGGTGGTAGAGCCCAACTTCGCCAAGACATCACACAAGTAAAATAAACACTAAGATTTCGGGGTGGCAAGCCAGCGTTCCCAATAACGTTGTTGTAACCCCGTAAGTTCCTCCGGCCCACTAAGTTTCACTAGCGACAACCTCGTGGACTCAGACATGGTCTCGGCCATCCATCTAAGAAACTCTTTCCACTTTTCTTCCCTCGAAGGTTCTCGTTTCGAATGTATTTGATTTTGTTTTTGTATTGTATGATAAGAAGTCGCATACCCAACCAATTCTGCCTTGGATGGACTTCCTACACTCTCTCCTATCCCTTTCGCACTCTGATTCGATGTTTCGAGTCTTGGAACATCATCCGACCCTTTCTTTTCTTGTATTACAGGTTTTAAAAATCGTTTTCTACCATCAAAGCGGGTCTGCACAAGAAGACCTTTCGCTTTCAACTGCGAGACCAAACGCGAAATTGTATCTTGTTTTAAACGTAAAATCTTTGCAAAATATTCATTGGATGCATAACAGCCATCCTTTGCATCCAAGGATACAATTTCTGCATACAAACGAATCTGATTCGGATTTAAATCCAAATCATACATCCATTGTGCTACCCAAACTCCTGTCCTTTCTTTCCCTTTCATCCTTCCTCTCTTTTCCAACAGAGACCTTCGGTGCCCAAAAAACAGTTTGTTCTTTGGATCTTTTCGTTACAAAGCAGAGATAGCTATCGCAACGGTTTTTTATTTGGAAGTTTTTTAAAAACGTCCATGTTTGGAATTCATAGGAATCCCAGGTGATGTATGTTGCGGTATATTGTGGAAGACCGCACAAGAGCGAGAAGACACCTCCCCTACTCTCTTCCTTCTATTCATCAGAACGGATTTTTTTGTCAAGCCTAATGTGACATAATATCTATATGCAAAATCTGGCAATTCACTCAGATTACCGATTGGTTTTTGTGTGCGAGATGGATTTGAAATAGGGGAGGGAAGAGAAGTCTTTCTGGACTGCTTCCACACAATCCAGAAAGTTTACATCACCCAGTGAAAGGGTTGAGATAATCCTAAAACTGATCCAAAATAGTACAAGAATTTTTCTATCCTTATCTTAGTTTTTTCTCTTTCTTTGGGCGCATCGAATCCACCCACCCCATCACTTACATTTCAAAATCGACCAGGCTCTTCGCTCCAATCTTTCGCATTCGCGAAAGGATTTCCGCTGCGATCCTTTGCGCGAGGATCCACCGTATACCCAAGATTCCAAATTGATGATACAATCTCAAGGTACGCCGGCGTACTTTTCAAAAATTATATGTGAAAATTTAATTTTCATTGCATCCGCAAGTAGGAACAAAAAAATAAATCTGCAATGAAAATCATTACGGTTGCCAATATCAAAGGTGGAACTTCCAAATCCACCACTGCAATTCACCTCGCACTCGCTCTTTCCAAAAAAGGTTCGACTCTTGCCATTGACATGGACCCACAAGCGGACCTTTCCGACTTCTTTTTCCCAGAAGAACCAGTTGAATTTTTTGATTCAGGGAACACATTATCCGTTTTAAATGCAGAAACCACTCTCGCCGAATCCATCAAAAAATCAAACAATGTAGATGTACTGCCTTCCATCATAGAACTCTCCGATTTGAGTTACCTTGCCTCCAAAGATTTCTCCATCATCCCAAGACTAAAAAACATTCTTTCAAAAACTAAATATGACTACGTTGTCATAGACACACCTGGATCTGGTTCCTCAGAAAATATCACCTCTTATTTACCAGCTTCCGTAATCCTAGTACCAGTAACTCCATCCAAGTGGGCTGTGCGCACTGTTGCCCAAGTCTTAAAAAAGGTGGGTGAAGCGGAAAGATTCGATGAACAAAGCAAAAAAAAGTCAGTGATGATCCTACCCTCTCAATGGGGGACATCTCAAAAACAAATGGACCTTTTGGATAAATTAAAAAATATCAAATCTCTAAAAATTCTAGAACCGATCCCAAAAAACGACAGTATTCGGGACCGAACAGAGACTGGCAAACCTCTTCAAGAAGGAAGTGCTCCTTGGAAGGCTTTCGAACATTTAGCGGAGATCCTGAAATAAGGTACGCCGGCGTACCTAAGACAATATTATGAAACACAAAACAAATTTTAACCCAGCAGATATTCTATCTAAAGCTTCCAACAGAACATCTTCACTAAACCCTTTTTTAAGTTCTGAAAACTCAATCCAACACCAAACCATTGAAATCCCAATGGATCAAATCATCACAGAAAACAATCCGAGAAAAACGTTTAATGATGTTAGTATTCGAGAACTTGCAGACTCCATTTCCCAATACGGGTTATTACAACCAATTGTGGTCAGAAAAAAAGCAGGTAAATATGAACTCATCAATGGGGAACGAAGATACCGCGCTCACAAACTACTAAAATCCAAAACCATTCCTGCGGTAGTCAAAAACGTAGAACAAATCGACATCACAAAATTACCAGAAATCAAACTGGTTGAAAATCTCCAAAGAGAAGATCTATCAGAATCAGACCTTGCCCTATCCCTCCAAGAGTTAAAAAATAGACACAAAGAAACCAACGAACAATTAGCAAAAAGAATTCATAAATCTGCTCAATGGGTAAAAACCAAAATTGCCCATGCAGAGATTTTAAAGGAAACAAGTCTTAACTCCAATGTAGATAAATCTCATCCGATTTACCAAATACCAACGAGCCTATTCACTGAAATTGCACCTCTCGATGTATCGAATCGCAAAAAAGCCATTGATTACCTCATCAAAGGTCTCGAGAAAAAAGGTGACTTCCCTTCCCGAAATGACCTACGTGAATACGTAAGACCTTTAAAACCAAACAAACAATCCAAAACAAAACCGAAACTCAAACAACTAGAGCTAAAAGATTTAAAATCAAAACTCGCAAAGATCAAAGAAAAGATTTCTGTTTTGCAAAATGAAAAGGCAATCTTAGAAGAAACGATTCGTAAGTATAAGAAGTAAAGATGGTTCAAAAAATGGATTCAGAAAGGTAACTTTTTTTAAGCTTTTCTTAGAAAAAAACTTGTACTGTTTTCCAACATAAGTTATCTTGTACTCAATCCTTAACTGGGTTGAACAAAAAACCCTGGGAAGTGTGGTAGCAACCCAGGGACTTTTCAAACAAAACAAATCTCCCTCTCAAACCTTTTTCAACTTCTCCCATCCAAACTCCTCTAAAACTCACTAGCTTACTCAGATCCATTTCACCCCCCCAAGGTTCTAATGAGACTCAGGTCGAATTATGTCTCATTTTTTCCATTGACAAAATGCAGAGATCTGTACATGTAGGGAACGTTCGGGGCACACAACCGAACACGGCTCTACCACTTATGCCGTTTTAGTTCAACCCGGAATTTTACCAAAAGTTCCGATGGACGTTCGTAAGAACTTCCAAAACGTTTCTTCTTTCTATGACCGAAGGTTTGTTTTCTTCAATGCAAAACTTCAAATCAAGAGAGTAGGGGACAATACATCTTATCGATGTATCGGCTAAAAATCACCAAACACTCGTAGCCGGAGTAGTGTGGGTTTGGAAAAGGAACCTAAAATGAAAACGAACCGAAAAGGAATATGGATCCCCGTTTGGATAGAAAACCTAAACTTATCCCATAGCCAAACAAAACTGTTTGCCGAAATCGTCTCCTTGCATGACAACGGTGGTTGTTTCGCATCGAATCGTTACTTCAGTGAAATCCTTGGGCTAAAAGCTGATACCATTTCGAGACTCATCACATCTCTGAAAAAACTAGGAATCCTAGAACAAACTGGTTTTGATGGAAGAAGGCGATTTTTAAAACCAATCCTTCAATTCCAACCGCAAGCCCCGGAAAAAAATCCAAGTCTTACACCAGATACAAAGGGCAATAAAATCCAAACCAACACCGCAAAAGATTCCAAACCAGCATTGGATTTTGCTTACGTCCCTAGTAGTACAGTACAATTAAAGAAGAAAGTACATACAAAAACTTCGTTTGAAGAATTTAAAATTTGGAGCGAAAAAACTTTATCTCATTCTACCTTTTCCAAAATTTCACACTTAACCTCTCCGGATTCTATGGAAGAAAGTTTAAGGCGGATTTGGAATCAGTGGATGGAAAAAACAAAACCTAAATCAAATCAGTTTCAGGTAGGAATGATATGAAACTCTATCGGCATAAAAAGACAGGGAACCTATACTTACAACTCGACGAAGTGAAAAATTGCACCAATGCCAATGATGGACAAAAAATGTTCTTCTATACGGAATATGGAAAGGAAAACCCAATGAAGTTTGTGAGAGAAATCTCTGAATTTTTAGAGAAATTTGAAGAAGTGAAACTCGCTTAAATTGGTTCTTTGTTCTATCAAAGTTCAAGTTGCATAACGAAGCATCGTTTCTGCTAACTCGATTTGACTTTGGTTCAAACGTTTGCCTTCGGAAAGTGGGAAATTAGTTTCTAAACTCAAATTACTAAATCCGTGTACGAGTGACCATGACATGAGTGCAAAACTTCGATGGTTTTCTTTTCTCTTTTTGGTCTTCAGGTAAAAGCGACAACCATGCACGAGAACTGCATACGATTTCAATTTGGATTGTTTCAATTGTTTGGATTCTTTTTCACGTTTTGTTTGGAACATCAGTTTATAGTAATTGGGATTTTTCAGAGCAAATTGGATGTATACGAGTCCTAGTTTCACAAAATATTCGTCGGGATTCTTTTTGTCTTTTGCGACTTTTTTCTGTAAGGAAGCCAATCGATCAAATCCAATCGCGGACAAAATCTCTAATACTTCATCCTTATGTTGGAAATGCCTGTAAACTGCTGCATGAGAAACTCCAGATAAATTGGCAACCTCCCTGAGGGAAAAATCGGCCATCCCTTTTTTTTGAAGGAGTTTATGGCAGGATTTAATAATGGAATTTTTCAAATCTCCATGATGGTAGGCATTTTTTCTCACAAAGATATTCTGGAAAATAAGTTACCATTGGCAACATTTTTTCTTGCTTTCCTGTCCAGGAATGTTACTGCTGGTAACATAAGAGGGGATTTATGCAAACACTAAGCACAGAGGAAACCCAGGCCATATTAAAAGAAATGACCGAAAATTTTAATCATGGTGGTAGAAAAATTACAGTTCCACCTCCCATTTTTGTAGCCATGAATGCCGAAATCATTTCCTACACAAAAGGGAAAAGTATTACTGTCTCGTTTCCAGTTACAGAAGACCAAACTAATCCAATGGGAATGATGCAAGGCGGAGTGATTGCGGCAGCATTTGATAATGCATTTGGGCCTCTCAGTTACTTGGTAGCAAAACGCCCAACAACGACAATCGATATGAATATTCAATACATCCGAGGTGTAGCTGTTGGCCAAAAGGTAATCGTAAAAGCTACGATCGAAGCAAAAGGATTTTCAACGATTCATATGGTAGGGGAGATGCGAACAGAAAAGGATAAATTGTTAGCAACTGCGACTACCAATTTGTTAATCTTAAAAATTCCAGGTGGGGTAGGGGAGTAGGCGTTCTCTTATTTAGAATCGTAACGTTCGAGAAGCATTTCAATGATTGTGGGAGTACATGTCGTAGTATCGTTGAAATGTTGGCTCATAATGAGGCCATGTAAAAATGTTTTGATGAAAATCATTTCTTTATCAGGATCTTTGATCCCATAGGTTTTGAAACGCTCTCGCATTGCTTCTTTGAAAGGAGCAAACCGCCTTTCCACATTTTCGATCATTTTTTTGGAAAGGGAAACAGCACTTGGCTGAAATAAACAAACGGATATCAAAACCATCGTTTTTCTTTCTTCCTTTGCAAATTGGATGGATCTGATGAAAAACTCCCTGACATACTCTTTCACTGCTAAGTTAGGTGGGATATTGTTATAAAATCTCTCCTGTTTTGCTAGGTGGGAATCGATGATTTGTTCGAAGATTTGATTTTTACTCTTAAAATAATTATAAGCTAACCCTTTCGAAATTTTCGCATGGTTTGCGATCATTTCCATTGTGGTTTGGGCAAATCCGTGTTTTGAGAAAAGAACAATCGCAGCGGCCAAAATTCTCTCCGTGGATGTCTCCCTAGCTAGTTGCTTTTTGTTATCGGATTTATTGGGAATCTTCTGTGGCACTGTCATCACCGTTCCTGTTAATCTGAATTTCGCAAACACTTTTTGGACTGAATTCCATGACAAAAGCAATAGAAATCACTTGGAAGCCTACCAAGCGCGCGAAATCTGGTCAGTATGAGTTCATTTACATCCGTAACAGTACTAAAATCTGCAAATATTTACTTCGATGGAAAGGTCACAAGCCGAACAGTTTTATTCCCTAATGGAGAGAAAAAAACTCTCGGGATCATGTTGCCTGGTGAGTATGAATTTGGTGCGGATCAGAAAGAGATTATGGAAATTCAATCTGGTAAACTAGCTGTGTTGTTACCAGGATCCGAGACATGGCTTCAAATTAACGGTCAAGCGACCTTTGAAGTCCCTGCTGGATCCAAGTTCAAATTGAAAATTGAAACAGTAACAGATTATTGCTGTTCTTACGTTTGATCGTCGATTGATGCATCTGCGGCATTCGTTTTAACAGACTTGATGCCGTTCTCACATGCTTGTTTCGATGAGTAACCTTCACTGGATGCAATGATTTCACCATTTCCTGCTTTGAGTCGGAATCGGAATTCTCCTGCTTTGTCTTTGTATATTTCAAACTTTGCTGACATGTACGTATCTCCTTGGAAAAGTAATGGTATCCGATCATTAAAAATTCTGGCAATGAAGTTTTATTACTTTTTTTTCCATCATTTAGAGTTCATTTTTTTCATCCAATGAAATAGGGAAGGATAAGGCCATCAAATGATCCGAAAGATTCTGAAATTCAATCTATGGCTACTATTTGCTTTTCTTTCTGTCACTAGTTGTACATCCAAATTACCTGAAAGACCAATCATTCAATATAGTTTTCAAAATTTAACCTTAGAGCAGGTGCTAAGTGAAGAAGTGGAGTGGTCAAAACCGGAGGAATTGAAATATAACTTTGGTTATTGGAAACGATTTGTTTGGGTAAAATTCGAACTAGTCAATCATTCTGAAGCTCCTTTTCAGTACATTCTGGATATCGAATCACCTTGGGTGGATGAAGTTTTATTAGCATGGAAGTCTCATGACCTGGTGGAAACGAAAATATATCGGGGAGCTGATTCTCATGCACTCAAAGAAATTCCGCATCGAAACCCTGTCTTTTCCTTGGATTTATCGCCTAAAGAAAAAAGGATCGTTTACTTAAAAATAGCAAATGTTGGGATCCTATCAGCACCTCTTAGGATATGGACACATTCTTCATTCTTTGATCGAGTGGAAAGGGATTACTTTGCGAATGGAATTTATTTCGGAATCATTTCTGCCTTATTGCTCTATAATCTTCTGATTTTTGTAAGCGTAAGAGAGAAGGCCTATCTCTTCTATTGTCTCTATCTAACAACTCTATTGATCAACTATACTTTGCTTGGTGGTTTTTTTAAACAATTGTTGATCCCGGAATCGTTTCTGAATGTTAAACCATACTTGTATACTTCCGTAAATGCTTCTCTTCTGTTTGTTGGTCTCTTTTCTTTATCCTTCCTCAATTTAAAAAGCTTAAATCCTAATTTGGATCGATTGATTTTGGGAAGTGCTGTGGCAATCGGAGTGTATTCTGTTTTTTCTTTTCTCATTCCTTATCATTGGATGGAAATTTCCTTTATCTATACATTCCCTTATTTCATTCTATTGTTAGTGTCTGCAGGGATTTACTCCTATTGGAAGGGAGTTAAGTCTTCCTTATTTTTTGTTTCGGCTTGGGTGACATTGTTTGTAGGAGTCATAGTGGATTCCTTAACAAAGGCTTCCATCCTTCCAACCACAACGTTCGGTAGATATGGTGTTCAAATTGGGACAGCATTTGAAGTGATTTTGTTTTCATTGGCTCTTGGAAGAAGACTACGATTTTTATTAGAGGAAAATTTAGCATCCCAAAACCAGTTATCTGCCATTCGAAAAGATTTGGAAGTTGCTCGCCGGATCCAAATGAGAATTTTGCCCGCGGAAGCACCAAAGTCGGAGCATGTATCAGCTATTGTTTCTTACCTACCTCTCTATGATATCGGAGGTGATTTCTATGATTACTTTGATTCCAATAAAAATGAATTGGGAATTGTGATCGCAGATGTGACTGGGCATGGAGTGAGCGCTGCCCTAGATTCTTCGACAGTAAAGATTGCCTTTCGGAACGCAAAAAGCTTTATGCATTTACCAAAAGAATTGATGGGAGAGATGAATCGGTTTTTGTGTACGAGTCTCAATGCGCGGTTTGTGAGCGCTGCATATTTTTATTTCGATTTTGAGGCGATGAAACTAATGTTTACTTCCGCTGGCAATCCCCCTTTGATTTTCATTCGAGATGGAGAAGTACAGTCAGCCGAATGCCCTGGACTTCTCTTAGGTGTAAGACCTGATTTTTCTTATGAACAAAAAGAAGTTTTACTCAAGAAAGGGGATCGGTTTTTGATTTTTACAGATGGTTTGTATGAAAATTTGAAACCTAACGAAGATTTGTATTCCATCTTATATCCTGAAATTAGGTCCATAGTCGGATTGGCACAAAATGATTTTCACCAAAAGTTGTTAGAACGCTTGTCATCTATTAGAACAATTCTAAAGGATGACATTACTTTTATATCACTTGATCTTGTGTGATTTACTAGCATTGCCGTTTTCTTTTTTTGAAGCCTATTTTTTAAATCTTGAATTTTAGCTAATGATATAAAAGCTTACTCAACTAAAACATGCGTATTTATAACTCTTTCGTTGATTGGAAACAAATCCAGTTTTATGGGATGATACTTCTCTTTTGTATTGTCCCTATAGCATGTATTTTGCTTTTACCTGATGTATTTTACAAAGAATATCCCGTTGAGTCTTTTGTTGTATTTCATAATATCGCAGAAATCTTTAGCATCATTGTTTCACTTTCCATTTTTGGGTTGGGTTATTCTTCCTACTCCCGGAGCCGCAATACACAAACGTATTTTTTAAGTATTGGGTTTTTGGTGATTGGGCTTATCGATTTTATGCATACAATGGGATATAAAGGTATGCCTGATTTTGTGACTCCCAACTCAGGTAATAAATCCACTCAGTTTTGGCTCATATCCAGGATGATTACGGCTCTTGTTTTTATCGTGGCAATCTATGTGAAACCTAACAGACGGTATAGTGCCTTTAGAGCGAACCTCTATATCGTTATATCGTTGTTTCTCGTTGGAATCGTTTACCAATTGGTGATTTTTAATTCGCATCTCATTCCAGATACGTACATCCATGGTGTTGGCCTTTCTCAATTCAAGAAGAATGCAGAGTTAGTAATCATGTGTATGTTGGTTGTGGCCATCGTCTTGTATTCGTTTTCAAAATCCGTACATTCTGAAAAACAAAGGAAGTATTTTTTAGCAGCATTCATCATTTGTTTTTTTAGTGAACTCGTATTTGCCGTATATACAAGTGTATTCGATGTCTTCAATGTTTTGGGTCATATTTTCAAAGTAGTTGCCTTCCAATTCATTTATAAGGCAGTTTTTGTGTCTGCGATTAACGAACCCTATGAAAAGCTGATTCATTCGAATGTGCGGCTTTCCAAGGAGATACAAGAAAACGAAGAGAATGCAAAAGTAATTCAGAAGTCATTAAAAGAAAAAGAGAATTTGATCGGAGAGATCTTCCATCGAACAAAAAACTCAATAGAGCTTGTTAGGTCACTATTGATGATTCAGTCATCTGATTTTCCGGATGATCAAAACATACGCAAAATCGTAGAGAATACTTCTCTAAAAATCCAAACCATGTCACTTGTGCATGATCATTTGTATCAAAATAAAGACCTAAGTGAAATCCAGGTATCCGATTATCTTTTATCCCTGACTCAAATGGTGAAAACCATGTTTCCAAACATAGGAAAGGGAGTCGATATCCAACTCGAAGCAAATCAAGGCGTACTTTTGTTGGATACTGCCGTTCCGTTAGGTTTGATTTTTACCGAGCTTCTTTCCAATAGTTTCAAATATGCATTCCCTGAAGAAACAAAAGGTAAAATTTCGATCAAGTTTAGAATAGATGGGGATAGGTCTTATCTTGAATACAAAGACAATGGGGTAGGGTTACCAACCTCATTTGATTTCAATGATCAGAAAAAATTGGGACTCAGTTTACTGAAGATCATCGCTGAGAAACAAATGGGAGGAACCTTGAGTATTGATGGTACTCAAGGATTTTCATTACAATTTGATTTTCCGAATAATTTATATAAAAAACGAGTTTAGTTTTTGAACTAAACTCGGTGCCTACCGTTTCGATTTAGCGTTTCTATAAACTATATCAATGGAATCTTACGAAATCTGAATTCCTGTATACCGTTTGCGGAATGATTGTAATCCAAATTCCCATGTTTGGAAATCTCCAAGTAGGATTACTCTTTCTTTGGCGCGAGTGATTGCCGTGTACAAGATCCTTCGGTTGAGAATGGATAGATTGTTTTCTGGATCTACATCCAAAGCAGTTAAGGGAGGGAGATAGAGTAAAATCGATTTGTATTCCGAACCTTGGCTTTTGTGTATGGTGAGAAAAAAGGCTGGTTCATGGTCAGGTAGTGTATCCAGTGCAAAGGAATACAAACGATCTTCAATGGAGAATACTGCTCTTAACTCAGAATGGATCGAAACCACAAGGCCAATGTCACCATTGAATAATTTTCTCATTTGGTCATTTGATTGGATGATGATAGGCATCCCTTCAAAGTAAAACGACTTAGATAACTGGCGGTATTTGAGATTCGTTTCGTTTTTCGGATTTGTGATTTGTTTTTTGGCATAACTCAAAATCTGATTTTGGATGGATTCAATTCCAAAGTAACCATTTCGTAAGATCGTGAGACATCTATACTCATTAATGATAGATTCAAACATCAATTTATTCTTTGGGTCTTTTAGTGCGTTCGGTTCCCAATTGAGGTTTGCGGTTTTATTGGCAGTGTGAAGATACCATTCTTCCCATAAAAATGGAACCATACTCTCTAAGTTCCAATCTAGGATCTCAGGATGGTTTCCCTTTGTTTGTTTTGTTTTTTTATCACCTTGGATCCAAACAAAATCCTTTCCCAAATGGAGTTCTGTTTTTGTGATGAGGTTTGGTTTTGGGAACGATTTCGTTTCATTACTCTCATCAAAGGATTGTTTGACGACTTCAGCAAACACACTGAATTCAGAATCATTCGAAAACCGATGGTTACTTTTAAGTTCTGATAAAAATTCTTTTTTGTTTTTTAACGTCGTGATGAGATCGGTTAATACCTCGCCTTGTCCAACCGAAGGAAGTTGGTTCGGATCACCCAGAAGTATTATATGAGTATCAAAATGGATTGCTGAAAAAAATAAATTCATCAATTTTAAATCAACCATCGAGGTTTCATCCATGATGATGAGATCATATGGCAATGTCCGCTTTTCTCCAAATTTGGCTTGGTTTGTTGTTGGATTGATTTTTAATAAATTGTGAATGGTTTGTCCGCGGAAACTAGAAGACTCAGAAGGATTCTCTGCAAATCTTTCTAAATTCCTTTGGATGGATTCTGTTAGGCGCTGAGCAGCTCTTCCAGTTGGTGCCACAAGTGCAATCCGTTCAACACTAGGGAGTAATTGTAAGCGGTCTATTGCCATTAAGAGAAAGGAAACAACTGTAGTTTTACCAGTCCCTGGGCCACCAGCGATCACACGGAAATTGGAAGTGATGACATCTCTGATCGTTTCCCTTTGTTCTTTTGCAAGTGTGATCTTTGATTCTGTTTCTAAATCACTCACAATTTTTGTGATTTGATCAGAAGAGATCTGTGTATTCTTTTTTTGGTTTGTTTTATGGGTTAAGAATGCATTGAGTAAGGTTTCGAATTTGATTTTTTCCGAATGACTTTTTTTGAGATACAGTCGAGATTCTTTTCCCGCTTTCTCAATCACAAACGGGAAATAGGTTTTCAGTTTGTCGATTGTGTTGTCATCTGTGATGGGAAGATACAAATCTCCGCTTTTGGATTGTATAAGTAAACTTGCAATCGTATCCTTGAGTGACGAGTCCCAATCGGGGAAAAGATTGTATAAGGAATTCACAAAGGATTGGATTTTTTCATCGATCACTTTCATGAATATACCTTTTCTAATTGGTCAGAAACACTACGGATATAGGCCATCACTTCTTTTTTGATCCCTTCAAACTGCTCGAGTGTCCATTCGGAATCGGAATGTTTTAAATCAGAGTAAATTCCTGTTTGTTTATCCCCTGACATCCCTCGTAAGAATAAATAGAAGACTCCACCAAACTTGTCTAAGGCTCCACTCGGACCAAAAAGGGACTTCAGGTATTCGAATAGAATAAACGAATACACTGACTTTTGGAAAAGATAGCCTTTGTCTCGGACAGCACTTACAACTGCTTCGACGCTATAATCATTGTTCGGTAATAGATTGGATTTATAATCGACAATATAGAATTTCTGATCCTTCACAAACACCAAATCAATGGCTCCTTTTAAATAGTGTTCGAACCCTTCTGTTAAAGAGGCACCATTTTCTTTAAGTAAGTTTTGTAAGAATAAATGGAATTTTAATTCTGCGGACTTTTCTTCTTCCTTTAACTCACTTAAGGATATGGAGTTACCCGTTGCAAGATGGATCTTAGCTGTCATTGCATTTTTCAAAAGCTGAGCAACAGTCGATTCTATTTTTGAATCCTTCCCTTCGACTTCTACTGGATACCTGGCAAAGGATTTTTGGTAAGCCCACTTCCAGGATGGACTTTGGAGGATTGTTTCCTCATCTAATTGAAAGAGTGAGAAGTCACATAATTCTAAAATGTTATGTAAAAAGTTTCCAACCTTCGCACTGGAAGGCAATTCAAAAGTCGTAATCACTTCCAGATCAGGAGTTTCTTCTAATTCCTTTTTGATTTCTTCTTGGGGGATTTGTAAGTTTTTTTCACTTGCTTGTAAACTTGTGTAACTATGTTGCAAGAGCACTCGACCAATTTTAATTTCAGAAGGGTAGAGAATAGGGGAGGTTGGTTTCTTCAAAAGGTTGTCAGTTGCAGGACGAGGATTTGTATTGTTTGATTCTGCAAATTCATTCGGATCTCGGAATATAAAACTCGAAGTAAGTGATGGATTCTGATTTCTCAAGGATTGAATTCTATTTAGTTCTTGGTAGAGGATTTGACTATAACCAGAATTGGGAAGTTTATCGGCACCACCCCAATTGAGTTTGGGAAGGTAAAGCCTTAGATTGGGCCTTGTCAGCGCAACATATAACAGACGTTTTTGTTCATTCAGGAAATGATTTTGTTCGTCATCTTTATCTGGATTTAAATCCCATAAGTCAAGAATCCATTTTCGTTTTTTGCCTTCCGGTGTTTCGATTTCGATCGGGTATTCTTTATTCTTTATATGGTTTCCCCTGTTCCCAAAATAAAATAAGAATACGACTGGCCACTCTAAACCTTTTGAAGCATGGATGGTTAAAATTTGTACCGAATCTTCTTCTGTTTCGCGATCAAATAACGGCTCTTCCTCGGGAGATTGTTTTTTTTGTTTGAGCTCGCGTAAATGGGAGAGTAACTCTTGGAGACTACAATTTGACTTCAGTTGTATTTCTAATAATTTTTGAAAGATTTGCCGGAAGTTTGTTCGTTTACGTTCCCATTCGAGTGTGCTTTTGCCTTCTAACCAAAAGAGTTTGGTTTCATCCATGACAGAACGAAAGAAACTTGCATATCGATTTTCTTTGACGAGTCTTTGCCATTTGTCGATGAGTGATTTCTCGTACGAGTCAATGGAGTGTTCATCAAACTTTTGGATTTCAAGTGGGTGGATATAAAAGATATCAGAGAAGAGAATTTTTTTATAACTTTGGGAAGAGTTGGAACTCAGTAAACATTCTAAAAGATTTTGAATTTGATCGGCTTCTCTGGATTGGTAAATCCCTCTTTGTTTGTAGATGGAACAGGGGATACCCGCTCTTGTTAGGTAAAATTCAACCAGTTCTGTTTCTTTTTGATTCCCACAAAGAATGGCGATGTCTTTTAATTTGATCTCTTGGATTTCTCGTTCGCCTTTTTTGTTATAGGGAAGAGTTGTTTCTTTCTTTTGGATGCGTTTGATTTCATTGCGGATTGTTTCCGCCCAAGTATTTCTTGCTTTGTCTACAGTAGGAAACCGTTCCTTAAAATCAAAGATATGAATCGCTGATTCATTCGGATTCACATACTTGTATTTGATGGTATCAGAATCTGGCGAAACTACTTTATGGTATAAGTAGTTCTCTTTTTTAGATCCAGGTTCTTCGATAGGGAAAAAATAGGTTGTACCAAATTCTTTTGTTTCATCATGGAAAATGGTATTGAGTCCATGGATTAATTCGTTTGTGGATCGATAATTAGTTTCGAGAGTCGCTTTCGATCCTTCAAAGTCACTAGAAGCTTCTAGATAAATTCCTATATCGGCACCACGAAATCCGTAGATGCTTTGTTTCGGGTCTCCTATACAAAAGAGCATTCTCGACTTTGTTTCTTTGTCTAAAAACAAAGTTTTAAAAATTCGGTATTGGTTTTTGTCTGTGTCTTGGAATTCATCTAGGATACAAACTTGGAATCGTTCTTGTAAGGATTGGACCAAGGTTTGGTTGGGATTTCTCACAATCACATCATATACCTTTAAGATCATTTGATCATACGTCAGGTATTCCCCTTTATCGATGATGGCTTTTGTTTTGGAAGTGAGTTCGTTTACTGTATTTTGTAAGAAGATGGCTCCTTCGTAATCCAATTGGTTAATAGGGAAAATTTCTTTTAGCGAAACAACAACAGTTTCTATTTTCCCTTGTAATTGAATGGAGGCTTGGTCTAATTTTTTGGCAATCGTACTCCCTTCCAAAAGGAAATAATCGAATCCTGTAGCCTTACCAATATCCTTTCCAAGAGAACGACCTAACTTCGCAATTCGTTTCAATTCTTTGGCTATATACTTTATATCTTCGCTAAGGATCGCATTAGCTAGCAACTCAAGTGAGGACCAATTTTCCATCCATTGCGGGATGCTCCCTTTTGCACCTTGTGCAAAGATGGATTCACCAGTTGGTCCTTTTAATTCTTCACAGATTGTGATGATGACATCCGAGACATTCCTTTTCTTTGCATTGTCTATGCATTCTTCTAAGGATACTAATCTTGGGAATACATAGTCCTTTGTATCGGCAAGGAGTTTTGAAGTGGAGCTAACAACAATGTCTTCCTGTTTCTTTAAATCGGATATGAGAATGTCGTTTGCGAGTGACTCTTTGTCTCTACCTTCCCATTGGCTCCTTTTCAGCTCGTAGAATGTCTTTCGGATCAATTCTTCATTCGATGTGAGTTTGACATTGGGATTGTTTTGGGTTTCTACTGGATATTCTGTTAACACCATATTACAGAAACCATGGATGGTGGAGATTGTGACTTGGTCTAAATCCCGGAGGTACTGGTAGTATTCTGGGTGTTTGCCATTGTCATAGAGTTCTAGGATTTTTAATTTTAACCGAGCCTTTAATTCTCCCGCCGCTTTTTCTGTAAAGGTGAGTACCAAACATTGCAGTAGTCGATTCTCTTTGACAAAATTTTCAACATCATGCGTCATAACATCACCTAACATTTGCATAATGAGATGTGTTTTGCCTGTTCCAGCAGATGCTTCGATAAAATTGGGATGGTTACGTAAAGGATGGTCCATGTTTAAAATCCTTTTCTTAGAAGGGGTAGGAGTAGGGAATAGACCTTCTTGAACGAAAATTGATACAACAAATCCTTCCCATAAGGCGATAGTTTCATATGCTCCGATTCAAATTCTAAGATTTGATCCGATTCTTCTTCCAAAAATTCCTTCCAGGCAGTTTCTAATTTACCCTCATCCTCTTCCGAGTGTTCCATTCCCATCTCTGCAAAAAACAAATTGAGTCCAGGGTTTGGTATGTACATCGGAGGTGATTCATTGATGAGGTTTACAATCTTTCGAATGTAATCGCAAGATTCTCTTTCGGGCAAACTATCAAAGCGAAGGATACCATCTCCCGATTTCTGTTTTGCTAAAATAGGAATGATGACTAATTTTTTTCCGATCGTTCGGAAGAGACAGGCACTTAAGAAGAGATGGATCATCTTACCAAAATAATCTTTTAAGTATTTTTTGATCGAATCGTTTGGTTTTTCTGGTTTGGGAACGAAACTTTTTGGATAAAACCAATAGTAAGTATCACCGATTGCTATCAGATTCTCCCACTCTCCCGTGATCGACTGGTTCTCATCCAAAGAAAAGGCAGGCAATTGGAAGCCGTCACGTAACCCTGTATCACCAATGGAGAGGGAACTTACGTATTGCACTTCATTCGAATTCGAAAAGAGTTCTGATTTTAATGATTGATATACCTCTGCAATTTCTGTGAGTTCTTCTAATAAAGTCTCTGTTGTGACAAGATGGAAAGCACCATAAGGAAATTCTGCCTTCTGTTCTGCGATTGTACTGAATTCATTGATCTTTTGCCCAATTGTATTTTTGTCCCAAGGCCAAGGTTCTTCGTTTGCCAAGGATTCTGTAAAGAGTGGAACAAATTTCGCTTTGAATAGAAACGATTCCAATGAGTTGAAATAAAAAGGTTCTTCGGAAGATGTTTCCTCTTCATCGTCCATGTACCCTAAGTTTTCTTTGATGTAAGGGAGAATGGGGTTTTGAAATGCCGCTGCAATGGATGATATTGAGATTTCTTTTTTGGATTTTAATTCTGAATTAGGTAAAACCAAATCTTCTAAGGAAGTAAAACTTGGTTTTGGCAACTCTGTCTCTAAACTTCTATACTGTTTTAAATTTCTAGCATAATCATAGGAATGAAGAATTTCCTTCTCATAAAATCGACTATAGGGTGTTAGGGGAATTTCAGTTGCTCTATCGATCCCAAGTGAATTCATAATCTCAAATAAACTTGAACATGGCTCAAATTCCTTATCTTCTAATGTGTTTTTTCCAACATAGGAAAATGTGATGCTATCTTCTGCCGATAAAATGGTTTCCCAGAGCAACGATTCTTGGATTTCGATTCGATTCAAATCCCAAGGTTTTGCATCATTTTTTCTAAGATTGAATCTAGATAGATCTTTGGATCCAGGAAACTTACCTTCACCTAACCCAACGATATAGATATGGGAAAAGGGAATGGGTCGCATCGGTTGTAAAAGAGAAATCGTAATCCCTTCCGTTAGGTAATTTCCTTTTTGTGCGGAAATGTTGGAAAAGATTTCATCTGTTTGCAAGGTAAGGAATTGTAAAAAGTCACTTACGTTGTTCCATTCGGTATCACACCATTTCGCAATGGTTTCTAACCATGTTGTCAAATAGATCCTTTCGTTTTCTGTTTCCTCACTAAATTTGAAGAACAGATTCCATTTGGATTCGAATGACTTAAATCGTTCATTTGCAGGCAACTGTAAAAATTCCGATTCAAAAAACGATTGTAAGGATTTGATTTGTTCCCAAACCAAATTCAGATGCAAAACAGAATCTTCTTCTGCCAAAGGATCTGTGATCATACCCATCCTATCCCAAGTAGTTGTTTCATCACTGATCACAGAAAGGAGTGCGCGTTTCACTCCAAAGGAAATGGTATAAGGATTCTCCTCTTTGTTTTCATCATAAAGAGAACCAAGTGAATTGAGTAATTGGCTAACGGAATTTGTTTGGTCAGAGGATGTCGTTTTGTTTTTGCCAGTGATGAGTGGATTCTCGAGCAATTGAATGAAATCCTCTTTTTCGATTCGTTGGTTTAAAAACGATGGGAAGAGAATTGAAAATACTTTGTATAACAAAGAAGAATCTTTCGCCACTAAATCCGAAAGAGAATAATTCAATCGGTGGAGAGTAGGGGTCTCTTCCATCGTTTGTGTTGTATAAATCCCTCCATGAAAAACCCATTCAATCGCTGCTTTGTAATCATTGGTATTCGGAACAAGGATCGCAAAGTCTAATAAACTTAAAGTCCCTTTGCTTATGCTGATTTTATGAAGGATATCATGTGCGATGGATTCCATCTCGCGGTATTCAGAAGGTGCATTCCATACCCGAACGGTTTGGTCGTTTAAATAGTTCTCTTCCTTCACTTGTTCTTCAAGTAAAATGGATTTGAGTTTTGCAAGCATGCCACCACTTGCATATTTGGATTTTTCTTTTTGTTTGGTCGCGTTTGAAAATTCTTTTGCTAAATAGGATTGTGGTTTTGCAAATTTGGATAAATAGTTTTTAGTCTTCTCTGGATTTTGTCCAATGACTTTACCATTATGAAATTGGTAGATATAGATATTAAAGTTTGGATTCTTCGAAACCGTTTTCAAAAAATCAATATAAGTCCCTGACAAATTGGACAAACAAAAAAAATGCAAACTCCCTTGGAGGGATAATTCTTTTCCTTTCTCAAGGTAATAGAATAGGTTTCTTTGATCGTCTTTGCTTAACTCAAGGTAAATTTCTTTTTCCAATTCCCAATACGGATCCTTTGTGAGATGGTTAGGGATTTGACTCTTCGTGTCCCTTAACCAGTTGTGAATCCAGTCTGACCTGTTCAATTCATAATCCTTAAAATACTTTGTCAAAAGGTCTGATAAATAGTATAACTTCGGTAAATCGGAAATGTAGGTTTTGATTTCTGGATGACTTTGGAATAAGGTTGTTTGGTTTTCATAGAGGAAACGAAAACAATCTTTTTTAAATGAATTGTAATCATAAAATTCTTCCTCTTCTGCCCAAGGAGGTATTTGTAAGGAAGCAAATATCGTTTTTAAAATCGCTTTTTCTAAGAATGTAAATTCAATGTTGATAGAAAGCTGTGAGTCATTGTACTTCGGTATGTTGAGTTTTAACCAAGGGATTAAATTCGTATTCGGCACTACCACAAGTGGCATACGAAGTGGATTTTCAATTTGTTCCTTTTTAATTTGTTTGGTTAGTTCCGAAGTGATTTCGTGCAGATGGAGTCCTGCAAAATAATGTATTGGCAAAAAAAATCCCTTATTTCAAAAATCAAAGATAGTTTCACCTCGTAGAACTGGGGAGGCAATCATTATCTGTTGTTCCGTTTTGAAAAAGAAACATTTAGGGCGCCATTTCCGGCTATACGCTCCAATCTTTGCCAAAGGCAAAGGATTTCCGCTACTATCCGGGGCGCTTCTATACCGAATTTGAACTTAAAAAAATGGGAGAGAGGGTCTCTCCCAAAACTTCACCTAGCAAATACTAAGTGATACGTCTTTCATTCACTTTCAAACTTAAGTGTGGATGCTGTGCTTGTGCTATGTTTAAAGGTTGTTGTGTAGAGTGAAATTGGTTTTGGTACTGCATACATGGGGTCAATGTTATCAATCGCCAAACCAATGCGAGATCCAGCAGGGAAGTCATGTGCGACTGCTTGCATGTCTACATTTAGGTCTACGTCTTTTCCTTTCACATTGAAAAGAGTGGCTGTTCCATGGCTGATAAGTTTTCCCGTTCCCCAAAAGTCGACTTCATAGAGGTACACAACTACATGTGGTGCGTAATCAGAACTATTGATACGACCTTTGTAAAATGTTCTCCCACGAAGTTTGAGTGGAGAAGAGAGATTATCGGATAGATACAACATTGCATTTGTCCGATCAATTAAATTTACATTTGTTTTGACTGGAACGGAAACGGCTCCATCCAATATCTCTGATAATAGAGGAACCCCCGTTGAGGCACTTGTCCCACCCGATAAAATGGTATCGTTCCCATTACTTGTGTTTGCTGTTGTTGTGATTCTACCTGGGCTAAAGAGTCCCATGGGTCGTAAGTGGTAAGTCTTTTCAACCTTGGAAGGGTTTGGCCAAGAGGAATAACTCACTCGATCACTAGAGAAACGTTTTTGGATCGTCACTTTTGGTTTTGTCATAATTCCATTTTGGATTCCTTTTAACCAATAATCGAACCAGTCATAGGCGTTCGTCCAAACATAATTGTTAATTCCGAGAATCCCACCAATCTCTGCTGTTGCATGGATTCCATTGTTTAAATCCAGTTTTTTAGGAACCGTGAGTTGTTCGAAGTAGGGAAGGATTTGGTTTGGTTGGAATAAATTATCTTGTGAGTTATTGGAAATGTAAACTGGTTTGCCAGATGCATTGAGTTCCGCTACAAAATTGTTAGGTGATCTTTCTCTTGCCCAGGATAATACAGTGGCAACGTCTCTTGTATCCAATAGTTTTTGAAAGTTCTCTGCAATGATTGGATCCATCCTTACTGTGATATAACCTGCGGTGACAAGTAGGAGTCCCCAAACAAGTCTTGGTGATTGGTTGCCATAAAGAGAATCAGGTAAACTTCCCCAACCACTCATAGCCACTGCGGTTTTGATCCTTGGTTCTTTGCTGAGTCCCAGTAATGAAATTCCCGCACCATACGAAATCCCCGCAATACCGATGTTTGACGCATTGACTGGAGCATTCGCTAAAAGGAAATCGATTCCTTTGGAAAGGTCTTCCATATCTTTGGGTCCTGCTACATTGATGAGTCCACCGGATGTTCCGAACCCTCTTGTGTTGTAACTAAACACAACATATCCTTTTTTTGCGAGTTTGGCTGCAGGGACAATGTATTCGTATTCATTGAGCGCCCAGCTATTGACAAATATAATCGCAGGGAATGGACCTGTCCCAGATTTTGGGATGAACAAGTTTCCTGTGATTTTGACACCGTCGTTACTTAAAAACGAAATGTTATCGTTAAACGAAAAACTTCCATCGTTTTCATTTTGGAATGCCGTTTGTATATCTCTAGTGTATGAAGCATTACTTTGTTGTAACATTTCTGGTGTCGCATTTGAGCTTTGCGACCTACCATTTAACACCGACAAGATGGCACTCGTTTCTTTTCCGTTTTGGTTTCCATTCCCCCCACACGCCACAAGTAGGAAGTTCCCTAAGATGAGGAGGAGAGTGAGATAGTTTTTTTGCTTTTTCATAATTCGCCTCTGAATTGCCTCAAAAATAACATAAAGAGGGAGGGTTTGCGTCTAAAATGGGAATCTTGGACGAAAAAGTAGGTCTAAAATGATAATTTTGTACGTTTTATTCGTACACTCGCAATTCCAAACAGTTGACGAATCCGTGCATATTGTCCGACTTTTGTCGTATGTCTGAATTTATGGGGTCTTGGCTCCAATTTGGTGCCTGGTATCATTTTGTTTTAGGAATCGGAATCCTCGTAAAAGAGAAAGGTTCCAAAGGGTTTCCCTTCGCAATGATTGCGGCTTTTTCTGGCGGGACTCTCATCATTTATGCATACCGATTGTTTGCAGGATTCGAATTTGAATTCCCACTCCTGAATCATGGGTATGTGCCCATCATCTATTTGATTCCAGGGAGCATGCAGTATACCATTGAACAGTTCTTAAATACAGAACCAGTCCCTTTCGGTAAGCTCAAACGATTGTACCCAACATTTGTTGTGATTGTACTACTTGTTTCCTTACAAATCTTCTATCCGCAATCGTTAGAACAATCCATGAAGGAAAGTTTTACGGGTCTTCCATTTTCCATTCCAGAATACATGGCTTTACTTGGTTGTTTGTATTGGGTGATCAGTTTCTTATGGATGATTTACCAATACCGACATATCCTCTACAACAATCCAAATGAGGAAGCAAAACTTGGTGTCCGAGTTTTGGGGATGATCTTAAAAGGCAATATAACGTTTGCTAGTTTTATTTTTTTAAGCACTTTATTCCGTTGGAACTCTGGGATTTATTTTACAGCAGGAATCGCTACCTTCATGGCAGTTGTAGCATTCATTGGAACAGAAATCAATCATGAGTTGTTTAAAGATATATTACCTGGCCTAAGGCAATCCTATCGCACTTCCCGAATCCTAAATCTCAATTTGGAAAAATTACAACAAGACTTAGACCATTTGCTGAAACAAGAATTCGTTTACCGAGAAGAAACAATCAACCTTTCCAATCTTTCCGAACGATTAGGGATTAAAGATTACCAATTGAGTGAGTACATCAATGCGTATTTAGGAATGAACTTCAATCGATTGGTGAATGAATATCGAATTGCAGAAGTTTGTAAGCTCATCGAACAAAACCCAAAGGTTAATTTATTATCACTCGCATACCAAGTTGGATTTAATTCCAAAGCAAACTTTAATGTAGCCTTTAAGTCCTTAAAAAAAATGTCACCGAGTGATTATGCGAAGTTAGTGGGAAAAGGAGTGAGAGGAAAGTAGGGGGATACATCTTCTCTTATTTTTCTTACATTTGGAAATTGATTCCCTGAATAAAATTCTCTTATCGTTTTCCAGCTAATATTAATTTTCATTGGATAAACTATCGTGTTAAGAAACCCAATTTTCTAATTTCAAAGTATTGATTCTTGAAAATTCTTTTTCGTTATTTGTTACAAGGATTCCGTTATGATGTAACACTATTGATGCAATAAGAAGGTCGTTTGGACCAATCGGAATTCCTTTCAATTCTAGATTTGAACGAATTTCAGCATAGATTTCCGAATCAACATCATTAAACCCTAAGATCTCAAAAGGATCTAAGAAATCTAAGACTATATTTCTATTATTCTTTGGATTTTTACTTTTTAAGGCACCTAAAAGAAGTTCAGCTTTCACGATTGATGGAATTTTAATTCTGTTCGGATTAAGTTTCCTAATGTTATGTTCAATATTTTCATTTTTCCCTTTGAGGAAATAAATGCAAATATTTGTATCTAAAAAGTAATTCAAAATGAATCTCTCGGGCTTTCATTTTTAAAGTGCAAGGGAGCAGGTTTATCAAAAGAATCATCGACTATTGAGCCATATAATTGGAAAAAATGTTCAGGCCATTTTTTTTCAAAGGAATTTTGCAATTTCACTTTTACCCATTGAGAGATCGAAACTTTTTCTTTTTTGGCAGCTAATTCAATTTTTTTGAGCGTATCTTGATCTATATATAATGACAACTGTGGCATTTGTGGTATCCTCCGCATTCCCTGATTCAAGTATACTAGCAAGTATATATTTTGTCAATCTTGTTTCCTGAGCCGACGATTCGGATACATTTCTCCCAAATCCAGACCTGAAATTTTTTTATCAAAATCTCCCATTTGTCCCAGGTAACACGTATATTCTGTTCTGTTTGCCAGTGAATCCAATCGTTACTTTTTTCCAAAAATTGTGACACTTTCTCCGTTGGCCTTACACCCATTTGTATGAAACAGAACCATTCAAAGAAAATAATTCAGAGTATTACAAAAGATGTGAAGGAGGCAATCCAATCGGGTAGTCTTCAGAAGTGGGTCAAACCTTGGCGGAGTTTTGGATTTCCAATGAATGCATATACATACAAATACTATGGTTTACTGAATACCTTTTGGCTCACCAATGACTTAGTGAAGTTCGGGTTTACTTATCCCGTTTGGGCCACAGAGAACCAATGGAAAAAACTTGGTTATGCATTGAAAACAGGGGAATCGGCAAAAACAGATGTTTTATATCCTTGTCATATTCAAATTCCAATCATTTCTAAAAAGAAATCTGCAGTTGAAGGTGGCGAGGATGAACTAGAAGAAACGGAAATCAAATATAAATCTTGTTTGGTGCATAAGGCATATCCTGTTCTAAATATTGCTCAAGTGAATGTTCCTGAAAGTGAATATCATTTGTTTGTAAAGATGACGGTTCAAGATGCTCCTGAAAGTGTTTCTCAGTTTGTGCAATCGATCAAACACAAGATGGAGGAGATCGGAAATGATCGAGCAGCTTATGTCGTCCAATCGGATACAATTTGGATGCCAAAAAAGGAGTATTTCATAAGTGAAGCTGGCTACTGGGCGGTTTACTTACACGAGTTAGGCCATTGGACTGGGGCATTTCACAGATTGAATCGAGATTTATCTGATGATATTCGGAATTATGCTTTTGAAGAATTAGTCGCGGAACTTTGCTCTGCTATCTTTGCTGGTGAATTTGGATTTAGCGGAGAGTTGCAGCATAAAGAATACATTGGGTCATGGCTTAGAATCTTGGAAAACAATCCTCGAGCGATTGTTAAAGCAGGGTATCTTGCCATGGAAGCTGTGGAGTATCTGAAGAAAGAAGCGAAGAAGGGGGCGGGGGCGAGGTGAGCCCCTGCCTTATTTTGAATCCGAAATGATCTTAAACCTTATAGGATCAATTTATAAAGTATTCCAATGATTAAGGATTAATTGGATTTATTCAAACAGAAATAGAGATAGATGAGATCAATTCTTTTAACAAGCGATCCAATGTTGATGAAACAGAGAGAAGCCATAGATCTTCATTCGATGATTCATATATATAGTAGAATAAAAATCACAATGAATCCTATAATTTAAGTTAGATTTCAAACCTAAACATAGATGTCTTTTTAAAGAAAAAATATTGCAAAAAATTGAATCATATCCGATTTTTAGCATCTAACTCTTGATATTAAGGTAAGAAATTAGGTGATAATTTATAAATCTACAGTGAATGGATTTCTGAGCGATGTAGATTCCAATCGAATTGACGAAATCATGGTGGACACCTATTTCAAACGCACTCTAGGTCGCGTTTCGAATGCAGAAGTGAGCTCGTGGCGAAATTCGCTAACAGCAATGGAAAGGATTGTTGGTAGAAGCGATTTACCTTCCGATGCAGGTATTGCCATTGAATACAACATACCTGCAACCGCCAAACGTGTGGATTTCATTGTTTCAGGATATGGCCCCAGTCAAAAATCCTCTATAGCGATTATTGAATTAAAGCAATGGGAGTCAGCAGAAATTACTTCAAAAGATGCGATTGTTAAGACCAGATTAGGTAAGTCACTCGTAGAAACCACTCATCCATCCTACCAAGCTTGGAGCTATGCTGAACTATTAAAATCATTCAATGTAGAAGTATATGAGAAGAACATTGAAATCAATCCATGCGCGTATCTGCATAATTATAATTCTGAGAACGGAGTACTAAATGATGAGTTTTATTCATTACATACTTCCGTTGCACCTTTATTCTTAAGAGAAGATGCAGATGCACTTCGTAATTTTTTAACTCAGAGAATCCAATTTGGCGATTCTGGAGATACAATCGATCGAATCGAAAAATCCGAAGTAAAACCTTCGAAACAATTATCTGAATCAATTGCAATGATGCTGAAAGGTAATCCTGAATTTACGATGATAGACGAGCAAAAAATCGTATTCGAGGAAGCGCTCTATTTAAGTGAACAAGTAAAGAAAGCAGGGAAGTCCGTTTTGATTGTGGAAGGAGGACCAGGAACAGGTAAATCAGTTGTTGCGATCAACTTACTTGTTGCCTTATTAAATCGAAACTTAAACGTTCGGTATGTTTCTAGGAATGCTGCACCACGCGCTGTTTTTGAATCAAAGTTAACAGGAACACTCAAAAAGACGAAAATATCATCTCTTTTTTCTGGTTCGAGTAGTTTCTATACTTCTAAGAAAGATGAATACGATGTTTTGTTAATTGATGAAGCACATCGATTGAATCAATTCAGCGGATTGTATGGCAACTTAGGTGAAAATCAAGTGAAGGAATTGATTCATGCGTCCAGATCATCCGTTTTCTTTTTGGACGAAGACCAACGAGTGACTCTAAAAGATGTTGGGTCCCAAGAAGAGATTGAACATTGGGCAAAAAACGCAAAAGCAAATATTACGAAGCTTAAATTAGAATCTCAATTTCGATGTAATGGCTCTGATGGATATCTTGCTTGGTTAGACCATATCCTACAAATTCGAGAGACTGCAAATTCCAATCTGGAAGGCATTTCTTATGATTTCATAATTTTTGATTCCCCTTCAGAACTTCGAAGAGCGATAGAAGAAAAAAATCAAATAGCAAACAAAGCTCGTTTAGTAGCAGGGTATTGTTGGGAATGGAAAAGTAAAAAAAATCCAAAGGATTTCGATATCAAATTTCCTGAATATAATTTTTCCATGAAATGGAATCTTACCGAAGATGGGAGTCTTTGGATTCTAAAGCCTGAATCTATCGATCAAATTGGATGTATCCATACCTGCCAAGGATTGGAACTAGATTATGTTGGCGTAATCATCGGTCCAGATTTAACAGTAAATGAATCTGGCTTGCTGATAACAGATGCTAGCAAAAGGGCAAAACAAGACAACACGATCAAAGGTTATAAAACACTGCTGAAAAATCATCCAGAAGAAGGTGCGAAAAAAATCGATATGGTTATTAAGAACACATATAGAACACTAATGACGCGAGGAATGAAGGGTTGTTATGTGTATGCGTCGGATGAGGCTTTGAGGGAATATTTGAAGGGGAGTGTTTGAACGAATGAAGGACAAGCCATGTAATAGCCTGATTACATAAAAACGGACACCTTTTTTTCGCAGAAAAAGCAAGAGGTGCCAAGTGAGCAGACGATCAAAATACTCTCCGGAGTT
>NZ_RQGG01000006.1 GCF_004769665.1 Leptospira kemamanensis
CTCTAGGATTCAAAACTCCAAACGAAGTCTTTTGGTGTGCCAATTAAATCGTTGCACTTAATTGTTGAATCCGCTTTTCTAAATTGGTATCTACAAAATCATTTAATCCAGAGGCGTTTACAATCTCTGCACGGTTGGGGTTTTCTTCGATCCAGTTTTGAAATACAAATTCAGCCCCTTTTGTATCCATCAAACAATGTTCCCCAAATTGCATCAGGTGGTCTTCTTGTGCTTTGGATTTGGGATCATGCCAATCCCTGATATGGATTAATTTTAATTGCCCTGGTTCTTTTTCATAAGCCCAATCCATTAGAGAAAAGACAGGCCCATCTTCTACCATTTCACCGAGTAACCGATTGGCCTCAGCATATCCAATGTGTAATGAATTCGGTAGGGGATCATACTTATCTAAAAGTGATGTAAAATCATTTTGTAAACATTGGGTAAATAAAATCGCCGATTCTGAATTCATGAACAAAAGGATTGACATCCTTCAAAATAAATCGAGAATTTATTTCTCAAATTTTGGAGGAACGATGAAACAAGTGTATTTGATGATTCTCTCTCTCTTTGTGACAACAGGACTCTTCGCGGGTGAAGTTGGCTCCGATTGTACATTCAAAGGGAAAAAATTGGCGGGTAAGGTTCAGTTTGTCACCAGTTTCCCTGATTTCAAAGTCCAAATCGTTGATAGTTTCCCCGACTTAAAGGTAAAGAAGGTAACGAGTTTCCCATCCGATTGTGGCCAATGGCAGGAAGTGAATTCTTTTCCTGATTTTAAAGTCCAAATCGTAACCAGTTTTCCTGATTTTAAAGTGAAGTATGTAGATTCATTTCCTGGAGTACCGTAAACTCCCTTCGAGTGGATAAACAGAATTTCGATTCATCAGTTCGAGTGATAAATTGAAAAATGCTTTTGCCTTTAAGATTTGTGCCGTACATTTTGTACGATCTGTGCGGCAGATTGGATCTTCTTCGTAAGGAAGTGCCATTTGAAAGATGAATTGGGTGTCTCCATCGACACTTTGGTATAAAATCTTTTCTTCATCTATCCAACCACACGCACTACCATAGGCAAAGTATGTACTACCTGATTTGACATTGGGTGCAAGCATGTTTTTTCCAAACCCCGCAAAATACGTTTCTTTTCCAATGATTCCTAGAATGGTTGGTAATACATCCAATTGAGAGGTTATCCTTTCATCTAACTTTGGTTTGATGTATTTGGGAGAATAGAGTAAAAAAGGTACCATTCTGTCTTCAAAATATGATAAGTACCGATGATGAGTATGGTCTCCGACAAAAACAAATAATGTATCATCAAAATATTCCTTTTTTTCAATTTCCTTCATAAATGTTTCGAGAGCTGTATCGGAATAATGATAGGTGTTGAGGTAATCAAAATCGGTAACACTCGAATCAAATATTTCATATTTTGGATTTGGGACTTTGTAAGGATAATGTGTCGTCATCGTGAGGATTGTCATCAGAAATGGTTTTTTTTTCGATTGGTACGAATCCATTTCTTCTAATGCCTTGTGGTATAGGTGTTCATCATCATAACCCCAGGCACCAATTTGATACTGTCCCGATTTACGAAAGTCTTCTTTCCCAATTAAGGTTTTGTATCCAAAGTGAGGTAAAATCGTAGCCAAACTATCAAATTTCAAATCATCACCCGTAATAAAACTGGTTTCGTATCCAAAGTTGGAAAAGAGATTCCCGATGGCAGAAAAATGACTTAAGATTTGTGGTGTTCGGATGGCAGTGAGCCCTGGTCTGTCGGGAATACTTGTTAACACAGACAGTAATGCATTACTGGTTCTACCACCATTGGCATAAAATTTTCGGAAACTATGCCCTTTTTTCGCCAAACGATTGTAAAATGGAGTGATTTCTTTTCCCATCCATATTCCATCAGAGATCGGCCAAACAAATTTACCTGTCCAAGATTCTTGGATGATTAGGACAACGTTCGTTGGTTTTTTTTCAGGGACTTCTTTTAGTTTCCGTACCAACGGGAATTCGGGATCCTCTACAAAGCTGGCTCCTTCAAACTGAATTTCCTCTTTGACTACCGCAATCATTTCGGCTTCACTCATTTTCAAATGTTTGGGAATGGATTGGCTTTTGAAGTCATTGATGGTGGTATAAATTCCATTGAGAGCTATTTGGTTGATAAATGCATCATCAGAGATGATGGCTTCACTTGCTCGGAGTGGAGACTCTTGTGGCCCACCTCGAAGTCCTACGAAAAAAAACAAAATCCAAAGAGAATTTCTGAGAATTGTAGCTTGGATTGATGACGATTCATTGATTTGTTTTCCAATCTTTTGTTTCACAAACCAATACCGAATTCCCCCTATGTAAATGAGGAGGAAGAGAACAAAAGATAGAATCTTAAATGGTGCTTCTTCCCATGCTGAAGAAACCAAAACATCCAAATCTCCTAAAAAAACAACGGCTTCATATCCAATATGTTTGTTTGCATTTTCAAAATACAACAAATCGGCAAAGAGATGTAAAAGACAGATTGGATATAAAATGAGTGGTGTGACAACCCATAGATTTCGATAGAATTGGAAACGAGAGAGAGAGTTGAATATGGATAGTAGAAAAAATCCAGCTAACACGATCGATACGGTTGTTAGATCGAATCTAAAACCAAGCAAAAAAGCTTTTAATATCAAAAGGAATGGGAAGTCTTCTAATCGGTAGGAATACACCAGAAAAAATAAGATACGATGCAAAAACAAAGTGAAAAAACCGAAACTGAGATACGTTAAAAAAATTCGGTCTGAAAATCTTGGTTTGAAAATCTGTTTCACCATAAAAAAAGAATTGGGCATTCTATAAGACGGTCAATTCACTTCCGATCTTTCTGTTGATTTATTTTCGCTATTCTTTAGTTTTGATCCTACTCCTATGAAGCCGATCCAAAAAATACTAATCGCCAATCGTGGCGAAATTGCCACGAGAGTCATTCGTACAGCCAAAAGAATGGGGATCAAAACTGTGGCTGTTTATTCAGATCCCGATGCTCAAAGTTTATTTGTGTTATCCGCAGACGAAGCATATCCCTTAGGTGGAACTGATGCCCGTTCTTCTTATCTAAACGTGGATAAAGTGATTGAGGCTTGTCTTGCGACTGGGGCGGATGCCGTACATCCTGGTTATGGATTTTTATCAGAAAACACGGTATTTGCCAAAAAATTAGAACAAAATGGAATTCGGTTCATTGGCCCAAAACCACATTCCATTAAAGCCATGGGAGATAAGATCGGCTCACGCATATTAGTTGCTAAAAATGGTGTACCAGTTGTCCCAGGTTATGAAGGTGAGTCCCAAGAGATGTCTGTTTTCAAAACGGAAGCGGCAAAAATTGGATACCCCGTGATGGCAAAAGCAAGTGCTGGTGGTGGTGGAAAGGGGATGCGTCGCATCAATTCCCCAGAAGAATTAGAACCAGGAATTTTGTCAGCAAAACGGGAATCCATGTCAGCGTTCGGTGATGATCGTATCTTATTAGAAAAGTACATTGTGAACCCAAGGCATGTTGAGTTCCAAATCTTTGGTGACACAAAAGGAAATATCATCCACTTACATGAAAGGGATTGTTCCTTACAAAGAAGGCACCAAAAGGTCGTAGAAGAAACGCCAGCTCCTCATTTCCCAAAAGAACTTAAATCCAAAATGGCAGAAGCAGCCGTGCTTGCGGCAAAGTCTGTTCAATATGAAGGTGCGGGAACCGTTGAATTCATATTAGGTGAATCAGGTGAGTTTTATTTTTTAGAGATGAACACACGTTTACAAGTGGAACATCCTGTCACGGAAATGACAACAGGCCTAGATTTAGTGGAATGGCAAATCCGAGTTTGCCAAGGAGAACCTCTTCCTTCTTTACAAACTCCCACTCAAAAAGGACATGCACTTGAAGTCCGAATTTATGCTGAAGATCCCAAAGAAGGTTTTTTGCCTTCCATTGGAAAAATCCACCATTTGTCCTTTCCCACAAGGGAAGATTTGCGGATTGATTCTGGTGTGGTAACTGGTTCCGAAATCACCATGTATTATGATCCTATGATTGCCAAACTCATTGTTTGGGGAGAAGACCGCCAAACGGCGATTCAGCGACTCATTGAATGTTTATCCGAAACCATCGTATTTGGTCCTAAAACCAATTTACAATTCTTACAAAAATTAGTTTCCACTGAAGAATTTGCGAAAGGAAATGTATCTACACATTTTATTGCGGATCGAGAATCCGAACTTTTACAAGAGAATACAAAAGAAGAAATGAAATACGCATTAGCAGGATTATTTTTTTCCCATGCAGAAGTTAAAAATCCTTGGGTTTTGGGAGTTCAATAGATGGATTATTTATTCGAAACAAAAAAAACTCCTGTATCGGTTCATGTGAGTGGCAAACGAATTCGTGTTCGTCTCGGTGGAGAAACGGCAATCATCCAAACAGATGATCTCGTTGAAGGATTCAAAACCAAAGACGAAACTTTGTCAACGGTGCAAATGAAAGATGGATCCATTTTGAAGTTTCTCAAAGTGAAACACGAAGTTTTTTTCCATTGGAAGGGAGAAACTTGGAGCACAAAACTTTCCGAACGAAATTATGAAATGGCAGGACAAACAACACCTGAAATCAAAAGCCCTATGCCAGGAAAAGTAGTGCAAATTTCTACTTCGGTTGGAAGCGAACATGGAGTAGGGGAAACGATGTTAATTTTGGAAGCGATGAAAATGGAAAATGCGATCAAAGCACCATATCCATGTCGCGTGGAAGAGATTCGAAAACAAACGGGAGACCTAGTCCAACAAGATGAGGTCCTCCTCATTTTACACAGAATCGAAGCGGAAAAAACATAAATTTTCGAATCTATTTGACATATTTTTCAATTTTCCCACCATAAGGCAGTTTCTTTGGCGAATAGGTAGAGAATGTACAATTCCATTTTTAGAAGTTTACTACTTCTGTTATTTTTTTCCCTGGTTTCGAGTGTTTCTGCACAGGAAAGACAACCTCGAACCGACCTTCCGTTTGAAATCTCAGAAAAAAAGAGATTAAGCGAACGAGATTTCAAAAATAAAAAAGAGGGTGGTTACTTCACGGGACTTCCTCTGATCAACTCCGATCCAAACGTGGGGATCGGATACGGGGCAAGGGTTCTGTATTTCTATAACGGAAATCGAACTTCCCCTATGTTTGAATACACACCGTATCGTGTCAGGGTCTTTGCTCAGTATTTTAATACGACCAAACGAGCTCCTTACCATCAATTGAGTGTGGATGCACCATATATCTTCGACACCAAATGGCGGTTACGTGCTGATTTGGTTTACGAAAGAAATCCGAACTCCTTGTATTTTGGATTTGGAGAAGGAACTCTTCAACCTCTTTCGTATTTAGAACGAAACGATCCGAATGGTCGAATTCGCAGAAATGCTCCGTTTGCTGATTATGAAGATAACCTAAGTTACAGACGACCTGGAGATGCGGGTGTTGGGGAAGCACCGATAGTCAGTGATAACAAATACAATCGTTACGACATAGAAAACCCGAACTTCAGCACATCAGGGGAGTATTCCTTTTTTGGAGGAACTCTTCGTGCAGTGACTGGGATTCGTTTGTCCAAACAAATCATTCGTACGTTTGATGGTAAATACAATAACGCCTTCTTAGGACCAGCGGATGGTGTACTAGGATTTTTGGATACGGATCGAACTTTTGGAACTCCACAAGGGGAAACCAAATTAACTCGTGATGACAAAGATGGAAAGATTCGTGGTATTAACGGTGGTTATACGAATACAATACGTGCAGGTATTGTTTATGACACTCGTGACTTCGAACCCGATCCCAACCGTGGTTTGTTTTTAGAATACACTCATGAACGTTCCACAAAAGCAATTGGATCCACATCTGAGTTTAATAAAAACTTTGTTTCGGGTCGTATTTTTATGAGCCCTGTCACTTGGTTTACAAACAAACCACCTGAGATTTTAGAAAAATTTGTTCTCGCTGCTCGCGGCTCCATGATTCAAACCAATGGTGATGCTCCTTTTTACGAATATCGTAATATGTGGGGAACGGAAGTAAACCAATCAGGTCTTGGTGGAAGAACCACTATTCGTGGATACAAACAGGATCGATTTGTGGGTCAAACCATGGCCTTTGCTAACTTTGAAGTTCGTTGGAAGTTTGCCGAAGCAGAATTTTGGGGACAACATTTTGATTTCCAATTGGTTCCATTTTATGACGTGGGAAGGGTTTGGGATCGTACAGAAGACGCAAACTTAAAAAACTACAAACACTCTAGGGGTATCGGATTACGGATTCCTTGGAACCAAGCAACGGTTATCTACTTCGATCACGCGATCTCCAATGAAGATAGACAAACTTTTATTAACTTTAACCACATATTCTAAGGGAGCGCTTTAAGATTATGAAAATACTTCATTCCTGTTTTGCTCTTTTGGCCTTATCTTTTTTCATCAATTGTGAAATGAAACCAGTAGACGATGTCTATGGTTTAAGCCCAGAAGAAACCAACCAACTGATTGCAGGTCTCATTGCAAACCAAAGTTTACGTGACAATGGCAATGGAACCATATCTGATCCAGTTGCCAATTTAGTTTGGCAAAAATGTACCCATGGACAAGTATACCGTGCGGGATTTAACGATTGTTTGGGGGCACCACAAGGATCTCTTTACAATCCTAACGATGTGAGTCGTGCCGGTGCCATCCAAGTTGCTTTTTGTGATTCAAAAACACATGCATGTAACTCCATCTCTTTCCCTCAGGTGTTGCAAGGGACTTCCTCGATCTCCATTTCGGGTTCTAGTGAGTTGTTTGCTGCTTGTCAAAATAGTAACTACTTAGGAGCAACATGGAGAGTTCCGACTCCGATCGAATACCAAAGATTGGTCATTCCTGGTCGAGCTGCGACGTTACAATTTTTCCCTTCTACGCAAGAGGAAGATTATTGGACTGCTTGGTCAAACCAAGATGATTTGCCAGGAGAGACTGCCTTTGCAATTTCCTTTGACCGCCAATCTTATGGTGTTGAACGTTCCGTGGTCAAAACACAAAGGAATTATGTCCGTTGTGTGAGACAAGGTCCTTAGTCTAAACACTCTTTTTTGAACTCTCCCGAATCCAACGGGAGAGTTTTTACTTTTCAAAAATCCAATTTCGTACTAATCTTTTCTTAATACAAACCGAAGTACCCATTAGGTGGTGAGGTTTCCATGAGAATTGATGAGTCCCCATTCAGTCGTATGAATGTCGATCTCCAAAAAGATCGAAGGGTGAACTATGTCGGCCATGGAAAGTTAGAAAGTGCTCCAGAATCCTTATCAGCCCTCCATGTCATCTCCCACGAACTGGGCCATGCCCAAGAGTTTAAAAACGAAGCCTTTCGGGAAGGAAGGGAAGTTCAGTCCGTCCATGTCAAAATTAATTACGAACTGAGAGACGGGCGAATGATTGCGGTGAGTGGCGAAACAGAGGCCGTTACCAAACCAAAAACCAAAGTCACAGAAGATCCAAGTTTAACGCCGTATTCAGATGGTAAGACGCTGAAAGATCTGTTCCAACAAAAAGTAGAGGAAGAGAAAGAAAACAAAGACCTCAATCTCGAGAAAACAGATCGCAACAATCCAAAAGAAATCCAAAAGCGAAGTTACGAAAAAAACTTAGAAACCAAAATCAAAGAATTGGAAACCCGATTGGAATCGGAAAAAAGTAAAAAATCTTCAGACATCGAATCGACAGAACGTACAAAAGAATTAGAGTCAGAAAAAAAACGATTAGAAGAAGAAGTGCGCCTACTTCGCATCAAAGAACAACTCAAAGAAACTTTTGCATTGTTAACTGACTTTCGCAAGATGATGTCATCGAATTTGTTTGGTATGATCAACTACCAAGTGGATTCTCGTTATGGTTCTACGTTAGATACTTTTGTTTGAACCCCGAGTGTTTCTAGAATAAATTCCTTTAATTCCCCAACTCCTCTTCCCGTCGTTGCTGATACATAAAAAACGCGGAAAGGAACTCCAATTTCATTCATGGCCGCTTCCATCTCTGATCGAACTCTATGTTGTTCACTTTGATTGAGTTTGTCTATTTTAGTTCGGATCACAACGGGTTTGATCTTTTTTTCCATTGCTACTTCGATCGTGGACAATTCTTCTTCTGGAAATTCCCTTTGTGAATCACATAAAATAAATAGAATTTTCAGTTGTTTCCAAGTATTGAGAAACCCTTCCAATAGTTTCATCATATCTTTGTGCTCTTTATGAGATGCCTTTGAATAACCAAACCCAGGTAAGTCGATTAAATTAAAACCCACTTTGGTTTTAAAGATATTGATGAGTTTTGTTTTGCCAGGAGTTCTCGAAACTTTGGCTAGTCCCCTGTGATTTGACAATGCATTCAGTAAACTTGATTTCCCAGAATTGGACCTTCCCATAAAGGCAATGGAAGGGACCGAATCCAATTCTTCTTTTTCTTCTAACTTCGCAATCGATGTGAAGAATTTGGTTTCTGGAAATGGAACTTCTTTTGAATATTTATGCATCTAGATCATCTTTCCAAATAGATTCGTTTGGGATAATTCTTTTCGTTTTTGGAAAAGAGAGAAAATAAAATTTGAATTGGTTCATTTTCAAAGTATAAGATAGGGATAAAGGTTCTCAAGAAAAAGGGAATTCCATTTTCTCTCATACATTCCGAAATTTCCTTATTTCCAGATCGGATTTGGATTTTTTGCCCATGGTGCCAGGAACCCAAACTGTATTTGGAATCGGGATCACTCAGTTTGAATCGATTTTGGTTCCACTCGATCACCAAATGGTTTCCATCTCGATAGGAAATGGCTTTTTTAAAGGCAGGAGATTTTTTATCGATGATAAATAGATCACCAAACTTTGATTTGTAGAGGTAACAGTTTTTGTTTTCTAAAAATGCTCTCTCTCCTTCGGATTGCAAATGAAAGTTTTCAAATCCTGATTTGTAAAGAGGATACATTCCCATAAGTTTAAGATGAAAATCGATTAATTCTTTTTTTGCCGAAAGGTTCAGGCTTACCCAAGTTTCATGTGGGATACGAAATAGATGTGGTGTTCGGACATTGGTTTCTTTGTTTTGCCCATCAAATTGTAAATGGAGTTGAGATCTGTCATGGAAATTCCAATAGGTTTTATAGAAGTTCCATTTTTCTTTTTCTAAGATCGGAAGTAATTCCATACGAATGCGGTTTCGTTTGTAAATGGGATCTGTATTGGATTCATCTTCAAAAATTCGCATTTCTGATCCCACAAATTGATACAGTTCATGTAGTTCCGCATCTTCCAAAAACACCAAGGGTAAAAACCGTTCTCCATCAAAAGGAGGCAGTGTATAAAAAGTTTTTTTCCCTCCACCTCTTGTTAGGTGTAAAAAAATAGATTCCGTATAGTCTTTGCAGTGATGTCCAGTTAAGATTATGGACGGAGATTTTTGGTTAATTTTTTTAAGTTGGTGGTAACGGACAAGCCTTCCCGTATCTTCTAGGCCTCGTTTTAATTTGAGAGCAAGTTTTGGAATTTTTTTTTTACAATGGTATAAGGAAAACCAAAGTGTTGGATATAAGATTCCATTTCATTTTCTTCTTTTGAAATTTCACGAATTCCATGGGAAAGGTAAAAGAGATGTGGGGTTTCAATTTGGTATTTGTTTTTTAAATAGGACAAATACAAAAGTAAGATGTTTGAATCTTTCCCACCTGAATACGATAATAAAAACTTTGTTTGATTCTCTCTCCAATGGTCTGGCAGTTGGTTCCCCATTCGTCTGAGCGTGGTCTCAAAAATATTAGAAATCGAAGAAGGGATTTCTGGAATCATATTTTTCTCACTGCCACCATAGTGATATCATCGTGTTGTTCCTTTTCTTTGACAAATTCTTTTAGATCCAAATAGATATTCTCTAATATCTTTTTTGGTTCTAATTGGATATTGGTAAGGAAACTTTGTTCCAATTTTTCTTCTCCAAATTGGGTTTCTTTCGCATTTAGGGCTTCTGTTACCCCATCTGTAAACAGTAAGATGGTATCACCACTTCCGAATTGTAATTTGGATTCATTTTTAAAGGGAGAGATATCGGGGCTGATCCCTAAAATCACTCCCCCAGTTTCAATGGAACGTAAGGACTTCGAACTTTCATGGTAATGATAAAAACTACCATGACCAGCTCCGGATACATCGACTTCCCCTGAAATCAAATTCCAACGGATGAGAATCATACTCATAAAACGAGGAGTGATCGCTTCTTTATAACTCGTATATAGATAATTATTGATATCGTTTAGGATTTCCCAAGGGCTATCCTTCACTCGCACTAAAGAATGTAAGATGGTGCGAACAGTAGCCATAACAAGCCCTGCTGCTACTCCTTTCCCACTCACATCCCCAATACACACAAATAACTCATTTCTATTAGGTGACAAAATGAAATCATAATAATCACCACCGATCCCACGTGCAGGAACCATCAGTCCACCAAAAGAAAATCCTTCTGCTTCAGGTGTTTTTCGAGGTAATAAATTACTTTGGATTTCTTTTGCAATTTCAATTTCCTTTTCCAAACGTTCTTTGTTGGAAAGGTTTTGGTATAAACTTGAGTTTTCCATCGTGATTCTCGCAAGAGAAACAAAGGCATTCAGTGCTTCAATTTCTTCGTGAGGAAAACGTGATTCTTCTTTGGCTAAAATGAAAATACAAATAGTTTGGTTTTCTAGTTGGATTGGTACGATGATGGATTCTTTGCCAGAGATACCGATGGTTTCAAAGTTAGAGTCTTCGGACGGATCTACGGTTGTAATCTCTCGATAGTTTAGGAATGAACTGACTTTGTTTGCATCTATGGAATCAGTTTGTGTTTTTAATTCATAATTATCAATGTCACGATAGACTTTAAAGATTTTTGCTTTGGAAGCGTTTGGAGGAATCTCAATTAAACAGGAAATGGACAGATCCACAATTCCCGATAATGTTAATAGGATCATCCGTATCATTTCATTATGATTATTGAGATAAAGTTGGCTTAAAGTTAAAGCTGCTGTATGTAAACTTCTGAAATGTTTGGATTGGTTTTTTGATTTAAAAAACAGAAGCGAATTTCGTAAAGAAACCGCAAATTGTCCTACAACAATTTTTAATATCTCTTCATCTTCCAAATAATCTAAACTATCTTCTTCATCATAATCAATGGTGATCATTCCAACGGCAATGTCAGCGTATAAAATTGGTAATACTAATTGAGATTTTGTTCCAGTCAGTCTGGAATAAAAAGAATAAAATGGATGAGTTTGATCACTGAACTTGTAAAAACAAGGCTCTCGTTTTGCCATGGCTTCAATTAAAATACCGTAACTCAAATCATAATCCAAAGTGATTCGTTTGATGGCCCTTTGTAGGTGTTTTTGTTTGGAATAATAATTGGCTAATTTAATTTCACCTAACTCTAGATTTGTGATGAAGATTGCAATTTTGTCTCGATTTAAGCGATCCGAAATGAGTTCGCTAAAACGAAACATCAAATCCTCTAAACCGAGAGCAGAGTTAAACAAAGATAAGTTTTCTAATAGGAATTCTGTTTTTTCAACGGAGTTAAGAACGTTTTTCCCTACACGAGGGACTTTCCGTTTTTCTAAGATCCATTCTCTTTGGCAGGTCTGACAGAAAAACCTACCCTGTTTGGTCATCCCACTGGGGACCCGAGGTTCGGCACAAAGCAAACAGATCCGATCAAATTCTGATTCCTCATTCATCCCATACCAGGGTATTCGAATTCTTTTTTGCCAAGCTACAAGAATTTCGTTCTCATCCAAGAAACCTGGTACGATTCATGCTTAATCTATAAGCAAATGTTGTTTTTTCTGCTGAAATCGAAAGGAAGGCAAGTGAAATGATGAAAAAATCATTTATTTGTTTGCTTGCCGTACATTGTGATCAAAAATTAAGCAAATTGATTCTGTGTTCCTTTCCAGCAATCCGTAATAACCAAGAGCAAAACCCATGAGCACGAAAAAATTTAATCCGATCCAATCCATCCATGAAGTAGCGACTGCAATGAATTCCACCCAGGACCCCGACGGGCTTCTGGAGCTGATTTTGGATCGTTGCATCCAAATTTGTGGGGTCGAATCGGGCTCCCTGATGCTCATCGACGAAAAACAGAGCGTGTTGGATGCTGTCACCTCCCGTGGAATGAACCAACAATTGCTCCGAGAAACCAAACTGAAAATTGGACAAGGGATCACGGGTATGGCTGCTTCGACAGGAAAAGCGAAGTTGGTCAATGACGTATCAAAAGACCCTGATTACATCCAAGTCAAAGAAGAGATCAAATCGGAGTTAGTTGCTCCGATGATTGTGGAAGATGACATCATTGGAGTGATTTCTCTCGACTCCAACCGATTGAATGCCTTCACACCAGAGATGTTGGAAATTGTGAGTGTGCTTGCCAACCAAGCTGGACAAATTTTTAAAAACTTACAAACGATTCGATCTTTAGAACAAAGAACAAAAATCCAAGCCACACTGATTGAAATCTCAAAAGTAGTGAGTTCTACTTTAGACCAAAATGAAGTATTTGATTCCATCATGGTGACGATGGAGAAATCCCTTCGATTGGAAAAGGGGAGTATTGTTTTATTTAACAAAGAAGAAGCATTACTTCGAATTGTGGCAGCGTCTGGTTTGTCACCGGAGGAAATCGAAAAGGGAACTTACCAACCTGGTGAAGGAATTACGGGTAAGGTCTATGAATCAGGGGAGCCAATTATCATTGAATCAGTTGCTTCTCATCCAGATTTTTTAAACCGAGTTGGTTATCTCTCACACTTTAAACATGATCCGCATAATGTTAGTTTACTTTGTGCTCCCATCCTCAGTGAACAAACAACATTAGGAGTTGTGAATGCATTTATTGTTCAGAATAAACATACAGATCTAAAATCGTTTTTAGATTTTTTACAAGTGGTTGCTTCTATCATTTCCCAATCGATCAAAATTCAAAACCTTGTGGAAGAAGCGAAGAAAGAAATTTCTCGTGAAAACATCCAATTAAAAAGAGAACTGAAAAATAAATATAAGTTTGGCTCACTCATTGGGAAAGCGGCGAGTATGGAAAAGATGTTTGAAAAAATTCAGTTGGTTGCTGATTCAAGAGCATCTGTCCTTATCACAGGGGAATCTGGAACAGGAAAGGAAATGATTGCAAACGCAATTCATTACAATAGTTCTCGATCTGAAAATCCATTCATCAAAATCAATTGTGCTGCGATTCCTGAAAACTTATTGGAAAGTGAATTATTTGGTCATAAAAAAGGTTCCTTTACGGGAGCAGTGACAGATAAAAAAGGAAAGTTTGAACTTGCAGATACTGGAACCATTTTCCTCGATGAAATTGGAGAAATGGATTTAAACTTACAATCCAAGTTACTTCGAGTATTACAAGAAAGAGAAATTGAAGCCATTGGTTCCACCAAAGCAAAAAAAGTAGATGTAAGGATCATTGCTGCAACAAACGCCGAATTGGAACAGTTGGTTGCTGAAAAGAAATTTCGGGCTGATTTGTTTTACCGCCTAAATGTTGTTAAAATCAATACACCACCTCTTCGTGATCGGGTAGAAGATATCCCACTTCTCATGAATCACTTTTTAGAAAAATATACAAAAGATAATAATAAAGCCATCAAAGGAATTTCAAGAGAAGCATCTAAACTCCTATTGAAATACAGATGGCCTGGCAATGTGCGGGAATTGGAAAACGTAATTGAACGAGCTGTTGTCCTTGCTCAAGATGAAATTCTGAGTGAAGAGGATTTTTCGGATATTTTATCCAATATGGAAGAACTACCAGAAAACACGGTAGAAGTTTCTCATTCCAATCATGTAGAAGCGGTGGCAGGAACTGAACCATTGGATTTAGGATCAGGTCGATTGACATCCGGTCAGTTGGATGGTTTGGATGGCCGTGCGATGGAAATCGTGGTCAGTGAAGTGGAGTCTCGTCTCATTCAGTATGCCATGAAAAAATTCCGTTATACCAAAACAAGGGTGGCGAAGTTTTTAGGAATCAACCGTAACACACTCGATAAAAAAATCAAAGAACTGAATATCGAATATTAAGCGGAAGCAAAAATATTGAATATTCAGATAAAACAATCATTTTGAATGGGATTCAATCAATGTTGAATGTTTCCGGGAAATGATTTAAATGTTTTGTGGGTCCCGTGATGATATCGTCTTCTAGGCTCTGATGTAGGTATTCTTTTGCGGAACCTACTGCTTCTGCCAAGTTTTTTCCATGTGCGAGAAAGGAAGTGATGGCTGCGGAATACGTACATCCCGTCCCATGGGTGTTTTTCTCCTTTAGGAATGGTTTCGAGAATTCGTAAATTGACTTCCCATCAAAAAGTACATCAGTTGCCTCTATTGCATTGGGAAGATGACCACCTTTTAATAGAACAGGAACATTGTATTTTTGGAATAATTTTTTTGCCATAGGAACCAATTGGTCATATTGATTGATTGGTTCTTCAAGTAATAAGGACGCCTCATCTAAGTTAGGTGTGATTATTTTTGCTAAAGGAATTAGGTCTTCGATGAGTGATTGGATGGCATCGTCCCGTAAAAGTTTAGCGCCACTCGTTGCTACCATCACAGGATCTAAGACCAATTGGATGTCTGGGTTTTCATAAAAAAAGACACTTACCGATTTGATGATATCTTTTGAATACAACATCCCGGTTTTTGCTGCTTTGATAGGGAAATACGTTGCTACTGCTTGGAGTTGAGAAGTAACAAAATCAGGTGAAATTTCGTAAATTCCTGTGACTCCATCGGGATTTTGTGCAGTCAAACAAGTGAATACAGTGGTTCCAAATGTAGCAAGAGAGGAAAACGTTTTGAGATCCGCTTGGACTCCAGCCCCACCACCAGAATCAGATCCGGCAATTGTGAGAGTGATCGGGAATTCTTTTTTCATATTAAGGAAACCATCCGTACTTGTCAAAATCCAATTGATCATCCTCTAAATCAAAGAAAACACCTTCACTTTGTAAGATTTTTTTTTGTAAATCGGCTCGGAAGCTATCTCCTTTGAAAGAAATACGGCCTTGTCGATTGATCACTCGTTGCCAAGGGATTTCCGATTCTCTATCTTTTTTAAGTGAATTTAATGCATAACCGACAGCTCGTGCAGCTCTGGGATTTCCAAGTAATAAAGCAATGTGACCGTAAGTGGTTACCTTTCCTTTGGGAATTTTTTTTACGACATGATAAACAGATTCATAAAAATTCGGACTTTTCGAATTAGAAGTGTTCATTGAATTTGGAAATAACTAGAAATGAATTCATGTTTTTGTAAATTCATTTTCTGAAAATACATCCCAATGAAGCTGACGGACTACGCAAAACATTTGTTAATTTCTCCAAATTTGGAAGATAAGTTGTTACCTCCTTCTAGGTTTTGGGATGAGGAAGTTGATTTCAATGCAATCCGTATAGAAAAACCAGGTAGAAACCAAAACCTTCAATTTTCAGATAAAAAAATTAAAATTCCAAGACTCGAACATTTAAATTTAGAATCCAATCGAGGGCTCACTCTACATCATTTTGCCAATCATGAACTCATGGCAATAGAACTTTTTGCTTGGGCCATCTTAGCATTTCCAAATGCCCCCAAATCCATTCGGAATGGTTGGGTCAAAACCATAGAAGAAGAACAAATCCATTTGAAACTGTACATCAAGCGGATGAACGATTTTGGGGTTCAATTTGGTGACATACCTTTAAATTATATCTTTTGGAAACAATTAAACCAATTCCACAGTTTAGAATCGTTTTCGGCTGTTATGTCATTGTCCTTTGAAGGGGCCAACTTAGATTATTCACAAGTATATGCTAAGGTTTTTTCCTATTTCGGTGACAATCTAACTTCAGATATAATGGTTTATATCTTTGAAGATGAAGTGAAACATGTGAAACGAGGTGTACGTGCATTTGAGAAATCAATCCCACCAAATCAAAACTCATGGGAACACTACCTTTCACTCATTCAATTCCCATTCACTCCCAGAAGAGCAAAAGGATATTTGTATTTTCCAGAAACTCGAACCTTAGCGGGATTAGATTCTCGTTTCGTAAAGGAATTGGAAGTGTATGAAGATGAATATACGGGACGAGTGAATTTGGAATCGGTCAAAAAATTTGGACTTGGATCGGAGCTCATGCGTAAAAACAGACTTGATTCTCTTTCCCTCTAGAGATAGGATTTCGGAAGAAGGTGACTATGAAAGTGAAGCTACTTTTGAGTTTAGGATTGTTATTCGTATCTTTCGGATTTGTACTAAATGCCGAAAAAAAAGCAAAGTCTGCAACAGAGATGAATCTCCATGATTTTATGGAAGATTACACAAAACCTGCAACCAAGTTGTATGACAAAAAAGACAACGCAGAGTATCTCAATAAAATCCTGGAGAAAGTTCCTGACATGGCTCCCGAGGAGCAAAAGGCGGAATGGAAAGAAATCATTGACGCAAAACTTGCTCTTGGCAAACCAGATGAAACTTGTAAATCATGCCATACCAAGTTCAAAAAAGAATACAAAAAGAACTATCGCAAAAAATTAATCCAAGTCCCTGAAGAACTGTTAGGATTTCCAAAAGAAATCAAAGCATTACTCAAAAAATAATATTTCACCTCCGCTCAAATCTTTGAGCGGATTGTATGAATCCTCGAATCAAATTTACATTTGTTTTTTTTATCTTTTCTTTTTCCTTCCTGCATAGTAACATTCTATATGCCTTTGAATCGGAAGAACCATCTGCCAAAAAAGAAGTCAAAGATGAAAATTCATCCAGTTTGCAAATAGAACCTAATGAAAGTAAGTCGGATGTAAATGCCATCATACTTCCAAAAAGCCTTAAGTTTGGTGCCTTCGTAGATACCTATTATTCTCATAATGCCAATCATCCGAAATCCAAAGAACGTGCATATACAACACAAGCTGTTCGCAATGATGAATTTAATATCAATTTAGGATTTGTGGATGCCAAATGGCAGGAAGAAAAAATTCGAGGGAGAATCGCACTCCAATTTGGAACATCGGTAAATACCAATTATGCGGCTGAGAGTCGTAAAGACATTAGTTCTAACCAGAATGCAGTGAAACACATTCAAGAAGCCTACGTTGGTTTTAAATTGACCAAAAATACTTGGTTAGATGCAGGAATCTATTTCGGCCATATCGGACACGAGTCTTGGATCTCATCAGATAATTGGAATTATACGAGAGCCTTGGCTTTGGACTATGTACCTTATTATTCGTCAGGGGTCCGGATCACAACAAAATTCACGGAAAAATTCCAGTTTCAATTCCACGTGATGAATGGTTGGCAAAATATCACAGACCAAAATAAAGATAAATCTTTGGGAACACAATTTAAATACCAATTCACTCCTCATTTTGCCATTACAGCCAACCAATTTGTTGGTAATGAAGCACCTGATTTTGAACGAAAACAAACTCGGTTTTATAATAATACAATCTTGGAATGGAAGGTATTCGATTGGTTGGCCTTTGCTTTGTCAGGTGATGTCGGAGCCCAAAAAACAAAAGAATCTTTGTCATATGAACCTTGGTGGAAAGATGTGAATTCTGTTTTACCTACATACATCAGCCGTGAGTCGAAAGCATACAACCAATGGTATCACGGAACATTTTGGACCAGTTTTCGGTATGAAGATCTATTTCGACTTAGTTTTCGGATAGAACGATTTTATGATCCGAAACAAGTTTTGGCCGAGACCTATACTCGGAATGGATTTTTAACAAACGGATATACGATGACATTTGATTTGTTACAATGGCAACCGGGTCTTTTGCGTATTGAAGCCATCCAAAGAGAGTCGATGAATGCGGTGTTTGAAACGGACCAAAACAAACGTTCCCGAGTAGAACGTTTGTTTGTTGTCGCAGCTTCGATCCGAATTTGATCGAACATTGAATCAAATCAAGGTAACGATAAATTGAATTCTTACCGTTACCTTGGGTCAATGTTTAGGTTTTTTTCCTTTTTTTAGAAGGTTTCTTTTTCTTTTTAGTTGAAGTCTCTTCGTCTTCATCCTCTTCTTCCAAAGGTTCTTCACTGAGTTCAGTTACGAAGTCAAGGAATGGAATGTGTTTTTTATGACTCATTTCCTCTAATTCTTTTGCATTAGGTTTTCTCTCTCCTACGACAACCAAATAAAGTGAAGGTAGGATTGTTAACACAAGGCACATCGCCGAAAAGAGTCCACCTACAATCACCGTCGCCAATGGCCTCTGAACGTCTGATCCAACACCCGTCCCGAGTGTAGCTGGAATTAATCCGAGTAACGCTAGTAACATGGTCATTAGCATTGGACGTAATTGGATGACTGCCGCTTTTTTTACGGCAGCTTTTGTGGAAATATCTGGTTCTTCAATGAGTAAGTGGTTTGTTCTCGAAACAAATAATACACCTGCCATGGTTGCAATTCCAAAGAGGGAAATGAATCCAACGCCACCTGATACGTTAAAGTAATACCCTCGAAACAGTAGTGCATAAATTCCACCGAGTAGTGATAGTGGAATACAAGCAAGAGCCACATATACATACTTTAAGTTGCGATATAAAAGATACAATACTCCAAATATGATGAGAATTGTGATCGGAATTACTAAAGCCAATTTTTTACCAACTCGGGATAAGTTTTCGTATTGTCCCCCGAATCGAATTTCGTAGCCATCAGGAAGTTTGATTTTTTTCTTCACACGTTTTTGGAGTTCTGATACAAATCCCCCTTGGTCACGTCCTCGTATATTGGTTCTAACCGTTACAACTCTTCTTCCTTCTTGTCGAAAGATCATCGTTGGTCCATCGATCACTTCAATATCTGCTAACTGAGATAAGGGGATCCTTTCTCCTTTTGGGGAAATGATTGGCATATTTTCAATCGCTTGTTTGGAGGCCCTGTAATCTTTTGAAAAACGGACTACAATTCCAAAACGGGCAGGAGTTTTTGGTGGAATGTCAGATGGTCCTTCATACAATGTACTGATCCGCTGCATACCAATGGCCGCTTCAATCATTTGTTGGATATCAATTACGTTGATTCCAAATCGAGCTGCTGCTTCTCTGTTGATGTTAATGGTTAATTGAGGACTTTCTGCTTCTTGTTCAATTCCATATTCACTGGCGCCTTTCATTTCTTTGATTTCTTCTAAAACTTCGTTACCGATTCCACGCATGATTTTTAAATCATTTCCAGAAACAAAAACGGCAAGGTCAGCAATGGTTCCCATAATGGCTTCGGACAAGTTATCCATAATTGGTTGTGAAAAACTAATCCTTGCACCTGGTAAAGTAGCTTCTAAATCATTTTTCATTCTAAGGAGTAATTCTTGTTTGGTAATTTTCTCTTTCCACTTATTGTAATCTTTTAGACCAATCAATACCTCGAGTCTATTTGGTGGTAGTGGGTCAGTTCCATCATCGTTTCTACCTAACTGTGAAATCACGACACTCACTTGTTCATTTTTATAAATAGTTTGCCTGATTTTTGGCATAAACTTTCTTGCTTCTGGTAAGGAGATTCCCACTGGAAAGAAGATACGAATGTTAAATCCACCTTCGTCCATTTCTGGTAAAAACTCAGTTCCCAAAGAGAACATACCGATCGCAAGAAAAATGGTAACAACACTAAATGAATAACGAACTGCTTTTTTGGATCTGTCGACGATAAACTCGATTAGTCGTTTGTATCGAACTTCAATCCAATCATAAAATGGATTGTGCCATTCAATAGGACCTGGGTTTGCCGACTCAAAATAATGTTTATAGATGATCGACATGATGACAGGGATCACTGCCATCGCAAAAATCAAGGCACCTAAAATAGCGAAGGATATCGTAAATGCCATCGGTTTGAATAATCGACCTTCAATCCTTTCAAACGAAAAGATAGGAAGGTAAGCGAGAATGATAATTAAAATGGAAAATAAAATTTCCGTTCCCACTTCGGACGCGGCATCTCTTGTAAACGCTAAGATCCCATGAGATTTTTCTTCTGGGCTGGCATCACGATAACGCCTCATGATATTTTCCACCATGATGACGGCCCCATCTACGATGATACCAAAGTCAATGGCACCTAAGGAAAGTAAGCTTGCAGGAATTCCTGTTAAATTCATCAGTAAAAAGGCGAATAACATGGCAAATGGAATGGTTGCCACAACGACAAGCGATGCTCTTACACTACCGATAAAGAAAATCAAAACCAAACTGACAACAACAACACCTTCTACTAATGTTTTACCAATGGTACGAAGGGTATAATTGACTAAGTCAGTTCGATCATAAGTGTTACGAAGTTGAACCCCTTTCGGAAGGTAGTTTTCATTGATTTCTTTTACTTTTTCGCGGATTCGTTCTCCCATTTCATTGGGATCACCCCATCTTCGCATCGCCACCAAACCTTGGACAGACGAGTCAACATCAATGAGGCCTTCTTCCTCGTTTTGGATGGTATAACCTAAAACCCCACTTGGAATCGGATGTGAAATTTCAACAGAACCTAAATCACGTATGAAGACTGGAACTCCATTCACTGTTTTCACAACAATGTTTTCAATGTGTTTTGGATCTCGAATGGCGCCAAGGGAACGAATGGGAAACCCCTGTTCTCCTTGCAAAAGTAAATTTCCACCTGTGTTTAAATTGTTTTCTTGGATAGCTTTGATCACATCTCCAATCGTCAATTTATATCGAATGAGTTTATCTGGAGAGGTAACAACATGGTATTGTTTTGGCAAACCACCAAAGGTGACAACGTCAGCAATCCCAGGAATTTGTAACATCTTCGGCATGACAATCCAATCTTGGATGGTTCGTAATTCCATCGGAGTGTGGTTCTCTGAAGATTCTAAAACATAACGATAGATTTCACCGACTGGAGAACTCATTGGTCCTAAGGCTGGATGAACATCTTCTGGGATGTCGGCATCTGCCACCCGTTCCATAAGACGCATCCTAGCAAAATAATCGTCTGTTCCATCTTCGAAGACAAATTGGAAGACTACTAAACCATTGATTGTACGGGAACGACGAACAGCTACTTTTGGAATTGCATTTAATACGCGTTCTATGGGGAGAGTGACTCGTTCTTCTACTTCTACCGCAGCTTTTCCGGGAAATTTTGCAATCAAACGAACTTGAGTGTCTGCGATGTCAGAATAAGCTTCTTTTCGAATGTCGATCCAAGCCCAAATTCCAAATAAAACAGCAACGATGGCAGCAATAATGGTTGTAACACGATTTTTAAGTGCTGATTCAATAAAATTTTTAATCATGATATTCCCTCGTATTGAAGAGGTAACCCATCTGTAATAATAATTGTGGGTTTCGGTAATCTCCTTGTCCAATTCCTCCGCCTAACTGCAAAAAGAAATTGCCAAGTAAAAAATCGTATGTTAGTCCAATGTATCTTTGAGTGAGATGAACTTTTTGCCTTTCTCGGCTTTCATATTCTAAATACGTTGCGACATTGGAATCTATCGAATTGATGTAAGATCGAATGAATAAATCTTCTTGGGAAGGATCTCTTCTGTTGTATCCAGGGATATTGACTCCTGTTGGATAAGATGATTGTCCACCACGACCTACTTCGGGAGCAAATGGATTCACTTCAAAATAACCACCTACAATGGAGAAACTATGTGAGATGACAGGTGTTTTCCAGAAGGTATAACCCAAATCAATTTGACCACCTTTCCACTGTGGACCCCAAACACCACCTGATCCTCGTAAAACGATGTCCTTCCAGTAGTAACCTAAGTTAAAGTTGATACTAGCTGGAGATCCGATGGAGGCTCCATATACCCAAAAATTAGTTGTTTTTGGTAATCGTTTTTCATCCAAACTTTTTGGATTGAGTGTTTCATCTTCACCAAAACTAGACTCTTTAGAGTCATTCGGTGTCCATTCCGGTTTGATTTCGTTTCCATTTTTATCTTTTGGATAGGGAGATGTTTGAGAATACAAGTTGGATCCCAAACAAAAAAGAATTAGGATTATGTATATTTGATGTTTCATCTTAAAACCCAAAACTTAATCCTTTCAAAAGGATGGATCCTTGGATGGCTACTTTTTCACCAGGAGCTAAACCTTCGATGATATTCACACGTTCTTTGGTGGAGATACCAAGAACTACTTCTCGTCTTTTGAATGTTAAAGGTTTCTCTTCCACAAATACATAATTTTTACCTTCTACAGTGACAATTGCCGTGTAAGGTAAAACCACACTATCGCCTCCAGTTTGTTCAGGAAACTTTACGACTCCAAACATACCCGGCTTCAAACGATACTTATCGTTTACAACGATGATACGCATCTTGGCAGTTCTCGTGAGAGGGTCGACGTTATCACCAATTGCCTCAGCGGTTCCGATGAACTCTTCATCTGGAAAGGAAGCAAATACCACTTTTACTTTTTTTCCTTTTTTCAAAGTGGAGATTTGTGATTCAGGAACATCTGTGATGATCCAAGCTTTTAAACTTCCTGCCGTGCCAAGTTCACTTGGGTTTAAACCTTGTGCTCGGAGTTTCCCTTCAAATTCAGCAAGTTCGGCAGCATCATTTCCTGCATCTGTTTCCGCTTCCACTAAGTCTTTTTCAGTAGCGACTCGGTGGACAAACATATCTTTAATCCGGCTTAAGTTTTTATTGGAACGATGAACTTTGTTTTTGGCATGGACGTAACCTACATAAAGATCGTTTAACTCTGCTGATTCGAATAAGATAATACGAGCACCATTACTTACGGATGGAGAAGTGGAAGCAATGAGTCTTGCAGGTGCTTCTAAACTGACAAACTCACCACCACCACCAATTTGTGTTGATCGCACGATCTCAAGGCCTGGGCTATTGGGTTTGAATTCAATTCGTAAGCCATCATCAAACACTTCTGCTTTTTCAGGGTGTTTGTGTATTGGTTTTGCCGATTTGGAAAATACCATAAATAAAATCGCAATGACGATTAATACAACTCCTGAGATGAGTAGGATTTTTGCTTTTTGGTTTAATGATTTTAATGTGTTTAACATTTTATTCCTCTGTCCTAGGAGAAGTTTGGTTTTCGGATCTGGGGAGAAAGATACCTTTTCCCACAGCATAGTTTACATTTTCAATGGCTTCCATTCGATCTGTTTGTAGTTTTAACATTTCCACAACACTCGAACGATAGGTTTCAAAGAAGTCTGCAAACTCTAAGATTGTAATGTATTTCTTCTCATAACTCATAATCATATCTAAAGACAAACTTCCGTAATCTTTGATATACGCATCGATAAAACGTTTGTACAAAGCGTCTTTGATGCGTGCAGATTGATAGGCAACAGCTACTTCGTTTTCTACTTCTAAGATATTGTTTTTTAATTCTTGTTTGCGTACTAAAATGGCTTTTTCAGCTGCTTGGATATTCCCTTGGTTTCGATCAAAAAGTGGAACGTTTAATTGCGCAGTGACTCCCCAATAGTTTTGAAATGCAGTTCCACCTCGGTTGTAAACAGGTCCGAATGACAAATCAGGAATTGCATTCGCATATTGTAATTCTAGATTTGCCTCTTCATAACGTAATGTTTGTAAGGCTTTTTTTAGATCAGGACGATTTTCGCGAGCAATCTCTACTAAATCTTCCAGTTTGACAGTATTGGGAACAATCGCATCTAGTTGTCTTTCGCTGATCTTTGGGACAAACTCAACACGAGCATCTCTGTAAAGATCATCATTCAATAGAATTTTTAGTTCAGCTTCTTTTTCATACACTTTGATTGCTAAGTCTTCTCTCTCTTTTTTAAGAAAGAATAATAAAGCTTTAAGACGTAAGTGTTCTGCTTGTAAAAGAGCTCTTCGTTTGTAAGCAAGTTCAGAAGACTCCACAGTTTTTTCGATGGAGGCAATACTTTGGTCATAAAAAACCACAGCTTTTTTATAGAAGTAAATCGTATAAACGGTTCTTCGAAGTTTTGTGATTAACGCTCGTGTCAGATCATAAAACTCTTGTTCTGAAATTTTTGCATTCAGTTCTGCTACTTTAACACGTTTGTCTATCTTACCACCTAAGAGAAATACTTGTTGGACTTGGACAACGGATTGCCCAGAACGAGTTGTATCAAAGTATCTTTGTGTTGGTTCTGCATACACGCTTTGGTCAATTGCAATGTTTGGGTTTGCATATAAACCCGCTTGTAAGATTCCCGCTTTTTTTACATCGATTTGAAATCGAGAAGCAATTAGTAATAAATTGTTTTTCCAAAGCAGAGTCTCTGCTGTTTCTAAATCAATCTCTTTGGAATATTTTTGATCATCAGGATATAAACTAGATCCAAGGGAAGATCTCGGATTGTCATCGGTTAATTGTCTCCGAAGGGCTTCACTTGCTTGTGCGACCATTTTTTCTTCCGAAAAGAGGGAAGTCACAATCAGTAAAGATAAGTAAATACCTGTTTTGTAATAAACGTTCATAAGTTACCAGATGTTTTGAATTCTAAAAGGTTACGAATAGGGATATACCTCTCTTGTTAGGAGAGAATACTTCCGGATTCGCAAATGCCGAAAAAGGTTTAAACTGCGGAAATAGGAGGTGGTATATTGAGTAAAAGAGAAGAGAGAAGGTTTGGTATGAGTACACCAAAAGATAGTAAATCTATATAGGAAAAAATCAGATCTTCAATTAGGTCATGGTTTTTGTCTTCATTGATAAAATCTAAAAAGTCTGCACGTGACCGACTTAAGGTCGCATTGTCATCAATGGACGTGATTTGTGGAATGTCTAAATTGGAGATTTCCGTTTCTTCTAAGTATTTTGAAGAAGTTTTTTTGATATGGGGGAGACTAGCGGCAAAGTATTCGGAAACAGCTTCCGATGTATTCTCAAACGGGAAACCTATCGTTGCTACCAGTAGCAGTGCAATCAGTTTGTTTGACCAGTGTCCCGTCATAATGTCCACGAATTCCTAAATCAGTCTGTACTCAATCGATAAATCAATTTGATTCCTTGCATTTACTAATTAAGTCAACAATTTGTACTGTTTCTAGGGTAAGAGACGAAAGGATTGTTAAAAAAAAGACTGTCCAGAGATAGAAAACACTCTGGTACAGTCTGGAAAGTTTTGGCAAATGAGAAACATTTCTTTGGAAATGAATATAAAAACATCCTGTGCCCCTAACGGGACACAGGTAAAGCGGTAGAGAGGAGTTATACGGGTGGAGGTAGATTTAAGTATTGGTTGGAAAGGAGATGTGAATTCCATTCAGAGTCTTTTTGTAGGTCAGAAGTGAGTGAATTCACCCAAACTCCTGTTAGGCCTCTGCCATTCCAAGTAGTAATGTCTTCTAAATCTTTTGTGCCAGTCCCTTCTTCCGAAGCGGAATTTTGCGAAGAAAGCAAATGAGATCCTGATAATTGGGATTTGCCCGTAACACGAGAAGACTTAGCTCCACGAGTTCGGATCAGGACGTTTTCTTCCGAAAGGAAAGCACTGCCCAGAGAGAACGTAAGGAGTGAAACTCCCAGTAGTTTTGTGATCTTTCTGAACATAATTACAGTTTAGACGATCTCTGATTAAAATCTAGCATTTTTTTGGCCTTTGCTTATCAATTAAGCAGATCGACCAAAAAAAATAGAGAATTTTCTCGTCTGCCTGGATTTAGAGCACTTTTCCCGGGTTTAGGATTCCTTTCGGATCAAAAGCCAATTTGATCGCTCGCATGGTGTCCAATTCCCCTTGGGAACGTGAGAATCCTAAATAATCCTTTTTCAAAAGTCCAATTCCATGTTCTGCGGAAATCGAACCTTTGTATTTTTGGATGAGTTGGAACATCTCAGGGTCCACTTGTTTACATTGCCTGAAGAAATCGGCATCCGATAAGTCCTTTGGTTTTACGATATTGAGATGGAGGTTTCCGTCTCCGATATGTCCAAAAAGAGCGATGGCAAATCCCTGGTATTTTTTTGTGAGAAGGGCTGTCATCTCATCTAAAAATGCCTCCATATTGCGGAGTGGGAGCGAGATATCATTTTTATGGACTGTATACGCCAGAGATAAAGATTCAGAAATCCCTTCACGGTATTTCCAAAAGGTTTCGTTTTGTCTGGAGTTTTGTGCAATCGATCCATCTGTGATCAGTTCTTTTTCTGTGATGGATTCTAAGATGGAATAGAGTTTTTCTTCGTCTGTTTCTCCACTCACTTCGAATTCCATGAGCACATAGTACTTGTTAGGTGCTTGGAAGGGGTCTGGAACACCTAAGTGTTCTTTTACTTTATCCAAACAATAATCGGTTAAAAATTCAAAAGCTAATAGTGGTAAATCAAAGTTATGTGTTTCGCGAAAGATATCTAAAATATTTTTGTATTCAGGAACTGCCAAAAATATCACCCGAATGTCTTTCGGAGGTTTTGTCAGTTTCACTACAGCTTCTGTGATGATCCCAAGGGTTCCTTCTGAACCTATAAACAAATGTTTGAGATCATATCCTGTATTGTTTTTTAAGATTTCTCCGTTGAAGCGAAATACCTCTCCTTTCCCCGTAACGACAGTGAGTCCCAAAATCCAATCTCGGATCAGACCATATTGAACCACACGAACACCACCAGCATTTGTGGCAATGTTTCCTCCGATATGGCTCGAACCTGTTGCTGCAAAATCAACAGGGAAATAAAATCCTCTTTCTTCTGCTTCCTTGTGAAGATTTTTTGTAATCATCCCAGCTTGGATGTGTAAGGTGCCAAGGAATGGATCAAAATCGATCACTTGGTTCATCTTAGAAAGGGATAAAACGATTTCGCCATCTTTTGCGACAGCGCCGCCAGCGTAACCAGTTCTACCACCTGAAGGAACGATAGAGATTCCATTTTGATAAGCATAGGAAACAATAGACGCTACATCTTCAGTGGTTTCTGGAAAGACCAATATTTGGTAGTTGGGTGGATAAACTTTCGTACGATCCGTACCATATGAGTTGAATAAAGCTTCATCCATTGTGCCATCATTTTTTTGGATGACTTTTTTTTCTCCGATGAGTTTTCCTAAATCAGTTTTTGTTTTTGTAAAATCCATTTTGGTTCCTTTAGATATCAACCATATCAATTTGCGAATTCACAGCAGGATCATCATCCCCAGGTGTGAGTCTTGTGTAACTACCGTCTGATTCCAAAACACGGGCTTGTGTATTGTCCCGAAGTAGAAGTTCTAAAATCTTTCCAATTCGTTTTTTGTGTTTGTCTTGTAAGATGGGAAACATCACTTCAATTCGGCGAAGAAAGTTCCTTGGCATACAATCTGCAGAAGCCAAAAATACTTCTGGTTTTCCACCATTTTCAAAACTATAAATCCTGGAATGTTCCAAGTATCTTCCCACAATCGAACGAACGTTGATACGATCGGAAACACCTGGAATTCCTGGTCTTAAACAACAAATTCCCCTAATAATCAGGTCAATTTTGACTCCTGCTTGGGAAGCCTCATAGAGTTTTAAAATCACATCTGGATCCACGAGGGAGTTCATCTTGAAGATCACACGTGCCTGTTTTCCAACTTTTGCATTTTCTGTTTCTCTTTGGATGAGTCGTAAAAACTCTTCTTTGAGGAATGTTGGTGCCGCATAAATTCTGGAGAGTCTTGGCATCTTTCCAGAACTTGTGATGGTATTAAAAAGGATGGCTACATCTTCTGTGATTTCAGGATTTGCTGTGAACAAACTGATATCAGTATAGTATCTTGCCGTTGTGGAATTGTAGTTCCCTGTTCCGAGGTGGACATAACGATTTAGTTTATCTTCTTCCCTACGAACAATCAGTAACATCTTACAATGGATTTTAAGACCTACCACTCCGTAAACAACGTGAACACCACTGTCTTCTAGTTTTTTGGCCCAACGGATATTTCGTTCTTCATCAAACCTTGCTTTGAGTTCCACAAGGACGGTAACCTGTTTTCCATTTTCGGCTGCTTCCCCTAAGTATTGTATAATGGGAGAATCTCCAGAAGTTCTGTACAAAGTCATCTTGATCGCAAGGACCTTGGGATCTTGGCTTGCAATTTTTAACATATCCTCGATGGATTTAAAACTTTCGTATGGATGGTGGAGTAAGTGATCGTTTTTGCGAATTTCGGAAAAGATGGACTCACTTTTTTTGGCAGCGAAACCAGATTTGGGAACAGGATACGAAAACTTCAAGTGACTCGTTTTTTCGAGTCCTTGAAAAAACATCATGTCGTTTAAACTAAGTAAGGTGGGAATTTCCATGACTTGGTATTCTTCCAATTCCAAAAGTCCACGGAGTAGTTCTTTGATATGGCCTGCACCTGAGTGAACGTCCAAACGAACCGCATCTCCCCACATTCTGTTTTTTAATTCGTTTTTCATGGTGGTGAGAAGGTCACCGATGTTTTGTTCTTCATTGATGGAGATGTCCGCATCCCGCACAATTTTAAAGGTATGAATTTGTTTTACATTCATTCCATAAAACAAATCACCTAAGTGAAGTTTGATGATCTCTTCGAGTGGAAAATACCTTCTAGTATCGGACTCAGTATTTGGAGGCAATTGCAAAAATCGAGGTAAAACACTTGGCACCTGGACAATGGCAAAGAGTTCTTTGATTTTGTTTTTGTCATCATCTGAATATAGAGTGATCCCAAGATTCAAAGTACGATTGAGGATATGGGGAAAGGGATGGGATGGATCAATCGCAAGAGGAGTGAGAATGGATGAGACTTCTCGTTTGTAATAATTTTTGACAAACTGGATGTCATCTCCTGCAAGTTCGCTTGGGTCTTGAACGACTACAATTTTGTTTTCTTTGAGTTCAATTAAGATCTCATCCAAAGATTCATATTGTTTTTTAACAAATTGGCCAACTTTGGTATACAGCTCAGCAATGGTTTCGGATGTACGTTTTCCATTGAGGCTTTTTTCTTCGATCCCAGCATTTTTTAAATTGAGAAGTCCCGCCACGCGCACCATAAAAAACTCATCCAAATTGGACTCGGTGATGCATAAAAATTTAAGGCGTTCCAAGAGTGGATTTTCTTTGTCAAAGGATTCTTCGAGTACACGGTAATTGAAGTCGACCCAAGAAAGTTCGCGGTCGAAAAAGATATTTTGGTTCCCCAGTTCTATTTTTTCTATAGGGTTAGCAGTCATAATTCTAGGATTTGGGAAGGAAAAAATTCTGTAAATTCCTAATCCTTTTGTAGAATTCGACGACACTAGATTCAGAGGGATTTGGGACGATATGCCAGCATACACCATGCCGGGTCTGATGACCGGGCAAAACACAAACGATATCGTTAAAAAACTGGTCGAATTAGAACGCCGGCCCATCAAACGTTGGGAAACCGAAAATGAATATGCCAAAATGCAGATTCAGATTTGGGGAGAAGTGAAAAACCTCACAACAAACCTCCAAACGAAAACCCGTGCCCTTGTTTCCTTCACAGCTCCTTTTGCCACCAAATCGGTTTCTTCTTCCGAGGAAGGAGTGATCACTGGGGAAGCATCACGTGCTGCGAAATCGGGAAACCGAGCTCTCGAAATCATAGAAATGGCAAGTAAACACCAGTTATCTGGTGTCGAAATCGATACAGACATTCGCCTTCCTGAAGGAAGTTTTACGGTGTATTCCGGAAAATCCAAAGAGACGGTTACCTTTCCAGGGGGAGGGCTTTCCGAACTTTCGAGTGCCATTAAAAATATGGCAGGAAGTCTCATGGAAACTTCCATCATCAAAATTGACAAAGATTCTTCTATTATTACATTAACATCCGTTAAAACAGGCAGAAAAAACCAACTCCAGTTCTCCGATCCCAATGGAATATTGAAACTCGCTGGAATTGTTGGGGAAAACAAAGCCGCTTCCGAAGACACAAAACAACTGCTTTCCCTCGATGGAACAAAAGCTAAAGTTTGGGATCTCACAAAATTCAAAAAATCGGAACTGGAAACGGATAAACTGACTCAAACGGAAGAAGGAATTTTTTTAAAACCAGATACTGCTTACTCCGTTCCCATCGCTGTCACTGAAATCAAAGAACGTGCTTATCTCGAAGTAGAAGTAATTGGGGAAGCTCCCGCCGTCATGGAGATGGGGATGAGTTTTGAAAAAGAAGGAAGTGTTCGTAATAAATTCCTTCCCATAAGCAAAACTGAATCCAAATACATTTTCCAAGCGGGTGATTTTGCCAGTGATAAAAATCTCACTGGGATCATTCTCTCAAACGCTGCCACAACCCCGATTCAAATCAAATCGGTAACACTTGTCACACCACAAGCACCAGGAACTGCTGAACCTTTAAAAGTATTACAAGAAGCAAAAGATCTTAAAATCAAAATTGATGGTGTTGAGATCACTCGCGAAACCAATGATGGGATCGCAGATGTTTTAGAAGGAATCTCATTTAATGTTCATAAGGTGACAGAAGAACCTGTTACGTTAAAAATCCATGTAGACCATGCCAAAGGTTCTGCCCTTATCAAAGAATGGGTGGATGCGTATAATGAGCTCATGAAGTTTTCTAAAGAAATTACGTCCGTGGAAAAAAATGGAAAAATTTCTGACAAAAAAGAAAGTGATGATTCCAAAGCAGCAGATATCTCTCGTGATTTTTGGGATAATAAATCCAAATCGGGTCTTCTTGCTGGTGAAAACTCAATTCTACGCCTCATCGCTTCTTTAAAAACCACTGCGAATTCTTATTATCCTGCCACAAAGGAAAATGGATTTCGTGTTTTGACAGACATTGGAATTTCCACAGGTGCTGTAGGATCCAACTGGGAAAAAATCCAAGATGGTTTGTTACAAATTGACCAAGAAAAACTCATCGCTGTGTTGTCTGAAAATCCAGATGGAGTTCGGGATTTGTTTGCCTCCGATCCAAATAACGATGCAAAGATGGAAGAAGGGGTTGGAATACGACTACTCGAAATCTTAAAACCGTATAACCAATATGCATCGGGGATTGTCACAAGTAAGGTAAAACTTTTAGAAGAAAGTGTTGCCGGGAATAATAAAAAAATCAAAGAACATGAGTCACATCTCATTAGTTTTGAATCCAAATTAAAACAAAGATTTCTCTACATGGAACAAGGTGTGGGGAAAAACAAATCAGTTGGAAATTACTTACAAAATAACATGCCTAGAGGGAACGGTGGAGATTGATGAACATTTATATCAACGAACAACAATTAGATACTAAATTGGATGGAGAAACGAACCTCGGCCAAGTGTTTGATCAAATTCAAAAATGGATTGAATCCAATGGTAAATACTTACGTCATTTCACTGTAAACGGACAGGAATTCAATCGTTCCGATCTCGATTCTCTTGGGATTGAGGAAACAGAACGTTTGGATTTATATGTTGGAGAAGAATTAGATGTCATCGAAGATAGTCTTGTCGAAGTAGACAATTACGTAGACAAAGTGGGTAGCACTCTTGTGGGCCGTGATTCTCTGACGGAAAAAGAATCTGAAGATTTAAAAGAAGGAATCCCTTGGATCATTTCCATGATTCGCACGACCACAAAACTTCTCAATCTCAACCTAAACCTCATCCAACCGATGGGGAAAGGCAAAAACGTAGAAGAAATCCTCGAATCTTTACACAACGGATCCTTGGTTTTAGATTCCACAAAAGCAATCGAAACTTTCTTAGAAGACCTTCGTGATGTAAAATTGTTTTTGATGGACCTTAGCACAAGGCTTGCCGTGATGCGTTTGGATGAATCAGAACTCATTGAAATCATTTCCAAATTTGTGGACCAAAAAGATAAAGTGATCAAAGACTTTATGTTAGTGAACGAAAACTTCCAATCAGGAAAAGATCATTTGGCTTCTGAGATATTAAATGACGCGGTCGGTCGTTTAACAGGGCTTATGTCGGCACTGGTTTCCATCCAAACTCGTCATACGGAACTAGATTGGCAAGAATTGTCCTTCGAAGACAAAAAACTTCCCGATTTGGTAGGCCAATTGAATGTGACACTTTCCAATATTGCATCTGCAATGGAAAAAAATGATATTGTATATGCGGGTGATATTTTGGAATACGAACTTCCTGAAATTTTAGAGTCTTTAGTTCCTTTCCTTTCACTAGTTTTAGAAAAAGTAACTGTTTAGAGTTTTTCTTTGGAAGGGAATTGGTTGGAAAACCAGTTCCCGAGTCCAAAGAGGATTCCCACACCAAACACCACTGCTCCCCAAATCAAATTGAGATTCCAACCTAGGGATTTTGCATACATAGGATCCCCCTCCGTGACATACCCATAACCGATGAGGATAGAACCGAGTAGGAGAAACAAAATGGCGAGGATAAAAGATAAAGAAATCATCCCACGATCCTAACTAAACTTTCAGAACAAGACAAGCCATAATTCCAAACCAAACCGTTGACAGAAGGAAATGTTTCCGTTTCTCTTTCCGTAATGGCTTTATTTTTAGATTTAGACAATACCATTTTGCCATCCAAAGAAGCATATGCCTATGCAATCGCAGAATGTGCCAAGGATTGGGAAGAGCGAAAGTTAGGTGGAAGTTTCTTAGAGTTGTATGAAGCCGCAAGAAAACAGGTGAAGTCACAACTCAAACACCATAGTTCGAATCGCTTGCGATTGTTATGTTTTAAATTGGTTTGGGAGAAGTTACATCAGTTAGGAAAAAGTTCTTTATCCTTTCCAAACGCTTCAGAAGTTTCAAACAATGGGAATTTGAGCTCAGGTATCCAAACCCAAGACATCCAGGATATCCTTTGGATGGAAGAACGGTATTATTTTCATTTTCTCTCGTATTATGCAGAAGAAAAAAAGAAAGAGAACTATCAAAAACATTTATTTCCTCTTTTGGTTTCTCTCTCGAAAGAATTTCCGATTTATCTAACAACAAATGAAACCCTTCGCACGCAGTTATTAAAAGTCCAAGGATTTTTACCAGAAGAGTTTGGGTTCACACTCATCACATCCGAAGAAGTGGGGTTTGAAAAACCAACCAAAGAGTTTTTTCAGTATGTGATGAAAAAAGCAAACGAAGATCCAAAGGATTGTATTTTACTCGGAGACAATTGGGAAGATGATATTCTCGGTGCAAGTTCTCATGGAATTGCTTGCATCCATATTCCGGACATGTGGGGAGATGGCGATGAGGTGAATCTTTTGAGTGGAGGTGAATCAGATTCAATTGAAAAGGATCAGAATTCACATCCAAAGCCGAAGAGTGAGGTGCTAGATGTCAATTCCAATCCAAATCAGAAAGATTTAAAACCAAATGCCCATCCGAATTCAATTTGGAGGGCATCCAATATCCTTGCCGGCCTAACCTATGCTAAGTCATGGCTTCTTCAGCGTCAAAAATAGAGTGTTGTTCCAATTGATGGTTTTGAAACTGAGTGCAAACACAAGTTTGGTGAAAAAATAATACGCCAGTTTTACGTAGACGGCAAGTTTACTTTTACTTCCTGATACAGAAAGGATTGGCATTAGCACTTTGTATTCTGGCTTTGTGAATCCACATTGTTTGCCAAGTTCTGCGAGAGTTGCCATTTTGTAATTGTTCACATGATCTTTGGCTTCTAAGTAATGCACACCTTCTTTCATTCCTTTTAACTTCACCTTGAGATTGGCTTTTGTCAATTGGATCGGGAAATTGGGAGTTTGCAAAAATAATACCCCACCAGGTTTTAGAAGTCCATGTAAGTAGGTAAGAAGGGAATGTGGTTTGGGAATGTGTTCGATGACATCCCATAGAGTGATGATATCAAAACTTTCTTTTGGTAATTTGGAATCTTGTACTAGGCCTGCATACACAGTCTTCATTCCATTTTGTTCGTTGGCAAACTTCACTGCTTGTTTGGAGATTTCATACCCAACAGCCGTCCAACCAGGTTTTTGTGTGAGGACAGCTTTGACAAAAAAACCAAGCCCACAACCTACATCTAAAAGATTTCCTTTGGATTCTCCCAGATAGGTTTTGATGAAGTCGGCATATACGGCTCTGTGGGCATTGTCCCACCATTCCAAATCATACGTTTGTTCTGCGCCGTCCCAGTATCCTTCGTAGTGTTCTTCTTGTTCGTAAGAAGAATAGACATGGCCACAATTTTGGCATTCCAAAATGGGAGTTCCATTTTCATTAAAAACAGTTTTGGATTCGGTCGATTGGCAAAGGATACAAGAATTCATGTTCGATACTCTCAGTCTAATCCTTGGGAACAAGGGTCAAACTAAAAAACCTTGATAGAACTTGCCAACTAGAGTGCTCAAAAAATCATTGGGTGATAAGAGAGGAACCGATGAGAATCAACTTCACCAAAATGGAAGGGATCGGAAACGACTACGTATACATTGATGCTACGAAAAACGACATCCGACTCACACCAGAACAAATCCAAAAACTATCCGACCGCAATTTTGGAATCGGTGGCGATGGAGTGATTTTCATCCGCAATTCAAACTCTGGTGAATTCCAAATGGACATGTACAATTCCGATGGAAGTTCCTCTGAGATGTGTGGCAACGGAGTTCGTTGTGTGGGAAAATTTGTGTATGACCACGGCCTTACCAAAAACCAAAAACCAACCATCGAAACAGGAAAAGGAGTCCTCACCTTAGATTTAAAAACAGGAACGAATGGCAAAGTGGAAATGGTCACTGTGGATATGGGAGAACCCATCCTCAAACCAAGTCTTGTGCCCATCGTTTGGCCAGGGGAAGACCCTGTGATCAACCAAGAGATCGAGGTCCAAGGAAAAAAATATCGTTTTACTGCTGTTAGTATGGGAAACCCACATTGTGTGATTTATGTGGATGATGCCGATGCCTTTCCTGTGAGAGAAATTGGACCCATCATTGAAAACCATCCACTTTTCCCAAGACGAGTGAATGTGGAATTTGTATCAGTCAGGGGAAAAGACCATCTTTACCAAAGGACTTGGGAGAGAGGAACAGGAGAAACCTTAGCCTGCGGAACGGGGGCTTGTGCTGTGACTGTATCTTCCATCTTGAATGGCAAAACCGGACGATCTGTACGCATTGACCTAAGAGGGGGAACCCTTCATGTGGAATGGAAAGAAAATGGTTCTGTGATGATGACAGGTCCTGCGAAAGAAGTGTTTTCGGGAGAAGTAGAAATCTAGGGAAAAGAAATCAACAAGTCAAAGTTGGATGGCTGTTGTAATCCGCATCCGTATTTCAGTCAAAAAGTGTTTTTTCTTTTTGTAAAATTTCATTAATTTGTCTTTCTAGTATTGGGATTTTGTTCTTAACAAGATCCCAAACAATTTCGTAATCTACAATAAAATAACCATGGATTAAATGATTCCTAGTTGCTGAAAATTTCCGCCACTCAGGTTTATTATATTTTTTCTTAAAATCATCCGAGAGTTTGTTAGAGGCTTCGCCGATGATTTCAATACTTCGGACAAAGGCGCGTTTCAATACATTATCTTCTAGAAATAGAGATTCATTCGTATTTGTTAGTGCATCTTTGATGAATAAAATTTCATTATAAATATGTTTGATATAATCAATATCAGACTTCAATTAGGATAGACTCACTTTCTACAGAATTTTTAAGAGAGCCCGAGATAGAATCAGTGGTTAGCAGATCTACTTTCACTTGAAAAAGGTCTTCTAATAGAAAAGTTAGTCCTATGAAATTATCAAAATTTTTCATTCCAGGTTTAAATTTTACCAGAAAATCTATATCACTATTTTGATTGGCTTCATTTCTTGCAACAGATCCAAAAAGATGCATAGACTCAACACCTAGGGATTCCAATTCCTGTTTGTGATTTTTTAAGGAATTTTGAATCATGTTTGAATCTAAAAATTCAACCGTTTTCATGTTTTAAAAATGATAGAAATTTAAGTAATTGTCAAGCGATTGAACCCATCTGAGTTTTGGTTACTTTTTCAAATAGTCTACTTTCTGTAATTCACCCATGCGCCGTTTTGTTTCTTCCGAAACGGCCACCATACCCTTGTCAAGCGGTAGGTGAGCATAGTTCTCATACTTAATCACTTCTCCAAAGACCACATTGATCTTTTTATACACCACTCTTCGTTTGATGTCACATACTTCTTTGGGCATTCCCATAAAGGCGCGCACTAACGGTGGGATTGGATAATCGGTGATGGTTTCTTCTTCGGGGATGATGACAGACGGCAAAATATCTACTTTGTTACGCAAACTAAAAGCAGCAAACCCAGAGTGGAAATTAGCAAGGGGAGCAGAGAAATCATTTTTCACCATGTAGTCATGGCCTTCTGGAAAAATCCCAAGTACGTCCCCGTTTTTAAAAACCTGTTGTACCTTTTTGATACTTGCCATGGAAATGTTTCCATCAATGGCCATGGGAATGGTTCCTGTTTTTTCCACGAAGTCTTTGAAAAGAGGAATCCTCGTTGTGTATTCAGCGGCGATCCAAGAGATAAATCTAGGAAACACAGAACCAATCACAAAGGGATCCATATCACTTCTATGGTTACATGTGAGGATGAGTTTCCCTGTTGGAACGATATTATGGTATCCGTAAACCGTTGTGTTCACAGCCAAATTGAAAAACGGAGTGACAAACTTTTTGATGTTCTCGACGTTTTTTTTGACTTGGTCTACGGTATTTTCCATTTCAATCTCCTAAAATTTTTTGCCACCAAGATTTGGTGACAGTGCCACTGCTTGGTTTTCTTGGCTCTGCATTTGGATTCTCACCACCGGCCTCTCTTGGGTCATTTGTGGGAGCATTGGGCAGGCGTCGTTTCCCTGAGTGGGGACTCGGAACAGTGCGTTTGATCTCCTCCAATTCTTTTTGGGCAGAAGCATTGGACTTAATAAAGGCGCGGATTTCATCCCATTGGGGATCAAAATCATTTCCATACATGGCATAATTCATTAGATCAATACGATCAAAATCGGGCATGTTCAAGATTGAAAGTGATGCCCGAACAAATTCAATCCAATTTTTATTTGGGCACTCCAGAATGAGGGAGGCCAATTCCGAAAATAATAAAGTGAGAGATAGAATCGAGTCCAAGAGACATAAGATCAAAAAAACAAACCAGAACACATCCCCATTGCCTAAAAACGTGATTCCCTTTCCGGTCCAACCGAATAAGGAGAAAATTTTCCACTTATGTGAAGATTTGTTTTGCGAACCGAACGAGGGAAAAGAAGCTTAGAGATGATGCACAAACGAATCTTGCTTTTATTATTCTTTTTCCTATTGTTCCAAAATTCCATGTGTTTGAAGCTTTGGATTGTTTCCTCGAAAATGCGCACCACAGAGGATGCACGAGACAACAAATCCTACCAAAAAACGAGAAGTTATCTCAAGGCCAAACAATGGTTGGAATACAAACTAGATCCTGAAGTTTCCAAAATTGAATTTGAAAACCAAGAGATGGGGGAACTTCGAGGGATTGGTCTCATCAAATGTTACGTTCCCTATGGAATTGGGGAAGTGGACGCAAATGAACACGAATTTGAATATGTGGTGAAGATACGTGATGGTCATGCAGAGATGCAGATCAATAAAATCTTTTCGTTTATCCGAGATCCCAATGACATCATTTTGAATTATGGCCCAAAAAATGAAAAAGTAGCCAAGGTAACCATTCGGTCTTGTTTTCGGCCACTGCTCGATGACTTCTTCGAGTTTATTAAATAAAGAAAGTTTGGATTAGTAACCGAGAGGGTTGCCCACAGTGGAACCCGTGGAACCAAAGGTATTGGTTCCTGTAGGGGAATCGGTAAGGCCATAGTAGTTTAGGTTTTGGTTTCCACTTTGTGTGGACGAGTTTGGCGATGAAGATTGAGAGGAGTTTGATTGCGAATTGGCATTCGAATACCCATCATCTTTCAGTAGGTCTAATATATCCTCTGTGCTCACCAACTTGATTTCGTTACACGAAAAAAATGACACACATAGGATGGAAAGACCAATTACCAATTTCATAATCACCAATTTACTGGTTTGGAAAAAAGGATTCAACCCTTTATTACGGATTCTTTTTTAAGTAATCACATAAGAGAAGACGGTTTCTTTGGATTCTCTCCCTTTGAGTTCAAATTCCCCTTCTGGCAACAAACGTGATTTGATATTCTCTGGTAAAGACTTGGCCGTATTTTCTGTGATGAGAAGGTTTTTTTGGAGTCCTTTACACAATCCTTCGACACGGGAAGCTGTATTGACTGTATCACCAATTACAGTAAACTCCATACGGTTCGTGGAACCAATATTTCCTACTAGTAAACTTCCTGTGTGAATCCCAATTCCCATTTTGAGTTCTGTTAAACCTTCGTTTAAAAATTGTTTGTTTAACTCATCTAAATTCTTTTGCATCTCGAGCGCAGTGTGTACAGCTTTTTCAGCATGATTGACCATGGGAATGGGAGTTCCGAATACAGCGAGAATTGCATCTCCAATGAATTTATTGATAAAACCACCGTGCATTTCGATGGCATTACTCATTTCTTGGAAGTAACGATTGAGGATGTATAACACTTCTTCTGGAGTCCGTTTTTCCGATAATTTGGTAAAATCACGTAAGTCAGAAAAAAGAATTGTGGCATCAACCACTTTTCCACCTAGGCTATGTTCGTTGGATAAAAGATAATCTCTGATTCTTGGATCAACGATCCGACCAAAGGTATCTTTGATACGTTCTCGTTCTGCAAGCCCTTCCGCCATTTCGTTGACTGCGTCCCCTAAAAGTCCAAGTTCATCGGAACTAAAAATGGTGACCCTTGTATCAAACTTTTGTTCTTTGATGAGTTCTGTTGCCGATTCGATTTGGTTAAGAGGATGTTGTAAACTGATGGCAAAGGTAACAGAGAACAAAAAGGAAAAAAACAACATAATGGCAATCACTTCAAATAATACATCTGTGTGAATGAGAGTATGTAATTGGAACAAATTTTGATTGGTTCTTTGTAAAAGACCAAATATAAGTAAGATGATAGGAAATAAAGTAGAGGCAGTCCAAAAAATAATTTGTTTGGTAACGATGGAAAATTGTTTTCCTTTCGCATACTTTCCAAGTCCACCCATAGGAAATACATTGGGAATGATCAAAGTTTTGTTTAAATAGTTGGTAGTGGCATAGGAAAATGCAAACGCAAATAATCCCCAAAAGCCAAACAAAATGGTTACAGTTAAAAGACTTTGTGGAGGTGCATCGGGAAACAAAGTATCAATGCGAAGGACGGATAAAATCGTAGAAAGTTCCCATCCTACAAATCCAAACAAACTGATGATCATTGGAGAATGAACAATTCGGTATCTTGCTTTTTCTTCTGAGAGAAAATTACATTTCTCTTTTTTGAAAAGATAATTGGCAACAGGTGTACTATAAAATAATAAAATCGCTGTGATGATCGGAAATGGTCCCCAGGTTAACGCAAATAAGGTGAAATCGTTTGTGGTGCGTGTGGCTTCAAACAAAACCAAAAACTTGTCTGGTAAAAATGCGGTACTCGTGTAGTTTGCAAAAATTAAGGTAAAAAAACAAGCCGAGAAGGGTACGATGAAATAAATGCATAAAAAGGCAAATAATTGAACCTTTCGATTTTGTCTCATAGACTTCAATTGTTACGTATCAAATTAAGTTTTTCAAGGTTCTTTTTGTTAGGATTCTTTGGACTTGGATGTGTTTTGCATCTGTCAAAGGGAAAAACAAAAAGATTAGGGAACCTAAGATAAAGAAAAACCCTACACCTGGACCAAAAATCATGGCAAGCCGAAACCCAACTTCTTGGGACTGAGTGATGAGTCCATTTTGGAATCCAATGATATCGAGTAAAAAACCAGTGATGGCAATTCCGAAGGCTTGTGAAAACTTAACCCCCATTTTCCAAATTCCAAAATAGAGACCTTCTCGTTTTTCTCCAGTTTTGAATTCGTCATAGTCCACTACGTCTGTTAAGATGGAGTCCATAATCAAAATGGAACCAGCAAAGATCCCACCAAAAAATGCCGCGATGAGTGGAGGTCTTAGTTCTCCATAGGGAAACAAAGGATAGGCGATGACGGTAAGAACACCGAGTCCAAAGACTCCTAAAAATGCAGGGATTTTTCTCCCGATTTTTTTGGAGATCCATACCCAAAATCCAATGGATAACATGAGTACGAGAAAAAATGGTAAAAGGATATTGATGACCACTTGTGATTCTTTGAGACCCAATCGGTATTCATAATAATACAGTGCAATTGCCGAGTTAAATGTTCTACCGATTGTTGCGATGACAAAGGCAAATAGTAAAATGAGAAACATTTTGTTTTTAAAAACAGAACCAAAGGATTGAAAGAAAGGGAGTTGTTTGGATTTGTCTGTTTGGATGTTATCCCTTCCTCTTGTGACCCAAAATGTGATGACAGAAGAAACTAAAATCACAAGGGAAACAATTTCACCCGCTATGGTGCGCGATGTGATGATATTTTCCTTTGCACTTTCGTCACCTAGCGATTGTAAGATTGCTGCTGGAACAATCATTCCAATGAGCATCCCAATATTACTAAAAAACAATCTCCAACCAAAAACAGCTGTGCGTTCGTTTCGTTCAAAACTCAGTTCTCCACCAAGTGCGATATGAGGCACGGAGATAATGGTCATGGCTGTGTTTACCAAAAGATAAACACTGAGTAGGTAAACAAACTTCCCTAATTGGGAAGCGATTTCTGGAGGGGAAAAAAGTAAGAGCACAGACAATGATAAAAGAATGCCACCGATGAAAATATACGGACGCCTGCGACCAAACCGGGACCTCGTATGGTCGGAAATCCTACCCATCAGTGGATCACTAATCGCATCCCAAATGACGGAAATGGAAAGGGCAATCCCGGCTAAACTAGAATTCAATCCAACAATCTCTGTGTAGAATTTTAAAAGATAAATTTGAGTGAAAAGTTGAACGGCTGTTATACCGGTTTCAGCCATTCCGTATCCCATTTTGACGGGAGTTTTAAGTTTTGTTTGGTTCATTCCTTGTTCCATGTATTGGACGGTTTTTGTCCAAACAATTGGGAAATAAATTGGTCTTTCGGTAGGAAGGGATTCAAAGCTTTGAATCAAATCAAGTTTTGTTCATTTTGAATCGTAAGTGATTCGAATGATGGAAATATCATCGATCACTTGGCCCAAGGAATCAATTTCTTGGATGATGGATTCTAAATTACCTTTGGTTTTCTCGACAATTTCTAGGAAATTTTCGTCTTCCGATAAAACCTCCCATTCTCCATCCCGGTTTTTGGAGAGAAGGTCATCTTTGCCATCCGAACCAATCAGTAACACGTCCTGAGGTAACAATTGGAACTCGTTCACTTCCTTCGGAGAATTGGCTCCGAGGGTTCCTAATTTTCGGTAAGAGACTGTAGGAAACAAATAGTTCGCCTTTCCCTTGCGAAACAAAACGATCATTGGATGTTCTGCATTCAAAAAGTAAAGTTTGCCTGTTTCTTCTGCAATCAAACCGAAACTCAAGGAAACGAGCATTGTCCCATCAAAGGTTTCAAAAATGAATTGGAGTTCCTGAAAAATGGATTTAAGCCATTCTTCTGGATTTAGGTTTTGAAATCTCGCATCAGTTTTTGTCCTTTGTACGATGGATTGAAACACAGATCCAAATACGAGAGCCCCACCTGCTCCTTGCATGGATTTACCCATCGCGTCCGCGTTAACAAATAAAAGGTATTTCTGTCCTTTTAGTTGGATGCTATGAGAGATGTTGATGTCCCCACCAATTTCATATTTTCTGTTTTTGTATTCGAAGGATTTTTTTTGTCTGAGAAAATGATCTACATGGAATTGTTTACTCGAGATGTCTTTGATGACAAAGGGATTCAAAAGTTGATAAATGAGAAAATAATCTCCATCTTGTTGCACCTTTAATTTACTGATATCAAGCAGGGATTGATTTAATTCATCTGTTCTTACATTGACTTTTTCTTCGAGACCTTCGTTTAAGTCACGAATTTCCTGATACATGTTTTTTAAAGTTCCAATCACCGAATTTAGGTAAAATGCTTGTTTGGCGAAGTCGTCACTTGATTTTGGATTTACGACTACATTAAAATTTCCTTTAGCTAATTCACCAAGTGATCGACTTGTTTCATTTAAACCTTCATTCACTGATTTGGCAACAACGTAAGAACAAACCACAAGTGGAATAATGAAGATAAAAGAAACTGTTACAATGGGAATCATCGGATCCTCGACAGCAATCTCACCAGTAGCCAAAGAATATAAAATATAGGAAAAAATCACGAAAGGTAGTGCCGCCAAACTAAAAAAGGCGACAAGGATCCGTGTGAAATAATTGAACTTGGGAATATCTTTTTCCTGTAATTCCACATTTTGGAATTGAGGTAAGTCAAACAAACTTCTGATAGAGTTTTCCGTAATAAAATAATAAGTGACAAAGGAAATGGGAGCGATCATTACAAAGGTAAAAATCGCAGACCTGGCAACAGAAGGTGTGTATTCGACTATATAAAAGAATAACAAACTAATGGGTATCACGCCAGATAACCATCGTATAACGATGATAATCGCTTCGACCAAGGGGTAACGAAAGAGTAGAATTTTTACTGATTTTGCATAGGTCAATTCTTCGTTAGAAAGTGATGGGCTGCTAGTGTTTGGAAGTTTCATTCGTTCGATTTTGGCAAATAGATACTTTAACAGTAGATGGCGAATGAAAGTGCCAAGCAGTCCAATTCCAGTTGCAAATACGAGACATAAAGCGATAAAGATTTTCCAATGATTCGGTTCCATCTTTTGGGTGATGATGGCATAATACACGGCAAATGGCACAGGTACAGTATGGGTAAATGCTTCTAGTTTGAATGTCAGATCCCAAAATAATGATTTTCGATTCATGTCTGTGCCCAAAAAGATTCCATAAAACGATACTATAGGATTTATTTTAAAGCAAGAGATTCGGAAATTTTAATACCAGAATTTGTTTCCATTTTTTCGTTCTTTCCCGTTCTTCTGGGTAAAGCGTTTCCCTTTCGGAAAGAATTTCTTTAGCTCTTTGCACATTGTCTTTTTCCAAATACAACCTGATGAGATGAAAAGTGTTTTTAGTCGCTTTTGGTTCCCGTAGTCGAATGCGTTCTGAAATTTCTATGGCTTGATCGAGTTTGCCTGCTTTACGTAATAAAATAGAACCTAGTTCCATAAAACCAATGTCATATGGATGGCTTTCCAAATACACTTGTGCGTGTTCAATTGCTATAGAATATTCTTTTCTTTTGAAATGGAGTTTGGCCAATAATTTGTGAAATCGTTTGTTGGTGATGGGTTGGCTTAGAATTTGTTTTTGAAGTGAATCAATCGCTGCATCGATATTGCCCACTTCCACTAGTTTTTTGGCTGTTTGATAGGATTTGGAAAAATCGCTGTTTGGAATTTGGTTTTCCAGTCCTTTGTAAAACACACGAATGAGCGATAAATCGTCTGTGATTTCTCCATTTTTCGTAAGAACTTGAAAAATCGTTTCTAATTCACCTTTTCCTTGTTCTACGTAGGACAAAATTAAATTTTCGTCTTGGTTAATTTGTCTATGGTTGGACTCACTTTGTTCGCTGAATAATAATAAATCGTCACGACCATCCGATCCACTGATGATAATATCTCCTGGTAACAATCGGAATGTTTTGATAAAAATTCCTGTGTTTAAACCTTTGGTTCCAAGTTTACGATAACTCAATTCGTTTTCTATAAAACTTGCTTTGTCATCGCGGTATAAAATGAGCCAAGGGTGTTCGGCATTGATAAAGTATAAAAATCCAGTAGATTCTTCGATCAGGCCAATTACAAGGGAAACGAGCATACTTCCGTCAAAACCTTCAAAGATTTTGTGCATTTCGATGAAGGCATTTTTTAGCCATCGTTCCGGGGATTGGTTGTAAGTATTGGAAGATAAGTTGGTACGTTCGATGATGGATTGGAATACGGCACCTAACACGAGTGCACCACCAGCTCCTTGCATGGATTTTCCCATGGCATCAGAATTCACAAAAACAGAGAATTTTTTCCCTTGTAAAACTACATTATGAGCGATGTTTAAATCCCCACCGATTTCATATTCTTTTCCTTTGAAATCAAATTTCTTTTTTTGTTTTAAGAAAAAATCAATGGATATAATGTCACTATTCACTTGGTTTTTCCCAAGTGGTTTGAGGAGTAAGTGTGTTAAAAAATAATCGCCATCTTGTTGGAATTTGAGTTTATTTACTTCCTCTAATGAGTTTTCTAGCTCCAAAGTTCTTTCTTTCACTTTACTTTCTAAACCAACATTGAGTGTAAAAATCTCAGTATACATGGTATTGAGTTGTTGGATCACTCGATTGAGATGAAAGGACTGTTGACCAAAATCATCACCAGAAGAGGGCATTGACACGACTGAAAAATTTCCTTTGGACAATTCGTCTAAAATATGACTCGTTTCGCTTAATCCTTGTCTAACGGCCTTTGCTACTAAGTAAGCAACAAACACGAGTGGGAAAATAAAAATGATTCCGATGATGGCAACTTGTAAGGAAGGATTTTGTACATTTAAATTTCCATTGGCACTCGAAATTAACATATATCCCAAAACAGTGACAGGTAAAGCCGCCAATGCAAAAAAGGAGATCAGGATCCGTTTGAAGTAATCAAATTTGGGAATTTCGTTTGGTTCGATGGCGATCGGACGGATCAAAGGAAGTTTGAATAAATTTCGAAATGCATTTTCCGTTATAAAATAATACGCTACAAATGAAATCGGTGGAATCATGATCATATATAAAATGAAAGTTGTCCATAAGGTTGGTCGATACAAATCAAAGATCGGTGTCACTGAAAATATGAGTCCAACACCAACGATCCAACGTAATATGATAATGAATCCTTCGTAAAAAGGATAACGGTATAAAAATAGTTTTAGTTCTTTTGCTTTCGCTTTGGAACCAATCGAATAAGAATCTCTCGTTTTTTCAGTTTGTAAGATTTCAAATTGAAGGGATATTTTTTTTAAAATAAGATAACGCCACAAACATCCACCAAGTACCATAAGAGTACCACTCGTGACGCAAATCAAAAGGAATAACAGCCATTCGCTGGCACTATACTCTTGCGTAATAGAAGCCAAATAAATCGCAAAAGGAACTGGAACTAAATGAGTAAATGCTTCTAAGCGAATGGTAAGTGGTAAAAATATAGTTTTAAACATGAAGATTTTGAAATATCGTAGGTGATTTTAAGAGAAACGAACAAATGTCAAGTCATAGAATGTGAATCGTTTTGAATTCAATTCTATTTTGCTTGCATCTTACGGGCTTACCCTAAATACTTTCTTTCATCTCCCTAATATCGGTACCAATTTCGCATGCGTAAGAATTTGCCCATCACCAATCATGAAGTGGAATTCCAAGAAGGAACCAAAATCACTTCCAAAACTGACTTAAAAGGGATCATCACGTATGTTAATGAAGACTTCTTGAAAATTAGTGGATTTACGCAGGAAGAACTGATTGGGCAACCACACAATTTAATCCGCCACCCAGAGATGCCACGGGAAGCCTTTCGTGACCTTTGGGAAACAGTCAAAAAACAAAATTCATGGGTAGGTCTTGTCAAAAATCGATGCAAAAATGGGGACTATTATTGGGTTGATGCCAATGTATCACCCATTTATGAAGATGGAAAACATATCGGTTACATGTCGGTTCGCACAAAAGCATCAAAGGAACAGATCCAAAACGCAGAAATCCTATATGCAAAAATGAATTCGGGGAAATGGTCTGGTTCTCTCCAACCTAAGTTTTTATCAGGTTTATCTTCTCAAAGTATATATTTAATACAAACATTTGTTAGCCTCATTACATTAATTCTTTTTACTTGTTTGAGTGTGATCGATTTTGGTTTGTCTTCCAAGGTTTTTGTTTTTGGATTTGGTTTTTTACTTTTTTCTGCGACAACGATGTTTGGGTTTTGGAAAATTAGAAAGAATCGCCATTCCTTTTTACTAGTCATAAAATATTTAAAGAACTTATACCAAGGACATTTGAAGTTTGATGTTCAATTGGAGAATGGCGGAGATTACGCTGAAGTTTTACAACTGATCCAAAAAACACAGTTTGAATTTCGTGGAATGATTTCTCAACTCATCGGAAATGCTGAAATTGTGAAAACCCAAATTAAGGGACTCACAAAAGCTGTGGAACATATCCATGTTGCTTTTAATGAATTGTCTCTTGCGATGCATTCCCTTGCAGATTCTAGTAATGTGACACGTGAAAGTTCTGAAAGTATTTTTCACCAAATGGACGCTCTTAACCACCTAATCTTAAGTATACGATCTGAATCTCAAGCAGTCAAATTAGAATCAACTCTTGCTCATCAAATTGCCATGGAAGGGAAAAACCGTTCAGACAATGCCATGGCACAGTTTTTTAAAGCCAAAAATCAAATTTTTAAAACTTCAGAATCCATCAAAGATTTGGGAGAAAAAACAAAAGCCATTCGTAAAATCACAGAAACCATCGCCGCCATCTCTGAAAAAACCAATTTACTTTCTTTAAACGCATCCATTGAATCAGCAAGAGCAGGCGATGCAGGAAAAGGATTTGCTGTTGTTGCGGGTGAAGTTGGACTTCTTGCAGAACAATCCAAAAAATCTGCCAAAGAGATTTCTGTATTTATCAGTGAACTTACTTCCAAAATCTTACAAACCGTTACCGATATTGAAGAAGGTTTAACAGAAGTAAAATTGGGATCAAATGAATTTGAAACGGTCCAAGCCGAGATGGAAAAAATCTTAACAAACTCAGAAGGCACAAAAGCAAGTTCGGAAAAGATCAGTGGTTCTACCGAAGGCACACAGGAAAAATCTTCCTTGGTGTTACGAAATATGGAAAACATCCAAAATCAATTGACCCATACATCTACGATTGTGGAAGAATTATCAGCAGCTGCCAACGAACAAAAGCAGACGGTCGCTGCCATCGAGGCGTCTATTACTAATTTAGAAAAAGTAGCAGACCGGCTAGATTCGGTTGCCTTCCGATTTCAGTTTTAATAAATAAAAAACCCAAAGTTGCCTTTGGGTTCATGGATACAACATTCAGTTTGTATTCGATTAAATTAAGGTTTGTTTGTCCTCATCTATTTTGAAAGATCGAAATGATCCAATTAGTCTTCTGCGTTCCAACCGACTGAATAAATGACAGCTGTAGAAACTGTGAAGAGGGAATAATACGCAACCCAAACCCAAACGAGTTGTGTAGGGGCAAAGTTTGTGAGAGACAAAGTCCATAACATGGGTGATACAAACCCGATGATGGATACTAAGATTCCCACGAGAAATCCACCCACAAGTCCTTGTGGCAGTGATTCTTTCATCAGTGCATATAAAAATCCAAAGGATAGTGTGAACAACAAATCGCTGAACACAGGTCCTAGCCAAAAAACATCGGTTATGGGAACAAACATCGATTTCAGTGTTGGATCAAAGTAGAACTTTGCAAAAAACAACATACGAAGAGGGATGGAAACTGCTTCCCAAAACGAAAAGGCAAGGAGGAACCGGACTAAAATCCGATTCCATTTTTCTGTATTCAGCGAATTCACTGGATTACTTTCCTAAGATGAACACGAAGTTCGTCGTAGCCGATCCACCAATGTTGAGCATAAGACCGTTCTTAGCTCCTTTTACTTGGTAGTCCCCAGCAGTGTTTGTGACTTGTTTGTAAAGGTCGAGCATCATACGAACACCAGACGCACCCACTGGGTGACCCACACCGATGAGTCCACCGGATGGATTGATTGGTTTTTTACCACCGAAGTCAATCGTTCCTTCTTCGATCGCAATGTGTTCTTTTCCTGGTTCTGAGATTCCAAAAGCAGAAATCGCAGCATACTCAGAAGAAGTAAAACAGTCATGTGTTTCGAACACATCAATGTTTTTTACATCAAGGTCAGCACGTTTGTAAGCATCTTTTACAGTTTGGCGAGTCCATGGAAGGATGTATTTGTCCCCAACGGATTCTTGTTTTTTTGCTTCAAATGTAATTGGTGCTACACGGTGGCCCCAACCCTTCACGCGAGGGATGTCATCAATTTTACGACCAGTTTTTTTAGCGTATTCTTTCGTGTAATCTTTAGAAGCAAGGATAGTGACAGCAGCACCGTCTGTTACTTGAGAACAGTCAGTGATACAAAGTCTTCCACCCACAGCCATATTGTTTGCACCACCACGAGCCATCGCATGTTCTTTGTTCATGAACCATGTACGAGTTTGTGCTTTAGGGTTTCGTTTTGCGTTTGCGTAGTTGATACGTGAAATCTCAGCAAGAGCATCCATAAAACGTTCTTCTTTCAATTCGTAACGTTCGAGGATCACATCTGCTAGTTTTCCGAAAAGTTTTGGGAAAGGAAATTGAACTCCCTTCGCTTCTTTATCGTAGTATGCAGCAGTTCCTAGGAAGTCACCTCCCACAGAAGAAGAAACAGTTTTCATCACTTCCACACCAAGTACAATCGCTAGATCGTAATCTTCAGCACGGATATGTGTGATCGCAGCATCAAGAGCAACTGATCCAGAAGCACAAGCTGCTTCGTAACGAGCACCAGGAACTCCAAAAAGAGCAGGGTTTACTTCTGTTAAAAAAGCACCCAAATGTCCTTGGTTTGCATACTGTTCTGCATCAAAGTTTCCAACAAACACCGCAACACGGTTTTCTTTGTTCAATCGTTTGATTTCATCATAACTAATGCCCACTTTTTCAAGAGCATCATCTAATACTTCACGCATCATGGACATGAAGGTTTTTCCTTCTTTTGTCCAGTTTCTTTGGAAGTCGGTTTGTTCTCCGCCTAATACGAATACTTTTTCACTCATATGATACTCCTAATTAACCTTTGAAAAGAGACCTTGCGTCCAGTTTGTCGCCGAGTTCGTAAAACTTTTTGCCTTCTTTGGCATCTTTTAAAAGTTTTGGAACTGGAATTTTGGAAGCATCCATCATCTTAATTGTTTCTTTTGGTCCACCAAGGAAATCAACAAAAGCAGAAGCAGGAACCCAGTTAAAACCAAACCCCATCGCTCCGTCCGTATTTTCTTTTGTATCCACTACTTCTCCCACGAGAGAGAGCGAATAACTGATGTAACGTGAAATGAAGTAACGTGCGATTTCTGCTTCGAAACCAGATGCTTTTTTCACAACGTCCATTGCGCCCTTGTAATCGGATTCTTTGATTTTTTGGCGAGCTTCTTTGATAAAAGAAATATCAAATTTAGGGTACGGATCGTACTCACCAGTTTTGATGTTGTAAACAAACTTCTCGCGTTTTCCGTCAGCGTGTTTCACAACTTTTGTGAGACCACCACCAGATTTCATACCAAGTTTGCCTGCATCGATTAACTTTTGGAAGTAACCAGGAAGTTTGAATGTTTCGTGAGCTTCGTCTTTAGTGTTGTCGTAGATATTGTCTACGATGGCTTTGTGAACATCAAGTCCTACGAAGTCAGCAGTTGCTAGTGGGCCCATCGCACGTCCAGTGTAACCAGACATGATTTCGTCCATAAGAGCAATTCCACCTTTGTCAGCATACTTTTCTGCAAAGTGAGCCACTTCGTTCATCAACTGAAATCCAATGCGGTTTCCAGCGAATGCAGGAGTGTCGTTTGTATACACTACAGCACGACCTAAAACTTTTTCTAAGTATTCACCTAACGCTTGTGTTACTTTTTTATCATTTCCTGAGTGAGTGACGAGTTCACAAAGGATCATTTTATAAGGAGGGTTAAAAAAATGTGTTCCGTAGTAGTGTTTTTGACCATCTTCATCGTAAGCTTTTGCCAAACGACCGATAGAAAGACCAGAAGACACAGTGGAAACGATGGTTCCTGGACGGCGCGCTTTTGCGATACGAGTGTTGATCGGTTCTTTGACTTCGTAACTTTCCGCCACGAGTTCGAATACCCAATCTGACTCTGCGACAGCTTTTTCCAGATCCGCATCGTAGGAACCAGGGATCATTCTTGCGCGAATTGTATCCGTTTTGACGGATGCGACAGCGGCTTCGATACCCTGTTTTGCTTTTTCAACATCTCTAGCGAGCATATGGACTTTAGCACCACCGAAGGCAGCAATGACGCCCGCACTTCCAGAACCCATGGCTCCGTTGGCACCTAAAATCGTGACAGTTTTGATTTCTCTCATGAAGGAATTTCCGAATCTAATTTTTACTTACCGTTCTAGAAAGGTGAGGTGACAGGAAAATCGTTTTTTTTTGTCAGATTTGTTACAAAAGAGGGGCGGTGGGGGGTGGCGCGGAGTACACTTTCCCCGCCCGATCTGAGGGTGGGGAACTAGACCCGCCGCCCAATGTGTTCGCTTTACCACATCCTGCATTCTTTGGCACGCCCAATCCCAAAATCACGGTTTTTCTTTTCAAAAAGTTCGTAGTTCAGTCGTTTGGGCACCCAGGCGGGCTCACTCCGGGGTCCGCATTCGCTCCCGTCCTCGTCGGCCATGCCTTCCGAGGACCAAGCCCTGCGGATCCCTGGTGCGGCAAAGAGGAAATGAAAATTGTCCCCAAATGGGTATGTGTGGCCAAAGGTTTGTGGGATCCAAAAGGAAATCCATGCGCCAGCGGTAGTAGCGGAAATCCTTTCGCTACTAGCGAAAGATTGGAGCGGATAACGCGGTCGGTATTCAAAAATTGGGATGTGATCGTAGGGATGCGAGGCGCCCTAATGGAAAAACGAATTTTTCATTTGAGCATTAATTTCAGAAAGGGATTTTAGTTTTTATTTCTCTTGCACTTTTCTTTCCAAAAATTCTGTAAATTCAATTTGGCTGTTAATGAATGTTAGGTTGTATCTACTTTCGTAAATCAGAAGTGCACTGGCAATGAAAAGGCAAATTCCTCCAATGATGGCAACCATTGTAGGTAACCAAGTTTGGTCTTTGGCAAATGCTAAAGTAAATGCAAAAGATAAACTAGAGATGATGAATAAGGAAGTTGCCAAATATAAAAACGCCATTGACCTTTGGATGAGGACTGCTCGTTTTTTTTGTACAGCAAGTTGATGGCGCATATACACTAAACGTTCGTTTTGAAAATTCTTTTTGCCATCTAAAATCATTTCCACTTCTGATTTCAAAAGATTGACTCGATCAAATATTCTGCCTAGGCGATTGGCTGTAGAAAAAATCAAACTCGCACATGCGGAAACAAAAACAGCAGGTGTGATCATACCTGATAAAATTTCTGAATTGGAAAATGATTCAAACATAATGATTCCTTGGTATTATTGTCTAATTTAAATTTCTATGAATTTATGAGCGAATAGAATTCGGAAAAGTAAAGAGTTTCCAATTCTTTCGGATTGGATATTTGTTTGATCCGATGAAAATCTAATTTTGCTTCTTCATATTCCCTTGATAGATATTGTAACAATTGTTTGATTCTTCCTGTTTTGCTCACACCGTCCATTCCCTCAGTCATCGTGATCCAGTAAGTCATTAATATTTTTTTGATTTCAATCCACTCGAATCGATCCTGAAGGATTCCTTTGATCATAAGTGCTAATGCTGGATTACTGACTGCTCCGCGACCAATCATCAAGTCTTGGCAATCGGAGATTTTTTGGCAACGGAAAGCATCTTCTATCGTCCAAATTTCCCCATTGGCAATGACATTGATGTTTAAAGTTGATTTGATTTTGGAAATCCACTCCCAATACGCAGGAGGTTTATAACCATCTGTTTTGGTACGAGCATGAACTACAATTTCCTTTGCTCCACCTTCTTCCAAAGCTTTGGCACAGTCGAGCGTCTGTTCGGTGGAGTCAAAACCAAGTCGCATCTTTGCAGTGACAGGAATTTCTTTCGGAACAGAATTTCGTACAGCTTTCACGATCTGAAACATCAATTCGGGTTCTTTGAGAAGAGCAGCTCCTCCTCGATTGCGATTCACTGTAGGAGCAGGGCAACCAAAGTTGATATCAATACCATAAGCACCGAGAGACGCTGCCATACTTGCGTTCTCTGCCATACAATTTGGATCAGAACCAAGAATTTGAACCTTCACCGGAATATTAGAATTTGTTTTTGATGCAGTTTTGAGTTCTGGAACCACTCGATAATATCGATGAGCAGGTAATAACGTATCATTCACTCTGATGAATTCGCTAACACATTCATCATAACCACCAACCTGAGTTAAAATCTCACGCAATCGAAAGTCAAGAAGTCCTTCCATTGGTGCTAATACGATTCGCAAAAATAGTTATCCTGTCATTTTTCTAACTAAAGCACGAGAGATCATTCTTACTTTGGCTTGGAATGGTAATCTTTGCAGATTCGTTCCTACGATACCTTTTGTAAATCTGGTCTTTTTACTATAGTCGATATTTACATCCAATAGAACAGGTTTCCCTTGTTTTGCCAAGTCGAAAGCCAAAGCGATAGATTGATTTATCTCCGCATTTGTTTCCAGTCGAACATAATCAGCTCCAGTCGCCAAGGCAATGTTTGCAAATTGTGTGTTGCCTAGAATGGTTTTAGAATCAGTAAAATTTGATTGTTCTGGATTGAGGAAATGGGTTACATTCGATTTCGAATGTTGAAATCTCAAATTTTATTAGCGCTAACTTCCTTGTCTTTACACTTCTGTTCGACGAAAGAATCCTCCTTTCCCAAACAACATCTAAGTGAGTCGCCAGGAGAACCAATTTATTCGGAAACATTGGATTCAAACGAATATCTACAACCTATCGTAAAAGAATCAACTCGTCCCACGAAAGAAGGTTCCATTTATTATGTAATACTTAGAGATAAAGTTGGGAAAAAAATCCTGAGAAGTATCGCCATTTTAGTGGAAGACAAATCTATGAATTTGAAACCAGAGGAATATTTTCATTATCCCATTTATTATACCGTAAGTACTTCGAAACATTTTCGTTTTTGGCACCATTATAACATGGCTTATGATATTCGCAGAGCTGCTGACAATTCTCCTGTTTATATGCCAGTTTATGCTTCGGCAAGTGTTGTCTCTTTGGCAGCATTTGGAATTGCCTATGTTGCATCTACGGGAACTGCTTTTATCGTAGGACTGGGAAAAGGTACTTATGAATTTACGGAAGATATTTTAGAAGGTGTGATTATTTCAAACGAAGAAATTGTCCTGGCATACAATGACTATCTTTATGACGAGAAAAATCGATTAAAAACGATAGCAACTTATTTGCCTTACCGTTCTATCTCTAAAACCGTAATCCCATTATATGATCGAGAAGGTAAAAAACAAATTGGTCAAATGTATCCATCGTCCAAACCAATTTTATTATCTCAAATGGATTTTACTTACGTTTCCTCTAGTTCAAACCCAAAGTCGGTTTCTTTTACAGAATATTTACCCAAAACTAATAAAAAGATAATTTCTTTACCAATGAAAGGAAAGAAATAATTCTTGTACGAATTGAACCTAATATCGTATGAAATATTCCATACCAAGTTTTATCTTATTTAGTTTTTTGTTTTCGACCACTCCCCTTGTTTCAAAAACATGGGACGATTTGGAGGAAGAGCAAGAAATAAAAATTTATGGAAGCGAACGAAGTGCAAAATTCAAAGCGAGTAATATTTTTTATGATATTGAAGATTGGAAAGATCATTATTCTGTTCGTGCCTTAGGAGTTTATCGATACTACAACTATCCATTATCCAAATCAAAAACGTTTTTTCCTTTTTATAATCATATTCAAAGTAAAAAAGACAATCGTGAATACAAACGGATCGTAAACTTCAATGTCACAAAAGAAAACGATGCTGTAGATAAATCATTTTACCCATTTGTGTTTTGGGGAAATACACAAAATAGCTCGTATTTGGTGACAATTCCATTTTTCTATCACAAACAAAAGGAAAAAGAAAATACGTTTGGATTCCCTGTTTTACCACTCGTATACTATCATCACAAAGAAGAGTTAGGTGAAAAAACATACAAATATACCAGACTTCTGACTTTGTTCCACTTTGAAACAAGTGAAAGAAGAGGATTGGAAGAAGTATCGTTTACACCTCTGTTTTATTATGCAAAAGAAAATTATTTATTTTTGCCGTTACTTTTATACTATCAAAATTTCAGGTCTAGTTCTCACGAATATTGGATGGGACCTTTATATTATTCGAAAAATGAAACAAATCAGGAAAGATTATTTGTTTTTTTTCCATTTGTTGGAAGTTATGTATCCCCCAAAAAAGAAATCGATTTTA
>NZ_RQGG01000012.1 GCF_004769665.1 Leptospira kemamanensis
TTTTTAAATCAAAATGACTCGCAACAGCAGTGATGTAATTTTTTTCTACAACAGGTAACATCTTCGTATTTAATTCATGCAAAAATGCAGCAGGATCCTTTAATTTGGGTGCAATCTCCAAAAAATTCACTTTCAACATGCTGGCAATTAAAGCAGCGGCGATTCCATGCCCCAACACATCACAAAGGATAAACGTGATACTGCCATCATCATGAATATAAAAATCAAAATAATCACCACCAATTTTCTCCATTGGCATAAATACCGAAGTGACACTCAGATCATTATGTTTGAATTCCATAGGAGGAATCAGTTTGGATTGTAGACTTGCTGCCATAAGCAAATCATCGTGGAGTATCTTGTATTGTTTTTGAAGTTCTTGAGTGCGTAGTGTAACAATCATCTCTAAAGATTCGTTTAAATTTCGAAGATCTCTTTTGGTTCGAGAACTTTGGATGGCAATCGCAAGAACACCGGAAAACAAAAAAGTCAAAATTCCATATTGGGTTAAATATGCATTTTTCCCAGTAATCACATCCGTGAGAACATCCGCGATTCCAAAAAAAGTGGCAACAAGAGCACCTAACGAAACAACGATGGCCTCTGTCGATTTATTATAATTTTTTGCCAAGAGCTCAATTAAAATTGGTACTTTGATTCCAAGTAAAATATACCAAATGTATACAAAATAAAACCGTAAATCAGGATTCATCTCAAATAATTGGATTAAAGCCAAAATGGAATCAAACAAAAAAGTTAAAAAAGCAATTTTTGTAATCTTTCGATCAAACAAAGTATGAACGAATAACATAATGAAGACGGGAAAGATGAATTGACAAAAGAATAACAATCGAATCAAAATTTCAGGATGGATTCCTAAAAAATGGATTTTGTTAAGTCCAGGCAAACGCCAACAAACAAAAAATATGGCAGTACCTGCTAAATACAATCCCGACTTGGAAGATCGATTTAAGGCATAACCAATTGCCTGTTGTAAAAAAATTCCAAAAAATAAAGCGGCCATTACAATCTGATTTACATCTTCATAAATCATTTTGTCTTTGATTTCATTTTGTGTCCCAAACAAAGGGATCGAACGAAAAATTCCGCATCGGAATTCCGTTTCACGACATTCTATCAAAACTTCTAAATGATTCTCCCCTACTATGATAATAGAATTTGGAATTTCGTAATACCGAACTTTATGCCAATACGCATAATAATGAGGAGACATTCTTCCCGTTTCACCAATCTTGATTCCGTTCCAAAAGGTTTGATCAGCAGAATGAACTCTGTCTAGATACACAGATAAGGAGGAATTCGGATATTTCGATATAGGTATAGTTAGGTGGTATTTACCCCGAAGTGGAACTTTGTACCCCTGCTCCACAAGGGGAACACCCACTTTGACTTTTTGCAAAGTAGATTCTCCTTCCAATTGAAAGGACCAACCATCTTCTAATGAATCAATTTCTGCGGAAAGGGAACTTGTGAGGAAAACTAAACAAAGCAAATAGGAAATCTTTCGAAGAAGAGTATTCAAAGGGATCGGTTCATTTTGTCGGATTGGATGGGTATGCAAGACTGGGTGCAATTGTAGCATTGAGAGTAAAAAAGTCCGTGTATCGAATCCCCAGATTCGATTCGCTGAAGGTTCTTTCGTTTCCGAGTCAATCACCGAAAGGATTAGATCCCCCAATCGAGGGAGTGCAAGGATTTTTTTACCCAGTAGATTCAAACTCAAACCTGAATTTTACACACCGAGTAAGTTTGAGAAACAGAAATATCGTTTAACTGAAATTATATGGTAATATGACAAAATCCAAACATAAGGAACAGAAAGAAAGATCCATCAATACGGAAAAAACGCATCGGTTGTAGTGAAAATCCAGTGGAACAAAGCGATTTTAGGTGAACTCACTCATTTTTCTGGATCGAGAATGTTTTAGACTTAGTCTAATTATTGACAAATATTCCAGAGGAAAGAAATTGTTAAGGGAATGGACTTAAGTTACCAAAAAACGAAAGAGTTATTGGAATCTCACGGAATTCGGCCGACCTCCCAGAGGTTAGAAATGGCTCACCTACTCCTTGAGAAACACCAACATTTGTTTGCGGAAGAAGTTTTCCATTTGGTGAACACTCATTTCCCTCATGCTTCGCGCGCCACGATCTTTAATAACCTCAAGTTATTTGCCGAAAAAGGATTACTCGGGACTTTGGAACTCAAATCGGGAGTGACTCATTTTGATTCCAACACAGGAATTCACCACCATGCTTTGGATGAAAATTCAGGTGAGATCGTGGACATTGAACTCAATGCAACTCTGGAAGAAACTGTCCTTTCCGAACTGAAGGAAAGTTATTTCCAAAAAACCGGAAAACAGTTAGAGAACGCAAAACTCGTTATCACTTTAAGAGGGAAATGAACACTCCCTCCATTGCCATTTGTGGGATTGGCTCTGTCACAATCACCATTTTGCATGCACTGGTTCAAAACAAGGTCCCCTTCACCATTCTTTGCCAAGACACGCTGAGATTAGAGTCTTTACGGACTCCGATCCACTTCCAAGGTCCCCAAGGCAAACCTAAAGAAATGCAGCTTAGCGAGCATTTAGAGATGGTAAACAGTGCAAAAGATACATTCGATTATATTTTCCTCGGATGTAAAAATCAAAAATTGAAAGATTACATCGAGAGTACGAAACACTTACTCAAACCAAATGGAAAATGGATTCTCATTCAAAACGGGTTACCTGAGGAACAATTTCCTTCTCTAAAGGAAAAGATCATTGGTGGCGTTGTTGGATGGAATACCCAGTATTTATCAACTGGAGTTTATTTCCAATCTAATGTAGGAAGTTTGATTTTAGGTGGTGCGGATCAATCTCAACCGGATTCTATTTGGCATTCACTCTTAGAACCATGGATTCCCGTGATTCTCACCGAACATTTGCTTGGTTACCGCTGGCATAAACTTGGGATCAATGCAATCATCAACGGTCTTGCTGCCTCCAAACAAACTAGTTTGGGAGATTTATTTTTAAATTTAGAACACCGAAAGGAAGCGATTTCGATTTTGTCTGAAATTAAAATGGTAATGAAACAACTTCATATCAAAGAAGAAGTAGTTCCTGGTTCCTTCCCCATACAAAAATTAGGTGACGGAGAATCTTCACTTCCCAATTGGATACGTCATTTGATATTGATCGTATTAGGTTTGAAGTATTTTAAGATTAGAACCTCCATGGTCCAAGATTTGGATCACAGAAGAAAAACAGAAATTCGTTCGATCAACGGGGAAGTCATTGAAGCGGCAAAACGGGTAGGTGTATCAGTTCCTATGAATGAAAAAGTAGTATCCGAAGTGATCCAATTAGAAAATCAATATTGAAATTGATAGTAACTAAAAAGAAATCGAATTACTTTCCTAGTTTCAATAGTTCCGAAATTGTATGATTTGCTTCTAAGGGATGTCTGAGTTTTTGATCCATTTGTATAATGTATTGGTTACGACGTCCATCTTTACTCTTTTGTAAAATTGATGCGTCTACTAAATCTTTCACAATGGTTTGCACAGCACGTTCTGTGATTCCGACAAGCACTGCTACATCTTTAAGTCGCATCTCTGGATCCTTATTCAAACATATCAAAACATGAGAATGATTGGATAAAAACGTCCATTGGCCCACTTTTTTTGTAGTCTCTTTTGGTTTTCGTTTTAGTTCTTTTAGCATTCGAATTTATACCTTATGAACCGATTTTGTTTCTGATATTTGCAGATTGCGTACGGCCCAAGCCCAATATATAAATAAAAATTGAAACGGCAAACGAACATAGAGTGCCCAAATCGGAACTCCAAAATCCTTCCCATCCAATGCTTCCAAAAGCATATTGATATTGGCCGGGTAAATAGCAAGTAACAGGAGTATGATTCCAATACAAGCTAATTTTCGCATTCGTTCCGACAAAACAAGTAAACCCAAGGTGATTTCGGAAAGTCCACTTGTTACGTTTAACAATTCATGGAAGGGCAAATAATCAGGCATCATTTCTAAATAAAATTCTGGAGAAAAGAAATGATTTGTCCCCGCGATGATGTAAAAAGAGGCAAGGGAATATACGAAAAACTTTTTCATCACCGAACTAAATCACAATTAAAAGAAAATTCATACACATTTTAGATGGATTTAGGCAACAATTTGCCCTTCTTTAGATTTAAAGTGACCCAATTTTTCTTCCAAACGTTTCCGGCTTTTGACGGTGATCCGATTGGGTTCGATGACTAAATTTGTGTCCGCCTTAAACTCATTGATACTTTCCTGTTTGAGTTTGATAATCCCACACATATTACAAAGTTCATCCATCTGGATATAAATCGTGTGAGGGATGGAAAGACTCGCATCCAAGTTCCTTCCCAATCGAATGTCTTGGTCGCGGATTGAATTGTATAAGTAGGCATACAATCTGGTGACCGGAGTTTTCAGTCTTAAAATGACGAGTCTCTGATGGGAAAACCAAATCCGACGGGCAATACTTTCAAAGATCTTTTGTAATAACGACGGTCCCACTGACTCGAATAAATTTTCAGGAGTGACACGTAATATTTTTGTTTTCGTTTCCGTGATGGCAGAAGCCATCCGGGGAGCATTGTCAATCAGTGACATCTCACCAAAAATTTCACCTGGACCTAATACATCGATGACGTACTCAAAACCCCTTACGATTCCGAAAAGTTTTACATTCCCCTCCAAAATCACATAGATTTCGTTACTCTTTTCACTCTCCACAAAAAGAATTTCTCCAGCTTCCAAAGTGGATTGCATGTTCTCCCATGGAAACGGTTTGTAAGAAGAAGCAACTGATTTAAATAACTCTAAAGCTTCTGGGACATTGTCATTCGATTGGTTATCTTTGGACCATTTTAAAAATGCCTGCAGAGAATAAGCTGCCAAACTTGGTTTTTGCCAAGTGAGATAGGTGCGTGCATTTTGTACAAGTCTTTCGGGATGGTATTCTCTGTCTGCTGGACGATTGGCTTTGGAAAGGTGTTTTTGAAGTGTTCTGAGTTCTCTAGAATAAAGACCTAAAATTTTCATCGCTAGTTCTTTTCGTTCTTTTAAGTAAGAACCAAGGAGGCGAATTGGGATTTGAACCAATTCAACATCAGTATCTGCAAACAGAGTCACAAGAAATCGATGTTCGGTGAGAGCAGAAACCAATCCAAAACTATCCCCAGCTTCATAAAAAGCCAGTTCATGGTCGACTACGATGTGCTCGGAATCGACAGCAACTCGCCCTGATTTCACAATAAAGAAATTTCCCGTATTTACGGAATTTTGGACAACAATTGCTGCCCCTTTGGAATATGTTACAATTTTGATATCTTCTACGGACACTGTTTTAAAAAGAACGATTTCTCAAGGTACGAGTCAAACACTTAAATCCCATTGGTCATCTGATCCCATATGAAATCGTACACTTTTATAGCAGAAATTTCTTTCTTCGGTAAAGGGATTTCTGCCGAAAACAAGGGATAAAAATTAGGGTTTTTTGGTAATGCGCCGTGAGAACCTTTCACCAGGGTTGCATCCAAAGGGATAAAATTCATTAGATATCGAAACCCAAGTTTTTTACGGAGGATGGTCAAAATCACACGAAGTTTTGCGAATTTCTTCTTTGGATCAATAAATAACTCAGCTGGATCGTAACCTGGTTTTCTGTGGATTTCCACCAAACGAGCATAATCTGGTGCAAATTTATCATCTAACCAATAATAATAAGTAAACCAGTGTCCTTCCTTGGCAACAAGCACTACATCACCTGATCTTTCATGATCTAAATGAAATTGTTTTTGTTCTTTTTTGTCTAAAACGAGATCCACACCTGGAATTTGTTTGGCGATTCTTTTCACTGTTTGAATCGTTTCTGGATCTTTACAATAAATATGAGAGATTTGATGGTCAGAGACAGAGAATGCTTTTGAAACTCCTGCATCTAGATGTTCGTACCAACGTTCCTTTCTCACATCTAATAATTGGTTTTCTCGTAAAATTCGATTGATGTGAATGGGAGTATTTACATTTGAAATTCCGTATTCAGAAAGGATCACAATTTTGGTATTTTGTTTTTCGTAGTGGGTTATCAATTCTTCTAAGACTAAATCTAAATCCAAAAGTTCCTGTTTCATTTGGGAACGATCACTTCCCCATTTTTGTAATCCATAGTCTAGATGTGGTAAATAAACCAAGGTGAGTGTTGGATTGTATTTTTGATCTACATAGATAGTTGCATCTTTAATCCATTGGGTTGACTTGATGTTTGCATTAGGTCCCCAAAAATGAAAGAGCGGAAATAAACCAAATTTCTTTTGGAGTTCCTCTCGCAACTCAGGTGGATGGGAGTAACAATCGGGAGCTTTCACTCCGTCTGCATGGTATTGTGGTCTAGGTGTGACGGAATAATCAGCCGTAGAGTACATATTGTACCACCAAAACATTTGGGAGCAGGTAAAATTTGGATCCAACTTCTTTGCTCTTTCCCAAATTTTTTCTCCAGAAACTAAGGGATTGGATTGTTTCCAAAATTTGATTTCCGATTCCGTGCGATCGTACCAACCATTCCCGACAATGCCATGATCTTTAGGCCACTTGCCAGTTAAGTATGTACTTTGTACACTTGTGGTCACTGCAGGCAACATGGGTTGAATCCGAGTTGTATTTCGATTCTCTAAATATTGTTTTAAAAATGGTGTGAATTCACAAAGGATGGATTCAGACAATCCTACAACATTGATGACAACGGTTTTTTGAAATTTTTGTTTGGGTTGTTTCATATCAATTCATTCAGATTCGATTCTAAAAAAGTTTTTAGCCATAACAATTCACGTAAAATGGATTTTCCTATTGGCATCTGTAAAGATTCAGGCAAAACATTCCAAGTATACGTTTCTATTTCTAAAATTTGAGTGATTCTATTTTTTTTATGTTCAGATAAAACCATTTTCAGTTCTTCTTGCGTGGAAAAAAACTTTCCATACGTTTCCAAAAAAATCGGAACATGGAAATGAATCCTCCACTCTTCTCCAAAACTAGCGCCAGCCGCAAGAGCATCTCCTAAATCTCGATAGGATTTTGTTTCTCCTTCCTTGGTACAGGATACAACTTGATGCAGGTATTTTTTTTCATCGAAGGGTTTCAATGCATGGATGTATTCTTGAATTGGTTCTTGAAATTTCAATTTCAAAGCAGAACTCACTTGAATCCGTCCAACTTTGATTCCTAAACGTTTTAATTCAGAAAATAAAAAAGAATTTGTTTCATATGTAACTGCTAGGTGACAAACATCCAAACACAAACGGATATGTTGTTTTATATTCTCTTCTGCTGTTTTTGGATCAAACCCAAATTCTTGGATCAAAACAGGAAGGGCTTTCGGAATCAAATCCCATTCATACCACCTCATCCAATCGGAAAATGTTCCGAGTAGTCCATCTGGCTCTGGTTCAATGTCTAAATGTAAAGTTTTTCCTTCCTCCCTTTGGATCCGAATCAAATTTATGAGTGTTTGAATGATTTGTTCGGTACAGTTTGCCTTACGCAAGAATCTCTCTTTTTCCTCTGTATCAAAAAACGAATAGGACAAAGGTGGTGTTGATACTCCACCTTCTCCTTTTTCTGGTAACAAAACTTTTAATAGGGAGAAAAGACGATTGGTATACTCAAATCTTTCCTTCGTAACCCAATCGGGTCTATAAACATCTTCTTTGACAGCTTCTTCATGAAAGCCACCATAAGGGAAACCATTGATGGCAATGACATAAAAGGACTCTTCTTCTAACCAATTTTGGAATTCGATCAGATTGTTTTCCTTTGCCAATGCCAAGGAGGCTTCATTTGACAATCGAAGGCCAATGCCCATGGGTTCCTTCGGAGACAGTTCCTTTTTTAAAATAGGAAGATGTGTTTTTAATTCGACAAAATGATGCGCCCAGGACTCACCAGGATGGATATTGGTACAATAGGTTATGTGGCCAAATTGGGTCTTCATCGGATTTGGAGTAAACGGACAAATGCTTTCAGTAATTTGTCTTCGTTCATTTCATAAATTTCTCGTGGGGAACCTATCCCATCTAACATCAATAATGTTAGTTTTCCACCTAAGTGTTCTCTAAATTCCTCTAGAGCAATGGAAAGATTTTCCTTCCCTTTTTCCTTTAAAACTGGATCATTGAATGTAAACCCAAATTTCAGAAGTAATTCAATGATCCTTTTTAAATCGTATTCATTTAAATAACCCATCAAGTAAGAATAGATCGAATCCAATGCAATGCCTACGGCAACTGCTTCTCCATGACGTATGGTAAAATTAGATAAATACTCTAATTTATGAGCAAACCAATGTCCAAAATCGAGAGGGCGCGAAGAACCAAATTCAAAAGGATCTCCAGATGAGATATGGTGTACATGTAAATTGGCACATTGATAAATCAGAGATTCCATGACATCTAACACTCGATTGTTGCAATGGAAGGCATTGTTTTCCAACCATTCAAAAAAAGATTTGTCCTTGATAAGAGACACTTTCACTGCTTCTGAAATCCCAGAACGCCAATCTCTGTCATCTAAACTGACTAAAAATTGTGAATCATTGAATACGGCAACAGGTGGAGCAAAAGTTCCTAAAAAGTTTTTTTTCCCATCATAATTGATACTATTTTTAACACCGACACCGGAATCATTTTGAGAAAGTACAGTTGTTGGAATCCGAATCAGTCGAATCCCTCGATGAGAAACCGCTGCCGCATAACCAACCATATCTAATAGAGCTCCTCCCCCAATGCACATCACATAGGAATGGCGATCGATTCCATACATATTGATGGCAGAAATAACGGAATCAAAATGAGAAGTTTGATTTTTGCATTCTTCTCCGCCAGGAATCACTAGAATTTTCTCTATGAATTGAAGATTTGGAATTTGGTTTTGGAAATAGGATTGGATTTCTTCAGATAAATTTGGATGGTTATGAAACACTCCAAGATCCAGGACAACTAAAAGTTTTTTTAGTGTTTCTAAAATTTGTTTCGACTTGAAAAAATCTCGTAAGCAGGAGTTATCAGAACTAAAAAGATTTTTTGTAAAACAAACCTCATAACGAAAGGACACTTGGAATTCTGATGTAATTTTTTTCGGTATAAAATCCTTCATACTGATTAAGTAACCGCAAACACTTTCGAAAGCCCAAGTGAGATCGGCAATAAAGACAAAATGATGATGGCAACCAATCCCATTCCGAAACTTGCCGCAAAACTTACATTTAATACGATCAAAGTCAATACACCCATTTTCACAGCCTTACGAATATTCATTGGTAACGGATTGCGGATGGCAAAGAAAAGTGGAGGAAATAACAAAATGGAATGAAGGGAAACAAAAGGTATAGTAAGAAAAAAATACCCTTTTTGGTAGGCGACAAATAACTGAATTCCTAATACTATTCCAAAAAAAATCAAAGCGAATATGAATTTGGATTTTCCACCACCTAACACTTCATTTTGGCTAATTAAGGTGATCGCGGCAATATAAACCACAGGTAATAAAGCATAAAAGATGACAGGTTCTGGAATTGGAATCACTGCAGTCATTCCTAAAATCAGATTTAGACCTCGGCAAATTCCCATTACCAAAGGACCCAAGAGAAAATGATGTTTGGCATACTGATCATAGAGTAAAACAAAAAAACAGATTCCAATCGAAACCAAAAAACTATTCCAATGATATATATAGGCCAACGATACGCCAAACAGAAGAAAGGTGACTCCCAAAACCAATGCCATTTGTTTCGATACTGCACCACTTGGAATTGGTCGTTCTGGTCTTTCCTTTGCATCGATGTCCCGATCAAAGTAGTCATTCAAAACGACTCCACCTGCATACAAACATACACTTGCAAATACTAAATATAAAAATGAAAGATCATCCCAGGCGTAGTTTACGATACACATCCCAGCCAAGATATCTGCTACGGCTGTGACGAGATTGGCAGGTCTTAATAATTGTAAGGTGGCTTTCAAAATCATCTATTCAATCAAAAGTGAGTTTCGGTTTTGTTTGGGTTGTTGTCCGCCACGTAATACCGTATTTCCATAATACTTATCTGATGGATCAGAAGCAACTCCCACTTCAAAATCAGAGATATTAAGTTGGCCACTTTTCGAAAATGCTTCAATCGCATTGGTATAAGTCACTTTCTGAATGGTCTCTTTGGAAATTCCTTTTTCTAACATCAAGGCAGCTGTTTTTGGAATGGCAAGTGGATCAGAAATTCCCCAATCAGCACTGGAATTGATCATAATCCGTTCTGAACCATATTGTTCTACAATGGAAACCATTCGTTTGTTTCCCATTTTCGTAAATGGATAAATTGTAAATGCTGCGTAAAATCCTTGGTCTAACACTGATTTTACGGTTTCTTCATTATTATGATCCACTACTACCCAAGAAGGATCAAGTCCATGTTCTAAGGATATGGACATACTCCTTTCAGTTCCTCGTTTTTTGTCACGGTGAGGGGTATGAATTTGAACAGGTAATTTTGCTTCTTTTGCCAACTCTAACTGCAATCTGTAGTATTTTTCTTCTAAGTCAGTTTGATCATCAAATCCAATTTCACCTATGCCCACCACTCCTTCTTTATAAATGTAAAGTGGGAGTATCTCCATCACCTCATCAGCCAAACGTTCGTTATTTGCCTCTCTCGAATTTAGGCCTATTGTACAATAATGTTTGATTCCGAATTGGGATGACCGAAATCTTTCCCATCCAACTAAACTACTATAATAATCCTTAAAGGTAGCAAGGCCAGTTCTTGGTTGCCCAACCCAAAAAGCAGGTTCAATCACTGCCACAATCCCCGCTTGGGCCATATTTTGATAATCGTCTGTCGTACGAGAAACCATGTGGATATGGGGATCAAAAAATTGGAATCCTTTGATTTTCTCTCTGTATTCATCCCATTTCAAATCCACATGTGTTGGAATTTCTTTCGCTGCAGATTGAGCTTCAAAATGAGAAGGGTTTTCGGAATGTTTATTTGATTCACACATAAAGATTATTAAAGGTTCGTTTGGTAATTAGACCAATTTAGTTTTCCACTTTGGATTTCTTCTTGGTATTTTGGATGTTTATTCCATAATTCTTTTGCTTCGTTTCGGTTGGATTCAAAAATGACGAAGGACGCTGCGATCACTTCTAATTCGTTTTGGGAATTCAGTAGTTTTTCCATTATGGGTAAATCCTCTGTTCTAAGAAAGGGTGAAACTAAACTCCATACATAAGAAGGGATTTCTCGATTAGCAGCCCATCGTTCATTGGCAAAATCAATGACACTCAAACTTAAATTTTGATTCCTTCGTTCTTTTAGTCCATAAATCAATTCAATCGGTTTCCCATTAAAAATAGTTTTTAAGACCAATTGATTCCAAGCAAGTTCAGGAAAATGTTGGTAAGGATAAGGATTCCCAATTGCGATCGCATCAAATACCGATCCCATATTGGAACGAACCGCATCAGTTGCTCTTGGTAGCCAAACTTCCGGATAGGATAACAATGGTAATGCGGAATAAAGAGCAACCAACTCATTCAATTCTGCTGTATCAAATAGAGTTTCGATTATATGGGTAAACTCATTTTTAGGCAGAGAACTAAAATGTGTTAAAAACCAAACTCTGGCTAAACGAACTAAATCCCAATGGTCCACTTGAAATCCAGGTACATTGGGAATCCAATCATTGGAATCGTTTTGAAAATGGACCTCGGTTTTGGATAAAAATCGTGGTGCCTTTACAAATGCAGTCATAAGGTCTTTTGGTTCCATTTGTGAAATGGACTGAAGCCACAACCATTCCTTCTCTGATGCTAATTTTTGAAGCAATGGGAGTAAATTGTCTGAAAATTCCGAACGCATAAGACTGACTCAGGAAATGATTTTTTTAGTTCTAACACTAGTAAACCAAATATTCAGATGCAAAATGGCTTTAAATGATTGAATTTATGCCTTCCATTTTTTAGCGAACGTCGGCGATGGGGTCATTAAAAAATAGTAGGCAATTTTTACAAAAAATTGTACAAATAGCATTTCAAAAATTAGGTGTCATACGCAATCGAGAATTAATCGATAGAAACCTAAACTCAGTCCATTCCACTGGCAAAAATTAGGGAGTACCAAATGTACAGAGCATTCCACCAAACAAAAATTGGATTATTACTGATTCCTATTTTATTCTTTTTCTTAATAGGAAATTTGCAGGCTCAATTCATCACTCCCGTCAAAAAGGAAGAACCTGCACCTCCTCCACCCCCAGCGCCTGCACCAGTGACACCAACAACGCAAAGCCCTTCCGACACCACAAAAGAAACAACTCCTCCCGAAGAACCGACTGAGTATGTGAGTCCTATGAAAGGAAATTTAGCTGGCGAATATTTCAAGAGTTTTCAAATCACAAACAAACAGAAAAAAGCGATCCAAGAAAATAAAAGTTTGTGGTTTGCTGATAGGTTTCGCGTTGGATTTGGAATCAGACCAAAAGCAGATTCCCTTTACAATACGGACTTTGATCGTTCTACATCTGACAATCGCAATACAGTCAGTAACCAAACCCAATTTTATCTAGTAGGTGATGTATCACCTAACATAACTTTTAAACTCACATTTCAAGATGTACGCTTATGGGGAGGAGAAGTAACTTCTGGTTCTTCTGACCAACGATTTGGAGTGATTTCGAATGGTGGCACCACAATCGATACAACGAGACAAAGAGAAGTCCCTCTCAATAATTATTCAGGATTTCGAGAAGCTTTTTTAGATTTAAAAACAACCAATCAAATGTTTCGAGTTCGGACAGGTCGTCAAATTTTAGACTTTGGTGATGGTCGCATTGTCGGAGCAAGGAATGATAGTTTAAACGGTAACGCTTTTGATGCAGTTCGTGCCACAGTCACCATCCAAAAACAAAGTTTTGATGTAATCGGAGCGATTGTCAGTTCGGAAAACAACGCCAATAGTATGATTTCAAATAATTCCACACGATTTGGTGGGCCAGGTAACGCAAGTTATTATGGTGCGCATTATGGAATCAAACCTTGGGAATGGTTAGGGATTGAAGTGTATAATTTCACTTTATACAAACAAAAACAAAAAGCTACCACTACAACTCCCTATGGTTCCGATATTTATTACCGTGATTCCGACCAATTGAATACGTCTGGTTTTCGACTCACAAATCGTACAAAAAGTAACGCCTTACCCAAAGAAACAGGAATTGATTGGATGGTGGAAGCAGCTTGGCAAACAGGTTTTAATGGGGAAAGAGTTTCACCCGATTGGATCAATCAAAATGGTGCTTTAAAAACCAATAAAGTCACAGGGGAACCACCTCCACATTCAGAACCTGTGCGGTATAAGGCAAACATCGTAGCAGCTCAGTTAGGTTATACTCCTGTCAAAGAATTCCGAATTGGAATTCAATACGTGCAAGCCTCTGGTGATCCAAATCGAAATGATGGAAGTGTCGCTACGTATAATCCAATGTTTGCAACGAGACGGATGGCAGGTGGTGCGATTCCGTTTGCAGGAAATGGAAATTCTGGTTTAGTATTTTGGCAAAATATCAAAGATTATTCTCTTCATATCAAATATGAATCTTCAAAGTGGGGTACATTTATCATCAATCCTCACTGGTATTACAAAGTAAAACTCCAAGATGGATATTATGAGAATAATAATTATGTAGCTGGAAGTAAAGCAACAGGAGAGACCGCATCTACAGAAGACTTTTACAATACAGAAGCCTACAATCCCAATCGTCCGAAACTTGGAAAACATGTCGCGACAGAGGTGAACTTAATTTATATCGTTACCCCTTGGGAAAATGTTTCCTTTTGGTTTGGAGCAAGTTCTTTATACGGAGGGGATGCAATTCGAAATCAAAAAAACAATCCGTATGAAACGGATCCTTACAGAAGGTATGATTTCAAACCAAATGCAAGTTTTTTCACTTTCCAAACGGTGTTTGCGATTTAACAAAACTTATTTTTTTGAATTTGGACTCAAACCATTTAATATTAAGTCCAGTCCAAATTCAAAATTATGGATTCCGTTGTATTTACCACTAGCGACTTCCTTACTTAGATTCAAAAAATAAGGTAACTCATCGGGTTTGATCATAGGAAGGTATTCCTTTGCCTTGCTTTCATATTCATCCGGAGAAAATGGAAAATTTAACTCTTGTAATGTGAATCCGTAAATGTGGCTGTCAATTGCATTGATGATATGGTCTGCTTGTTTATAAGAAAACCCTGCTTCCACCAAACATCCTAAAGTTAGATTAAAATACTGAAGCATATGTTCGCCCACATTGACTCTTGAGACTAGTAACACTGTCAACCATGGATGAGTTAATAACACTTCTCGAACTGATTTTGCTCGTTTTTTGATCTCTTTTTTCCAATCTCCACCCTGTTTGGGTTTAAAAAATTGTTTCACACAAGTCTCAACCATCCCATCCAAAAGTTCATCTTTGTTTTGAATATGATTGTACAAAGACATAGCCTCAACTCCTAATGAGTTTGCTAAATTTCTCATAGAAAGAGCTTCTATGCCATTCCGATCTGCATATTGAATGGCTGTTTGGATCACCAAATCTTTCGAAAGGTTTTTCCTAGGTTTTTGAATCTTTTTTTTGGTCGCCAATCCTTCACTTTCCTCAATTACAAATACTATCATGGATCTATCATAAAAATCACTACTATTCTATATAAAATTCTTCTTTTTTAAGAAATAAATTTCATTGACAGACTTACACTGTAAGTATTTTTCAAATCCAGGAGTATTCCCTTGAAAGTCATCACAAATCGAAAATATGGACCACCAGAAGTATTAAAACTAGAAGAATGGGAGATCCCGATTCCCAAAGAGAATCAAATTCAAATACGCATTATCAATACAGCAGTGAATACAGGAGATTGGAGAATTCGAAAACCGGACCCCAAAGTGGTTCGTTTGTATTTTGGTATTTTGAAACCGAAAAATGTGATTCTTGGAGCTTGTTATGCTGGCATCGTGGAAGCAGTTGGTAAAAAGGTAACTTCCTTTAAAGTAGGAGATCGAGTCCTTGGTTCCAGGGGAATCAAAATGGGAGCATACGCGGAATATATTTGTGAAGAAGAAAATGCACTTGTCACCAAACTTCCGAATACGATGTCCTTTGCGGAGGGTGCTGCCATTTCCTTTGGAGGTCTGACTGCCCTTGATTTCATCAAAAGATGTAACATTCAAAATGGGCAATCCGTTGTGATTTATGGAGCATCCAGTTCCGTTGGATCTTCTGCAATCCAATTGGCAAAACATTTTGGAGCTCATGTCACTGCTGTTAGTAGTCAGGGCAATTTTGATTTGGTAAAATCACTTGGCGCAGACGAGACTTATGACTACGAATCCTTTATTGCGAGTCATCATCAATATGATGTATTTATTGAATGTGTTGGGAAATCAGAAATTCCAATGAATTTGGATCATTTAAAGAAAGGTGGTCATTTGGTTCTTGTCGGTGCAAACTTCGGACAAATGTGGGATGCCTTTTGTCTAAAGGTTTTCAAAAAACTCAACATCCACTTTGGGCCTATTGAAGAAAGATTAGATCATTTACATTATTTAATTAGTTTAGTGAATCTTGGAACTTACAAAGTCAATATTGATCGGAAATTTCCTTTGGAAGATATGGTTTCTGCTCACCGTTATGTGGAAGCAGGACATAAAAAAGGGAATGTTGTGGTTGATGTAACAAAAGAAAAATAAGTAAGAAAAGCCCACTGTAACAGTGACAGCGGGCTTTGTTCTCGTCTTCTAGGTTAATTGAGTTTGGTTTGAGTTGGTAAACCTTGTTTTTTTGTTCCTAAGATGGTGAGGTCTTCATACGATCTGTCCGCTTTGCAAACTTTCACATTGGCAGCAGTGGAACAAGAGGAAGTTCCAGAAATTTTACATCCTTTGTTTTCACAGGCTTTTCTGTCATTTCCTCGGCATTGTTGGCAACCATTCGTGCTTCCATTTCCACACAAAAAACAATCTTCCGCAAACAATGCAGTTGATGAAAATAACACCATCAATGCAAAACTAAACGTGACCAATGTTCTCATATATTCTCCTACCTATGAACTTTAAAAAGTTACACAAGAAGCAAAATTCTACTCAGTGGAAACTTTTTGACAAACAGAATTTTCATTTTGGAGCAGATGGAATCACATAAAATAGAATCGCAAAAAAATGGCAAATGCTACCTGACAAAACAAAGAGATGCCATATCGCATGGTTCATGGGAAGTCTGTCCCATAGGTAAAAAATCACACCAAAGGTATAACTCAAACCCCCCGCAACAAGCCAGGACATTCCCGCGACACCAATGGCAGTGCGGATATCATTGGCAACAAAAATGGCAAGCCATCCCATGATGATGTAAACCGCTACTCGAATCCCACTAAACTTTCCAGGAAAGAGTAAGAGTAACGCCACACCGAGAAATGCCAAAACCCAAATGATGACAAATAGATACCAACCCCATTCTGAATTTTCACGCAAACTAACAAGCGTAAATGGAGTATAAGTTCCAGCAATCAATAGATAAATGGAAGCATGATCAATGACTTTGAAAATCTTTTTTGTAGCAGTATGGTAAATCGCATGGTAGAGAGTGGATGCTAAGTATAAAATGATCAGTGTTGCTCCGTAAATTGCGGAACTGAATACATGCCAAATATCTCCATAGAGAACTGCCATGGTGACAAGGATGGAAAGTCCGGCGATGGAAAGCCCACCTCCAATTCCATGAGTGACTGAATTTGCGATTTCATGCCCAATGGAGTATTCATGCACCGTGTCCATTAAGGCTTGGATAGAATCATTCTCGTTTTCTACCGTTTTGGATTTCGAACCCTTAGAACGATTTGAATCCGTTTTTAGAATTGATTTAGATGATTTTTTTTGGTTTGTCTTCGATTGGGAAATTGATTTTTGATCGGAAGTTTTTTTTGAGGAAGATGGTTTTTGTTTTGGTTTTGGTTTCGCTTTTTTGGCTTTCATTCGTTTGGACTGGTCTCATTACACCCTTATCGAGTATGAGGGTCAACCCAAAGAAAAGTTTCAAAAATACAAAGACGAATAGAGAATTGTTCCTATTCTATCAACACTTTCGATTCAAATCAAAACAAGAACGGAGAACCAATTCCATCTAAATTCCCTTATCCCAACTTTGGGAGGAACGTTCACTGGTTCTCCGAAAGTTCTTATTCGGTATCTGCGGCTTGGTTTTTCTTTTTGCCTTGTTTTTTGTTTTCTTTGGCTTTTTCTTTCATTTTGTCTTTTTGGTCCATTCGTTTCTCTTTTAATTCATCTGCAGAGATAGAACCATCAGCATCTTTGTCCATTTCTTGGAACATTCCATCATGGAATTTTTGCCATTCTTCTTTGGAAATTTTTTTATCTCCATCGGTATCCATTTTCTTAAAATGTTCACCAGCCATCATCCCTTTGCCTGGGGCATCTTTGTCGTGAGCGAAAAGTGAAAGGGATAGTGCCATACACACTACTAAAATCAACTGCATTCCTATTTTCATAAAAACCTCGGAGCTAAGAGTAAGTGATAAAAAGGGATTCGTCAATCCCTCTTATCCATTTTTTCTCAATTGAATCCAAAATGTTGGATTCGGTATAGGGAAGATTGTGCGATCGCTGCACTATCAACCACATACAACTGACAATCCAATTCCCAACTTTGTTTCATTTCTTGTTCTTTGATTTTGGAAATGGATTTTTCATACAACAAAGAACAGAGATAACGAGCCATTTGGATCATTAAATTTTCAGCAACGGTTTCTTTTCTTGTATCCGAATCTATTTTGCGCATTTCCAAAATGGAGGCTTCTAGGACTTGTTCTTGTTCGAGTAAAAACCGAGAAGGATTAGGTATCTCTTGTTTCAAAGAATTTAGATATTTTCTAAAATTACCATCTCCAGCCATTCCAGCAAGGATCGCACCCGTTGCAATCCTCACATGGATTTGAGAGGTTCCTTCATAAATCGTATTGATTCTTGAATCGCGAAACATTCTAGAAATATCATAATCTTCTGTGTAACCAGCACCACCAAATACTTGTACAGCGATACTCGTACTTTTATGTCCTTCTTCAGAGCTATAATATTTAGCAATCGGAGTTAAAATCGAGGCGAGTGTTGACCAATATTTTACCTTTTCGTCTTTTCTGATATCTCGATCCGGTTTTCCTTCTTTTTCCAAACGTATTTGATGGTGTTGGTACATATCAATGACTCGTGCAGTCTCTAAGGTTAAAAGACGCATGGCATTGGTTTCCCTTTTGATTTTATTGACCATTTCAAATACAGCGGGAATTTCGATAATGGGTTTTCCAAACTGATTCCGTTCGTTTGCATATTTTAGGGATTCGTAATATGCTGCAGCTCCACCACCACATCCACCAGAAGCACTGACAAGTCTCATAAAATTTGTCATCCCCGCTGTGTAACGAGTAAGGCCCAGTCCTTCTTCTCCTAAAATTTCCCCATAACTATTGTCATAAACAATCTCACATGTGGGAGAACCATGTAACCCCATCTTTTTTTCAATCCCAGCAACTGTGATGTCAGAACTTTTGACTAAAAATACAGAAAGGCCTCTTGCACCTCCATCTGGTTTTCCCGTCCTAGCTAAGGTTAAAAGTAATGCAGGATAATCACCAAGACCACATCCTTGCGAAATAAACCGTTTAGTACCTGTTAATCGATATGAACCATCCTCTTGTTTGACAGCAATCGTTCGGACACTATTTAAATCAGATCCAAAATCAGGTTCCGTGAGAGACATTGCAAATAAACATTCCCCAGTGGCCGCCTTTGTTGCATAAGTTTCAATTTGTTCCTTTGTGCCAAATCGAGAAACAATTTGTGCTAAATTGAGAAGGGTTGTCGTCATACAAAAGGCTACATCTGCACGAGCCATAATCATCGCATAAAATGCACCCACAGTCGCAGGAAAATTCAAACCACCCGCTTCCCTAGGAAGAGAATAACCTAATAAACCGGTGCTTCGAAATTTTTCATAAATTTCGCCAGTTTCTTTTGGAAAAATCACTTTTCCATTTTCATACTTTAATTCATTGCGATCCATGATCTGAGATTTTTGAGAAACATCCTTTCCAAAAAAATCACCCATAACATCCAAACTAGATGTGTATAACTCCATCGCTTCTTCTAGGGAAGAAGGAGCCATTTCATAGCGATTGTTTTTAGTTTCGGTATACGTTTTGTGGTCAAAAAAGTTTTCCCCTTCTGCCTCTCTTACGATGGATTCCCAATCAATTAACTCATTAAAAATCAACTGTAGGTCTTTATCTTCTGAAAAATAATTATTTGCGATCATATGTCTCTCCTTAAATACTAAATGCTGCTTCTATTCCTTCGTGAAATGCTCGTTTGGCGTCTATATTACGTGCATCTTTTGCTCCGCCAATGAGGATTGTTTTTTGATTTGGGAACTGTTTAGAATATTTTCCATAAAGTGAATCTTCTTTTTCTTGCCCAACACATAAAATGATAGAATCACAAGGATATAATAACTCTTCTCCATTTTTAAAAACAACAACTAGTCCTTCCTTGGTGACCTCTTTGTAACTCAATCCTTGGTAAAATTCAACTCCCACGGATTCCAATTCTTGTTTGAGTGCCCAAAAGGTTGTTGGCCCGAGCCCTGCTCCATGTTTTCCATTCCTTCGAAACACAGCCACCTTACGGCTAACAGCTTCCTTTTGCACCACTGCATTTGTGAAAGAAGAGATATTGTATTTTTTATCGTATGATTCAAGTGTTGGATCTGATTCTTCCGTTAAACGATGGGCTACGTCCACACCAATCCCACCACCACCAATCACTGCCACTCGTTGCCCTGGCGTAAATTTTCCCGTAAGGTATTCCGCATAACTTCCGTGAGGTAATAATTCTAAACCTTTTAATTGAAATTCTCTTGGAACCACTCCACTGGCAAATATCACAACATCTGGTGATTCACTCTGAATCCTTTGGATTGTTGCTTCTGTATTCAATTGGATCTTCACTCCAATTGAGGTTAATTCATTTTGATAATAACGTATCGTCTCATTGAATTCTGATTTTCCTGGAATATGAGATGCCAATTGGAACTGCCCACCAATTTGCTCCCGTTTTTCTAAAATGGTCACATCGTGTCCAAGTTCCTTTGATGCACGCGCGGCTTCCAGTCCCGCAGGTCCTGTTCCAATGACTAAAACCTTTTTTGGATGATCTGTTTTCTTGACTGTATACTTCTCTTCATTCATCGCCATTGGATTTACAATACAAGATACATGTTTTTCTTGGAAGGCATGATCGAGACATGCCTGGTTACAAGCCACACATGTATTGATTCGTTCTGATTTCCCAGTAAACAATTTTTGAACGATAAAAGGATCAGCTAGAAAAGGACGAGCCATGGAGATCATATCCACACTCTGTTCTGCAAATACTGCTTCAATGGTAGAAAAATCATTCACTCGATTTGAAGCAATGATCGGAACACCAGGAGTATTTTCTTTGATACGACGAGCAATGGGAACCCAAGCCCCCCTCGGTACCAATTGGCTAATCGTAGGAACTCTTGACTCATGCCAACCAATTCCGATATTAAGTGCGGTTACATTTTCATCTCGTAACGCATTAGATAATCCAATTACTTCTTCAAAACTTGGATTTCCTGGAATCAAATCGATCCCTGACATTCTAAAGATAATAGGAAAACCTTCTGGTAGATTTTTTTTCACGGCACGAAGTACTTCGAGGGAAAAATTCATTCGTCGTTTGGCATCCCCTCCAAAATGATCATTGCGATGGTTCGTCACTGGTGAGAAAAATTGATTTAAGAGATAACCTTCGCTTCCCATGATTTCCACCGCCCCAAATCCAACTTCATATGCGATTTTTGCGGAACGCCCAAAATCTTCGATCGTTCGCCAACACTCTTCTTCCGTTAACGCTTTTGGCACATAACGATTGATTGGTGCTCGGATTGCGGAAGGTGCCACACAATTTCTATCAAATGCATAACGACCTGCATGAAATAATTGGGCGCAAAGAATTCCTTGTCCTTTTAATAAGGAATTTAGAATTTTGAGTTCATTCGCATGTTCGGGATCCAAAAATTGGAAAAATGATTTAGAACCTTTCCCTTCTTCATTGACACTGATCCCACCAGTGACGATCATTCCAACTCCACCTTCGAACCGTTTGCTGTAGAATGTTGCCATTCTCTTTGCAACACCTGTTTCCCCTTCTACGCCCAAATGCATAGAACCCATGAGAAATCGATTCGGTAGAGTGACATTCCCTAGTTTGATAGGGGTAAATGCTAATTTCATAAAAATTCCTTGGGAACGAATTTAATTTACCATTGGTAACATATTTCATTTTTGAAACAAGTAATAATTTACCAACGGTAAATATCTGCTAGTCAATTCTCAGAAATCACGAAAAATAGGCCTAAAATGGTGGCAAAAAAACAAAAAGGCAAATCCAAAACAACTCCACGAGTGGGCCGTCCAAACAAAATAAACAGTGTTAATGTTCGTGAAGCCTTAATCCAAGCAGGAGTCAGTTTATTAGAAACCACATCCTTGGAAGAAATCTCCTTACGGAAAGTTGCCGCAAAAGCAGGAGTGAGTCATGTTGCTAGTTACCATCATTTCGAAAACAAACACGCGTTATTTTCTGCAATCGCCGAAATTGGATTTCAAAAATACTTTGAAGCTTATCAAATCGAATTGCAAAAAACAGAACAAGATTTTAAGGGAAGATACCGAGCCCTTGGATGGACCTATTTCCAATTCATTATGAACAATCGGCAATTTGCACGAATTATGTTTGGAGGGATGGGAGTGGAATCCAATTTGAGTCCGACCTTATCCTCTGTTTCGAGGAGAACCTATCGGCAGTTACATGAAATCATTCGGATGGGTCAAAACTTGGGTTACCTTGAAAAAGGTCAAACCAGAGAAAAAACATTAGCATCCTGGGCAATGATCCATGGAATCGCAATGTTATTTTTAGAAGGAAGATTGCAGATGAAAAATGATATCAATGAGATGGAAAAGTTTATTCAGACTGTTACTGAATATGCATATAATGGTATGAAAACCTAACTATTTTCTAGGTTCACAATCCTCGGGAAAATAATTCAGTAAATAAGAGATCGTTGCCTTTTTTGCCTCACCCACCATCCAAGGTGTAAAATCACCATATGTTCTATACGATAATTTTAATAGTGAGTCTGCAATGGAGATGGCAACACCAAAAACTCGATCTAAGGTATCCAAATGATTGAGTTCAAATTTTTGAACTAACCCTTCTTTGGTGAGATTTGCTAATTTGGCATCTAACTCTTGCCCCACAAGTCTCATTTCAGGATGACTCATTCGGTAACCATAAATCAATCGAGGGAATGCAATTTCAGAATTGGTCACTTCTACTGCGACATCTATGGATTTTTCAATGTATTCTTTCCAGGTTCGAAAATTTTGATTTTTTAAGGCAATGAGTTTTTCCACCACACCTTCCGAGTGTAATAACCGGATGCCATGAAAAATTGCTTCTACGTTTGGGAAAAAATGGTAAGCAGAAGGTCTGGGAATTTTTGCTTTTTTACAGATATCAGCAAAACTAATTTCTTCGGGATTTTTTTCGCGTAAGAGTTCAAACGCAATCGATAGAAGTTGGGCACGACGATTTCTTCCTTGTTTACTTGTGAATTTAAACGGCCTTGAAGCAAGGTCAGGAGAGAGGGATGCGTCTACCAATTTATCCATAGTACGAACATCTCGGAGAATCCTAACGAGTCAATCCCGATGCAAAGAAAAAAACCTGACCCAAGAACGGGTCAGGCGAGGTGATTGTTCAGATATTCTTATTGGATAGTGAAGTTGTTTGTGATCCCTTGGTAGGCATTGATGGAACCCGTCCATCCCGATTTCCAATGCCCACGATGACGAATGCGATATGTTCCCTTCGGATAAGAAGTGGAGTCCCAAGTTGTTGTAATTTTAGAATATGCGATTCCATCTCTTTGCCATTTGTAAGTTGTGGATGGATCATTGTCTCGGGCAACCACTGTCCATGTAGAACCATTTAGACGTTCCACATCCACAAAACTACTCCCGATTAACATATTGTTTTTAGGATGTGCTCCCCAGAAAACAGCCGTTACTTTTGCACCACTACCGTAGGTAGAAGCAGGTTGAGTGAATACATTCCCAAAACTTTTGAATAAAGGAACATCATCAAATACAACTCCGGTTTGGAATGTGGCTTGGTAGTTTGTCAAATCAGGAGGAATGGGACCAATTGGAACATTGCCACCATTTTTCATTGCAGTTGCTAATTTTCCAAATTCTTGTTCATAAGCTTTCAATGTATGCGGACCAAATTGAGTGGATGCTCCTTCATATTGTTGCGAAGAATATTCTTCTCTCGTTGTGAGATATGATGTATAGGAATTGGAAAGAGCCGCAATCACTGTATATTCATTTTCCATAATATTTTTGACTAGAGCTCGAATCCTTCTACCTGCCATAGTAGATACTTCCGCAGGGATAGCAAGGATGGATAAATTTCCTATTTTGATAATTTGAATTGGGATAATGGGAGGAGTCCAAGGATTTCCATCAAAACTCGCAACACCAGTAGGAATGAGAACCGGTTTTTCCGCATGACAGAGTTTATACGATTCACTAACAGAGTTTGGCCACAAAACACCAAGAGCTCCACCTAAAAAACTTGCTTTGAATGCATCGGCCGTATTAGAATTCCAGTCCAAGGAATCAACAGTAGTTCCTTCATCAAAAAAATCCACAGAGACTGCATTGTCTTCCACACTACCCGCTGAAAAAGAAGCACCCATACCAGCTTGACAAGTTGTTGTTCCCACACTACTTACATAGAGATTAGAAAAGTTAACGTAGGTATGACGAAAATCAACTGAACCTGATACTAAAGTATTTGCTGATTGGTAAAGACTCAAAGCCTTTTGGAATTGTTTGTTGGCAATGATATTTTGCCTCACATAGTCATTCACTCCATCCGCAGGTCCCCATAAATTCGGAGTGACATCGCCGGAATTAGACTGTGCAAAAGCAGCGACAAAAGTTTGGTTTGCTTGGTAGTTTGTTCCTTTTGTTTTTTCAAATAAATAAGACGCCAAACCTTTGTTATCACCACCAATCAATTTATTCGTTGGGCCTACGTTTGTAGGGTGAACGGCAAACCAGTTCAACATTCCCAATTCCCTACCATCTGCCGCGACTAACTTAAGCAAGGTCATCGTTTGGTCAACATTGGATGGATAATAATTTCGTTCACTCGCAGGGTTTTTGTCATATGCTTCCACAGACCGATTTTTGCTCGCATCAGTGAGTTCACCTTGGTTGATATAAACGTTTCCTGGAACTAAGTTTTGGTGAGCTAATTTGATGGATCGATAAATTCCATTGACTATGACATCAAAGTTTTCTTTGATAAAACCTGCAGTCGTTGCATTGTATAAAAAATAATGTGAGTAACCACCAGGACCACTATGAGTATGTGTCGCCGATAACAAAACATTTGCATCTGAATAAAAAGGAGCAAGTTCTGAATCGGTTGCTATTTTTTGACTCACCGCCTGTTTGATAGACTGAAAAATCATACCCAAATCGGCACTGACAAACACAACTCGTTTGGAAGCATCCCCAATGATATAAGCACGAGACCAAAGTCTCATATAAATCCCTTCTGTTTTTTGAGCCGTCTCTGCAAATCCCATCATACCCACTTCGGCCGCAGGACCTGTAATGTCAGAGATTCCAACACCTACTAAATAGGGAGACGAACCGAGATTAGGTGTTACAGATCGACTGATAACAGCACTAGACGTCAGATCTGAATTTGAATCAGTCATCGGACTTTTTTCATCGACGCCAACTAAACCAAGTATGGCGGGCTGAGACGGCTTTTTGTCGGCACATGCCAAAACAAAAAGAAAGGACAGAATGGTAACACAAGCGCGAACCATAGGACTTATTTGGGAATTCATATACTCTCTCCGAATCTAAATTTCTCAATCTAACAGTTTTCGCATCTATCTGTCCAAAGGAAGCCCCTGGTGCAAATCAGGAGTATAAGTCTAAATGATGTCAAAAATATGGCAATAAATTAATCGACAAAAGTCGGTTTTTATTTGACCAACGTTCAGAAAACCTGGTTTGGAGGTGTTTTGGAGATACTTTCTCAAATTCCCTAAAATCAATAAGGTATTATTGTGTCATTTTTTTACTCGACATGTGTCGACTATTATCAGGGAACTGTCCCCTAATCGCGAAAACGAGAGAGAGGCAAGTATGGACAACCCGAAAAAACCTAGAATTTATGGGAGACAAATTACCAGTTGTATTGTATTCACATTACACCTGTATTGTGCTCCTAACAATGAGGGGCCTAAAAATCTCCTTCCCTTATTACAAAATTCCCAACATGTATTGGAAGTAAATTCGGTTAGTATAGGGCAACAAAGGTCAGAAGGACAATCTGCGAATATTACCCATGATTTAGGTTATATAAACTCATCAGAAGAACGAGAGTTATATGTGAGTAATAAATCGTTTGGGAATTTTACTGATGCCATTTGGATCGATGGACTGGGTCGAGAAACTTCCTTTCGTGGGTTCAATGTATCAGGTACTGTGAAATTGGCCGAACATGGATTTAAACCATTCAAAAATGCAAACGATACCGAAGATGCGATGAGGCAATTAACGAAAACAACTGGATCCAATATGATTCGGTATACAATTGCTTGGGAAGGTGTCCACCCAGATGTAGACAAAATCGATTATTTGTATTTAGATAACGTCATCTCTCAAATTAAAAAGGTCACTGCCAAAAGGATTTATGTGCTCCTAGATTACCACCAAGACTTATTTTCAAGGCATTTGTTCAATCAGAATTCTTGGCATACAGGAAATGGCGCACCATTATGGATTACAAAAAATGAAAATTATCCGAAAGAGTATTGTGGGTTTGTCTGTGCAAGTTGGAGCCAAAACAATTTAACAAACGAAGCGATCCGAAGGGCATTTAGAAATTTTTGGAATAATGCCCCCGTTACTACTTCATCTGGTATTCGTTATATGCAGACAGAATACCTATGGCAAATTGAAAAAACAGTCTCTTATATCAAAAACCAATTATCGCCTGAAGAGTTTTCTTACATCATCGGCCTTGATCCATTTAATGAACCTGTCGATGGCGGAATGGAAGGTCTAACACCGAAACGTTGGGATAATGAAAAACTTTGGCCGATGTACCAAAAAATAAGAACCATCCTGAACCAAAATGGATGGGCAAACAAATGGGTATTTGCAGAACCTCTTGTATTTTGGAATACAAACATCGGTTCAGCGATTGCACCTGCTACTGGTGGAGGACATTTAAATGCACCTCCTGGAGAGGGATTTGTATTTAATTCACATTTTTATGACGCAGGTAGGATGGGAGTTGATTTAACAGGTATCGACAATGCAACTTATTTCAAATACTTAGATGAAATTCGGACAGAAGCAAGGTTTTTAAAAATTCCAATGTTTTTGAGTGAATTTGGGATGTGGTTAAAGGGAACGGGTGCAAAAGATACCCCTAGAATGATTAATGCTGTATACCAAGCCATGGAAATCTCAGACAAGGGGCAATCAACAAAAACAAGATTTGCCGATTTTTACAATCCAAATGTTTCCGGTACCCAATGGCATTGGGATTATTATTATGATCGTCATTCTGAGTATAAAAATGGAAATCCAACAAAACTCATCACTACAAAAGATGCGTGGAATGACGAAGACTTTTCAGTCGTTGGCAATTATGGAACCAATATGAATGTAGATCCTTATGTTATCACAAGAGCCTATGTGCGTAAATCACAAGGCCGAATGATGACAAGCCACTACAATGCGATTGGTTTTGATACTTGGAACAAAATGTTTTCTTGGGCTGCTATCAAACCAGGAAACAACGAAGTGAAATTTTTCGGTGACAAACGATTTTTATTCGTAGTTTGGAGAGGAAGGTTTTCCAATGCACCTTCCGAATTTTATTTACCACCTCATTTTGATCCTACAAAAGTGATTGTGATCACAGAAAAAAAACTCTATTCAGACCAAATTCCAAGTTCACTAGTACACCAACCTAATGAAGTTGTGATCAAAAATGATCCCAATCGTGATTTAGGTTCTGGGAATGTCATGTATCTTTGGGATGATTTGGATTTGGATGAAAACCAATCTTCTTCTTACCACTATGCTTTAGTTGTGAACAAAGAAAATACTTCGTATCCACTAACAACCTTACAAGAATTACAAACAAAATTAAACCAAAGAGTTCTTGTAGAAGGGAAAAGCCCCATTTACCTTATTGGTAAAATGACTTACGGTGGATACCCGAACGAACAATAACAAAGAATTTACCCATCATTTGTATGTCTAATTTTGATATACGAGATGGGTAAATTTTCAGACTTCGGAAAAGATTAAGGTGTATGTACATTCCATACACCTGTTTTTGCAGTTCTTTTCACATAATGACTAAACCGATTTGGTTTTCGGCCCATTACCAATTCCAAACATTGATAACCGATTCGTTCTTACCATCGAATACAGTTTCAAATCAATACTGCAGGTTTTTCCCAGTCAAAAGTAATGTTTGAATGGGAAACTAACATATTGATTGTAGTAACTTTTATGATTGATGACAAAGGAAAATCTAATTCTCACTTAGACGGGAAGAGGTCTTCAAACGATCTGTTTTATTCTAATTTGTATGTGAAAAAATGCAACTCACATAACCTCTGTGTTCCATTTCTCGAACAAATTCTCATTTCAATTTTTTCTACATTTACAGATACAATCATTACTAGGGATTGTGATATCAGACGTGGAACTTTCAATCTTAGATTTAGTATTCATCAACCAAGGCCAAACACCGAGAGATGCGATTGAGAATAGTGTGAAAGTTGCGAAAGCTGCTGAAGCCTTTGGATACCATCGGGTTTGGATTGCCGAACATCACAACTTTCCATCCATTGCGAGTGCAGCTACCTCCGTTGTGATTGGCCATATCGCAGGACAAACTAAATCCATTCGAGTGGGTTCAGGTGGGATTATGTTACCCAACCATTCCCCTCTTGTCATTGCAGAACAATTTGGAACTTTAGAAAGTTTATACCCCAATCGAATTGATTTAGGATTAGGAAGAGCTCCAGGCACAGACCAACTCACCTTACGAGCATTACGCCGTGATCCCATGGCTTCCCAACATTTCCCAGAAGATGTAAAAGAACTTTTAGAGTATTTATCTTCTGATAGAAAAGAAGGAATGGTAAATGCCATTCCTGGATATGGAACCAATGTGCCTGTTTGGATTTTAGGTTCGAGTTTATTTGGTGCACAACTGGCAGCTTTACTTGGTTTGCCATTTGCCTTTGCTTCTCATTTTGCTCCGACTTATCTAAAAGATGCGATATCGATTTATCATAAACAATTTAGACCTTCCGCATATTTACAATCACCGTATGCGATGGTGGCAATGAATATCATTGCAGCAGACACGGAAGAAGAAGCAAAATTTTTATTCACAAGTGTAGAGCAGTCCATTTTAGGAATTTTGCGAAACAAACGGAGTGCTTTCCCACCGCCAGTATCATCCATGGATTCCCTATGGTCTGAATCAGAAAAACAGATGGCAAAACAAATGTTATCCTTTTCAGCTGTGGGTAAACAAGATACCATTCTTTCCCAAATCAAATCCTTAACGGATGATTTACAAGTGAATGAAATCATGGTTGTCTCTTCCATTTATGATACTGAGAAAAGAATTCGTTCCATAGAACTTCTCATGGGCATCAAAGATGAATTGAAATTCACCTCTATCACAAGATAAACGGGAGTCATAGATGCAAAATCAAAAACGAAAGTGGATTTCATTTTGTTTGATTGTGTTCACTTTCGCTTCTTGTGAACGCGGTTACATCCGTTCCACCTTAAAAGAAAAATTTCATCAAAGGATGTTGGCCTTACCTGCTCCCAAAGCAGAATCCGATCGATCAAAATCGATCACAAAGCCAGGTGATTACGTTTTTTCCATCAATCACCAAGATGTCCTTCGTTATTATAAAATCCATGTTCCGAAAACGTATACAGGTTTCGAATCTGTTCCCCTCTTACTTGTGTTTCATGGTGGTGGTGGAGATATGGAGATCCAATCGAACGAAGAATACTACCATCAAATCTCTAAATCAGAAGAAAATGGTCATATCGTTGTTTTTCCCAATGGATATAGTTTGTATCCATCTGGCAAGTTAGCAACTTGGAATGCTGGAAATTGTTGTGGCGAAGCAAAAAAAAAGAATAGCGATGATATCGGATTTGTAAAATCCATCCTGCAACATTTGAAACAATCACTGAACATTAACCAAAAAAAAATATTCTCCACGGGGATGTCCAATGGTGGCTTGATGTCCTACCAACTTGCTTGTTCCATGACAGATGAATTTTCAGCGATCACGGCCGTGGCGGGAACAGACAATACCATCAATTGTAAACCATCAAAACCCATTTCCATTTTTCACATTCATGCCAAAAACGATGATCGAGTTTTATTTTATGGAGGTGCTGGTTCTAGTTTTTCGGATCGATCCTTAATTACCGATTTTGTTTCGGTTCCCAAAACCATCTCCAAATGGGTAGAGTTCAATCAGTGTCAACCCAAACCAAAACTTGTATTAGAAACAAACGGCGTCAAATGTGAAGAATACACCGAGTGTAAAAATGGAGTCAAAGTAAAACTCTGCGTGACGGAAGACGGAGGTCACTCCTGGCCAGGAGGGAAAAAACCATCCCTTCTCCTTGGGGGTGGTCCACCCACCAAGGCATTGATCGCAAACGATGTTATGTGGGAATTTTTTAATTCTCTAGAATGAATTTTGTATCCATTGGCATTTGGTCTTTGAGTAACACACCTGAACGTTTCTGTAAGAATGATTCGGAAATTAAATAAATGGTTTTTTCAACGGCTGCTTCCATTGGATACCCAAGTGGGCGTACATTCGAAATACAGTTTCTGGTTTCATCTGTGTTTCCCAGTTTTGGTTCGTATGTTAAATAAATTCCCAAACTGTCACAGGAACTGAGGCCCGGCCGCTCGCCAATCACAACCATACATAATTTTGCATGGAATAACGAAGCAATTTCATCACCGAGGGCCACCCTTCCCCACTTCGCAAAAACCAAAGGTGCTAAACTCAGTTTTGTTTTCTGAATCATCATGAGGAATCTATTCACAAACGGTAACAAATTTTCATCCATTGCTTTTGCAGACAATCCATCGATACAAACGATACTCAAATCATAACTGGCGTTATCTGGATTTACCGAAGAGACATCTTCTTTAGAAAGTCTTCTCCCTAAATCGGGTCTCAGTAAATACTCTTCTTTGGAAGTCACTTGGCTTTTGACAAACTGAGACGAGATACCATAAGTTTTCGAAAACTCTGCGCTCTCTTTTCGTAACTGATCCCAATTTGGTTCTTGGAGGACAGCATCCTTTGCTCTTGCATGGTCTAAACGAAAACGCAATACATCTTTTGTGGATAAGGAACCACCACTCCGGCCAAGCCCAATCCTTGCTTGTGTAAACTGTCTCCAAGATTCCAAATTTGACATCGAATTTAAATCCTCATTTCCCTTTCAAACATTTGAACCATTTGGTTCTCGACTGGCAAAAAGGTTTTCCCATTCGAAAAAATCCCCTTATCAATTAACCAACGTTCAAACTCAGGTGCAGGTTTTAAACCTAAGACTTGGCGAAGATACAAGGCGTCATGAAATGAAGTACTTTGGTAAGATAACATCACATCGTCAGCACCGGGAATTCCCATGATAAAATTACAACCAGCAACTCCAAGCATTGTGAGAAGACTATCCATATCGTCTTGGTCAGCATCTGCGTGATTTGTGTAACAGATATCAACTCCCATCGGTAAACCCATTAGTTTTCCACAAAAATGATCCTCGAGTCCCGCACGTATGATTTGTTTGCCGTTGTATAAATACTCAGGTCCAATAAACCCAACAACCGTGTTCACAAGTAATGGAGAAAACTTTCTAGCAACTGCATAAGCTCGTACTTCTAATGTTTGTTGGTCAATGCCAAAATTTGCACCTGCAGACAAAGCACTTCCTTGTCCTGTTTCAAAGTACATCACATTATTTCCAACACTCCCACGTTTGAGTGAAAGTGCCATCTCTTGCGCTTCCGCTAACAGATTTAAGTTGATTCCAAAACTTTTATTTAATTCTTCTGTCCCACCAATGGACTGGAATACCAAATCCAAAGGAGCTCCTTTTTGCATCACTTCCATGGAGGTAGTCACATGTGTGAGGATACAAGATTGGGTTGGAATTTGATAGGTTTGGATGATTTGGTCCAACATTTCCAATAAAGAAATACAGGTTGGCACGTGATCTGTAGCTGGATTGATTCCAATCACGGCATCACCACTCCCGAGTAATAAGCCATCCAAGATACTGGCAGCAATGCCTTTGGGATCATCAGTAGGATGATTCGGTTGCAATCGAACTGACAATCGACCAGGCAAACCAATTGTATTACGAAACTTCGAAACAATCCTTATTTTTTGGCTCACAAGAATTAAATCTTGGTTTGACATGATTTTCGAAACAGCTGCCACCATTTCAGGTGTGAGTGCCATACGAATGGATTCCAAAACAGATCCATCTGTTTTTTCAGAGAGTAAAAATTCCCGAAATCCGCCAACCGTTAGGTGGGAAATGAGTTTGAATTTTTCCAAATCGTGCGAATCAAAAATGAGTTTTGTCACCTCATCTGTATTAGCTGGAATCAGTTCCGTATTCAAAAATTCAGAGAGATATAAATCTGCTAAAACCATTTGAGCAGCCACACGTTCTTCTTGGTTATCGGCAGCAATCCCTGCCAAAACATCTCCCGACCTTTGTGGAGTTGCCTTAGCCATCACATCTTTTAAATCACGGAACTGGTAGGTTCTTTTTCCAAGTAGGATCTGATAACTCATACTGGCACTATAACCTAGAATTTTTCCCGCGAATACCATTTTTCCTAAAGGGGCATCCAGAAGAGCAGATGAAATCATTGTCTAAAAAGGAGACAAATGAAAAAAGCACTTCTCATTCTGGGAAACCAACTATTTGATCTCACCCATTTGATCCCAAAAGAAAAACGAAATGAATACATCGTTTTTATGCGAGAAGATAAAGAACTATGTACCTACTTCGCCTTCCATAAACAAAAAATTCTCTTTTTCTTTTTAGCGATGCGTGCTTACGCAAAAGAACTCAAATCTTTAGGATTTAAAGTCCACTATGAGACATTGACGGATTCACGAGATCCATATGAAACACAATTTCTGAAATTTTTAAAAACGAATTTGATTACGGAAGTTCATTTCTTTGAAATCGAAGATCTTTTTTTTGAAACGAGGATCAAAGACTGTTTGGCTTCCAATGCCTATCCCTATTTAGAACATAGGTCTCCCATGTTTTTGACCCGTAGGATTGAATTTCAAACCTATCTAAAATCGGTTCGAAAACCTTTTATGAAAACGTTTTATGAGTCACAACGGAAAAAACGAAACATTCTTTTGGATCCAAGTGGATTCCCTGTGGGAGGAAAATGGAGTTTTGATACTGAAAATAGAAAGAAGTTACCGAAAGATTATATCGCCCCCACTCTTCCTCTCATTCCATTTACAGAGGAAGAAAGGGAAGTTTTTACATTAGTCGAAACTCAATTTTCGAACCATCCAGGAAACACAAAAGAATTTTGGTTACCAACTACGAGAATTGGAGCCAAACAATGGTTAGACAATTTTTTAAAAGAACGATTGGAAACCTTTGGTCCCTATGAAGATGCGTTTTCTGTGGAATACCCTTTTGTACAACATTCCATTCTCACACCCTTTTTAAATACAGGCCTTCTCACTCCAGAAGAAGTGATTCATTCGACCCTAGAGTATGCAAAAAAAAAGAATACTCCCCTTGAGTCCCTAGAAGGTTTCATTCGCCAAGTCATTGGTTGGCGAGAATTTATCCGAGGGATTTACCAAAATTTTGAGAAAGAACAATCAGAGTCCAATTATTTTTCGCATCATAGAAAACTCACCAAACATTGGTATGATGGAACGACAGGCATTCCTCCTCTTGACCATGTGATTCAAAAATGCCAAAAGTATGGTTATGCCCATCATATTGAACGACTGATGGTTGTGGGTTCTTTGATGTTACTTTTGGAAATTGCACCTAAGGAAGCTTATCGATGGTTTATGGAAATGTTCATTGATTCTTCCGATTGGGTCATGGGTCCCAATGTATATGGAATGGGAATTTATAGTGACGGTGGAATCTTTGCCACGAAACCTTATTTCTGCGGATCCAACTATTACCAAAAGATGGGAAAGTTTCCTAAAGGGGAATGGGAAGAGGCAGTGGACGGACTGTATTGGTCCTTTATTGAAAAGCACAAAGAGGTTTTTTCTAAAAATCCACGTACATCTGTTCTCGTAGGAAATTTATACCGAATGGAAAAAGGAAGGAAGGAAAAACTTTTCCGGACAGCAAAACTCTGGAAAAAAAGACTCACGGAACTGCCCTAGTGCCTATCCTACCATCCCCCTTCCCATCCAGGAGAATACCTTCGTAATCCGGTCATTGGCAAGTCTCCTCGTCCTCGCATGGAAACCTGTATCTTCAGAAACATGACTCGAAGGGAAAGAATCGAGAATTGGATTCAGAAAAAATTTCCTATCCTGTTGACAGATAGAAAAGAATCGAGATTCGAATGCATAAACAAGTGCCAAACCAGTTGCCTGAGAGGATCCAAACTACCTATTCCAAATAAAATTTAGAATGAATCTAAATTTTTGACTTGCTTTCCAAACTGGACCGAATCTAATTTTAAACTAAATCTAGAAAGAGTAGGTCAGTATGAGAAATATAACCCGTTTCACAATCGCCCTCCTGGTATTGGTCTTTGGCCCCATCGGAGCTGCTGATACGAAGGAAACCCCTGGAATGGACCGCCAAAACGTATCCAATCAATTTTGGTGGCCGGAACGTTTGGATTTGGCACCACTCCGTCAACACGGTGCAGAATCAAACCCTTTGGGGCGCCAATTCAACTATGCCAAAGAATTTAAGGAATTGGACATCCAAAACTTAAAACAAGAAATCAAAACTCTGATGACAACCTCACAAGAATGGTGGCCATCCGATTACGGACATTACGGTCCATTCTTCATTCGTATGGCATGGCATAGTGCAGGAACTTACCGGATTTCCGATGGTCGAGGCGGAGCTGGTGGTGGACAACAACGGTTTGAACCTCTCAATAGCTGGCCTGACAATGCAAACCTAGACAAAGCACGTCGACTTCTCTGGCCCATCAAAAAGAAATATGGGAAAAAAATTTCATGGGCAGACCTCATGGTCTTAACGGGAAATGTTGCGCTCGAGTCCATGGGATTTAAAACATACGGATTTGCCGGTGGCCGAACTGATGATTGGGAAGCTGACCTTGTGTATTGGGGTCCTGAAAAAAAATTCTTAGAGGACCAAAGATACAAAGGAAACCGTGATTTAAAAAATCCTCTTGCTGCTGTTCAAATGGGATTAATTTATGTGAACCCAGAAGGTCCTAACGGTAACCCAGACCCTCTAGCAGCTGCTAAAGACATTCGCGAAACATTTGGTCGAATGGCGATGAATGATGAAGAAACTGTGGCTCTCATTGCAGGTGGTCACACATTCGGAAAAGCACATGGAAAAGCAGACCCATCGAAACATGTAGGAAAAGAACCAGCTGCAGCTGGCCTCGAAGAACAAGGGTTTGGTTGGAAAAACAATTACAAAAAAGGAAATGCAGAAGACACAATCACTAGTGGATTGGAAGGTGCTTGGACTGCAAATCCAACAAAGTGGACAACTCAATATCTAAACAACTTGTTTCGTTTTGAGTGGGTGCAAACCAAAAGTCCAGCGGGAGCCATCCAATGGATTCCTAAAGATGGAGCCGGTGCGAACATGGTACCTGATGCGCATGACAAAACATTACGCCATGCTCCGATTATGTTCACAACAGACTTGGCTTTAAAATTTGATCCAAGTTACAAAGTGATCGCAAAAAGATTCCAAGAAAATCCAAAAGAATTTGAACTCGCTTTCGCAAAAGCTTGGTTTAAATTAACACATAGAGATATGGGTCCTCTCACTCGTTATATTGGGAAAGACCTACCAAAAGAACCATTGATTTGGCAAGACCCAGTGCCTGCCGTATCCCATAAGTTAGTTGGTCCAAAAGAAATCGGAAAACTAAAAGAAAAAATTCTAAAATCAGGTTTGACCATTCCACAACTTGTGCGCACAGCTTGGGCATCTGCATCTAGTTTCAGAAGCACAGACATGCGAGGTGGTGCCAATGGAGCACGAATCCGTTTCACACCACAAAAAAATTGGGCAGTGAACGATCCAGAAGAGCTCACCAAAGTTCTTAAAAAATTGGAAGATATCCAAGAGGATTTCAATCAGTCGGGAAGCAAAATCTCCCTTGCTGACCTCATCGTTCTCGCTGGAAATGTTGCCATCGAAGAGGCCGCAAGGAAAGCAGGAGTGAAGGTCACTGTTCCATTCACACCTGGCAGAACGGATGCAACAAAAGAACAAACGGATGAGTATTCCTTCTCCGTATTGGAACCAAAAGCCGATGCGTTCCGAAATTATTATGGACCCGGCAACTACATGTCACCTACAGAGATGTTAGTTGATAGATCCAATATGTTGGCACTTTCCATTCCAGAAATGACTGTATTACTCGGAGGGATGCGTTCTTTGGATGCAAATTCTGGGAAATCAAAACATGGAATTCTGACAACAAAACCAGGGGTCTTATCCAATGATTTTTTTGTAAATCTTTTGGATATGTCCACAAAATGGCAAAAGTCCGAACAAACAGAAGGGATTTACGAAGGAGTCGATCGTAAAACAGGTGCAAAGCGATGGTCAGCAACATCTGTAGATTTGATTTTCGGATCTCACTCTGAGTTACGTGCTGTGGCAGAAGTATATGCTTCAGACGATGCAAAAGAAAAGTTTGTGAAAGACTTTGTTGCCGCTTGGAACAAAGTGATGATGGCCGATCGTTTTGATGTAAAATAAAAAATGAAACGATACAATCGCAAACAATTCTTAAAAAACACGATTGTTCTTACTTCAACTCTCTCCCTAATTTTGGGGGAGAGTGTCCTTTTGGGGAAAGAAAAGAAAAAAGAAAAACAAATCTTCCCGTTACCAGAAGGAGAAAAACCAGTTTCAGAGAACGATCCCACAGCACAAGCATTAGGTTTTCATCAAAACGCAGAAGATACAGACTTTACTTTATACCCTGATCGAAAACAAACCAAAACAAAAAATCAAGTTTGCCAATATTGCGCACAGTTTACCAAACTCAATGATGGTTGGGGCAAATGTAATATTTTATCGGCGGGAGTTGTTTCGAACCAAGGTTGGTGTTCTGCTTGGTCCAAAAAATCGTAATGTCCGAAAAGAAGTCCATTTGATTCACAGCTAGTTTCAAAGCGAAGGAGCAGTGAATCAAACGTTGGAACGAAATTTTCTGACTTTAGATCAACTACTCCGTCCACTGGCAATTGGATACATTCACTTTTTCAAAGACCCAAGGTTTGTGTGCATGTTTTGCATTTTTGTCTTCGATTAAATCAAAAGACTCGGCAAGGGGAGACAGAGAACCAAACACCAAATAAAAATCCTGGTCTTTCATTTTGGTACGTTTGGGGCAAAGCTCAACCCCTTCCGACTTCATAAAAGGATAATTGGTTCCTAATTCATCTCGGAAAACCATCCCTTCTTTCAAAACACAAACTCGTTTCCAATCTTTGGTATGGAGCCTAAGTTTTGTTTCCGTTTCAGTAACACATATTTGATCAAGGACAACCACTCCTAAAAACTCTGCAGACAACTGGCAACACTGCGGTTTTGGGCTCCAATTCCTCCTGGTCACAACTTCAGGTTCTTTGGTTTGCGGCTCCGTCACTTGGGTTGCCGGAGAAGAACAATGGAAATATAACAGAAAGATACCATAGGAAAAAACAATTCCAAAAGGGAATTTCGACATCGAACACACTCACTCGTCTAAAAAATTGCTTCTGATTGCTCCATAAAGAGAGGGATAATTCTATCTTTTTTTTCGATTCTCGCTCGCTACGTGCCAGTTTTGTCCGAGGCCACTGGTAGCATGGATGTTAGATAGAGGTCAGATATGGAATACGTAGAATCACTTTTAGAAGAATACTTTGATGGTTCCAGGATTTTGGAAATGGGAAACGGGAAAACATTTGCAAATGAAGAAGGTTTGGAAAGTTTACTTGCGATCGAAGAAGAAATTTGTTGGGAGTTTAACGTACCTCCTACTTTAAAATTTCGGGATTTGTTTCGATTGATTCCTATGGGTATTTCCAAAGAAGAATACATCAAAACTTCGATCCAAAACCTATCTAGAGAAAAAACGAGATATTTTTACAAACCAAATAGTACTGTCTTCGAAATCTTTAAGGCCGCCTAATCCAAGATAGGTTCTTTTTCGACACAGAGATCACAGTTTCCGCAAGAAACAAAGGGGGAATCAAAATATTGGTGGATGAATTTCCTTCGACAATCATTTGTTTTGGTATACTGAAGCATTTGGTAGAGGCGTTTTCCACCTTCTTTCTTTTTCGATTCCAACTCTTCTTTGGAAAACAAAGTATCATCCCATTCTCTTTCCAGTTGGAGAGTGCCTCTTTCCAAATCACCAGAGATAAGTCCAACACTCAAAAGTAGGTTGATGGCAGTTTGCACCCTATGATCTGACTTATTTTTAAACGTCATATGGGATTGGATGGATTCATAATCGAGTGTCGATAATTGATTTTGTTTTTGATGAATCAATTGATACAGTTTTTTTAAGTATTGAATCTCTGGGTTTTGCCAATCCAAAAAATCCATTTGGATCGCTAAATCATCTTCCGTATAATAAAGTTTGCAATAGGAAGGTTCACCATCCCTTCCCGCTCTTCCAATTTCTTGGTAATAGGCTTCAATACTGCCAGGAATTTGTAAATGGAAAACATTTCGCACATTGGCTTTGTCGACTCCCATCCCAAACGCATTGGTAGAAAGTAAAATCACATCTTCTGACTTTAGAAATCGCGACAAGGTTTTACTACGGTCTTCGTTGGATCGTTTTCCATGATACACCAAATGTTTGATTTGTTTGGTATCGAACCAATGGCTAAGAGATTCCAAATCTTGGATCAAACTACAGTATACTATAGTCACTCCTCGTTTTGATTTTATTTCCGTTAACAATCGTTCATACTTGGACTCACGATCGAAACAAGGTTCCACTGCTAAATGTAAATTGGGCCGAAATAGTCCATCATCAAAAACTTGGATCTCTTTGGGATCTAAACCCATTTGTGAGATAATATCACTTTGTACTCGTTGAGAAGCCGTTGCCGTGAGAGCAATGGTGGTTGGGAATTGTAATACTTTCCGAAAGAATAAAATCTTTTTGTAATCAGGTCGAAAGTCATGTCCCCACTGGCTAATGCAATGCGCTTCATCAATGGCAAGAAGAGAAATCGGAATGGACTGAACAGCATCGATAAACTCTTTTTTTTGAAACCTTTCTGGAGATACATACACCAATTTGTATAAACCAGATTTGAGTCCTTGGTATCGGTCCAATCTTTCTGTACGACTCAAACTGGAGTTAATATACGTTGCCTGAATGCCTTTCTTACGAAGAGCATCCACTTGGTCCTTCATGAGAGCGATGAGTGGAGAAATCACAATACAAGTTCCTTCCAAAACGAGGGCTGGAATTTGGTAACAAATGGATTTACCCATCCCAGTCGGCATTAGTACAAGCGAATGATTGCCTCCTAATACATGTTTGATAATTTGTTCTTGGTTTCCTCGAAAGGTTTTCACCCCAAACAATTCTAATATGGATTCATTCAGCATAAATTACATTCTTTTCCTTTTTTTCGGTTTCGCTTTGGGAAAAGATTCTAAATCTTCCGTATAGGCTCCTGATGTTTTCATCAAGGTAATTCCTAATCAAAGTTTGATGGAAGAAACCGCACGAATTAAGATCCAACTTTCATTCGTTTGCGATACTCCGTAGGAGTTTCTCCCATCACGCGTTTGAAGGCTTCATTAAAAGCAGACTTCGAGTTAAAACCAACACTGAACGCAATGTTTAGGATATTTTTATCGGGAGAAGTTTTCATCAGCTCACAGGCTTCCCGAATGCGATATCCATTGATCCATTGGTTAAAATTCATCCCTTGTTTGACATTGATGATGGCAGACAATTGATCGGGTCTCAGTTGGAATTTAGAAGCAACATTTTGCAAATTCAAATCTTCATCCAAATACAATTTTTCTTTCACAAGGGAAGAATCGATATTTTGAATCACAAGTTCTGGATTCAAATTGGCAATCCTTTGTTCGGAAACATTGAGTTTCAATTCAGGTTTTGGAAATAATACAGAAGTTTCTTTGGTTTCCCCTATTCTCGCAAGGAGTGCAAATTGAAAGAGAATGATTTCGAAAAAATTCCCATATTGAATGGCATTACGCAAAAGGAAGTGATCCGGCAATACATTAAACGCATACAAATTAAAGGAAACTATGGCAACTAACAAACAAAACCAAGCGATGATATAGTAGATTGCCATTTTATATTTTTGTCGAAAGACAAGAATCCCGGCTCCCATCAGTGTAAATGAAACAATGATGGCGATAAAGTGAATGATTTGATCACATATGATATGTTTCACAAACAAACTAGTGAAAGCGTTTGTTAAAATCAAAATAGAAAAAACCAAAAGAGGAAGTTTTAATTTTGGCAAACGTTTGGATAATAATAAAAATCGATTGGAAAAAAGAATCACACTCCAAAGCGCAATGGATCCAAAAAATACCAAACTTCGATCATTCCAATTTGTGTCGTTTGGCCAAAAATAAATTTTACCATACCCAGTATAACTAATTTGGTAGAACCCAGAACAGAGTATATAAAAACAATAATACAAAAAACTTGTATTACGTGTATTCACATACACACTCAAATTCAAAATCAAAACAAACAATAGAACACTAAAAAATATGAGGAAATAATCACGTGTTTGAAACACCGATTGCATCATCTCTTCACTTGTCCAAATTTTTGGTGCGAACAAAAAATTAGAGATGGTTTGAATTTCTAAAAACACATCGGGATGAGACTTTAACGCTTTTGTATCGATTTGAAACAGGGAAAAAGGATGTTCGGAATACAAAGTTTTCCGTTTCGGAACCAAATCCCCATCTTCTTGGATTTGTAATCCGCCACTGGTCCACTGCAGGAATCGTAACGAGTCAAAGTATGCTACTTGGTTTTCTAAAAATAAGGTTTCGGGAAAATCGTTTCCTTTCCATTCCAAACGAATCCAAACAGGTTTCGTATAAAATCCTAATTGTAAGGGTGCATGTAAGGGAATCCAGTCCAAAGAACGAAGGGAGCTTTCCGTCTTTTCCTCTGCAACCACCTCTGTTGTATAATAAACTTGATAGGACCCACTTGTGGACTCGTTTGTCTGGCCTTTACAATTCAATGTAAAGAATAACAGAAAGAAAAACAAGGGAGTGATCAGAGTTACGGAAAATTTCAATCGATGAGAAAACAAAAAAGGTTCCTTCCTTCCACTAAAAACAGACCATTAGGAAAGGAAGCCTTTGTCAAAACGAATTCACATGCCCACGGAGAACAAACTGAACCATGTTCCCGCAGGCAAACCTTAGTCACACGACTAAAAGAAATTAGAATGGTTTAACCACAACTGCTACTGAGACTCACTGTGGCACCTGCCCCACCGGAATGTCTTAAAGTCATCGTACATGCTATATTCCCTGCAGGAAACGATCTGGGTTGTGTGTAACAAACAGAAGCTCCACCGTCTCTCACATAACCATAATAGTAATAGGGAGAAGAATTGGAATTGGGTGAGGGAACATAGTCTACATACTTAGAAAACTTTGCAATTTCGACGTTTGTCGCTTCTGCTGCAGGTTGTGTGCAAGAGGAATCTGTATAAAGACCAGCTCTCGTCGCTACTGCACCACTATCGTTATAGAATACAATCTGTGCAGGTGGTTTTGCAATACCAGTGATGAGTGAAGTCAAGAGTCCAGTTTGTTCACAATCATCTTCCGATTGTTCTCCTACAGGTAACAAAGAGATACTTTTGGAAGTCTGATTCGTTTCACTATTGGTAGTGCTCGCAGGCACATAGGCAAAACAACTTTTCTTTTTTTCACAATTGGTGAACACGATTTGCATTCCGACTAAAACGCATATACCATTTAGTAGATACGAGTTGAACTTTAACTTCGCAGTTTTCTTTAACATCTTCATTTTCCTTTCTCATTAAGCTTCACCGTACATTCCATTTTCCGAATATTACAATAGAAAGAAAATGCGACGGCTCCTTATGAAAAGAATCAAACGAAGTATTGGTCAATTTATTTCAAATAAATGCAAAACATCTCCATAAAAATTGTGAACCACTTTTTTACATCAATTCGCACGAATTCCGAACGGAATCATAATTCCAGTCGAAGGTTTTGCTTGGGCGTTCCCCATTGGTAATGAATTTCCTCATCTAAAGTTTGCGGGGTCGGGCCACTCCGGGGTTCGCTTGCGCTTCCGTCCCAAGGGACCAAGCCCTCCCTGTCCCTAACGCATATTAGTTTTATATTACAAATGATTCAAAATAAATATGGATGGTATCTGAACAAGAAGTCGTTTGAATGTCACCATTCGTTTCGAATTGATTGTAAAACGAACACTTTGTTTATTTTTGCTATAGTCTTTTTTTTATTGACTACATTCTCATTTCTTAATTTTTTAATTTACTTCTAAAAACCATCATTTAACATCAAATACATTATGAAAAAGAGTATCTTGGCCGTTTTGGTTTTCTCTTTGATTGGATGTGTAAAAAAGAAAGAATTTTCTGATACCGACTTACTATTAGTTGCTCTCTATTTGTCTCAACCCAAAGACTATATCTTCGAGTTAGGTTACCCTGGTTCCTACAACACAATACAAAATTCAGATTTAGCAGGGAAAACTTCAGGGATCACGGTTACGGTTGGAGGACAAACAGCAACGGGTGTTTCAGAAGTTTCTTCTGATTCCATCCAATTTGTGATGCCTACGATTCCGAACATCAATGAAAATGCAGCAGTGGATTTCGTTGTGCAAAAAAATGGGGAGTCAGTCTTCACCACTTCTGTTCGTTACCGTCCGTTAGTGGACTGGACGATCAATGAACCTACGGCGACCCAAAGATTCATTGATGGACGGGACAATAAAAACTTTTTCAAAATCACGGCAACCACTGCAAGCCATGTATTCAATACCTTTGGGCATGGTGCCTCTGATTTAGATATTTCTTATTTCAGCAGTCTCAATGGAACACCCATTGCCTTCGCAGAAAAAAGAATGAATGGATCCGAGTTCAATAAAGTAGCTCTAACTGCAGGTACCGTTTATATCCAGGTGAAACATATCAGTGGCTTTAGCACAGGTTACAATCTTCAAATTGCAAACGCAGGAGTGGTTGCCACAAATTCAGCAACTCTTTATAATCCACCTTCTCTTTGTTATGATACGATGGGAAGTGGTCCAGCTACTTCAAATACTTGTCCTATTCTTATGGCGACCGTCCTAGGTCAAGGACATACAAGGACAGGACGGTGTACTTATCCGTCGGATAGTGGTTTAACGACAAGAAATTATTATTCCAATGGATTTGGAACAATGTATGCACAATCCACTTGCCTTAATCCCGGTGGTGGGTCTCAAAACGAAGCTGAATCTATTTTTCTAGCGAATTAAGGAACCTGACTTACTTCAGTTTATTCGCTTTTTTTTGTTAGTTGGCTTCTCTTTACGAGAAGCCAATGGACAGGGTTAGCTTTCATCGGGAGTAAACCTTCCTTGGATCCGTTCTCCCAGATTGTTAGTTTTGGTACCATCGTGAATGGGATGAACCTTTTGTTTTTGGTGATCGTTTTGTTTTTCTTTCTGATTTTGGTTTTGATTCCGGATCTCCCTAGAACTCTCTAAGTTTACCAATTGGTTCGGAATCCATATCGAAACTTCCTTGGTTCTAGGATCTTCCTGCACCACTTCACCCACTAATTTCCCAATTTCGTTTGTCTTAAATATCTGAATTGGATTTCCAAATTCCTTCACTCGGCCATTCTCTAAAACAAATACATGTTTGGCGAGTCTTACCACCTCAGGAATTTCATGTGTAATGAGTAACATCGTCATTCCCCACTCCTTTTGCAGATGAGTCAGATGGGTCATGAGTTTTTGGCGAAGCCTTCCATCCAAAGAGGAAAATGGTTCGTCGAGTAAAAGCAAACTTGGTTTTTGCAAAAGACTTCGCACAAGTGACACTCTTTGTTTTTGTCCACTCGAGAGTTGTGAGATCGACTTGGCAAGAATTGATGTGATCTCTGTTACTTCCACCAAGTCCTGAAACAAGGATTTGTCGTTTTTCCCTTTTGGAATGGAGAATTCCAAATTTTCCCTGACATTCATATGGGGAAATAACAGATGATCTGGAAATAATACAGACAGGGAACGTTTTGAAATCGGTAGGTTTACATTCTCTTCGGAATCAAACCACACTTCTCCAGCAACAGTGATGTTTCCCCGATCGGGAAGCAGTAATCCCGCCATCATTTTGAATAACGAAGTTTTACCAACTCCAGATTCTCCAAAAATGACACTGATTTCCTCTAGTGGAATTTTACACTGAAAGGAAAGTTCTACGGAAGGAATTCCTTTCGAACGAAATGTTTTTTCTACCGCAACTTCGATCATTCTGTTTTTTCCAGAGAAAAAAGTAATCCATTTCGTTTCCAAAGGAACAAAACAAATAAACTAACAAAACTAATGAGGAGTAAAACCAAAGAATAGAGATGAGCATTGCCATAATTCATAGCTTCCACCTCTTCAAAAATCGCAATCGAAGTCACTTTCGTTTTCCCAGGGATACTGCCTCCGATGAGTAATACCACACCAAACTCACCGATGGTATGAGCAAAAGTTAATACCATTCCCGTAAAAATGGAAAATTTACAATGAGGTAAAATGATTTTTCTGAGGATGGTCCACCTAGACTTACCAAGAGCGATGCCCGTTTCAATCATCGCAGGGGGAACCGATAAAAATCCTACCTGAATGGATTGTAACATAAAAGGAAGGTTAAAGATCACAGAACCAAGAAGAATTCCGAAAAAACTAAAAGCCAATCGAATCTGGAATTCACGTTCCAACCATTCCCCGAAGATATGATTGGGACTAAAGGCAATCAAAAGATAAAATCCAATCACTGTGGGTGGCAAAACCAAAGGTAAGTTCAGAACTGATTCGATGACCGTACGAAATCGAAATCGAGTGTAGGCTAAACCATATGCAATCGGGATCGTAATGACCACAAGAACCAGTGTGGTGAGTGCCGCTAACTTCAATGTCAACCAAATGGGTAGGCTTTCGATCATACAAAGGCCTCCTGTTTGAAGCATTTGGTTTTGAATTTTACTTGGAATTGAATTTTTGATCGGCTGAAGATTTGCATTTGAAGTTTACTTCGCTTTTGTTTTACGATCTGCATTTATGTTTCTGTTTCTATTTGCATCGTTGTATTCGTTTCTATTTTGCTTTGTATTTGCAATGCCATTTGCGTTTGCGTTTGTATTTCCATTTGCATTCGGATTCAGAAGTTCGACCGGAATTTCATATCCGTATTTCTGAAAAATAGGAAATACTTCTTTAGAACCAATGAATTGAGACAATCGATGTAGGATTCGCTTTTTTTCCAATGAATGAGGTTCTTTTGGTTGGATGAGAATTTTACCTTGGCGGATCGGTGGAACAAGTTTCGGATCTAATTTTTTCCAATTCTTCCACTGGTCTTCTTTTGACTTCACAGAAGAAAACGAAGTAAATCCCACATCCGCTGCCCCTGTGAATACAAATTGATTCACTTGCGTTACATTTTCACCATACACTAACTTTCCTTCGATGGAATTCCAAATACCAAGTTGCGTTAGATAATTCATTGCCGCCTTTCCGTAAGGTGCAGTTTTGGGATTGGCGATGGCAATGTATTTGATTTGTTTGGATGTAAGAATTTCTGAGAGAGAATCACCAATTGGTAGTGTCTCATTTGATACCAAAACCAAACGTCCTTCCGCATACACATCGGGTGGAGTTAGAGAGAATCCTTCCTTATATAAAGATACTGGAAAATCTAAATCTGCTGATAAAAAAAGATCTATTTGTGCTCCGTTTCGTATTTGGTTTGTTAGATGGCCGGAAGATCCATATAGGTATATGATTTTACAATTTGGATTTTGGATTTGGAATAAATGATGAATTTCTTCCATCGGATTTTTGAAATTTGCGGCCACGGCCACTGTGATTTCTATTTCTGAATGTTGTTCATCGGCTTTCTTTGTTTCCGCAAAGATTGGTGTTAAATCCCAAGCAAAACTCAAAACCAAAAAGAAGATCCAAAAGATTCGCATCATAAAACAAGGGGGTATCAGTTCTTTCTTACTTTGTATCATCACAAATCCAAACTAGTGTCTACTCTCTGATTCCTGAACTTCATTCATAGAGATTTTCAGGAGTTCTCCGATGGGAAACTATTTTTTTTCTACGAAAAAGCGACACTCACCGAAACAATGCTATACGAAAACCAACATGTTTTAATTGATAACGATTGATTCCAATGACTCTATCTAAAAAATTTTCCTACTTTTTTGCCATCGTAATCAGTGTTAGTTTAGGAATCAGTTTCCTATTATACTCTCTACAAATGTTTTTGTATTCACAAAATCCTAGTGTTGGATTAAAACCATTTACGTTTACGAAAATTCTATCAAGAACTGCTACCATAATCTTATTTTTTTCCTTAATTTGGTTTCGTAAAAAAATTGACCAAAAGTCGATCCTTTCCCTTGGATTAGAAAACTTTCCTTCCAAACGAAAGGAACTCATTTTAGGTTTTATCGTTGGGATCGTATCGTTATCCTTCGTTGTCGCAACAAAAGTAGTTTTTGGAGTTGCCACTTGGGCACCCAAAGTGTTTACAGTTTCTGATTGGCTATTAAGTTTCTATTTTTTACTCGTTGTATTTTGTATCGGGTTTGTTGAAGAATTATTCTTTCGTGGATACCTCTTACAATCGTTTGTGCAAGAATGGGGAGAAAAAAAAGCGGCTATCATTACGAGTTTGTTTTTTTCTCTTACCCATTTTATCCGTCCCATCTCTGATCCCTTGGTTCTAATTCCAGAAATGATTGGGTTATTTTTTGTGGGTTATGCTCTTTCCTACGCATGGATTTATACACGCGCCTTGTATTTGCCTATTGGAATTCATGCAGGTTGGGTATATGTTGTGAAAATGCAAAAGATGTTTGTGGATCCTGTTCCTCACGACTTACACTGGTTATTTGGTAGTGAAAGGCTTGTAACGGGTGCTATTGCTTGGATGTTTATGTTTCTTTTCCTCTTTGGTTTAAGACAAATCTTTTCTCAAGATGAAAAAAAGTATTCTTATTGAGAAAATCAAAAAAGGAGAGATAGAGATTCGATCAAAAACGATTTCAAAGTGAAAGATTTCAAAACAAATTTAGGTGGATCTTCCTTCTTCCAGCTTGGCTTGGAATAATAAAAAACCAAGCGTGGCAATCACTCCCGCAAAAAAAATAAATAACTCAGGACCAAAGGATCCAGCCTCCCAACTCACACCTGCAATCCATAAATACAAAATTGGTGCGATGTATTGGTTGGTAAATAAGCCAAGAAAGGTCATTTGATTGGCAAGTCCTCCTTTTAAAAATTTCCATAAAAAAAGATGAGGATTGGCAAGTATGGTAGAAAGGGCAAGTAATGCCATAAATCCCATTTCCAAAAGAGAGACTCCTACTCTTGGGTCAATTGACATACTCAAATACGTTGGGTTTTGGAAAAGATGGCCAAGTAAACTCAAACCTCCAGGAACAAGCGCTAGGTGGATCAAAATATCATCCAAAATCCAAAATCGATTGGGTGTCCGACGCAAATAGAGTAATATCTCGTAAAAACTAAAAAAGATAAGACCACAAGATGTGAAAATAGAGGTCATCACAAGACTCGACTTAGGATTGATATGAACGGCTGGTGCAGAGAGTAACATCAGTATGGAAGAGATATTCCCGCCACCTACGATCATTAAAAAAGCAAGATTTGCAGTGAAAGGCCAAAGATGAAAATGCCTTGTGGCAATTCGTAAACAAACAATGACAAGAAGAGAAATGGATGTAAAAATAGATAAAACAGGGCCATCTGTTCGGTACAAAATTGGTGCACCGAATATCCAAGCAAGTAATGTAATGGTGGAACCGAATAAGATGATAAAATCAAGAATCTCTGCCCATTTTAAAAATCGTTTTTCCATACAACCTCACTACTGACTGACGATACAGCGAACTACTTTTGATTCCATTTGCAATCGATTTTTGGAATACAAAAATGGAAATCTTTTCCAAGGGAGAAGTTTCCAACAAGACCTCGGTTAGTTGCATCCCTTTCAACATTTTATTTTTTTTCGATCACATTTCATTCGGATATTCCCCTAAATTAATGTTACTAAACAATTTCGAAGTTTGATACATGAAATTTTTTATTTCTTTACGTGAGCCTGAATTTGATAAAAAAATGATCCAAAGATGGAATATACCTACTCATTGCCAAATATCGACACGATCACAGACGGATGGACATATTTTTGGTTACAACTTCCCTATGGAATCCCGGGTATCATTTCCCTTGTTGTTGGTTTTTTCTTAAGCGCTTTTAGTTTTCGAAGGATTTTTCACACACGAGGAGAAGAGAGAATCCTTTCTTTAAATGTTGCCATTTCCTTTTTTGGATATGGGATTCTTGGGCTCGTACTTTCACTCAGAGCATGGGTCTTGGATCGAGAGCTATTACTCAGTTTAAACAATTGGCTTTATCTCTTTATCCTTCTCATTTTACCTTCTAACTTTTACATCTGTTATGCGCTCTCAAGAAAAAAGGTATTTTTATATTATACCTATCTTTGTTGGATCAGCGTCGCCTTTGGTTATGTAGGACTTTTCCAAGGACTTGGATTTCATAATGATTGGTTTGATTACCAGTTTGGCAAGTATCCCAAAGCAACAAATTACATAAAACCATTTGGGATCATCCCTCTTGTCGGATACTTTGCACTCGTATTACCATTTTTTACTTTCCAATGGAAAATCCTTTTAAAACGAATTCATAAATCGCTCTTCATTGGTTATAATGTATTGTTTCTGATGACGATCTCCAATGCTCCTGTTTTACTCGGATACAATGTATATCCTGGATCCTTTTTTATCTTCATTCCTCTCATCCTAATCGCGTATGGTATTTTTCGTTCAGATTTTCTCGATGTAAATGAACTTCTCTTTGATCGAAACGGATTATTTTACATTCTCTTCGGTGTGGTTTCTTTTTCGCTGATTGTCCTCAGTGGAACAGTCGCACTAGGTTTAAGCCACAGTGCTTATTTGAATGACAATTGGTTTCCTCATGCTCTCCCTCCTACCATTTCTTTTTTTGTCGCTATTTTTATGGCAATCATTGTAGCAGGAAGTAACCCGCAGGCAAAAATCAATCAATTATGTGCTTTTTCACTTATCATCACTGCATTTTATAATTTACAATCTATTCCTACCAAACTCGAACTCAATTATTTAATTTTACTTCGCATATCGCAGGTTAGCTTTCTAATCTTCTCTTTGGCGCCGAGTATCTTATCACGTTTTGTGATCAAGGCAATAGGTAGCCAAAGACCAAAATCATTACTTGCCGTTGATTTACTTTCTGTTCTTTGTTCTTTTTTATCGATCACTCCCTATTTACATAATGGTTACTACCGCTATGAGTACGGTATCATCCATAAAAGTTCGATGGTGCCTTACTTACTGGGAGCCGCTGGTTTTTTTGCATTTATCATTGTGGGAAGAGAAATTCGCAGACGATGGAAGGATTTACCAAAGGAATCCATTGTTGCGTTAGGTTCTGTTTTACTCTCTGGAGTATTTTTATTAACAGCATTTTTTCCTTCCCATGGATTGAAAATCCCACCCATCTCAGATTATCTCTTCATTCCGACCACCTTACTTGGATTTGCTGTTTTAAAATTAGGAGCATTTTCTTTACCAGGGAGAACCATTCGATTCAGCCAAAAACTTGCCAATTTAGGGATTTTTTCCATCCTATTTGCCAGTTTACTTCAAATGCCAAAATTTTTAGAAAAGTTGGCATTTGGAGAAAGCCTATTCCACATTACATTAGTTACACTTCCACTTGTGTTATTTAACTACTTACTGGTATATGTTTTCGCGCGCCCCCTAGCAGAGGAATTAGATCGAAGTTATATCCTTTTGGAAAAAGCCAAAAAGGATGCGGAACTTGCCGGCGAAGAATCAGAAAAACTATTATTAAACATTCTTCCTAAATCAGTCGCAGAAGAAATCAAAGTCAATGGGTATTGTGAACCAAAATCCTTCGAAGAAGCAACCATCCTCTTCACTGATTTCCGCGGCTTCACCGAAGTTGCCCAAAATATGGACTCAAGTGAACTCATCACAGAACTAGATGCATGTTTTACACAATTTGATGAAATCATTTCCAGAAACCAATTGGAGAAACTCAAAACCATTGGTGACTCTTATATGTGCGCTGGCGGTTTACCCGATCCAAACTTTACTCATCCAATTGACGCCTGTCTTGCGGCACTTGAAATCCGATCCTTTATGGACCAAATGAAAGAGATCAAAACCCAATTGAATCTTCCCTATTGGGAACTTCGAATTGGAATTCACACAGGTTCTGTGATCGCAGGAGTTGTGGGTCGTTTTAAATTTGCTTATGACATTTGGGGAAGTAGTGTGAACACTGCCTCCCGTATGGAGAGTTCCGGAATTGTTGGTGAAATCAATATCTCACAATCAACCTACGACAAAGTTCGATTTTTATTCCATTGTGAACACAGAGGGAAGATCGTCGATAAAAATGGCGAGAAACATGATATGTATCTTTTGAAACACATCAAACCAAAATTTTCCAAAGATGGACTAGTTCCCAATGAACTGTTTTGGTCCATTTATCAAAAAATCAATCAAGGCAGTAAAATTGTTTTAAAATCAAAATTGGAAATGGGTAGGATTCCTTAATCTTTTTTGAATTGCGACCAACAAACTCAACAACATTCTAAATCTATGCCTTCCTTTCCAATGAAGATACCATTTTATAACCGAATCCAATGGCAAACTTTTAAGACATTTTGGAATTCTCTCAGAGGAAACGAAATGATCCCTTTTTTATTTCGCTTCCTCAAGGAACGTTTCCGTTTGAACCGCTCAAACTTTGGCAAGGAATGGAATTCGAAATGGCAATCGAATGCCAACAAATTAAATCCTCTCGACCTCATTGCCTTTTTCATCGCTTACAAAGAAGTGACAAGCCATGAACGAGCGTTAATTTTACTCATTAAAATTCTCAAACAACAATCGACTGAAGTCTTTTTGGAAATGGTAGATGTGTTTCGTAAGTATGGGATACGGGTTGTGTAACAGAATGCCTTTCCGACTCCTGCTCACGTGATATCCATATCATAATTCACGTGCTCCGCAATGATTTCACTCATTTGTAGATGGTTCCCATTTTTCGCTAATCCTTCCCTCCTGGCCGGAATTCGCTACCGCGTCCATCCATGGACGCTCAAAAATGTAAACCAACTACAACATGAGAACAATTTCCATTTCGAATCAAGAAAACCAAACTTTTCCCCAGACATAAAAAAAGCCCTGAACTTTCATTCAGAGCTTCTCCCAACATTTGTATACGACAGAGGTTCTGCATCTCCCAAGAGGGAGAGCCTGCGGAGCACCAAGCGGCACTGCCGCGACTGCGAGCACCCGACTTGATGCGTGAGCTTCGAGCTCTAGCATCAAAGTCGTTCGGCGCAGACCACCAAACAGAACAAAGTAAAACAAACAACGCATTAATCTATACATACACGTTAACACGTGTATATTGTAATATGGTCAAGCCGATCGAGCGATTAGTATCACTTGGCTGAATCCATTACTGAACTTACACC
>NZ_RQGG01000037.1 GCF_004769665.1 Leptospira kemamanensis
TAACTCTAGTAAATTTAGCTTTCTTCTCGCTGCTTTGGTGTTTACGTTGGTATTGGTGGTGGTCATGCATTTTCCTCCTAGGAAATGACTTTGTGGTAAAAATCATTTTTTTAAATTGAGGATGTGTGACCACTGCTTCTTTACGAAACTGTCAGGTGAATACTATACTAGCACAGTAGATGCGATAGAGTCCGCCTAACACGAAAATGAATTCCAGTATACAGTTCCCATCTCTTGGTTTGTGGAGGATGGGTGAGGGGATACGTCAATACTTTTTTGATACGGCGCTGCTAATTGCAATGAGTATAGCTTGTAAGGACGAGGGTGATAAACGAAATGCGCAGAGCCACTCAATACCTGGCATTTATCCGAACCACCATTATCGCCACTCATAAGATTTTTATTTGTATTGCGATTAACTCCCGCCTTCCATATCTTCCCCCACTGCTCGCGCCAGCGATAGTAGCGGAAATCCTTTCCCATCTCAATAATATTTTATTCCACAAGTAGATCGGAAAGATTGGAGCGGATAGCGCGGTCGTTATTTGATGGTTTGATAATCATCTAACAAATTCGAGGCGCCCCAAAAAAAGATGACAAATTCTTTGGAACTTTATGGGATGGTTACGGTTTCTCTATGAATCGCACAAAAACATCCAAAGAATTTACATTACGCACACTTTCTCTTTTTACTGGAATTGGATTACTTGCCATGGCGGTGATTGCTCCTATCGTTTACTTTCAAATTTTCCCAAGTTTGTTTATTGCAGGTGACCTTGGTGCCACAATTGCTAATTTGAAGGCATCAGTATTTTCCTTCAGATTGGGGATCTTTCTCTTTTTGGTGGTGGCGATTTTAGATGTTCTTGTTGCTTGGGGTTTGTATTTGATTTTAAGACCACTTCACTTCGAATTATCATTGTTAGCTGCATGGTTTCGTTTGGTGTATGCTGTTCTTTTGGTTGTGGCATTACAAAATTTACTTTCAATCCTTCCTATTGTGGAAAATGAAGGATCCGTCACATCTGTTTGCAATGCAAATGTTTGTCCGTCAGTTCTACATTTATATAATTCCTTTCAAAACTTTTGGGATTTTTCGTTAGTATTATTTGGAATCCACTTGATTCTTGTTGGACTGGTATTCCTTTTTGCAAAACAAACATCGAAAATAATTGGGGTCTTAGTTGTGGTAGCGGGACTTGGGTATTCTATGGATGCGATCGGTAAACTTTTAGTTGCCGGTTATGATTGGGAGGTTGCAATGTTTACCTTTATCGGAGAAGTGGTTTTGATTGGTTGGTTATTCTATCGATCGTTTCTTGGTTTTGAGGATTTTGATACAACCAATTTGCTGCCCTTGTTCTGAAGTGTATCAAAACAAGGGAGAATGCTTCGTGAATCCTCAAGGCAATTTCCTTTTAGAACTGCGCTGTTACCATTAGATAGGCAAACTGTGCTGTTTTCGAAAATTGGTTTGAATAAACATTGGCATTCACTGTCCTGTCATTCACTTTGTTTTGGATGGCATCACCCGCAAATATCATACTGTATCCACCTTCGATCATGATATTTTTATAAGGGAGATTGTATTTTACATCCACCTCACGAAAGAGCGACCTTCCGAGTAAGGATACGGGGCGATTGTTCCCAGCACCATTTTCTGTTAATACTTGGCTTGTATTGTATTGGTTATTCGAAATGGATTCAGTACTCGCACCAGATTTTGCAACACCAACTAAGTCATACCAACTATCTTGTAATTTGTGTTTTTCTATGGCAAAATAATCGATTCGAAATGTTCCGAAAGACTCAGAGGCATAACTTATATTGATAGATTTTGATTTCATGTTCACCCAACTGACTTGGTCAGCCATTCCATAAAAAAAATGGTTAGTGTGAAAAAGGTTTTGAAAGGATGCAATTGAACCATCTGTGCGATTTGGATCACCACTACCCACATCATAAGCGACTCCCATCCTTACCTTAGATATCGTATAACCAATGTCAGCACCAAAGGCGAATGTTTTGTAACGCTCTTTTTCGCGGTATAAATTTTGTTGGTATGTTGTATTGGTGAGAGGGTCAACCAAACTCACATTGGTTTGGAATGTGTCCCATTTGGGAGTAATATTCCTACCTGTAGTTCCTGTTTGGGTAGCGTATTCCAAGGAATAATCAATTGCCTGAATTGCTTTTTTGCCTGCCTGTGTTTTGTTGGTAACTCGGATTCCATAAGTATGGAGTATATCCCATCGTCCCGCACGTGTATTTGGATTTCCCACTTCTCCCGTGGTAAGGACAAGGGAATTGTTTGTGCGAAGGTATTCTTTTTGTAATCCCAAATAATACAAATCAATATGTAAATAATCAGATGGTTTGAGTGTATTATAAAAACCTGTAAAGTATGAATCACCTAACTCTTGTCTTTGAGCATCTATTTTTGCTGTACACAATTTTGTGCCGTTATAGGGACAATCAAGGTAAGTATTGTATTGAGATTTGATTCCAAAATTGGTTGTATTGCCTGCAATATCCGAGTGGCGTTCACTTACCGAAGTGACAAAAAGATGTGAGGAAAAGAATTTGTCTTCCCATTTGAAACGAAGTCCATCGAAACTTCTACCAACATTTGTCCAATCAAGAGAACCCACCAAACGTTCGTCACCATAACGCAAAATTTGACGACCAGCTTGTACGTGTAAGGGGAAACTGAAATTATTTTTAATCTCTACATACGCTTCTCTCACATCTGTACTTTGCCTTGTCCCATCATTGGCATTTGCTGTCCCCGTCAATGATCCTTTTTCGGCTCCCCAAAGGCGGCTATCTTGGAAAGTGATTTTTGCGATCACATCTTTTGTGAATTCTTTTTGGATCCAGAATTGAATCTTTTGTCCTGTAAAATCAACATTGTCATTGGTATTGCGATTGAAATCAAAATTGTATTTCATTTCAGGACGAATCCGAACAAGAGCACCCGCGCTAAATCCATCTGACCAAAGAGGAGGTGTTGGTTTGGGTTCTGGAACTGGTTGTGTTTGTGGACTAACATTCGAATTCGGAGGCGCGGAATTCGAAGTGGTTGGTTCCACTGTGGTTGTTTGAGCAAAAAGAGAATATTCAGTAATTAGAAGTATGATCAATAGAATCAGGGTTCTTCGCATTGTTTTTTTCAAAAGACCGGGACAGGTCTTCTCCTATGCCAAAAACAAATGCAAGATTCGTACAGTTTGGAGGAAAAAGGTTTAAAAAAAAGTGAAAGTTTGATTTTCTTGGACAATTTGTATTTTGATTCGTAATATTGTGTATCTTCTCTCAATTTGAAGATTCACAAGGAGTGAATTCGTTCATCGAAATGTTCTAAATTTCTAAAGATTGCCTAGGCTCTGTACATTCTGTTCGATGTAGGAAGGGCATAAATTTAAGAAGAGACAAAACGCAAGGAGTCGAAGCAAAATTGCAAAGTAATCGGACAAGGAATGGATCCAAATTCAATCGAAAGCACCTTATCTTTCTTTTGGTTTACGTGTTTGGGTTCCTTGTAGGTACAATTTCCCATGGTTTGGATATTGGAATCAATGTTTTTTATGGGGTCACATACGACAATCGTTCCGTATTTCTAGGTTTATTGACTCAAATCCCATTCGGAATTTTTGTATGGATCACTGCGAGAGGGATTCTTAAGTATCCTTCTTTGCAGGATTATCTATCTTGGGATTTCGAACTTCCTTAATTTCAATTTATAATATGAAAGACTTGATTTTTCTTCTAGCAATAATCGGTTTTTACATTTTCTATCGGAATCAATGGATCGAGGGGAATTTTAAACTCTTTTATTTTGTATTTGCCTTTTTTCTGTTTTTTCTATACTCCCTCTCGATTGAAATCATCTCTTCAAAAATCCAAGGTCTAAAAAATAAGAAGAAGTTTACTAATTTTCACGATGTGGAACAAATCAAAAAACTGTGTTCAAATCATTTTCAAGCAATACTAAAAAACAGATTGGACAATCATGAATATTCGATTTCTGACTCCATTCAGATTCTGTTTCCAAAAAGAGATGGGTTAAAGAATCCTCCTAGTTCTGACTTCCAATACTTCACTCTCGAATCGTTTACGATTTTTAAATTGGAAAGTATCAATCATCAAAGGATCCATCGCGTTTTCGTAGAGGTTTATTTTTCATACTATGATAGGTATCATCCAGTGATGACAAGACCAGATGATAAATTATGGGTAATGGAACATTGGGTATTCTCACTCAATCCAGAAAATATTTGGGTATTAGTAAATACAAATCTTGAATCCTCTATGTTTTACCACTTTCGTCAATGGGTCCAAAGGATAAAAGAGTTGGTTTTTCTAAAATAAAAAGGTCTAAAGTCTCATTTTATATAGATAAATTTGATTTGATCACTACAATTGAAACAAAGGAACTACATCCAAATGAATTTAAAGAATGGTATGATTCTGAAGTATCTGCGAAATGCACTCTTAATTGTTTCTATTTCGATTTTGAATTTCAATTGTGATTTTGTAGGTACGGTTCCCATTGAAAATACAAGGGATTCTGAGATGATGATGGAACTCAGTTTTGATCATTGTTTAAAGGAATTACCATCCTGTTTTGAAAGACCAGGAATGTTGAGAAACAGTGAGAGTCGAAATCCTGAATGGGAAGAGAATATTGAGACATACCTTTCCTTCAAAAATTGTAAATTGTATTTAACAATCCCAAAGGAGTCTACTTTTTTCATTACTAATGTATTAAACAGAAGCAACACCAGCTGTTTACCCATTATGAGTAAGATTAAATACGGAAATAAAGTAGGTTTTGTTGAAATTGTAGGCGATGAAATTCTAAATTCCTTTGAGTCAAAGAATGGGTTCAATTTTCATTTCAAAATTCCAAAACAGAATGCATTCAGAAACGAATGAAAAACCTTCTATGTCATAAGGCGGGAGACACTTCCCAAAGTTTTGGACTTTTTTGATTCGCATAACTATGTATATGTGATTTAAGCTTATGCATGGTCACCTGTCTTAGTTTACTCCCAACTCACCACCACCTTTCCAAAATGTTTCCCAGTTTGTAGGTATTCTAAGGCCTCTGGAACTTCTTTCCAACCGAACACTTTGTCCACAACTGGTTTCATTTGATTTTGTTCGATGGCTCGGTTCATTCTTTCGAAGTCACTGCGGCTACCCACAATCACACCTTGCACTTTCACCCCTTGCATGAGGATGGGGTAGAGAGACAAACTGGACTCACCACCTGCAAGCACACCAATGAGAGCAATGGTTCCGTACGGTTTTACACTCATCATGGACTTTTGCATGGTGCCTGCACCTCCCACTTCGATAATGAGATCGGCTCCTGCCATTTTGGTGTGTTTTCGGACATCTCGTTCCCAATTGGCCTTCGTTGCATAATTGATGGTTTCATCAGCTCCTAAGGCTTTCGCACGAGCCAATTTTTCATCACTAGAGGAAGTGATGATGACACGAGCTCCCATCATCTTGGCAAACTGTAAGGCAAATAAAGAAACACCACCCGTGCCAAGGCAAAGTACGTCACTCCCAGGTTCGATCCCACCAAAATTGACAACAGCATTATAAGCGGTAAGGCCAGCACAACCTAGTGTGGCCGCTTCTTTGTCAGTTAAGTGGCTTGGAGTGGCAACAAGTCCTTCTTCGGAAAATTTCCCATACTGCGCCAAACACCCGTCATTGGGACCACCCAGAGTAGAACGTAAATTGTCCATATTCGGTACACCATCGATCCATTTTTGGGCAAAAATGGGAAGGACTCTGTCTCCTTTTTTCCAAAGGGTGACCTCAGATCCAACAGCTTCGACAACTCCAGCACCATCCGAACAAGGAATGAGTGGGAGTTTTTGCCTTGGGTTGTAAGTCCCAATCACCATTAAATAATCACGATAATTCAGTGAAGTCGCTGTTAGGCGAACGAGTACTTCTTTGGGTGCCAGCGTTTCCGGTATTTCACGTTCTGTTTCTTTTAGGTTTTGGATTCCAAAACTTCCTTGGATTTCCCATACTTTGTTCTTCATCGATTCCTGATCCACCTTTCCAGAAAATTCACTCGTCAGATCCTTTGCCTTCGGATTCCTTTGTCGAGTGGGAATCTAGTGGAAAGGGTGTTATGAAAAAAGAATTTTGGAACGATAGCGTCGTAGTGATCACTGGGGCTTCCAGTGGGATTGGAAAGGCATTACTCGAAGAAATTGCGGTCTTTCCCTGCCAATTGGTGTTATTGGCTCGCAGAGCCGGTGACATTCCGAAACCGGAAGCCAAACACAAAGACACCATCCTCCATAGGATCACATGTGACCTTGCCGATCCGAGTTCCGTACAAGATGCCATTGATTGGATCTCCAAACGAATTGATCGAGTGGATGTACTCTTTAATAACGCAGGGATCACAGCCCATGGACGGTTTGATTCCCTTTCGATGGATGTGTACCAAAAGACCTTTGCGACCAATTTTTTTGGTCCGATCCAACTCATTCGGGGTCTCCTTCCGTTTCTACTGAAAGCGAAAGGAAATATCGTCACGACATCCACAGTCTCTGCCTTATATGGAGTGCCTGGACGTGCTGCCTATTCTGCATCTAAGTCAGCACTTCATGCTGCATTGGAATCCCTTCGCATTGAAAGTTTAGAGGAAGGGATTGGGGTTTCCCTTGTTTGTGTTCCTTATACAGACACGGCACTCCGCACTTCTGGTCTTGATGCTGAAGGAAAACGTCTCGCCGAAGCTCCTGCCAAAGGCAAACGAAAGTCGGCAAAGGAAGTTGCTCATGTTCTCATGAAGGAAGCCATGGACAAAGAAGCAAGGCTTGTGACGTTTAATTTGAGTGGTAAGTTTTTAGAATGGATGCGGTTTTTCTCTCCCAAGTTTTTAGAAAAAATTCTCTATAAAAAACTCTACAACGACTTCAAAACACATTGAACTCCGTCTAAACCAAGGTAGAGGAAAAACCCACTTGGACAATATTTTAGTTCCGTATGTAACGGCTGTTATTTTTGCATTTTGTTTTATGACACTCATGTGGTTTTGGGGAAAAACCCGAGACAATTACGCTGTCATTGATGTGGGTTGGGGGCTTGTGATTGCGGGCATTGCGACAGTGCTTTCTTTTTTTGGAACAGGCAATTGGTTTGCAAAACTAGCACTTCTAATACCCGTTTGGGTTTGGGCCATTCGGCTTTCTGGGTTTCTCTACTGGACTCGGATCCGTACAAACCACCCAGAGGACAAACGGTACGCTGGGTTTCGGAAAGACTATGGTGACAAAGTCCATAGTAAAATGTTTACCAATGTATTTTTATTACAAGGTTTCCTTGCCTTACTTTTATCCTTTCCCTTTTACTTTGCCTCCCAGTGGAATTTGTATCCCAATGTAGGTTTATTTGGTCCGAATGGAACCCTTATGGTTTGGATTGGCTGGACTTTGTTTTTACTTGGTGTCGTGGGAGAAACCATTGCGGACCGAGATTTACACAAATTTTTATCCATTCCCACAAACAAAGGTAAGGTGTGTAACCTAGGTTTTTGGAAGTATACAAGACACCCCAATTATTTTTTTGAATGGGTGATTTGGCTTGGGATTGGTGTGATTCCTATCCTTTCCGCGCCAGAAGCGATTGGATCCCTTTTTACCCCCGTTTTTATGTTTGTCTTATTACGATTTGTTTCCGGTGTTCCCTTTGCAGAGAAATACTCTCTTCAGTCCAAAGGGGATTTGTTCCGTGAATACATGCGTACCACAAACGCATTTTTCCCTTGGTTTCCAAAACATTAAATACAAAAGGATAAAACATGAATTTCACTGATTCTAACAAAAAGGAAGAGTCATCTTCGTTTAGTATCAACTCACTTTTAGAAAAGGATATTTTCCCAGATTGGCTCATTCGTTTTCGTATCCGCCAACTCTTGGATCTACGCATCAAACAAGAGCGAAAAGAAAACGCTACCGCACAACTCGAACACAAAATGAATTATGTGAATTCATTAAAGAATTCACCAATTGCTGTGCACACTGAGGCAGCTAACGAACAACACTACGAAGTTCCAAGTGAATTTTTTACCTATGTGATGGGACCAAGGATGAAATACTCTTCTGGGTATTGGCCAACTCTTGATACTACATTTGCTGAATCCGAAGAAGAGATGTTACGCATCACTGTCGAACGTGCTGAAATTAAAAATGGAATGCGAGTTCTTGATCTTGGTTGTGGTTGGGGCAGTATCTCTCTTTATATCGCAGAAAAATTTCCAAAATGTAAAGTAACGGGTGTTTCCAATTCCCGCACTCAAAAAGAATTCATCGACAAACGTGCCAAAGAAAGAGGATTAAAAAACCTCACCATCATCACCAAAGACATGAACGAGTTTACCACAAAAGACAAATTCGATCGCATTGTGTCTGTGGAAATGTTAGAACATATGAAAAACTACGAAAAACTCTTTGAGAAATTATCCAAGTTTCTTGTGGCAGATGGAAAGTTTTTTGTACATATCTTCACACATAAAGAATTTGCATATCCCTTTGAAGTGATTGATGAAACGGACTGGATGGCGAAGTATTTTTTTACAGGTGGGCAGATGCCATCTGATGATTTGTTTTTGTACTTCCAAAAGGACTTTCTCATTGAAAACCACTGGGTGGTCAATGGAACCCATTATGCAAGAACATCTGAAGCTTGGTATGAAAACATGATCGAAAACAAGGATAAACTAATGCCTATCCTTGCCAAAACATATGGCGAAACAGAAAAAACCAAATGGTTTGTTTATTGGAAAGTTTTCTTTCTCGCCTGTGCAGAGTTATGGGGTTATCGAAATGGAGAAGAGTGGTTTGTGAGCCACTACTTGTTCCGAAAACGCTGAGTTTTTTTTCCCGCCGTTTTCACAAACACTCCACCTTCTTTTTTAGAAGAAGAGGGAGTGCTGGAACGGCGGCTTTCTCCACCACGTTCTTTTCGTTCTCCACGTTCACTTCTTTCACCACGTTCGCTGCGATCACTGTTGGACCTTCCTCCACGGTAACCACCGCGACTTCCTGATCCACCACCACCATCATCCCGCCGACGTCTGCCACCACCAGAACCACCACCTGGAGGCATTTCGCTCCATTCCGCTGGGGTTTTTCCGATTTTTTCAGGGCCACTGATTTTAGATTTGTCGAGCATATTGGAAAGGAGTTTTAAAGCAATAGAACGTTTGTCGTCTAACTTCAAAAGTTTTTCCAATACATCTTCTGCATCGGCATGGATTTCGGTTTCAACAATTTTGTTCAGGAAATCTTCTTCTCGTCTTGCATGTACTTCCTTTTTAGTAGGAAGTGCTGCAATGGTTAAGTTCGTTCCCGATGTTCCTTTGAGTCGAAGTAGAGCTCTTGATTCTCTTGTGGTTACAAGAGTTACAGCCTTACCCGATTTTCCTGCTCGGCCAGTACGACCAATTCGGTGCGTATAACTTTCGCTATCAAAAGGTAGGTGGTAGTTGATTACAAGAGACAAATCTTTTACGTCAAGACCACGTGCTGCAACGTCAGTTGCCACAAGGATTTTCACTCGGCCATCATGTAGGCTTTTTAAAACTTGTTCTCGTTGTTTTTGGTTTAAGTCTCCGTGAAGAGCTTCAACTGGATATCCTTTGAAACTTAAGGTTGCTTTTAAATCATCTGCTTCTTTTTTCGTTTTTGTGAAAATGATTGCCTTGTATGGGTTTTCATAATCCAAAATTCGAACAACAGCAATTTCACGTTCTGCTTCATCGATCACGTAGTACACTTGTTCGATGTTCTTAGAAGATTTTTCTGTTGCTGCAATTTTTACATGAGCGGGGTGCGTTTGGTATTTACTCGCCAATTTTTTAATTGGTTCGGGCATTGTTGCAGAAAATAATAATGTTTGGCGTTTGGTGGGAAGTAAGTCAAAGATGGATTCGATATCATCCATAAATCCCATATCAAGCATTTCATCTGCTTCGTCTAAAATCACCATCGATGGTTTGAAATTTTTAAGTTCCTTACCTTTTAATAGGTCAAGGAGTCTGCCAGGAGTTGCAACAGCAACTTGGGCACCTTTTGCCACTTGAGTGATTTGTTTAGAATAGGAACTTCCACCGTAAATCGTGGTGGTTTTGATTCCTAAATGTTTTCCCAGTTTGTACAATTCATCTGATACTTGCAATGCAAGTTCCCGAGTGGGTGTGAGGACGAGCACTTGCATGCCATCTTCTACATTGATTCGGTTCAAACAGGGGAGTCCGTAAGCTGCAGTTTTTCCGGTACCGGTCTGCGCTTGTGCGATTAAATCTTTTCCTTCCAATACGAGCGGAATCGCTTGTTTTTGGATAGGGCTTGGTGATTCGAAGCCTGCTTCAGTGATTCCTTGTAGTATTTCAGGACGTAATCCGAAGGATTGGAAGTCATTTCCAACTTCGGTGTCATTCTTAGTCATGGAAATAGGATACAATAAAAAAACGGCCTAAAAAAGAAAGGGAAAAACTACCATACCTCCCAGGCAAACCTTAGGGGTGTTTTTTGGCGATTTCGTACAAATGGGCGTATAATTCTTCTTTTAAGTAGGGTTTGGGCATAAAGTATTCAAAACCCGAGGCAAGGATCTGTTCCTTTTCTTCCGGCATACTGAGACCCGTACACGCAAACAAAATGGGTCTCGTTTTTTCCGAGGAAAGAGCCTTTGCAATCTCTGTCCCATGTTTTCCAGGCATCTCGATATCTAAAAAGGCGATGTCAAATTGGTCCCTATCGAGGATTCGTTCTGTTTCGATCCCATTACTCGTTTCCGTGATGTCAAAGGGAAGGGCCCGTAAGTAGTTCTTTAAAACCTTTCGGTTCAGTTCATTGTCATCAGCGATGAGTACTTTTTTGCGATGAGTGAAGGTCGGTAGGTTTGCATTTTTTTTAAAATCTTCCTTGGTCGCAAGGGGGGATTCTTCTCTTTTCCAAACCGTTGGGATTTTGACTTGGAAGGTACTTCCTTTTCCCAGTTCGGAACTCACTTGAACCTCTCCATTCATCTCGTCTAGCGATAGTTTAACGATCGAAAGTCCAAGTCCTGATCCTGAAATTTCACAACCTTCCGGAACAAATTCATTGTATTTTTGGAAGAGACGGTCTTTGATCTCAGGAGAAATTCCTGGACCCGTGTCTTTGATTTGAATGATGAGATTGGCGTGTTCATCCGCTTTTGTTTCCAAATACACATGACAGGAAACATTGCCATCGTGTGTGAACTTCACAGCATTTGTGGTTAGGTTCCAAATGATTTTTTCTAGTTTTCGTCTGTCGGATAATAAAAATACAGTATCCGAAATTTCATTTTTCAGATGGAATTCGATTTTTTTTCGTTTGGTCTCTTGATTGAAAAAATTATGATACACCGCCAAACATTGGCTCAAGTTAAACCATTCATTTTGGAGAACTGATACATTTTCTTCCAAACGCGAAAGTTCAATGGTATCATTTACTAAATTCAGAATCACTTCCCCAGCATTATGAATATGATCTACATAACTAGTCACAATTTCGGGAATGGGTTGTTCTCGAATCATTTCTGCCATACCGAGAAGAGAGTTTAAAGGATTACGAATGTCATGGCTTATGGCAGCGATAAAATCTCGTTTGGCCGCAGTGGCACGTTCTGCTGATTTTTTTTCAATTTCTAATTTATCGCGGTCTTTCCGCATTTGCAAAAGACGTACAGTTTGTTTGCCAAGTAGGCGTAACATCTGCAATTGTTCTTCGTTTAACTCTCTTGGTTTGTTATCGATGACACAGAGTGTACCCAATTTGATTTGGTCATCTAAGGCAAGTGGAATGCCTGCATAAAAAATCACATTTGGGTCACCATTCACAAGTGGATTGTTTTTAAAACGATTATCATTTTTTGCATTCGGGATGACAAAGACTTCATCTCCTAAAATCGCATGAGAGCAAAATGCTAAGGAACGAGGTGTTTCTCTTGCTTTTAGGCCATGATGGGATTTGAACCATTGCCTGGTTTCGTCTATCAAACTCACAAGGGAAATAGGAACATTGCAGATCATAGAAGCAAGTTTTGTGATTTCATCAAACATCGCTTCTTCGGGAGTATCGAGAATCTCGAGTCCTTTTAGAGCGGTGAGTCTTGCGGCCTCATTTTTGGGTAAAGGAGCAATCTGCATGTTTACTATGACGAAGGATTTTTCGTATAAATGAAAGTAAAAAAAGAAAATCTCTCAGTCTAACTTCCATGAAACGAAATTTAACTGTTTCTTTCCTTTCTGTCGCAATTTTGACTATGTTCACTTCCTTTTGTTGTTCTCCCAAGGCGACAGAAAGGCCGAAAAAACCGGGAAACGCGGAATTACGAAAAAAACTCACTGATATTCAGTATCGTGTAACACAAGAAGACGATACCGAACCTCCGTTTCGTAATGAGTACTGGGATCTTCATGATGAGGGGATTTATGTAGATATCGTATCGAAAGAACCTCTTTTTAGTTCTAACGATAAATTTGATTCAGGAACAGGTTGGCCTAGTTTTACAAAACCTTTGGTAAAATCCAATGTCGTGGAAATCGAAGACAATGCTTATGGCATGATACGAACAGAAGTTAGGTCAAAGGTAGGAGATTCTCATTTGGGTCATGTTTTTGATGATGGTCCAAAACCCACAGGGAAACGATATTGTATGAACTCAGCTTCCTTGGAATTTATTCCGAAAGCCAAACTCAAAGAAAGAGGATACGAAGCCTTTTTATCGGAATTTCAAAAATGAATTGAGAGATTCACGAACACTCGCGTAATGCCATTTCGGAAAAACGATTCGGTAAGAGAAGGGGGCTTTGGTTTCCTAACTTAAGCCCAAAGGTTCATCATAAACTCTTCATCATTGCGAAGTGAGATGAGTTTGTATTTGGTTTCGTGGATGTCTTCGCGGGAAACTTCTCGTTTCCAACGGATGTCAATTTTGAGTCTACGTACCTTGGTTTGCAATTCCAAAAGTTCCCAAATTGGTGCTTCCAATTCCTTTCTGTACAAATTGGTAAAGAGAGGAACGAGTTGGTCAGGAGTATCCATTTTTAAAAGTTCGATATGAGTTAGGTCTTCGATATTCTGTAAGGCCCAAATATGTAAGGTGAGAGTTGTGATCCGTTCTAATTGAGCGATTTCATCTTTGGTATTGCGCGTCACTTGTTGTTTGAAAAATCGGATGCGTTTTTCTAAGTATTGGATGAGATCAGATTTAGGAATCTCACGTCCTTTCCATTTTTCCCAATCTGCTTTGAGATCTTCAAAAATCCCTTCTCCAAAAAAAACAGACGAGGCTTCTAAAAGTTGCACAGACCCAGGTTCTGAAATTTTCAATCGGTGGCGAAGGGAATCAGCATCTCCAGCGATCATATTGACGGGAGCCACATCTTCTAATTTTTGTAAGGCTCTGGAAATGGAATCAATGAATTGGGATTTCATTTGGTCTGTGGAGTGAGCCACAAGATAAAAATTTAAGTCGGAATCCTCGTGGTAATCTCCGCGTTCCCTGGAACCATAAAATAAAATTTGGTACGGTTTTGTGGATGGGATGAGTTCGAGTTCATCCAAAACTTGTGCATAGAGATGAGGGTTTAGTGCTTCAAATTCCATATTTCATTCAAAGTATAATTTCATGCGAGAAAGGTTTTCTAATATGGCTTTGAAGGCACGATCCCGTTCTTCTTTGCCTGGGAAGGGAAGGGATTTTACATTGTTTAAATCTTGGTAAATGATTTCAATGGAAGGTTGGTTTGGATTTTTTTTAATCGATGCCACAAAGTCCAAATTGATCACTTCTGATTCGCCAAGTTTTAACCACATAAAATTCTCCTCAAAACCTAATGGTACCTTTTCATTTGCCTAATCTTTTTTTCTAAAAAAACACTGCTTTCGAAAAAATCGATTAGTACACTTCTAAGGATTTTAGAATGAGATTGTGAAAGGATTTAGCCAATTCTTTGGGAGGATCGGTATTTTTTGTGGAAGATTCAAAGACCAGTAAAAAACCATTGTGAATTCCTTCCCAACGCAAATACATCTCTCCCTCTGCCATACGGAAGACTTGGACACTGCATTTTTTTTGGCCCCAAATAAAATAAGAAACATCTGGATTTTGAGATTCTTCTTTGAAATAATAACGAAATTGAGATTGGTTCTCCCGATCTGTCGAAGACAACCGTAACCAAGAAAACTCTTTGTCCTGTGAGAATTGGATTTTGTATTGGTTCCCTGTTCCAAAAAGAGAAGTAGATTCCAAAACTTCAAAACTTTCTTTGCCTGTCCATACGGCATGGTATGTCAGTCGTAGTTCCTTTGTTAGGGGAATGTTTTGTTTGGATTCGACTGGTTTGGACTTTGTTTTTTGTTCGTTTGTGGTCTTGGCAACAGGATCTGTGGATTTACAAAATGGAAAACCAAAACAAACTAAAATCAAAATCAAGAATGGTTTAGTGTCCCACTTCATATTCATCTCCTAAGTAATTTTGAAAGAGATACCCTTTCTCGGTTTTTTTTTGTAAGTAATCGGGAGAAAGTAATACTTTCCCACCACCACCGGTTAGGTCTTTTACATAACTGGGAATTGTGATTCCTGAGTGGTAACCCCGAAGTTTACGATAAATCTCAATTCCTTTTTCCATCGATACGACAAAATCAGAACTTCCAAACACTTCATCACATTGGTGCAGGTAATACGGTTTGATCCCGATGGAAATGAGTTTGTAATTTAAGTCAGATAAAATTTCCGCATCATCATTGATCCCTGCTAACAGTACCGACTGGTTAAAAACAGAAACATGTCCTTCTTTTATCATTCGCATCACATAGAATTTCGTTTCTTCGGAAATTTCATTGGGATGGTTAAAATGAGTGACCATGTAGAGTGGAAAGTATTTCGAAAATACAGAATTTAAACTTTCGGTAAGACGCATGGGCATGGTGACGGGGTGGCGTGTATGAATTCGGATTTGGTTCAGATGAGGGATCTGTTTTAATTCTCCTAACAGATAGTCCAAGGAAGAATCAGACAGTGTGAGCGGATCTCCACCCGACAAAATGACTTCACGGATTTTGGTTTGGGATCGAAAATAATTGAGAGCCTTTTCCCATTCGTTTCGGTTCGGAGTTTCTTCTGGATCCGAGACCTTTCGTTTTCTCGTACAAAAACGGCAATACACGGCGCAAACATGAGAGATGTACCAAATGGCACGGTCGGGGTAACGATGAGTCACCCCTTTTACAGGCATATGTTGTTCCTCTGCGAGAGGATCGTCGATTTCATTTGGCCTTCGGACTAGTTCTCCCGATCGGGGTAGGATTTGTTTTCGGATCGGACAATGAGGGTTATCTTTGTTTACCCTGGCGAGATAATAGGGAGTGACAGCAAATTGGAACTGTTCGTAGGCTTTGGGGAAACAATCTTTTTCTTCCTCGGTGAGAGTGAGTTCTCGTTCCAAATCCGCTAAGTTTGTGATGCGGTTTTGCAATTGCCATTTCCAATCGGACCAAGTCATGACTTATGACCATACTTCGGTTGACACTATGCCAAGTCCCTCGGATTTTGTTTACGAGTAACGAAATTATGAACCTAGGCATTACTGAAGTAAAAAAAGGGATGATCCTCAAGATCGAGAATGAGCTTTATTCCGTCGTCAAAACCGAATTTGTGAACCCAGGAAAGGGTTCTGCATTCATCCGCACCAAACTCAAAAACATTGTCCGTGATTCTTCCATTGAAAGAACTTTCAAAGCAGCTGAGAAATTGGAAAGTGTGGATTTGGAACGCCGTAAGATGCAGTATTGTTATGCTGACGGTGACCAAATCATTTTTATGGATGTCAACGATTACGAACAAATCCCTGTTTCCAAAGATTATGTGGAAGACATCCTTCCTTTTATGAAAGAAGAAACAGCTGTAGAAGTTTCCTTTTACAATGACAAACCAATTGGAGTCACACCTCCTAACTTTGCTATTTTGGAAGTGACTTACGCAGAAGACGGATTAAAAGGTGACACCACTGGTCTTGCTCTCAAACGAGTGACTGTGGAAACTGGTGGCGAAGTCCAAGTTCCAATCTTTATCAAACAAGGGGATACGGTAAAAATCGATCTTCGTGATTTGAGTTACGTGGAGCGCGTGAACAAATAGATTTGGATTTGATCTCATCCTTACAGGAAGTTACCAAACTTTCCCATCTCTATTATTCTAGGCAGTGGATGTTTGCCACTGCTGGGAATCTTTCTACCCGAGACCCTTCTACAAAAGAACAATTTTGGATCACTGCCTCTGGCAAACACAAAGGGGAACTAAAAGTTACCGACTTTGTTTCTGTCTCGGCAAGTGACGGAAGTCTCGTCCAAGCAAACGAAGGATTAAAACCTTCCGCCGAAACAAGTATCCACCAAGTATTGTATTCGCAGATGCCAGAAGTTGGTTCTTGCCTTCATGTACATACCATTGACTCCAACTTACTCGAGTTTGGTGTTGAAAAAGCTGAGGGGTATCGTGAGATTCCCATTCCACCCATTGAGATCATCAAGGCTTTTGGGATTTGGGACGAAAAACCAAATCTTACAATGCCTGTGTTTTACAACCACACTCATGTCCCTACCATTGCAAACGAAATCAAACGGTATTTCACTGTAGAAGGAATTCCCAAAGTTCCTTTTTTACTCATCGAAGGACATGGCCCAACGGTATGGGGGAAAACAATCGCGGAAGCAAACAAACATTTGGAAGCAGTGCATTTTCTTTTGCAAGTGATGGCACGTAGGATATGACAAAAAAGACTTTTGTTTTTATTTTTGGCATTGGTTCCGGGATAGGCGAAGGTCTTTACAAACGATTTCAAAAAGAAACGGACCCTAACCATTTCGTTTTTGGGTTTTCGAGAAAAGGGAGAAAAGACCTCACTTCGTTTTCTTTGGATTCCCCTGGCACTTACCAATTGGATGCCAAAGAAGATCTTTCGATTCCTACATTTACAGAGAAACTCCATTTAGGATTGGAAACAGAAACGAAAGAAAAGGGATCTTTTTCCCTTCTCGTTTACTTTGCCTTAGGGGATGGAGTCTTTGGTCCTCTTACCGAATTATCGGATGTCGACTTACAATCCCATTTGGACTTAAATGTGGTTTCTCTCATCAAACTCTCTCGTTCTTTTGCGAAGGTGTTACCGATTTTTGAGAATTCTACCTTTGTGTTTTTAGGTTCCACAGCAGGAAAACTAGGATTCCCCGAGTCGGTCGCCTATTGTGCATCCAAACATGCTGTCCTTGGAATCTGTCGTGCCTTACGAGAAGAATGGAAACCCTTGGGAACCAAAGTAATTCATGTGAGCCTTGGGGCCGTTGCGACTGAGATTTGGGACACAAGACCCGCATTTGACAAGAAAGATATGGTTTCTGTTGCGGACATTTCCGAGTATTTGTGGTGTATTTCGCGGTTGCCAAAATCCATCTTTGTGGATGACTTATCCATTACCCCAAAAAAAGGAATTTTGTAAGTCCGATGGAAATCAAGGATTCGATTGTTCTCGTGACAGGTGGCAGCGGTGGGATTGGACGAGAGATCGTGAGAACTCTTGTCCTGTCGGGATTTTCTGTTTGGAATCTCGACAAAGTTCGCCCGAAAGAACCCATTTTACAAGAAACCTACCGAGAGATTGACCTTTCGGAAACACCTTTTGTGGTGGAAAGAAGTCTTTCTAAAATTATCCACGAGTCCTCGGAGATGGGGGACGTATACGGAATCGTACACACTGCCGGATTTGGTGGGCCATATCATCCGATCACAGAAGTTTCCATCGAAGAATGGGAATCTATTTTTCGCATCAATCTCACAAGTCTTTATCTCATTTCAAAAGTCGTTCTTCCCATTTTCAAAAACTTAAGTTTTGGTAGGATTGTTGCCATCGCTTCTTCTTTATCCATTGTTGGATCTGGTAATTCTGTGGCATATTCTTCTTCCAAACATGGGTTAGTTGGATTTATCAAATCCATTGCTGATGAATGGGGAAAATTTGGAATCACTGCCAATGCGATAAGCCCTGGATATGTAGACACAAATATGGGAATCCAAGAAGATCAAGTCTCTGATCACAAAAACGAAATTATAGGCAAAACTCCTGTTAGGCGAATTGCTGAGCCTTCGGAGATTGCTCGTGTTGTGAATTTCCTTTTGCAAAAAGAATCTGGTTATATCACTGGATCCAATTGGACCGTTGATGGCGGGATCACTGCCATTTAATTTATGAGAATATCACCTCCTCACGATCATTTTTTACAACTCACCACCAAAGAAAATTTGGGCAGGTCTTCTGGAATCATCTTACAAAAAGAAGCCCTATCCATCATGAAGACTGTTGAAGCACAAAGTTCCAGAGAAAACATTGAAGCAGGTCATCTCTTTCGGCCAACAGATTCCAATTTTGAAAAACTCAAAATGGATCGAGAAACGGCTCTTGATCAGATGTGGGAACTCATTGACTACGGTCTTGCGACACAACTGTTTGAAATCAAATACGATGCAGATGTTGGGGAATTACGCCTTGTGACGTTTTTAGTTGGATTGCCTGGTGGTATGCCTCTGGAAGAACCGTATAAATTGTTAATCGGTCGCTCTACGGAACATCTCTATCAATACATCCAAAACAAACGCATCCTAACAGAAGAGACTTGGCGAACCGTTTTAAATCAATTGGCGGAAATTGATTATAAAGAAGATGGCCCTGGAGATGAATTGGATCGATTGCTTGATCCAAAACAATTCCCACTGCAACCATCAAAAGAAATGTTAACTCGCTCACGAGGTCTGATCCTCGATGAACTTGCTTCCGAAACAAAGGTAATCGTTTTACCTCATATTGGATTTTATTTTTTACCAGAATCAGAAGCTGCCAATTTTCTAAATATTGCTAACGAGTATTTGATGACAAAGGTGGAACCACTTGCCAAAGCCTTTGATTCCGAGATCAGGCTAGCTCTGGATCGATTGTTTTCTCCTGGTTCCGGTGATGTCGAAATCAATGAAATCGAAATCATTCGTGCCAAAGTAGAAACACTTTACGGTTTTAAAGAAACTCTGAAAGAACATGGTTTTTATGCCTTCATTCATAACTTAAAAAAAGTTACGGAAATCGCAGCCAAATTTGCAGAAGTAGAAAAAAAGAAAGAAGTGGATCGGTTACTCAAAGTATACATGAAAATGTTGGATAGCCAATTTGACTTTGATTCTAGGTTACTTCGAATCAATTTAGAAAAGGATGATGAACACAACTTGGTGATTGTTGATTTACTCCGCAAAAACCCAAAGGTGTTATCTGCAGAATGGCATGATGCCGATTCAAAAATTGCAGTTTTTGTCAATAATAACCAAAACAATATCAAAGAAATCAATACTTTGATTTATCAAAACTATCGATTTACCACCGAACATATATTATACTTAAAAGCTATTTTGGAACTCAATGAAAAAGAACTCAAACCTATCTTCAAAGATGATGAGTTTGTTAAAACCTATGGTAAAAACTTACAAGCAGTGTATTTCAATTATATCCCATGGTTTTATAAATTGTTTTATTTTCTGGGGATCACACCGATAGTTAATTCAGGTTATGCGAAGGCAAAATCTATTTTGACATTTTTACAAATGGATCGGCAGTTTTTATACCAAAAACGTAGGGAAAACTTTTTTAAGAAAAAACTGAGAGAAAGAGAAGAACGTCTTGAAAAAGAGAAAAAACAACAATTGAAAAAGGCACTTGTCTCTGCTCTTACTGATGCGTATTTTACTAAAAATTGTTTACCGTCCGTGGATTGGTTGGGAATGAATTATCCTGCATTTTCAGCAGAAACCTTGGAAAAAATGATCCCTGATTTTGCCTTTTTATCCACAACAGGTAAGTCCATTAAACCACATTCTATCATTTTATTTCCGAATTCACCTGAGTTTGATTCTCTAAATAAACGACTGAAAGATTTACTCAATCAATGGATTCGTGGTGAAGTAGATCCTCCCAAAGAAGACCCCGAACTTTTGGTTCAGATGCGAAATTTGCTTTGATGTTTTGATTCGTCTCTATTTTTGTTTTTCGAAACCAACTTAGTACCAACGTTTGATTCGAAAATAAACTAACATCAAAAAGCCGAGAAGCCCCATCGCACTAATGGCCGAGGCAAATCCATATTCCCATTCTAAGGTAGGCATATGCCGAAAATTCATTCCATAAATCCCAGCAACAAGTGACATGGGTAACATGATGGCAGTCATGATGGTGAGGATCTTCATGATTTCATTAGTTTTTCTTGTAGAGATTGCAATATGAGCTTCTAAAGCGGAAGAGATAGATTCGATATTACTATCCACAAGTTCCAAAATGCGGATGGAATGGTCTCTCACGTCGCGAAAAAAAGCATCTGCTTCATCACTAAAAAAACTATTTTTGATTTTTTCCAAGTCTTCTAGAACTTCTTTGTTTTGTAACATCCCTTTTTTGATCGATAACAAACTGGATCTTAAGCTATAAACATTGCTAATGTCCAAAGATTTTGCGTTACTAAAAATTTGGTCTTCAAAATGTTCAATACGTTCTTCGATTTTTTGTGTGATTGCCAAAGTGTGGTCTGTTTCAATATCCAAAATTTTATGAACGATAAATTCATAACCTTTTGCTAAAATTTTGTTATTTGTTTTCCAGTCATCAATGATGGCTCCAATGCTATCTCTGTAATCTAACGTAAGTGAGATGATTTGGTTTGGTGTTAAAATAAAGTTAAAATTCTTTTGAGTGAGTTGGTTTCGTTCAAAATGAAATCCCCGAAAGATAAAAAAGATATAATTTGGAAATTTTTCTAATTTAATCCTACTGTTTGGGTTTAAAATGTCTTCTATTGTTAGTTGGTGGATATTGTGTTTTTGAAATAAGAACGTAAGTTTTTCTTCGTTTTCCGCTGTGATGTTGATCCAATGTTTAGGATGTTTGTGAGATAAAGGAAGGGGAGTGTCGAGTAATACTTCTTCTTTTGTACTAGGTGTCAGGATATAATTAAATAGTGCAGGCATTAAACAATGTTCCTTAAAAAATACTCTCTCAACTCTTTTTTCTCTAATGGACAATCTTCGGCCAGTAACAATTTTTTTGTTTTATAAACACCTGAGGCAGTGATCATAATTTCTTTGATTTTTCCAGCTCTAGAAAGAATGAGATGGAATTTCTCCCCAGGCCTTAGATTTTTTTCTAATTTTTGCAGAAGAGAAAGGTTTGCCCGTTTCCCGTTGATGGCCAAAATTTCATCGTCTAACATCAGATCAAAGGAATTTCCATTGGATTTGTGTTGGATTTTTTGGATAAATAGATTTCCATTTTTTTCTTTGGTTTTAAATCCAGTATCACCCACTAAGTCAGTTTGAACCCTTTGGATCCCTATGATATCTAAATAATCATCCACAGGAATTGGTTTTGGATTTTCCAGGTAATCATTAAATTCTAACTTTAAATTGACACCTGTCACTTCTTCAACGACATCAAAGAATTCCTGTTTGGTGAAACCTCTGCTCTTTTCTTTTACAAAAACTTCATTCAGTTTATGAAATACATGACGAATTGTTTTTTTCTCTTTTGATTCTTTTAATAAAAATAGATTCATACACAAGGCGAGAACTCCACCTTTTGTATAGTAAGAAACCGTAATATTGTGGCTGTTGCCATTTCGTTTGTAATACTTTGTCCAAGCGGTAAAGGAAGACTCTTCCAAACTCATCCAAAAATCTGCTTCATTGTCTTCTAATGAAAAAATATCCGATTGTAGTTTGTTTAAATATTCATCTAAAGTTAAAAAGCCAGAATGGTATAAAAAGTATGCATCGTAAAAACTCGTAAATCCTTCTGCGATCCAAAGTTCCTTTGTTAAATTTGGTTTTTGGTAATCAAAAGGCCCGAGAGCAATGGGTCGAATACGTTTGATATTCCATAAATGGAAATACTCGTGAGATAAAAGTTCCAATAAACGTTTGTATTCTTCCTCATCATGGATGAGATCTGGATTAAAATAATTGATGCTGGATGCTCTATGTTCTAGTCCACCATACGCTGGTAAACTTAAATTGAGAACAAATAGATAATACAAACTTGGACTTTCCATCATCCATTGGATTTGGGTTTCTGTAATTTTTTGTAAGTCGTTTGCTAATTTGGTGATAAAATCAAAGGATACATCTCCTTCTACGAGTAATTCATGTTTGGTGTCCCCCGCTGTAAAAAATACACTATTTTTTTTGCTGAGATGAAAGGGGGAATCAAACAGTTCATCAAAGTTTTTTGCATAAAACTGATGAGGATTCGATTCTTCTCTTGGTAAACTAGAATACACATTTGGGAAATGATCGGCTACTTGGAATTGAATGGTACTTGGAATCTCTAAATTGCCTTCAGGATATAAAAAGAGAGCAGGAGGGTTGATGAATCCAAATTCTGTTTCCAAATAATTGGTTCGCACTGTGAAATCTTCGAAGGCATAGATGATGTAACTGATTTCAAATTTCTTTGGAAGATTGGTTAATTTCCAACGGTGTAAATCCACCATTTCCCATGGGATGGATTCTTTTGTTAGCGCATTACAGACATTAAATTTATGAAGGTGGGTCGCATAATCACGAATCATGTATGATCCAGGAGTCCAACTCGGAAGGCAAAAAGAAATTTCACTGCGGTTGGTTTCAACGACTAATCGGACTTGGTAATAGTGTTTGAATAAGTCAAAAATAGAAACTTCAAAATGGATCTGAAGTGTTTCCTTAGACTCCTCTGCCACGGATATAGTTTTTTCTTCTAACTCTTTTCCCATAGTACACTATCTTGTTTTATTTTAGATTTACGCAAATGTTTTCTTGACTGAAAATCTGAAGAGTACTAGAAAAGGTTTAGCTAAGGTATGAGCAAAGGAGGTGGTCCATTTGGATAGTAGTTGTTACAACAAAAGATTTTTGACCCGCGAGGTGGCTGGGCAATAACGCCTACAGCTTTGTTGCAAAACCGACCAGACACAGTCTTTCCAAGTTCCGAATGGGTGGTCTCCTTCGGGCGTTATGCAGTCGCTTGGAAAGTACTTCTTTTAAATCCTCTGTTCTTTCTAATCCTCTTTTTCTAAATCCTTTTCGATTCGAAACGTATTTAAAAGTTCATCCAAAGTATTGATCACTTGTCCAAGCCGTTCTGCATTTTCTGCCATGGAAGAGGATTGGTCACTCAAAACTTGGGAACCATTGGAGATATTGATGGTCATGTTTGCCAATTCGTTTGTGGCTCGTTGTTGTTCTTCCGTTGATAGTTGGATGGATTTTACTTGTTCCGTGATTTCTACCACTTCTGTATAAATACTTTCCGTGCGAGAACTTTGGTCTTCAATAAGCGGCCCAATTTCATTGGATGATAAAAAGATAAGTGAAACTTCATCCGTAATTTTTTTCAAAACTTCCACCAAACGTTCTACTTGTTGGTTCCCTCGTTCAATCGAATCCAATGCTTCTTGGGACAAGGTATTAATTTGGGAAACAGACTCCGCTGATTGGCTTGCCAATTTCGTAATTTCTTCTGCGACGATCGCAAATCCTTTTCCCGATTCTCCTGCTCTTGCCGCTTCGATAGCAGCATTTAACGCGAGTAAACCGGTTCTTTTTGCGATATCAGAGATCACATTGGAAAAAGCAGTGATGGTTTTGGATTATTCTTGGATTTCCCTAATGGCAAGAGATGTTTCTTTTGCCATGGAACGTCCTTCTTCGGCGTTTTGATTGGCGCGAACTGAAATTTCTCCAAATGTACTTACTTTTTCTAATATTTTTTTCATCAAATTTTGGATGTCGCCTAACGATTGATGAATGGTCTCTGTATTTTCTACTGCACTCAATACATTACTATGAATGGTTTCTGAAGATGCATTTAACTCTTCAACTGTGGCACTTGCCTCTTCGGAAGAAGCTGCTTGGTTTTGTGCTAAGTCGGTGAGTTCCACAATGGTTTTTTGCATTTTGTCCGTTGTTTCACTGATTTTCCCCGAGGACTTTTGCGCAATTCGGATGAGTTTCCTTAAATGTTCGATCATTTTGTTTAAGGAAACCATGATGCTACCCAATTCATCTGTTTGATCAATGGGAATGAGTTGTCGTAAGTCACCTGAGGCCACTTTTTCAGTGGAACGATTGATGGATTGGATCCTTCGGTCCACGAGTCTTTGGAAACTAAAGTAAACCGATAAAATGGACAAAGATACTCCTAAAATCCCAAGCCCAATTGTAATCAGAATGATTGAATTCAAAGTGGATTGGATCTGGGATTTGGGAATGGAGATCCTTGCAAACCAAGGATCATTTCCTTCGATGATGGTGATGGGAACTGCAACATGGAAGTAACCATCAAATTCATATAAGGATTTGTCTTTTTGTTTGAGTTTTTCATAGAAATGAGGATCGGCCGCGGAACGAAAATCCAATCCTTGGGATAGGTGAGTGAATCCGTCATATAATACCAAATGGTTGTCAGAGATCAGTGTGATTTTGCCCTCACCATCGGCAAATTTAAGTGTGTCTAAATAGGTTTTAATCGTTGTTAGACTAATATCAATTCCAGAGATCCCAATGAATTTACCGTTTTTCAGGATTGGCTCCATGATCGAAACAAGAAAGATGTCAGATTTTCCCGCCTTATAAATAAAAGGGGAAGTGATACTTGTTTTCAACGTAGCTTTGGGTTTTTGGTAAAATTCCCCTTTGATTGGGTCATCTATGTCTTTGAGAGGTTCTGCAGAAAGTTTTTCTCCATCACGAAAGATATAAGGAATAAACCTTCCAGTCCCATCATGTATCGGCGCATTACGATAGGCGGCATCATTGCCATCAAAAGCATTGGGTTCAAACGCACAATAGGTAGCATAGGTAATGTCTTTCTCCTTCAGCAAATTTTTTAAATATTGAATTGATTCGGGTCTAGATCGTAAGGTTCCTACTTCAAAGGATTTGCGAAAGGAATAGGTTTTATTCATCGGTGATGTAAGGGTATTCGAAATATCACTGATGATTCTAGAGGAAATGTATTCTGTATCTTCTCCTAAATTATGGAGGAGGGTAGACCTAACCACCATAGACAAAATGATCAGTATACCTGCGATGATAAAAGAAATTACGGCGAGTGATACATAAATAATTTACTTTTTAATGGACATATGGTCTATCCCTACAGGTTGAATTTTTGTAAAATTTCAGAAATCTTGGCACTAATCCCTGTCATACGAAGGGAGTTGCCAGACATGGTTTCCGATTGTTCTGATAAAACTTGAGAACCATTTGAGATATTGATTGTCATATTTGACAATTCTGATGTAGCTCTTTTTTGTTCCTCGGTTGATTGTTGGATGGATTCTACAAGAGACGTGATCTCTTCAATTTCCTCATAAATGATATCAGTTCTTGTTTTTTGATCTTGGATGAGAGGAACGATGTCATTTGCTTTTTCAAAGATCACTGATACTTCTTGGATGATTTCTTGTAACAGTGCAATGAGTTTGGCAACTTGGGTACCACCGTTTTGAATGGATTCCAATGCTTCTTCCGATAACGTATTGATTTGTGAGACGGAACTTGCTGCTTGTGCTGCTAGTTTTGAAATCTCTTCGGCAACAACTGCAAATCCTCTTCCCGATTCACCAGCTCTTGCTGCTTCAATGGCGGCGTTTAACGCAAGTAAACTTGTTTTTTCAGAAATATTGGAAATCACATCGGAGAATTCGGTGATGGAAACTGATTTTTCTTGGATTTCTTCGATGGCCTTTGAAGTGAGACTTGCCATGGTTCTTCCTGCTTCCGCTTTTACATTGGCACCTTTGGCAATTTGACCAAAGTTTTCTACTTCGTTTGTAATGTTTTGCACCAAATTTTGAATCGCAAGTAAGGAAGAGTGGATGGATTTGGAATTGGAAACCGCCTGTTCCACATTGGCATTGATGGTTTCAGAAGATGCATTTAATTCCTCAACCGTGGCACTTGCTTCTTCCGAAGAGGCAGCTTGGCTTTGTGCTAAATCGGAAAGTTCAATGATGGTGTTCTCCATAAATTGAGAACTTTCTCTTAGTTCATTTCCAGAAGATTGTGCCACGGCCAAAATGTGACGGATATTGGTGATCATGGCAATGATAGCTTCCACCAAATTTCCAATTTCATCTTTTTGTGTATCGTCGATTTCTTTGGAAAGGTTTCCACTCGCTGCTTCTTTGGTAAAAGAGATGAGGTTTTGTAGTCTACGATCAACTAACCTGCGAAAGATGAGGATATTCGCAAAAGAAGAAAATAAGATTCCCATGACTCCAAGTCCCAAAGCAATCCAAAAAATAGATTGGATTTCGTTTGTGATTTTTTCTTGGGGATAGGAGATACGAAGGGTCCAAGGAGCCGTATTTTCCACCAAGCGGATGGGAAGACTCACATGAAAGTATTGGGAATCCGTATAACTTTGTTTTTCATTGGAAGACATGGCAAGGTTCACAAATTTGTCTTCGTTATCATCCCATTGGATTTGTTTTGAATCTGGGTTTAGGCCATTAAACAAAACATATCCATTACTTGCCACGAGTGTGATTTTAACACTTCCATCTAAAATTTTTAAATTTTGTAAATACGAACGAATGGTGGTTAAGGAAAGGTCCGCTCCAGCAATCCCAATGAACTTTTGGTTTTGGATTATCGGATACACAAGGGAAATCATTGTGACATCCACTCCATCCACCTTATAATCGAAAGGTGGGATGAGTTCTACTTTTTTGTTTTTTTTGGGTAATTGGTAAAAATCAGATTCAGGTAAATCATAACCTACCACGGGTTCAATGATGATTTTGCCATTGGATTTCACTGCATAGGGAATGAACCTTCCTGATGCATCATGGTACTTTGTATTTCGGAAACTTCCATCTCTACCATCAAATGCGTTGGGTTCAAAGACAACATAAGTTCCTAAAATAGAATCATTGGACTTGGACATGATCGTGAGAGTTTTAAACACTTTTTCACGGTCGAGGAGATTTGGTTCTTGGAGAATTTGTTTGAGTAAATAAGCTTCGTTCAGTGGTGCGGATAAATATGTCCCTACGTTGAGAGAAATTTTATCAGCCAAAATGGAAATTTTTTCTAAGGCATCTTCCTTTGCATTTTTATATATGACATAAGAGATAAGTGTTAAGATCACTCCTAAAGAAAATAATGTGATGAGTGATGATCGAAGAGCTAACTTTTGTTTGATGTTCATCCGTGAAAAAATCCCTTTTCGTGAGTGATACCATATCTATCTGTTTTGTTTTCTCAACTCATTTCTATGGAAAAGGGAAGTTTTTCGGGATACGAGCTAAGTCCAAGACCATTCCCATCAGGATCTTGGAAATAAATTGTAAAATCGGTATGATGGGTGATCGGAATGGTCTTTATCCAATCTTTCCATAGTGGAAGATTGCTCGAGTTTAGGGAGAATACGAGGTTTTTTGGTGCCAACCTTTCTCCTTCTTCCAACATCAAAAGAATCGAATCAAATTGGATCCACACAGAACGAAGAGCTCCCGATTCATAATAAAACTCTCGAATCAGTTGGGCACCAGGAAGAGTGCGGTAAAACGCAGCTAATTGGGTAGGATGAGGTGTTCCAATGGCAATATGGTGGATCATTTTTTTGTTTTCAAATCCCTTTATTAAATAGAAGCTATCATGAAATCTATCTATCGGAGTTTTTCATGAAAAAATCTCTTATCCTTGCACTCGCTCTCGGGCTCGTTTTGGCGAATTGTAAATCCAAAGTTTATACCCAAGAAGAGTGTGAATCTGCTCTCGCAAGTTCTTTCTCTCAAATTGAAGAAGAAGCAAAAAAGAACCCAGCAGCAGCTCCTGTTCTTGCAGGTTTACAACAAGGCAAACAAAAAATGATCGACCAATGTATGGAAGGAAAATTTGATCCAAACTGTTTAAAAAATGCACCAGGAATCGCTGGCGTTATCGGCTGTGTAAAAAAATAAATCTTTTTTTAGTTCCGGGAATTTCGATTCCCGGTTCCTTATTTTCCCTCTAAATTTTCAAATCCAGTTTTGTCCGTATAACAACCGTGAGACCGATATGGTCCATCTTCAAAAAATCGAATCTCCTGCGCATACCGTTTCCCTTCCCAAATACACCGCTTGCATACAAAAGGTAAAATGGCCCAGTCTTCACATTCCTCTGGCCTGAAGGCGGGGAACACTCGTAAAAATGGTTTCGAAATTTCATCCTTTGGTTCGGGAAAAATGGACAAACTGCCCAAAAGAAAAATAGAAAAAACCAAATAACGAAACATTCAATTAAACTATCGGGATTTTTGCGGATTTCCAGGATGGATTTGTGAAAGAAAATACGCAAGTAGAATGGAAAGGGGTGGCCTTTGTTCTCATTGGAGCGTTATTATTTAGCGCCAAAGCCGTAGTTGTCAAGTTAACTTATCGTTATGAAATCTCACCGATCGGTTCCTTGTTTTTTAGAATGTTATTTGCCTTCCCATTTTTAGTTTGGATGGCCTGGTCAGCAGAAAAAAATTCTGAAAAAACAATCTTAACCAAAAAAGACTATTGGAATGTTCTTCTCATGGGGGTGGTAGGGTATTACCTCGCCAGTTTGTTTGACTTTTTAGGACTTAAATACATCAGTGCTGGCCTCGAACGAATCATCTTATTCATTTATCCTACTTTAGTTGTGTTATTATCCTTTTTCTTTTTGAAAAAGAAAATCCATGTGCGTGAAGTCTTTTCTCTGATCCTGACCTATACTGGTGTTTTTTTAGCTTATGGACAAGATGTGCAATTAGGATCTCCAAAGGATGTAAGCCTTGGCGCATTTTTTATTTTACTCTCAGCATTGACGTATGCGATTTACCTTATGGGGAGTGGGTCCATCATACCTAAGTTAGGTGCCAAAAGATTTACGGCTTGGGCACTCATCATATCTTCAATAGTTGTATTTCTACATTTTTTGATATTTGGAACCTATCAGGAACTCATCCAACCGATGTCGTTTTATCTATTGGCATTTGTGATGGGAACAGTGAATACCGTTGTGCCCGCGGTGTTTGTTTCAGAAGGGATCAAACGAGTAGGCAGTAAAACCGCTGCAATCGTTGGCTCTGTTGGACCCATGTCGACTTTATTTTTGGCATATTGGTTATTAGAGGAACCAATTACAATCCTACATAGTATTGGAACTTTGTTTGTTTTGACTGGTGTTTTTTGGATTAGTACGAGAAAAAAACCGAAAGAAGTTTCTGTTTAAGAGAGAAAATCGCTTTCCAATTGTTGATTCTAAGTAGAGAATCAAAGGACTTTATGAAACTAAAAATTGTTTTCCTTTCCATTATTTTGTCGGTGTCAATTGCACAAAACGAATTGTCTGCCCAATTTACATGTGAAGGATCTGCTTGTAGTTTTTTACCATCATCCCTTACAGAAACAGGGAATGCTTCCTTAAAAAAATTTGAAACTGGTTACTTAAACGAAGTTTTAAAAACCAATTTGGAAGCTGGATTTTTAGCAAATGTGGGAACTGGGAATATTGGAACAGGAACGGTTCGCCGCATCCAAGTGGGTGTGAGTGCATCCGCCGCTGGATATAAAAAAGACGATATTCAAATCCAAGATGATCTCATCAAATACCCAAAACTTCCCAATGTGGGTGCGGCAGCAATCCCTTCCATCCATTTAGACATCAATCCAAGTTGGTTACTGGGAACAGATGATGGAAGTTTCCTTCGTCGATTTGGAATATTTTTACATGGAATGAATGTGGCTGTTACACAAAACCAATTGCAGTCAGCATCGAATAACAGGAATTATGAGGGAAGACTCACCGTACGCTCGTATGGTGGAATGTTACGATACCAACTCGTAGAAAAAGAAGGGTTCCTCATGAACTTAATCACATGGAACGGACTCAATATTGGTGTGGGTCATCATGTGATGGAACAAAATTTAAGTTTGAGTTATCTGGAAGGAAAAGCGGCTCAAATTGAATTCCAAGGTGTCAAAGGGAAATGGGGTGGAGATACGAATTTTCTCTTCAATACCAAGGTGCAAACGACCAATGTCGATTTACGAACAGGAGTGGGACTGTTTTGGGTAGCAAACCTCATCCTCGGGGGTGGGTACAGTTGGAATTCCGGAAGTAACTCCGCCACACTTTCCAGACGTGGGCCATTTATTGTTTCTGCCAATGACTCTCTGCCTTTGGAGATCCCAAGGGAATACCAAGCGGCTCTCGACAAAGAATTACTAGCGCAGAATCCGAATGCAACACTTGGATTTCGTGCCAGTGGGGAATCCCATTCTAAACGTGGCATTGGCTATGGAATCGTTGGTTTGGAACTCGATCTATTTATGGTCAAGGTGATTGCGGAAGGGTTGTATGGCGGGAAGGATTTGTATTCAGCAAACCTAGGACTCAAACTCTCTTTTTAGAAAACATCGGGGAAATCCATAAAACCTTGCCGTACCGCAAGCCAGATTGATACTCAGTCAAGGTCTAAGTATCAATGAATTTGTACAAACGTTATTCACGCGCCTTCTTTATGGCTTCCCAAGTGTTTTCCTTTGGAGTGGTTGTACCCATCGGGGTCTCACTTATTTTATTTTATGTAGATCTCAGTCCTACCCAAATCAAAACCTTTTTGGGTGGTGCCATCCTTGCGGCACTCATTAGTTTACTACTTCCAAGTTTTGTATTTCCCAAACGACTGAAAGTCGTAAAAGAGGGACTGCTCGAACTCGAATCCCAATCCGAAAAAAATGCAGAAACTTATACTCGAGTTTGGGACACCATTGCCAAAATGCCAGTGAATGGCGCCATCGTTGGTGCTTCCCAGTGGACACTTGCGATTCCCATTGTGCTTCTTCCCGTCCTCTATTTACCAGAAACAAGTAAATCAGATGGATTTTATATCTTAATGAGTTTGATCCTTACGGCTCTTCTCAATGTAATTATCTCCTTTGTATTTTTAGAAAAAGCCTCTCATATTGTCCTGGATGATGAAATCTTCCAATCGGATATCCAAGACCGCATCAAACCATACTATCGCAATTTAAAGAATACTGTACCTGTGATGTTTTCTTTTATGGTGATGGTACTTTCTATTTTCCTTTTGATTTATTCCTTCAATGTAAATGCAAAAGCACTAGAAAAAGCTTTTTCTAACCAATTATACAACTTTAACCAAAGTAACGAAGCCGGGATCAATGTTTATTTTGAAGCTGTGGAAAACACTTTAAATGATGTTGCTTCTTTGCCTTCCGTTAAACAAGCATTAGAAACTAGAAATTTCAAGTTAGCAGTGCCTGCTTTAGAAAAAGTATTTAATGATTCACAATTATTATTAGAGAATAGTTTTATCGCATCCTTTGATGAAGGAACTCCCATTGCTGCTTCAGGTCTTCCGGGGGGAGCAAGTGTTGGATATAAATTAGAGGCAAATCCAGAAGTTTTGGAAAACATTAAAGCATCCAAAGAGGGAAAACCTCACGTTGGTATTGCTGTTAAGTCACCTTTCACTGGTCAGATTGTGATCATGATCACGACACCTGTGAAAAATGCAAATGGAAAGGTAGTGGGACTCGTAGGGATGCCATTTTTGGTTGGGAAGGCGATGGAGTCTTTTCTAAAGAATGTAAAAATTGGTTCCACCGGGTATTCGTTTTTACTCGATCGAGAATCCACAATGGTATACCATCCGAATCCTAAATATTTAATGAATAGTTTTAAAGGTTCTGAATTTGAAAGACTTGCGATGAATGCAGGCGAAACAGATTCATTTCGGAATCCTTGGGAAGGTTCTACTTTTTTACTCAGAAGAAAAATTAGTTCTAAATACGGCATTCAATTTTTTTCTACCATTGATTTAAAGGAAATTGAAGTAGAAAGTTTGTCTTCACTGCGTGGTCTCACAGTGATTAGTTTGATTGGTTCGGTTGTGATTGCTTTTGCGATTTATATGTTGTTCTCAGAAAGATTCCAACCAATGAAAACAATCGGCAAAGTTTTACAAAATGTCGAAGTGGGAGATTTGCGAACTAAGGTTAGATTGGAATCTTCTGATGAATTTGCCCGTTTATCTCGTGGTTTAAATGCTACACTCAAACAGATTATAGAGGTAGTCGGATCAAACCAAGCTTTTTCTGAAGATTTAGCTTCTTCCGCTGAACAAATGTCAGCTTCTCTTAATATGTTGTCTTCCAATGCACAAACACAAGCCGCATCGGCTGAAGAAATTTCCGCTTCCATTGAAGAGATTTCTGCCGCTGTGCAAAATGTGGATGCCCAAGCAGAAGACCAGTTCCGCAAAGTTGATTTTTTGAAAGGAAAAATGTCTGAACTTTCGAAACTCATAGAAGCGACTGGAAAACAAGTAGGGAAGGCTTCCCAAGATGTGAACCAAATTTCCGAAGAAGCAAAACTTGGTCAGGCTTCACTCGATTCGATGCGAAATTCCATTTCTAAAATTAGTAATAGTTCGGAAGAAATTGGAAGTGTGATCGAAATCATCAATAATATCTCAGAACAGATCAACTTACTTGCGTTAAATGCTGCAATCGAAGCAGCACGGGCAGGTGTTTATGGTCGTGGGTTTGCGGTTGTTGCTGATGAAATTGGAAAACTAGCTGAAAAAACAGCCATCTCTATCAACGACATTGGAGAACTTATCCAAGCCAACGAAAAGGAAATTGAAAGTGGTAGAGAAACCATCGAAACCACCATTTCCCTCATCCAACGAATCATCAAAGGAGTGAGTTCTTTTGATGAGATGACAGACACCATTGAAAAGAGCACGAAGGAACAACTCATCATCAACGAGAAGGTGGGAGAAGAAGTGGATAAAGTGAATCAAATCAGCCAAGCCATCAGGCTCTCCATGGAAGAACAAAAGAATGCGATTGGTGAAGTGGCTCAGGCGATTTTTAGCATCAACGACCTAACTCAAGGGACGGCTGCAGGACTCGAAGAGATGACCGCCACTGCCAATGGGATTGCGAACTTAGCGGAAACCCTAAAAAGGAAGATCAATTTCTTCAAAATCTCCTAGATCAAGCCAAGGAAGGACTGGAATTTCTCCTTTCTAGCGAAAATTCGCTTGCCTATATCTAGATATCAAGATTTCTTGATATCTAGATATCTAGGTCATGGTAACGGAAACACTCCTCACAAACCGCAAATCTTCGTTTTTACTCGCCGCGACCAAAGCGATCTCGGATGAAACCAGGATTCGTATCCTCCACATTCTAAGTTTCGGGGCTTTTTCTGTGAATGAAATCGTAGAAATCTTAGGTATGGGACAGTCTCGTATCTCTCGCCATTTAAAAATCTTAATTGAAGCAGGTCTCATCGGTTCCAGGCGAGAAGGAAGTTTGGTATATAGTTTTTTACCAGATGAAGAGAGTAACACTTTAAAATTTCCAATAGAGCTCACCAAATTGTTGTTATCTTATAAAGAAGATCTCCCTTCTAGAGAAAAAGACCAAAAAATGGTTCACCAAATCTTAGAAGCTCGTGAAAAAAAATCGAAGTCCTTCTTTGATGGAGTGGCTGAGAGTTGGGAAAAATTACAAGAAGAGACCTTACATCCCAAACTCTATCGTTCTTGGATTTTACAAGAACTTCCCCTTTGCGAAAATATTTTAGACTTGGGTTGTGGACCAGGAGGTCTCATCCCATTTTTACTCAATAAAGCAAAACATGTAACGGGTGTAGATAACTCGTCTCGTATGATCGAAAATGCATCGATTCATTTTGCAAAGAATCCAAGTGTGAGTCTCATCCAAACACCAATGGAACATTTGCCACTTTCATCTAATTCCTGTGATGCGGTCGTTGCATCTATGGTCATGCATCATATTTCACATCCACCTACAGTACTCGAAGAAATTGCACGTGTATTAAAACCAGGTGGAGTTTTGTGTATTGTGGATTTAGAAAAACACAATGCGGAATACATGAGAGATAATTTTGCGGATTTATGGCTTGGGTTTGAAACGGAATTGTTTGAATCCTGGTTATCAAATGCAGGATTCAAAGTCGAATCCATTGGAGAAATCCAAACAGAATCTAGTTTTAAAATTTTAACAATCAAAGCAACAAAGGAATAAGGAAACAAAATGTCCACAGCAACTGAAACAAAATCGGAACGATTGCCATACAAAGTGAAGGATATCTCTCTTGCAGAATGGGGAAGAGAAGAAATCATTTTGGCAGAAAAAGAAATGCCAGGTCTAATGGCTCTTCGTAAAGAATTCGGAACTTCTAAGCCACTCAAAGGTGCAAGAATTTGCGGATCTCTTCACATGACTATTCAAACAGCGGTTTTAATTGAAACCTTGGCTGCATTAGGTGCTGACATCCGTTGGTCCTCTTGTAACATTTTTTCAACACAAGACCATGCAGCAGCCGCAATTGCAAAAGCAGGAATTCCTGTATTTGCTTGGAAAGGCGAAACAGAAGAAGAATACTGGTGGTGTATTGAACAAACACTATTTTTTGATGGTGGCAAAGGTCCAAACATGATCCTAGATGATGGACATGATCTCACACACTTCATCCATGAAAAATATCCACAACTTCTTGCAGACATCAAAGGTGTTTCTGAAGAAACAACTACAGGTGTGATTGCACTTCATAAAAAATTAAAAGCAGGAACTTTGAAAATCCCTGCAATCAATGTAAACGACTCTGTTACAAAATCAAAGTTTGATAACCTTTATGGTTGCCGTGAGTCACTTGCTGATGGAATCAAACGTGCCACTGATGTGATGCTTGCTGGAAAAGTAGCTCTCGTTTGTGGATACGGAGACGTAGGAAAAGGATCTGCAGCATCCCTTCGTAACTTTGGAGCACGTGTGATCGTAACTGAAATCGATCCAATTTGTGCACTCCAAGCTGTGATGGAAGGATACCAAGTGCTTCGTGTGGAAGACGTAATTGAAAATGCAGACATCGTTGTGACAGCAACTGGAAATGATGATATCATAACTCTTGAACACATGAAAGCGATGAAAGACGGTGCGATCCTTTGTAACATTGGTCACTTTGATACTGAGATTCAAATGTCACGTTTGAATTCTGAGAAAGGTGTGACTAAAAAAGAAATCAAACCTCAAGTAGACAAATACACTTTCCCAGATGGTAAATCCATCATCGTTCTTGCTGAAGGTCGTCTTGTGAACTTAGGTTGCGCAACAGGTCACCCATCCTTTGTAATGTCTAGTTCCTTCACAAACCAAGTTTTGGCACAAATTGAACTCTATACTACGAAATATGAGTTGGGTGTGTATCGCCTTCCAAAACACTTGGATGAAAAGGTAGCTGCACTTCATTTGGAGCAGTTGGGTGTTCGTTTAACAAAACTCACTCAAAAACAAGCTGATTACATCAGTGTTCCTTTGGAAGGTCCTTACAAACCGGACCACTACCGCTACTAAAAATATTGCCCTTTTTGGTGAATCTGAAAAGGGCGTTGGGAGTTTCTTATGGCGTATGTTGTAACTGAAATTTGCGTTGATTGTAAATACACGAGTTGTGCTGCAGTTTGTCCAGTGGAAGCTTTTCACGAAGCTCCGGACACTTTGTACATCGATCCAGATACTTGTATTGATTGTAATGCATGCCAATACGAGTGTCCGATTGATGCAATTTTTCCGGACTATGATGTTCCAGAAAAACACAAACCGTCAATTGAAGTGAATGCAAAAGAAGCAAATAAATTCCCGGTAATCGTAACAACAAAACCACCCCTCAAAGGTGCAAAATGTTCCGACCCGAGTAAATAACGAACCTTGTGGGTGGATTACGTTAGTAAACACCCACTTTTATTTTAATCTACTGACCTAATTATATACAGAAATATTATGAAATTTGAATATACCAATCCTTCTTCCAAAACCCTCTTAAAGTTACTCTCGGAAAAAATCTTAGTTTTAGATGGTGCCATGGGGACTATGATCCAAAGGCATTCCTTAGAAGAAGATGATTTCCGTGGCGACAGGTTTAAGGATTGGCCATTGTCTATCAAGGGCAATAATGATGTTCTCGCGATCACTAGGCCCGACATTATAGAATCTGTCCATTTAGAGTATTTGGAAGCTGGTGCCGATATTATCGAAACCAATACCTTTAGTTCTAATATTGTCTCACAAGCAGACTACAAAATGGAATCAGCGGTAAGAGACTTAAACCTTGCAGCCGTTCAGTGTGCGAAAAATGCTGTAGAAAAGTTTAAAGTCAAAACTGGTAAAACAGATGTTTTCATTGCAGGTTCGATTGGGCCCACTGTCAAAACAGCTTCCCTTTCGCCAGATGTAAATAACCCTGCATTTCGTGCTATCACCTTTGATGAGTTAGTGGATTGTTTCTATGAACAAGTTTCGGCACTACTTGATGGTGGTGTGGATTTATTATTACCAGAAACCAATATTGATACTTTGAATCTCAAGGCATGTATTTTTGCCATTGAAAAGGTATTTGAAGAACGAAAGATTCGTATTCCTGTTATCTTATCTGTTACTATTACAGATGCCTCCGGGCGAACTCTTTCCGGACAAACGGGAGAAGCATTTTACATTTCGATCAAACACGCAAAACCACTTGCTGTCGGCATTAACTGTGCCCTCGGTGCAGGGGAGATGCGTCCTTATATTGAGGAAATTTCTCGTGTCGCGGACTGTTATGTTTCTTGTTATCCGAATGCGGGCCTTCCAAACGCGTTTGGTGGGTATGACCAAACACCAGAAGAGTTTGGTGGATGGATGAAAAATTTCGCTGAAGCAGGTTTCTTAAATATTGTGGGTGGATGTTGCGGAACCACACCTGCTCACATCCGCGCTGCCAAAGAAGCAGTTAGTTCAATTAAACCTCGTGCTTTAAAAGAACAACCAAAACTCAGTACATTTGCAGGACTCGAACCACTCAAACTCACAAAAGACCAAGGATTCATCAACGTTGGAGAAAGAAACAACGTCACAGGATCACCAAAGTTCAAAAAACTCATCTTAGATGGAAATTTTGAAGAAGCTGTGCAAGTTGCCTTACAACAAGTACAAGCTGGTGCCAATATCATCGACATTAACTTTGATGAGGCGCTTCTCGATGGGGAAGCTTCGATGACAAAGTTTTTGAATTTAATCGCTGGGGAACCGGACATCGCCCGAGTTCCGTTTATGGTTGATTCCTCAAAATGGTCGGTGTTACTTGCGGGACTTAAATGTATCCAAGGAAAACCAATTGTAAATTCCATTTCCCTCAAAGAAGGGGAAGAAGTATTTTTAAATCATGCTCGCACCATCCAAAGATTTGGGGCCGCAGCGATTGTGATGGCGTTCGACGAACAAGGGCAGGCGGCAACAAAAGATGACAAAGTCAGAATTTGTAAACGTGCTTATGATTTATTGGTTTCAAAACTGGATTTTGAACCAACAGACATTATCTTTGATCCGAACATCTTGACCGTTGCAACTGGGATTGAAGAACACAATAATTATGCTGTCGATTTTATTGAAGCGACACGTGAGATCAAAAAAGTTTGCCCAGGTGCGAAAGTATCAGGTGGACTCAGTAATATTTCCTTTTCCTTTCGAGGCAATAACCCAGTTAGGGAAGCAATGCACTCTGCCTTTTTATACCATGCCATCCAAGCTGGAATGGATATGGCCATTGTCAATGCAGGGATGTTAGAAGTATACGAACAGATTCCGAAAGACTTACTTGAGTTAGTCGAAGATGTATTACTCAATCGGAGACCAGATGCCACAGAACGTTTGATAGACGCTGCTGGTAGTTTCCATGGTGAAGCAAAAGTACAAAAAAAGGATGATGTATGGCGCAGTGGAACGGTTGAAGAAAGGCTCACTCATGCTCTTGTGAAAGGGATCGATGAATTTGTAACTCAAGATACGGAAGAAGCAAGGAAAAGTTTAGCAAAACCTCTTGATGTCATCGAAGGCCCTCTCATGAACGGAATGAAAGTGGTAGGGGAACTCTTTGGAGCAGGGAAAATGTTTTTACCTCAAGTGGTGAAAAGTGCGCGGGTGATGAAAAAGGCAGTCGCTTACCTCATGCCATTTATGGAAGAGGAAAAACGAAATCAAAAAGACGAAAGTAAACAAGCGAAATTCCTCATTGCAACTGTAAAAGGTGATGTGCATGATATTGGAAAAAATATCGTAGGCGTAGTTCTTGCATGTAACAATTATGAGGTGATTGATCTTGGAGTGATGGTTCCTTGTGAAAAAATTTTGGAAACTGCCAAAAAAGAAAATGTAGCTGCCATTGGACTTTCCGGTCTTATCACACCTTCCCTTGACGAAATGGTCTATGTAGCGAAGGAGATGGAACGTTTAGAGTTTAAGGTTCCACTTCTCATTGGTGGTGCGACCACTTCTCCTGCACACACCGCTGTCAAAATTGCCGAACAATACTCACAACCTGTTTTACATGTGATGGATGCGTCTCGCGTCGTGAATGTGATGAATAGTGTTTTAAATCCACAAACGACAAAAGAATACGTCAAATCCGTTTCAGAAGAACAAGCTCGGATTCGCGAAGAGTTTTATTCTAGAGAAAGTGAACGAAATATTTTACCAATTGCAGAAGCGATCCAAAACAAATTCACAACAGATTGGGATTCCTATACTCCACCTAAACCAAGTTTTACTGGCGTAAAAGTATTTGATAATGTTACTTTAAATGATCTACTTCCGTTCGTGGATTGGTCTCCATTCTTTTTGGCTTGGGAATTAAAGGGTCGTTTCCCTCAAATTCTAAAAGATCCAGTGATTGGAAAAGAAGCCACATCTTTGTACAATGATGCACAAAGTATCTTAAAAGAAATGTTGGAAAATCCTAACCTGAAACCGAGAGCAGTTGTTGGTATGTTCCCTGCAGTCTCTCATGGGGAGATGGTAGAAATTTTTGAAGACGAAACCAAACAAAAGTCTCTTGGGTATTATCCAATGTTACGCCAACAAACTACTAAGATGTCAAATCAACCTAATTATAGTTTGGCGGATTTTATTGCTCCAAAAGAGAAAAACAAAAATGACTATATTGGTTATTTTGCCGTCACTGCAGGTCATGGAATTGAAGAGTTAGCCAAAACATATGAAGTCAAACATGATGACTACAATTCAATTTTAGTGAAAGCTTTAGCTGATCGTTTTGCAGAAGCTTTCGCTGAATACATGCACCATAAAATGCGTGAAGAATGGGGTTTTGGAAAAGACGAAAATCTAACGACTGAAGATTTGATCCGTGAAAAATACCGAGGGATTCGACCAGCTCCTGGATATCCAGCTTGCCCAGACCATACGGAGAAACGCAAAATTTGGAAACTATTGGATGTAGAAAAAAACGCAGGCATCAAACTCACTGAGTCCTGTGCGATGTGGCCTGCTAGTAGTGTGAGTGGGTATTATTTTTCTCACCCAGAGGCACGTTATTTTGCCATTGGAAAAATCAACGAAGACCAAGTGGAACCGTATGCTAAAATGAAGGAAATGGAAAAATCGGAAGTCGAACGTTGGTTGTCTCCCATTCTGAATTATGATCCATCTAGGAAGTCTAAAGGTTAAGACGACAAACAAATCATCGTTACATTAGGATCGATGATTTGTGGTTTTCTAGTGGAGAGGAAGGAGTCAATATGATCGTTTCTAGATCATCACATAACCATGGTTGGAAATTGGTGGGGAATGGAAATCTTACCACAGGATTTCCCTTTCACTCTAAGCTTGCCGAATGGCTTTCTATTTACACAAACATTCCTAAGGATGCAGAATTAGAAATCCTAGAAGTAAGTTGTGGAGAAGTGAGTTGTCCTACAGAAGAAACGTTGATTGTTTGGAAAGAACAAGGAGAACCTTTTCCTTCTTTATCACCTTCTCTTGAAACACAAGATTCCGTAGATGCATCTAACAAAGATGCTATACCCATCTACCGAAATCATGAATTTCGCATCTCACGTAAAAAAGAGAATATTTCCAAGATGGATGTGGATTTGTCTTGGAAGCGGTATATAGGGAAATTTTAATAGACCTTAAATTTTCATCACCTAGGGTATTAAAAACTGATATGATCAATTTTGAATTTGATTTTATAAATGTACTCTTCCATAGCGCAGGGTCAATCCTAACTTTTCTTGGGTGTGTATCGATTCCTAAAATTAAAGAGAGGATTAAATTTAATCTTTTTTATCAATTGATTGCTTATTATGCTCTTTTGGAATTTGGGTGCGAATTTTTAACTATCTCTTCGAGTTATGTAAGAATCTTTTCGATGGATTCTGCTTCTGACAGGGATTTTGAATCACAAACCGAATGGTCAGGGATGACAGGGATACAAATTGTATCAATACTCATCCTCCTTGCCATCACAGTGAGAATGATCAATAAAAGAAACCATCAAATCTAATCAAGAAATAAGGAATTTAGTTTTGGATCATACTCAAATATTAGATGCGTATATGGATCGTATTGGATATAAAGGTTCACATAATCCTTCGTTAGATGTACTAAATGGTATTACTTCTGCTCATGTTCGGACGATACCATTTGAAAATTTGGACATTTTGTTAGGTAAAAAAATAAATATTAACGTGGATGCAGTATTTGAAAAATTAGTCATCCAAAAACGTGGCGGTTATTGTTTTGAGCAAAATGGACTGCTATTGTATGTTTTGAAATTATTGGGGTTCCAAGTAACGCCCATTAGCGCTCGAGTTAGATTGGAAAAACCACGGGATTTCATTCCACCGCGCACGCATGTTTTCTTAAGAGTCGAAATTGCTGGAAATTCATGGTTAACGGATGTAGGCGTTGGTGGTGTATCACTCACATCTGCCATCCAACTCATTGAAAATTTGGAACAAAAAACAAATCATGAGACCAGGCGAATCGTATTCGAAAAGAATCGATATTTCCACCAAGTTTTATATGCATCTGGTTGGACCGATGTTTGTGAGTTTACATTAGAGGAAATGCCAGAAATTGATCGGGAGCTTGCCAATTGGTACACGAGCTCCCATCCTAAATCACATTTTAAAGATCGCTTGATTGTTGCGATGGCAGGAGATGATGGCAAGAGGTTCACTCTTGTGAATCGAGAATTTTCGGAAAGAGATCGTTATGGCTTAGCCATTAAAACTGAAGTAAAATCTCCGAAAGAATTGATTCAAATTCTGAAAGAAAAATTTAATCTTACGCTTCCACCTGACACTGAGTTTTTGACTCCTGGTTTGCAGTGGAAGTGACTAAGTTGATCGTCTTTATGATTTCCAATTCCCATCTTCAATCATAAGGAAACGCAATTGAACAAAATTTTATTAGAAGTAGTGCCTCGTGAGATTCCTGTGATTTTACAGGAAGTCAATTTTGTAAAAAAGAATTTTAGTCAAATTTCTGGCATTAATATTCCTGATTTACTTCGTTTTGAAAATAGGAGTTGGTCTGTTGCTTCATTGATACAACCAATTTATCCTAACGTGATTCCTCACCTACGTGCCATCGATTTTGATTTAGATCATTGTGAAGAAATCATCGATACATTAAAACAATCACAAATTTCTTCTGTTGTTGTAATCAAAGGTGACCCGCCAACGGATATGTCAAAACGAGTTTATCCCACAACATCCATTAAATTTATCAAAAAACTTAAAAAAGAAATTCATCATTTAAAAGTATATGCAGCTGTTGATCAGTATCGTGTTGGGATCAAAGACGAGTTTGATTATATAGAAATGAAAAAGGATGTAGGCGCCGATGGATTTTTGACTCAACCTTTTTTTGATATGAGGTTGGTTGATATATTCACTGAAAAACTGAAAGGGATGGAAGTGTATATCGGTGTTAGTCCCGTTGTCACTGAAAAATCTCAAAGTTATTGGGAGTCTAGGAATAGAGCGTATTTCCCAAAGGATTTTGTGCCGACTATCGATTGGAATGTGAAGTTTGCAAAAGAAGTAATCACATTTTGTTCCAAGAATGGAATGAATACCTATCTGATGCCAATCCGTATCCATCTCGAAGAGTATTTGCGTCGGATCTTTGATTGAGGTAATTAAAATTGTCTATCCTTCGATTAGGCGAGGCGGGGGGCTAATTGCAATACAGATAGTGGGTAGAGCAGGGATGATAAACGAATTTCGCAAAGCCAATCGATTTCAGGCAGCTATCTGAAATTCTATTATTGTCCGCCTTTTTAATGTTATGCGTATTGCAATTAACATCCACCATAATTTCCCCTCCATCTTTTAGATCAAAACAAAGCTTTCGTATCTACAGAAAATAAAATCCAAATAATTTAGATTAAATTTACGAACACAAATCTTCCCAAGTGAAGTGTCTCCGACGGAATCGTGGCCATGGATTTTCTTTCGCTCGCCAGTCGGACCCGGATGGGACGCTGGCAGGAGTGGGGGATACTGAACGTCTATCGAAGACATCCAAGTTGGGGATGTGGTTCTTTCTAAATCCGAGGAAACAGGCGAAGTTTCTTACCGCAAGGTGTTGACTACTTTCATCCGCCAAACGGATGCAATTTACAAAGTATCCTTTGCCGACGGAACTGTACTCGAAACCACCCCTTCCGTGTTAAAAAGCAAGATGCTACGGGAGAAACCTTTACAATAGAAAACACAACTTGGGTGGAAGCTAAAGACTTACATCCTGGTGATGTGGCTCTTGGTGCTAACGGACAAGAACTCGTTGTAACCGACATAACCATTGATGAGCGGGCAGAGACCGTTTATAACTTTGAGGTGGATGAGTATCATACCTACTTCGTTGGGGAAGTCGGGGTTTGGGTGCATAATGCGGATTACTTGGAAAAAATAAAAAATTTTGTAAATAAAGGTGAATATGAGTCAGACGAGATTTTAAGATTAAACGAATTACAAAAGGAAAGAAAAGAAAGACGAGAAAAAGCTCTAGCTATTAGAAAAAAAATTGATATCCAGGAAAATGGATTCTTTTCATTAAACATGATGTCCAAATTTAGTGAGTTTTCTTTTGAATCATTTGATAAAAATGCACCACAAATATTCAAGAAGTTAGATAAAGCTTTTGGATATGAACTTGAAAATGGAGTAATGTCCAGCCCTAAGGGCGAACTCGAAGAGTTTGGCCAATATATTGATAAAAATGGCCATGAACATATAAATACAAAAAATATGGATAAACCTTTGACTTATTATTTAGATAACGGTAGTATATTAACGATAAAACCTGGGGTTGAAGATATTGTCCTAGTTCAGCGAAAAAGGTAATTTTGTAATCAAAAAATAAGCTAAGCCACAAGATCCAATTTAATACTTTC
>NZ_RQGG01000023.1 GCF_004769665.1 Leptospira kemamanensis
ACTTTTTAGTAGAATTGTGGAAAAACCATAGGAAAATAAAGCAAAATAGAGTAATACAAAAGGACTATATATAGTTGTCCATTCGGGATGATTGATTTGGGAGAGTATTTCTGTTGTTACATCATCGAATGTTTGGTTAAAAAAATGATGGGGAGCTACTTCGTAAGGTGATATTCCATTCCGAATCAAATTTCCTTCCCAGAGATATCTGGCCCAATCATCTTCCCAAAAAGGAGGTAAAAAAAAACAAAGAATCCTAAAACAAAAACCTAAGAGAAATATTGTTTTAAAATATTGCTTAAAAAAAACATTTGGGATAGTTACTACTTTCAGAAAAAAAGCAGTAACAACCAATACACTGAGATAAGAAATCCAACCTAACAAGGATAGGTGATTCTATTTATTAAAATTTAAATTGTTGCAACGCTCACAAACTTCTTCTGGTATCACACCGATTTTCATCAGTAAACCAAACATAAAACATCCTGCGCACCAACCTAAAAAGGACTCAAGAGAAGCAAAGAACACAAGCGTGGCAAGTGTGATTTGATATGCCAAAAGATACCCATTGGCATATAACAGAATGGCTACTAGGCTAAAGGAAAAGCCAATGAGTTGTGCAAATCGTTTGGGTGGTCCAGCGGAAGGTACAAACGATATCCCTAACCAAGGAACAAGATACTTTGAAGTAAAAAATGCGAAAGGTTCCCACTTAGGACCGTAACTCAAACGGAGGATAAATCCGAGGAGAAGTAAACCTAACACAACATAGTTGGGAAATAGAATGGAAAGAACTCCTAAAAAGACAACTGTGGATGCCACAATCCTTGTGACATTTTCATTGACGACGTCTGGATAATATCCTAGTTTCATCTGTTTTCCTCCGCTCCTTCCAATCTGGACTCGGTTGGCCATATGGCAAGAAAAATTCGCTTTCTTGGAGGAAATGTTTATCTTATTGACGGAAAATTCGTCTTAGAAGAAAATATACTCTAGTTTGGAGGCGATTTTATGAAAATCCAGAAAACCTACGGGATCTACCTCTTCAGTTTTGCTCTCATTTGGGCCTTTTGGTTACAAATCACGGCAAAACCCTCCCAACCAAAACCTAACCCAAAGGAAGAGATTTGGTTTTTATCTCCTCCTGAGACTCTCAGTTTACCCAATTTCAAAGTCATTGATACTCGTTCGTATCTATCGCGTTTCAAAAACAAAATTCCAAATGGTATCGTTCTTAGTTGGGAAGATCTTTCTCTTACGGATGCTCCTTTTCGAGGAAAATTATTAAACGAAGACAAAATTCAAAAAAAACTGTCCGTTCTCGGAATCTCTCCAAACGATTGGCTAGTCGTGTTAGGTGATAGAAAAAATGGTTGGGGGGAAGAAGGCAGGTTGGTTTGGAGTTTACGAGAGGTTGGTTACCATCAATCGTTTTGGTATGATGGAAGTGATATTTCCTTACTGAACATTTTAAAACAAAGGAAACAATTGAAAACCAATTCAAATCAATCCTCCGTTTCCTTTTTGCAAAAGGAAAACATATTATCACAGAAAACTAACATTACGAAAGAAGAAATCAAAAGAGACTTAGGACTTGGCACTTACCAAATTTTAGATACAAGAGAAGTGCGTGAGTTTAATGGATCCACACCATATGGAGAGGTTAGAGGAGGTCATATCCCAGGAGCAAAATCTTTATACTACCAAAACCTTCTTGATGATACGGGAAAGATTAAATCAAAAGAACAAGTGGAAAAAACACTTAGCAAATTAGGGATCAGTCCTACAAAACCCATCATTGCCTATTGTACAGGAGGAGTGAGGTCTGCTTTTGTAGTAGGAATTTTACGTTCTTATGGTTACAATGCTTATAATTATTCAGGATCTATGTGGGAGTGGTCTTCCTTTCCTGACCTTCCCTTAGAAAAATAAAATTGAAACGATTATTATTCATCGCCATTTTTTCCATATCGACTATGTTAGTTGGATATTACGTTTACCAAAACCAAAGAGAAGTTCCATTGGAAGAAGTATTCCCTGGAAAACATTGGGTGAGGCCTATTGAAAACCTACCTAATTTGAAAGCAGTAGGCGCACCTACAGCCAAAAATTGTGGGAATTGCCATACTGAGATTTATGAAGAATGGAAATTGTCTACCCATGCAAATGCACTCAGTGACTTACAATTCCAATCTGAGTTAGCGAAACCAAGTTCTCCCAAATGGATATGTCTCAATTGCCATATCCCCATCCAAAACCAAAGGGAAACAATCATCACCGCCTTACAAGGGGGAGACTATTTTAAACCAATCGAAATTCCTAATCCAAATTTTAATCCTGAAATGAAGGAAGAAGCAATTACTTGTGCAACATGCCATGTTCGAGTAGATGCGAATACCAAAGAAAGTTATGTGATTGGGGGAAGAGGGGGAACCTCACCACCTCATCCCACTCAAATAAAAAAAGAATTTTTAGAAAATCGATGTAATGATTGTCATAACGAAACCTATACGTTAAATCAATCACTTGTTTGTTCGTTTCAAACTGGTACAGAATTACAATCTTCCGAATCGAAGCAAACATGTGTGAGTTGCCATATGCCTGAAGTGAAACGATCCTTTGTGAAAGCATCCCTACATCGTCCCATCCGAAATTCACATCGGCATGGGTTTGTAGGCGGAGGAGTCCCAAAGACATTTGCTTTGTACAAAGACCAAATTCGTTTGGGTTACAAACCAGGTCTTGTTCTCACTGGGATACAAGTAGAGAAAGATCAAATGATACTTCACATCCAAAATCAATTTGCTGACCACTACGTGACGTCTGGAGATCCTGAACGATTTTATCGACTGACTCTTCACGGATTTGATTCCACAGGAAAAACTTTGTTTTCTAGGGAAATGAAAATTGGTCAGGAATGGGAATGGTCTCCAAATGCTAAAAAAATATCTGACAATCGAATCCCGAGAAAGGGAGAATTCGAATGGAGTATTGATAGAAAAGGAGATCTTACTTCTATTGTCCAGTATAGATTCCAAGCGGTTCATGTACGTTTAAAAAACGAAACATCCGACTATATGATGTTAACTGCTGAAAACGTTGCAGAACCCTATCAAAACAAAGTCAAAAATATAAAAACATTTTATCCCCATAGTTCCATTGTCATCGAATCATTTTTTGATGCGTATGGGAAGATTCAAAAGGAAACTTCCTTGGAAGAGTTATATAAACGAAATGCAGAACGTGCCGGAGAATAAACTGATTTGTATCATTCCTGCGAGGGATGAAGAATTAAGTATCAAACAAGCATTAACTGGACTCATCAATCATTCTAGGATTTCGAAGTCAAACTTCGTTGTTGTAAACAATGCATCGAAAGACAACACAGTTTCTTTAGTTAAAGAATTGGGGATCCAAACACTGGATTGTCCAATCATTGGATATGGGAATGCCTGTCTTGTCGCTTTGGATTGGATTCAGTCAAAGAAAGTTAAACCTGAATACATACTATTTTGTGATGCGGATGGATCCGATGATCCCTTGGATATTCAAACCTTACTCCATACAATTGAAAAAACGAATTCTCATTTAGTGATTGGTTCCAGAACCATTGGTATAACGGAATCAGGTTCTTTATCTTACATTCAAAAGTTCGGGAATGCATTAACTTGTTTTTTGATCCTCGTTTTCTTTCGGAAAAAATATACAGATATGGGTCCACTTCGGATCATACGTTACCAATCTCTTATGCAATTGAAAATGGAAGATCCAACTTGGGGATGGAACATTGAGATGCACGTCAAAGCCTTACAACAGAAAATGAAGGTAATTGAAATCCCTGTACATTACCGAAAACGAATTGCCGGTGTTTCGAAAATATCAGGTACAATTTCTATGTCGATTCGAGTGGGAACAAAAATCTTATATACTTTTTTTAAATTACTTTTTTTCGGGAAATGAAAATCTTGGGAGGAAGATGGTTCCTCTGCTATTCTATCCAATTCTTCTATTTTCTGTCGTAAATGGAATGGATCGAAATGATTTGACTTCCATCATTGTTTCTACAATCGCCCTCTCTGTAACGTTTGCATTTTTAAGAACAAAAGTTTCTTTATTCCGAAATCATTTTCCCAGTTTTTTCTTATATCATCTTTTGTTACGTTGTGTCGTGTTGGGAGTTACTCCCGCGTTCAGTGATGATATTTATCGTTATCTGTTTGATGCGAAATTGTTGTTTTATGGAGAGGATCCGTATCAACTAACGCCGAATCAATGGCTTTTGGAACATCCAAACTTCTTTGAACAAACAAAAAGTTTTGTCACAAAGATGAATAGTCCGGATTATATTTCGGTATATCCCTTATTTTTATTATCCATTTTCGTTCTTGGGACTTTACTCAATGATTTAATACACACTTCCTTTTTAGGTATCCAATTACTATTTCTTACCTTTGATCTTCTGAATTTAATCCTGATTCGTCGGTTTTACCCGAAGGAAAGTTTTTCCTTTTATTGGGTTTATTTTGCCAATCCACTTGTAATCGTAGAAGGGGTGTCGCAACTTCATCCGGAAATTTTATTTTTGCCTTGGTTGTTATTTCTCATCCGATTTCAAAAAAACCGAATCCTGGGATTTGGTTTTTTTATTTTGACGCAAATAAAATTGACTACCACCATCTTCTTGTTAGCATTTTTAAAGAAATCAAAATCGGTTTTTGTTTTGCTCGGATTTGGATTCGTTTCACTTCTGATTTGGAAATGGACGGTATTTGCAAATTGGGAATCCCAAGGGAATCGAGGGATTGGTTTGTTTTTTCATTCCTTTCGATTTGCAGGCATCTTGGAGCCATTTTTCTATTTTCCATTCCATAAACTTGGTTTATCTTATCTTTCCGGGATATTCTCTCTCATCTGTTTTGGTTTGATCAATTTATCTGTTTTTCTCCAACCCAAATTCCAAAAGGCAAACATGGAAAAAAAACTTTTGTTTGTTTATTTTTCCTTCTTACTGTTTTCACCTGTGATCCATTCTTGGTATTGGATCCCTTTTGTCGTTTTGGGAATGTGTTCTCGGATTCCATTTAGATGGCAGGTTTTTGTTGTGAGTTTAGGGTTTTTCTCTTATATCATTTATGTTTCTGAGATCTTTTTTTACTTATATTGGGTTTATTCTTTATTAGGATTATGTATTTATGTTAGAACGGAAATTGATTATTTTCGCCAAGCAACCTAAACTAGGTCAGGTGAAGACACGATTGGCTCATGCGGTGGGGAATCCAAAAGCGTTGGAAGTGTATGAAGAACTATTGCAACTCACAAAATCCATCACATCCAAGTTAGGGGTAGAAAAAATTGTATATTGGGATCAATTGCCAGAACATACAGAATTGTATTTTGGTAATGAGTTTTCTCATGCAATACAATCGACAGGTGACTTAGGAATAAAAATGGCAAGTGCATTTCAGAATGAGTTTTCTAATGAGAAGGGTAAAATTTTAATCATAGGTACAGACTGTCCGTATCTCAAACCTTCTTTGTTTGAGGAAGCTTATGATGCACTTGATCTTACAGATTTTGTGATTGGTCCAGCCATAGATGGAGGTTACTATTTACTCGGGATGAAAGAGTATCATCCATTTGTGTTTGAAAATATTCCTTGGAGTACGGATTCTGTTTTGCCTTTGACCTTGCAAACGATCCAATCTAAGAAATTTACTTACTCACTGTTAGTAACATTAAATGATATTGATACAGAAGACGATTGGAAGGAATGGAAAAGAAATCGTTAACTCTTTGGTTGTAATTTGATTTCTACTCTGCGATTCAAAGCTTCGTGTTCCTTTGTGCCGTTAGTTGATTTTGAATTTCCATAAAATAACCGTCTGATTTGGTTTGGTTCCACAAAATGAATGATTAAAAAACGTTCCACTTCTAAAGATCGTTTTTCACTAATCAAAATATCTTCTTTGTAATTTTTTCCATCTACCGCGTGTGCATGGATATAAATTTCATAATTCTTGTTTTGGTTGAGAAAGTCTGCCACTGCTTGTAAACGGACTTGGTCTGGTTTTGGAATTAGGTTTGATTTTTTCGAAAAGTAGATGGTGAAGGAAGTAATCTCTGTTTGTTTCTCTGTTTTTTGATAAGGATTTTCAAAAATAAAACCTTCTTCTGCTTTGAGATCTGTCCATGGGAAGTATAGATATTGAACAGTGTAAGTTAACAAAAAACAAACTAGTACTTTATAGAAAAAAGATGATGGCATAGTATAATGATCGGTTGTTACCTTTTGAATCCAGAGAACGGATTTTAAAAATATGATTGAAATATGTCCCTTCTCAATATTTTTCACTCCTAGGTGTGATTATGAAATTGAAAGAATTAGCTGAACAATTAGGTGCAAGTTTCACTGGCAACGGGGAACTGGAAATCAAAGGGATCAAAGATTTGGAACATCATACTCCTGTTGATCCGAATAGCATCTATTATGTGGCTTCCAAAAAATACCTAAACAAACATAAAAAAGCATCTGAAGTAAATATTGCCCTTACGATTGATTCAATAGCCATCACCTTCCCCAATGCCATCATCGTTCCAGAAGAAGGTTCCAAAGTTAAGTTTATCCAAGTGATCTCTTTGTTTGAAAAGAAACCTTCGTTACCTGTTTCCATTTCCCCCAAAGCCAGTATCCATCCAACTGCTAAGATTGGGAAAAATGTAACCATCATGGAATTTGTAGTCATCCAAGAGAATGTTGTTATCGGAGACAATGTGGTCCTATATCCAAATGTTGTATTGGAATCCAATGTGGAAGTTGGAGATGATACAGTTATCAAGTCTGGTGTTGTCATTTATAATCATTGCATAGTAGGAAAAAGGAATTTGATCCATTCAAATACAGTCATCGGTGCCGATGGATTTGGATTTTATGATTATGCAGGTGTTCGTTACAAAGTGCCTCAAATTGGGAATGTAATTGTGGGTGATGATGTGGAAATGGGTGCACATTGTACGGTAGATCGTGCTGCCTTAGAATCCACCACCATTGGAAATTTTACAAAGTTTGATGACCATGTCCATGTGGGACACAATTGTCGTGTAGGAAATTATGTATACATTGCTGGTGCTACAGTGCTCGCAGGTTCCGTTACCATCGAAGATGGATGTTTTCTTGCGGGTCAGTCTGCGGTTGCCGAACATCTAACGATGAAAAAGGGTTCGATATTACTTGGACTTTCTGGCCTCACAGAAGACTCAAAGGAAAAAACTGCTTATTTTGGAATCCCTGCAAGACCTGCTCTCGAAATGCATCGAATTCATAGTGCCTTACCAATGTTACCCGAGTTGACTAAGGAATTTGCAAAACGAAAGATCGGAAAAGAAGAATAAAACCTTGGTTTAAGATTCTAAGATTTTTTTTAATTTGTTTAAGTTTTCGGTCATTTGCGTTTTGAGATTCATTTTGACTAGGCCTTCGCTCAGTTGAAACAGTCCTTTTAACTCCATTTTATCGGAAATGGAGAGAAGGCAATTTTGTCCTTGTTCTAAAAACTCATAGGAATCCGTAAACTTCATTCCATTTGCTGTGCAACTAGCGATGATTCGTTTGTTTTCGATTACTTCTTCAATTTTATAGATTTCGTTTAATTTAAAAATCCCTAAATCAATTTGAATTTTGTATTCAGTGGCTTCAGGGTTTTTGACTTCGCAAGAATAGATACTTTGGTTATAAGCAGTTTGATTTGTCATATTTCGTACATAAGCAAACACGATAGATACAGGTTTTTGGATTAAAGTTTCGACTTTTGTTTCGATCATTTATTTTTTGGAATCGCTAATCCATTGTTTCCAAATTTCGGGAACAAACCCAATGGTTGCTTTTTTTCCATCTCGCACAATTGGCGTTTTAAAAAGAAGAGGGTTTGTTAATAGAGCTTCTTCTTTATCATATAACATGTATTTTAAATTTTTATCTTCGTAAACTTTTGATTCTGTATCAATTAAATCATCTAACTTGACACTACCAAGAATGGATCTTAGTTCCCCTTTGCTCATTTCTTTTTCTTGTAGGTTAATGAATTGAAAAGGGATACGTCTCTCCTGAAAGAAGAGTTGTGCTTTTTTAGAATCTTTGCATTTTTTTGTGCCGAAGATCTGTAGGTTCATCCAAAAATAGACTTTCTAAATTCTTCGAGTAGTGACTCTGTACCAGACAACATCAATTCAATTTGATCTTTGTCCAAGTCATACATAACATGTGCTTGCAAGTATAAAGTAAACTCTTCAGCAGAAACTTTTTTTGCATCGAAGTTCTCTTTTAGAAAGTTATACCAAGCAGCAAGGATGACCTTCTGGTGGGCCAGTTCTTTAATACCGATGGTAATGATTTTAGAAGATTTCATGGAATTTTCTTAAAGAATTTCATTCAAATGAAAGGATCGTCAATCCAAAAACCTTTGGAAGACTGAAAAATACAAAATCCAAGCGCCAGAGTTCATATCCAACCTGCGAAATGATTGTGCAGTGCTCACAGTTGCATCAATGATCCTTGTGTCATCAAGCACACCCACACGCCCATTAGTCCCAATGTAAAAACTCGAGGTTTCCCCGTTATAATTCCCACTAAATCGATCAATCGCAACATGATGGTAACCAAGTCCAATTTGAAAAAAAGTTCGTTCGTATAACCTGTGATTGATGGCTGTTTCTGCTCGGTACCCAAGCCCACTTCCTCGGAGCCTACCTCTTTGGTTAAAATATTGGGTATCGGGTGGAAGTTCTCCTATAGAATACCCTCTTATGTTCCAATCCGCTGAAGTAAAACCCATTCCGATTCCATTTTCCCATTCCCAATTTTTATAGATAGGAAGTAAGTAGTGATACACTGCCATCACATGGTAGGAATAAATTTCTGACTGTAATTTAGTATAATAAAAATCACTTGTAACTTCCGTTAGTTGCAGGAATTGCCAGTCATTTCTACCTACAACAAAACCTACACGGGAACGAGAGTCGAGTAAGACCCGAAAAAATGCTTCATATAAATTCGTATTTCGACCACCACTCAAACTCACGTCTGAATAGATCAGTGGATTGAAGGTTGAAGTGAATTGTTTTAGATCGCCATCAAATCTTCCTGGAACCCGTTCTCCCATTCCGTATCGAAACCCATATTCGAGCCCAGAACTTTCAGCGTAAACTTCGGGACCTCTTAGAAACCAAATGGGGAAAACGAGAATCGAAAGGATTACAATACATCTTGACATAACAATTTCATCCAATTTCGTGAGGAAGAACCTATATGGAAACACTCTTTCAAAACGGATCTCAGTTTAATCTCATTTTAGGATCTGATATCCTAAGTCCTTATTTTTACCTCATCCTTCTCGCTTCTTTGTATTTGAGCGTGCGGTTGGGTTTTCCGCAGATTCGATTTCTCTTTCTCTCCCTGAAAATCCTCACTGGGAATATGGACTTCAAAGGGTCCAAGGGGCAACTGGTCCACTCACAGGCATTTTTTGCTGGGATTGGTTCCTCATTGTTAGCAGGCTCCGTGATCGGAACAGCTCTGGCCATCGCCTACGGTGGAATTGGTGTTCTTTTTTGGATTTGGGTGATGAGTCTCCTTGTGATGCCAGTTCGTTTTGTGTCTTCTACCTTGGCTGTAAAATTCAGAAACCAACTTCCCAGTGGTCGTTACCTTTCAGGGCCTATGTACTTTATCGAAAAGGCCTTACGAGCCAAGTGGCTTGCCGTTGCTTTTTCTCTGGCAAGTCTTGTGACCGTTCTTGTCTTCGGAGGAATTTTCCCTTTTGTTGGACTGACCTACCTCACTAAGGAGGGACTCAGTTTGTCTGGCATGTCAGGCCCCATTTCTTTGTCTGTGATTTTACTTTTTATCGTGATCGGTGGTGTTAGGCGAGTTGGTCGAGCGGCAAGTGTCCTTGCACCTATTGGGATTTTACTTTTTATATTTGGTTATTTCTCTCTTTTTTCTAGTGGCATGATTTCCTTTTTTGGATTTGTGGCTGATGTCACAAAAGAAGCATTTACCATCAAAGCCTTGCAAGGTGGGGGAGCATTTGGAATTTTAAGGGCACTTTCCGTTTCTTTGAGTACATTCTTTTTATCTACAGAAACTGCAGTCGGGAAGTCATCAGGAATTGCTGGTGTTGTTCGCACTGATTATGCCGCAAAACAAGGGTTAGTGAGTATGCTCGCTTCCTTTTTTGAAGGTTTTATCATGGCGACGATGGTTGGATATGTGTTATATTCCTATGGTGCGGTCAATTTAGAAACCATCCTCGCATTCCCAAGTCGTATTTTGAGCGAAGGGAATTCAGTCTCTGTGATCCTCTTTGTGATTTCCTTTTTGTGTTTCGGGGTTTTGAGTTTGGCAGGTTGGTTTTATAGTGGAGAGCAGAACGCATTCTATGTGTTTGGTGAGAAATTTTCTAATTTTTTTAGAATGTTGTTCATCGGTTCCACTCTTGGTTTTGCCTATTTATACGTAAAATACGGGATCGAAGTGTTTACGTTTGTCATGCATTGGGGATATGTGGCAGCTGTGATTACCAGTGTTCCACTTCTTGTTTCCCTGATGTTACTTGGCAAATCTGCTAACTTGGAACTCAAAAAATACCTCTCTGAGTCAGGAGCCAGGTATGAAATTTTTAAAGATATTTATTTACTCTTTTTAACCTTACTTCCTAAAAATCTAATCTCTAAAATTTTTGGTTACTTTTCTACGTTAAAGTTACCAAGATTTATGATGATCCCGATCTTAAAGGCATTTGCAAAAGCATATAAGATCAACCTAAGTGAAGCGGAACTCGAAATCAAAGAGTATGCTTCCCTCAATCAGTTTTTTACAAGAGCTCTTCGTGCAGAAGCTCGGATCATTGATTCGGCAGTCAATGCAGTTGTTTCTCCCACAGATTCCAAAATCACAAGTTTTGGGAACATCAACCAATCTACCATCATCCAAGCCAAAGGGATTGATTATTCCGTAAAAGAGCTATTAGGTTCTGAGAAATTTTATCCTCACTTCACAAACGGGAAATACATTACCTTTTATCTTTCCCCACAAGATTATCATAGAATCCACAGTCCGTTCGCGGGCCAAATTTTAGGGTATTATTATGAGCCGGGAAAATTGTTTCCCGTGAATGACCTTGCCGTTCTCAATATCCGCGGGCTGTTTCCTAAAAACGAAAGGCTCATCACCTTTTTACAAACTGAATATGGCAAAATTGCCGTGATCAAAGTGGGGGCATCGAATGTAGGAAAAATCCGTGTCACTTACGACAACAAAATTGTGACAAACAATTGGATCCGTTTTGCCAAAGAACACCACTACAAAGATGTCTCCATCATGATTGATAAAGGTTCTGAGATGGGTCGTTTTGAAATGGGCTCCACTGTCATCCTCGTATTCGAAAACGATACGATTGATTTGACAAACATCCAACTCGGAGATAAAATCCAATACGGAACCACCGTGGGTCATTTTAAGTCCAAAAAAACAAGTTTACCGGTCAAATTTTAAGATGATGAATTCCCAACTGGCTACTTTCCCAAAAGAAATTTCCTTCGATGACGACTTCCTTTATATCGAGTGGAAAGATGGACATGGTAGCAAATATTCATTGTTAGACCTTCGAAAAAAATGCCCCTGTGCCACTTGTCGGGGTGGGCATGGAGGCAAAGTGGGGCAGGCAACGGGTCATATTGAGTCCATCAAACTGATTTCTTGGACAAAAGTGGGTCGATATGCGATCTCCATCGTTTGGAGTGACTACCACAATACAGGGATTTATTCCTATGACCATTTGCGAGCCTACGCTGAGGGAAATTCCGGCGCCTTTGACTAAGGTTTGGTTACTTTTTGTCAATTCGGAAAAAAACTGAGTGACAAAAAGATTCATATTATGTCTCATTATCCTAAGTTTTTCCGGAGATAAAAGGGCATGGGTGAAGGTTCACTCTCACAAGACGAGATAGACGCATTACTACAAGGCGCGGATGATACATTCGACCTCTCTTCCTTAAGTGGCGCATCCAGTTCGTCATCGGACAACCTATCTCCTATTGACCGTGACATTATTTCTGATGTGATCGGCTCTGCATTCCAGGTGGCGGGGAACACACTTGGCACGATCTTGGCAAAAAACACTCGTTTTATGAACCCTGCCACCGAATCGAGCTCCTCTTCTGACATTCAAAAAGAATTGGGCTCCAAGTCGGTAAGTTTGTTTTCAACCATTAGCGGCAGTTTGGCGGGACGAGTCTGTCTTGTCATGGCACAAGAAAACGCTGCAAAAATTGCAGGTGTGATGATGGGAGGAATGGCTCCTCCTGGTCAACTTGACAACGCTCAATTACAAACTCTAAAAGATTCTCTTGCTCCTATTTTAGGAACTGTGACTGCTCAAATTGGTATGAAACTTGGTGGGACCATGTCAGGTAGTCCACCTGAAATTTCCCTTGTGAATTCTGGACGTGATTTGCAACTTCCAGATGACAACAGTTTGGTGAAAACTTCCCTCAGTTTGAATATTGATGGTGTTGGTTCCTTTAAAGTTTATTATGTAATCTCATTAACTATGGCAAATTCCATCCTTGATATCCAAAAGGGTGGTGGCCAAAAACAACAACAACAGTCCGGCGGAATGAACGTCAACATGCAACCCAATATGGGTATGGGTGGCGGTCAAGGTTCTGTTGGAATCAAAGGTGTCAACTTTCCATCTCTTGCCACAGCAGGTGGTGGACCGGGTCAAACCAATCTCAATCTTCTTATGGATGTACAAATGGCTCTTACCGTGGAACTCGGTAGAACGAAAATGTACATCAAAGACATTTTGGGATTAGGTGAAGGATCCATCATCGAGTTAGACAAGTTAGCTGGTGAGCCAGTGGATTTACTTGTGAATGGCAAACTCATCGCCAAAGGTGAGGTTGTGGTCATCGATGAAAACTTTGGTGTTCGTGTCACCGATATCGTAAGTCCTACAGATAGACTCAAAGGCGAAAAATGATCCAAAAGGCTAAGAAAGGAATCAAATGGAATAGGAAAGTTATGTACTTTTCTATTGCCTTCCTTTTGTTTATCACACCTTTATTTTCCCAAAACCCTGATACCAAAGAACTCGATCAAATTTTACGCCAAGAGTTGGGTGAGTCGAAACCAAAACCTAGTGGAACAGACGGAACTTCCAATGGAAATTCAGGTTCTAATTCGGACTCGGGTAATTCCACAAATGGGAAATCAGCGAATGGAAATGGATTTGGTTCATCGGCAAACACAAATCAGTCGAGCTCTTCTGATGGTAACAAACAAGAACCAAATCTCATCCAAGAACGATATGCTGAGAACCAAGATGATTCTCCATCTGCTACTTGGATTTTAGTCAAAATTTTATTTGTTCTCGCGATCCTTGTGGGTGCAGGTTATTATTTGGTTTTGCAAATGCAAAAATCCAAATCGGCAAAATACCCCGTAAAAGGGTTTATGAAGGTGCTTTCGAGTTTGCCTTTGTCTGCAACACAGTCTGTACAAATCATAGAAGTGGGTGGTCGTACACTTGTGTTAGGTGTGGCGGATGGATCAGTGAGTTTACTTACGGAAGTCACGGCTCCTGAGGAAAAAAATCAAATCCAAAAAATGAAAGAGGAAGCAGATCCATACGTTCCCAACTTTTTGGAAACAGTTCTAGAAAGTTTACAATCCAAAGCGCAAAGGAAAATCCGAATCAATCCGAACCAAATGGAAGGTTTGGAAATGGATGGTGCGGCCGAAATCCAACGGAAGGCAAAAGAAGGATTGGAACGACTTCGCAAACACCGTAAACTTTTGGAAGGAGGGGAAACATGAGACTTCGTTTTTTGTCCTTCTTAGAGAGACATAAATCTGTTATTTTTCTCATTAGCATTTTATTTCTCATTTCGGCAAGTGGGTTTGCGGGCCTTTTTGCCCAAGACAAAGGATCTAGAATCCCAATTCCAAATCTTTCATTTAACGTAAATGAGGCGAGGGGACCAAAAGAAACCAGTTTGTCTCTGATGATTCTCTTCCTTGTTACGATCCTTTCTCTCGCACCTGCGATTGTGATGAGTGTGACTTCGTTTACCAAGGTTGTTATCGTATTTGATTTTGTGAGACGAGCACTTTCTTTGCAAAACCTCCCACCAAACCAAGTGATGATGGGTCTTGCTTTGTTTGTGACCTTTTTTATTATGGCGCCTACCATTGGTAAGGTGAATGAGGAAGCACTCCAACCGTATCTAAATGGAAAAATTGACCAGTCTGCGTTTATGGAAGGTTCCATGAAACACTTACGTCAGTTTATGATCCGGCAACTTGGTAAAGATGGAACCAAAGACGTGGCTCTCTTTTTAAAAATTGGAAAAGTGCAAAACGTAAAATCCTTTGAAGATGTCCCTTCTTATGTGCTTGTGCCTGCTTTTATGTTAAGTGAGATCAAAAAAGCATTTATCATTGGGATTTATATCTTTATCCCTTTTATCGTCATCGATCTCATTGTGGCTTCTGCTCTTCTTGCGATGGGATTTATGATGTTACCTCCTGTGATGATCTCCCTTCCTTTGAAACTCATTCTTTTTATCTTAATTGATGGCTGGAACTTACTCGTACTGGAACTCGTAAGGAGTTATAAATGACAGAAGTTGATGTTGTGAATATGATGCGAGAAGCCTTTATTGTGACGTTAAAAATCTCAAGTCCCATCCTCATCACAGCACTTGTGGTGGGGCTCATTGTTGGGATTTTACAAACAACTACTTCCATCCAAGAACCAACGATAGCCTTTGTCCCAAAACTTGTTTCTATTTTTGCTGTGATTGTATTTTTCTCAGCATGGATGGTAAGAGTGATGACCGACTATACAAGAGAAATTTTTTTTATGATCGAAAAGATATGATATGGAAGCATTCATCTTACACTTTCAATCTTTTCTTTTTGTTTTAGTTCGACTGCTCGGGCTTTTCCTGGTCGCTCCCTTTTTTTCTTCTGAATCGATTAACTTCTCTCTTCGGATGATTTTTTCCTTTATGGTTTCGCTCATCATTTACCCAGTCGTGGCAAACTACATGCCACCTGTGCCTGGTCATATGGTGAACTTTGGAATTATGATCATTTCGGAAATGCTCATTGGAGTGTTTTTAGGATTTCTCGTCTCACTCGTGTTTAGTGCCTTTCAAATGGCTGGTGAGTTTTTTAATAACCAAATTGGATTTGGTTATACAGAGATCCTCGATCCTGTATCCCAAAACTCACTCCCCGCTATTGGAACGATGAAAAACTTAATGGCTACTGCCTTATTTCTTGTGATTGGAGCACACCGATTCCTCATCGAAACTCTTGCGTATTCCTTTGAAAAAATTCGAATCATCTCCTTCACTGGAAAAGTGAATAGTGGGCTTTACCGTTTGGTGGAAGATGCCATCGGTGCCATGTTTGTGGTATCGTTTAAGATAGCACTTCCTGTGATGGGCATTCTTTTTTTGGTTTCCCTTGCGGAAGGACTTATGGGAAAAGCGGCCCAACAAATGAATGTGATGTCCATGTCGTTTCCCTTAAAGGTCTTTATTGGAACACTCACACTCATTGCAACACTTACTTTTATCGCCACACAAATGGTACAAGGGATTCAAATCTCGATGGACAAAGCGAGCTTACTTGTTCGGGAGTGGCCTAGTTTATGAAGGCGAATCATCGTATATGGATACAAGTTCCGATGATTCGGTATATGGTCCAAACCATGCAAGGGATGTTTCATACTTTTTTGGACCTGTTGCGAGAGATGTTTAGTGGTCCGTTTTCTCGGGAAAACCAACTCGCACTCGTAAGTGACTCTCGTGTCAAATTTGTCACAGGGCCTTATGAAATCCAACTGCAACTTTTTGCGGCAGCGGATGAAGGAAGGACGGAACCTCCGAGTGAACGTCGTAGGCGGGAAGAAAAGGAAAAAGGGAATGTTCCCAAATCCAATGAAGTGGCATCCACCTTGGTTTTATTAGGTGGGACGGGTGTGCTTTTTTTACTTGGGGATACCTTTATTAAAAACACAGCATTATTTATTAAAAAATATCTGCCTATGGGAATGCACCACGAACGTTTTGGAGCAGAAGAGTTTCGTGTGATCCTTTCTGGTGTTTCCAAAGATTTTTTCAATCTACTCTGGCCAGTCCTTGCGATCACTCTTGTCTTTGCCATTGTAGGCAATGTAGTGCAAGTGGGGTTTATGTTTTCACCAAGAGCCTTGTCCTTTCGGTTTGATCGAATCTCTCCCAATTTTAAACGAGTTTTGCCGAATCGCCAAACTTTATTCAATTTAGTTAAGTCGCTCGCAAAAGTTGTGTTAATTGGTGTGGTTAGTTACATCCTGATTTCTGGAGATTTTCTAAAGGTTTTACTCACGGGAAATATGGGGATGATGCAGGCCATCTCCCTTGTGACCTATTCTGGTTTTAAGATCATGATGGCAGCCGGAATTCTACTTCTCGGAATTGCCGTTGCCGATTTCTTTTTTCAAAAATCAGAGTTTGAAGAATCCTTAAAACAAACTCCTTCGGAAGCCAAACGAGAGATGAAAGAAGATTCTGGGGATCCTGTGATGAAAAACCGTAGGATGCAACTTGCCCGTGACATGATGCAAGGGAATATGTTACGAGAAGTTCCGAAAGCAGATGTGGTGATCACAAATCCAACTCATTATTCGGTCGCACTTTCTTATGAAATGGGCAGAGATTCTGCACCCCGTGTGATCGCAAAAGGTGAAAACCGCCTAGCACTAGAAATACGAAGAATAGCCCGTGAAAATGATGTCCCAATTATCGAAAGTCCGAAACAAGCACGACTTTTGTATGCACAAGTTGAAGTGGGAGAAGAGATCCCACAAGAATTCTTCCAGGCTGTGGTGCAAATCCTCATCACTCTTGAGAAGTTCAAAAAAAAAGTAGGAATGGCATAACCATATGAACTTTAAAGATATTTTAAAACAGTCCGATGTCGTGTTAGGTGTAGGAACCTTGATGATCCTAGGGATGTTAATTGTTCCACTTCCAGGATTTGTATTGGATGTCTTGATTGTTGTGAGCATCGGGCTTGGACTCCTCATTCTCATGACAGCTTTATCGGTGACAGAACCGAGTGAGTTTTCGATTTTCCCAAGTTTACTTTTGATCACAACACTCTTTCGGTTAGCTCTGAACGTATCGACAACAAGACAAATCCTTTCCAAAGGACCTGCGATGAATTCGAGTGTGATCGAAGCATTTGGAACCTTTGTGGTGGGTGGAGAGTCTGGACTTGGAAAGTATGTTGTGGGGCTTATTATCTTTATTATCCTCACCATTGTACAGGTGTTAGTAATCACAAAAGGTGCAACTCGGATCTCGGAAGTGGCAGCAAGGTTTACACTCGATGGATTGCCACAAAAGCAAATGTCCATCGATATGGAACTCAATAGTGGTGCCATCACAGAAGCAGAAGCCAAAGTTAAACGTAAAAAAGTCCAACGAGAAGTAGATTTTTATGGGGCCATGGATGGAGCTTCCAAATTCGTACAAGGGGATGTGAGAGCAGGGCTTATCATTACTGCTATTAACTTGATCGGTGGGATTCTCATTGGTTCTACAATTCGTGGGGAATCTTTCCTCGCATCGATTGAAACTTATGGTAAGTTTACGATTGGAGATGGACTTGTTTCCCAGATCCCAGGTCTACTTTCCACAACCGCAACTGGTATCATTGTCACAAGATCTAGTTCCGAAAAAAAACTAACCGTAGAGATAAAAGACCAACTTTTTGGAAATGCAAAAACCTTGTATGTAGTGGCGGGTGCACTTGGACTTGCAAGTCTCATCCCTGGCCTTCCGTTTTTCTCCCTTCTCTTTTTAGCGAGTGCGATTGGATACTTGGGGTATTCCATCGAACAAGTGGCGAAAGAAGAAATCAAAAAAATCGAAACGGTTTCCCAAGAAAAAGTCCAAGAGAAAAAACCAGAAAACTATATCAAAGAAATTTCTGTGGAAGCCATACAGGTAGAACTTGGACGCGATTTACTGCCGTTAGTGGACGCATCTTCTGGTGGCCATTTACTCGAACAAATTGCCAATACGCGTAAAAAATTTGCGATTGATTTTGGTCTTGTGATCCCTGCCATTCGGATCATTGACAATTTAGAAATCCCTCACGACAATTATAGTATTCGTATCAATGGAGTGGTTGTTGGCCAATCAGCAGTGAGAGCAGATAGACTGATGGCAATGAACAATACTTCTCGTAACTTAGAACCGATTGTGGGGGAACCTTTCACTGAACCTGCGTTTGGTTTAAAAGCAACTTGGATTGATCCAAATGACAAAATAGAAGTGGAAAACAAAGGGTATTCGGTGGTGGATCCTTCCACTGTCATCATCACACATTTAAAAGAACTCATTTCTAATTATGCATCGCAGCTTCTCGGAAGAGAAGAGGTGAAAGCTCTTCTTGAACATCTCCGCCAAACACATCCGACCCTTGTGGGAGAATTGGATTATGACAAACAAGGAAGGCTTGGGATCATCCAACAGACTTTACAAAATCTATTAGCAGAGGGGCTTTCCATTAAGAACCTTCCGAAAATTATGGATGCGATTGCAAACCATCTGCCACGCACAAACAATCCGTTTGATTTGGCAGAACATGTAAGGCAAGCTCTCTCTCGCCAAATCATCAATGATTTCCTTTCTCCAGATGGGAAGTTACATGTGGTCACCATTGATCCAAGGATCATTGATCGTATGAATAAAAGTATCACACTGGATGAAACCGATGGTAGTAAACTCATCATCCTTCCTCATGATGTTCGCGTGAGAATATTAGAATCGGTTTATAATGAATTACAAAAGGCTTTGGACGATAACAGATTCCTTATCTTTGTGGTTTCTAGGTACTTAAGACAAGCCTTTGCATTCTTTTTGACAAAGGAACTACCCCCAAGGAACTTTGCAGTAATTGCTTCTGAAGAAATCCATAGAGGGGTTCCGACAGAAATTGCCTCGGTTCTAAGCCTTCCATCCAGAGAGGAACACCCACAAGAAGCATAGGAGAATCTTTTTGCCTAGTTCAGTCCCATCGCACCGCATTTCTGTTGCTCCGATGATGGACTGGACGGACCGACATTTCCGCTTTTTTCTGCGGCTTATCTCCAAACATTCGTTACTCTATACGGAGATGGTGACAACAGGTGCCATCCTCCGTGGAAAAGACATCCATCGACACTTAGATTTTTCAAAAGAAGAACATCCCATTGCTCTCCAGTTAGGTGGAGATTCACCAGCGGCACTTGCGGAATGTGCCAAAATTGGAGAAGAGTATGGATATGACGAAATCAATTTGAATGTGGGTTGCCCCTCCGACAGAGTCCAAAGTGGGAGTTTTGGGGCTTGCCTCATGAAAGAACCAAACCTAGTGGCGGAAATGGTTTCCGCTTGTAAGGGGAAGGTCAAAATTCCTGTTACCGTCAAACATCGAATTGGTGTGAATGGAAAGGAAAGTTACGAAGACCTACACCATTTTGTTTCTAAAATCAAAGAAGCGGGTGTGGACCATTGTATCGTTCATGCAAGGATTGCCATCCTCGAAGGACTTTCTCCTAAAGAAAACCGAACGGTTCCTCCTCTGCGATACGAGGATGTTTACCAACTGAAACAAGACTTTCCCAATCTTCCCATTACCATCAATGGAGGAATCAAAACCCACGCAGAAATGAGTGACCATCTAACAAAGGTAGATGGAGTGATGATTGGGAGAGCTACCTATGACAATCCTTTTTTATTTGCCGATGTGGATTCGCTTTATTTTGGAGCAAAGGAAACTTCCAAAACAAGAGAATCTGTTTTGGAAGGAATGATTCCTTATGTAGAATCGGTTCGAAAGAATGGAGGAAAAGTCCACCATGTGCTTCGCCATATCTTAGGTTTGTACCACGGAGAAAAAGGAGCAAGGGAGTTTCGAAAGTATCTGACAGACAGGATGCATTTGGATACCGCAACTGAGTCCATTTTAGAATCGTATCTTTCGCGTTAAGGATCCGTAGGGCTTGGTCCAAAGCGATTCGTCGTTAGACGAAGAGCGAAAGGACGGAAGCGTCAGCGCACCCCGGAGTGAGCCTGGCCCAGTTTCAAACATCATAATATGATGAAAATCCAATAGGGAACGCCCCTAAAATGAATTTCGATGGATGGTTGTGGATTTGTGGATCAACTCCTCTATGAATGGATGTGAGTCTGAAATTCCTTTTCGAATTCCATAGAGAGTGAGTAGGAATCAAAAAATATTTAGGTAAAGAATAACGTTGATTAGACGGGTTTGGTTTGATTTTGTTCTTAGTTTTTTGGTTTTGCCCTAAAAATGGCAGGAAAACACACCCAAAATCTATTAAAATCAAATAGGTTGACAGGGCGGTTTCTCTCCCCAGCCTGGTTAAATTGAGAGGGAATACCATGACCAAGCCACTCACCGTACAAAGTGATAAAACAATGCTTCTTGAGGTGGATAACCCAGAATTTGAAGCCTGTCGGGACCTCGTTTCCAAGTTTGCCGAGCTCGAAAAAAGCCCGGAATACATGCATACCTATCGTATTTCTCCACTTTCTTTGTGGAATGCTGCTTCGATTAAAATGACAGCAGAAGAGATTATTGAAGGCCTTACTAAATTTGCTCGTTACTCTGTTCCGAAAAACGTGATGAATGAAATCCGAGAACAAATTTCTCGCTACGGAAAAGTAAAACTTGTCAAAGAAGAATCGGGAGAGTTGTACATCATCTCTAACGAAAAAGGATTTATCACAGAGATCGCAAACAATCGTGCCGTTCAACCCTTTGTGGATGGAATGGAAGGTGATAAAATTCGAATCAAAAAAGAATACCGTGGTCACATCAAACAAGCGTTAATCAAAATTGGTTTTCCTGTGGAAGACCTTGCGGGTTACGATGAAGGAAATAAATACCCATTTAATTTACGTCCCGTTACCATCAGTGGTATTAAATTTGGAATGCGCGATTACCAAAGAGCTTCTGTAGAAGCTTTCCATGCTGGTGGACGGAATGAAGGTGGATCGGGTGTAGTTGTATTACCTTGCGGTGCGGGTAAAACCATCGTGGGTATGGGAGTGATGCAAATTGTCGGAGCAGAAACTCTGATTCTTGTTACGAACACTTTGTCCATTCGCCAGTGGAGAAATGAAATTTTAGACAAAACGGATATCCCTGAGTCTGACATTGGTGAGTATTCGGGTGAGATGAAAGAAATCAAACCGATTACCATTGCAACGTATAACATCTTAACTCATAGAAAGAAAAAAGGTGGGGACTTTACTCACTTTCACATCTTCAGTGCAAACAACTGGGGACTCATTGTGTATGATGAGGTGCACTTACTTCCAGCTCCTGTTTTCCGTATGACATCAGAACTCCAAGCCAAACGTAGGTTAGGTTTGACAGCAACTCTGGTTCGAGAAGATGGACTCGAGGAAGATGTATTCTCCCTCATCGGACCGAAAAAATACGATGTACCTTGGAAAGAACTCGAAGCGAAGTCTTGGATTGCCGAAGCCAATTGTGTGGAAATCCGTGTTCCGATGGAAGATGACCTTCGAATGAAATACTCTGTGGCAGATGACCGTGAAAAGTTCCGATTGGCATCAGAGAATCCTGAAAAACTTCGTGCGATCAGTTATATTTTGAAGAAACACTCAACTAACAACATTTTGGTGATTGGACAATACATCAATCAGTTAGAAGAGATTTCGAATACATTCAAAATCCCTTTGATTACGGGAAAAACTCCTCTTCCGGAAAGACAAGAACTCTACCAAGCGTTCCGTACGGGTCAAATCAAACAACTTGTGGTATCAAAGGTAGCAAACTTTTCTATCGACTTACCAGATGCGAACATTGCCATTCAGGTTTCAGGAACGTTTGGATCAAGACAAGAGGAAGCTCAGCGTTTGGGTCGTATCCTTCGTCCAAAATCCCAAGACAATACGGCGATTTTTTACTCACTCATTTCGCGTGATACCAACGAAGAAAGGTTTGGTCAAAACAGACAACTCTTCCTCACCGAACAAGGGTATGAATACGAAATCTATACTTTGGATCAGTTCAAAGAAACAGTTCCAGAAGAATCACTCACGAAATAGAGGACAAAATGAAACTTGTAGCAAAACGACTCGATGTCGTAGAACCTTCTCCCACTCTCGCGATCACGGCAAAAGCCAATCAATTGAAAGCGAGTGGACTTGATGTGGTTGGATTTGGAGCAGGGGAACCTGACTTCGATACACCAACTCACATCAAAGAAGCTGCTAAAAAAGCAATGGACCAAGGGAAAACGAAATACACTCCCGTGAGTGGAACCGTTTCTCTGAAAGATGCGATTATTAAGAAGTTGGAAACTGAAAACGGATTAAAGTACGAAAAAAATCAAATCATTGTAGGAACGGGTGGAAAACAAGTTCTCTATAATTTTTTTATGGCAACTCTCAACTCGGGAGATGAAGTGATCATTCCTGCGCCGTATTGGGTGAGTTATGCGGACATTGTTCGATTGGCAGAAGGAATTCCTGTAATTGTTTCCACTGATATTTCCAGTGGATTTAAAATCACGGCAGAACAATTGGAAAAAGCCATCACTCCAAAAACAAAAGTGTTTATCTTTAATTCTCCATCCAATCCCACAGGAGCAGCTTACACTCGTTCGGATGTGGAAGCACTTGTGAAGGTTTTGGAACCAAAAGACATCATTACTGTTTCCGATGATATCTATGAAAAAATCATTTATGATGGATTGGAATTTGTAAACCCTGCGATGATTTCTCATAAGATGAAAGAGAAAACCTTTGTCATCAATGGTGTGTCCAAAGCGTATTCGATGACGGGTTGGAGGATTGGATACGGAGCAGGGAATGCGGAGATTGTGAAAAACATGGATACCATGCAAGGCCAATCCACAAGCAATGCTTCTTCCATTTCCCAAGCCGCAGCGGAAGCAGCTCTCTCAGGAGACCAAACACCTGTTGCAGAAATGCTAAAGGCTTTTGACAAACGTCGTAAACTCATCGTGGGTCTGTTACGTGAGATCCCAGGTGTGGAATGCCGTATGCCAGAAGGGGCTTTTTATGCATTCCCTTATATCACAGGTGTGTATGAAATGCCTGGTTTCAAACGACTTCTGGCTGAAAAAAAAGAATCTTCGTATTCAAAACTTTTTTGTGATGTCCTTCTCGACAAATACAATGTGGCAGCAGTGCCAGGGATTGCCTTCGGGGATGACAAAGCCATTCGTTTATCTTATGCGTTAGGTGATAAAGACATCGAAAAAGGTGTGGCTCGCATCAAACAAATGGTTGAGGATCTTCAGAAGTAAGATGAAACCTGTCCCTTTACTAAATCTATTTTGTAAAGGGACAATCGGGCGTAGTTCCAATCGATTTCGATTCTTGTCCTTTGGATACGAAATGCGACGTTTTGGTTCTATTCTTTCCTTGGGATTTTTAAAAAAAATCAGCTTTGTTTTGTTAGTCGCTGCACTCGGTGTAACTACTCTTTTTTCCGCTCCCACATTAAAGGAAAAACCAAAACAGGCCAAGCCATCGGAACTATTCAAACGAGATTTACACTCTGAAATTGTGATCCCTGTGATTGGTCTTAATTTACATCTCTTTGCAGACGGGAAAAGTGATGTTTTACGAAAACTGAAATTTGGAGAACCAGTTCAATTTGATAAGGACTCTCTTGAAAGTCCGAAAGAAGACTGGATTCCTGTAAAACTCGAAGATGGACTCTCTGGATTTATCAAACGTTCTGTGGTGCGTTCTGTTCCAAAGAAACAATACTTATCTACATTATTATTTGAAGCAGAAAAAATGATTCTTTCCAAACAAGAAGATTTTCTCGCCAAACAAGAAATTACGGATACAATCTTTGGAATTTCTTCCACAGGAAAATTTACGGGGGATGAATTTATCTTCCTTAGGGCAAAAGCAGGGTTTTTCTTAAAAAAAACTGTGGATCAAATGAATGAAAAGGGAATTAAACCTGACAATGATCCAAACACTTTAGAATTTTTAAAAAGCCACCAAACTAAATTATTATATGATTATTCCTCTGGAAAATACTATGTAGACTCCAATTATTTTTGGAAATTATTGGAGTCGTATCCCAAAACAAAACATTCGGATTATGCAGGTTACTTGGCGACAGAAAGTATTCCCATCGTGGATTGCGGAGTTGAATTACGTTGTCGATTAGAAGAGATACGGAAAGGTAAATTACGATATGTGTATCTTTTCCCGACGGGTAATTATGTGACGCTTTATACAAAAGAGATCGTAAAATCTTTAAGTTCCATAACAAAAGACCCAGATTCTATTCCTTGTTTCCAACCTGTGAGTGAAGGGATCAAATCAGAAATCAACCAGATGATTCGTTATGCTTCAGAAATTGGTCCCAGGGAAAAAAAACAAATTTTACCTCACTTACAAATTCTAAAAACAGAATGTTTTCGCTAACAATAGGCTTTGTTTAAACCATAAGGAAGGTTTTGTGAAACTTAGTTACAAACTCTATCCATTCCAAAATTCTAATCCAAATCAAAAGTCGATCGGAACCATTATCATCTTACATGGGTTATTTGGTTCTTCGAAAAACTGGGTGACCGTTGCCAAATTATTGTCAGAGTTTGGAACGGTGTATGCCCTTGACCAAAGAAACCATGGTGATTCCCCTCACAGTGAAACACATTCCATTCCCATTATGGCAAGTGATTTGGAAACCTTTCTACACGATTTCAATATTCAAAATCCAATTCTTTTGGGTCATTCGATGGGTGGGCTTGTTGCCATGTATTTTGATTTAACCCATCCAGGTGTTCTAAAGAAACTTATCGTACAAGACATTGCACCAAGATCTTATCCCTTCGCTTATGACAAAGAAATACAATCCATGTCCTTTCCTTTGGATGGATTTACTTCTCGCTCTGAGATTGATTTAGAAATGGCAAAGTATGTGCCAGATACCTTTATCCGTCAATTTTTACAGATGAGTTTGGAAAGAAAAGAAGTCGGTTTATATCGATGGAAACTCAATGTGGAAGGATTGAATCAAACACGCAGAGTTTTTGAGGATGTATTTACCGCTGAGAATCCCTCCGAAACAAAAACACTTTTTTTGTTAGGTGGAAGTTCCGAATACATTCGTAATTCTGATTTAGATGTGATGGATCAATTTTTCAAAAATAACCAGAAGGTGAAATTCGAAGGTGGTGGGCATTATATTCATTTTACACACCAAAAAGAGTTTATGGAAACTCTTGTCAATTGGTTGCAAAGAGAAACTTAATCTGAAACGAACTCAAAGGATTGACGATTGAGATGATTTCTTGAAAATCCAGGTCTCGCGAACAGTAGTCTATTTTTGACTACTGTTCAAAATTCCCTCTACTCTTCGAGTAACGAACGTAACATCCAAGCTGTTTTTTCATGGATATCGAGTCTTTGGGTTAACAAATCAAGAGTGGCTTGGTCGTTTCCTTTTTCAGCAGGAGCGTAAGCTGCCCGTGCCGTGCGAATTACAGCTTCGTTTCCTTCCACTAAGTTTTTGATCATGTCCTTGGCCTTCGGAACTTCTTTGTCTTCTGTGATACTAGAATACTTTGCAAATTCCCATCCACCCATTGGTGCAAAGTAACCAAGGGAACGAATTCGTTCCGCAATAGGATCTATGGCATTCCAAAGTTCGGTATATTGCGTCATAAAAAGCAAATGTAATGTTTGGAACATAGGCCCTGTTACATTCCAGTGGTAACTATGTGTTTTCTGGTACAATGTGTACGTATCAGCCAATAGTTTTTTTAATGATTCGGAAATAGCACTTCTTTCTTCTTCCGGAATTCCAATATTGATTTTCATCTAGATCTCCTAATTTTTATTAGATTCAATTGATAGTGGTCAAGTTCGTTTATATTTCGATAAATCAAACAATTGGAGTAATTACTTATTGAGTTCACTCACAATCCGATCCACTAAACTTTCTGCTACAAAGTCATATTGACTGGTCGCAATTAAAATATCTTCTCGGCTCCAAATGAATCCGAGTCCGAGGGAATATTGGAGCAAACGCCCCATTGTCCAATCGGCACCTGGTTTTTTTCTCGCATTCACAATCACATGCCCAGATTCGATGTGAACAATTTTTAAAGAAACTGTATCGACTAAATTTGGGATGAGTTTTCCTTTTTCATCGAATTTTTTAAGAGAGGAGCCTCGGCCAAAAACCAAGGCATCCACACCGAGAACCTTCCCTAGTCTAACAGCTGTTTGCGTATCAATGATTCCTGTTTTAGAAAAACTTTGTTCGTTCACAACTTTTGAAAGTTGTTCTCTTTCAATTACCTTAAAAGGTAATGATTTTGCAATTTGTAAGGAAACTGCATCGGTGAATTCGTCCCCCCATTTTGCTTCTTCAATGTCAAAGACGAGAACGGCAACTTTAGTAATTCCTAAATTGTTTTTTCCGCCATCTGGAAATTGGATGGCAGCATCCATCGTGCGACAATTGCCAAGGGCAAGAGTGAGGAACAAAGAGAAAAACGCTAAATATAGTTTCATAGATTTCCTTAAAGATGATGGGAAGGAATGGTAGAGAGCAATTCTTTTTCGAGGCAAATTGGGAGTTTTTCCAAAATTCGCTTTCCTCTTTTTGTTGTTCCTAGATTTTCCTCCTAGGCCCTCATCTATGAAAAAAATAATTGGTTCCTTCGTCTTTATCTTCGCATTGTTTTTGCTAGTCGCTGCATATCTATTATCCACCACCATTCTCTCTCCCAAGACCTTTGCTTTAGTAGACGAAACAAAGGTCCTGACTCCATCTTCTTTTTCCACCTACGATTTGCCAGAACCTGAGAACATTCGGTTCCAAAATGGGACATTGCGTTTACGTGGTTGGTATTTTAAACATTCTAAAAAACAAAACTGTGGGATTATCCTTTTGCATGGCCTCGGACAATCGAGATCACAGTTGTTGTCTTTTGCACCCATATTCTGGCGAGCAGGCTGTAGTTTGTTTTTTTATGATGCGCGGGCACATGGCGAAAGTGACGGCTCTGTGACATCCTATGGATATTATGAGAAAATGGATTTAGAAAGGGCAGTGGAATACTTTTCGGAAATTGACAACACACCCGAAGATCGGATTGGAATTTTTGGTTTGGATTTGGGGGCTGCTACCGCATTGCAATTTGCTGATGGACAATATGAATATGGGTTTGTCATTGCAGATTCTTCGTATCGAGATATGCGGTCTTTTGTGGAAACGATGTTTGTGGAGCGTTATAGCCAGCTCAGTCGGTTAGTCACTCCGCTGAGTTTATCAATCTCTGAATTACGTGGAGATTTTTTAGTGAATGATGTGAGTCCACAGATGACGGCTAAACTGATTGCAAAACCAGTTTTGATTTTATCACCTAATGAAAATGATGGGAGAAAAGAGGATGCAGAAATGATTTTTGCCAATCTCAAAACAAAATCCAAAAAACTTGAGTTTTATAATCGTACATCGAATTCATCTGACCAAGGTCCGTTTCCTTCTCTCGAATATGAAACAGCTATTTCTAATTTCTTGAAAGAATTCCGCCTAACAAAATAAGACTACAAAGACAAATCAATCGTATAAGCTTTACCTAAGAAATGATTTTGCGATGGAACCAAAATCGATTCGATAAAGACAGATTCAACCTACTCGGAAACAGAGACTATGAGAGATTGATTATTTAATTTTAATCAACCTTGGTAAGTCTTCCCAAGTGCCATCTTCTTTGGTAAATCGGGTGAAGTAAACAGGAAGAGTACTCACTCCAGTAGTAAATGACTTGGCATAACTATAATTCAACAATCCTTTTGAGGATTGAAGTTGCTCTGGGCTTGTTATTGCTACGCTATATTCTGATACAGAAAATGGACTGTTGGATATTGACGTTGCACTCGTTAGACCATCGTTACTTCTAAAAATATCAATGTTTGTGGGTAGAGCTGTAAATGTGGGTGAATTCGATAAAATAAAGTAATGATTTGCATTGGAACTTTTGATAGAACGCAATCGGGAGGAAAGTCCACTTAAAGAACTAGAGAAATTTGTAATGGTAGCATTTTGAGAGATCGTAGGATTCGAGTTTGCGTAAGATCCAGAAGGATAAGTGATTCCATTATAAGGAGATGCTCCATTAAGAGAAACCAATTTGTCTTCGACTTGGAAGACAGGTGAGTCAAAGTTTGAAACAGCACTAAAAGTGATTTGGTTGGAGATTAAATCCGAAACTCGAATGCTCCTAAATAAATACTGAGCTCCTGCATAGGTTTGAGGGCACTGTAAATAATTAATTCCTAAGTGAGTCACTAATTGGAATCCAAGTAAATCACGGTCTGGTGTTGGAATTGTACAACTAAAACCACTCACCAAGTCTGAAGCAGAGTCCGATTCTAAATAGAATAAAATGGGACGCGGAGCACTGGCCAATATAGGCATTGCCATATACCTTCCTTCCCCTAAATACAAAGCCGGATAATACCAGTTACCGTTTGGTCCATTAAAGAATAAGTGGTTTGCAGGTAAAGTTTTCACTTTTACAGTTGCTGAACTCGGTGGTGAGAGTGCAGAGAATTGGAGGTATAGGTTTCGATTGTCTAATAAGGTAGAAGTGGTAGGAAATGCTCTTTTTGCTTCTGAGAGAAAGAAAACATAATCGGAACCATTAAATAGAGGATTTGATATCTTTAATATATAATCTTCTGTTACGTTTCGTTCGAAGGTTACTCCTTCGATCTTTGTGACTTGGTCATAGTTTTCTCCATCCGCACTGGAAGCGATGTATCCCAATGATTTGAATTTGTCAGACGCAACGTAATCGGTCTGCACCTCTAAATAGATAAACTGTCTACCGTTTGCCGATCCCAAAGGGGTAAAGGTGAAATTGGTAGCCAAACGATTTCGGTAATTGGCTAAATCTTCTAAGAGAAATTGGGCACTTCCTGTTTGGTTTAAAATAGAAAAGGATTGTTTCGTGATGCCGTTGTAAATACGAAAGTCAGCGGTGGCGACAAAGGTATTGCCTGCGTTCTTTAAACTTAGTTTTGCGATACCCCTTTCGCTAAAAAATAAAAACCCTCTTCCAAATGCATCTAAAGTGGCGGTGTAGGTTCGAACATTGCCTGTTTCTCCGAAGTCAGATACGGCCACGCCATTTTCATCGGCCTCGTTGAACACTGAATATTCGACGGCACCTCCCGCATAAGGAGTTCCGCTGGCATCTGTGAATTTCATAAATAAAACGGATTGGCTTTGTGTGTTGAAGGCATCTGCCAGGGCTAATAACCGGAGTAGGGACTGCAATGTCCCTAAGTCTTCGGAAGGGTCAAGGCTGGATGCTTTGAAGAGTTTGCATTGAGTTGAAACAAGGATCAAAACTAAAAAAACTAAAATTCGTTTCATGTGTTTCTCCTTTAAAATAAATAAGAATAACGAAGTTCAGCATACACAGCATTCATTTGTGGTTGGTAAACGGTGAAGGAATGGGGTCTGTCGAAACGAGTTTCCATGTCCCAACCTGCTTTGAATTGTTTCCCATCCGAATGCACCACTGGTCTATCGGGGTATTGGTCTCGGCCAATCATAAAAGAGTGAACTACATTGGCAATGTAGATAATACTTGTGATTCCAAGTCCAGCCAGGTAACGTGTGTTTGCTCCTTTTGCATCGTCCTTGGATTTTTTGATGAAATCTTCCGTAATCGAAGTTTCTAAAAAGTTACTTACAAATTCTGAGGGCAAACTAATGTTTTGTGCGTTAAACCGTGTGCCAGGTCCGCCAATTTGATTGAGGAGAACCATCGTTTCATAATGAGTATTTGCATTCTTTTCTTCCGTGCGAAGAGGGCCTAAACTATAAAAAAGAGACCCTAAAAATAAAACAGAAAATGTCCCTGCCGAAATCTTATACCCACCACAATATTGACCCCATCCTGGTAAGACCGCCGAACGCCAAAGGAGGGCAAGTCGTCCGCCGCATTGGGTGGCAGCAGGGGATGGTCCAAGTTGCCTAGATGCTAACCATTCTGCTTCCGCTTTGGCATCTTTTTCTGCTTGGGTTTCTTTTGATTTCTCTTCTTCTAATCTTTGTTTTTCGGCAAGTTTTGCTTCTTCTTCTAAACGTTTTTGTTCTTTTGCCTCTGCAAGAAGTCTTTCTTTTTCCAGTTTCGCTTTTTCTTTTTCTTCTTTTTCTCTTAATTTTTTTTCTTCAGCGATTCGAATTTTCTCCGCCTCTTGTTCTGAGACATCTTTATATACAACTTTTAAGATTTGTGATTTGGAAATTGTCTGCGAACCTTCACTTGTTTGGACAGTGAGTCCTTTTTCGTTTTGGTCTGTCACTTTCCCTTTGATGGTTTTCCCATTTTTTAAGATCACTGTATTCACAGCGAGTATTGGGAATGTGAGAAGGATCAGGAGAGTGAGAAGAAATATTTTTTTCATTTAGGGTATCCAAAACGGGATGAGAAAAAAATCACATTCAATCAATAAATTGCAAGTGAAAATTTGAATCAATTGCATCAGAACCCTGTCTTCAATCGACCAAAGTTTATTTGATTCGAATTAACTTAACATCTTTCCAGGTGTCAGGTCCAATATTTCTCGTTGCAAAAAATCGGAAATTGCCAATGGATGCAGGACTTGTGACAGTTTGTAACGCATCCCAGTAATAGGTGAGATCCCCTTGTGTGGAATGAAATTGACGATGAGACGTTGTGTTTTCATTAAAAATAGGTTGGGCAGTGGGTAAGTTATACACCGTAGCGGTATCCAATTGATTTGTGAATTTCACAATTGCTCGATTTGTTGCCGATCCTAAATTGGCATTGTCTGCGACAATGGCATAACCCACATCCAAGGAAGATGTGATGTTTCTTAGAATTGGAATTGCTCCTCCAAATGGAATGGTAAACCCTGATATGTTCGAACTAAAAGGAATATTCGCGCCGTTTGTAAGATAGGAGCCTGTAGGAAAAATTGATCCTCTTGGAGACCCGGAAACAATGGCGATGCCTATGAGTTGGTTTGCAAATGCTGACGGGAACGAGTTGATTGTGTTTAATCCTGCGCTAAACGTCAATGTATTGGATGAAACATCAGATCCATTGATCACCGTTGCATTGATTGTGGTTCCAGGCATTGTACTCGTTGGGCAATGCAAGTAGTCTGTGCCATTAAAAGTCAATTTTCCATAGGCAGAAAAATCATTGATCGATGTTCGCAAACAATTGTAAGTGGGAGAGGAAAGATCTATTTGATTGCTATCGGTGAGAGAAATTAAGTATGGCATTTCTCTTGGGGAAAGTGTAGAATTATCAACTACTACAAAAAACCGGCTGCCTACAGGAAACATGGGATGTTCATACGTCCTGAGTGTCGCTGATGTGATTGGGTTCAAAATCTGAATTCCTACAGGAAGAGTTATTACAATCGGATCTATGGCTACATAAGAAGAGGATGATGGGGAAAAAGTAAAAGCTAAGTTCCGATTCCCAATGATCGTGTTACCTGAATCTAACTCCACTTCATTCACAAAAACTACATAAAGTGACCCATCGTATGTGATTGCGGAATGTAGGGTTCTTTTGCTTCCAGAACTCGACGTAAATTCATTTACGTTCAATGGGATTACTTGGTCATAGGTAACTCCATCTACACTGGATAATATATAATTATCATACCTACCGTTGATACTTCCTCCATCAGAAGAGGTAAAGATTTTACCAACTAAGAAACTTCTACCATTTGCTGTCCCTATTGGTACCATGTTTGTGATAGAACCCATTGGATTTGGATAATTGGAAAGATCTTCTACATTGACTTGAATCTCTCCCGTTATGCTGTAAAATGAAAAGGTTTCGATGGTAATTCCTTTATAATTTCGAAATCGGAAAGTACCGATCGGTGTAGTGTCTCCCGGATTTCTGTAAACGCTTGCTTCTGCGATTCCTCTTTCACTGAATTTTAAGATCGTTCGTCCGTTTGCACCAAGAGTATTTTTATAGGGAGTGTAATTTCCAGTGCTTCCGAAATCAGAGACAGCTACGTTGTTCTCATCATTTTCATTGTATACGGAATAAACGATTTCTCCACCAGAGATTGGATTTCCGGTGCTATCGTTGATCTGGACGATCATCAATGTTTGACTGAGTCCATTAAAAGCATCGATAAACGCAACCGTTCTGAATAAGTTTAGAAAATTAGAAAGTTCGCTATTTGGATCTAAATTGGATTGTTTAAAGATTTTACACTGAGTGAACGTGAGTATGGATAAAATGATAGTGAATGTAAGTTTACGGAGTGTTTCGATTTTCATATATAGATTCAACTTGTACGTTTTTATCTCGTGATTAGGATTTTACGGGAGATGGAAATTTATTTCAAGGGAAAAAAGCCACTGGTTCGATTGAGGATGAAATTACGGTATAATTCCCCGCCCTAATCGAACTGGGTGGGGTAATCCACCCGCCACCCAATACGCTCCATCTATCACATAACGACCAAACATTCCACCACAATCATAACTTTACAAAAAATAATCCAAAACAGTTCACCTTTTCGCCGTCAGGCGACATTAGTGCAATCGAGACGCGAAACAAACTCCGAAACTGCCAAACAACCTCTCCGATTCTACCCAATAGAAGAAAACAGTTTCGTTGGATGTATCCTTCCATAAGGAAATAAAAAATTCCTTTGACTGATGAGCAATCAGCTATTAAACGCAAGTCAACCTTGTTTTCGATCCCGGCTAACGCGCACAAACCGACAACATTCGTTTTCATATAGACCACATAACGCCTAACAATACCCACTTTTTCGCAATGTTTCACATAAGCGAATTATGTCACATTGCATTAACATTATGTCTCATAACTACACCCCAACACCCACCCATTTCCAAAAATAATTCCCATGAACTGCGAACTTTTTTATAAAACTGAGTTGACCGCTTAGGTTTTGAAATTACTTTGGT
>NZ_RQGG01000004.1 GCF_004769665.1 Leptospira kemamanensis
TGCTAGTTTGGAAGATTGTGAGACTGTGTCTAGGAGACTCAAAGAGGAGCTGGACCAATGGGGAGAGGAATTTGAAACCTATATCATCAAAGAAAACCAAAAAATTCGGACAGAAATATAATGGATCAAATCAAGAAAAAAGCAGAACACCAAAAGAAAAAAACGGAAAAAGCAAAAACTCCAAATTTGAATTCCAAAGAGGACATCCTTTCCATTCTCCACAATCGATTTGAGAAGAATCCGAATCGTCACAAGGGAGTCAAATGGGACTTAGTAGAAGAAATCTTAAAAAACAATCCCAAGAAATTAATCATCTTAAGTAAAATGGAAGAATCGGGTGGTGAGCCGGATGTAGTATCCTATGATTCCAAAAAGAAAACAGTGACTTTCTTTGATTGTTCAGAGGAAACACCAATAGGAAGAAGAAGTTTTTGTTATGACAAAGAAGCACTTGCCTCACGAAAAGAACATAAACCTAAAAACAGTGCAATCGAATTTGCAAACAGTATGGGTGCAAAAATTTTAAATGAAGAAGAATATCGGTTTTTGCAAACCTTAGGTGAGTTTGATAAAAAAACTTCTAGTTGGATTGAAACACCACAGGTGATACGTAAGTTAGGTGGAGCATTATTCTGCGACTACCGTTACAAAACCGTTTTTGTGTATCATAATGGAGCTGAGTCTTATTATGCAGTACGTGGATTTCGCACTTCGATTACGATTTAACCTGATTCACTTTTGAAAATATTTTATAAATCGATTGGAGTAATTCGGATAAGATAATCGGTTTTTTGACACAATCATCCATTCCATTTTCTAAGTATTCTTGAATTTGAGAATCCATATTATTCGCAGTCAGCGCGATGATAGGAATGGATTGGTATTCATCATTGCGTTGTCGAATTCGTTTGGTAGTTTCCAACCCATCCAGTTCGGGCATTTGAATGTCCATCAAAATCAAATCATACTTAAAACTTTCATCGGTGAGAGAACGATCCAATAATTGGATGGTTTCCTTTCCATTGGAAGCAATGGTTACATTTACTTTTTCTTTCTCCAAAACTTTTCGAACAAACTTTTGATTGAGAAGATTATCTTCGGCTACTAAGACATAAATATTCTTTAAATTAAAAGTTTCAGAAGATTCAATACGGTTTGTAATTTGTTTGGGAATTGCTACTTGTTGAAAAGGTATCGTGAATTTAAATGTAGATCCAATATTGAGAATACTTTCCACATGAATATCACCACCCATCAAATTCACTAATTGTTTGGAGATATAAAGCCCAAGACCAGCACCTTCAAATCGTTTCGTTCGAGCATCTTCTAACTGCACAAATCGGTCAAACAATCGTTTTATGTTTTCTTCCGAGATACCAATACCAGTGTCATGAACACAGAACTCAATGAACTTTCGATTTGGATCTAATTTTACAGCTAATGTGATGATTCCACTTGGTGTAAACTTTAAGGAATTACTGATTAAGTTATTTAAAACTTGTCGCAATCGATTTTCATCAACCATTATATGTAAGTTCTTATCTTCAATGGTAAAATCAAGATTGAGTTTCAAATTTTTGTCGATAACATCTGATTGAAATAAAAGCTGAATGTCTCGACAAAGTTTATAAACATTTGTTTCAGTAGGTATGATTTCTAATTTATGATTTTCTAACTTAGATAAATCTAAAATATCATTGATGATCGTAAGTAGAGATAACACTGATTTTTTTGCATTGTCTAAATAATCTCTCTGTTCACTATCAACATTGGTTTCTTCTAGTAATGTCAACATACCTAGGACTCCGTTCATTGGAGTACGAATCTCATGGCTCATGTTTGCCAAAAATTCTGATTTCACGCGATTGGCTTTTTCCAATTCGAAAGTTCTTTTTTCGACAATGTTTTGAATGCTTTTTTCTTTTCCTAAAATAATGAGCATCAAGATTCCAAGTAAACCAGTGAGTAACGAGGAAATGATTAAAATAAAACGAGAAGCGTTTGTTAAGTTTTTTTCAAAATATTCTTTCGTAGCAATTATTTTAAAGAAAATGACATGGCTTCCAATTTTCGTTTCATGTATATGAGAAAATTCAGAAAATATTTTTTCATGGGAAGTATCACAATTACGATTGTATACTTCAGTTGTTTGATTTGTATCTCCTTCCCAAACTTGAACACATAAATTATTTTGATCACTTCCGATTAATGATTTTTTAATGATGGATGTGATTTTGATGACAGCAGTTGCGAATCCAAAGTTTCCATCACTTTGTTTCAATGGATAAAAAACTAAAAATCCAACATTCTCAGCTTTATCTTGGACTAAATTTAATTTACCAGTGATCTCTAATTGATTGTTTTCCATTGCTGAGACTAGTGCTTCCCTACGAATTGGATTTGAGAAAACATCATACCCGACAGCAGTTTCATTTCCAATATAAGGATAGATATAACGTATGAAGACATATTGATCATTTCTTGGAGAAAGTTGGGTTTGATACTCTTTCTTTGTATTGATTCCGATTGATCCTGGATAATCGGATCTCAACTGTGCTTCAAATGAATTTCGTTTTGAATGTGGGATGGAAAGATTCCAAGACAAAGCTGACACACTTTCTGTTTCGTCCAAAATTGATTTTGCATAGGTATCAAATTCTTTTTTATTTAAATTCTTTTGTAACGAGATAAAGGATCCTAATGACTTCACCACTCTCAAATTTTCAAAAATTCGATTTTCAATTTCCGAAGAAATGATTTGCCCGTCTGATTTAATTCGATACCGAATGAATTCTTTTTCCCAATCTCGTGTGACAAAAAAAATGGTAAGTGTTAAAACAAATGTACCCAAAGTAGAAGAAATAAACAGTAAAAGCCTAACACCTGTTTCTTCTTTTAAAATCCATTTGTAGATTAAAATGACAATTGGGGTAAAGATAATGATTCCAATGGAATCACCTAACCACCATGTAAACCAGGTATGAAATAAAAAATCTTGGTATATAATTCCAAACAGGAATAACGAAAAACTACCAATGAGAGAGGAAAAAATGGCAGCAGTTGGACCCGCTAATACAAAAAAAGACAAAAGATCTCTTACAGAAAAAAGATTTAATTTAGGATTGGAATACTTTTTTAAAAGATAACCACCTAACAATGCCGAAATAGAATTACCGAGTGAGATGAATCCATTTTGTGGATTTCCTAAGAAGAAATTGATAAAATTAAGATCGGGATTAGAAAAATTGGTATTGGTAAAATAAGCACCAATAAATACAGCAAACCCAATCCAATTTCCAAAAATCAGCACACATCCGAGTGCAAATCCAGCAGGTGGCCAAACAGGTGTGCTGTAACCATCAATGGAAGAAAGATATAAGCTTAATTTTCCAGAGGTGAAATATACTACAAAAACGAATAGAAATACACCTATTTTCCGAAAAAAATAACTCATCTTTTCATCTATAGAGTGCATACTCCATTAAAGACGAGTAAAAAATAAAGAATCTAAAACAAATCATTTCCTGGAATCTGAATTTTTGCACAAATTCCAGATTTTAGTCACATATCCATCTCAATCAGTAAAGTGGAGTTCAATTACGAAATGTTTTCTGCCATTTGTTTGATCGTTTTTAAGATATTTTTCCAATTTTCTTCGGAGTGTTTTTGTTGTTCCACTGAACCAAATCCGATTTGAGTTAAACTCAAAAGGATTCCATTCGTATCTTCAGTTAACTTCATTATAATTTTTGAATAATTTTCTGGCAAATCAGGAAGATTGGAAAAACCAGAATAATAAGAATAACTAAATTCGAGTGGAGCATCGAATACTAAAATCTTTCCTTTATCTTCATAGGATTTACCTTCCCACTCACCCACAAATCGAATTTCACTTCCTACTGTCCAATCGGATATCGTATCGGTTCCAAACAAATATTCTTTTATGTGTTTTGGTGTCACAAGGTATTCCCAAACTTTTTGTAATGAGGAATGGATCAGAATGTTAAGATCAACAACAATAGAATGATTTAATACTTGAGTTTGTTTCATTTGTTTCTCAGTATACAGGATGTGTTTTGATTTGAATTGTAAAAACACGTCAAAAGGAAATTTTTGAAACATGGATCGAAAAAAAGGAGTTCCCACAAAAGGAGTTTTGCGCCAATCAAAAACCCAATCCTTTACCAAACAAAATCGTTATTTTCCAAAAGAATCACTTAAACATTTCATTGAACATTACTGGAGTGTAACGTGGGACTTCCCACCAAATGTATGTTATACAGCAGAAACTCTACCTTACCCAAGTGTCCATATCGTTTTTGAAAATGGAAAGGATCTCGTTTACGGAGTTCACCAAAAACGATTTTCTGTTACCCTCCAAGGAAAAGGATCTGTATTTGGGATTAAATTTTTACCGGGAGGATTTTATCCTGTATATCAAAAAACGATGGCTTCGTTGACCAATGGTATTTTTACATTGGAATCAATCCTAAATCCTTCTTTTCTCTCGCAGTGTGATCTGAATGTAGCAATTTCCAAAACGGATCAAGATGAAAATCGAATTCAGATCATTGAAAGTTGGTTAGAGAGTATACAACTCAATTTTGATCCCAAAATTACATTAGTAAACCAAATCATTGATTTCATTCGCAAAGACATTACGATCACAAGAGTAGAACAAATTTCTAAATTTTTTTCCATAAAATTGCGCAGCTTACAACGATTATTTAATGAGTATGTCGGAGTGAATCCAAAGTGGATCATCCAACAATTTAGAATGCAGGAAATTGCCGAACGTATTGAAAAAGAGAAGTTGATTCATTTTGCTGATTTTTCGAATGAATTTGGATTTTTTGACCAAGCTCATTTCAATCGTATGTTTAAAAAAATGATTGGCCTTAGCCCAGAAAAGTATTTGAAATCCTTAGAATGAACCCTGCAAAGAATAAGAATTCCTTGCAGAGATTTCCATTGATCTAGTGCTGTGAATGCAAACCAAATTGATACCAATTGATTTTTCTAGTAAAGTGCATCACAAGTGCTAAGATCGCAAACAAAGTAATGGATCCAAGTAATAAGGCTTGGTCTTCTGATGCTAAGATGATATACAAAAAGGAATACAAAGAAAGATAATAGGAAGCGGTGATGATTCCTTTTTTCTTATTTTGTAAAACATGGATTGCGTAATATCCAATGAGCGAAGTGACAGCCACAGATGATACCATATAAGCACCCAAGTATCCGATGTGTTCCGAAAGGGATAAGTTCAAAACATAAAAAATCACCATCGCACAACCGATCAAAACATATTGAATAGGGTGCAGAATGATTCCACCAAATACTTCCATCAAAAAGAATAAAGTAAAACTGGTGACTAGAAAAAGTAATCCATACTTAACGGAACGTTCCAATTTTAAATAATGATCCACAGGAATCAATAGACTGACTCCAAAAGCAGAACTATAGATAGAGTCTACAATCGCATCATCTAAGGAATGAATGATCTGTGGATAAGAGCGCGAAAAATAGGAAGTTTCCCAAACAGAACGAAATCCTGTCTCATGAATTTCTCGATCCACTGGCAAAAGATTTCCATTGAAGGATGGATCTTTCCAATTTGATTCCATCATCATTTTTGTCTTTTTACCAATGGGGATCATGGAAAAAGATTCGGAACCTTTTAAGGACAAATCCATAACAAAATTCATAGTTCCTTCATTCTCATCTAATTTTATCGGAAGGCTCATGCCAGAAGCAAAATAATTTGATTTGGTTCCAGGTGTAAAAAATTTCTCCTTACCATTCCAATTGAGTTTTAATTCTCCACCTAATCCTTTTAAGTCGGAAACAGAAACGATCACTCTTGCATCTTCCCAATAAATATAAGTTGTATCCATAGGAAAATCCGACAACTGAATGGATGCAAATTTCCCTCTTACATTCAGTTTGTTCGTATACAGTGGGATGTTATAAATGCCACGTTTTCTTTCTTCAGTCTCCATTTGAACTTGGTATCCTAGTTCTTCAGGAAGAAAGTAAGCGTAGTCAGTTACATAGTCCCATTTTTCCTTTGATTGGGAGGTTCCCGATTTCGGTATTCGGATGTTATACGGGATGACAAGGATAGGACCAAGTAGTGTTTGACCACGACTCCATTTTTCTCCAACTTCGCTAACAGCATCCAACCTGGATTGGCTTCGTTCTTCGATGAGAGAACCCACCATGGAAAGGGGAATCAAAAATAAAATGGTCATCACGCCGAGGATCAAAAGGCGAATGTTTACGGAAGATATTAATTTACTCATACAAAACTCCTACAGTTACACTGTAAAAGGCTTTGGTGAGAGAATTATGATCAGTTTGTGAGGATTGTGTGAGGATTAAAAATTTTAAAACTGAATTTCCACCTCCACTCCTTTGGGTTCCAAATTTCGTATGGTTAGATTTGCTTGGTGAAGGTCACAAATTTCTTTGACAATGCTAAGTCCAAGTCCTGAACTTTTTCGATTATCCCTCGGCCGAGGTAAGGAAAAAAACTTTTCCGTCACTTTGGAAAGAGCATAGTCTGGAATGGACTGTCCCTCATCCAAGATCACAAGTTTAATTTTTGAGTTTTCCAAAACTTGTAACTGAATTCTGATTTGGTCTTTGGGATTTGCAAATTCAATCGAGTTTCGAAATATATTTTCTATTGCCATACGTAAATAGTTATGGTTTCCTTTGATGATCACTGGAACCTTAGGGAACATTGTATTCACTTGCAATGATTTCCTCTCCCATTCAATTTCGAAACGATGTATCACTTCCTCTAAGAGTGCAATCAAATCAATTGTATCATCCAATTGGATAGAATTTTTACCTTCTAACGAAGATAATTCGAGTAACTGATCAATCAAACTTTGAATTCGTTTTGCTTCTGCTTCTATGGTTTTTGTTAATCGACTCATCTCTTTTGGATGAGATTCAATTAGTTCCACCGAAGCCAAAATGGAAGACAATGGACTTTTGATTTCATGTGTAAGAGTCTGCACATAAGATTCTACGTATTTTTTGCCCTCTAACTCCAATACAAGTTGGTCCACTTCTTTTCCTAAATCATTCAGTTCTTTGATTCCCAATTTTGGAAATGGTTTCCTTTCTTGGTTACGAAGAGAAATGACATACTGTGACAATCGAATGATGGGGCGAAAACTTATATAAGCAAGAATACTAAATACAACCGCAATCGAAGAAGCAACTAACAAGGAAATTCGCCAAAATTTATTTTTAGCTTCTTCGATAAAGGGAATGACTCCTATTTTGGGTTTGATCACAGTCAAAACACCTATGATCTCCTTTTGGTAACGAATGGGAGATGCAATAAACAAAGCACCTTCCTTTTCCGTATCAAACATCTTACTCGACCTTACACCATATTTTCCTTGCAAAGTTAAGTAAACATCATTGTATTTAGAATAATCGAGACCTTCCCGAAATCGTTCCGAATCAAAAATCACAATTCCTTTTGCATCGGTTACATACATCTGGATATCTGCATTCGTTTTTAGGAGAGAATATATTTTTGCTTCAAAGGTTCGTTTGCGAACATTGAGGAATGGATCTCGAAACAAACTTTCTACTACTGTTTTGAATCGAAATCGATCATTTGGATTTTTTTTAATTTCTTCTTCAACAATGGCAGAGAGAACATGTGTGGTATCATTTAACGATTCTTCAATCGTTTCCATATACCTGGGTCGAATGGATTCTTCTGTTTTATCGATTAAATAATAAAAGCCAATACAAAGGATAAAAAAAAACTGATGATGATTCGTAACCAAAGGTTCATATGATTTCCTTCAAACCGTATCCTTGTCCCCTTCTTGTTTCAATGGGATCAAACTGAGAATCCACTTCCTTAAACCTGGCACGGATATTTTTAATCACAGTATCAACGGCTCGATCAAAACTATCTTCGGGTTCTGTCCAAACATTGTCCATAATTTCTTCACGTGTGAAAATTCGACCTGGCCATTTAAAGAATAATTCCATCGTTTTGTATTCGTAAGGTGAAAGGTTCAAACTTTTGCCATTAAAATAGACAAGTTTTTTGTCTAAGGAGATTCGAATTTTCCCATTCGATTTTTCTTCCATGACGATTGGATTTTGTGTGCGTCGGAGAATGGCTCGTATCCTTGCTAGAAGTTCTCTCGGACTAAACGGTTTTACAATGTAATCGTCTGCACCAATTTCTAATCCTAACACTTTATCAATCTCAGCATTACGAGCTGTTAAAAAAATCACAGGAAGAGAAAATTGTTTTCGGATCAATTTTAAGACTTCAAATCCATTGAGATCCGGTAAACCCACGTCAAGAAGGACAAGGGAAAAGTCATCAGCTAACCTCTGTAATCCTTCCTTGGCCGTAGAAACAATCGTGACAAAAAAACCGTCTGCTTCTAAAGCGATTTGGATCGTTTCTTGGATCCCTGGTTCATCTTCAATCAGTAAAATTTTAATCATTTCCAAGTGAATTTGATCCAAGCCAATTGGATCCAAACAAAATTCAGTGAATCAAAGTGGAACAGAAAATCAATCAGATAAAAATAGAAATGGATTTCCCATAAAAAGCAAGAATCGATACGAAAGATTTTTCAGTTTGAATTCCGTTCTCTAAATGAAAGGAAGGAATCTGGATTGACGAAGTCGGAAAATCCGATATCCCAAACGCCATGAAAAAAATAACTATCTTATGGATTCTCATCCTAATCCCCTATTTCGTTTTCGCCAATGCTGAAAAAAAATCAAAAGAGATGTGTGATTGCCTAAAAGAAGCAAAAATCTCGCAAACAGAAAACGACAAAAAAGAATGTTTGAACCTTCGAGAAAAACATGTGAAGGCCCTCAAAAAAGGTTCCAAACAACATGAAGGATATTTAAAATCACTTAGCTCTTGCGAACAAGAATTAGCTGGTGTTCCTCAAGTTGATCCAAATCTGACAACGGAAGAAAAAACAAAAGTTGTCTGTGATTGTATGAAAAACGCATCCAAACAAAATCGAATGGGTTGTTTCAAATTACAAAGTGATTATGCAAAAACCATCTCCGACATGGAAGAAAAAAAGGCGTTTAACCTCAATTCCCAAACCTGCGGAGAATAGTTTTTTTCATTTAATCACTATTTTTTTTGTCGGAACCACTGGTAACATTTTTTACCAGGAAGGTATAAGATTCCGGCTAACACAAACCATGGGATCATCCAAACCAGTAAATAGGTAAACTCTAAGAAAAGGTTGGTGATCCCAACCAACGCATTTTGGTACACGGGTATGATGATTTTGTCCGTGGGTGTAGGAACACTAAAACTGACGGATACGGTTGCCCATTTCACTCGATCTTGGATTTTCCAAATTTGATGTTCCGCTTGGTCTAATCCATTTTCACTTGTTGTGATAGCTTCTTCAATCGCTTCCCAATTTTTTGAATTGCTAGTGGATTGCCCACTTGCATTGACCCTTCTTTGGTAACGTATTTTCTCTCGATTCGATTTGATTTTTTCCCATACCAAACCTTCCGTATGATCAATCGTGTTAATGTTTTCTTGTTGTAATGTTCCATAACGATCTAGTTCCAAAAGAGCATCATAAAGTTTTTCTGCTTTGATTCGCATTCGAACATTCATAGAAGGAGAATCTGTATTCGTAGCAGAACTGGATTCGATAAACCCATACTTCGAAACAAACAACAAGAGATCATTTCTCGTTTTGATGAGATCCATTGTTTGGTAACTCAAATCAATTTGAAATTCCAAATATCGATCTTGGGTGTTTTGCAAAGGAAGAAACACAGAACCCAATCGATTGTCTGTCGTTTGTGGGGTTGGTTCTGCACTTTCCTCCATGGCGGGAGCCATGGGTGCCGATTTTTTCTCACGGGAAGCGGAAGCAATCATTAGGTCTTCGGACACCGTGGCTTCCTTTTCCTCACTCTGTGATTTGCCACAGTCAAAAAGAAAGAGAAGCAAAACAGAAACGATCACTATGTTAATTTTTTTCACAACAAATCCTATACACAATCATTCTAATCAATACTAACAAACAAAGGCTCAATCATTCTCAATCCGAAGATTTAGAAAGATGTTTTCCAATATTGAATTAGAATATTTTAGCAATCTAGATTGATGCATTTCCCTCTGTCATACTTTCTTCGTCAGAAAGGATTGTGCGGGGATGACAAATGGAATTTTGATTTCGGCAAAACCAATCCCACCACTCATTACTTCCATCGGTTGGTTTTTGAAATACATTTCTTCTACTACAAAAGGAACTACTTCTTCTGTATTCGGTGAGATCACTTCAAGCACATCTCCTTTCTCAATTTTATTTTTCACTTCTATGGTAATCCGATTTGTTTTAGTTTCAAATTCTTTGACCAAACCAACATAGTGATGTGTTTTCTGTTTACTGGTTCCAAACTCATGGTTTTGAAAATTTAGTTCATCTTCTGGAACTCGGTCTTCTAAACCCCTGGTTAAAAATCCGGAAAAGTACTTTCGGGAAGAAAGTTTGTCCAATTCCTCTAACCACTTACGATTCAAACCTTCACCTCGTGACAATTCATCTAATGTATGACGATAACTCCTTGCTACCATCCCTACATAAAAATCATTTTTAGTTCGTCCCTCTACTTTTAAGGAATCAACTCCCACCTCACATAAATCTTGTAAAAATTCAATGGCACGTAGGTCTTTTGAATTCATTAAAAAAGTACCTTCTTCATCCGAGATCAATTCCATCGGTTCGTCATTTTGTTTTGGATTCGTCACATATACTTTATACAAATCACGACAAGCATTGTTACAAGAACCTTGGTTTGCATCTCGATTCTTAAAGTATTGACTCATAAAACAACGACCACTATGAGCGATACAAATTGATCCATGAACAAAAACTTCAATTTCCATATCAGGAACTTTTTCTTTGATTTCTTTAATTTCAGGTATAGAAACTTCGCGAGATAAAATAACACGAGTAGCACCATATTCTTTCCAAAATTGAACAGCCGCATAATTCATTGTATTGGCTTGCACGGAGATATGGATGTTTAATTCGGGATGAGCCGTTTTTGTGAGATGGATGAGACCTGGATCGGCCATAATCAAAGCATCTGGTTTTAGCTCTGCCATTTGGTTTAGGTATTTTGAATAAGATCCAAGTTTAGAGTTACGAGGAATATTATTTACAGTGAAATATATTTTTTTATTCAGATTCCTTGCTATATTAACAGCCGTTTGTAAGTCTTCCATAGAAAATTCATTTTCTCTTGCACGTAAAGAATAACGAGGGACACCACAATAAACAGCATCTGCTCCATAGAGATAAGCAATTTTTAGTTTCTCTAAATTTCCTGCAGGTAATAATAATTCTGGAATGTTTCTAATTGTATTCATGTTCTATTTCCATTCCAAAAATGTTTCCTTGGCCTTAAAGAAAAATACGAGATCAAAGTTTTAGAGTGTTTCTAATTGAAAAAATAGAACGACAAAAGAATGTTCTCTTGAACATCATCACATCTATGTGGTCTTATTTAATTTGGTTATTTTTACATATACTTTCTGCCATGATTTGGGTGGGAGGTATGATCTTTTATGTAATTGTGGTGATGCCAGTCATCCGTAACCAAAAACTGAAAGAACAAAAACAAACCTTACTCCAGTTAACGGCTCTTCAATTCCGTAAAATCTCTTATTTTCTATTTTTTCTTTTTTTCCTCTCTGGATTTGGAATTTTATATACCAAAGGATATTTATCTTCTGGGGAAATGTTTTCCTTTTTTACATCTAACTTAGGTTATTTGTTTTTAATCAAAATTGGACTTTTCCTGATTTTATTCATCTCATCCTTGTATCATGATTTTATCTCTGGTCCAAAAACTTTCGAATATTTAGAGAAGGATTCCGTATTGTATGAACGTTATAGGAAACGTTCTGGTTTCTTTGGCCGACTCAACTTACTCCTTTCCTTATCCATTGCCATTCTTGGCATTTTAGCTTCACGAGGAGTCTCTCTATTTTAGTCCTCAAAAATCCTCTTGACTCTTGAGGGGTTCGACTTCGACTGAACTAAATGATTTCGAGTCGCATTTTCAATTTTATATTGATTCTAATTTTGCCTGTGGCAAACCTACTCTTTCATACTCCATTGGATGCATTTCATGGAATCATGCAACCGGCGTTTGGTGCAAGGCAAGCGGGGATGGGGGGAGCCTTTCAAGCTGTGGGAGGATCGGTGATGGACTTGGAATCAAATCCTTCTCATTTGACACGTGTCAATCGAACCAAATGGGAGTTAGGTTCTGCCTTTCACTTTCCTACCATTTCCTACGAGGACTTATACATTGATGAGAATCCAGAAAAAACTTACCAAAACAAAATTGTGGAGTCACCGAAGGCTGTCCTTCCCTACTTGGGAATCATCAAACCTATCACAAATCAAATTGGAATTGGATTTGCCATTTATGCACAAGGTGGTGGTGGAGGACATTTCAAAAACATCAAAAGACAAACTCCAGATGGTCGTTCCCTAAATGAAATTTTTGGTATGGATATCCCCTTTGTGGGAGAGAGAAAACAAGCGGTAGAAGACTTAACTTTTCGGTTTATGACCACCAAAGCTACGTTTGGTGTTGGATTCAAAAAAGGAAATTTTGCCTTAGGACTTGGTTTGGATTTTGTTTATGGATTTATGCAATTAAAACGCACTTACCAAGATGAAACAAGAAGCCTTACCATTCCAGGAGGGATTCGTTATCAAAGTGATTCTGCTTATACCTTAGGTGGCAAAATTGGTTTCTCCTACGACATCACGGAAACAATTCGAATTGCTTATTCCTACACTTCTCGAAATGTGCTTCCTTTGGATGGAACCATGCATGTGGATTCTTATATGCCGGAACGATCTTTTGGTACCAGAGTCTCTCGTTATATGATTTGGCCTGACAAACATATTGCAGGAATTTCATATCATAAGGATCGATTGGTTTTCGCATTGGATCTAAAATACATCCCATGGTCCGAAAGTTTTAGTTCAAGCAAATTTCGATTAGAAGATGTTTGGATGAAAACACCCATTGGAGCCGAAACCAATACCTTTCAATTTAATTTAAATTGGAAAGATCAGACAATCATTGCAATGGGATTGGAGTATCAATGGAATGAAACATATAAAACAAGAATGGGATATAGTTATGGGAACAATATTATTCCGGCAAATGGTGTCAGTCCCATGTTAGGTGCCAGTATAATACACCATTTATCTTTAGGAGGAAGTATTTCTTGGAATGATACTTCATTTCATATAGCTTGTGAATATGGATTTCCTAAAAAAACCTACGGAGGCAAAACTTCTGACTGGACGTTATCTCACTCTGTATTTTCTACTTCAGAAGTGCATCCCATGCAATATTCTTATCAAAAAACGATGAGTGTCTTTAGCGTATATTTAGGAATGGAACAATACATTTAAAACTTAGAAGGAAAAACAGAATGAAAAAATCACCTTTAGCAAAAATAGCCATCCTCTTATGGTTCGTCACAATCGCCACCATCGGATACTTTTTATACTTTGGCAACACAAGTACTTCGCTTGATACAAGAACTGCCATCCACTTAACACCAGCAGAACGCCAACTAGTCCTCACTGAAATGAGAGCCCTACTAGAAGCCGTAAACGGTATGTTAGCTGGTTTAGGTGAAAAAGATTATGAAAAGGCTGCAAAATCAGCAGAAGCTGTAGGTATGGGTCTTGTTGCCAGTTTGGAACACCAAGAAAAAACAATTTTATTAAAACTGCCTGTATCCTTTAAAAAAATGGGATTTGGAACCCATGAAAAATTTGATTTGATTGCTAGTAAAATTAGGAAAAAAGAAGAGATTCATAACATCTTAAAGGAGATGGATGATCTCACAAAAAACTGTGTAGCATGCCATGCAGGTTATAAAATTGAAATAGACACAGAAAAAAAATAATGGAATCCAGGAAATCAGATGCCAAAGATATCTAGATACTTTATCAAATCGGGAATGTTGTTTTTGTTCACGGGAGTTTTGATTTTTGCGGTGAATGAGTTTCCTGGTTTACAACTACAATATCCTTTACTTCCGATTTATTGGCATATGATTGCTCTCGGATGGATTTCACAAATCATTATGGGAGTTGCACTTTGGATGTTTCCAAAAGGTAAATCATCTCTTTCTAAACATGGCTCCTTACTTTCCTGGGTATCATTTATCTCTTTAAACTTAGGACTTGTGTTTCGCTTTTGTTCCGAACCATTTTTATCAACGCATACGGAAATTGTATTTTATCCATTTCTCTTATCCATTGTTTTTCAAATCATAGGAATTTTCTCTTTTATTTTGGAAATTTGGCCAAGACTCACACCAGTAGTAAGGAAACCTTCTTAACTTATGTTTCCTCTCCCTTCTGTTTGGTTCCTTCGTGCTGCATTCGTTTATTTATTCGTAGGAACAACGTTAGGAGGCGTTCTCATGTCTCAGAAACTACTGTTATGGAATGAGAAAATTTGGATTTTGTTACCCCTTCATTATTCCATTCTCATTTGGGGTTTTCTCATCCAATTCATCATGGGTACAGCCTATTGGATGTTTCCCAAACATCTTTCTGAATATCCAAGAGGTTCCACCTCCCAAGTTTGGTTTTTATTTTTTAGTTACAATCTTGGATTTGTATGTGTATTACTTTCCATGATCTTAGGGAATGTTTTGTATTTAAATACCTTTGGTAAATTACTAATGACAATGGCAGTCATGCTATTCATCAAACTCATCTGGGTTCGCTCTATTTCTTACAATCCATAATTTAAGTTTTACAAAACTAATTTGATGTATGGTTTGTAATTCATATCTTCTAATAAAATATGATTGGTTAACCACTGTCTCAAAAACCCAATCAATTCGCTAAAAAATCGGTTTAATTCTTCATCGTTTGTCAATAATTGAGTCGATGTTAAACGATTTTTTAATTCTAAAATTTTGTCTGTGAACCGATCGTGTTGTTTTTTGTGTGCTTCTAAATCAGGATATTGGTTTAATTCCATCACACGTTCTTCAATTAAAAAATGGCTGAGAGTGTAGTCTTCCAATTCAGAAACAGCATCCACAAGTGACTTTGTTTTGGTGACAAGATGACCTTTGTTTTCCAAATAAATGGATTCAATTTGATTGATAAGTCGAAACAATTTTTTGTGTTGTGAGTCAATCTCTGAAATATTGGTCTCATATTTTACATCCCAATTTGCAATCATAACTACCTCTTCGTTTCCATTTTTTCCTAACCACCTTAGAGACAAAGTTTTAAACCCCAAAACCAGGAAATTGGGGGCATACCTAAGATTGATAAATATCAACTTATTCCGGCCATTCACGCTTGATCCAGATCAATGTAATTAAACTGAGACTGGTATTCAATGATTCTAGATCCAAATATTGGGCGGTACCAAATGAAAAATCAATTCTCTCAAATAACAATGATTATGATTCTAACCATCATTTTCTTCACAGCGGCAAACTGTGGGAAAAGTGATGAAACAAATGCAGGGAAAGGAATCTCGTCTGTAGCAGATGATAAATCACAACAAGATGTTCTGAAAATAGCCATCGGATCAAAAGATCACACCACACTCGTGGCAGCCGTTCAAGCGGCAGGCCTTGTTGACTCACTGGCAAACCAAGGGCCTTTTACCGTTTTTGCACCAACCAATGATGCTTTTGCAAAATTGCCTGCAGGTACTGTAGATGATCTTTTAAAATCCAGCAATAAGGATACCTTAAAAAATATTTTAGAGTATCATGTGGTTGTTGGTAACCTAACAGAAGCTATTTTAAAGTCTGAGTTCACAGGAAAAGATGATGAACTTGGTATGGCAAATGGTGCTCACACAAAAGTAACCGTTAAAAATGGAAAAACATTAATCAATGGAGCAACCATCATTGCTTCCATTCCAGCTGCAAATGGAATCATTCATGTTGTGGATACAGTGTTACTTCCACCAGAAAAAAAATAAGTCACTATCAAAGAAAGGAGTAGGAACAATGAATCGATACAAATCAAAAGAAGGATCCATTAGATTAAAAATCGGAATCTTAATGGGTCTTATATCGTTTTTAACAATTTTCGCTTGTGGAGGAGAGAAAACAGAAGAAACACCAGCATCTAACGCTAGTTCAAAGGGTGTTGGTCCTGTATCATCAGTCACCATCGGTGCTTTAGACCAAGCAATGGCTGATAGAGGGAAAAAACAATTTGAAGCAAAATGTTCTGCATGTCATAAATTTGAAGAAAAGGTCGTAGGCCCTGCTCTTCAAGATGTAACATTAAGAAGAACTCCAGAATGGATCATGAACATGATCTTAAATCCAGTGGAAATGACTCAAAAAGATCCTATTGGACAAGAGTTACTTGGTGAACACCTCGTACAAATGACATTCCAGAATGTTAAAGAGGAAGAAGCGAGAGAGATACTCGAATACTTCCGTAAAATGGATTTAAAATAGGTAACTATATGTTAAAAAAATCAAACATAATCTTAGTTACACTTGGAATCATCCTTTTTGCTTTTTTACCAAATTGCAAAAAGGGAGCCGCAACAGCGACGTTAGCGTCCGATGCGGCATCCAGAGTGTATGTCGCTCCCGGGGAGAAGGATGAAGTGTATGCATTCTTATCTGGTGGGTTTAGTGGTCAGATGTCTGTATATGGAATTCCTTCCGCAAGACTCTTCAAAATCATTCCTGTGTTCTCTGTATTCCCAGAAAATGGTTATGGTTTTGATGAAGAAACCAAAGACATGTTAAAAACTACTCATGGATATGTTCCATGGGATGATAGCCATCACGTGGAAGCATCCATGACAGATGGAAAACAAGATGGACGTTGGATGTTCTTAAACGCAAACAACACTCCAAGGCTTGCAAGAATCGATTTAAAATCTTTCGAAACAAAAGAGATTTTAGAAATTCCAAACACTGCTGGTAACCATGCATCACCATTTGCTACTGAAAACACAGAGTATTTGATGGCTGCCACTCGTTTCTCTGTTCCAGTTCCACAAAGTAATGTGTCCATCGATAGTTTTTCCAAAGGTGGCTTCAAAGGAACCGTCACTATGGTAAAAGTAGACAAAAATACAGGAAGACTTTCAATCGAATTGCAAGTGTTAGTTCCTGGTTTTGACTATGACTTATCACATTGTGGTAAAAAGAAATCTCATGACTGGTGTTTCTTCAGTAGTTACAACTCTGAACAAGCACATAAAATGTTAGAGGTAGGAGCTTCCAAAAAAGACAAAGATTTTATCTTAGCATTCAATTGGGTTCGTGCCAAAGAATGTAAAGACCAAGGAAAAGCCTACAATTTTGGTGGAGAATACGTAAATAACTACAAAGAAGAAAACAAAGCTGCCGTCTCAACAAAGTTAAGTGGCGTGAAGATGTTAAATCCTAAGGATTGTCCAGGTATGATGTATTACATGCCTACTCCAAAAAGTCCACATGGTACCGATGTTGACTCTACTGGTGAATACATCGTTGGTGGTGGTAAATTGGCTTCTGTGATTCCAGTTCACTCATTTAGCAAAATGATAGAAGTGAAGGATAAAAAAGAACATCACTCGACTGAAATCGAAGGAATCCCAGTTCTTAAGTATGAATCCACTCTTGCAGGTGAAGTTCAAAAACCATGCCTTGGTCCACTCCATACAGAATTTGATGGACAAGGGTATGCGTATACTTCCTGTTTTGTGAGCTCAGAGGTAGTGAAGTGGAAACTGGGAACATGGGAAGTAGTACAACATTTACCAGCATACTATAGCGTTGGTCACTTATCCATCGTAGGTGGAAGTTCTACTGAACCTTATGGTAAGTATCTGATTGCGATGAACAAAATCACCAAAGACAGATTTTTACCTGTTGGTATGGAATTACCACAAAGTGCGCAACTTTATGATATCTCTTCTGGTAAAGCTGAGTTACTCTCCGATTTCCCAACTGTTGGAGAACCACATTATTCTCAGATGATTCCAGCAAAACTCATCATGGACAAAACTGCGAAGTTATTTCCATTGGAAGAGAACAAACACCCTTACGCGACAAAAAGTGAAAACGATGCAAGGATTGTTAAACTTGGAAACGTAACTCACATTTACATGACTGCCATCAGATCTCACTTCAAACCAGACATCATTGAAGCAAGAAGTGGTGAAACATTGTATTTCCATGTTACTAACTTGGAACAAGACTATGATATCCCTCACGGTTTTGCGATTGGAAGTGCACCAAACATGACTAACCTTCTCATCATGCCAGGTGAAACTAGAACCTTTAAATGGGTAGCTCCTAAACCAGGAATTTATCCATTCTATTGCACTGACTTTTGTTCTGCTCTACACCAAGAGATGCAACAATACATCCGTGTAAGTCCGTGAAGAATATGAAAGATTTACTTTTCCAAACGTTAAGTAAAAAAAACCGACTCCTAATCTTAGGGGTCGGTGTCTTTCTTGTTCTCGTTTATTTTATCCCTATCTGGTCAATCTCCATCTCTGCTCCTCAGTATCCTGAAGGTTTAGGTATGCATATATGGATCAATCAAATCACTGGTGCCACACCTTATGATCTTAAGAACATCAATTTGTTAAATCACTATATCGGTATGAAAGAAATCGTTTCGGAATCCATTCCTGAACTATTGTTTATGCCCTATGTATTAGCATATTTGATATTTGGTGCTTTTATCACAGAATTGTATCCTAAAGTAGGAATGGCAATTCTTGGTATCATCAACTTAATCATAGTTGGACTTGTTGGTTTATTTGATTTTTGGAGATGGGAATACAATTATGGACACAATCTAAATCCTGATGCTCCTATTATCATCGAAGGAATGGCATATCAACCTCCACTTCTAGGCTGTAAGGTGATGTTAAATATCACTGCTTGTAGTTATCCTTCTTATGGTGGTATGATTTTAGCATTTAGTCTCGTCCTACTTGTATATATCCTATGGGATGAAAAACGAAGGAAAAAATCAAATGTGGTTTCAACATCATAAACTCATTTTTCTCACACTCACAGTTGTCCTCTGCAACTGTGGGGAAGTGAAACCAGAAGCCTTGACAGTGGGTGAAATCAAATGTGATCACTGCTCGATGTCAATCGTGGACATGAGATTTCACACTCAACTCATTACTTACAAAGGCAAACGTTATCATTTTGATGCGATTGAATGTGCGGATCAATTCATTCACCAAAAACAAATCAAAACCAAACAAATTTGGGTTTCTAATTATTTACAAGCTAACGAATTTATACCCAAAGAAAATGCAGTCATCATCCAAACCAAAAAAATACGATCTCCTATGGGCGGAGGATTCGCCGCTTTCAAATCTCATGAAGACGCATCACCTTACCAAAATTAAGGATCGCTTCAAAGTTAGTATCTTACATTTGTTTGTTTTCCGTTTGTCTATGCCTCTTTCCTTATTTACGTTTTTTTTCCTGATTACCTTCCCAGGCAGTATTGTAGGAAAAACACATACCGTTTGTCAAAACTGTTCAATCAGCTCTGTCAAACATGCGATCCAAATGGCAAATGGTGGAGATACCATTCAAATCAAAAAAGGAACTTACAAAGAAGGTTTTATTCCTATCGCAAAATCAATTACGATCATAGGAGAGCCAGGTGTCGTTGTTGATGGACAAAAAGAAAAACATGTTTTCGGGATTTACCATGACTCTGTCAAAATTTTGAACTTAAAAATCATAGGAAGTGGAATTTCTGACTTGGCAGAATATGCAGGTGTGTATGCAGAAAAGGTAAAACATTGTTATTTCGAAAACTTAGTACTTGAGAACAATGTGTACGGTTTTTATCTATCTGAAACTTCTCAATGTACGATCAAAAACAGTTCCTCCATTGGCAATGCAGAGAATGAAGTTTTAGGTGGAAATGGAATCCATCTTTGGTCGTCTCACAATAACAAAATCATTGGAAACCATTTGGAAAAACATCGAGATGGCATCTATTTGGAATTTTCAGAACATTTGCAAATAGAGAACAACGAAGCAAAAGAGAACATTCGGTATGGAATGCATTTTATGTTTTCGAATGAAAATCGATTCTCGAATAATACATTCAAAAATAATTCCGCTGGTGTGGCTGTGATGTACAGCCGAAAGATTTTTATGGAGAAAAACCAATTTCTTGAAAATTGGGGAGAAAGTTCCAATGGGATTCTATTAAAAGATATTTCGGAAAGTGTCCTGAGTCAAAATTTATTCCAAGGAAATACAATTGCTGTTTTTGCAGATGGAATTACCAAAATCGAATTTATCGAAAACAATTTTATCGATAATGGTTGGGGCATTAAGATTTTAGGAAATACAGATCACAACCAAATCAAAAACAATAATTTTATTCAAAATGTTTTTGATATCAGTACTAATACAAAATCAACGACGAATGTATTCTTTCAAAACTATTGGGATCATTATGAAGGTTATGATTTAAATGCAGATCAATTTGGAGATGTTCCTCACAAAACCATCCACTTTTTTGGTTATTGGATTGCCGTGTATCCGTTTCTAATGATCTTATATGAATCACCTGTTGTATTATTCCTGCAAGGAATCGAAAAGGCATTCCCCATCGTTACACCAATCGAGTTTGAAGACAAACAACCAAGGATGAAGGTGAGAATATGATTACTGTTCAAGATGTTTCCATCAGTTATGGAACCACTAACTTAGCTGTCAAAAATGTAAGTTTTTCGATTCAATCAGGGAATATCGTTTCGATCATTGGCCCAAATGGTTCAGGCAAAAGTTCTCTCATCAAAGGAATTTTAGGACTTGTGCAACCGAAGTCAGGTTCGATCAACTTTCAAAACAAAGAAGGAAAACCGTATACGATTGGTTATATGCCTCAAACACCAAGGTTTCCGGCCAATATCAAGGTAAAGGAACTAATTTCATTTTTTAAAAAATTAGAAACTGTGAATGAAACTCGATTTGAGAATTTATTCAATCTACTGGATTTAAAACACCATGTGGATAAAAAAATAGGTACGCTTTCCGGTGGAACAAAACAAAAAATAAGTATTTTGCAATGTTTTTCCATCCAAAAAGATTTGTATGTGATTGATGAACCAACTGCAAGTTTAGATCCTTATATTTCCCATCTATTAAAAAATCTTTTAATAGAACAAAAAAATCAAGGTTCTCTTGTTTTATTTTCTACACATATTCTTTCAGAATTACAAGAGTTAGCAGATCGATTTTTATTATTATCGGAAGGAAACATCTTAATTGATGATACACCGAAGGATTTTCTAGAAAAAAATAACAAAGCGAATATGGATGAAGCTTTGATGCATTTCTGGAATGAGGAATACAAAACAAAAGTATGAAAGAGATATTACTTTTTGAAATCAAAGAAAACATTCGCAGCAGATGGATTTTCATTTATTCGGGACTGTTGGCGATTGTAATGTTGGTCTTAAGTTTTTTTGGAGACCAAAATGGAATTCGTTTGCTTGTGAGCATCATGAATCTCACACTCATCGTCATTCCATTATATTCGATCACTTTTTCTGGTATGACATTTTTGGAATCGATGCCCTTTTCCGAAGTATTATTATCAAAGTCCGTCAGTCGTAAGTCATTGTTTTTTGGAAAATTTTTAGGAATCACAACTTCCCTTTCCATCGGCCTAGTTTTCGGACTTGGAGTTCCTGGATTCTTTTTATTTCTAAACGATCCCAAATACCTTTTTTTATTTTTTGAACTATTGATTTTTGGAATCTTTTTAACCAATATCTTTGTCGCATTATCCTTTTTAATCGCTTCTTTTCTACGCAGGGGAGAGATTGTACTCACCATATCCTTGTTAGCTTGGCTTTATTTCTTTATCTTTTTTGATGCCATTGTGTTCATGTTGAGTTTGTATTTAGGAGACTATCCAATAGAGATCCCATCTCTCATCATCATTCTCTTAAATCCAATTGATTTAGTGAGAATTTTTATCTTATTACAAACTAGTTCTGCCGCATTACTAGGTTTTTCCGGGGCCCTACTTTTGAAAAACGTAGGTATGTTAGGAGTGTTTCTCATCGCTTTTGTGTTTCTTTCTTTATGGGTCAGCATTCCCCTCTTTGTCTCCTACAAACGTTTTCTAAAACGGAATTTTTAATGAACTTTTGTGAATAGTTTCATTAATTTTCATATAGTCTTGATTTAGATCATGGAACTGGATTCATTTTTGAAGCATAATGAATCCAACCATGATGAAACGTTGGATACAAATCATAACGATTGTCGTTCTCCTTCCCTTTATAGGAAAAATCCTATTTTTGGAATCAGGACTCTTCGCACAATCTTTGTACCAATTGTCTTTGGTTTGCCATTGTAACCACAACTCTGATTCCGAAGTACACCATTATGCAGAATCTCTTCCTAAAAAAAGAATGACCTGTCACTTAAAAAAAGGTTCCGGATCCCATACTTGTACATGCTCAAAAAAGAAGATGGCAACCAAAATCATTCAGTCACAATCCATGAATCCTAGTTATGCGAAAACTGACTCAAATGTATACCAAAGAGAACTAGATCTAGTATTCATACAAATCCTTCCGAACCAAATTTTACCCATGGGTTTTTATCATCTTCCAGACAAACCACCAAAATCTTTTTCTTAAATCTGTTTAGGATTCTGATTCAATTGAATCATCAATTGAATTCAAACTAAGACACTTGGAACTCTGTTGGAAAGAGAACCTTGGATCAAGATCATAAGGAAATTATATGTTTACTAATACCATTCGTTTATTTTTAGTCGGTTTACTTCTTTGCAATTGCAGTTTCTCAACAGACAAAGCAGGAACAGAAACAACCAATCTGTTGTCCCTACTCGCTGCTTCCAATCTAAATCCTAACTGTGCCATTACACAAGTTCAAGCGATTCCAAGTAATTTAACACAAGTAGAAAGCAAAACAAGAACTCAATACAATGTGTCAGGATGTGATACTACCGGCTTTACTAGTCTTGGCTTATCACAATCGGAAATCACCAAAGGGGCAACAGGAATATCGACTAACTCCATTTTATCGACAAATACTGATGTCATGTTAGCAACAAACAAAGGTGGAACTAATATTGAGCTTACTTTCACACTGAATTCAGCAACGAGTAATATTGATGTGATAGCATATGGTAGTGGATCTCCACTTTCTGGCCCTACTTACCGAATCGTTTCTGGAGCTCAAACACAATACAAAAATGGTGCAGGTGTTTATGGCAATACAGGTAAAGGTGGATCCGTTTCAGCTCCCATACCAACTCTCGGAACAACATATACCTATTGTTTGGATTTTCAATACACATCAGGTGGCTCACGGTTTCTCAATGGATTCAATAAACCTTGTGCAGAATTAACAAACACAGAAAGAGGATCAATGTCTTACTATCCTATCATGCAAATGATGAATGTGCCCGCATACACGGGAGGTAATGCATTGGGATTTGTTTTAAACGGGGCCACAATCACTTCGTTTACGATTGGATCAATCGTTTCTAATACAGAAATGTAAACCGCTCTCCAAACACTTGTCATACTAGCGAGAAAACTCGTTAGTATGACCTTTTTGGAAAAGGAAACCATAATTTTATGAAACCGAAATTACTTCTCATCCTTCTCTTAGTTTCTCTCGCAACACCTTTGTTTGCAAAAGAAATCAGTATAGAAAATGCATACTTAAAGTACAATACTGGTTCAAATTCAGTTATCTACTTTAACATTATCAATTCCACTAACAGTGATTTAAAGTTACTTCAAACTAAATCTGACATTGCCAATCGAGTTGAATTGTATGATATGCAAAATACGGAATCAGGAAAAAAAATGGTTAAAATATCGGAAATTCCGATACCAAAAAAATCCACCGTAATACTTTCCTCAAAAGGATATCACATCATGGTATTTGGAATCAAATCTCCTTTAAAATTAAAGGAAATGATTCCACTTCGTTTGGTTTTTAATAACGGATTCGAAATTGATACCAAAATTCCTGTAGAAGCATCTCCACCTAATGCAAGCAATCGTGATTCCAACCAAATTCAAAAAAAGGATATCATATCAAAATCTACAAATCCGACAGAATCGGAATTACTAGAATCTAACAATGATTCCACCCAAGAGGATGAATTTGATGTCGATCATTCCGAACATCAAAACCATGGAGCGGAAGAACACCACAACCATAATCGTGCAGATATGATTGGACCTGCAGGAGTGATGAACCCACACATCCATGAAAAAGGGAAGTGGATGATTGACTATCGTTACATGGGTATGAAAATGTGGGGACTACAATCTGGAACCCAAGGCCAATCTGATTTTGGAACATTATATTTTCCTTATACAGATCCAACCGTTGCCATGCCAACAGGAAGTTTAATCACAAACTCTCCACTCGCAAGTACGATACCTGTCATATCTCAAAACAAATACAATTATATGTCCGTTCCTACAGATATGGTAATGGAGATGAATATGGCTAGTGTGATGACATCGATTTCCGACAGATGGATGGTTATGTTCATGGTCCCAGTTGTTAAAAATCGAATGACGATGATCTCTAGCAATTTCGATAGAGCACCTATGAGTTCTTCCGGGATTGGTGATGTGAGTTTCAGTGCGGCCTATCGCCTGATCAAAACTGAACATCAAAACTTTTTTACTGGTATGGGTATCTCTTTGCCAACAGGTTCTATTGATGAACGAGATAACATGCCTATGATGGGAAAACAAAAAGTTCCTTATAATATGCAACCTGGAACAGGAACATATAATCTATTACCACAACTGGCATACAATGGACAATTCAATCGTTTCTCTTGGGGGATTTTATCCCAAGCCAATTTACGAATGGGTAAAAATGATAACAACTACCGCTTCGGAAATCGATATGAAGTTTCCAGTTGGATATCATATCTTCTATTTGATTCCATGTCACTTTCATTCCGAGTATCAAAACAAAGATGGCTCAATTTACAAGGGTTAGATGCCACTCTGGACCCAAAAATGGACCCTCAAAACGACCCATATCGCCAAGGAGGAATGAGGAGTGATTTTTTCATAGGTGCCAACTTTCTGATCACAAAAGGAATGTTATCTGGTGCTCGTTTTGGATTTGAATATGGAAGGCCTTTCCACCAAAACCTAAATGGCCCGCAGCTCGCCACAAGAGAGTTAATCAACATTTTTGTTTCTTATAGTTTTTAAAATCATGAGTAAAACTGATTAATTCGGGAAGATTCATTCTTACGACCGAAGCTTATTAACCATCAAACCTGAATCTTATAAAATAGGATTCAGGGCGCCTCGAATCCGTTAGATGATCCAAATCAACAGTAACCACGACCGCGCTATCCGCACCAATCTTTCCCATTTAGTTTCGAATTTTCATTTTTTCGTAAGAGGAAAGGATTTCCGCTACTATCGCTGGCGCGAGGGAATGGGGGATGGAAGGAGTTAATTGTAATACGTATAACGACCTTTTGGTGGGCGATAATGGAGTTTCAGATAACTGCGGGAAATCGATTGGCTTTACGCATTTCGTTTATCACCCATGCCCTACCGGCTATCCGCATTGCAATTAACAGCGCCGAATCAAAAAAGAATTGACGTGTCCTTTTACCAATCCTCCGCAAACCGAGAGACGGAAACTGCGCACTGCAATCCGCCCCCGTATTAGGCGGACTCTACCATATGTGCTAGTATAGTATTCACCTGACAGTTTCGTAAAGAAGCAGTGGTCACACATCCTCAATTTAAAAAAATGATTTTTACCACAAAGTCATTTCCTAGGAGGAAAATGCATGACCACCACCAATACCAACGTAAACACCAAAGCAGCGAGAAGAAAGCTAAATTTACTAGAGTTA
>NZ_RQGG01000039.1 GCF_004769665.1 Leptospira kemamanensis
GAAAGTATTAAATTGGATCTTGTGGCTTAGCTTATTTTTTGATTACAAAATTACCTTTTTCGCTGAACTAGGACATTATTAGGTGGTCTTTTTACGACAGCAGGTGGAGGTCCAAGAACTTATATTCAAACAGTAAATAACGTAGATGGGTTGTTTGTAAATATCCCAACTACTTCACCCGATGGAGATGTTTCTGGAATTGTTTCTTATAATGGGAAGATTTATATTGGAGGATTTTTTACTACAATTGGTGGATTTCCCAATCAATACTTAGCAAGTTTTCAACAAGATACTGGCGTATTTGAATCGAATCGATTCCAATTGAATGGAGGACAATTTAACAATATGTTTGTCAGTAACGAAGGTTTGATGGTCTTATTCGGAGCCTTTACTTCAGTCAACTCCACACCAGCGGAAGGGATTGCCTACATCAACTTAAACAATGACAAAATCATAAATCCAAATCTCACACAAACTGGCACTACAAACTTTCAAAAACAATATGGAAAGTATTTGTTTGTCGGCGGCAATATTACGGATCGTGGAAAACAACCTTTTAGTGGATACTACCGAATGGATCTTCCTAGCATAGAATCATTCTAAAGTTAAACAAAAAAAAATTCATTCCTATTGATTTATTAGAAATGATTTGTTTTTACGTCAAATAGAATACCCTGTATTGTATATGACGAGGTTCAGATGAAACGTATTTTAGTTTTAGGAAGTAATTTTGCTGGAGTAACGGCGGCAATCTCCACCAAACGAAAACTTGGAAACGATGTGGAAGTGATTGTGATCTCACCTACTTCCCATTTTTTATATGTCCCTTCTTTGATTTGGGTTCCCTTTGGTTTGCGGAAGGTAAAAGATATCACTTTCCCCGTTGAACCTATGTTAAACAAAAAAGGTGTTAAGTTTATCCAAGACAAAGGGATCAAGGTGATGCCAGACCAAAAGAAAGTGATCACCGAAAAAAACGGTGAACTCAGTTATGACTACCTTATCGTCGCTACCGGTGCGTCACTCAACTTTGATATCTTACCAAATTTAAATCCCAAAGACAATATGGTCCAATGTATTGTCACTCCTGATCTTGCGGAAAAATCAGCCATTGCCTTCGAAGAAATTGTTAAAAATCCTGGACCAGTCGTTGTTGCAGCAACACAAGGTGCAAGTTGTATGGGTGCGGCTTATGAGTATCTCTTCAATTTAGATAAATATTTAAGAAAACGTGGTGTTCGTAAACAAGTAGACATCACTTGGGTAACACCGGAACCTTTTTTAGGTGCAGAAGTTATGAAAAACTCACCGGATCTAGTGGATGAAAAAGGTTTTGTAGTCACAAACGATGGGTATCAACACATCAAATATAAAAATGTGTATGCGGCTGGTTTAGCAGTAGAAGTGATCACACCATTCAAAAAATGTGCAGCACCTTTTGGTGTACCCAAAACGGGATTTCCATCCGATGTTATGGGAAAAATTGTCGCAGAAAATATTCGCAACGACATCAAAGGAACAGGTAAATTCAAAACTATGCCATTTGGGAAAATTCCTGGAATCTGTATCATGGATGCTGGTAAAAAAGAAGTTTGGATTCTCATTAACCATTTGTTTAAACCAAGACAATTTGAATTGATGATCCCAAATGTATTTTACAATTTTGGTAAATTGATTTTAGAAAAATACATGTTATGGAAAAATAAAAAAGGCTTAGTGCAACTACCTTAATTTAAATATTCCTATGAAGGGATAGAATCCAACTAAAATATGGTCTGGGGAATCAATTCTCAGACGATCATGTATTTGAAAATTGGAATTATCTTTGTTTGTTTCCTAACAAACATAACTTGCATTCAAACGAACCATCCCTCATCCTCTCCGCTTGTGAAAGAGGGTGAAATTTATCTCACTCTCGATCAATTTCAAAATCATAAAACCATTACCTTATCTGGAGACTGGGAATTTGTTTGGGATCATTTTGTATCACCCCAATCCTTACAATCGAATACCAATGATCCTATCACCAAAAAGATAGAAGTAATCCATCCGAATGCAAAAAAACAGTATCTTGCTATTGGAAAACGATGGAAGGAAATTGAGAATGGAACAGGGTTTGCGACTTACCAACTCAAATTAATTTTCCCTGAAGAAGAAAAAGAAAAACTCTATGCCGTTCGTTTTTTCAAACTGGTGGAGCAGCCATGCGCGTGTTTGTTGATGGGAAAAACCACTTAGATCTTGGTAACATTGGCGAAACAAAAGAATCAATGATACCGAGGAGGCAAGCTGGAATTCTTCTCATCCCAAACCCAAACAAAGAAGTTTCTCTTACGATACAAATTTCCAATTTTTATCATGATGATGGGGCATTTTGGTATGCTCCAAAATTTGGAAGATACGAAGACATTCAAAACGAATTGAGTCGCGAGATGGCGTTTGATTCCCTACTAACAGGCGCCTTACTTTTTATGTCATTTTATCATTTTGTTTTATTTTTTTTCAGGCGTACAAAACAATTAATTTTATATTTCGGTTTGTTTTTGTATTACCACTGCACTTCATTCCATTTCATTGAATGGCGATCTTTTGTATTTTTTATATCCTTCCATCCCCTATCGTTTTGCGTTTTGCCTCTCTCTGATTTTTTATTTGGCGATGCCATTTTATTTATTCTTCTTAAAAGAATTGTTTCCTCATCAATTTTCAAAACGACTGGTCCAAACGTATTCATCCATCTGTCTACTGTTATATGCTATCGTCGTCTTTGCACCTACTGAAATTGTCTCTCAAACTACTTTTTTGGGATTATTTTTAACAATCCTTGGCTTATTTTATTCAGTGTTTGCTTTGTTAAAATCAGTTTTAAACAAAGAAGGACTGGCAGTGAGTTTATTTTGGATCCAAATATTTTTACTAGTCACTGCAATCAATGACACACTTTTGCTGTATGGGTTGGTCCATACAGCATTGGTCTTAAAGTATTCGTATTTATCAACAGTCTTATTTCAATCGTTACTCCTAGCATCTTTTTTTGCAAAAACATTCATCAAAAACGAAACTCTCAGTAATGAACTTGCTAGTTTAAATGATTCCCTTGAAAGGACTGTTACCATCCGAACAAAAGAATTCAAAGAAGCCAATCAAATTGCGGAAGAAGGGAATCAGTGGAAAGATAAATTTATTTCACTAGTTGCACATGACCTTAGATCTCCTCTTAGTACAGTTTATTCTGCACTCACGATAGTGGATGACGAAGAAACTTTGAAAGAGGAAAAATCCCACTTATTGAAACAGATTTTTGTGATTTTAGAAAATGCAATGTCTACCATTGAACATTTGTTAAATCTAAGTAGATTTAATTTGGAAAAAGGGAGCATTCATCTACAAATTACAAAAATTTATGTTTTAGAGTCCTTAAACCAATTGTTAGAATCATTTCAAATTGAGGTTCAAAAAAAAGAATCTAGAAATTGAGTTCCGTGTAACAAAAGAAAATTATATCTATGCAGACCTTTCGATTCTAAATGAAATCCTTCGAAATCTTTTTGCTAATGCAATTAAATTCAGTTTTCCCAATGGTAAAATTAACATCGAGTTTCATGAATCAGATACGACCACCTATCTTTCCTTTGTCGACTTTGGTAAGGGAATCCTAGAATATCGGATCCAAAATCTTTTTACGGAATCTATGAGTTCCCCTGGGACTTTGGGGGAAAAAGGTTTTGGAATTGGTTTAAAACTTTGTTTCGAACTGATGCGGCTACACCAAGGCAATATCCAAGTGGAATCAAAACCAAATGAGGGTAGTCGGTTCATTTTAGAATTTCCCAAACCCTAAAAGTATTGATAATTTCTTGATTATTTTTCAAGGAATACAATTCTTTCCTTATTCAGGAGCAACCAAATGAAAAGAATTCCTTTGTTTTTGGTCTGCCTTTTCCTTTCTGCTTGTTCGTTTCCCAAACTCATCCGCAGCCCACTCGATCTTTTTGCCTTCCTTCGCATTTTCACAGGAACCCAATTTACAGGCCAAACCATTGGTGGTGTTGTCTCAGGACTTCTCCCTGGTACTTCTGTGACCTTAACCAACGGAGGTGATTCAATCAATGTTGCTTCCGATGGAAATTTTACATTCCCCAAAAGATTAAACACCGGCGATTTTTATAATGTGAGCCTATCAACGAATGGTGTTGGATTAAGTTGTTCCATTGCAAATGCACAAGGAGTTGTTCAAAGCACATCCATCACAAACATTAGCATAACCTGTGGACTAGGAGCTGGATTTTACGAAGTAGGAGTGAATGTAACAGGAGTTACAGGAACTATTACGGTGCAAAATAATGGATCTGATACTTTAAATTTCAGTTCGAGTGGATTTCAGAAATTCTCTATTGTCCAACCAACTGGATCTAATTTTGTGATCACCATTTCTTCTCAACCTGTGGGAACAGTTTGTTCTTTTGACAACCCAACTCTTGCTTTCGGAACCATTGGCGCAGCAAATGTGAATGTGTTCGTAACCTGTGTTTCTGGTTATATCGTGGGAGGAAATCTATTTTCTACAACTGGTTCTGATTTAGGTACGAATCTAATCAATCGAAAAACATATGTTCGTACTTTGGCTGGTTCTTTTCCAACAAACAATGGTGGTACGGGACCAACATCGGGGCCAGCGGTAGCAAGCGCAACAGCTACACTAGCTCGTTTTAATGCTCCGAGTATGATCGCAGCTGATTCCAATTTCCTATATGTCGCCGACACATCCAATGGAGTGATTCGTAAAATTGACAAATCCTCTGGAGTTACCACTGTCTTTGCGGGAGGAAATTCTGGGGGAGGAATCACTTGTCCAGGGACAGTAGTCATTAATTGTTTGGATGGTGTCGGAACGGCAGCTCAATTCAATGGGCTCGTTGGAATCACAACGAACGGCAATAATTTATTTGTATTAGAAGCCAATGGCAACCGAATCCGCATTGTCAATTTAGCAACCGCTCTTGTGTCTACGATGGCAGGTTCGGGAAACGCTGGTTCCTCGGATAATACATCAGGGATCCTCGCATCATTTTCCAATCCATCTTGGTTGACTTTACACAATGGAATGTTTTATGTTGTGGATCGAAACAACTGTACAATTCGTACGTTAAATCCAAATACTACTGCAGTAGGAACAATTGCAGGAGGTGCTGGACTTTGTTCTTTTGCCAATTCCCCCATAGGAACAAACGCTCGTTTTGTGTCTCCTATCGCCATAGTTGGCTTAGGAAATTATTTATATGTTACAGATGTTGGCCTGGGTGGTGGTTATAAAGTCAGAAGGATTTCACTCTCAGGAACTAATGCGGTAGATACCATTGCCGGTGATGGAGTCCAAGCTTCTACAGATGGTTTTGGAACATCAGCTCAATTCAATGATCCACATGGAATCACAACTGATGGAGTCAATTTGTTTATTTCAGAATGGTTAGGTCACAGGATCCGCCATCTTAACCTAACAACGAATCGTGTGACAACCCTTGTGGGTAGTGTGGCAGGGTATGCGGATAATGCAAGTGGCAATGGACTTCTTAATTTTCCAGGATATATAACCACAGATGGTCAAACCATCTACATTGGTGACCAAGGAAACCATTCCATCCGGTATTTACAACCAGCCGAATTGTTACAATATACCTTTGATGGGAATACAAACGATTCTGTAGGTACGAATGATGGTACTCTTTTGGGTGCCCCTTCCCTCACACGGGATGAAAATGGTTTATCGAATGGAGCCTATGAATTTGATGGAAACTCACAATACATTGAAAGTACGTCAAATGTTACCAACATTACTGATAATCTCACCATTTCCGCATGGATACAAACTTCAGGTAAAGTAACCAACCAATTTATATTTTATAACGGTACGGGTGGCGTAGACGGTTATGGACTTGCCATTGATAACTCAGGATCTTTGAGAATTGCCTTAGGACCATTACTTGGTCCACTCACGTTTATGCAACTGCCTCCGAATCGCTGGATGCACGTGACCATGCGACGCCTCTCTGGCAACTGGCAAATTTTCATCAATGGAAAAGCAGACGCCATGGGTTATGCAACAAATCCTGGCATCCCATCTAGCAGATTTAAGGTGGGAGATGGTGGACATGGTTTCCATTTCAAAGGGAAAATTTCGAACGTACAATTCTTTAACGGGGCCTTGGATGATGATGTGATCCAAAAACTTGCCATCCAGGTACCATCAGGATTAATTTCTTATTATCCTTTCAATGGAAATGGCAAAGACTATGGAGATCAATTCAATGACCTCACAAATTTTGGAACCGTGGCCCCCACAAACGATAGAAATGGTTTTCCAAGCTCCGCCTATTATTTCAATGGGACAAACTATTTCCAAAAATCAAATCCGAATGGTTTACCTATCGGTGGAAGTAGCCGATCAATTTGTGCATGGTTCAAATCATCTAGTCTAGCTGCCCAATACATCATAAGTTTTGGAACATCTATAGATTCTACTGCGAGTGGCCTTGTTATTTTACAACCGGAAGTTGGGATGTTGGGATGGAATGATGAAGCCAAAGTCATACAAGAAGATTTTTTAAACCAGTGGGTCCATTTGTGTGGAGTATATGATGGTAGCACCCAATACGCTTCTATTTATGAAAATGGAACATTGAGGGCGTATGTGTATAAAAATCTATGGTCAACTGGGATTAGTTCAAACTTATTTATTGGTCGCCTTATTACAACTACTGGATATTTTTCAGGTGATATCGATGATGTTAGAATTTACAATCGAACCTTATCTGTTTCCGAAATTCGAGCCATTTCTGGTCCCTATCCTACACAAGTCAGTTCCTGGAACCAAACAGTCGCTAGTAGTAGTTTAAAGTTTTATTTAATGCCAGAAAGTGCTAATTTTAGCAATGGAGGTTGTAGTGGTGGCGTCAATTGTGTTTCTACCTGGGATGATCGAAGTGGGAACAATTTACATCTAAGCCAAGCAACTGTCGCGTCTCAACCGGTCTTCAATGCTACTTCCTTAAATGGAACACCAGGGATTCGGTTTATCGGACCTTCTTTAACTTTTCTTTCCAGGCCATGCGAACCTTCTTTATTATCAACATCCAATACAATTTTTGCCATTTATAACGATACGGAGATGTCGGGCAGTGACGGAATTTTCCAAAATGGTGCCAAACTTTTATACTTACCAGATATAGCTTCCAATAAATTAATTAGTTTCTTTGACTTACAACTCAATGATCCCAAAGTCATTTCCTCTGCCATCTTTAGTAATACACTAGGAGAGGTGATTATGGCAAGTCTACACTTCGATGGAACAACGGGTACGATTTATAAATATGGATCTCCTGTCGGTTCTACGTCCTCACCTGGAACAGCTTATAATTGTGCTCCAGCTGATTTGAATATGGGGCGTTATTTTTGGAACTCTGGTGTTTACCCATACGGAGATTATCTTAACGGTCACATTGGAGATTTTATCTATTATGACCAGGTATTGAGTAGCAGTGACAGAGAACTTGTGGAATGTTATCTATCTAGTAAATACAAAATGAGAATTGGACATACATGCCCTTAATCCACCAAAGGTTAACCCTTCCATTTGATGGATTGGATTAAGAACCTTGTATCAAACGACAACATTTGATGTTCGATTCCACATTTGTATGCCGAGGGCCGTTGTGTTTATTGTCTGTAAATGCGCTGAATTTTTTGCAAGCACGTGAACTAAATGTTACGCGATATGGTGGAGGTTATAGAAATTGGGAATCTGGAGAAATCTAAAAGGAACAAATCCATAGAGAACTTTCTAAAGAATAGAATCTCTATTATAAACTTGTTCCCTTCCTTTAAACTAGAATTAATTCCAGTTGTTAGTCTTTGGTTTTGCAATATTCACTTTCATTTCACGATTGAGAATATTTTTTCCGTTTAAATCGCTGATAGCTTTGTCAGCTTCATTACGATCTTTCATTTCGATAAAGCCAAAACCTTTAGATCCGCCAGTGTACTGGTCAGTGATGATTTTAGCAGAAGAAACAGAACCGTGAACTGAAAAAAGTTCGTTAAGTTTTGATTCCGTCATTTCGTAAGAGAGGTTACCTACATAGATATTTGTTGACATGTGATGTCCTTATTAAGTTTTATTTGACTCGGAAATTTTAGAGGATTAGAAACAACTTTCCAGTTAGGAAATCAGGTAAAAACACAACGAAAATGCAGGGGAAAACTTCAGAAAAGCGATCAGAATGCAAAAAAGTGAGGAATACTTAGTAGTTAAAAAAACGATAATATTTTGAATCTGTTACCACTATGTATTTCATTCCAATAAAGAGCAAACGATTTAATTAAAATTTTCATTTAACAAATGTTTTCTGTCGATTTTCCAATCAATATTTGTTCAAAAAAGAACAGAATTTCAAAAAAACATCTCTCCCTTTTCATAGGAGAAGAGTCTGACACTGTTTGTTAAATCGATAATTCAGGAATTAGGTTCATGGAATCCTCAAAAGATCATACGGAAATCTCCGCAAATGCAAGGTTGCGATTGCTTGGAATTTGCGAGAGCCATATGGAATTCCTTCCTCTGGAAATAAATGATTCATAGAAGCTCAGATTGATTGAGAAAGTTTTTCCAAGTAAAAGATAAGAAACTGCTTTTCTATAATTTAACTTATTCTAAACTTTTCAATTCCATGAAGACAAGACAACTCACCTTGCTCATACTCACCCTATTGTTCCTTTCAGGAAGAGACAATTTTCCGAAATCCAGTTTTAATACAACCTTACATCCGGAAGATGAAGTGGGACTCGAATCACAAGAAACATCGATTCAGGTGTTAGGTGAGTCGAAAATCATCCGAGTATTGTACAAACCAGAAGGGAAAAAAAGTCAATTTGCCAAATTGATTCTCGAAACTGCAAGCTCCTACATTCCCAAATTAGCTGAGTATTTAGAAGCGGCTCCGAGAGCGAAAGTATTGACCATCAAAGATATAACAGATGGAAGCATAGCAAGAAATGAAGGTGCGATTGCCTATGTTCCGTTCGCTTACCCTGATCCTGAACTTCCCATCCCTGCTCCCCTTCTTTATCATGAAATAGGGCATTGGTGGTTTGGACAAGATCCTAGATGGGTTTCCGAAGGTGTGAGTAGTTTTTTACCAGTTGCTATGGAAAAAAGTGGATCCCTTTCAATTGGAAATTTAGAAATCAATAAAGTAAAGTATTGGTGGGGGTTTAGACAACCGCTTTCAACAATAGATCTTCCTTTAGGTGACATCGCCCACGTAGAAAATATTCCTGCCAATGATTTTTCCATTTACTATGAAAAATCCTTTAAGATCCAATATCTTATTTATTTAGAGTTAGGTGCCGAAAAATATCGAAATTTTTTAATGTCACTTATGGATCCAAAACATGAATCGTGGCATGATTATTTCATTGCTCCATCCAAAAAGATTTATGAAGACAAAACAAAAGGCGTTATCTCACTCTTACGAAAACAAAAAGATATGGATTGGGACCAATTCTTGTCGGGATGGGTACAACGAAAAGGTTACCAAAAGAAAACTAAGTCCCTTCTGCAAGACCAAGATGGGGATTCTATTGTTGACTATGAAGAAATTGTAAATCAAACGAGTATTACTGAATGGGATAGTGACAAGGATGGATTGGGTGATTTTGCAGAAACAATTTTAGGAACGAATCCAAAGGAACCAAATCCAAAAGAAATCTTTCAAAACAAAATCCAAAACACGGGCATCATCCTCGACGGTATGGCCGACGATTGGGAATTCATAGATGCAATCACTCTTACTCAACCAAAACTTCCCAACCAAAAAATTCCGATCACCGAGTTTCGATACAAACAGATAGGCAATTTACTTTATGGAATGGTGCGTTCCGACAAACCCTTTTACAAAATGGATTCAAACGAAAAGGATTTGTATTTTTTTCTCGCGGACAATTCCAAACAAAAAGAGCGAGTTGGATTCGGATTTAAAATGAATCCGAACGATGTGTACGGTTGGGAATACGAAAGGACCAAAGGAAACAAACGATATGTTTGGGGAAAAGTAGGTCATGTGTTTGAATTCCAGATCGATATCAGTGACCACCCCGATTCAGAACTCGTTCTTGTCCCCCTCATCAATGGACCAAGTGGTCCTTCCCGAGGCTATTGGGACTATGGCAAACCGATTGTCATTCCCCTTTCGAAACCGTAAAACACGAAGGGAACTTGGAAACAGATTCTGGACGAATCTCCTCCTACGGAAAAACGAACTCAAATCTCCCGATAAAAACACAAATATTCTGTTTGACTTGTTTTTGACTTACTTTATTTATAACAAACGTGCGAAATAAATCGTTGGCCTGGGTTCCCAAGACAAACTTGCACCGGAACCAATCGCGATGGAAACGAGGGAGTGAGATATGTTCCTAACCAATCGAATGAGCAGTGGAAAAGCGAAGCATATGGTGAGGGCAGAGTCGGAAAAAGAAACAAACCAACTGAAAATCAATGGCGTGCCCATTTCCGTCCGTCCCAAGGAAAACATTTTGAGTGCAGCACTCAGACAAGGGATCGATTTCCCCCATAGCTGTCGGGTGGGAGGTTGTGCGACTTGTAAATGTAAACTGGTGGAAGGGAGAGTACAAGAACTTACAGAAACAGGTTATTTATTATCCGACGAAGAATTGGACAATGGATACATCCTCGCCTGTCAGAGCATCCCCCAAACAGACGTTACCATCCAAGTGGAAAACAAGGAAACCATCTTCGGTATAGTGTTCCAACAAAAAGTACTCACAGATGAAATCTGCGAAATCTCGATCCAACTGGAAGGATCCTTACATTTCCAAGCTGGCCAATACGTTTCTCTATCCATCGAAGGGTTGGATGCCGAAAGGAATTATTCTTTTGCAAACGCTCCAAACAAAAAAGGAATCGTTTCCTTTATCGTTAGAAAGGTTCCCAATGGAAAACTATCAAATTATATCTATCACGAAAACTTAGTTGGAAAAAAAGCAAAACTCAAAGGAGCATTTGGTAATTTTTATTTAAGGGAGAGTCAAAAACCAATTCTGATGGTTGCCGGTGGAAGTGGACTTGCTCCCATCCTTGCCATATTAGAACAAGGAATCCTAAATGGCACCAAACGACCGCTTACCCTACTTTTTGGCGCTCGTAAAAAAGAAGATTTATACAAAATCAATGCAATTCAAAAAATCCAAAAAATTTGGAAAGGAAAATTTACCTTTATACCAATTCTTTCGGAGGAACCAATCAATAGTTCTTGGAAAGGAAAAAGAGGTCTTGTCACTTCTTTCATTAGAGACCACCTAACAAAATCTACCGAAGCATATTTATGTGGACCTCCTCCTATGGTAGACGCCGCCACAAAAGAACTACTCCAATTCGGAATTCAAAAACAATCCATTTTTGCAGATCGTTTTTCAACCATCGATCATAGTCTGAGCCTAAACATCGATGATAAAACGTTAAGAAGCAAAGCAGGATTCTTTGATTATATTAAATTCTTTTTATTCCATGCCGTAGGTCTCATGTCGATTGTGAGTTTACTTTTGGGAGGAATGTATACTACCATTGGATTTTTTTCCTTACTTTTCTTTTACATCGTAGGAGACGAACTTTCGGGTGATGACAAAAGTACACCCAGTTATACAAAACCAGAGATCTTGACCTTACAACTTTGGTTGGCATTGCCAATCTTATGGATTCTCTTTTTTTGTTCTGTTTGGACAATGAGTCCTATCGATACACTTGGCTTTGGATCCTGGCTCACTCAAATCTTTGGTTTTGATTTTAATTTTGCCAAAGAGAATACTTCCATCCTGGTCCATGGATATGCCGTACTCTTCACTGGTCTTATGATTGGACTTGTGGGAACAATTACAGCACATGAATTGACTCACCGCACTTGGGATCCAATCTCTATGTTCATTGGTAGATGGTTACTTGCCTTTAGTTTTGATACAATTTTCTCCATTGAACACGTGTATGGTCATCATCGTTATGTTTCCACAACAGAAGACCCAGCCACTGCACCTAGAGGAAGAAATGTATATTACCATGTCCTTGCTTCTACCATCAAAGGGAATATCAGTGCTTGGAAAATTGAAACCAAACGTCTAAAACGAAAAAATTTATCCACATTCTCTTACCACAATGCTTTTTTACGTGGTCATTTGATGAGTGTTTGTTTAGTCATTTTGGCTTATCTCATAGGTGGAATTTTTGGGATGTTATTTTTTATCGCTGCTGGTTTGTTTGGAAAGGCATTACTTGAGATCGTTAATTATATGGAGCATTATGGAATGGTTCGATTACCAGAAGAACCAGTCCAACCAAGGCATTCTTGGAACACCAACAAACGGATTAGTTCTTGGACCATGTTTAATTTAACAAGGCATTCCCACCACCACGCACAAGGAGAAGTTCCTTACCAAGACCTAAGGCCTTATCCGAATGCTCCGATGATGATTAGTGGGTATTTGACAACCATTGTGATTGCTCTCATCCCTCCACTTTGGCATTATTTGATGATTCCGAAAGTATTGGAATGGGACAAAAAATATGCAAGCCCTGAAGAGTTGGAACTTGTCAAAGTTGCCAATGAAAAAAGTGGGATTACGTTATTAATGAAATCGAATCAGGATTAGTGGTTGTTATGAAGTTCTTTTGCAGAGAAAAAATCTCCTAAGTATTTTAAACCTTCAAACAAATCCATCCATGGAGTTCCTTCTTCCCCTTTGGATTTCAAAAACAATACACCTACAAAAAAGGACAAAAATGCCTTTCCACCTTTTCCTTCCGTTTCTTTTGGAAAAAAACGATTCAACGCCATTTCATACGCGTTAAATGACTCCTCCAATAGTTGGATCAATTCCTTTGAATCCGAGTGTTGCCGTTTCACATCCACAGCGAGTAACATGAGATTCATAAAATGTCCTTCCTTACCTGCTACAAAATTCATAATATCAATGATACTTGTATTATCTTCAGTAAGTTTATGAATGGCTTCTGCATCGGAAGAAACCAGATGTTTGACCATAGAAGTAAACAATGCTTCTTTCGTTGGGAAGTAGTGGTATAAGGTTCCCGTAGATACACCCAATTCTTTGGAAAGCTCTCGCATGGAAACGGAGGCTACACCTTTTGAAACAAAAATGGGAAGTGATTTGGAAAGTAACTCGATTCTATAAAGATTATGATCCACAATTTTGGGCATAAAACCACCTACTCCCATTGACGTTTCAAAATTGGTTGTTATTTTTGCATTTTACAACAAATTTGAATTCGAAATTGAGTACTATGTTATTTTCTGAGTGGTGCAAGGAACTTCAAGCGAGATTCTTTCGATGTTTTTGGTGATTCTAACTCGGTAAGGCTACATAATCAAAATGGCTAATGTATTGGAATGTTGGTATTCTACTCATTCTATTACATATATTGAGTGTTGGAGTTTTATCAGCACCATTCCCGTTCCATAAGTATTTGGAAAAAATTCGATTCACCTAAAAAAAATTGGATTTTTTCCATACCGAGATTTCCATTCCTCTGTCTAATATACGAATACCAATTCACGTATTGATTTACGTATCAGGAGCCAGTTATGCCAACAAATACGAAAGCTAAAGAAACTTTAACACCCGTCGATGAAAATCGCGAGGTGGTTGTGACTTTGATTAAAGGAGACGGCATAGGGCCAGAAATCATCGATCAAACGATTCGCATTTTAGATGAGGCAAAATCAGGAATTCAATTCGAAACGATTGAGGCAGGTTCATCTGTTTATTTATCAGGTGTCCTTTCTGGAATCAGCGAAAATGCTTGGGATACGATTCGCAAATATCCAACGATCTTAAAAGGACCCATTACCACTCCAAGAGGAAAAGGATATAAAAGTTTAAACGTTACGATACGGAAAACCTTGGGATTGTATGCGAATGTTCGCCCTGCAAAAACATACGATCCATTCATTAAAACCAATCATCCAGGTACTGACATTGTGATCATTCGTGAAAACGAAGAAGATACGTATGCAGGCATTGAACACCGCCAAACAAGAGAAGTCACTCAATGTTTGAAATTAATTACAGTTCCTGGAACGGAAAAAATTGTCCGTTATGCCTTTGAATTTGCAAGATCCAATGGAAGAAAAAAAATCACATGTATGGTCAAAGACAATATCATGAAATTTACAGATGGTATGTTTGCCAACATTTTCCAAACCATTGCAAAAGAATACCCAGAGATTGAAGCGGAAAGTATGATCATTGATATTGGAGCTGCTTTACTAGCAAATCGACCACAAAAATTCGATGTGATCCTTGCACCAAATCTTTATGGCGACATCCTTTCTGATATTGCTGCCGAAGTCACTGGATCTGTTGGAATGTGTGGATCTGCTAATATAGGAGATTTTGTTTCCATGTTTGAAGCAGTTCATGGAAGTGCACCTGACATTGCTGGAAAAAACATTGCCAATCCAACAGCAGTGATCAAAGCAACTGTTATGATGTTAACCCATTTAGGAAAACCTGGGAAAGCGAAACTCATTCGTAACGCCGTATTAAAGACATTAGAAGATGGATACCGAACCGCCGATATTTTCCAAAATGAAAAAAATACAAAACTTGTGGGAACCAAAGAATACACTGATGCCATCCTGGATCGACTCGGACAAAATCCAACGGTACTCACTGCCAGTGAACTTGTGAAACCAAAATCATTCACTTTGAGTTTATCGAATCAAAAGGAGAAAAAAGAATTAGTGGGTGTAGATATCTTTTTAGATATACCTGAAGATAGAGATCCAGATGTTTTAGGTAAAAATCTTGAATCCGTTACAAAAGAATTCTTACATCTCAAAATGATCACGAATCGTGGAGTGAAAGTGTATCCAAAAGGACAAAAGGAAACATTTTTAACAGACCATTTTCGATGTCGATTTGTATCACCAAACGGTGGCAATATCAAACACAAGGATATCACTGCAATCCTCACGATTCTGGAATCAAAAGGTTACGATTCGATCAAAACAGAAAACTTATATGAGTTTGATGGTGTTCCTGGTTATTCTCTAGGACAAGGGGAGTGAAGAATAGATACCCTTAGGTTAAGATAGCAAAGTCCTAAATTGATTTCGGACTTTGCTATCGTTTCTATTTTCATTTATTGAGTTTGGAATAATAATTCCAATGGCGAGAACACTTCTCGTTTCACGCCGACTGGCATATAAAAATCTATATGATCTACAAATTGAGAAGAACCACCATATACTTCGATCGCAACTGATGTAATCGAAGATTGTTTGGTCAAAGTTTCTTGAAATTTTGGATATACCTTGGTCGGTGCCAAAAAATAAGAGAATACATTTTTAAATGGGAAAGTTGCTGTGATACATTTCATTTCAGGAATCAAAAAAGTTTTCATTTTCGATTTCACCATTTTGATTTCTGTATCGGACAATCCATCCATTCGACAACCTAAAACAGATCTTAATTTTTCTGGAGCTGTATCCGGTCCATCCAAATACAGTGCCATACTATGACACTCTGTTAGCCCCACTGATTCCCATTCTTTTTGAAATTTTTCCCAACTCTCATTTAAATTTTGATAAGGTCCTTTGTGGGTGTAGAGAAAAATTTCTACAGAACCAAAGTTGGTTTCCTTAACTTCTACATCTTGGAATCCACCCATGTAAGCATAAAAAAAAATCCCGAGAACTCCCAATATGCCAATGAGTATTACAATCTTTTTAAATAGTTTCATTTTGTCCTCAAAACAGTTTTGATTTTGATTCCCAACGAAAGCAATTGCAATTTGTTTCCAAATTTACAATTCTTTTCTCAGGATCGTCACACCATTTTCATCCTGATAGATTCGAATCATCATTTCTTGACTTTGTTTAGAAGGAACATTGAATGCATTCGAACCATCCAGTTCAAATGTTTCACCACCAAACTCATTACAAAGTTTCCCAATCAAATACAATTCTTCTTTAGAAATCTCAGGAAAATATAAGTCAAAACTATCACCACCTTCCGTCATGTACAAGATGGACTGATTGTATCGATAAGCAGATCGACCTTCATAATCCCCCATAGCTATCGTTTCGAGTTTACTGGATCCGTAGGATTTGGTGAGGTAATCTTTTAAACTCTTACAGTTTCTGGGAGGAGACGGTAGTCGACTTAAGAAACCATCAAAGACATATCCTTTCCATGTTTGATAATTCACTTCGATCCAAAATCCTTTGATTCCATCGATTGTTTCTGGTTTCGTTTCCTTTTTTGAAATTACTTTGACACGTCCACCCATCGGAATCTGGATTAACTTTTTCCCCTTAGCGGAAGGTTTGTCTCGTAAATTTAATCCTTTCTCTGCCATGACAGTTAACATTTCCCCTGTATCGTAATAGGAGATTGCGCCCACCGATCCGAAATTTAGGAGAATGGCGAGTAGTATCCAAAACCTAACTTGTGTTTGTTGCAATTGTAATTTCATTTTTAAAAACCTGGTTTCATTTTTAATAGGTAAAAATGGAAAATGGATTTTGAGTTTCCAAAAAATAGATTGTTTTGTCAATAAATTTAGGGGGTCCATTCACTAATTCTGTCTAACACTGAGAACAACCCAAATATGGATAGGAATTTAGAAATCCTTTGCAAGTCACATTCCCAACAGACCTAAAGTCCATTGAAAAACGACTTCATTCTGTCGATCCCGTACAGTATGGAAGTTCAAGGAATTACATTGATGGCGCTGTTACTTTATTGTCACCTTATATTGCTCGAGGATTTTTATCCACAAAACAAGTTTTTGATTTTGTAACTTCTCTCGGTTACAAACCATACCAAATTTCTAAATTTGTCCAAGAGTTAACTTGGAGAGATTACTTTCAGGAAGTATGGCGAAATAAAGGTTCACTCTTATTCCAAGATTTAAAACATTCACAACCAAATGTCCGACACAATCAAATCCCCCAAGCGATTCTTCAAGAATCCATTGGCACGGGTATTCCTGGTATCGATCGCGAATTGATGGATTTTTATGAAAACGGTTACTTACACAACCATGTTCGTATGTACATAGCTTCACTCGTATGCAATATGGGTGGTGCTTATTGGAAACAACCTTCCCAATGGATGTATTACCATCTTTTAGATGCAGATGCAGCGAGTAATACCTGCAGTTGGCAATGGATTGCAGGTGCTTTCAGCTCCAAACAGTATATTGCAAATCAGGAAAATATCAACCGGTATCTAAAAACAAATGATTTTAAAACTTATTTAGACTTCAGTTATGATCACCTATCAAATAAAATGGATAGTGACTGTCCCAAGGAATTGGCAGAATTCAAAAATTTTGATCTTTTATCTGCTTACCTATCCACAAAACAATGGTTTATCGATATGAAAGAGAAATGGAACCAAAAAAAGATCCAAACCATCTTTACAAGTTCCTTTGAAGAGTTAAACATAGATCCCAACTTACCCATTTTTATTTATGATTTCTATCAAATGGATCCAAACTGGAAAAAAAATTGGGAAGGAAATCGAATTTTTATGATGAGGCCTCATTTTTTCCAAGAATTTCCGTCCTCTCCCAAATCATTGGATTTCATTTATGGACTCTCTCAGAATATCCCGAATCTCAAGTTTTTTTGGGGAGAGTGGGATGAAATCGTTTCACATTTGAAAAACACAAATCCGATCATATATTTCAAAGAACACCCAACAAACAAAGAATATGTGGGCATAGAAGAAGAAAGGGATTGGATTTTCCCGAAAGTGAGAGGGTATTTTCCATCGTTTTTCGCATACTGGAAAAAATGTGAACCATTTTGGAATTCAAAAAATCCACCAAACCAACCTAACTTATTTGAAGGACTTCTTTAAATTTTAGTCCTCTCGATTGTATTTTTTTGATTGAAAGTGAATAAAAAACTGCCGATTCTATTGAATCAGAAATGAAAACAAAGATTGTTTCTCGTGTATTACAAGCGTTTGCTGTTTACCTTTTTGTCATGGGAATACTTGTTATCATTAGCAAAGTGAATACCATCCGAACAGGTAAAAAAACCTATGGTAAGGTTGTCTCCTCTTACAAAGAATTGGATTATTCCACACAAACGAGGGGTAAAAGTTACGGCACAAGTCATTACATACTAAGACCCATCATCCAATACCAAGTGGATGGAGAAATTTACGAAATCCATGGACAAATTTTTGGAGAAGTGGGAAAGGAATATACCATCGGTTTACCTGTCCCTTTATATTACTTACCAAACCAACCTGATTATGCCATCATCAATACTTTTTCTGAAATTTGGGTCAATTCAATTCAAAAACTTTTGTTTAGCCTGATTTTACTTATATTGGGAACATTTCTCCCTGAAATCTTAAATTACGCCAAACGTAAGTTTGTATCTATTCTTCAAAATCCATTCAATTTCTAAGGAAAAACCTATGAACCAATCACCAAGGTTTCAATTCAATTGGATTCACAAACAATCATTGGTTCTATTATTCATTATCAGTTTTCCCAATTTTCTATTTGGTCAGAGTAAAGACATGATCAAATTAGAATGGTATCACTACATTGTCCTTTCTCCGGTGTTACTTGTGGATGCTGTGCGTAAGGGTTATTCTGAAATTTCAAAAGGAATTCAAAATTATGGTGAATATCGATCCTTACCAGAACTTCACAAAGCGGTTTTAAATTCGGATATAGATCTTGTGAAAAAACTAATACAAGAAGGAGTAAATCTCGAAGCAAAAGACAAAAAAGGAGAAACTGCCCTTTTCTATGCTGTAGATCAAAACAAAATCAATATTGCAAAATATTTAATTTCAAAGAAAGCCGAGGTAAACGTTTGGAATGTTCATGGCAAACCACTGATCCATTCTGCAATCGCCAATAATCAATCAGACTTAGTCCAATTGATACTCGACAATGGTCTGGATGTAAACGGGAAAAAACAAGAGGGAACATTGTTAACTTTAAGTTGTAGTCTACAACCCAATAATTTTAAACTGATCCAACTTTTTGTCAATCATGGAGTGGATGTCAATGCAAAAGATAGGTACCATTCTTCCGCTTTGATGTATTTGACAACGAAAGAAAAACCAAACTTAGAAATAATTCGTTATCTCCTGAAACATGAAGCCAATGTAAACTTAACAGATCGTTCAGGGAAATCCATTCTCAAAATTCTGATTGAACGAAGAACACTTAACTTAGAATTGGTGAAGATTTTAGTTGAAAATGGAGCAGATATCGACTTAAGAGATAACGAAGGAGAATCTATTTTCGATTTCATCAAGTCTTACTATGATTATCCAGAAACGGATGAGATTGTATTGTATTTAAAAAAAGCAAAACAATGGAAAGGAAAGAAGAACAAACAAATTTAAAGTTCACGAATTCCTATTTTATTTCTTCCCAATTGCTTAAAAAAATCTCGCATAATTAGAATCGTATGCTTTCTTTAGCCCGAGGTAATTTATGAATTTGATTTTCTCCAACATAAAATGGATCATGTTAGTCTCTGGTATCATCACTTGTTCCATGATCCTTTCCGCTCTTCATCCCACTCTCGGACTCACTTTGACATTTGGTGAAACGATCGATGGAAATCTTGCTAATATTGTGGTTCGAAATTGGGGTGCTTTAATTGCATTAGTGGGTGGGATGTTGATTTACGGCGCGTACAATCAAACAAATCGCAATTTGGTGTTAGTTGTTGCATCCATAAGTAAATCTACATTTGTTGTTCTGAATTTAGTGTATGGACAAGCATACTTGGCAAAATCAGGAGCGGCTCTTGTCTTTGATTCAATTTTAGTGACCATCTTTTTGGCGTACTTACTCTCGAAGTCATCTCATAAGTAAATCATTTCCACTGTAACAAATTCACATTTGGATCTTACCTTGATTGAGTGGCCTACTCCAGGATAGATCCTAATTTGATTCACTCATCGCTTTGTCTAAAAATTGATGCAGAGGATAAAGTAATCGATAAGAGGAAATGATTTTTTTTGTAGAATCCTTGGAAGTTACATCCGCATTATTTAATTTTTTGGTTACCGCATAACCCTTGTATTTCAAAAATTCAATTAAGGGATGATCTTTTGCAAATCCTCTAGGAGCAGTTTTGACTGTTTCGCCATAAAAAGTTTCACCAAATTCTTTTTTAAAATTCTTTTCCTGAATGAGTTTCAGAAATGTCTTACTATCTTTCACAATCTTTGCACGAATTCGATATAGAGACTTAGAATCTGGTTGGTAACAACCTCCACCTAAAAAAGAAACATCTGGTTCTATGTGAAGATAATAGCCAGTTCCATTTATTTTTTTTCCTCCAGCCCTCATAAAAATTCCGAAATGTGTTTTATATGGACTTTTATCCTTCGAGAAACGTACATCTTTATAAATCCTGAAAATACAGGATTTCGGATCTATCCCTCTCACCGATTCATCAAATAGTTCGATCTCAGAAAGTAAATTAGCAGTATACAATACTAATTCCTTCTGTAATCCATCAAATCGTTGTTTGTTTTCAGAAAACCAAACTCGATTGTTGTTCCATTTTAACTCAGATAAAAAATCAAATATTTCCTGACTCAGTTTCATTTTGTCCTGTTACCATATTTACATTGTCAAAACATACCAAAATTTGCGACAATTTCGAAAAGATACATTAGTTCAGTTCCGAAGTTTCAGACTTTTATTTCCATCGAATGTATTTCCTACCGAAATTTAGGTCAATTCTTGTTTCAATTGCATTTAAGTGTATATCCATACAATTTGTTCTGATTCGAATAGAATATTGCTGCTAGCGGATATCTTCTATTTGCTCAAAAATTTATGAACTAAATTCATGTAATACAATTTTACGAAATCCTTTTCCACCTGGCTCCTGAAAACAGTTGAATCATTTTTGAGAAAAAGGAAACTTGTGCAAAACTATAACAGAGGTTTCTAGATGAAGTTATTCCACTTCTTTTTTCTATTCCTATTTACCTTCGCTTCCTGTATTACAAGTTACAGAGATTACCCAAGAATCGAATCCACTTCCAAACCTGCTGGAGTTTCTAAAAACAAACTCTACTACCATCTAACACCATTCCCCATTTTAGAATTTGGTGGTTATGCAGCTCTCAAGTCCTATTTTAAAAACAATATCAGCCAAAATTTCAGCGATTCAGAAGAAATCACCGATCCCAAAGTCATGCCACCGAAGGGCATGTATTGTAAGGTAACAACTCAATGGGCGCCAGTTTCTGCTCCCGCGTTGATTTTTGGTTATATTTCCATTGCAACGGCCACATTCCTTCCTGCATGGAGTCGCAATGATGGATATGATGTAACGTACACATTGTACAAAGATGGCCAAAAGATCAAAGATTTCAATTACTCACCACGAAGATTTGTTTTTTTATGGGCGTTTGCTTTGCCCGTGATTTGGGCCAATTTGTTTACCTCTTCCGAAGAAGAAGTTTTCAAAGCCATGTCTGCCCAATTTGTGGAAGATGCAAAACCATATTTCAACCAGTAGATCAATTCATTCCAAGCGCCCCAAAACAGGGGCGTATTTTAAGAACTCAATGAAATTGTAACCCATGTTGCCCTTGATTTTCAAAGATTCCCATTTTAATTTCACTGATTGTCTCCAATGGACTCGTTATGTGTAATAGATAACTTGGACATACATGCAAATACACAAGTGTCGTTTTGATATCAGCATGCCCCAATAATTTTTGAATGTATATTAGTCCATATCCATCTTCCATGAGATGAGTCGCAAAGGAATGCCTGAGAGTATGTACAGTTCCATATTTTTCGATTCCAGAAAGTTTTCTAATTTTCTGGAATGCTGCTTGGATGGATCGAACACTTGCAGCTACATCTTTCCCCTTATGAGAAAAGAATAAAAAGGATTTAGGATTATAAATTTCCAGATATTGTTTTAATAATATGGCAGTTGTATCCGCTAACAATGCATATCTTGAATGTCCACCTTTCCCCGATTCAATCAAAATTGCTTTTCTTTCAAAATCAATATGAGAAATCTTAAGTTTTACCACTTCACCAATTCGTATCCCTGACGAATAGAGTAGAGTAAATAAAACTTTTTCCCATACAGTTCGGCAATTGGAAAGAATTCGAATTATTTCTGTTTTATTGAATACCGAAACAACTGTTCGTTTCCTTTTGGGAAGGGGGACCAATTGCATCATCTCTTTTCGACCGCTTAAAGAATAAAAAAGCATAAATGCACTATAAAAGATAATTAAGGATGAATCAGCACGTTTCTCCAATCTTAAGTAGAGGAAAAAATGATAGATATCTATCGGTTCCAAATCTATAGGAGACTTTTGGAAATGTCTCGTTAAAAGAGTCATACATGTCGTATAACTTCGAATTGTTTCTTCAGCATAACCGTGTACGATCATGTCTTTGATCATTTTGTCTTTTAATATACCCATTATTACATGAGTTTCAATGGATAAGGAACGAAAACGGTTTTTTCAGAAATACTCTTTTGTTTTATAAGCAAAAGCAATAGAACTTTAGTGACAAATTAATCGAAACCGGAAATAGAAAAATACACGATGTTTCTAAGTCCAACTTTGAGTTTTTCATAAACAAAATAAGAAGGATTACTTCTTATCACCAAACTCTCTTAAAAATTTGATTCCCATAATTCCATTTTCTTTCTATTGAACTTAGACTTGTCCCAATCGAAATGGTGACGAATGCCAAGTAGGTGGTCCAACTTACCTAAATAATCGTCATTAGTAAAAAGTATATCTTCGATTTCGCATTTACGGCTTTCAAAGTCTGGATTAATAACCCTTCTGTGTGTGATCATCTCTTTTACAATTTTGCTTCCTAAGATATCAACTTTGTTAAAGACATATTCCGTTTTATTAAATCTATTTTTTCGTTTAATAAACCAATGTATGGCATCTGGGTATTTTCCCAAAAGAGAGCGATACCCATATTTATCCAGGACAATTGGCTCCGGTTCCATTTGAGTGAGTTTTTTTAATTCTTTAGATGTTTAATCCAAGAATATCTATCAATGATGTAGGGGTAAGCATCCTTGTATTTTGATGATTGTAACTTTAAAGTCCAAATCAATCCATAAGAAAGAAAAATTGGTTTCTTTAATTCAATGAGTGGCAGTGACCAAATTTTTTTCCGAATTAGATTCAGTTCCCTGTACAACCTAATTAGTTCTTTTTCCCTATATTTAATACTAAGTTTTCGATCTATTCTCATTAAGAGGAGATGATCGAGAATCTAAAAAATAACTTAACGTTACTTTATATTATTTTAGAGTCGTATCTGGCTATTTTAGTTTTTTTAAAGCCTGCACATCTTCCAAATCTTGAATTCTCCCCGTCTTCGATTTCATTCGGATCAAATCCTCCAAACATATTACCGGTAAAGATCCGAAATCCGTTTCAGCATGATCAATTTTGCAATTGCGAATGTCTTCTGTAAGGATAATGTCCAAACTTTCCCTTTGTCTATCGGGATTGACAAAGTTCCAAGCAATAAGATTTTTCTCTCTTTTATACAATTCTAGATTTCTGAAAATTTCCTTCCCAGAAATTGGCAAAATTGATTTTAAACCAATGGATTCAAGAATCGATTCTATTCTTAAGAAATTTTCTTCACTAATTTCGGTGATTACATCCAAGTCAAAAGTTCCCCGTGCAACACCATGTATTGCAACCGCATAACCGCCTACAATAGCATACGGAACCTCCTCTTTAGAAAATTTATCTTGGATTTTTTTTAAAAACATAAAGAGTTAGTTTGCTACTTTTTAAAACCTAGCCTGGGGTAATTTTACTTAAACTGCTTCCCAATTTTTTAAATATTGTTTTTGTTTTTCTAGAAAAACTGATTCTGGAAGAAGCAAACGATATTCTTCTAAGAACTCTAATCTATCGGTTACACGCAACAATCTACTCTTTTCAATATATTCATCTGTCAGCTTTTGAATGGACATATCAAGTAATCTGTTTGAGTTTCCTATAGTCATTTCTTGAAATCAATTTGATTTTTTTATTCCCCAGACATAAAAAAAGCCCTGAACTTTCATTCAGAGCTTTTCCCAACACTTGTATACGACAGAGGTTCGATCTTCCCCAATGAGGGAGAGCCTGCGGAGACACAGCAGAATGCTTTCCTGACTCCTGCCAGCTGAACTTCCTGTTCAGACTGGCGAGCTTTGGCCACGCCTCCGTCAGAAATGCATTCTGACTTGGGTTACCCACGGAATTTCTGAATCAAACTCTAGATATAAAAAAAGCTCCGAATCTTACGACCCAGAGCTTCTCCCAACATTTGTATACGACAAGTAAGCTAACAAACAACGCATTCAATGACATACACGATCGTAATCGTGTATATTGTAATATGGTCAAGCCGATCGAGCGATTAGTATCACTTGGCTGAATCCATTACTGAACTTACACC
>NZ_RQGG01000002.1 GCF_004769665.1 Leptospira kemamanensis
TCACACAACCAAAATGCCGATTACTGCAGTCCAAACTTTGAATAATGAAGTCCTTCCTTTTTTCGAAGAACACAACATTCCTATCAAAACGATTCTTACAGATAACGGACGAGAATACTGCGGGAGAGAAGATCAGCATCCATTTGAACTATTCCTTCAATTAGAAGACATAGAACACAGAACCACGAAAGTCAGAAGACCACAAAGCAACGGATATGTGGAAAGGCTCCATAGAACTTTGCTAGATGAACACTTTAGAGTCGCTGGTAGAACAAATTTTTACGAAACAGTAGACGAAATGGAGAAAGATTTTCAGCTTTATCTAAAGTTCCATAACAACGAAAGATCACATCAAGGAAGAAATATGAATGGAAGAACTCCCTATCAAGTTTTCCAAGAAGGAATCCGAGAATTAAAAATGGAAGAAGATCAATAATCTAAATTAAGTTAGAGGATTGTGTAAGGCGAATACTGTATCTGTACATTTAATATTAAATGTTGCGGTTACAGTCTTCATTTTTTTGCCTTGCCTATATGAAACAAGACGGAAAGAAGAAGACGATCATTACAAACTCGGTCTTTTTTTAGAATGGAACTACACTTTGAATCACTTCCCTTCGTTTGAATCCTAAAAAAATGTTACGTATTAATCCTGATTTAAAATTCTTTTTATTGAATACAAATTTTTTGACCTATTCTTATCTGAAACATTTTACCTTTGCTAATGTAGATCAATTTCAAGAATCCATGGTTATCGTAATTTCATCTCTTTAATAGATAGAATCACACTCATCAAATCCATTTATCTTTACTTGTCTAAATGGATAGAAAACACTTTCTCTTGAACTTATTATCAATTTGATATTGACAACATTAACTTTGAAATATTCAAAAGCGAGAATTTATCTCCTTTAAAAATAATACCTTCCAGCAAGAGCGAGGCCCACATCCGCACCATTTTTGCCCGTTAAAAAAAGTTGCATATACACTTCGCCAGACAATTCAAATCGTTTGTCATCAGTAAAAAAACTAAGTCCAATGGGTGCTCGGAGGCCAAAAGAAGATTCGTAGGAACGATCTCGAAATACATTTCCAAAACCTCGCCCTTTTCCTGAATTTCCTTCAGAACTTCTTTCTTGGAAAACACCACCTCCCCCTACATACAATTTGAGTGCAGGACTGAATTCCATAGCATTATAAAGATAAACTGCATGCAGATGAGTTCGCCCATTCCCAATGGTTCCAAATCCAATACTTGCTTCCACTGAAGATTTTTGATCGAAATGATATTTTCCACTAACACCAGTTGGGCCAAATAAACTCAAACCCAATCCAAATTTTTTAGCACTTCCCGAACTAGATTCGGCATTCAATGGCGAAAAAAAAATAAACAAGACAACACAAAAAAATATACTATATCTCATCATCATTGTATAGGAATGGAGAGTGGAAAAACTGCCAAGTAAAAAAGGCATTTCTAAATTCTGGATATTCGTTTATAGATGACTAATTTTTCCGCATCCGTTTTGACGAGGTTGTATGCTCTTTCAAATGCTTCTTTTGCTTTTCCGGAATCTTCTCCTATATACAACTCTCCTAATAAACAGAAGTAGTTTGCATTATCTGCCATAGGAAATTTCTTAAGTTTCATCAAAGCATCTTCACGATTTCCTTTTCGATAAATTGCATAAACAAGATTGAGTTGAACCAAAGAGGAAGGCTCTATTTGCAATAAACCTGAATACAACTGGTGAACCATATCCCATTTTCTCTCGGTCTTGTCTGGGAACGTATGCCAATAAGCAATTGCCGCTTCTAAATGATATTTTGAAAACTTAGGCTCTTTGTTTGCTTCTGAAAAAAAAGCCTCACCCTTTCGGATAAACTCTAAATTCCATAATTCTCGGTTTTGATCTTCATACAAAACGATTTCATTGTTTCCATCGATTCTTGCATCAAATCGGGAAATATGAAAACAAAAAAGAGAAATCAGGGCATTCACTTCCGATGTATTGGTCTCTTGATTTTCCAATAGAAGGGAACAAAGTGAAATCGCCTCCAAACACAAATCTTTTTTAAACATTTTGTTTGGAGTTTTAGAGGCATAACCTTCGTTAAATAATAGATAAATTGTTCGTAGAACTGAAGTGAATCGATTTTCCCATTCATTGGAAGATGGAAAATCCAATTTTACATTGAATTCACGAAGTTTTTCTTTTGCTCGAAATAATCGCTTTGAGATTGTTTCTTTATTCGTAAGAAATGCATTTGCAATTTCTTCCAAACCAAACCCATACAAAACCCGAAGAGAAAGAGCAATCTGTGACTCCAAAGGAATCGAAGGATGAGAGATGGCAAATAACATTCGTAGCTGACTATCTAAAATATTTTCATTCGAAAGATCTAAGTCTCCTTCGAATGTATGATTCTCTTCTTTATTTATCGAAATCAATTTGTTTTGTAAAAGAGTATCTCGATGGATCACATTCTTCGCTTTATTTTTTGCAACCGTATACAACCACCCAACCGGATTTTTGGGAATTCCATTGATTCCCCATGTTTGAGATGCAGTTAAAAATGTATCACTGACAATATCTTCTGCAATCTCTATCTGGTAAAATCCATGACGTTTACAAAGAACCGAAATGATTTTCGAATACTCAGTACGAAACAAATGAGGTAAAAGTTCAGTATGATCCATCTTTTTCAGTATACGATCGAATGTTTTATTCTTCTGTGTGGATACTCATCACTTTTCTCACCTCAACACTGTTTCCTTCTCCCATAAGGATAGGACATTTTTTGGCAATGTTTGTTGCATCTTCAAAACTCTTAGCTTGAATGATAATGAAACCAGCAAGGGATTCCTTTGTTTCCACAAAGGGCCCATCTGTAATGATTTGGTTGGATTTAACAACTCTTCCTTCTGTAGACAAAGCAGTTCCCGATAAAAATTGTTTTTTAGCGACAATCGTATCGATCCAATCTTGGTACTGTTTCATATAAATTTGAAGTTGTTCTGGTGAAGGTTGAGAATCCTTTGTTAGTATATCGAGCCGCATTAAAATTAAATATTCGTCCATGTTTTTCCTCTCGTTTTATATGATTTTACAATTGTTTTCGAATGAAATTACGCATTTTCGTTTCGTATTCCACTGGATTTGCATCCCAAACTTTTCCGTGAGAACCTAATTCTGTAATCCATAATTCCTTTGGTCCAAGATACAGAGACATTAATTTCTCCGAATGTTGATATGGAACAATGAGATCTTCTTTGCTATGAATGAAAAGTATTGGCACATTTCCGACCAAAGGTAAAGAATTTTCAGGACTCATTAAAGTATCAAATTTCCCTCTGACTTCAACGAGACCAATTAAAATGTTTACCATCCATTTCGGTAGAGAAGACGACTCTGGAGCATCAAAAATCAATTTTTCAAAACTGATCATTGGATTTTCGACTATGATCCCTTTTAAATTCGTTAATATTGGCAATGCAATCAAAAGAGAGGATGCCCCAACTGAATTTCCGTAAACAAGAATATTCTGATATTGCTTAGATACATATAAATATGCTGACAAAATATCTCTCGATTCACGGATTCCAAAACTTAGTCCTGGCACAACACAAGGAGCTTCTCCGTGACAACTAAGATCAAAACTGACAACATCCAAACCCTCTTTTAGAAACATGGGAATCAATCGAGTGATCTCCCGCCGATCGGAACCACCACCGTGAACGAGTAAAACCACACCTTTCTCGTTCAAAACTCCATTGTCTCTGGCACCCACAATCCATCCCGGCAATTCGTATCCATTCAAAGACAGGAATGTAATCTCTTTAAATCGATAATCCTTTGTTAGGCGAATATTCCCACAAAAACTACCCCAAACCAATTCCCCTTCATGACTGCACTCGCTAAAATTTTGAGTGATCCCTTTCCACTTCGGAAATAAAATCTGATTACTTGCCGACCAAATCCCAATCCCGACAATGCACAAAACAAATGGGAATAGAATCAAGAAACCATAACCGAATTTGATCCAAATTTGTTTTTGTTCCGAACCTTGCCTCGTTTCCCTTTTTTGGTTCATATGCTCTCCTTTCCTTCTATAGCAATTGAAGATCGCAAAATGGGACAACACCCGTGTCAAAAAGTGAACAAATCAGAAAAAAAATTGAAAAAAGAGGAAAGCTCCTATTCCAAATAGTTTGGTTGTGTTAGGAGGGAAAACGCCACCTGCCCACGAGCCACTCCCCTCCACCCTAACTCGGGAGGGGGATTTTAGATTCGCATCCGCATTATGTCTCATTAAAACCCAACCTGAATCCCATGTCGCAGACCCGATTTCCTTCACCTCATGCAATAGGATTTTCAATCTGAGCGAGCCCCTCAAATCGATGTTAACAAGAAGTTCTCTCTTGGAAAAACGACAGATTGGTTGGTAACAACTCGGGTCGGGCTATCCAGGGCTTTGGTCGCCAAGCGACCGCTATCGCGCCCTTTCTATCCCTCTCGCAAAGAATCCTTTTTAATCGGTTTGTATGAATTTTTTCCACCAACGCTCCATTAGGTTGGGTTCACTGATTTTTACTATTTGTCCAAATTTCGGTGTGAGAAGATCGATTTTATAAATTTGCGCTTGTTTCTCTAAGGATTCCGCAGGTTCATACCAACTGTGTAAGGACAAGTTAAACATTCCCCAATGCACAGGAACCAGTCGTTTGCCTTTTAAATCTAAATGTGCTTTTGCAGTTTGTTCGGGTAAAACATGCACCGCTTCCCACATCGGGTTATATTGACCATTCTCAATAAACGTTAGGTCAAATGGTCCATACTTCTCACCGATGTCTTTGAAATGAACATCATAACCAGAGTCCCCACTAAAATAAAATCTCTCTTTTTCACCAATGACTGTCCAAGAGGACCAAAGAGTTTTATTTCCATTCATCCCTTTTCTTCCAGAAAAATGTTGGGATGGCGTACAAATGATTTTGAGTTTTCCTAACTCTAAACTCTGCCACCAATCTAATTCCGTAAACCGATCCTCACTGATCCCCCATTCTTTTAGGTGGGAAGTTACTCCCAGTGGTGTGATAAACTTCGTATTCGTTGTCTTAAAAAATTCAATTGTGGACATATCCAAATGATCATAATGATCATGAGAGATGACAATATAATCTATCGGAGGTAATTCTTCTAACCGAACTACTGCATCCTGAAATCTTTTGACCATAAAAGCAAATGGTGCCGCTGATTCAGAAAACACTGGATCAAAGAATAAAAGTTTTCCTTCGATATTCACCAAAAATGTAGAATGACCAAACCAAATAAATTTGATGTGTTCATCTGGTTTTAGAAACTCATCAAAGTTAGGTTTTTCTTCAGGTAACTTGTGATTAGGTTTTTGGTGTTTGTCTCCACCAAACATGAATTTGAAAAAAAGAGAAAAGAAGTTTTGATTCTCACGCATTTTTTCCAAGATATCTGGCCTGCGATTGACAAATTGTTCGCGAGAAAGGTCATAATGTGTAGAGGTTTTGATCTTTTCTAGATGGCTACCTTCGGGATCCTTTCCAAACGCTTTGCATTGTGAAAGGAAAAAACTAAAGAAACATAAACAAAAGATAGGTAGGAATTTCAAACACCTTGCTCCAAAAATAGAATCTTAAGTTAGACTCTAAATTCTTGTCTTGTAGAAACAGTAGAAATGCTTTCATTTTTCCAATAATTTCAATTTCTCTTTCGCTTTTGTATACCAAAATCCTTCTTTTTGCATTTCGATAATCGATTGTAAAAATTTAATTTCCGCGGACCTTTGATTTTTCCCATATTTCAAATCAAAAATTTGTTTTTCACGATCTGGGTCAATTTTTCGGTAATAAAACTCTGAATCATCTAAGATTGGATTGAATTCAATTGTAAAATTTCCTTTGTTTGAAAACAGGGAAGTGGAACCCGGCACTTCTTTAGTTTTAATCGTATAAATTCCCAAAAATACAATTTCACCTGGTTTCCCTTTTATTTTCAAAGTATTGTAACTTTTGAATGGATTCAATCGCGAGTTCATGGAAATTGTACATCTATCACCACAACCTCTAGTCCATTTAAGCTCTCGAATCAAATACTCTTTGTTGCCATCTAACACATTTGGATTGTACATTGAATTTTTTGAAGCGTTTGCATAGGATACATATGTTTTTTCCTCTTCTTCAAAATAATAAAATCCCGACTTTGTAGACCCACCTTTAAAAGCGTTTTTCGATTCGTCCAACTCTTGAATTTCATAAATATCAATATTTTCACCTGTCAATGGCTGAAGGGAAATGAAGCTACTAGCAATTAAAACATCAGTCCTAACCGTTTCATCAAACAACAAAAACCCAACCAAAGTTTTTACTTCCTCGTCCTTATTATCTCTTGGATCAAACAGACGTTCAGTGGTTGATTTACATGAAAAACTGAAACACAAAATGAATAAAATTAGAATGCATCGCAATAAAATGGAAAACATTTAGTTATCAGAGAGATTCGAATGAAGTTTGTCAATAAAAAATAACTTGTCATTAGGTGGTGTTTTCTGAAAATTTGCAAATGCGTTTCACTACTCGATTTTATTTCGTTATTCTAATTCCCTTAGTCAACTGTATCTCATTCGCTAAAAACTTGTCGGAAATTGATGATTCTTTTATGAAACAATTAAAAGAAAATCCATCTGCAAAGTCCATCACCATATACCCACCTTCTTTTATCAATCACCCACAGATCGTTGTAGCGGATGCAAAACGTATTCAGCATGCCTTTGAAGAATCTGGGTATTTTAAATCAGTGAAACTCGGGAACAAAGAAGATGAAATTTATGCATTGGTTTTTTATACGCGAACAGCAGATACCGGTAAAGGCCCATTAATCACAGGTTTAAGTTTTGGCATTCTACCAGGGATTGGGCATGATAAAATCTCCACCGAAATTACCTTTCGAAACAATGAAACAGGATTAGCTAAAACGTATGCAAGGGAATCCGAAATTAAAATCTATATGGGGTGGATCTTTCTTCCCCTCTGGCCAATATTTCCAGAAACTCCAGAACTCAAAAAGATTGTAAAACATCATGTACACTCCATCATAAAAGAAGCAAAATTAGATGGAGTCATATGATAGTATTAAATAAGAATTCGTTTGTAACGAAATCCTATTTTTGCATACATTGTATCGATTATATATTTTCGAAAGTTAAAATCCGCATTTCAAAATAGAAATTGGAAAGAGAACGGACTTCTCTCGGTTCATTAAGGTAGCAGCGATCCATGAAAAAATCAATCGTCGATGAGATTTTAATCTCTCGGGAAATGAAAAACGAAAAAACGGTAGCCGTCGTTCGATTTGCCATTTTTTCCATCGCTTCCTGTTTAGATTATCTATCTTATTTCCAATGGATCAGTTACACAATTGTCCCACCCACGGCCGTTACTCTAATCTTTGATAGCATAGTTTGGGTGTTTGCTGGTCTTGTGTTATTGTTTGTCAGTTATTATCCTTACAAACCATACATAAAATTTTTTACGATTACTTTAGATTACGTCATTATCGGGCTTATGATCTCTTTTGATCCAACAGTCCAAAGAGAAAATGGAGTCATTTATTTTATCGCGATGATTAGCGCGATTTTCATCTACCAATTTAACTTACTCAGGCATTCAAAAATTGGAACCATTTATGGAGCAATTTTATCCTTTATCTTCCTTTTGGTGATTTCCTTAGGAGTAGGTGATGGATATCCCATAGATTTCATTCCGATGTTATTTGGACTTGGAATGATCCTTGCCATTGGTTATGTGACTACTGCTTCCAATATTGAAATGGTAAAGGAAGCCAATGCAAAACAAATGATGGAACGGTACCTTCCTTCACAATTAGTCAGTGAGTTTTATAAAAACAAAGCTCAACTAGAACCCGGCGGTGAAATGAAAGAAGTCACAATCCTTTTTTCGGATATCAGGTCGTTTACAAAATTTTCAGAACAAAGGTCCGCCGAAGAAGTGGTTCTGTTTTTGAATGACTATCTTTCTCGAATGACAGACATTATCTTTCAATTCAATGGCACAATCGATAAGTTTATTGGTGATGCGATCATGACCATATTTGGTGCTCCTTTTAAACGAGAAGACGATGCCCTTCGCGCTGTCAAATCTGCCGTGGAAATGATTCGTGAAATCAAGCGATTGAATCAAAAAAGGAAAGATATAGAGGATCAAATCCAAGTGGGAATTGGAATTCACACGGGAGAAGCCATTGTAGGGAATATTGGTTCAGACCGTAGGTTAGATTATACAGTCATTGGAGACAATGTCAACCTTGCTTCTCGTATCGAAGGATTAACCAAACACTACAACTGTCCCATCTTAATATCCGAAGCAACATTCCAACAGATTCATGGTAAGTATTCCCTAGATGATGGTTTTGCAATTCGAGAGATTGATAAAGTCATTGTGAAGGGAAAATCAAAACCAATCACTATATATGAAGTGATATGTTTCTAAAGTAAACCCAATATGATATGATAAAAGAATGTGAACTCTACCCCACTAGAAATTGAATCGATAGTTTGCACCTACTTGCATGTAAGTCAAAACTGTTTTTGAATCTAATAAGATAGGGATTATGATTTGAGGTGCATACACACTAATCAGAACTTGGGATAAATCAGAATTCCTTCCACCTTCATTTTCAGTGATATATCCTGATCCCAATTTGTTTTTCAAAACCATATTACTTGCTTCTACAAAGATACTCACATCATCTTTGATTTTGGTTGAGAATTTTAAATTCACTTCTGTTCCAGTTGACTTCCATTGGTAATCCAATCCAAATTGTCTGTATTTAAATGGGGATGTATCAAAACTAAATTCATTGCTACGAAAGGATGATGGACCTTGCATATCTAAGTATAAAACTTGACCTTGTAGTGTAAATCTCTCCCAAAATTTCCATTCATATCCAATTCCAATACTACCACCTTTTAATAAACTCGTAGATTCTCTATAGTTCACGCGACTTGGGTTAAATCCTGTTGAAGCTATGGCACCGATACTATCAACTTCTTGGTTCATCTTTGTCCAAATTCGTTCCACTCCAGCTACAATCTGGAAGTCAAAAACTGGATGAGGATAAGGTGTAAAACCAACCCTTGCGGATGCTTTTTGAAATTTTGTATCTCCATTGCCGAATAGAGCGTTCACTGCTGTTCCACTACTGGAAGAAGAACCACTACCAATCGAAATTGATTGGAATCCACCCGCATTAAAATTTCCTCTGGCTTCTGTTCCACGAAGTTCAAACGTAAAACGATCCCATGCATAAAACAAACGACCTGTTGCATTCTGCTGTTTTGTTTTATACGGAGTGGACTGAAGCTCAAGATCACCTCCACTTCCAAAAAATAGACCAGCAATCTGAATCGTCTGAAAGAACGGACGAAGTTCCGACTGGTTTTGCCCACTTCCAAGACCAAAAGATCCTTCTAAATAATGGCGTTTGGATTTCGAAAGTTGTTCTTCTCTATGTTTCTGTTTTTCTTCACTGATTTTTTTTTCTAAGGTTTCTTGTTTTTGTTTTTGCGCAAGTTCTGCTTCTGCTTTAAGTTTCTGATTTATTTCGGCAATTTGAGGTTCTTTTTGAGGGATGGTGGTTTCCGACTTCTTCGCAAATGAGATCTTTTTTACTTTCGATTTGGGAATCACTTTAGTTTTCCCGTCAGGGAGTTTGATTGTAATTGTATCCTTATCTTGGGCAAGAATTGAACCTTCCCATTTCTCTCCCGACTTCAGAAGGACCGTCTCACTACCAAGTGCTATATTGACAAATAGAATGATTACAAAAAATAAGCTGATCAAATGTTTCATAGTTTTAGTCAGTCCACCACTGCTCACCAAACATTCTATCACATTGTGCTGATTCTGCAATTCGAGAAAGGATTAGTTCGACATTTTCAATCTATATTTTGACATTCTAGCCGAAGGAAATTCATTTCGAACCTACAGTTCTGTTGGTTTCCCAAAATAGGAATCATCCAGAATTCGTAAATCAGCCAAATTCGGATATGGTCTGATTCACAAATTTTTCTTAAGAAATCAAAACAGAGCACCAGAAAAAACTTGCCCGCATAGATTTAATCAAAAAGAATTTCTAACGAATGTTAGCAATTTTTATTTGGAGAAGCGAATCTGCGGATTTTAATGGGGAAAGGTCAATACGTGTTTCGTTCGTTTTTGAGAAATAAAATTACAGGAATATTGCTTTTTCTCTTTTGTATGAACTGCAATGCATTAACATTGAATAACCCCTGTGACCAAAAATCGAAAAGTTATCTAGAGACCTTGTTACTCGCATCCGTATCGGAAACACCCATTCCCTTCTGTGGGTTTCGTGTCAGTAACGCACCCAAACTCTGGGAAACACAAGCATATCTCAAAGCATCGAATGCAGATGCAAATGATGGCTTCGGATTTTCCGTATCCATCTCTGGTGATACGATCGTGGTGGGAGCTGCAGGTGAATCCAGTAACCAATCGACAATTACCAATGGACCAACTGCCAGTAGTGACAACTCATTAGGCTCGTCTGGTGCGGCATACGTCTTCCGAAGATATGGTTCGTCATGGTCACAAGAGGCATACCTAAAAGCTTCTAATTTAGGTGTAACAGATCAATTTGGAGTCTCTGTTGCGATTGATGGAGATACCATAGTGGTCGGAGCAAACCAAGAAGATAGCAACCAAACGACGATTACGAATGCACCAAATGTGATTGCTCCGAATGAAGGAGCGACTGATTCAGGTGCCGCTTATGTATTCCAAAGATCAGGCACTACTTGGACAGAGCAGGCCTACCTAAAACCATCTAACACCGGAGCAAATGATCAGTTTGGAATTTCCCTTGCTATCTCAGGGGATACCATTGCTGTTGGTGCCTATTTTGAAGATAGCAGCCAAACAAGCATTACGAATGGATCTCCTGCTCCAGCCAATGAGGGCGCAACAGATGCAGGTGCCGTTTACGTGTTCCAAAGATCCGGCACTACGTGGTCAGAACAAGCCTACTTAAAACCGTCTAACATGGGAATAGGTGATCGTTTTGGTACTACTGTTGACATCTCCAATGATACAATCGTTGTCGGTGCCAATTTAGAGGCGAGTAATCAGATCACAATTACAAATGGATCTGGTGCCAGTGCCGACAACTCAGCAGCTAATGCAGGTGCCGCTTACGTATTCCGTAGAACTGGCACGACCTGGGCCGAAGAAGCCTACTTAAAAGCACCCAATGCAGAACCAAATGATCAATTTGGCGATGAGGTTGCGATCAATGGTGACACGATTGTCGTCGGTGCCTTTGCGGAGGCAAGCAATCAGACCACAATCACAAATGGAACTACGGCCAGTTCCGACAACTCAGCAGCCAATGCAGGTGCTGCCTATGTGTTCCAAAGAACGGGTTCGACATGGAGCCACCAAGCCTACCTCAAACCTCCCAATCTAGGCGCTGATGATCGTTTTGGTAGCGCAATTGCTATCGAAGGGAATACGATCTTAGTTGGATCTTTTTTTGAGGACAATAACCAAACAACGGTTACCAATGGAACGATGCCAAACGATGACAACAGCCTCTCCAACTCTGGTGCGGTTTATGTATTCCAAAGGTCTGGTTCCACTTGGGCATTTAGGGCTTATCTCAAAGCTCCCAATGCCGATGCCGAAGACAGATTTGGCAATGCGGTTTCTATTTCAGGAGATACGGCTGTCGTTGGGGTAAACCTAGAGGACAGCAATCAAAATACAATTACCAATGGACCAACTGCCAGTACAAACAATTCAGCTTTAACATCTGGTGCTGCCTTTGTGTTTATTAGAAAGTAAAACGGATTGGAAATATAAATTACATTCATAAATGAAAAAACAGATTCCCTATCAAAAAGAAATCATTCTCGTCACAATCACTACCCTAATCTTAAGCATTGTGTATTTTTTTTTCCTCCGTCCAAATGGAAATGGAAATGGAAATCAATTCACGCAACCCTCAATGGAAGTGGATAAAAAAGGTCTCTCACCTTACCACAAACGAGAAGTGAATTTTACCATCACCAAACACAAACGTAAAATTCAAATTTGTTACAATTTATACTTAGAAACAAAACCAAAAATCGAAGAAGGCAAAATCCAATTTGATTGGCAAATCGAACCCGATGGAGTTCCCATAAAAGTGGAACTCATCCAATCCGATTTACCATCTGATTCACTGATCAATTGTATTCAAAAAGAAATCAGTTCATGGGAATTTCCTCCTCCACCGGAAAGATCACAAAACACATATGCAGAATATACTTTTTTCTTTAAAAAGGATGTGAATGTTCCCAAATAAGGGAGAGTTATCAATCCATCTACTCTATCAAAAAAGAACGAATTGACTGCCAATGAAGCCGCAATCGCGGAAGAAGATGGCAGATGTTTTGCCGTTCTTGTAGTAGTGATTTCAAAGTTCACTGGTTCCACAATTTAAAACTCGAAAGAACTGAAGACTCGATCACTTACTTGATACAGCAGAACTTCGATCTAAAGAGACGACCCAAATGAGTGGATTTTTCTCAATAAAAAAGTGTCAATCGTTGGTCTAATTCGATTCTATTCGTCTCATATCAACAGATAATCATACCAAAATTGGACTATATCATTTGAGCGATTCTCCCTTAATTTCCCCTGACCAACTTGCTAAATTTGAATTTAATGATGATTTGCTGAGTAGTTATCGCAAAAGCAAACAAATCCCGCTCGATTTATATGATCGAAATGGCAAACTCATCATGGCCAAAAAAAAGAACGCAACGGAAGAGGATTTCGGAAAACTTTTAAAGATTGAGTTACAAGGAGCTTATTGTCTTACCACCGACAAAAAAAATTATCGTATCACATCAGGTGAAACGACTGACCCACGCCAAACAAAACTTTTTGATCCAGAAAAAACAACGGAATTTGCAAAACAAACCGAATCCTTGATCCTTGAGTTAAAAAAAGAAGCCTTTAATTCAGATCATGCCCTCAGAGTACACAAATCAATTGGAAAGGTTTTAGATGACTTCACAAGCAACCCAGATTTTGAATCTGGATTATTTAACATATTAGAGATTTTGAATCATGCAGGTGTGCCTGTTGAATCTGAACTCATGACCAAACGAACAATTGTTGCTATGGGTATGAAGGTTAGAACGAAAAAGATCGGTGTAGGTGAGGATAATAAACCTAATAAAAAAGATCATCTTTCTGTGATGAAAGCAAGTTTTCTTGCTGATATCGGATATTCAAAATTAGTATTACCTGACAAACCAAACCTAACAAAAGAAGAATACAATGCAATCCAACAACATCCAATAATCAGTTATCTAATGACTCTTGCGGCCCCCGAAATCACACAAGAAATTCGCACTTTAGTTTTGAACCACCATAGACCATTTAGAGGTTCTTCCATTAATAATAACTTCCCTGACAATCACACAGTATTTAAAAAGTTAATGGTCATTCGAGATAAGTGTATCAAAGACCCAAGTAAAAAAACTATAGTCGCTGATATCGATGCACAACTTCGAATCCAAGAATCAAATGTAAACTCTGTCAATTTTGAAGAAGATATAGCTATTTTGTCTCTTGCGAGTGAATATGCAAGTTTAACAACAAACCAACCATGGAGACCTGCATTTAGTTCAGCAACAGCTTTAAAGATGATTGTGAATGATTCGTTTTTTTCCTATAGCAATCGAAACATTCGCCATTTGTTAGACTATGTAGGTGCTAGCTTAACAAATAATCAGAATATAATCAACGTAGGAGATTACGTCATCACAGCATCTATTGATTCAGAAAAACAGGTGCATTTTGATATTTGCAAAATTTTAGAAGTTGATCGTTTTCAAACACGTCCAAAAATACAAAGGTTATGCACCATCAAACCATTGTTTAAAAAAGGGATTAAATATAGAATTGCCGATTTTGATATCAACGAAATTAGAATGGACAAACGCAGAGCAGTCATTGACCTTGCAGGCCAAACTTCCAGCACACAAAGGATCATCTACATCATTGATCCTGAAATGAATGCACCTCTATTTGATGCGGTCACGAAAATGGACATTTCATAAATGCATTGAAGTAACAAGTTCTAGTGATTAAAAAATTAAAAAAAGCGAAATATGCTTACCTTTGTTTTGCGCCAAATCATGAACTTTATGGAATAAAAATCTTTCATTTCTGAATCATAGTTTCGGAAAGAAAGGTTTTGTGTTAGGGGGGAAAGTGCCACCTGCCCACGAGCCACTCCCCTCCACCCTAACTCGGGTGGGGGTTTGTGGATTCACGCGCGCATTATGTCACATAAAACTTCGAGTTTCCGACACGATAAATATAAGCAACTCTCACTCAGTCGACTTGACTTTGAGGATTGGGCGAGTCCCCAAAATCGATTTCACCCGTATTCATATCGATTCGACAATTTTGTGATTAGATTTGATGACTCCTAACGAAAAGCCCAGACTGAATTTAAATTGGTTCTGCCCAATGCTCAATACCGCTTTAAAATCTTGAAAAATTACAGTTTTTTTGACTTTCTCCGAAAACTATGCCAACATCAAGCCGACTACTATCTTTTTCATGGAATTTAATTGATAACAACTGAAGATTAAATTTGAAAAATATTTATTTTAAAAAAATATCAATTTACCTCATATGGATCATTAAAATTGCTTAAACAGAAAGTAAGTCAGTTAACAATTTGAATTCGATTCCAAAACCATCATATCAAAGTTGTTGATCATAGTTAAGTATGTTTGTGGCTAGTGCAATTGGTTTCTTGTTTCATTTTTTATATGTAACTAAAGAAAGTATCTGTCGCTACTCGCACATAATAACGAGCAACACTTCATTCACACGCAAAGCATGTTAAAGGATATTTCTTACAAATATCGAGCAACTGATCAGGAAACAAATACTTGATCGTCGAAAAAGATTTAAATAGTTCGAAACTGGAGAAGCTATGAACTCTCAATTTTTTACCTTGTCCTTGGATTGGACCAATCCTAAGTTTCTTGTCCCTTTGGTTTTTGTCGGAATCGGATTCGGAATTCTGGTTTATGTCCTTAAGCTTTCGTTTGATTCAATCCACTTAAAACGGAAAGGAACTAAAAAGAAAGGCACAGTCGTCGGCTATAAAGACGTAGGTGCTGACAAATATGGAAAAAAATCGAAAGCTTTGTTAGTCTTTGTAGAGGTTGGCGATAAGGTTTGGGAATTCAAATCTCACTTGTATTGGGTGGTGCCACCATTTACCGTCGGTGATATGATTCCTGTATTGTTCTTGCATAAGAATTCAGATATTCCCACTTCACGTTTGGACAATTGGGAAGAACTCTTTGCGGACGCCATCCTATTGGGAGCGATTGCCGTAGTTCTACTGGTCTTGGGAAGTTTTCTACTTTTTAATTATGATCCACAAGTCTAATCTACGTTCATTGGAATTGGAAATTCCAGACCTAACTTACTGGACCCAGAAATTTAGCACTCAGGTAAAACTGAACCCCACCCCTTCCCTCCCATCCGGACATAAAAAAACCCCGCTAACTTAGCGAGGTTTGAAATGAACTATATCCGATGCTTCGACAAGCTCAGCATCCGCATCAGTGACTGGTTTCCTTTACTCCCTTGCACTTGCAAGGCTGTTCCCTGAGTAACGAAGTGTACCGAAGGGAACTTTTACAATATACAACGTAGCGTGACAACAATCCTAACGAAAGGT
>NZ_RQGG01000030.1 GCF_004769665.1 Leptospira kemamanensis
GTGTGAGCCGGCTAACGTCCGCGACTCGGAGTACCGGTCGCTGCCTCAAAATAAGAGCAAGGTGTCTTGCTCTTAGTTTTCCGGCATTGTTGCCGGGTGGATTTTAGATCGATTGTGTATAGTAATGATAAGCTGACCTTTAGGTTGGCTTTTTTTATGTACAAAATCAAATTCTTTGAGGGAACCTAATCGTACAGAAACGAAAGATCGTTCGCGAAATGGGTTAGGCTACTTAAAGAGGTAGAAGTCTGCTAGGATTCATACGTAAGTTTTTTTACTTTAGAATGGTTCGATGAAAATCTAAATTCTTTTTTGGGAATCGCTTGCACTTTTCAAGAAATTTCCCCGATATTAAGGTACGATGGACCACAACATACCGAAGGAAGCATACTCATCTCTTATCCTTCAATACTTTTATGATGCGGTCATTGTTACGGATTTACAATTCCAAATCACAAGTTGGAATCTTGCGGCTGAACGAATTTATGGTTACAGTTTACAAGAAGTTCTCGGTAAGTCTACAGTTGATACATTAAAAACAATTTTATTAGAAGGGGATCGTGAAAAAAGTATAGCACAATTGCAATCCAGTGGGATTTGGCAAGGGGAAGTTTACCAGTTTCGCAAAGATGGAACAAAATTAAAGATTCGATCCGCTGCTAGTTTTTTAAAAGATGAAGAAGGAAAAACCATTGGTGTAATCGCTATCAACCGAGACGTCACAGAAGAAAACAAAATCCAAGAAGAATTGGCAGAAAGTGAAGAACGATTTCGGATGAGTTTTGAAAACGCTGGAGTTGGTGTCTGTTTACTTGATTTAGAAGGTAAATTTTTACGAGTCAATAAAAAACTCCAATCGATGTTAGGTTATAAAGATACTGAGCTTTTGGGACGACCTTCCAAAGATTTTGCATACCAAGACGATCAAAATATTTTTTATCAATACAGAGAGTCTGCTTTAAAAGGAAAAGATGTGGATATCGTTTATGAAAAACGATACGTTTCAAAATCCAATCAAATCTTATGGATTGAAATTTCGAACTCACTTGTAAAAGACAGAAATGGATCTCCTTTATACTTTGTTGTCCATTTTAATGATATTACTGATCGTAAAAATGCTGAGTTCCATCTTTTAAATGCTAAAAAAGAAGCAGAACGAGCAAACCAAGCCAAATCGGATTTTGTTGCCAATATGAGTCATGAAATTCGCACTCCATTAAATGGTGTCATTGGTTTTAATGAACTCCTCATGACTACGAACTTGGATGCGGACCAAAAAGAATTCGTAAAAAATGCAATTAGCAGTGCCCATGGCCTGCTTGGTATCATCAATGATATCTTAGATATTTCTAAAATTGAAGCTGGTAAACTTGTTCTGAATGAAACCATTTCTAGTTTGAAACACATCATAAAAGATTCGTTAGGTGTATTGAAATGGAGAGCAAACGAAAAACATATAAAATTAGAATTTGAAGAAAATCCAAATTTACCAGAATGGATTTTAGTAGATGCAACGAGGCTCAGACAAATTTTAATTAACTTACTTGGAAATGCTGTTAAATTCACGGAAGAAGGTAGTGTTTGTTTAAATATTACGTCTCTTCCAATAGAAAATGAAAAAACAAGGCTTACGTTTCGTATTCGTGATACGGGTATTGGAATTGCGGAAGCACATAAAACTAAAATCTTTCAATCGTTTTGGCAAGGAGAGTCCAATTCGACTCGTCGGTTTGGTGGAACTGGTCTTGGGCTTCGGATCACAAAATCCTTAATTGATTTGATGGGTGGGCAAATTGAGTTTGATTCGAAAGAAGGGGAAGGAACAGAATTTCGTTTCACAATCAATTGCCTAACCTTACAAAATGCAAATTTCAATAGTGATGAAATTGGAGACGGAAACATCCATAAAGAAATTCGGGAAAATAAAAGCCAAACCAAATTACTCGACATCACTCCGAACATTTTAATTGCAGAAGACAATCTCATGAACCGAGATTTGCTGCGAAGGATGATTTTAAAATATATACCCAATGCCAAACTTTTGGAAGCGGAAAATGGAATGGAAGCTGTGAGGATGGCCAAGGAGTTTCAACCTAATTTGATTTTTATGGATGTCCAAATGCCTGAGATGGATGGACTCGATGCTTCAAAAGAGATCCGAAAACAATCACCTAAGTCCCAAATTCCGATTGTAGCCTTAACTGCTGGTGCATTGTATGAAGAACGTAAAAAATGTTTTGATGTAGGAATGGATCAATTTTTAACCAAACCGATCGATATTCTGGCCCTAAACCAAGTTTTGTATCATTATTTGAATCCAACTAAACTCGATTAGAGTAGCAAAATCTTTCTCCTTTCGTCATTTTGTCCAAAATGAAACGATTTCCCTTTTTGGCATATCTAGGTCCAGGTCTTTTATACGCTGGCGCTGCAGTTGGTGTTTCCCATTTGGTTCAGTCCACCCGAGCCGGTGCTGTATATGGATATGGTTTACTCGCTGTTGTTTTATTCGCAAACCTAATCAAGTATCCCTTTTTTGTTGTTGGTACGAAATACACAATCGTAACAGGTAAATCATTGTTAGATGGTTATGAATCCTTAGGAAAACTCCCCCTTTGGATTTTCTTTGGTATCTCAGTGGGGACAATGTGTATCATTGTGGCTACCGTTACCTTAGTAACATCTGGTTTGTTTTCTAATTTACTTGGTCTGACTATGGAACCTTGGTTACTATGTTCGATCATTCTAGTTTTTTGTTTTTTGCTTTTGGCAATTGGTAAGTTCCAAGCTCTCGATGGACTTATGAAATGGATCGTGGTTCTTCTCACAATTGCCACAATCCTTGCGATGGTCCTTTCTTTTTATTCAGGTATTCCCAAATTACCAACAGAAGGAAAATCATTTTCCATCTCTGATTTAGGAGATGTTGCGTTTCTCATCGCCCTGATGGGTTGGATGCCAATCCCAATTGAAGCGGCTGTTTGGCAATCCGATTGGACCTTGGCTAAAAAAACACCGGATGGGAAATTGCCTCCGATGAAATATGCTCTTCTTGACTTTAACATTGGTTATATTGGCACAACTCTACTTGCTGTTTGTTTTTTAGCATTAGGTTCCAATATGATGTATAATACTGGGATGGAGTTTTCGGCACAAGCGGTTGAATTCGCCTCTCAACTTGTGAATCTTTATACCACAGCGATTGGAACTTGGTCTTATCCTATAATTCTTGTGGCTGCTTTTTTTACCATGTTCTCCACAACCTTAACTTGTTTTGATGCGTATCCAAGAGTGGTTTCCAATGCAAGTAGACGGTTATTTGCAAATTTAAAAAAAGTTCCATCAGAAAATCTGTATTGGTATTGGATATTAATCGTTGGATTTGGTTCGATTCTATTGTTGTTATTCTTTCGCACGAATATGAAAAGTTTGGTTGATTTCGCTACCACTATCTCCTTTCTGAATGCACCTGTTTTGGCGTTGATCCACCATCTGATTTTGTTTGGAAAGGAAATTCCAAAAGAAGAAAGACCAAAACCTTGGATGAATTTATTGTCTTGGTTTGGAATTCTATTTTTATTTGGGTTTTCTATTTACTACCTCAACATTACCTTTTTCTAAATGATGGAAGGAGAGAGAAAAAATATATTATTTTCTCTCTCGCCTATTTTGTATTTAGTTTTATCCATTCTATTTTTTCGTTATCTCTGCATCGTTCCATATCCACATCCTTTTGCTTTAAGCCTTGCTGGAGTCTTATCTTACTTACAACGCAGAGATAGAAAAATTTTGTTTTTACAATCTGCCTTTCGTAAAAATTTAATCTCTGTTTTTCCTGCGATGGAGATTCTATTTTTTGTTGGATTGCTCATTGCTTCTTGGGCCTATGCTGGTGTGTTGCTTACGATGATGCAATTAGGAACCAAACTCATCAGGCCAGAGTTTTTTTTGCCATCCCTAACTCTTGTTTCCGCAATTGCAGCAATGGTCTCTGGTTCTTCCTGGACGACTGCAGGTACGTTAGGTGTGGCACTTATGGGTGTATCTCATGTTTTGGGATTTTCAGAAGTGATGTCGGCTGGTGCCATTGTGAGTGGGTGTTATTTTGGGGATAAACTCTCACCACTTTCCGATACAACAAATCTTGCGTCCAGTTTAACCCATGTCCCTATATGGAACCACATTCGGCATATGTTACGAACAACTGTTTTCAGTTTTGTTTTTGCCATTTTGGGATATTACCTTTTGAATCTTTGGGTTTGGAATCCAGATCTCACAAAACCAATCACAGGTGAAACTGATTTGTCTCTACTTTTACAAACAGAGATTGTTTATGCAAAACTGATTCCGGTTTTCATTGTGTTTGGTTCTTCTTTTTTCCATTTGCCTGTTCGAATTTCCTTTTTTCTCGGCATTTTATCCGCTTTGGCATTTCCCTTTTTCGAACATCGACTTTCCTTAGATGTTTTGGAATCCTTGGTGTTTGGATACAAAGCGGAGACTGGAGTGGAAACTTGGGATTTGTTTTTAAGTGGCGGAGGAATTTCCTCCATTTTACCAACAGAATTTTTGATTGTAACGGCCGTTTGGTTTGGAGCAGTGGTAGAAGGATTTGGATATCTAAATGAAATCCTAATGCAAATCAAAACTTGGGCAAAAGACAAATTTGATATCCTTTTGTCTACGATGGGGACTTCTTTTTTACTTAATTTAATCACAGCAGACCAATACCTTGCTCTTGTGATCCCAGCACGTGCATTTCGTACCCTCGCGATTGAAAAATTGATTCCCGAAAGAGACATATCTCGTGCTTTAGAAGACTCAGGCACCATCACCTCACCCTTGATTCCTTGGAATAGCTGTGGGGCATTTATGGCTTCTTCATTAGGTGTTTCTGTTTTTAGTTTTTTGCCTTTTGTCTTTTTTAACCTGTTCCATGTTATCTTTACGGTTTCTCTTTTGGTGTATCAAAAAATAAAATCAAAAAGTTCATAATTGAACATCTATTTTTCATTTTAACATATCGTAACGATTGTTAAGACACGAATAAAGGTTTTCATAACAATGTATGTTTGGTAAAAACTTGCCCTATGTTACCAAAGATATTAGATGAAAACATTCTTCCCATGATCAGCCAAGCAAGGATCACAAATGAACTTGGACCAGTGAAAGAACATTTGCCCATTTGGATGGTGGACAGATTGGCCAAAAAAAGGAATATTTCGGAAGACGAAAGTTCTGAAATGGTGGTCACAATCCTGGAAGTGTTTAGCAAAATGTGGATTTTGAGTTTAAAATACCAACTTACACATGTTTTAGGATTTTTTGTTACTTATGTTTTCAACCAATACCGAAATCGATTTCGTAAATCCGAGATCCCTGAATCTGGGGAACTCTATTTACAACTCTGGAATTATGAAACCCCTGCCAATGTGGAGGATCCTCTGGAGGAAACGTTAGGACAGCTTCAATTAAAATTAGAGTCCTTACCCACACTAACTGCTCTCGTTCTTTCCTTACAATTTGATCTCCCTATGAAACAAAACACCAAACAATTTCTTTTGTGGAAGTTGCGAGAAAACCATTTGGATACCGAAGTTTTTTTTCAGGATTGGGAAGAGAGGAGGTCGGAACAAAGAGCTCTGATCCTACGACTCACAACGATGATCACACGTTACACCAGAAAATTATATGAGTGTACGGAGCCGAATCGCAGGAGTTGGTATGGAAAACAGAAAAAAATCTGGATGTTACGTAGGACTAGAGCCCTTGATCGCAGTTTTTTTTCCGAACGTGAAATCGCGAAAACCTTGGGGATCACAAGGAAGGCAGTTCGCAATCTTTTGTCACAAGGAAAACATGAACTTAGGAAAGTCGGCAAAGATTTATTGCACTACGCATAAAAATTTGCTTTACATTCGGTAAATTCGGAAGATGGTATTGGCAACACCATCTTCCGAAGGGTTATGAAAATCAAAGTTACTAGTAAAAACGACGTGCACATCATTAAAATTGAAGGTGCCATCAAAGCTGGAAATGAGTTCGAGTTGTCTGAAAAGATAGAACAGTACATCAAGAAAGGCCAAGTCCCTAAATTCATTATCGATCTGAAAAAGGTTCCATTCATCAACTCCGCTGGTCTTGGAACATTTCTCAACATCTATAAACATATTGATGGGCTGAACGGTCGTCTTGTATTTGCGAACTTAAATTCCGATATCGAAAACCTCATGGAAATTACTAAACTTTCCAGTGTGTTTGAGATATACAAAACTTTGGAAGAGGCTGAAGACTCCTTCGAATACTAGACGCTAGAGGCGATTCTTGTGATGAATCCAATCCTGAAGGCAAGTTTAGGAATCGCCAAAACCAAAACATTTCGAGGACTATTTGTCCTCTTTCTCCTCTACAAACTTATTTTTAACCAATTCACTGCCAACTGGCTTGTCCCGAAACTTGTCTCCCATTTCACAATGGCCAAGATGGAAGGGAAATTCACTCAGTTTTCCCTGTTTTTTGGAATGGAAATCGAGAATTTGGCCATCACCCCTGGTGGACCTTTTTCCGAATCCCCATTTCTTTCGGCAAAGGAAATCCGCATTCGTTACAATTTACCACTACTTGTTTTTGGTAAAATCCGACTCAGTGATTTCAGTATCATTGATGCGAAGATTCGTTTGGAAGAGAAGGGTGGCGTGTGGAACGTAAGCCATCTTTTAAAACCAAAAGTTGCCGTTGAAGAATCTCCAAAACATGTAGAAAATACAGAACCCGTCACAGAAATTTCCACCTATCTCCCGTTACAGTTAACTGCTTATCTCAATCTAAAAGGAATTTCTCTAGAATACCTTCGTGAAATGGGAACAGTCCGTTCCTTTACACTTCAAAATTTTGATTTTCAAACAAAACTTGTCACCAATCGATTCACTTCCATTCCACTTGGAATTACCGCCATAGATCAGTTAGATGAAATATTGATTCATTTGAATGAAGAAAGACCTGTGGAAATCGATTTAAATTCCGACCAATTGAAGTGGAAAGAATCTCTTCCCTTGTCTCTCCGTTTGGAATGGGATCGCACAGAATCTCCCGAATTGTTTTTATTTGCAACTGATATAGGGAAAGATGATATTCATTTAGATGTCAGAGGTAAATCCATTCAAACGGGTTTACGTTTGTTGTCCGATATCCATTTTGATGCCAAAGAAGATATTTTAAAAGTGCAACAATTTGATCTTCGTGTGATTGGACAGACATGGTTTCATTTGATGGGTTCCATCTCCAATGTATCAAAAGAAACTCCTGATGTAAATTTAGATGTAGTGAATTCTCAAATACAATTGGGTGCCATCCAAAATACCTTACAACAGTTACAAGGGATCCTTCCTGAAATGACGGTGGCTGGTGACCTCTCCTTGGAAGGAACGGGAATTCATGGGAATTGGAACAACTCGAATGCCAATCTGAAATTAAAAGCAAACAAGTTATACTTCCGACTGGGTAAAACAAAACCACATGCAGTCGAATCTGCGAGCGTAGATCTTACGGCAGGTCTATCTCTCTCAAACCAAAAAGAAAAAACAGCACAGGTCCCTTTCCCTTTTCTCAATTCCTTTCGGGTGACTCCATCCCAAATTGTTTATAACCAATCTGTGATCAATTTGTCTGGAGAATATTCACAATCAAACGGGTTAAATGCAATCGTATCGATGGACAAACTGCAATTAAGTGATTATACTCAAGCTGTAGGTGGAAAATTAAAATTAAACTTACAGATCTTATGTGAATCTTTTCAAAACTTAAATTTGCAAACTCAATTGAATATTGATGGTTTTCGATACCAAATTGATCGTTCACGTTCTCCTGCCTCTTATTTGGGCTTAGATTTAAATTCAAATCTTGTCTTTGATAAACCTTTTGGTTTAAAGGAAATACAGATCACAAATTTGTCGTTAGAACAAAAAACATTAACTGGCAATAAGGCTGTGGATTTGTTAATGAAAGGCAGTGTATTCCTTGGGCAAACGCTCGTCGCCTCATTATCACCTCTTGATGTTAAGTTGACAACTCCCAATTTGTTAGTGGTTCTACCACTGATACTCAAAGAAAAAATATCACCAATCCAAAACTTACTCGGTTTACAGCCAAAAATCAAATTGAATGCGCGTTATGTGCAGGAAAACAATTCCAAACAAATCAGTGCCAACGTTTCCGCTGATTTACCTGGTTTGGAAATGAAAGATCTAAAACTCACAACAGATCTATCCATTTCGGGAGCCAACGCCAATGAAATCCTAATCAAACAATTGAAAATAGTCGCTTTTAATGGAGTATTAAAGTCTTCGTTAAGCGGAAAATTAAATAAACTAGAAAAACAAAAACCACCGCTCGGTCCTTATTTTGGGAACATTGACCTAAATCTTTCCATCAATTCCCCTGTGAAACAATACTTGGCAAAAGGTGTTTCGGTTCACGGTGATCTTGGTCTAAATCTCAAAATCAAAGACTATGACATCAACGGTGAATTTGTTTCTAAATTACCTGCCTTAACGTATAACAACCAAAAATGTCCTGGTGAAAACTGTAAGGCATACTTAATTGAAGAGATCAATGCTCAAATTCCCATCCAACATAATCTCGCATATCAACCGGAAGAAAGTTTGATCATTGGTGATAAATCAATTTTCATCAAAAACTATGGAAGAACGAATCCACCGAATGTAACGATTGGTAAGGTTGTAGGCACTCATCCCAATATTCCCAATTTGCCATTTGAGTATGTGAAAAAACAAAATGAAACTCCAGGTCTCAGCGCTTTTATCGAATACAAAGAAAATTTTGCCAATATAGAATCACTAAAATCCTATTCAATGGATGGGATCATTTTAGGAAAAAATTTAGTTTTGAATTTAGGCAATTTAGATCCGAAGACCATGGAGTTTCGTGGGAATTTGTTGATCCGTGATATTGATTTAAAACAATTGATGGCTCCAAAAGTTAGGGACAAAATTGACGATGGAAAACTCAAAGCAGATTTAAATATCAAAGTTCGTGACTTGAGTGAACCTATCGCCAACTTGGATTTGTTTTTTTCAATCTTTCAAATCGGCAGGGATTTCGGGAAAAGTGCTTTAAACGTGATCTCTGCTCAAAACTTTTTAATCGATCGCATAACAGATAGTTATCCTATCAGTAAAATAGATGTGTCCTTGTCTAAGGGATTGGTTTATGCTGATGTTTATTTTGATCGATCTTTATTGTCTTTGATCATGAATTTAGAAGATGGAAAAATTTCCCAACAAAGGATGCCTCTGGCCAACTTTTTGAAAAGAGCACAAAACGAAATCCAGACATACCAAGAGTGAGGTATATATGAAACGAATACTTATAAGTTTTTTACTGATGGGATGTAGTTTGAAGGTACCTCCGATTACAATCACAAACGCACAAACTGCTGCCGAAAAACAGATGGTAGGTGAAGATCGCGAACTGGAAAAAGAAGGTTGGATGATCGGTTCCATTCAATCCTCTACCAATGGACAAAATAACCAAGAAAGATCTGCGAAAGAAGACTCTGATCCTGAGATCCGAGCCCATCGTGTTCGTTTAAACTATCTTTCTCCCGAAATCAAAAAATATAAAACAGATGGTATTTTGGGAGAAACACCGATTGGTTTGATTAAATTAAACCCCTTGGCATCGTCTTTGCCAACGTATACGAATTATGAGATCCCAGCGAAAAAGAAACGCGTAGAAGATGTAATCCTATTTCTAAATGAATCTCGTAAATTCATTATGGAAAAGGAGATTTTAACGCAAAAGAAAAAAGGGAAAAAGGAAGAAGAATTACTCAAACTCAAACAAACCCTCATCGATGAATATTATAAAAATGTATCGATTGGAGAATACTTTGAAACAACCGCTGGTAAATGGGAAAAATACCAATGATGTTTTCACGTCGAGTCATATCCTGTTTTGTTTTTTTACTTTTTTTATATACCTTTAACTGTGCTTTATTTCAATCCAATGTGAAGTATTCGAATGTAAATTTTGATTACTCTGCGATATCTAAAAATTATTTTTCTCCCTCCCAATCAAAACCATTCCCACTAACAGTACAAAGGGGAAATAATTTATACAGTTCGACAACGAAAGACGGGCGTTATCTTTTTTATGCCACGGATCAAAAAGGGAATTTCGATGTTTGGTTTCGTGATTTGCAAAGTTCCATTGTTGTTCCTATCACTGACAACTCATTTTCCGAAACAAAACCAGCCATTTCGCCTGATGGGAAATATCTCGTATTTGTTTCAGAAGAATTTGATTCGGAAGGTGACTTGGTTTTGTTGCCTATGGACACAGAAGAGTGGATTAAAGAATATCTAAAAGGAAATCGTTTTATTAGTGATGAGTTTGTTAATTTAACCAACCAACCGAATCGAAAAGGCGAATACCAAAAAGGAATTATTGATACAGATCCTGTTTGGTCTCCTGATGGAAAAACAATTTATTTTGTATCGGATCGATTTACGCCAGGGATCCCTAATCTTTGTTCCATTCAATTAAATCAATTAAAAGTAATCAATCAACTCACGACACTCGGTGTTACATCACCTTATGTTTCTTCTGATGGACAATTCATTTATTTTGTTTCGTATTTTGAGGAAAAAAAAGGGGAGATATATCAACTCCAAGTTGCAACGAAATCGATTCAAAGAATGACAAATGACCAGTTCCTCGATTTTTCACCAACAGTAGATAGCCGTACTAAAAATTTATATTATGCTTCGATTCGAAAAGATACAAATGGAAATGGAAGGTTGGATGAAAGAGACAATAGTTTACTCGTCAAAAAGAATTTAGCTACCGGGGAAGAACGAGTTCTTTCCTCAGGTGAAACTTCCAATTTTGATGTAAGATATTCCAATTTCAATGGTGGATCTATTTTATTTTCCGCTTCTTATTTCAATGCGATTAACATCTATTTCATACCAGAAAATGGCTCCATTCCAAAACAACCCAATATAAAAGAACAATTCCAATACTCAAAAATATTAGCTCCAGGACAAAGTATTGAATCCTATTTTTTGGCATTAGATTCTGTAGAGTTATTTTATTCTGAGGATCCATTATATCCAGTTTATGAAGCACAAGTTGCCTTGTTAAAGTTTTCCACTTTGAACCGAGTTGGGAAAATCGAAGATGCAAAAAACTTTTTAAAAAGTTTTAAGAAAAAAGTAGAGTTAGAATCAAATCAGTTCGCTATCACTCTCCTCAAATGGAACGAAGCCAATCTAAATGGCAAAACTTTCAATGTGGAAAACGAGTTAAAATTGGGAAAAGGGTCTTCCTTTAGTTTAGATGGGGAAGCAGTTTTATATCACCTTTTTGCGGACCAATTAGAAAAAGAAAAAAAGTTTTTCCCTGCAAAAGAAATTTTACTCAAAATTTATCAATCCTATCCGAATTACCACCAAATAGATGAAATTAAACGTAGGTTAGGCGGTTATGAGTTTGATCCTAAACAAAACCAATTATCAAGTTTTTATGAGGAAATGATTTCCTCTTGGGAAAAGGAAAAACAAGTATTTCTGAATGATCCAAATCATCAATTTTCTAACGATCGCAAACGAGATTTGCGATTTCTTTTGGAGGACGTAATTTTCAAAATTACGGATGGTAAAAATAGTGAATTGGTGTTGGAGTATGTGAACGCAAGTTTAGAGGCGAAAGAAACAAACCAAAACCCAGTATTCAAACAAACACTATTATTTATCAAAGCAAAAGCACTATCCGAATTACGTCGTTTCAACGAATCCAATCAGGTATTAGATTCCATCATTCCCATCCCCATTCAAATTGATTTAGAGCCATCAGGAAAAACATCTGTTTTTGAAACACGAAGTTTTATGGCAGATTATAAAAATCCAATTTTATTGCGATCGAATCTCTTAAAGTATTATAACCAAAAAATTGTAGGGAATACTTCGGATGCGCTTCGGAATCTAAAAATTTATTTAGAGTTTTATGATCCATTATTAGGCGTTGATTTGGGTTCGGAAGATATAAAAAGTGCTTTTTTCTATTTTGAAAACAAGGCAGTAGAGTTTGAAAGGATTGGGGATTTATTACAGTCTTCGTTTCACTATTTTTTTAATAACCAAAACATGTTTTTGGTTAAAACTAGAAATTTATATTTAGATTCATTATACAAAGAATATGCAATTTATTACCAGAGAAAAATGGTAGATACCATCTTTAGTTACGGTAAAAAAATTAGAGAAGAGGAAGAACGAGCTTTATTGAATCAAATTAATATTTTAAGTAAAGATAAATTGAATTTGATTGGGAATTTAGCGAGTATTACCTCTATTGTTACAGACCGTGAACTCGTTCGAAGTATTGTAAATATTAAAGATTTTGAAAATATTGAAGTATTGTCTGGAAAAGCTCTGGGTTGGACAGAGTTGTATTACAAACAAGCCGTTCCGAGGGCAAGGCCATATTTGGATTTAGCAACGCTTTATGGTTACTCTTATTATTTGATCAATAAATATGTAACGTTTGAGTCCTATTATTATGCAACAGGTACAATGACAGATGTTCGAAAAGCAGAGATATTAGAAAATTTCAAACGAGCTGAGTTAGAGTTACGTTGGATCATTTATGCTGACCCTACTCACTATGATGCATATCAATTATTAGGTTGGCTATATCAATATGTCGATTTGATGAAATTGCAGAAGGATCCGGTTTCTGGTAACGTTGATTTGCATCTCTTGGCAGTTCACTTTTTTGAAAAATTTGTGCTTCTACTTGTCTAGACTTAGCTAAAATATTTTTTCCAATGATAGTTCCATCAAGTCCCTTGGATGTGATTAAATGATTTCGATTATGGATTTCATTTAATGCGGCACCATACTCTTCTTGTTCAATATGATTTTCGATACGAATACCGAGGGTTAATAAATATTTAAAATCATGTGGGAACTCTCCAGGGAAACGACCGTCACCAATCACTCGCACATTGTCCCCAAGAATTATATTCCAAAAACTCCATTTTTTCCAACGACTGTATAAAGATTCTTTTGAGTTCTGGTATTCTTTCTCAGCTAAATCTAACATTTGATAGGAATCACGAAAACGACCACTTTTCTGGAATGCTATGGCTAAATAATTTGCTAAATTGATTGGACTGATAAACTTAACATCTTTGTTGTAAGCAATAGCAGTTTGGAAAGAAACAATTGCATCCTCATACACACCAGATTCAAGTTCCGAAAGTCCACGTAAGGAAAACAACAAAGCTAACTTCGAACGGATTGAATTTAACTGGGCCAGTGAAATTGAATTCGATTCCTGTGCATGTTGGTTTACATATTGATAGTATTCATTCTTAAAATAGATATCGATCGACTTCGAAAATTGTTCGGAAGCTTTTTTATACTGCCCTTGGTAAATCAGTGATTTACCATAATTGAATCGATAAATTGCTTCTTGTTTATACCCTTCAAATTGATTTTTTACTGATAGAGCTGCAGAACTCTCTTCTACTTTACGATAACTTTCATTAGCCTTTGGATAGTTATTTAATAAAAAATAATTATTCCCTAAGTTTAAATTCAAATCAGAAAGAACTTTTTTGTT
>NZ_RQGG01000041.1 GCF_004769665.1 Leptospira kemamanensis
TCTAGGTTATGTGAGTCCTGAAAAATTTGAGTTAAATTGAATTAGAAAAGTGTCCGAAAAAACGTAATCAGGCTAAAAAGGAATTTGGAAAACTATGTTCTTACATAGTAAATTGTGTCTTGATCAATTGATTGTAGAGTAGAAATGGAAAAGGAAGCAGTTGAGAATGTAATTGTATTTTTAGAGGCGGTAAGTGGGAGATGGTTGTTTTGAGGATGGTGGTTGAAAATTAAAAGAATGGAAACAGGTCAAAATAGTCAAATAAGAAGTGATTATCTTAAACTTTGGTGCTTACTATCGAAAAGAAGGAAAATTCAATACTTCTTTGTTCTGATTTTTATCGTCATCACTTCGTTCGCTGAAGTGTTGAGTCTCGGTGCTATAATCCCATTTTTAGGTGTTTTGATTTCGCCCGAAAAAGTATTCGAAATTGAGGAACTTAGATTTCTCTGGAATATACTAGAAGTTTTTAATTCTAGCCAAATTCTTTTTCCTATTACAATTCTATTTGCATCAGGAGCAATTGTAGCAGGTATTTTTCGATTAAGTTTATTGTACATTAGCACTCGGCTCTCCTTTGCTATTGGTGCAGATTTAAGTACGGAAATATATAAAAGAACCTTATACCAATCCTATACCATCCATGTATCAAGAAATACTGCAGATGTGATAAGCGGTATTACTTCAAAAGCAAATGGGGTTGTCGCTTACGTTTTACAACCAATTTTATCATTAGTGTCTTCATTGATTTTGCTCATTGTGATACTGTTGGGATTGATTACAATTGAGCCTGTGATTACATCACTTGCATTTTTCATTTTTGGGGCTCTCTATTTAACGATTGCACTATTTGCTAAGAAAAAATTGGCTCGTGATGGCAAGATTGCTTCTGACAGCCAAACGAAATTACAGAAGTCTTTGCAGGAAGGTCTTGGAGCAATTCGTGATGTGATATTAGATGGCACTCAAAAATTTTATATCGATCTTTATGCGAAAGCAGATAATCCATACAGACGAGCGCTGGGCAATAGTCAGTATACAAGTACGAGTCCTAGATATACCATCGAAGCAATAGGTATCGCACTGATGGCGATTTTTGCTTATCAATTAAGCATCACCTCATCCAATCTCCTGAGCATTATTCCTTTATTGGGATCTTTAGCTATGGGAGCACAACGAATGCTTCCCGTATTGCAGCAGTCATACACTGCTTGGGCTTATTTAAAAATCGGAAAATCAACATTAACGGATGTAATGGCTTTGTTGAATCAACCGCATACCTATGGAGAGAGAAACAAACTAACGGAAGAACGAATAGACTTAATGTCAGCGATTGAATTAAAGAATGTATCATTTAGATATGGCAATGATCTGCCTTGGGTAATCAAGGACATTTCTCTAAAAATTGAAAAGGGAAAACGGATTGGTTTTATCGGAAAAACGGGAAGTGGCAAAAGTACACTTATTGATTTAATCATGGGTCTTTTGACAGCAACGAATGGCGCGCTTTTTGTGGATGAAACAGAAATTTCTCAAAACAATGTGAATCAATGGCAAAGAAATATCGCACATGTTCCACAATCGATTTATTTGTCAGACAGTTCCATTGCTGAAAATATTGCCTTTGGTATTCCAAGTGAAGAATTAGATATGCAGAGAGTGCGAGAAGCCTCACAGAAGGCTCAGATAGCAAATCACATTGAATCCTTGAAAGATGGTTATAATACAATCGTTGGGGAACGAGGGATTCGTCTATCGGGTGGTCAAAGGCAAAGAATAGGCATTGCGCGGGCATTATATAAAAATGCATCAGTAATTGTTTTTGATGAAGCAACCAGTGCCTTGGATCATGAGACAGAAAAAGCAGTTATGGAAGCAATCGAAGGCTTAGGAAAAGATTTAACGATCCTTATGATTGCGCATCGGCTTTCAACTGTAGAAAGTTGTGATATGATTGTTAAATTGGAAGATGGAAAGATTGTTTGATTAACACAGCGTAACAGATTACAATAATATTAAAAGAATAGTCCTCCGATTCAATAGTCAAATCCAACAAAAAGAAATTTAAAAGAATTTCTAAAAATGAAGCCAGCCCTTTTTTTAGACCGAGATGGAGTCATCAATGAAGACTTTGATTATGTTTATCAAATCAAAGATTTTCAATTTAAATCTGGAATATTTGAATTGTGTAAGATAGCCAATCAAAAAGGTTACAAGATTTTTGTTATCACAAACCAAGCTGGAATTGCAAGGGGATATTATTCAGAGAGAGACTTTCTGAAACTAACGAAGTGGATGAAAGATGAGTTTGAGAAACAAAATTGTAAAATCACTCATGTCTATTATTCACCATACCATCCGGAATTTGGGAATACCAAGTATAAACGCCAATCGATATTTCGTAAACCTAACCCAGGAATGATTTTGAAAGCTCAATATAGATACTCAATTGATTTGGAAAATTCTATCTTAGTTGGAGATCAAAATACAGATGTGGAAGCTGGATTGAAAGCGGGGATTGGGAAAAATTTTTTACTTTTGAATGAAGGCAAAAAAAACAACTCCTCTCATCATGCAGAAGCCATACAGATCAAAAATTTAGGTGAGGTGATTCCATTTTTATAATGGAACCAAAAAATATCCCCATTTTCATTTTAGCAGGCGGTAGGGGTACGAGATTGGCCTCTGTTGTTAATGATGTTCCGAAACCTCTTGCTCCAGTAAACGGAAAACCGTTCCTTGTATATTTACTTGAAAATTATATAGAACAAGGTTTTCGGAAATTCTATTTTTTATTACATCACAAAGCGAACCAAATTAAAGAATGTATTGATTCTTTGAAAAATTCAATTTTAACAGATTGCGAAATTCATTACTCAGTTGAACCAACTTTACTTGGAACTGGTGGATCTGTTGCTTACACAATTCAATCCCTTCAAATCAAAGGTGATTTTTTAATTGTGAATGCAGACACCTGGGTTGATCCAATTTCTATGGAACAGCTAGCCAAATCTAAGGCACCTTCCATAGGAGTCATCTTTATACCGGATGTATCAAGGTATGGAAAGGTTACAATTGAAGAAGGTATGATTCAGAAATTTGAGGAAAAAAAAGAGAATGCTGGTTCAGGTTGGATTAATGCGGGAATTTATAAATTGAATGCAGATTTGTTTCTCGGAAAAGATGGGGAGTTTTCAATGGAAAAAGAAATTTTCCCAAAACTAGTTTTTGAAAACTTACTTCGAGCCATTCCATTGGATACAGATTTTATTGATATTGGTATTCCTGAAGATTATAAACGTTTTCAAAATTGGATTATTTCTGGTCGGGAGAATAAACTTTGAGTTTTGACTTATTTATTGTTTCAAGTAGTAATTCGGTAGAGGAAACATTATCTAAAATCGAATTAAATCATCTCGGCTTTGCTCTCGTGAAAGACAAAGAAAACCAAATCATAGGTTTGGTTACTGATGGTGACATCCGTCGGATTTTATTAAAAGGAAAAAATCTAAATACATCAATATTCGAATGTATGAACAGTGAGTTTACTTGGGCATCCAGTCAAACTCCCAGAGAACAATTATTAAAAATGCTAGATTCTCGCATACGTTTCATTCCTGTATTGGATGAAAAAAGAAGTTTAGTAGGAATTGTTACCAAAGATGAGCTACCTCATTTAGAAGAACGTAAAATTTATGCTAGAGCTAGATCACCGGTTCGGATTAGTTTTGGAGGTGGTGGATCTGACCTAACTCATTTTTTTAGCAATGAGAAAGGAGCAGTGATCAACTCCACAGTCAGCTTATACACTCATGCTACATTAAGAATCAGAGAAGATTATCGAATCATACTCAATTCAGGTGACCTAAAAGATAAAATTGAATTCTCTGATTTTGATGAGTTAACCAAAACAGTAAGTAAATTTAAATTGTTTCAGGCTGTAATCAAAGTTGCACGACCAAATTTTGGATTCGAGTTGTATGTGCATTCTGACTATCCAATGAATTCAGGTTTAGGTGGGTCTGCAGTTGTTGCTTCTGCTATACTTGGATGTTTTAATCAATTTAGAAAAGATAAATGGGATAACCATGAAATTGCGGAACTAGCGTTTCAAGCTGAGAGACTTGATATGGGAATTGCAGGAGGGTGGCAAGACCAATATGCGACTGTTTTTGGTGGTTTCAATTTTATGGAATTTGCCATGGACCAAAACATTGTGCACCCGCTTCGTTTATCAAAAGATACTTTGATAGAATTAGAAGAGAGTTTAATTTTATGTGATACTGCCACTACGCATGACTCAGGGAATATTCACGATGACCAACGTGAAACCATGAAACAATCAGATATCAAACAGAGAGTTCAATCGAATGTGGAACTAACGTATGAAATGCGAAATCACTTACTAAGAGGTCGGTTGTTAGAATTTGGAAAGTGTTTGCATAAGGCATGGGAAATCAAAAGAGGCTTAAGTTCCAAAATATCAAATCAATTCTTAGATAAAATATATGAAAATGCAATAGTCCACGGTGCAATAGGTGGAAAATTATTAGGAGCTGGTGGTGGTGGATTTTTTTTGTTTTATGTTCCACCATTTCAAAAACATAAAATTTTGGAATGGATGGAATCAGCAGGATTAAACTACCGACCGTTTCGTTTTGATTCGGAAGGCTTACATGCATGGACAGTTAGAGAAGAACTAGATAATGAGGAAATGACTGTAATATGATTAAAATCGGAAATTTTGAGATTGGAGCTGGAAGGACATTTGTGATTGCTGAGATTGGAAACAATCATAATGGAGATTTGAATAAGGCTTTTGAGTTAGTAGATGTTGCCGTTGAAGTTGGTGCAGACTGTGCAAAGTTTCAAATGCGTCACTTAGATGAGGTATATAGAAGCAAAAGTTTGCTTAAATCAGGAGAAGATCTTGGTACTGAATATATTTTGGATCTTTTAGAAAAGTTTGAGTTGAATAAAGAATTTCATCGCAAACTTAACCAATACTGCAAAGAAAAAGGAATTTTATATTTATGTACTCCCTGGGACAGCAAAAGTGTCGATGTTTTAGAAACGTTCCCAGTTCCTGCATATAAGGTTGCTTCTGCTGATTTAACTAATGTGAAACTACTTGATAGGCTTATTGAAACTAAAAAACCATTAATTTTATCTACTGGAATGAGCCAAACGCAGGAGATATTGTTTACACGTGATTATCTAACAAAAGCGAATTCTGAATTCGTATTTTTACATTGTAATAGCACATATCCCGCACCTCTTCATGATATAAATTTGAAATGGATGAATCAATTACGGGAATTTCATAACTACATCGGTTATTCAGGACATGAACGAGGAATCAATGTTACTCTTGCTTCTGTTGCTCTAGGTGCTATGATTGTTGAACGCCATCTAACATTAGATAGAACTATGGAAGGACCTGATCATGCTGCAAGTTTGGAAATGAAAGAATTCAAAACACTTGTATCTGGAATTCGTGAAATAGAACTGGCAACTGGAACAAGCCAATATGAAAGAAAAGTTAGCCAAGGGGAGATGATCAATCGAGAAAATCTTTCTAAAAGTTGTGTTGCGGCTGTTCCAATTTCAAAAGGAACAATCATTACAAAAGATATGGTAAAGGTTTTGAGTCCTGGCCAAGGACTTTCACCTCAGAAAATGTATGATTTAATTGGAAAAAAGATGCAACGAGATATGGATGTTGAGGATTATTTTTTCCCTTCTGATCTATCTGAAAAAAGAATTGAACCAAGACAATATAAGTTTACGCATCCTTGGGGCGTTCCTGTAAGATACCATGATTTTCAAGAATATTACCAGAGGGTAAAACCCGATTTATTTGAATTTCACCTTTCCTACTCAGATATGGAGTTGGATCCAAATCAATATTTGACAGGCACTTATGAATGTGAATTTGTAATACATGCTCCCGAGTTATTTGAAGGAAGCCATCTTATGGATTTAGCTACTCCGGATGAAAGTTATAGAAAAATTTCCCTAAAAGAAACTCAAAGGGTGATTGATATCACTCGCGCACTTAAGAAATTTTTTCCAAAAACAAAAAAGCCATTCATAGTAGCAAACATTGGCGGAATTTCCATGGATGGGAATTTACCAAAAGAGATATTACCTTCATATTATCAACGTTTTGGTGAAAGTTTGAAATCATTAGATTTGGAAGGGGTTGAATTAATCCCACAAACAATGGCTCCATTTCCATGGCATTTTGGAGGACAAAGATACCAAAATATTTTTGTTCATATTGCAGAAATTGAAGAATGGTGTAAAAAGCTAAACTTAAGAATGTGTTATGATGTATCTCATACAATGTTAACCTGCAATCACTTTGGGTATGACTTTTATGATTTTTCTGAAAGGATTGCACCCTTTACAGCGCACATCCATATGGGAGATGCAAAAGGGCTCAATGGTGAGGGTTTACAAGTGGGAGAGGGAGATATTGATTTTAACCGCCTTGGAAAAATTTTCGCAAAACACGCACCAAATGCTTGGTTCATTCCTGAAATTTGGCAAGGTCATAAAAATGGTGGAGAAGGGTTTTGGATCGCCCTGGAAAAATTAGAAGGAATTCTTTAATGTCTTTTGAAACAATCAGGAATGTCATCCAAGCATCGATTGATGTTAAAAAAGAAATTTTGGATTCAGAACTAATTTTGGCACAAATTGATGAACTTGCCAACCATTGTTTAAAATCCTTACAATTAGGTGGAAAAGTAATTTTTGCCGGGAATGGTGGGAGTTTTGCCGACTCTCAACACCTCGCAGCGGAATTTATATCTCGCCTTCAATTTGATCGCGAACCTCTTGCATCAATTGCATTGGGAACCAATAGCTCGTCAACGACAGCCATTGGAAATGATTATGGATTCGATCAAATATTTGTAAGAGAATTAAAAGCTGTATCTCGAAGTGGAGATGTATACATACCAATTAGTACAAGCGGTAATAGTCAAAATATACTAGCGACGATTGAAACAGCAAAAAGGTTGAACTTACATGTGGTTGCCTTGACTGGAAGTACAGGTGGTAAGTTAAAAGGACAAATTCCCTGTATATGTGTTCCATCGACAAGGACAGAACGAATCCAAGAATGTCATATTATGATTGGACATATTATTTGTGGATTAGTTGAGGATCGATACTTCAAAAAATGACTCTAACACATTGTTATTTATGTAATTCAAATTCCTTTCTCAACCGACCAGGCAAAGTTAGAGATAATAGTAATCTTGAAATTAAAGAATGTGAAAACTGTGGTTTAGTTTTTTTGTCTTCTTTTGATCATATTGACCAAGCGCATTACAAAGATTCTGGTATGCATGGAAATGATTTACCTGAAATACCAGAATGGTTGAATGAAACAGAAAAAGATGACGAAAGACGATTTCAGTTTTTGAAAGATAAACTAACCAACCGAACGATATTAGATTTTGGATGTGGAGTCGGTGGTTTTTTACTAAAAGCAAAAACAATTTCGAAGTCTGTTGGTGGCATTGAATTAGAAACACGTTTGCAAACACATTTTATTGAAAATGGCTTAGATGTATCTACTGATTTAGCAGAGCTCATCAGTAAAGGGAAAACTTTTGATATAATCACTGCATTTCACGTAGTAGAACATCTCTCCGATCCAGTGAGTATCATCAAATCTCTCTCAAAACTATTGAATCAAAATGGAGAGTTGATCATAGAGGTTCCAAGTTCAAATGATGTTCTCTTGAGCTTGTATGAGAATAAAGCCTTTTCTGAATTTACCTATTGGAGTCAGCACTTATTTCTTTTTAACGCAAACACTTTAGATGCCTTGATAAAACGCACAAATTTAAAACTAAATTGGATCAAACACATTCAGCGTTATCCTCTTTCCAATCATTTGTACTGGCTAACAAAAGGTAAACCGGGTGGGCATAAGATTTGGAACCAATTAAATTCAGTAGAATTAGAAAAAAATTATGAGGCAGTTTTGGCTGCGAATGGTCTTACTGATACAATCATTGCATCGGTATCATTACACAAGGAATAAGTCATGAATAATCCTTTAGGAGTTATGCAAGGGAGATTACTCCCTAAATACAAGGGAAGATACCAAGCACATCCAGTCGATTATTGGCAAGATGAGTTTCCTATCGCTAAATCCTTGGGTCTTGATTGTATTGAATTCATCCTCGATTACAACGATTTTGAAAAAAATCCTCTAGTATCTGATTCAGGAATAGTTCAGATACAAAAACAAATGAATGAAACAGGTGTGAAGGTACTTTCCATTTGCGCCGATTATTTTATGGAAGCACCTTTCCATTCTGAAGATTTAGAAATTGTGAAAGAAAGTCAGAAAGTCTTGTTAAAATTGTTACGCCAAGGGAAAAAACTTGGAGTTAATGATATTGTAATTCCATGTGTAGACCAATCTTCCTTAAAAACAGAGATAGACAAAAAGAAATTTTTAGAAAGATTATCACCACTGGTAAAAGAAGCTGAAAATCTAAATATTAATTTGTCTTTAGAATCTGATTTGGGACCTAGTGATTTCTTAGATGTCATAAGGATGTTTGATTCTCGGTCTGTAAAAGTAAACTATGATATTGGGAATAGTGCCTCGTTAGGATTCGATCCAGATGAGGAATTCAATATGTATGGAAAATATATTAGTGATATTCATATCAAAGATAGAAAGCTAAATTCAGGATCCGTCGAATTGGGAACAGGGGATGCGCAATTTCAGAAAGTTTTAAATCAGATACAACATTTGCATTATGAGGGACCTTTGATTATGCAAGCTTATCGAGATGATGAAGGATTAGAAATATTTAAACGTCAATTAGATTGGGTACGAAGGAATTTTTTAATTTAAAATATATGAGTAATACGATTGCAATCATCCCTGCAAGAAGTGGATCAAAAAGTATAAAAGATAAAAATTTAGCTAAATTGAGTGGGCATCCCCTTATTGCCTATAGTATTGCTGCTGGAGTTTTGTCTAAATCTGTAATTCGAACAATTGTATCTACTGACTCAGAAGAATATGCAGCGATTGCTAAAAGATATGGTGCTGAAGTGCCTTTCCTACGTCCTGCCGAATATTCTACCGACACTTCAACAGATAGGGATTTTATGCTTCATGCCATGCAATGGATAAAAGAGAAGGAAAATAAAGTACCCGAATACTGGGTGCATCTAAGACCAACAACACCATTACGGGATCCGAAACATATTGATGAAGCTTTAAAAATGATAGAATTGGATGCTGATGCTACGGCTTTACGTTCTGCTCATATTTGTTCTGAATCACCATTTAAGTGGTTTAGAAAGAATGAAAGTGGTTATCTTACTGCATTGACTACTGAAGAGACCTCACTTGATAGGTTTAATTTGCCTAGGCAATCATATCCAGATGTTTTCATTCCAGATGGTTATGTGGATGTAGTAAGAAGTTCTTTTGTCTTAGGAACAAATTTTTTTCATGGAAATAAAGTTATAGGTTATGTTTCTCCAGCTTGTACTGAAGTAGATTCACCTGAAGAGTTAGATATACTTGAATTCCAAATTAAGAAATACGGTTCCCCATTATTAGAATATTTGAATCACTTGGAGAGTAAATAAATGGCAGGTCATGGATTTAGTCATATCCCACAAGAAGTTGAAAAGGTTAATTCAAAGTATCGTAAAATAAATACTCAGATACCAGTTCCAGAAAGTATCCCATTGCTAAAGAAGATGTATGAGTTGGAATCCCGATCTATGCATGGTCAAATGCCAATTATTTGGGATAAAGCAGAAGGGTTTCAAGTTTATGATAAATGGGGAAATACTTGGATCGATTTTAGCAGTACTATTTTTGTAACGAATTGCGGTCATGGGAACAAACGGATAGTTGATGCATTAAAAAAAGTACTCGATAAACCGCTATTACATACTTATACTTACGGCAATATTGAAAGGATTGAGTATCTAGAATATTTAATTGCTAACACTCCAAAACAATTTGAAAAAGCATTTTTGTTATCTGCTGGAACTGAAGCAACTGAATGTGCTTTAAAATTAATGAGATTACATGGCCAAAAAAAAGGCAAAAAAAAAGGTGGTATCATCTGTTTTGAAGGAAATTGGCATGGTCGGACGTTAGGTGCTCAAATGATGGGATGGAATCCTAGTCAAAAGGAGTGGATTGGATATCTAGATCCAAATATTTTCCACATGCCATTTCCTTATCCTTGGAGAGAAGAAGCCGTTAAGGATCCTATAGGTTTTTTTACAAAAGGATTGGAAACCCTTTGTAAGGAAAAGAATATCGATCCAAAAACTGACATTTCTGGATTTATGTTGGAAACATTTCAAGGATGGGGTGCTGTTTTTTATCCAAAGGAATTTGTACAAGCATTAGTTGAGTTTGCACATATGAATGATATATTAGTTTCATTTGATGAAATGCAGGCTGGTTTTGGACGTACTGGAAAATTATTTGGTTATATGCATTATGGAGTAGAACCTGATATTTTATGTTGTGGTAAAGGAGCTGCTTCCAGTTTACCATTATCCTTAGTTTTAGGATCTGCAGAAGTTATGGATCTTCCTGATATTGGTTCAATGAGTTCTACTCACTCTGCAAGTCCAATGATCTGTGCCGCAGGGAAAGCAAATTTAGAAGCTTTACTTGAAGATGGTTACATATCTAATTCAGAAAAATTAGGACTCAAATTTCATGAAGAACTTCAAAAAATAAGAACAAAATATTCTAATTTTATCAGTTCCATACAAGGTGTTGGTCTCCTTGCTGCAGTGATTTTTAATGATCAAAATGGAAAACCTTTATCTTCTCTTTGCGATTTGATTTCCGAATATTGTTTGCAAAGAGGTTTAATTGTTGTTCATACAGGCCGTGAATCCATAAAACTAGCACCGCCACTTTCAATTAATGAAGAAGCTTTATTGGAAGGATTAAATGTCTTTTCAAGTGCGATCGATGATGCTATCAAAAAGTCTATATGATAAAAAAAACTAGGCATACAGGATTAGTCATAAGAAATCTTAATAAGTCATTGAACTTCTATGAAAATCTTGGTTTTCAATTATGGAAGAGAGAGGTTGAAGAAGGGAAATTTATAGATACTGTTGTTGGTATTCAATCAGTAAGTGTGGAAACAGCAAAACTACACGGTCCAGATGGTTCTATGATTGAATTACTTCAATATCATTCTCATCCAGAGAAAAAGGAAAAGGTAAATTCACCTTCCAATACTCTCGGTTGTTCTCATATAGCATTTACAGTCGATAATATTGAAGAAACATGTAAGCAGATTATCGACATGGGAGGTAACCTGGTCAATCATCCTGCCATATCACCCTCTGGAAATGTTAAAGTTGCATATTGCCACGATATAGATGGGATAATACTTGAATTAGTGGAGGAACTCGTATGACGGATTATTTAAGAGTTGTTTATGATGAAGGATCACATCCATATACAGATTATCCTAGTAAACTAGTTTCTTATCTTTATCAATCGTTTGGACTAAAGCCTGGATTAAAAATACTAGAACCAGGTTGCGGCAGAGGTGAATTTCTATTAAATTTTAAAAAAATGGGATTGGACTGTGTAGGCGTAGATCTTTCAAAAGAGGCAAAGAAGTTTTTAGCAACACAGGAAATTCCAGTCCATCTATGTAATGCGGATCAGGATAAATTACCTTTCAAAGATAATACCTTTGATGTAATCTATAATAAAAGTTTCTTAGAGCATTTACAAAATCCTGACTTTTTCTTAAAGGAAGCAAGAAGGGTATTAAAACCCGGTGGAATTTTGATTTGTTTAGTTCCTGATTGGGAATCAAATTATAAAATTTATTTTGATGATTTTACTCATAGAACCC
>NZ_RQGG01000025.1 GCF_004769665.1 Leptospira kemamanensis
CATTTGGAATAATTACATTCAAACTAAAAGAATATGCAACTGGTCTCAGAGTATATTTTCTAATGGTTTGCATATTGTTATCTCTACAAAGATTGTTTTTCCCTTATTTATTTACTTTAGAAAAGTATCTTCCTTTGGGATATACTCTTAGCACATTATTTATGTTTTTATTTGGAGTGGCTTGTATCCTTTTTAGTTTCCAAGTTCAAACCAAAAAACTAAATTTATCCTTGTTCGAATTGGAAACATTACAAAAGGCAATTAAGGACGTAAACGTTCGGCTTTTGATTATGTATAACCAATTGCCTGCGATTATTTACAATATCGAATTTATTCCAGAACCAAGGACATCTTACATTAGTTCCAAAATGGAAGAAATCACGGGTTATGGGATTAACTTCTTTTATGAAAATCCAGATTTCTTTCGAGATATTGTGATTCCGGAGGACCAACACAAAATCCAAGATTTATACGAAGGGAAATCACCAATTATATTACGTATGGTGCACGCAAACGGATCCATTGTTTGGACAGAACATTATGTAAATGTTTCAAATGATATCTTAGGTATCAAAAAGCGAATTGATGTTGTTGCATTGGATATTACAAGTACCAAAAGAATCGAGATTTCGCTCTTACAAGAAAAAAATCTAAATTCTACGATTTTTGACAATGCCGCTAATTTAATTTTGTTAACCAATTCAAAAGGTTTATTAGAAAACATAAATCCTGCCGCCTTACAAATCCTAGGACTCTCCAAAGAAGAAGTCATCGGAGAATACATTCAAAATGTAATTTTAATTCAAGAGGACAAAGAATTTTTAAAAGAGGTTTTGGATGATATCAATGAAATTCAAAATATTGCTGAAAGTCTAATTCTAAGATTTGTTAACCGAAACAAACAAACCTTATATTTAGAATGGAGACTAGGGATCATTCGTGATAATAAAAATGAACCTTCCAAAATCATTTGGATAGGAATTGATCAAACATCTAAACGAACAGCCGAACTTGAATTAAAAGAATTAAACAAATCATTAGAGGAGAAAGTTAAAGCAAGAACCATCGAATTACAAACAAGTAACACAGAATTAAATTCTGCGTTATTTGCGTTACGAGAAGCTCAGGAAAAATTGATTCAAAATGAAAAACTTGCCTCACTTGGGCAACTAGTATCAGGACTTGCCCATGAAATCAATAATCCAATTGGTATGATCAAATCTTCCGTTGAAACTTTGATTTCGGAATGGGAGGAAGAAAGTTTAGATGAAAAAAACAAACCACTGAGCGAAATTTTAAATTTAATCATCAACTCCAATGATTCAGGGCTGAGAATCCTCACCGGACTTTCCAATCGCCAAACAAGAAAATCATTAACAGAATTATTAAAACAAAATTCAATTTTTTATCCGGAACAATTAGCAGAACTATTTGTTGATTCTGGAATACGAAACCTTTCTCCATCCATATTAAGTAAAATTAAATCCACAATCGAAACCCAAGATGATTTCAAAAAATTAAAAAAATTCCTTCTGCTGAAACAATCATCAGAACATATCCATTATTCCATTCGCAGACTTTCAAAGATTACATTTACATTAAAAAACTTTGCTGGTTTGCAATCCAATCTAGAGTTAATTGATTTTTCTTTGAAAGATACAATCCATTCCGCTATTTCATTGTATAAAGAATTCTTTTTACGCGATATTAACTTAATTCTGAATTTAGATTTTGAAGGTAAAATTCGATGTATCCAAGGAGATTTGGTGCAACTCTGGAGCCAGATCATTTGGAATGCCATCCAAGCAGTATCTTCGAAAGGCACCATCTGGATTCGTAGTTATAAAATGGGAGATTCTGTCGTAGTGGAAATCGAAGATTCAGGAACGGGAATTCCATATGAACAACAACCAAAAATCTTCATGCCATTTTTCTCTACGAAAACATCAGGGGATGGATTGGGACTTGGACTTTATCTTGTGAAAGAAATTGTAAACAGGCATAATGCCAATATTAGTTTCGACTCAAGTCCAGGTAGGACGATATTTAAAGTTGTTTTCCCTTTTAAAGGTTAATGGAAATTTTTCCAGAATCGTTTGTTTTCCCAATCACATAGGAAGTTTCCCCGAGAGATTCCAATGTTTCCATTACCTTGTCTACCGAAGCTGAATCCACAACTAGGATATAACCAATTCCCATATTAAAGGTTCCATACATATCATGGCGATCTAAAGAATGATCTTTTTCTAGTTTAGAGAAAACATAAGATTCCGGTAGAGAAAAAATTTCAGCACCAATACCTTTTGGTAGAACTCTAGGAATATTTTCATAAAATCCTCCACCTGTTATGTGAACCATACCTTTGATAGATATTTTTTCGATCAGTGAAAGTATGGTTTTTACGTAAATATTGGTAGGAAGAAAAACATGTTCTTTTAAAAATTTTAATTCTGATTCTGATGTAGGTAATTTTCCATCATTGAGTAAAAGTCTACGAATGAGCGAAAAACCATTGCTATGTGGACCAGAAGATGCCAATCCAATGATCGTGTCTCCCGCTTTGATAGATTTTCCATCAATCATTTTGTTTTTTTCAACAACACCAACAACAAATCCAGCTAAATCATATTCATCATCAGGCATCACACCTGGATGTTCTGCCGTTTCGCCACCCACCAGTGCACAGTCTGCTAAGGTACAACCTTTCACTATACCAGAAACAATGGCTTCCATCGTTGGCAAATGGAGTTTACCGCAAGCGATGTAATCCTGGAAAAAGAGTGGTTTACCACCATTTACCAAAATATCATTCACACACATCGCAACTAAATCGATTCCAACTGTGTTATGAATTCCAAGTAATCTTGCGATTTGAAGTTTTGTTCCTACTCCATCGGTTCCTGATAATAAAATTGGTTCCTGGTAAGATTTCAAAAAACTAACATCATAACAAGCGGCAAATCCACCGAGACCACCTAATACATTCTTGTTATGTGTGGATGCAACATTGGTTTTGATTCTTTGGACAAACTCTTGCCCTTTCTCGGTATCAACTCCAGCATCTTTGTAAGTTACTTTATTTTGGTTAGACATGGAGTTTTCCTATAGTGGTATTAATGAGAGATAAGGTATGATTCGGTGTGATGGTTTTTGCAATTCTACCTGCAAGATGAACGTAGTCTGATTCAGGTGTATTCAAAAGAATGTCCAATTGATTTTTGTTTTCCTTACAACCATCAGGCAATTGTAATACATTTTTCATATGGAGAGAAGTCCCTAGATTTCCATCATATACTTTTAAGTTTGGATAATGATAGCTGATCCGTTCCCTGAGAAAAACATAATGGGTACAACCCAAAACAATGATTTGTGTTTCAGGAAGGACATTTTTAATTTTGGTGTCTAAATAATTCCAAGCTTCTTCCCAATTATCAGAATCAATCAACTTCGCAAGACCTTCACATGGCACAGGGAGAATTTCAGTTCCGATGGCCAGACCTGAAACCAAGTTTTTAAATTTTTCTTCTTTTAACGTAAGTTCAGTGGCAAACACAGCAATTTTGACACCTGGGTTCTCAACTAGCGCTGGTTTTATGGCCGGCTCCATTCCAAAAATGGGAATGGAGTGTTGTTTTCTTAAAAAATCAGCAGCGGCCGAAGTGGCTGTATTACAGGCAAATAATACTGTTTCACAATCTTTTTCAATCAAATACTCAAAAGCGTGTTTTGAAAGTTCAATGACTTCTTGTTTTGATTTTTGACCGTATGGTGCATGAATCAAATCACCAAAATAGATAAAATCAATATTAGAAGTTTCTTTCCATAGAGTACGCAATACAGAAAGTCCACCTAAACCAGAGTCAAAGATGCCTATTTTGTATCTTCCGCGTGAATTCATTTAAGATGCTAAATACTGCTTAATATTCTCAGCTAAAGTTTTATAAATCCATTCATACTTTGTCTCGTCTTCTTCGAGTAAGGTGACACGAAATCCATTTCGACTACAACAAAAAGAACTGAGAGGGACAACACAGATCCCTGCAGATGCTAGTAGATGTAAAACAAAACGGCGATCTAGAGCAGCTTTCTCCATCAAAGGTGCAACAAAGTTTTTTACCTTCTCGTTTTGAATTGGTAAAGTCATATGTGGTTTTAAAACATCATCTTCAAAAAGAACAGTCAGGTAAAAAGCACCTTTGGGTTGGATTACTTTTACACCAGGAATTCCTGATAACAACTGTGTTGCTTTCTCCGCTCTTTTTTTGAATTTCAAATTCCGAGATTTTAAGTGGTTTAAAAATTCAGGATGGGAATACACCAATGGTATCGAAAGTTGAGGAAGAGTTGTAGAACAAACTTCCAACATTTTTGCATCTAACAACGATTTGATATATCTCTCAAATGTTGGATCATTTTTTCGATTAAAAACTTCTAACCATCCACATCTAGCACCTGGCCAAGGAAATTCTTTTGAAATAGATCGAAGTGCAAATCCACAAACTTTGTCACCGATAACTTCTGACAAATGGATACTACCCCATTCAGAATAGTTTACATGCGCATAAGTTTCATCACAGATTAAAATGATATCATACTTCTCACAAATTTTGACAATCTCTCGCATCACTTCTTTTGGATACACCGCACCGGTTGGATTGTCTGGATTGATCAGTAAAATTCCAGCGATCGAATCGTTGTATTTCACTTTGTTTTCAATGTCTTCTAAGTCAGGCATCCAATCATTATTGGGATTGAGTTCATAGGTTAAGTGCTCATAACCAGAGTGAGCTGCTTCTGCTGAAGATAAAGTGGAGTAAGCAGGAGAAGGGCCAAGGATCCTCGCTTCCCTTCTCATAAATCCAAATATTTTTGCGACCGCATCACCGAGACCATTAAAAAACAAAATGTCTTCCGATGTAATTTGCGCACCACCTCTCTCGTTTACTTTTCCAGCCAAAAACTTACGAGTGGTTTCATCCCCTTGGGTGGCGGTATAGGCCCAAGATTTGTTTTGGTTCACAAGTCCACTGACAATGTCTTTCATCCAGGTAGGAATAGATTCCCCTTTCTGGATAGGATCCCCAATATTTTCCCAAGTGATGGGAACACCCATTGCTTCAATTTGTTTGGCAAGGGCGACAATTTGGCGAATTTCGTAAATGAGGGCATCTGCCCCCGAATGGACTATATTTCTTCTCATATCATTTTTTGCCCTTTTGGTATGTGGTTTCCACCAAAGGGATCGATAATTCCATCTCTTGGGTATCCCTTAATATCTTCAACCGTAAGACGCCTCCGAGACCAACGAGACCCACTTGTTCGCGCAAATCATTGATATGGCGGATGGCAAGTCCATTGGCACCCTCGATGAAGTCGTAACGTCGAAGTCCCCCTTTTTCTGCCGCAGAGTTTGGTTCAATGTCGTAAACAAGGACTCCCACAGCTTCCCTGGGGATTCCTAAAGAACGCCTATGGTCAGGAAGGGGTGCAGTTGCCATGACTCCAAGAGTTGCAGGACGAATGTTCTGGCCTACATTTTGTTCGATTTGGCGAAGAACTCGTTTGGCATAATTGATGGGAATGGCAAATCCAATGCCTGCACTTGCGCCACTAGAAGAACGAATCATCCGGTTAATGCCCACAACTTCTCCATAGATATTGAGAAGAGGTCCACCACTGGAACCTGGATTGATCGCTGTATCCGTCTGAATATGAGTTTGGCCTGTTTCATCCAAATCCTCCCGAGACTTTGCCGATACAACTCCCACAGTGAAGGTTTTTTCCAATCCGTATGGGGAGCCCACTGCGATCGCCCAGTCTCCTACCTCAATTTCGTCAGAGTTGCCGAGAAACGCTGGGGTGAATTTGTCTTCACTCGGGATCTTGAGTAGAGCAATGTCTGCTCGTTCATGGCTTCCGACATAACGTGCGGGGAAAATGCGACCATCGGACATGATGATCTCAATGATTTCGGCGTTTTTAATCACATGGTAATTGGTCACCACAAACCCACGTTCATCAATGATGAAGCCACTGCCAATGGAAGAAATCCGATCTTCTCGGCTTTCGCCAAAGGCATAGGGGTGAAAAATCATTTCTGTTTTTTTGGTTCGAATGGAAACCACGAATTGTTGGGCTTCCCGATAGACATTCCGAAAACTAGACTGAATTTGAATCGCTTGGCTTTGTTTGCTTGCCGAGATCGGTTTTGGGGAGGAAAAAAGTTTTGTCGTGGCCGATCGGATTTCTGGAAAGAAGATCGCGAATAAAAGTACAAAGACTAGTGCAAAGTTAATGTAGACGACTGGCGGAATCGAATTTTTTCTTTCCATAGAATGCCAAAACCCCTTCCACTTTTGCCGATTCCCTTCCTGTGTCGAATCAAAAAGATGAGAACGTTCATGACAATGTTGTTCTTTCCATTTTTCCTGACCAGTTGTTTACCGTATTTATACCATTTAGGGAAGGAACAATCTGCAATCATTTTAAACAGAGAAAAAATTGAAACTGTCTTAGCCAAACCAAATCTAGAACCAAAAACCAAACAAAAATTAAGTTTAATCCAAGAAGTGCGGAAGTTTGCCATCGAAGAACTAGCGCTAAACGAAAAAGGTGGATTTGAATACTTCACAGAATTGGATCGGGAAGAAATCGGTTGGAATGTGAGCGCCTCCGAATCCTTGGCACTCAAATCGTATACATGGTGGTTTCCCATAGCAGGCACAGTTCCCTACAAAGGATTCTTTAACAAAGAATTGGCGAAAGAACTTGAAAACGAACTAAAAATCAAAGGCTATGATACAAGGATCAGAGCAATTGGTGGTTATTCCACTTTGGGATGGTTTTCGGACCCAGTCCTTTCCCCACAATTAACTTGGCCTGACCATCGTTTGGTGGGACTCGTCATCCATGAAATGGCACATGCCACAGCCTATTTGCCAGGGGACACGACACTCAACGAATCCTATGCGAGTTTTGTAGAAGAAATTGGAACTGAAATTTTTTACAAAACTAAGGAGGGAGAAAATAGTCCTCATTTGCTAAAATTCAAAAAAGAAAAAATCAAAAGAGAAACAATTTTAAAACTTCTAAAACAATATGCCAACCAACTGAAAGAAGTGTATGAAAGCAATCGTGATAGGAATGAAAAATTAGAATTAAAAAAATCAATCATTCTCAACTTCAAAAACAAAATCATATCGGAGAATTTAATCCCTGAAGAAAAATCAAAAGAATTTTTGGTTAGAGAATGGAACAACGAAGATTTTTTAGGCGCTCTTCGTTACCATTCAGGAGAAGTTAGTTTTCTTAAGCTTTACGAAAAATCGAATCGAAACCTAGTTACCTTCCACAAAGAAGTTCAAAACCTATTTCAAATGCCAGAAGAATCGCGAAAGGAATTTTTAAATCCTTCTCCCTAGTCTTCAATCATAGCGGTTGTGTAAAGTTTGTAACCAATCCAATACCGATCATCAATAGAATGTAGTTTTGCGGCATTTTTACCTTCTAACAACCGTATATGAAGTGGCTTTTCGAGTTCTTCTTGGCTCAAAAACTTTCGCATAAAAAACAAATTATGAACGCCCACTTGCGTACCGGAATGCAAAACAAATAATCCTTTTTTGGCTTTGGATAAATAATATGCGATTCCACTAAAATCATTCGTGTATTGCAACGATGGTCCAATATTCTGATTTGCATACACAACAGCTGTCGCATTCCCTTTTGGTTTTATATTATATAAGGCAGTTCCATCCAAACAGAGGTATGTAGAATGACACCAACCTAGTTCTGAAAAATCTACAATATATGGTGACGAAGTGTCCTTATTTCCATTTGTTTCCCAAACAACAAGTCCGGCACTGATTTCATTTTCCAAGGAAGTTCGGTAACCAATCGTAGACACACTAGGTTTTTTCGGAGAAATCTCTTTCAATTTAAGAGGTTCGTTCATCAAAAAATCGGAAATAGAGGAAACTGAATAATATTCTGTCTCGGGAATCGACAAAGGAACTACAGAATGAATGCCCGAAGCAAACAGATAATGCCTATTCTTCTGATTCAGTCGTAAGTTGGTGCGGTATTTGTCAGCCAATGATTCTCTTAAGATTACTTCTTGGCTACCAGCTTCCGAGGAGCGGAAATAACGAACCAATTCTCGATAAATGGATTTATTGTCTGGGAAAAGTTCGCGACCGAGGGACTTACCTGATGCAAAACTCAGTAAATATGTTTTTTTACCTAAATCAAAAATACCATGAAACTCTTGTTTACCGGTCATCTTTTTTTTAAGTTTCTCTGCATACACTTCAAATGTAGGTATTTCTTTCACATACAGAACTTCGTTTGAAAATCTTTCAGAAGTATACCGGAAGATCTCCCGCGCGACAGCTATATCAAAAAAACTTTCAGAACTATTTTTATCCAAACACAGTTGTAAGAGATAATGAAATAAAAACTCATATTCCTTTTTCAATTCTGGACTTAAGAATTCATTTTTATTCTTACGATTCAATTCATTTAAAATCGCAATGTATTCTTCTGGTTTTTTGTTTTTAGATAACTCATATACCTTTTGAAATGGATTTGGAGTGACTAAAGAATTGCCAACTTGGTTTTTTAGATAATCACGTTTCCATTTGAAGTCATTCCACTTTTCGGTCCAATACGAATTCCCTTCCCCTAAGTTAACAGTTTGTTTCTGCATTTTAGTGATGATTTGCTCTGCCAAATCCCAATCACCACGTAAATATAAAGCTTTTGCTAACTCGAGTTGAAAAAATAAAGCTCTGTATCCTCTGCCCTCTTCTTCTTCCATTTGCAGCAACAACTCAAACAAAGAATTCACTTCTTGGTTTTTTTGAAATGGTATCGAATTCAATAATAAATGGAAAAACAAACTTCGATTCAAATGGGATAACTTTGTCAGAACTGATTGACCATTTGTTAAATATTCTGGTGTCAAAGTTAATACCTCGGTATACCCAGTTTGCAACAAATCCTTCCAAGAGGTATATAATCTCAATCGATATGAATCGTAAATAGAATCGGAATAACCGAATTTCGTAAAATCCCGCGAGAGGATTTTTTCATCAAAAGGTTTCCAATCTTTTTTAAAACCATAATTGTAAGCGGATGTTGAATTAAGTGGAGTTAGATAAATGTTCTTATCACCAAACACAAATGCTTTATGGAAATATATTTCCATAATTCTGTTTTTGACTACATTCTTTTCTTTTGCTGTTTTTGCCAATTGTGAGAGTTTTTTTGTCTCTTGGTCTGCTTCATAAAACATATAATTTTGAATGTATAAACTTCCCAAACGATACGCCTGCAAAAAAGGATCTTCTTCTTTTTCAATTTGTGCACGGGAAAGATCTTTTGTTTTGAACTCATTCAATTTTCCAGATCTAAGTTGGGAATAGAATGCAAGTGCTCCTAAATAAGTATCACGTTCGGCTCCAATAAAATCTTTCGAATCATACGAACAATCCTCCATTTCCTTAGAAGAAAAACAAGACACTAGATATTCATATCGAATTTGATTTTGAAAGGGTGAGTTTGCATATTTTTTCCATAAAGGACGGAAAATTGACTTTTTAGAAACTGATGGAAAAATCTCAGAACGTAACTTAGCAAGTTTTAATTCCAAAGCGGGTAGTTTTTTATTCTCATCATCTAACAAAGTAGAGGCCGTATAATAATTTTCATATGCTTCGCTCGTTTCTTTTGCTTTTTCGTTTTGAAATCCCAAATCCATAAACTGAATTGCACTTTGTGTTAAGTTCTCATTCGAAATTTGATAAGGTTTCCAATTACCGATGATAAATGAATTTTGTTTTTTAGCAAAATCTTCAAGTTTAGAAGGATTTAATTCTTTTTCTTCAACTAAATCAATGGGTACAATATTTTGAATTCGTTTCGAACGTAATACTTCGTAGATATATCCCAATCGATCCCAATTTTGTTTTGAAATAAAGTTATCTCTACTAAAACCAACAAGCGAAATTTCAGATCCACTTCCTTGGAACATTTCCCTTAAAGGTAATACTTGCGTAAGATCATCACCAAACAAACTTGTTTGCCTATCCAAAGGTTGTTTTGAAACCAGATAGTCAGTATTTGAGAGAAGAATACCCAAATTTCCTTCATTTACGCTACGAATATGAGAGTCTTGGAAACTTTTTTTATCACCACCGAAGACAGTCACCCATTTCAATCGCCTCTCATTTCGTTCTTCAAAGAGTTCTGTATGGTTTCGATCAAAGATAATGGATGGGTGTTTTCCTTGTTGTTTGGATAATGATACAATTTGGTTTAATTGTTTTCCATCGATTCCTTTCCCGAGGATTTGCATTTGAGGGAATTCAAATCCTAAGTTTGGTAAACAAGAATTTAAATCGGAATCATTTTGACATAAGACATGGAACTGTTTTCCGTCTTTGAAATAAAAACGATGAATCACATTTCCAACTTGATAATACCCATTCCATTCAGGGAAAAATCGATCACTGGTTGTACGTTTTGGATCTAAAAAGTATTTTCTTTCAGGAGAAATTGTGACTAACTTTTCTAAAAGTTTTGTTAGACGACCTGCTTCCATCGACTCTTGTTTGATTTGAGAAACAACAGATTCTCTTCTAATTGTTTTTTCAATGGTCTGAGTTGCGATTCGTTTATATTGATGATACCATTTTCGAATGTCTTGGTAGTTGACATTGAGTTTCGAATCCTCAAATTCAAATTGCGCTGAAATTAAATCACGAAATAATTCCAAACTACGAAAGTTTTCCCAAAGATTCACAACAGGAACCAAATTCGATTTTTGTAACTGTGCCTTTGAATAAATTTCTAAAAAACCAACCAATCTATGTTTTGGTGTAAACATCCGAACTGGCAAATTGGATTGATATGTTTGGTAAGCTTCATTTAAGTAAGGTTCATACTTTCCAGGAGAAGTAGACACTTCCAATTCCCATTTCGCACGAATGGCATTCGACCAAAACTTTTCCTCATCTAAACGAAATTCATAAGCAAGTTCCGAAGTTTCCTTCCATTTTTTTTCTGCCATTGGCTCATCACCTAGCATCATATATATGGAATATAAATTGAGTAAAACGCGAACCCTTGTTTGTCTAGAAATTGGATCACCGACTAAACCAATCAATTTAGGATCAACGAGACCGGGATTTTCTAAATGGTTGATGGATTCGGATAATACAGAATAAAACTCTTTATTTTCAATACGATTCTGCAATGCCAAATAATACAATCCAGTTCCATAATAAAGATCAAATTTTGGATTGGCGATTCTGAAATTCAAAAAACAAAAATCATGCTCTAACTTACAAATTTTTAATTCTCTTTCTTTCCATAACAGTATATCTGAAAAAAATTCAGTTAATGTTTTCTTTTTTGTTTCATGATCTACTTCAGACGATTCCTGCATAGTAAAAACAGAATGGCTATAATTATGGAACAGTTTATCCAAATCCTTATTAGGTGCGGATTTCAAAAGGACATCCACAAGCTGCTGGTAACGTTGATTTGCATCTCTTGGCAGTTCACTTTTTTGAAAAATTTGTGCTTCTACTTGTCTAGACTTAGC
>NZ_RQGG01000026.1 GCF_004769665.1 Leptospira kemamanensis
TAATTTAATAGGTTCTCTCATTTTCCTTCTGAATGCTGTCGTTGCTGGTCATTTTATAAAAAAAGATAAAGAGATTTTCCAATCGTAAATCCAAGATCAAATCGCAATTTTTCTTTCGGAGTAATGTCCGGGTCATCTTGTGAAATTCCGATCCATTTATGACTTCCATTTTCTAATTTCCAACTTTTGTACAAAGAAAGTAACGATACCATTTCTTTACTTTTGGGAAGTGGACCAGGTAATGATTCATAACTTCCAATGTGGCGTGTGAAGATGAGAGTAAATGAAGAGATATTTCGTTTGATGAAGTTATGTGGTGAGATACCTTGGGGGTAAGTCATCTTGTCATTTGATTTTGAATTGATTTTTTTTTTGTGTTTTTTCCGAAAGTTAGATGGTGTGACTCCAATCACACGTTTGAATGCCTTTGTAAATGCTTCGTTTGAGGAAAAACCTGATTCTATCGCAATTTCCAAAATTGGGAAATTTGTAATTTTTAATTCGTATGCGGCTTTTTCGATCCTCAGTCTTTTGATGTAAGATTTTACATTTTCCTTTTGAATTGATTTAAAAAAACGATGGAAATGCCAATCACTATACCCAGTTAAAAAAGCAATTTGGTTGAGACCCAATTCCTTTTCCAATTGGGTTTCTATTTTTTTCCAAACTGGATAAATATTGGTTTTTGGATTCACATGACCATTTACTTTTCATAAAAATAGAAAGTAAATGGTATTTTTTTAATCATTAATTCATATTTCGTTCTTGGACAATATCAATTCCAATGCCATTGGGATCTACGAGAGTGAAGTGTATATCTCCCCATTCCTCTTCCGTCAAAGGAAGATCAATGGGAGCATTTTTTTCTTTCATTTTTTCATATTCTAGTTTTATATTTTTTGTTTCAAAGATAAACCAAATTCCTGAATTTTGATATGGTTTTTGAAAATACGATTTTCTCACCTGTTCTTGGTTTGGTGCCATAATTGCTAATTCGACTTCAGGTGAATTTGGTAAACAGAGCAAAATGAACCACTCTGTTTCAAATTTTGTCTCTAAACCTAACCAAGTTTTAAAAAACTCTTTTGTTTCTTTTAATTTTTCTGTGATAATGCCTGTATGGATTTGTTGGAATGCCATAGTAATCTCCTTTATAAAAAAGAATATAGGCATTTAAGAATAATACTGGATCGTTTTTGCGATTTTGATCAAATTAGGTTGAAATCATTATATAACCCCAAAAAAATGTTGATTCTAAAAAGGGGGAAGGTGTTCCCCAAATATCTTCGTAAATCATAGGTATCTACAATTGTTATGATGAAAAGAGTGAGGACTGGTCCAAAGAAAGAATCATTCCCATTAGAACTCTGGTAGCGAAATCGTAAATATAGTTTTCCCTGGGGTAGAATCGACTTCAATTTGGCCATTGTGTTTTAGGATCACTCTGCGTACAATATCAAGTCCTAAACCACTTCCTTCACCTAACTCTTTTGTGGTGAAAAAAGGTTCGAAGATTCTGTCTTTGATCTCATCATTGATCCCACAACCAGTATCTTCGATACTTACTTTCGCCCATGCACTTTCATCCTGGCTGATGGTAATGGTTAAAATTCCTTTGTACGACATGGCTTGGATGGCGTTAAAAATTAAATTGGTCCAAACTTGGATCAAATCATCCGGATAACAATCGATGAAAACTTGAGATGCCGGATAATTACGAACAATTTTGATCCCATTTTTGATTTGGCTGTTATATAAAATTAATACAGTTTCGATATTGGCGACTAAATCAGTTTTGATTTTATTCCCTTGTTTGTCGAAATGGGAAAAGTTTTTTAAAGCATAAAGAATTTTAGATACACGTTGAATCGATTCCAAAATGGAATTTAGATTTTGAGAAGTGTGTATGTATTGAATTCCATAATTGAAAAAATCCAAAAAATCATCTTCATGGCAAAGATGTTGTATGATACTCAGTCCATTTTGAACCCCTGAATCTACCACTTCCTCAGCAATATATTCTGAATCTCTGCATCCCAAAGATTCTAAAGTTTCGTATATTGATTTTTTTTGTTTCCTTGCTTCTGATCCATGTAATTGGTTTCTTTTTTCAAATGACTCGATCATCCATCTGATATACAGTTCCCGTTTTTCTTTTGGTTGATTTGCAAGTAAGGCGATAATTTTTTCCTGATTGAAAATTTGATTCTTAATATTTTCTAAAATGAGTTGGCTTGAAGCTTTGATCGCTCCCATCGGATTGTTGATTTCATGTGCAATACCTGCAATCAATTGGCCAAGAGAAGCCATCTTTTCGTTTAGAATTAATTGAGATTGGGTTAATTTTAATTCTTTTAACGTTTTTTCCAATTCCATCGTTTGAGAGAAAATTAAATCGTTTTTTTCTTTGATTTCTTTGAGAGCTTCTTTGATCGATTCGGCTTCATTAATTAAAGTTAAATCGATGAACGATAAAATGAATTTACCTTCTTCAAATTCCTTTTTGTTTACTTGGATGGGGATTAAGGTTCCATCTTTTTTAATCCCTTCCAAAGAAAATGATTTGTCTTTATTGTCGATTCCGTTCCAAAGGGGATCTGCAATGATCTCTTTCACAGACAAATGATGAATGAAATCATAACCAAATAATTTTTTGAAAGCAAGATTCGCATCTAAAATCAAATCACCTTCTGTGATGATGATGGCTTCACTGGCAAAGTTATAAAAATTGCGAAACCTTTCTTCCTTGCTTTGTAGTTTTAATTCAAATTCGTATTTTGCAGATACGTTTTCTAATACACCTACTTGTCTATTCGATCCTGAAATATCATTGCTGATAAATGTGCCTCGATCTTCGATTGGGATATATGTATTGTCTTTTTTGCGAAGTCGATAAAAGGCATGATAAGGACTTCTTGTTCCTATTGCATCCGCTAACAATTCCTTTGTGAACATCCTGTCATCAGGATGGATTAAGTTTAGCCAACCTTCTATGTCTAAATGATTGAATTCTTCAATTTCATATCCTAAAACCGATTTGATGGCACCATCCCATTCTATTTGATTTAAATTAATATTATAATCGTAGATGATTAGCCCAGTTTGGTTGGCAACTTTATGGAACCTGGCTTCATTTTCTAAAAGAGCAATTCTTTTTTTACGAGAATCATCTATGTCTTCAATACTTCCGATGATGACTGTTCCGCTAACTTCTGTTTGGATTGCTTTCCCTTGGACTCTGACCCAAAAATTGGGATGACTGAGTATTTCTAACTCTAAATCAAAAGGGATCAGTTCTTTTTCTGCTTTGATCAATGCCTCTACTAACATTGATTTGCTTTCTTCTGCAAAAAAGGCAATTAAGGAGTGGATAGAAGGGATATAGTGTTTTGGTTCCACCCTCAAAAGATAATATAAATCCGATGTCCAAAACATTTGGTTTGACTGAATCGTCCATTCCCAAACTCCTGATTTGGAGATTCTTCTGATTTCTTCACTTAAGTCGTTTTGTTTTTTTAATTGTAATTCAAGTGCTTTTGAAGTAGTGATGTCTTGGGCTACTCCTAACACTTCTGTGGGGATACCGTCCACATTAAAGGAAAAGTTTGTTTCCCATACACGAAACCAGTGAACGTTTCCGTTCCTATGGAAAACTCGAAAATCCAATACATAGATATCTGTATTTTTTTCTTCCATCATCTTTTTAGAATGGGTTTCAATCAGATGGAGATCTTCAGGATGAAGTATGTTTTTTATTAAATAATCATAATTTAGAATGGGTTCTACTTCGAATCCTAAAAAACTTTCGATACTATTGTTTAAGTATAAAAATTGATTGGTGGCAAGATCTTGGATGTAAATGATTGCTGGTAACGTTTTTGTTACTCTTTCTAATAATTTTTCCTTTTGACTTAGTTTCTTTTGTAATTCAACCAAGATGTCTTTTTTTTGGATGACTCCTTTTGCAAAACGTTTTCCATCTTTTCCGATATAATTGAGAAGTTTGATTTCGCAGTAAACTTCTTCGCCTAAATGATTTAAGTGGACCCAATCAAATTTTACGATTCCATATTTGAATCCATCTTCAATATACTTTATGGCGAGGATTTCTGATGGTTGTCCATTCGGTTGGAATTTGGGACTGATATCAATGACTGAAAGTTTTTGTAGTTCTTCTTTTGTGTATCCTAAGATGGTGGTAAACTTAGTATTACAATCAATGAAGAGTTGGCTCTCCATATCTAAAACAACGACAGCATCTTCGTCTTCTTCAAAAAAAGTTCGGTATGTGTTTTCTTCCTTTTCTCGCAATAGATTCTCTAGATAACGAATCTTTTCTTTTGCCTCCTCGAGAGTGATGTGTTCGTTTGGTTCCATGGGTGGTAGCGTTCATAAGTATTCCATGGAATGCCAAAGCTTCAACTTAAAAATCGGTGCGTACACATTTTTGACTCATGATTTTGGAAGTATCCAAGGAAGGACTACATGTGTATCCGTTTGCTTTTGCTTCACGGAGAATTGATTGGTAAGAATCTTTTTCGTCCTCAGTTCCCATGGTTTCTTTTTTTACATAGAGAAGTAAAAATTCAGGTGTTTTGTTTTGCATCAAATTGTAATAAAAATAGTAAACAAGGAAATCATTCCTCACGCAGATTACTTTTTTGGAGATGAGATCAAGTGTATATCCTCCTGATAATACTTCACTAGTTGTAACAATTAAATCAGATTGGAAATTGGATAATTCAGACTTAAGTTTTTTAAGTTCCTTACTGGAAAAATAAAAAACAATTAGGATGAGAAGGGCACAGAAAAAAGTCCAAATTCCTAGACTATAAAAAATAAGTTTTTGATTTTGGATTTTGAAAAACATTTCGTTGAGTAAAAACGTTAGAGGAAAAACTAAAATAGCAAGATACCGTCCATTTAGCGTTAAGCCATCGTTAGGAGACGTAATTGCAACAAAGATTAAAAAATGAAAAATGACTAAGATGTGAAAGAGTAAGGTAGGATTTGATTGGAGATTTTCTTTTTTTAGTTTGAAGAGAGTATATAAATAGATTGGACTTTGTAAGAAAAAACCTAAAGTCCACATTTCCTTTTTTGGAAAGGTAAAAATAATGGAGATAAATATTTGTATTTGATCGATGATCGTTTTTTCAAATTTACCAAAATTTGCCAAATGTCTTGTTCCCAGTGGATCCGTATAACTCTTGTAATTCCAAATGATAAATGCAAACAACACAATGGCGAATAGGAAATACCGAATTGGATGTAGAATTTTTACAAAGGTTTCTTTTCGTTTCACCACTTGGAGGTAAAACAGCGCCATCTGGATAGAAACAAATAATAAAATTCCTTCTAGTCGTAACCATAAGGACAAACCAAGAAACAAATTGCCGAGTAACCATTCTTTTGTTTGGTTTGTTTGAAAGGCTTGTAACAAAAAATAATACCCGTAAGCCGAAAGTAAGATAAATAGCCCATTTTCTGAAAAATCGATCAATAAGGGGAAAATAACTGTTCCCAATATAGCAAACACAATCACAGGGATTGCAAAATTGTTTTTTTGCATCAGGTGAATGAAAAGTGCCAAATAAATAAAATTGAGATAAGGTAAAAAGTGATGAGGTATCACACCTAATAAAGAGTAAACGAATGTGAAGCCAATGGGGTATTGGCCAATGAGTCGATCCTGATTGAGGAAAACAAAATTTTCATTTAGAGGGCTCATTAGAAATAATGGGTCTAGATGTTTTGCTGGATAAAGGACTGATTCCGTTGTCCAGTTTTGTTGCCATAAGGACACAACTTGTATCCATTTGATGAGTGGGTCGGAGATATAAAATTGATCCACCCGAATGAAGACTTGTGTGAGAAGTAAAAATAAGGGAATGAAAAAGAGAATGATGCCAGATCGATTTTTGAAAGAAAACATAGCCAAATTCTGCATAGTTTTTTTTCCAATCAATCAAAAATTGACAGCCTTCTTCGATTGGGATTTTAGATTCGTGTGGATCGATTAGGAATTTTCACTTGATCCTTCGGACATTTTTTTACCAAAAAAGGCTTCTCGATTTTTTCACGGCAATTTTATGGGCGGCATTCACGAGGCCCACATGACTATAGGTTTGTGGAAAATTACCCCACTGGCTCCCCGAATTGGATTCAATGTCTTCGCTAAACAAACCAACATGATTTGCATGTTCACAAACAAAATCGAATAACTGAATTGCTTCTTCCAATCGATCCATACAAGCTAAGGCTTCAATGTACCAAAAAGTACAAACCAAAAAAGTAGTTTCTGGTTTTCCGAAATCATCCTTATGAAGGTAACGATAGATAAATCCTTCTTTGGTTTTTAATTGGAATTCAATTGCTTGGATATGTGATTTTGCTTTCGCCGAATGTGGATCCAAATAACCTAAAGTGATGAGTTGTAATAAACTGGCATCCAAGTCTTTTTTCCCTTGGGCTTGGGTATAACATCCTAACTCTTTGTCATAACAGGATTCAATATTGAATTCTGCCTCCTTCATCAATCGTTCTGCTTTTTCCAATAAGTTCTGTTTTTCTAATTTAAGGGCAATTTCCTTTGCTGCTTTTGCGCCAATCCAATGGAATAAATATGTGTAACAATGTTTTTGCGAAAAGTTTCGAAACTCCCAAAGTCCAGCATCAGGTTCATCCATGGTGATTTCGATTTGATCTAAGATTTTTTGGATTAAATTTAAATTGTGAAATCTATTTTTTTCGGGGATACGTTCATCCGAATACAACGGTAAAAGTGATAGAAGGATTTGTCCATATGCATCGTTTTGTTTGTGAGTGTAAGCAGAGTTACCGATCCGCACTGGTTTGTTACCTTGGTAACCATCTAAATCTAAAATCTTTTCCTCTAATAAGTGTTCGCCGAAAATGCTATACAATGGTTGGAAACGGCCATCCTCTGTTGGCGTTAGGTTGCTAATGTATTGTGAATACTTTTCTAACTCTTCAAATTGTCCCAGATTGGTTAAGGCTAATAACGTGTAGAAGCCGTCTCGTAGCCAACAAAAACGATAATCCCAATTTCTTTCTGAATTTGGTGATTCGGGCAAACTTGTTGTCGATGCGGCAATGATGGCACCTGTCTCTTGGAATTGATGGAGTTTTAAACAAAGAGCAGAGCGGATCTGTTGTTTTTGTGCGAAATTGGGAATGGTACAATGTTTTACCCAGTTCTGCCAATATTGTTTTGTCTTTGTAAATTCTTCTTCGATGAATTCGGGAAGAGGGATGTCAATTTTTCCCGTTTCCAAAAGGGATATATAAATGGTTTGGTTGAGATGAAATTCTTTTTCTTTTACAATTTGGTTTAAGGATACATTGGATTGGATGTAAAAATTGATTTGATTCGTTTCGTATATGATTTGTTCGGCGACGATATTTGGTTTTAGTGTTTGATTTCCATAATCATAAGTGGGATTTAGTTCTATTTTGATTTTGACATCTCCTGTTAAAGGAACTATCTTTCGGTATAAATTTCTAGGGGAACGTAAAATTCCATTTTGATAGTACCTTGGCGCAAAATCAATGACTGCGAATGATCCAAATTCCGTTTGGATTTCTGTTTTTAAAATATTTGTATTTTCTAAGTAAGATTGAGAACTACTGATCAATTTTGTTGTTGGCGAAATTTTGAAATTTCCGCAACGTTTGTCCAATAATTTCCCGAAGATAGGAGAACTATCAAAAAAAGGCCAACACATCCAAACAATATCTGCCAAAGAATCGATATGTGCGATGAAACTTCCATTTCCAATGATGCCTGTATTATATTTGTGATTCATTTCATGATACCTTTGTTAAATAATTGATTAAGTTTTGAATCCATAAATGGACATCATCTGTGTTTTGGAACCTGTATTTTGCAATGGTTTCTGATTTTCCAATTTTCACGGTAATTGCTGTTTCTGGCAATTCGCGATACATATCTTCATCTGTCGTATCATCCCCAAAGGCAAAGGTTTCCCATTCCTTATTTGGAAGAATTTTCATAGCAGCTTTTCCTTTTCCCGTGCCATATTCTCTTACTTCAATGATTTTATTTCCTCTTTGGATAAAAAAACCACTGTTAGATGATATTTGAGATAGTTCATCTAACATCTCTCTGGCGGCATTGAGTCCGATGTCTGGATCCGCATTTCGGAAATGCCATACCAACGAATATTCCTTTTCTTCGGTAAAGGATCCAGGAACACGTTTGGTAAATTCATCTAAATGTGTTTTGATTTCTTTTTTCCAATCCAAATGTGAATGAAATAAAGAAGTCCATTCCGGTTCTAAGGGAGCTTTATGCCAAGCTCCGTGTTCTGCGACCAAATGCAGAGGTAAACCAGTGAAAATGGATTCTAAAAATTTCCGATCCCTTCCACTGATAATGGCAATTGAAACATTCGCAATTTGAGATAGTTTGGTGATGGATGTGATCAGGTCTTTTGAGGGAACTGCCAAATGTGGTAGCGATTGGAACGGAACCAATGTGCCATCATAATCGAATAAAATAAAAATTGGTTGTTTGGTTTTCGGTAACAAAAGCTCAGAATTTGGAGAAATGGATTTTGTTTGGAAATTTTGATTCCGTTTTGCGGTCTCTTCTGTCTCTAGGTAAATCTTATTTGCCCAATCCATCACGGAATTTTCTTTTAAACGAGAAATCATCATTTGATTTCTTGTTAAAATTTCTGTTTCATCCATTTCAATGGCATCTCTAATCGCATTCGCCATACCACTTAAGTCATTGGGATTGACGAGGATTGCTTCTGGTAATTCTGCGGATGCCCCTGCCATTTCACTTAATACTAACATTCCATTTCTTTGAGAGACTAAAAATTCCTTTGCCACTAAATTCATGCCGTCACGAAAGGGAGTGACAAGCATCACATGTGTATTTTTATACAAGGGCACCAATTCTTCAAACGGGAATCCTTTGTATTGGTATAAAATTGGTGTCCAATCTAATGTTCCAAAACTTCCATTAATAGCACCCACCTTTTCATCGATGGCTCGTTTCATGGATTGGTAGGAGGAAACGTCGGTTCTAGAAGGGACTAAAACCAAAACTAGTTTGCATCGTTTGATCCAGTTTGGATTTTGTTTTAGAAATAATTCAAAAGCATTTAACCGTTGTAATACACCTTTTGTGTAATCAAGACGATCTACAGAAAGGATTTGTTTTAGGTTTTTGTGATTGGTATTGATTTGGTTTGCGATAGTATCACATTCTATTGAATTCGCATACTTGGAGAATTGTTCTACATTGATTCCCATCGGGAAGGCAGCTGTTTTCGTTAGATGGTTTTGGAAATAAATGATGCCTCGTTCGTTTTCTATTCCCAAACAACGTAGGAGTGATCTGAGAAAGTATTGTGTATAACTTTGTGTATGGAATCCGATGAGATCAGCACCTAGTAATCCCTTTAAGATCTTGGTTCGGAACCTTTCTGGTAACAAACGAAAGATTTCAAATGTAGGAAAAGGGATGTGTAAGAAAAATGACAAAAGAATATTAGGAAATTCGTTTCTTAATATCCCTGGCAATAAAAACAAATGATAGTCATGAACCCAAACCCAATCTCCTGGTTGGTAAATGGATCGAATTGTTTTTGCGAATTCTTCATTTGCTTCTTCATAAGAATCAAAGGTAATATCGGAATATTCACAATTTGCTGTAAAATAATGAAATAATGGCCAAATGGTTTTATTACAAAAACCATTATAAAAAGAATCAGCTAACTTTTGTTTTAGAAAAACAGGAATGGTTCCATGTTCCTGTAACATTTTCTTTGCATAAAGATTTTGTTCTTTTTCGGGGATTGATTTACCAGGCCAGCCGACCCAAATGACTTCATGACCTTGTGATTTCCAGTGCGAAAGAAAACTGGAAAGGCCTGTTGCCAGTCCACCGACATTGGGAGTCCCATCCCATTGGACTGGTAACCTGTTGGATACGAGTATCAGTCTCATGGGATCCAGTGGATCAAAAAAAATATGGAAAGCAAGGGCTTTCTTTAAAAAAAATTTCTATATCATATGTGAGAAAATTAATATATAAAAATATTAGACGATTGATAGTCGTAAAAGTTGTAAAAAAATGATATTTGTGTCTAGTATGTGATGATGATCATCATCTTGATGGATTAGCCTGATTACATAAAAACGGACACCTTTTTTTCGCAGAAAAAGCAAGAGGTGCCAAGTGAGCAGACGATCAAAATACTCTCCGGAGTT
>NZ_RQGG01000048.1 GCF_004769665.1 Leptospira kemamanensis
AACTCCGGAGAGTATTTTGATCGTCTGCTCACTTGGCACCTCTTGCTTTTTCTGCGAAAAAAAGGTGTCCGTTTTATGTAATCAGGCTACAGTACCATGTTCCAATTAAAAACTCGGTATTGATAATCACTTTCGTTTGCGAAAATATGAGCCAAGGGAATACAATTAAAATAAAAACAATTCGACTTAAAATTCTTTCCATTGCATTACCTGATAGTTGGGTATTGGGCAGTGATCAAAGTATTTTTGGTTTAAACTTTTTGCTTGCACTAGAAATCTTTGATTCCCGTTTGCAATAAGCGTTTCATTTAACGAATATCATGTTCGCTATCATTATTTTGGCGAGATTCAATACATCTTTTATAATATTTGGAATCTAATTCTTCCATTTTTTGTCTTGAGAAATCTTTGTGATTGTCAATGCCTGTAAAGAATGTTACAACTGAAGTTTTACCATTTCCACCATAAAATGATTTTATGACAAAATATTGACCTTTCTTTGGCGGGAAATATTCAAACCCCAGAACAGTGCTATCAAAAGCATAAACCAATTCGTTTCCTTTCTTTAAATAATAATGTATAGAATACCTACGCGTAATTTTATTTTTAAAGTAATTTGGTCCAGGTGATAGGTCTGAAATAAAAATTTTATCCTCCTCTGACTTCAATTCTTTTCCATTTTCACAGCCAAAATAAAGTAAAAAATATCCTGTTTGATTCTTTTCCAAGATTATTTCTAAAACTGTACCTTCATTTTTACATGATATTTGTAATACTAGTGCTAGTATTGCATTAATAAAATTGCATCTATTAAATCTCATCGACTATATGTGCTTTAACCCAAGGTTGTGGATTTTTTGTTTCATGTTTCCGATTCCATTCCGACAACTTATAAGTTTTACGCTCAAAATGATCAGTCACCGTAGTAAAATTCCCTTGTTTGTCTTTGTGAATCGTAATGTTACTCTTTGTCATTTCTCTATCATTCGCCCTTGGCAGTCCAGAAATTCTTGCAATCGAATCTGTTTTTCTATGTAACATTAACGAAATATCACAAGGAACTAGTCTTTGGCATCTACCCAACTATTCCCTTGGATCCCATAAGTGCCTCTCGCAATCATCGAGAAAACAGAATATACGTGAAAATATGAACTTATTCTAAGTAAATTTTTTAGATTTCAGGAAATGAGTTCACAAAACTACGGATATGTGGTAGAAGGAGCCATTGGGTGGCGGGTGGAATACCCCACCCAGTCCAAATAGGGCGGGGATCTCTACGTACCAATCCTCTCCCCCTTCAACCTAACCCCACATCCAAAGCCATCATCAGCACAAATCCAAACATCGCACCCAATGTTGACATTTCGGTTTCTTTCCCCGTATGCGATTCTGGAATTAATTCTTCTACGACCACAAAGATCATCGCACCAGCCGCAAAGGAGAGTGCAAACGGAAGGATACTTGCTACATAAAACACAAGAGCTGCACCGAGAAGACCACCAATGGGTTCCACAAATCCAGAAAGTTGGCCATACCAAAAACTTTTTTTGGCACTAAAACCTTCTCGAAGCAGTGGAATCGAAACGGCAGCTCCTTCAGGGATATTTTGGATCCCAATGCCAAAGGCAACCACCACTGCGGCCATTAGAGCCTCGTATGTGAATCCATCACCTAAGGCACCAAAGGCGACACCTACCGCAAGTCCTTCTGGAATATTATGCAAAGTGATGGCAAGGATGAGTAACAAACTCCTTTGGAAAGAAGACTTCCCTCCTTCCAATCTGTTTTCTTCCAAACCCACATGTAAATGAGGAAGTAGTTTATGCAGAAAGTACAAACTGAGTCCACCTGATAAAAACCCAAGGCTCACATGAAACCAAGCAGGTTGGCCTGCATGTTCCGAAAGTTCAATCGAAGGGAGTAATAATGACCAAAAACTGGCAGCAATCATAATGCCAGAGGCAAATCCAAGCATGGCATTAAATACAGGTCTTGGCACGGTTCGAAAGAAAAACACAAAACCGGCTCCAAACGCAGTGCAAAACCAAGTAAACCCAGTGGCAAAAAGAGCCAAAACCACTGGATGAAGAGAGAGTAGAAAATTTAACATCTATTTTGCGGGCATCATCCCTACAAAAAGAGAACTCATTTCTTTGACACGCCAAAGTCCATCGGCATCTTTTTCTACGCTCACTGGCCGAAAACTAGAAGCACCTTTTGTGGCAACAAAGAGTTTGATTTTTCCAGTCGTTTCATCCCCTGAGTAAGGATTGGTAAATGTTTCTACAGTGAGAGGTAAACTCGGCGAATATCCGTTAGCTGGTTCTGCCCCTTTCCAATACCCATTTGGCAACATCTTGTATTTGTCAAGTTGCCCCATTAAGTAAGAATCACTTCCTCCTAAATCCACACCATCAACGGCTGTTGGTTTATTTGACTTTTGTCTATTTTTAGAAAGGACAGAAAGAGTCACTGCCTTACGACCTAACTCAGGGTTTTTGCCATACATCGACATCGCAAGTACAAGCATGGCCGCGGCTCCTTCGGGTGTCGTAGCAGTTGTAACCTGAATGGCTTTGAATTCTTCTATTGTACTTGGCTCAGTTGCAAAACTCACGGGTGTGCGTTCTGTCAGATTCTGCGCCACAAGGGAAAAGGTGAATCCCACGAGGAGGAGGCTTACAATTCGTTTCATGGGCGAAAATCCTAATGCAAATCGTGTCCCTTGCAATCTTTTTTCTAAATTTTTTCTTTACCAATGGCCACTAGACGATATGGTTTTTGTATGAAAAAAATTTTTTTCTTTTTGTTTTTGCTATTCCCACTCGTCATCGCCTCACAAACATTAAAGGATGCAAAAGAATTCCAAGCCCTTTCTAAAAAAATGTGTGCTAAATCTTCTGAATGTATGAAAGAGAAATTAAAAGACCTACCTCCTGAACAACGAAAGATGGTCGAATCTCAATTTGTGAATGGAAACGTCTGTGAGTCTCGTTACAAAAACTATATTGTGGAAGGCCAAAAACCAACAAACGACAAACCCACGAAAAAATTGACAAAACAAGACATCGAAGACATGAAACGTTGTGCCAAAGAAATGGCCTCTTTTTCTTGTTCTGATTTGGAAGAAGGAAAAGTTCCAGAGTCTTGTGAAAAATTCCAATCTCCAGAGGAGTAAAGAAACAAATCTCTATTCTAAATCTTCCAAATGGAGGGAGGAAGTTGTCCTTGGATTGCCATTCCGATGACAACTTTCGGATTTCCACTTCCATCGATCCTTTTCCAACATCTTAAAAAGTTCGTGGAGAAAAAAGTCACAAGGCTCACAATCGAAAGAGTGTTTGCTACAATTCCATCCAATACGGACTCACTTCCCCAATTGATTGTTTTCCCATAAGCTTCATTAAGAGTCGGTCCATTCCAATCGAGATTCCCGAACAATCGGGAAACCGATTCCCGAGAACCTGTAAAAAATCTTCATCCATAGGGAACACTTCCTTATTCAGTTTGGCACGTAATGATTGTTCGTCGGCAAATCGTTTTCGTTGTTCTATAGGATCATTCAATTCATAAAAGGCGTTGGCAAGTTCCAATCCATCCCAATAGATTTCAAACCGTTTGGCAACGCCATTTTCAATCCGAGCAAGGGCCGCACATTCCGGAGGATAATCATACAAAAAAACAATCCCTTCTCCGAGTTTAGGTTCAATACAATTTAAGAACACTAAGAAGAACAAATCTTCATATTGCCAAGTTTGTAATTCCTCAAAGGAAGCAGAAGTTAACTTTTGTTTGATGATGGTTGGGATCAAATTCTCTCTTTCAAATCCATGCCCTAAATGGATGAGAAACACTGACTGAACTGTGAAATGACGGATGAAACCTGGTTTGGAAAGTTGGTTGTGAAGTTTCGGTTCCCCTACAGTAAAAATCAATTCGCGTAAAAATTTTTCTATAAAATGCCGTAACACTTCCTCATCCATCTCCACTGCATAGAGTTCTAACATCAGAAACTCTTTGGTGTGATAAAAACTTCCCATCTCTCCTGACCTGTAGGTATGAGCCAACTCAAAGATACGAGATAGACCCTTTGCCATCATTTGTTTTAAGCTGTATTCGGGAGATGTGATGAGGTATCCCTTTTCTCTCCCCGAAGGAGACTTCACTTCAAAGGGATCGAGGTAGGGTTCCATACCCACAATGGGTTTGAGAGTCGGTGTATCCACTTCCAAAAATTCATTTCTTGAGAGAATCTCTCTTACGGTTTGTAAAAATCGCGAACGAAAAATGAGTGTCTCTTTTGGTAGAACCTGCAAACCTAACCTCCGATGGCAAAAAAAACAAAATACTTAAATGTAAGGGAAATTCAAAACGCCTATGAAATTGTCATCTTATCCAAACAAGTGCATGCAGAGATGGAAGAAGAACTGGACTCCGTGATGCATATGTTATTTTTCCAAACTAGATCTCATATCCAATTGGATCTATCGAATTTACCATACCTTCCCATCACCCTTCTCACCAAACTGTTGAATATGGCAAGAGACTTACGTTTAAAAAAACGAGTCATGGTTTTGAATGGGCTTAACCGATCCAGTTACCACTACCTCAAACGATTTGGACTAGTCAGACTTGTGTTCCCGAGCGAAGCGATTCTTAGAGAGTCTCATCGAGATCCCAGGGGATAATTTCCAGCTGCACGCCCATTTCACCTAACAAAAGCATCGTTCGTTTGTCGAGAGTGACCCCTTTTGTGTACTCAGAAGCAAACTCCACCGACAAATAGATCGCCGATTCATAGTTTTCCGTGAATTCTTTCAGTTCTTTTCGCACAGGACCTAGGGTCTTTAAGATGTCCCAGATATGATCTTGGGCTGGGGATTCAGGTCCCAATTTGGAATTGAGCTGCCAATGACTTGGAATTGTCATATTTTCGATGTCTTTTACATCTCCACCGTGGTAATAGTCAGGTGTGAGACCCAATTTTTCCGTCACTTCCAAGGGACGAAGCCTGGTTCCCGAAATGGCAAACATTGCCCACGATTTTAGTTCTCTTTGTGTTCCCGATTCCATTTTTTACTTTTTTTTTCTACTACAAGAACCAAATTGAGAAAGAACTCAAGGGAAAAACATGAAAAATATTTTGGTAATTGAGGACGATCCGGACATCGGGAACCTAATCCGGAAATCTCTCGATTCTGCTCACTACACCACCTCCGTTTTTGAAAATGGCGAAGATGGATTGAAATTTTATAAATCCAATCATCCTGATTTGGTGATTCTTGACCTTTCACTTCCAGACATTGATGGTATGGAAATTTGCCGAAGCATTCGGAAATCAGACGAAAGTACTCCAATTTTTATCCTTTCTGCAAGAACGGAAGAAATTGATCGGATCATGGGACTCGAGTTAGGTGCTGATGATTACATCACAAAACCATTTTCGGTTCGGGAACTCAAGACTCGTGTGGATGTTTTCTTTCGCCGTTGGGATAAAAAAATTGGGATCAAACCAAATGTGGGACAAGCGGGTGAGATCATTCGTGGCGCCTTAAAAATTGATTCCATTCGTCGTCGTGTTACCTTAAACGAAAACATCATCAACATCTCTCGTAAAGAATTCGACATTTTACAACTCTTAGCTGGTTCTCCAGGAAAAGTTTTTTCTCGTGAAATGATTTTGGAATCAGTTTGGGGAGTGGAATGGGATGGATTTGAAAGGATGATTGATAGCCATATCAAACGCATTCGTTCCAAACTGGAAAAAAATTCTGCGCAACCAGAATGGATTGAAACCATTTGGGGAATTGGATATCGTTTCACTGACAATTTTGAAAACATAGTTGTGCCAGACTAACATACGTTATGGAAGAAGTGAAAAAAGAAAAGTCCCTCATCGACGAAATTAAGTTGTATGAGAAAAAAGCCAAGGAAATTGAACAAAGAGCCAAGGAGAAGTATATGGAACAAGTAAGCGACATCAAACAAAAGTTAGGAAAAGCAAGCGAAGAAGCGTCAATTCGCGCAAGAGAAGTGATCGACAATGTGGGAACTTATGTAAAAGAAAATCCACAAAAAGCAGCTGTGATTGGATTTGGTGTAGGACTTGGTCTTGGACTTGCCCTTGGTTGGTTTTTTAAGAAGAAATAATTGGACGAAAAACACTCTAAACAACGCAAAAAAGGTGGTTTAAAAGCCACCTTCGAAGACTTCATCGCCAAACTTGTTTCCTATGTTGAGGTGATGTTTCTTTATCTGCAAAAAAACTTACAGTTTTATATCCAAAACATTGTTAAAAAATCAGTTTGGGTTTTCACGGCCCTCACCCTGATCCTGCTTGGACTAACGTACGTTTCGTACGGAATCTTTTTAAGCCTTCAGAAATTTTTGACAAATGGTGATCCTATCCTATCCAGTTTTGGAACTGGTTTTGGATTTATCTTTTTAGCTTTTGTTTTTTTATCCTTTGTCTTACGTAAATAATCTGTATGGCTTTTAATCCTTTCCAAGACCACAACCGTTATCTCGATAAAGATCCAAAAGACATGACCTTGTCCGAATTACGGATGTTACTAAAGATCAAACGAATGGATTTACAACTTGGATGGAATGAATTGGAAGGCAAAATCAAATTCTGGCAACGAGTGGGTCGTTCCCTTCGTGAATCTGGTTTAATCGACAAAGCAAAAGAAGGTTTGCAAAGTTATTTGCAAAAGGATCAACCAAAAGAATAAGGATTTTCCCTTCCGAAGCCGATCCTAGTAACAACAGTAGGACAACTATGGCATCGGAAGAAATTTTAGTATTTACCACAATAGGCGACCGCGACATGGCCGAAGAACATATCTCGGAAATGTTGGAACAAGGCATCATTGTATCAGGAACCATTTTTCCTGAAGTCGAACTTGTTTACCTTTGGGAAGGGAAAATCACCGTTGATACCGAAAACAAAATTTTACTCAAAGCAAAAGCCGACAAGTATGATGCCATCGAAGCGTATATTATGAAACACCATCCTTACATTGCACCTGAAATCATTCGGATGGACGTAAGTTTTGGTAGCCCCGCCTACAAAGCGTTTGTTGCCGATAAAATCAAAAAGAATAGCTAACAAAAAAAGTCCTCGCGGAACTTTAGCATTTAAGCCCATCGTTTATCGTTTTCGATTCTTTCTTTCGAAAACGAGGGACACTTCTTTTGTGGTGATCACAATCTCGACTTGATTTTCGTTTTTATGGGCGCCTCGAATTCAATTTTCTCACAATCATCTTTTCGTATCATCGACCGGGCCACTCTGGGGTGCGCTAACGCTCCCGTCCTAGTTGGCGTTTCGCCTCCTAGGACCAAGCCCTTCCTGTCCCTGGCGCAGGGATAGAACGTATTCACCAAATTGCATTTACTTTATACTGAGTGATGAGTGAATCTTTGGTGATGATTGGCAACTTTTCATGATTAGATTGACAGACTAAAATACGATCAAAGGGATCTTTATGTAAATCTGGTAAATTGAGAAGACCAAATGTGTGTGCCATTGTGATCTCTAAAATCTTACAATCGATTGCAACGAGTGATTCAGAAATGATTTTCGCGGGAGAATGGCGTAAATTTAATTTTCCTATTTTAAACTTAATGATCATTTCCCAGCTACTTGCAACACTCATATACAATTCATTTTCTGAATTTTCGACAATGCGCAGAACCTTTTTAGATAGATTTTCAGGTTCAAATAATATCCACAAATATGTATGTGTGTCGAGTAAATACTTCAAGATAAAAAACCTGAGATTTCATCGTTTGGCAGTGGTTCGAAAAAATCTTTTGTGATTTTTGTTTCCCCTTGGTAGATCCCTATTTTTCTTTTTTTCTTTTGATCAGGAACAATTCGCACGAGCTTTACTACTGGTTTTCCTGCTTTGGAGATCACCACTTCTTTTCCTTCTATTGCCTGAACAATGAGTTTAGAAAGATTTGACTTTGCATCATGAATATTATATTCCATGAATATAGATTAGCTAACAAAATGGGCTAAGTCAACCAAAATACGAACCAATCCGTCTCTCCCTTCCTTTAAAAAAAATTGAATTTCCACTTATTCCCCACATAAATTTGTGTTGCCAAATGACTACATATATTTGATTAGTCAAATGGCTACACAATGGATTTACGAAGAGATGTTTTTCAAGCAATTGCAGATCCCACAAGGCGGGCCATCCTCCTCCTTGTGGCCACCCAGTCTATGACTGCGGGAGCCATTGCTTCCCAATTTGATTCCAAAAGACCAACCATTTCCAAACACTTACTCATCTTAACTGAGTGTGATTTGTTACGACGAGAACCTATCGGCCGTGAAATGTACTACCACCTAAACCCACATAAGATGAAAGAAATTGCCTATTTCATCGAACCTTTCCGTAAACTCTGGGACGACAGATTCAACAAATTGGAATCCGTAATGAAACAATATAAACCGAAGGCATGATGAACCTTAAGGCCAACAAAGTCAGAATACAAAAAGGGAAATAGTAAGAAATTTAAAATGGAACTCAAAACAAAAGTGATCGCCGAAAACGGCAAACAAGAGTTAACGATTGAAAGAGAATTTGATTTACCAGCATCATTAGTGTTTCAAGCTCATACAGTGCCAGAACTCATTGAACAATGGATGGGGAACAAAGTATTACAATTTGAAAAACAAAACCACGGAAGTTATGTATTGGAAACAAAATCTCCTGAAGGGCACGTACTCTTTCGAGCCAATGGGGTGTTACTCAATCTTGTGGAGGACCAAAGTTTTGTACGCACATTTGAAATGGAAAACACAGGTTTCCCTATTCAACTTGAATTTTTTACCTTCGAAGCAATTTCCGAAAACAAATCCAAACTAAAGATGCATATCATCTATAAGTCCGTGGAACATAGAGATCAAATTTTAAAAATGCCATTTGCCCAAGGCATCAATATGGCTCACAACCGATTGGAAACCATCATAAAACAGTGAATGGATTCACCTGAAGTATAAGTAAATCGGGATGTAGTAACTCCCTTTAAAAAAAATAAGGAATCAAATTTTCAATTAGGAGATCGTGTATGTCAGAAAAAACTAAAAAAATTCTATATTGGTTCTTTACCCTTTGGCTGTCCCTCGGTATGGTATCAACAGCCATTGTCCAACTCATGAAACTTCCTGAAGAAGTGGAAAAGATAAACCAACTAGGTTACCCCACCTACTTTCTCACTCTTTTAGGTGTTTGGAAATTGCTCGGCGTAGTAGCTGTACTTGCACCCAAATTTGTAGTACTCAAAGAATGGGCCTATGCAGGATTTTTCTTTGCAATGTCTGGAGCGGCGGTCTCTCACATCATTTGTGGACATCCCATAACGGAAGTTTTACCATCAGTTTTACTTTTAAGCCTAACCGTGATTTCATGGTATTTACGACCAGAAAATCGTAAAGTCAAAAGTTAATTGGATGAAGAATTGAAGAAGGGGTTGTTTTTCTTTCAGACTGGGTCATTCTTAATTACTAGTTTTTAAAAATAACCAGAACTTTTTTATTTTTATTAAAATATATTAACGTTTTTCTAATGAATATATTATAACCTATCAGAAATAGATATGCAATCACAGGTAAAAGTACAAAATGAATTCTATCATATGAAGTAGACAAATGCCAAGACAGGTCGTGAATACTAAATAGATAAATTAAATTATAACCTAAAATTAAAATGAGAAGTGAAACTCTGTCCTAGTTCAGCGAAAAAGGTAATTTTGTAATCAAAAAATAAGCTAAGCCACAAGATCCAATTTAATACTTTC
>NZ_RQGG01000020.1 GCF_004769665.1 Leptospira kemamanensis
CTGTTTTCCAGTCATTTAAGATATCATCTGCTCTCATTTTGTTTCGATATTGGATGAAAGGTGTTGTGAGAATAGGATAAATAAAAATTGGAGAAATGGCAGTATTGAGAAGTGATAAACTCACAACGAGTCCAAGAGTTAATACGTTCTCATCAAAAACTTCTGTCACTTGTCGTTTTGTTTGAAAATAATATGCCAAACATTCATCAGTATTATTGGCAGGTTGGAAAGGTATACTGACACAACCAAGAACCTGAGAAAAAATTAAAATTATAACGAGGTTTCTATACTTTTGATACATGTATTTACTGCTTCTAAGTTTGTCTCTTCAATCATTCTCTGGAAGTTTCTCACTTTATAAAATCCATATAAGAATTCGTTGGCTGATCCCTTTTTAATGATCCTTTCTTCTTTGACTAAATTTTTATTTAGATAGAGCTTGTATTGGAATTCCACACTGTAGTCACCGTCTCGATATTGGATGGGCCAAATCGCAATCAAAGGATAAATTGCAGGCCATGAATACCACCAATTGTATTTGTCTTGGTAGGTTGTTTTCATTTCGATATCAATCGTATAAAATTCTTTTGATGAATCTGGTTCTAACTCGTTTAGAACATTGGCAAACAAGGCAGCAGATTGAAAATGCCCTTTTAATGCTCTTCGCCAAGCATCCGTATATACACCTCTATCTGCCGATAGAATTTCAAATTTTCCAATGACAAGATTTAGGTTCGTTTTCGTGCGATCCGGATTTCCATTGATTGTAGGTGGAGGGACTTGTCTGAGGTCTGTCGCACATTGTACAAGGAACAAAATGCCAATAAAGATGATATACTGTTTCATTCTCACTGTTTGATGGTGCAGAAGATTTCCATTCGATCAATCAATTTTCTTATGTTGGAAGATAAGAATGTGGTTTTCCTTATGAAAACTCTGCTCATAACCAATCGGCGCTTTCTCATACGGTGGAAAATCCTTTCCTTGGTAGTACACAAAATACTTTGCCGAGTACTCTTTGTTAGGTAGAAACAAGTACACTTCAGATCGATTTGCTAGGTATTGAGGAACATTGGAAACAATAGACTCACCTGGAAAAAGGGAACGCAAAATCGACACATCATCTGTTTTGATTTGTCGATTCATGAAGTCTTTTCGATAGGAATAGGTTTTCGTTATTGGACCAAATTGGAAAAACAAAACTATTGAAATCAAAAGAGAAAGGCTAAGAATGGTTCGTTTCCACGGGAGAGAAAACGATTCTACTTCTTCGATAAAACTTAAGAAGAGAATCGGAATCGTGATAAAACTATGATGGGTAAAGGGAGTTTTGTTCACTTCCCATTGTGAACCAAGCGAATACAACACGTAGGGAAACAGACAGAGACTAAGCGGGTAACGGAGTGGCAAAAACAAAAAAGGGAATAGTAAAAAAAGTAGGAGATAAGGAAACAGATGGTATTTGGTGATTGCACCAATGGGATCAACATATCGTTCCAGATGTGCTAGTTTGTAATGTTCTGTCTGGTTATTGAAATAGTATAATAAAAAAATCGAAAGGATCATATAGAGGATGGTTATGATGCCAATCGTTCGACTTTCTTTGGGATGGCTGTCCCGAATCAAAAAAGAAAATACAATCCAAATCAGTGTGGTCTCTTCTTTTGTGCATAAACTTAGGAAAAAGAATACATACCAAAGTTTAGATTGTTTTTTCCAAAACAGAAAAAAGAAAAAGAAAAAAGGAATCCATAAAACTTCTGGATGGAAATCAAAAATTTGAATCCAATAGATAGGTACGTAAAGAGCATATAACAGTGGATATATGATTTTGTATGAATTTTGGTTTCCGAAAGTCGGTAAAACAAAGATTGGAATACTTAAAATCAATGCCTGTAAGATTAATAAAGTTTCAGCATGTGAAAAATAATGATACAAAATACCAATGGGATAAATAAACCAATTGATATGATCTGAAAAATAATGATGTGATTGCCCATCGATACCAAGTGAGGTGAATGCTTCGCCAGTATGGCTCAGGTTGTAAAATAGGTTTTCAAAAAGACCGATGTCAACACCCGCACCCATATGTTGGTAACGGTAGATTGCTCGCTCTGATAAAAAATAGAAAACAAAACTCCCAATGAGAAAACTGGGGAGAAATTTTCCAAATGATTTCATTTTACTTTGTGAAAGAACCAGTTAGGGCGGCTTCTGCACATTTCATTCCATCAATAGCAGCAGAAACAATTCCTCCCGCATACCCTGCACCTTCACCACAGGGATACAATCCTTTAATCGCGATATGTTCTAAGGTATCTGGATTCCGTGGAATTTGAATTGGAGAAGATGTTCTTGTTTCGGGTGCATGTAAGATCGCTTCATTGGTGAAATATCCTTTCATGGAGGAATCAAATTCTTTAAATCCCTTTTGAAGAGCATCAACAATGAGAGGAGGAAGAACTTCGGCCAAAGAGACAGATACAAGTCCAGGGGTATAAGAAGTTTTAGGAAGATCGGTTGACATAATGTTTTTTGTAAAGTCTACCATACGTTGAGCAGGTGCTTTTTGCGTCCCACCGTTGACACTAAATGCTTTTTGTTCGATCGAAGATTGGTACTTAAGAGCTGAAAAAACTCCAAACGATTCAAATGATTTAAAATCATCTAATCGAAGTTCAACGACGATTCCTGAGTTGGCTGTTGGTCTTGATCTCTCTGCACTGGACCAACCATTGGTCACAACTTCCCCTGGATTAGTGGCACAAGGTGCAATGACACCACCTGGACACATACAAAAACTATATACACCTCTGCCATTGATTTGTTTTACTAAAGAATATTCTGAAGCAGGTAATAATGGATTTTTAGTGATACAATGATATTGGATGGAATCAATTAAACTTTGTGGATGTTCCACTCGAACTCCAATCGCCAAAGGTTTGGTATGAATTTCTATTCCTTTTTCATGTAATAAGTGAAACATCTCTCTGCCCGAGTGTCCCGTTGCAATAATGACATGATTTGCCTTCCTCTTCTGACCATCCGCTGTGATGACACCTTGGATGGACTTCCCGTTGAGAATGAGATCAGTGACACGAGTTTGAAAATGAATCTCTCCACCGGCAGCTAAAATACATTCACGAATGTTTTGAATGATTCGTGGAAGTTTATTTGTGCCAATATGAGGGTGAGCATCCACTAATATTTGTTTTGTGGCACCAAAAGAGACAAGATATTCCAATACCTTTCTGATATTCCCTCTTTTTTTGGATCTCGTATACAGTTTGCCATCTGAATAGGTTCCTGCACCACCTTCCCCGAAACAATAGTTAGAATCTTCATTGACAATGTGATGAACGTTTATCCCTCGCAGATCAGCGACTCTCTCTTTTACATTTTTTCCCCGTTCTAAAATGATAGGTTTTTTACCTAACTCTAAGACACGTAAGGCGGCAAAAAGTCCAGCAGGACCTGCACCGATGATGAGAACTGGTTCTTGTAAGGAAACATTTGAAAAATTGGGTAAGGAGAAATTAGCAGGGATAAACTCTTCATTGACATAAACATCCAATCGTAATTGGAATACGATGTTTTTTTGACGGGCATCAATGGAACGAGCGGTACATTCTATGTGTTTGATATCTTGTTTGGGAATTTTGTTTTGTTTGGAGACAAACTGTAAAAGATGATCGGGATTTACTGCAATTTCAGGTGTGACTCTGACATTTAATTCTAGTTTCAATGTGTTTCACTTAACTCATTCTTTCTATAGAGAAAACGTTTTCGTTTTATGAAAAGTGAGTTGATTCAATCCTTATGAATTCTGATCTAAGGATTGTTTCATTAAATTGGCAATCGCTTTTTCGTTTTCCCCTGGCATTCTTTCTAGATTCTGAATCACTCGTTTTCTTCGTTCCACCGAGTTGTTTTGGCTAAGTTTCTCTTTTCCTTCCCAATTTGTGATTTGAATTCGGAAGGGAATAATCCCTTTCTTTAAACCTAATAGATACTTCTCGTCGACTTCTTTGAACTGATAACTCGAATTTTCTGTTTCAAACGTTTGGACCAGAGTTTCTAATCCTTTTTGAATTTCGATTGGATCTTCCAAATAGGTTAATATCCCTTTGATGTGGACAGCAGTGTAATTCCAGGTAGGAACTGAATCATTTGTTTCATACCAAGAAGGGGAAATATAACAATGTGGTCCAGTAAAGATACAAAGCATTTCTTTCCCATTTGCATTTTTTTGTGGGTTTGGTTTGGCGAAATGTCCAAACAAGTATTTGTGATCTTCCGAAAGGATGAGAGGCAAATGGGTAGCTTCGTTTGTGTTTTCTAAAGATGAAATCAAAATTCCAAATGCATTTTCCTTCACGAATTGGATCATCGTGGATGGATTCATACGGAATGGTTCAGGAATGTACATCGAAACTTACCTCGGCTGTCTCAGGATTATGTGGATTTCCAAAAATAGGTTAAAAATTCTGTTTCCTCTATAAAACCTTCCTTCACATATAAAGACCTTGCGTCTTGATTGTGCACAGAAGTAGACAACTCAAGTCCTTTTCCTTGGAATGTTTTGGTAAATGACTTTGCTTCACTAATAAGTTGTTTGGCGATACCTTGCTTTCTGTTTTCGGTTTTGACATATAAATCATTTAGAATATAAGATCGTTGCATGGATATAGAAGAAAATACGGGATAGAGTTGTGTAAAACCAACAAAATTTCCTGTTTTAGTATCTTCTGCAAGGAAGATGATGGATTGACAATGTTCCATTCGATTCTTTAAAAATTCGTTTGCATCATGATGATTGCTTTCTTGGCCATAGAACTGCCTGTACAAATCAAATAACTCGGTTAGTTGTGAAAGATCATTGTGGTTCGCTTGTCTGATTTTCATATTTTGGTACCAATGTAAAACTAACCACTGCTAAAAAAGCAGTGACTGGTGTTGCCAGTAAAGATTCTAAATCTGTTACTGCAATTAAATTCCCGATTGTATTGAGAAAAAATATTCCTGAGATAAATCCAAAGACAATGCGAATCCATACAGGAACGAAACCTAAGTTTAAATATCGTAAATAAATATAACTACAATAAACAAAGAATACATTGGATACTAAGGAAATACTTTCCATCAAATACATTTCTTGTACTGATTGTAACCTACCTCCCCATAGATACTGATAAGGAATGATTTGTAAGAGAGCAAAAAAATGGAAAAGTGAAGTAAAAGAAAAGATTACGAGTAAAATTTTACTGGTCATGGTTCTTGTTTTTTTAGTTGGTTTCCACATATTATTTTCCTAAAGATTGTAAGTAATACACATAATCGATTTCGGGAGAAGGTCCACCGAGTATAGTAATGGCAGCGGTAATCTGGCCCCGGTGGTGTGTTCTATGGTTCATGTTATGATGAACTACATCACAATACAAAAGTTCAGCTTCAAAACCTCTCATTGTTTTGTATCGAAATGGATCTTGCCATTTAATATGATCAAAGTTAGAGATCCAATCCTTCCAAACGAGGATACTTTTTAGTAATTTTCCTTTTAAGGTTTCACGGTCTTTTTCTAACTCTTCACCCAAGGAATTGGGAAGGTATGTTTGTCCCGTAAGTCTTGTATACCAAACGTTCTCCACAACTAACAAGTGATTGAGAGTGCCATGGATGGATTTAAAAAATAATCCAACATCTTTTTTGTAATCCGTGTCAGATAAACTTTCAATGGACTTGTATAAAAGATTAGTGGCCCAAAGGTGGTAGTCATTATTTCGTAGGAAAAAATCTTTCATAAAGAAAGATTTTTCCAAAAGAATTCAAAAGACAATGATAAATTGATTTAAGTGTTGATTCTTCTCTTTGAATCGCTACCAACCTCCCTAAAGATAAACGAAAAAACTTACTGCTACTGTAGCGATGACCACTAACCAGGAAGGCAGTTTCCAAAATTCCAAAAGTAAAAATCCAACAATGACAAGGGCAAAGTCTTTCGGAGAAAAGACGGCACTGGTCCAAACCGGATTGTAAAATGCCGCAAGTAAGATTCCTACAACAGACGCATTGATGCCAAGCATTGCTTTTCGGATCCATTTGTTTTTCCTCATTTGTTCCCAGAAAGGAAGGGCTCCTATAATGAGTAAAAAAGAAGGAAGGAAAGCTGCCACCAAACAGACAATAGCTCCAGTCCATCCATTGGGATTGGCAGTTGATACTGCACCTAAAAAACTACTGAATGCAAATAAAGGGCCAGGAATTGCATTGGACATTCCGTAACCTGCCATAAATAAGTCATTACTTACCCAACCAGTTGGAACCACTTCGGCTTGTAATAATGGTAAAACTACATGTCCTCCGCCAAAAACGAGTGCTCCAGCACGATAAAAACTATCTACATATTGAACTTCAGTTAGATTAACAAAATTTCTTAATACAGGAAGAAGGAACAACAAAACAAAAAAGAGAATTAAAAATAGAAATCCAATTGATTTTTTTCCATTGTGAATGGAGTCGTGAGGTAAATCTTCTTTTGATTTTAAAAAATAAACTCCAATCAAACCCGATATAACAAGAAGTGTGATTTGTAAAATTGCAGAACTAAAAAACAATAGTATTACGCTTGTTAAAATAGAAACCGTAAGTCTTTCTTTGTCGGGACAAAGTTTTTTTCCCATTCCCAAAATGGCTTGTGCGACAACGGCAACAGCAACTACTTTAAGACCATGTAACCAGTGTTTATGATTTGTGATATCAATTGTTGATAAACCAAGTCCAAATAATATCAAAATTAAGGCAGAAGGTAGAGTGAATCCAATCCAAGAAAGTATGGCTCCTAATATACCTCCTCGAGAAAGTCCAATGGCCATTCCAACCTGGCTACTCGCTGGCCCTGGTAAAAATTGACATAAGGCAACTAAGTCTGCATAGGCGTGTGCACTTATCCATTTTTTTTTCGTTACATATTCGTCGTGAAAGTAACTTAAGTGGGCGATGGGACCACCAAATGATGTGAAGCCGAGTTTGAGTGCAGTCAAAAATATTTGTAATAGTTTATTGAAGTATTTCACCGATTAACTCCTTAAGTTTGATTTTTGCAGAGGAAAGTTCTTTTTTTCCTTTTGGCGTGATGCGATAGAATTTTCGTTTTACCTTTCCCGTTTGTTCGATACGAGAACGAATGAGTCCTTTTTCTTCTAGGTGTTTTAAGAGAGGATACAAAGAACCAGGACTAATTTTATAGCCATGTTCTCTTAATTCTTCCATCATCCAAACTCCGTAAATTTCTTCCTTTAGACAGTGGTGTAAGATGTGAATTTTGATAAAACTGGAAAAAAATTCATTAATTCGCATTCTAAATCAAATTACGATATCGTAAGTTGATAGTCAAATGAAAAATCTAATTACCAATATTCGATTGAAATGATTATTAAATTCTCTGACAAAAATGAGAACCATAATATTCTTTTATTTTATTTATTTTGTTACAAATAATTTTCTTTGTTCGGTGGTTAAGGAACTTTCATTACAATTTGGAAAGTGGTCCCATTTCGCAACCGTCTCTTTTGATTCTGGAAAATTCGTGTAAAGGATATCGAACGAAAATCGATTTTTCCCATACTCACCTTTGTGGAGGAGGTGAGAAGAAAATACGAATAAATCTCCAGGATCATGAGGGATGAGGATTTGGTTTGTTAATGGTTCATCACTTCGATGGTTGTTCATTTCCAATCGGACTTCTCTTTCTTTTTCGTGATCCCAACGTATATGGGAGCCAGGGACAATCCAAATCCCAGGATCCTCTTCCAGTGGAATTCGAAAGTGCCAAACAAAATCTTTTTGGATTTTTGTTTTCTGTTCTTCTTCTGTGATTTCCAAATACTGAATATCACGATGCCAATAGGGAAGTTTCTTATCATCTACAGGATTGAAAAAAATCTGAGTATTGAGAAAATAATAATCAGTTTTTAAAATGTTCTTACAAATTTCTAAAATTGTTTTCGATGCAATGAACTGAAACAGTATGTCCCGTTCTTCTGCATTTTGTATAAACTTTGTCGAAGTGAGATAGGCACTATTGATCACCAAAGGATGGTCATATAATTTTTTCCATTCCGCATTTGCTTTTTGTAAAATGGTTTTTATTTGTAGGATCGTTTGAATTGGAAAAATACCCTTCCAAAGATAAAATCCATCCACAATCAGTTCTTTTTCCATATTTAAAAAAGAATCCATGTTAAACGAATCAATTTAGGTTTCTTTTTCCATATAATGATGTGATGGAATTTTGCCTTCCCAACCTTTTGGGTGCCTTGTTTCCTTGATCGTAAAACCTAACTTTTGATAGAGACCAATGGCTGAAGGATTTTCCATAGAAACATCCAAGGACACGGTTTTAAATTTTGGATTTTTTTGGATCATAAACTCAATGAGTTGTTTGGCGATTCCTTGGTTTCGGTGTGATTCCGAAACAGCAATATGACCTAAATACAAACAATTCGATTTAGGTGGTTGAATGACGGTTTCTGTTTTTAAACCGCGAGCCATTACCTTTGGTGCTTTCCATTTGTATAACAAAAGAATTTGTAAGGCTGTACCTAAAGTGAGAGCTAAAAAATTTGGTTGGGTGTATTCTAAGATGGAACCCACAACTTCGCCTTCTTTTACAGCAACAAAGTGGTTTGAAAATGAAATTGTGTTTCCACGTTTTCGGTAGGCAGAACGCAAAAAATCAAATGCTGAAATCTTTCCTTCTTGGAAAACAAAATCCCATGCACGAGGCCCAGAGGAATGGATGAGAGGGACAATCTTGTGAATGTCTTCCTGTAAGGCTTTGCGAATGGTAATGGATGATAGATTCTTTTGAGATAACATATATGTTGTTGTATGGTTGATTCCCTTTATCATACAACGATTTTTGTAAAAAATGAAAGAAGGTTCCAGCATAGATTGTAGTGGAAATTGCTTACTGATTTCAATGTAGCCTGATTACATAAAAACGGACACCTTTTTTTCGCAGAAAAAGCAAGAGGTGCCAAGTGAGCAGACGATCAAAATACTCTCCGGAGTT
>NZ_RQGG01000047.1 GCF_004769665.1 Leptospira kemamanensis
TCGCAACTTCAAGAAATTCGTTTGAGGGGTGCCAGTCAACCTCTCATTTTGTTGCACTTAATGGTTGAATCTGCTTCTTTAAAGAAACCTTCATATTCATCAAAATAATCAATGGCCAATCCATGCTCAAAAACGTTGGATACATTCACATAACAGGGAATCAACGCTAAAATTAATAAAAATGTTCCCTCACCTCGAAAACTTGGTCTTCGTATCAGCACAAAAACAATTTTTAGGACTGCAATTATATAAATGAACAGAGAGGCAAGATTCAATAGAACAATGGCATTCATATCAAGTCACGGGAACCAAGAGTTCTTTCCTTAGGCTTATCAAAAAACAAATCGAAGAGAGAAAGTAAAAGCTGTGTTCTAATAAATTAAAGAAGTCTGGAAAATAACATCCTTCTATAACGGTAAAGATATTACTAAACCAGATACAAAGAAAACCGAGTAATAAAAATTTATAATTAGGGATCAATCCGAGCCAATACAAGCGGATCAAAATCAATAATCCGATACTATCAAATACAAGATTTAATACTTCACTCAACTGATACATAAAGATAGCTCTAGGAAATTTCCTAGAAAAAAAAGAATAACAGAGAAAAGGGAAAGGTAAAGAGAATATTTAAAAAATGAGGTGAAATTCTGGTTTTTTAGGACAATTCAGATGAATTTTGTTTCGCCAATCGCATAACATCACATAAAAATTTTCGATGGCTGATGATGGATTTTTGTTTTGACTCGCGAGCAGGATTGAATATACCCCGTTTCCGAAAAATTTTCCAAGGGTCAATTTTAATATCAGACCAGGTTCCAATTTCCAAGGTAAGCGGTAAAAATCGAGACTTAGGTTGTGTGGAGTTTGGATGTTTCGAATTTTGAAAGAGATCATAAAGCCGATCCCAAAGATCTCCGTGAGTCGTATATGTTTCACTTTGTGGTCCAAACCGATACAAATAATGATTTAAGGAGCTCGTGAAATGGTGTGCCATTTTTTGGAATAAGGGTTCATCGGCACATGGTTCATGTGTGCTTGCATACGGCCACCAAACATGGTCTACTGTTCCAAAACCAGAATGAATGTCCACGACCGGAATCATTTCATTCTCTGCAGGTAGAAGGTATTCATAAAAAAATCGATCCAATACTCTTGATTCTGATTGCAAAACATTCCCTCGAAAATAAGGGAAAAAATTGGAATACTTATGCCCACCAAAAAAAAATGGAACCTTCACTGCTTCAACACCAGAGTTACGCATCAAATCAACACCTTTCGGATTGGAGCGACGTTTCATAGCAACGCCACCGGGATTCAATATGGGAATACATACAATTCCCAATTCACCATTTTTGATTTCATTGTATAAAACAGATGTTTTGCGAACAAATAAATCATCCAAAAAATCTAATAAAACTCGGATTCCAATCGTCTCCAATCCATGTACGCCTGCAACAAGTCCTGATAAATTTTTTTTGATGGCTTTTGGTTTTCCAATCTCCAAAACATAAATCGGAAATCGAAACCCTTCTTCCGTTTTGCTTGAAAATCCAAATTGTTTTAATCGAACCAGTTTCCCACCTAATTTTACGATCTTTAAAATTCGATTTTCATAACGATTGAGTCGTTTCATTCCACGTAACATAATTTCAATCCTATTCCAATTGAGTGAAGAAACATTTCATCCAAGGAGGTGATTCTCATGTTTTTAATGGGTAGGAAATTCATAAATGCGAATAATTGATTTGATGTTACATTTTGATGACAAATTTACATAAAGGGATCATTGAAATCTTTGACAAGTTAAGAAGAAGGAATTGCAAAGTGGGAATCTTCTATAAAAATAAAAACAGAGACTTCAATTTCATGCAACGGAAATCAAAACCAACTTCCAAACACAAAACTACTGCTAAAACAAAATCAAATTATAAAGAAGAATTGATTTTTGTGAATGGGATTAACCTGAATGTAGGAATTTGGACAGGGAAACAAACTCCTATCATTTGCCTACATGGATTATCTGGTAATTTGCATTCACTGAAAAGTATTGCAAAAACATTGAACCAAAAAGGCCATCAAGTCTTTTGTTATGACTTACGTGGCCGGGGTCATTCTGGCAAACCTCCCACTGGTTATGGATTTGAAAATCACATCAAAGACCTACATGAATTGATTTTGCACTATCAACTAAAAAACCCAATCCTACTTGGTCACTCCTTTGGCTGTATGATTGCACTTCGTTATACAATCCAGTTTCCCAACGAAATCAAATCCATGATTCTAATGGACGGCGGTGGCATTTTATCCTTAAAAAAACGAATCCAGATCTTAAAAGTTTTAAAACAATCCTTTGATCGATTGGATGTAACATTTCCAAGTCCAGAATCGTATTTGCGTTTAGTTCAAAATTCCCCTTTGATTCCGAAATGGACGAAGGATATTCAAAACTATTTCGAATTGGAATTACAAAGAACTAATGATGGATATGTATGCCATATGCCAAAATTTGTGATGGAAGAAGAACTGAAAGAAATGGGTGGATCCATTGAAATTTACAAAGTGTTAGTTCAGTTGATACTACATCCAATCCAAACGATACAAAAAATCAAAAAAAATAAGAACTTAGATTTTGAATCCATCCAAGTTCCCACTCTGATCTTACGAGCAACACAAATGAATTTATTTCCTAATGATAATTTGTTACCAGCTGATGCCTTCCAATCCATGCTCACACGAATTCCAAAGGCAAAAGGATTCGAAATTCAAACAAACCATTATGGAATCGTATTTGATCCATCGAAAGAGAGAGACAAATTGATTCTTCAATTCATCAATGAAAAATGAAATCGAACCAAACAAATCTTAAGATTCAATCAATAAGATAGTTTGATTCGAAATTTCATTTGATAAAAAAGTATTTTTCGATTTATACTTTTTCAGCGGCCACTAATGCATGTATCAATTTCCAATCTCCCCCTTCCCAGACAAAGGAATATTGAGTTTGAAATTTCATCACAGCACTTCGTAACTCTGCATTGACGATTCCAAAATGGTCCAATATTGAAGAGGAATTGATTTGGACTTTTCGTTCAACTCCACCCAATTTCCCATCACGTAACGACTGTAAGTATGATTCTTTATTGGCACAAATAACAGAATCTGTTCCTTTTACATGCACATGATCGGAATAGTTCTTATGGAATCTATCTTCTAAAGGATTCACGTTTCTTTCGTCAATGTTTTTGACCATAGCCATAAAAACGTCTTCCAAACTTTTTACTGAATTTTCTACTAAACTTTGATTTGTATTCATATTTCCCCCTGAAACATATAAATCCATGAAACTTGGCAAAGCCATATTGTTGCTATAGCAACATATAGTATAAAAAAATTTAACTTAATGATGCATCATAAATTTCATCAATGATACGTTTGAATGTCGAAAAATCTTGTTTGTTCAGTTTTTTAAACATTCTACTACGTTCTTTCTCAATTTTGGGAACCATGATTTCGTAAATTTGAATTCCCGTTTTTGTGGGATACACCTTGTGTTTTCTTCGATCTTCTGGATCTGATTCAATTCTGATCCAAGATTTTTCTTCCATATTCCGAAGTGCCCTTGCCATTGAAGGACGATCATCAAAATCCCTTCCCAAGTCCGATTGGCTACATCCAGGTTGTTTGATTATTTTCACAAGGACGAACCACTGTTCTGGAAATAATTCCAAACCTTCATCCATGGCTAAACGCATAAACTGTTTTCGTAACGCACGAACTGTGCGATAGATCAAATACGCATAAGAATTTTCTAATTCAAACTCATTCCCCATATGTTGCTATAGCAACAATATTGAATGTAGAAATTTCTGTCTACTGAATTTTTTGGATCGCTTTGTCACGAAGAAACAAAACGATTCCTCAAATTTTGATTATGGATGGCCTTTCCCTTTGCATTTCCCACCTTTCACGGTAGAATCGAAAGCTTCCCGTTGACAGAAAAACAGTCATAAATAAACTAAAAGTTTTGTGCTTAACAAAATAGGAGATAAAACGTGAAAACTAGAAAAAAAATATTAGTAACTCATTTTGATTATATTCGTTTGAAACAAATGGTTTCAGAATATTCAAAAGAAAATAAAACAGATGCAAACTTGGACGATTTACTAGGGGAAATTGAAAGAGCTCAAAAAGTGGACTCAAATCAAATTCCGCCAAATGTCGTAACAATGAATTCAAAAATTGAAATCAAAAACCTAGATGAAATTGATTTTCAAGAATTCCAATTGGTATTTCCTGAAGATGCCAACACTGAAGGAAATCAAATTTCCATCTTAGCACCTATTGCCACTGCTTGTTTGGGTTATAAAGTTGGTGACGTGATCGATTGGAAAGTACCCAGAGGTGTTTTTCAATTCCAAATCACCGGAATCAAATACCAACCGGAAGCAAACGGCGACTATCACCTGTAAAACGAATTTGTTTCGTTTTAAATGAGAAACGCAACTACTTTTGATATAAAGCAAAAAGGAAAGACGAAGGTAGTTGCAGTTTTTTCCCCAATTTTAATAGAAAATTAAGCAGTGTTTGTTTGTAGATTCCATTTTTATGATATCGATGTGTGGATGTAACGGCCTCGTAGGACAACAAAACAGGTTTGCATTGATTCAAAAAATTTTGACTTAACTCTGTATCTTCAAACAAATACTGAGAACTCAAATCCTTTTTCCATAAATTCGGATGAAAGAAAATACAATGATCTAAATAAACAATTCCTTTTCGCAAAACACGAATTTGATTGGAATACCAGGAGATCCAATGCAAAAAGAAATGTTTTTGATCAAAGGAATGGGTAAAACCTCCCCACTCCCCAACAGTTTCTTTGATTTGGCTTTTACGAATCAAATATTCTATCGCTTCTTGTGTCAGTTTGGTTCGCGGATGATGGAATAAAATCAAATCACCCTTTGCTCGATGAAAACCTAGGTTTAACCTCTCCGCTCTTGTAAATGCTTCCTTTTGGCTCACCAAGATGATTTCAACATCTTGGTGATTTTGAAACGGCAAAAGGGATTCTTTGTAATAAATATTCTCATCGTGATCCGTGGGAACAATGATACTTAACATTGCAAAACTTCAATTTGTCTTTTTAAACTCTTCTCATGTTTTGAATCCAAACTTTGTTCCCGAATAGAATCTTTAGTCTTTGACAAGGTAAATCGAAATCGCTGCTTGATTCTCTTCTGGTTTGTCCGTTGATGCATTTTTATTCTCTCGTTCCGACATAAAAGAAGATATTTTATCATCTGAAATCGATTCTAACACAAGGATTTGGCGAATTTCATCAAATCGACGTTTTACGAGTCGCGTTTGGTATGCGATATCACCGGTCGTATGAGACTTACCAACTAAGATAATTTTAAAATTTGTTTCCGATTTTAGCAATTCCCGAGAAAGCAAGATGAGTTTTTCTTTTGTTTCTTCCGTAAGTTTATAATCATCGGGTGGAAAGGAAATGGATTGGATTGGAGAAGCACTCCCATTCGCTTGCCAAAAAGAAAACTTGGATGATTGGCCTTGGTTTGGATTTTGTTTGATCAGGGAATCAACTACAATTTGTTTAGGACACACCAAACTGATCTCAGACGAAGAAGTGAAAGAAATCAAAAACCCTAAAGTCGTATACAAGATGTCCAAAGGTTTTGCATATGCATTTGTTTCGACAACAAAAGTATCTGTTGGATTAAGATTCGAATCCATTCCAATGTTTTGTGTGTAAATAGGAAGTAAAAATAAAACCCTGTAGGTTCGTGTTTCCAATTTTGTATCACAACTTTGGTTCACAGTAATTGGAATGTGTTTTTTCTTTTCCAATGGAATTCCATTCCAAGAACATGCCATACTCAAAATCCCAATACATAAACAACTCAGTGTTTGTTTCCAATTCGCTTTCATTGATTTTTCCATCATAAGGAAAGTTTTGCGATTGGCAGTTATGATGAAAACCATTTTCTCAATGTTTTTGTAAGGTAATTGGGTTTTGCTTCGATTATCCAATTCCCCCCATGAAAATGATGAGAGACCAAACGTAACTTCAGTTTTTAAGTAGAAATAAATTAACCACTCTACAAACTAACAGGATGCGCATTCATTTCCTCTTATTCCTTTTGCCATTTTGTCTTTTTTGCAAACCACCTGAAATGAACAATGGCTGTGATCCCAAATCCAAGTCCTATCTTTTGGGGTCTCTCATACGTTATGTCACGGGTGATGTTTCGCCTTCTTGTTTGCCTTCCTTTTTACCTGCGGAAATCGATTATTGGGGGGTTTTCGGTGGTAGTGCCACCGTCAATTCCATGGAAATATATGGCAATGAGCTGATATTAGGTGGTTCTTTCACTGCACTAGGTCCCAATGTGGGCTCCACTTATTTTTTAGATACAAATACTGGAAAAATCATCTCTAATTTTGAATGCCCTTATCTAAAAGCTAATGATTTATCTAGAGCCGTTGTTTCCGATGGAAGTGGTGGTTATTACATAGCTGGTAACTTCACTTATGTTAGAGGGACATCAAGGCAAAACATAGTGCACATGTTACCAAATTGTAAAATTGATGAAAATTTCAAACCAGATCCAAATTCATCAGCTAATATATACTCAATGGTTATGTACGGAGACAAACTTTATATTGGTGGAGTTATCACTACTTGGCAAGGTAGCGCAAGAAACAATTTTGTTGTGATCAATCGATTTAATGGATCATTAGATCCTTTTGTCATCGATGCAAGCTCCGCTGTTGAAAAACTTTTGTTAATTGAGAATAAACTTTATATTGCAGGTCAATTTGCAATTATCAATGGATTTGGCCGTGACCGTATTGCAAGGATTGATTTAGATAGTTCAACACTTGATAGTTGGGTTCCGGCTACAGCACAAAATAGTACAGTCAGAGCTTTGGCTACCGCTACAATCGCTAGTACACCTGCCCTGATAGTGGGAGGTGCTTTCACTACACCAAGAAATTATGCCTTTGCTTTAGATTTTAATGGGAACTTACTGCCATGGAATCCCAATCCAAGTGGGATCGTTGATGCAATAGCAGTGTCAAATAACAAAGTATATTTGGGTGGATCGTTTACCTCTGTGAATGGAGGAACTGCTAGAACTAACTTTGCTGTTATAGACACAAATGGAGGGAACGATTTAGGATTCAATTATGGAGTGAATGGAAATGTCCACCAAGTAATCGAAAAGAATGGAATCATATATTTGTTTGGTAACTTTACTCTCATCTCGGGTGAAACTCGTAATTATGGTGCAAGTATAGATTCCAATACCTCAGCGCTAACTGGTTGGAATCCTAATTTTTTGAATCCATTCCAATACCCTTCAGCGGCCGCTGGTTTTTCAATAGATGGAAGTCGCATGTTGATTCCAGGTGGAATCGGAACAGTTAATTATGTGAGCCGTTCGAATATTGCATCGGTTTATTTAGATACAGGATACCCAACCAATTGGTCTCCTTCCATCAATAACGAAGTGAGTGTCCTTCATATCAAAAACAATCAGCTATTTTTAGGTGGTAACTTTACAACCATTAGTGGGCAAAGTAGAACAAAATTAGCCGTTTATCAGTTGCCATCATTTGAATTATCTTCTTTTAATCCAATCGTCACACCAGGGATTGTTACAAATTTAATCTCCGATGATAATAATATTTATTTTGGAGGTACATTTACGACTGTCAATGGATCAACAAGAAATAACGTTGCAGCGTTTTCACTAAACAACTTTAGTTTGACAAACTGGAATCCAAATGCCAATAGCCAAGTGAGTGCCTTACTTAATTTAAACAACTCTGTATTATTGCTCCAGTTCAGATGAAACGGTAATTTTAAAGTCCTAAATTAAGCTAATCCCAATTACCGAAAATGGAGATTAG
>NZ_RQGG01000024.1 GCF_004769665.1 Leptospira kemamanensis
CTGAATGGCTAAATGGATTAGAGGTAGATTTTTATTTTAAGATTAGAAATGTCGAATATGCTATAGAACATCAAGGTGAACAGCATGTTAGAGCACTTGATTACTTGGGTGGAAAGGATAGTTTCTTAAATCAAATTAGAAGGGACAGACAAAAATTGGATGTTTGCATTGAACAAAAAATCAAACTCTATTATTGCTACTACGATGAAAATATTTCAGATTTTGTGGAAAAATTGAAAAATTTTTTGGCTCTATCGTAATAAAATGAATGGTAATAGGAATGTATTTAATATACTATTTAGGGATTTTTAACCGATAGATTTAAATTAGTTTTGCATGGCAAGATACCAGTATCAGAAAGACACTAACGAATTTATTCATATACTAGAGGAATATCTTCAAATATGTTCCATACCAAGGCGGAATCTCATTTCCGAAATTTCTAAGGATTTCACTCTGAAAATGATCAGAGAATTCGTTTACAAGTCAGAAAATAAAGTATGTTTTCACTGCCAAATGAATTTAAGGAATCATTGAAAAATCAGATCAAAGGAAATATGAGCTTTGTAATAATAAATCAAAACTTTGCTAGTTCATAAAGATTTTCAGTCCAGCCATTCAAACTTGTCCGAATAATGTGGTATGCTAACTAAATGTGCAGAAGTGGAAATTGGTCTATGTGATTAGATTTAAAGCATACCCATTAAATAATATGTTTAAGCTAAAATTTACTTTTATCAAAACGATTCTAACTCACAAAAAACTAAAATATTCTGAAATAAGCAATGCAGGTTCAAAAATCCATGTTCAAAAAAACTGCTAAATGCCTAAACTGCATTCTAGGACGTTAAATGGCAAAAGCTAACCAGACCACCTCTGCAAACATCGGATTTGAAGAAAAACTCTTCACTATGGCGGACAAACTCCGCAACAACATGGACGCCTCTGAATACAAACACGTCGTTTTAGGGCTTATTTTTCTAAAATACATTTCTGATAGTTTTATGGCTCTCCACGACGAGCTAACCAAAGATAAGAAAAATGGCTCCGACCCAGAAGACCAGGATGAGTATATCGCCAAAAACGTGTTTTGGGTCTCAGAAAAAGCTCGCTGGAGTTATATTCAAAAAAAGGCGAAAGAACCTTCCATCGGAAAAATCATCGATGATGCATTGGATTTAATCGAGAAAGAAAACCAGAAGCTAAAAGGGGTCTTAAATAAGAACTATGCCCGTCCCGACCTAGACAAAACGAAATTAGGAGAGCTTGTAGACCTCGTTGGAACAATCGGTCTCGGAGATAAGGAAAATCGCTCAAAAGATATATTAGGTAGGGTTTATGAATACTTTCTTACCAAATTTGCATCTGCGGAAGGCAAGTTAGGGGGTCAGTTTTACACTCCGTCTAGCGTTGTTCGCCTAATCGTTGAAATGCTTGCTCCTACCAAAAACCAATCTGTTTATGACCCTGCTTGTGGTTCAGGTGGGTTCTTTGTGCAGTCTGAAAAATTTCTAGAACACCATGCAGGAAGGATTGGTGACATTGCGGTGTATGGACAAGAGTCAAACCCTACTACATGGAGACTTTGTATGATGAACCTTGCCATTCGAGGAATCGAAGCCAATATAGGAAAGGAGCCTTCGGACTCTTTTCTAAAAGACCAACATGCACATGAGAAGTTTGATCTAATTATGGCAAATCCACCATTTAACATGAAAGAATGGGGACAACCTTCATTACAAAATGATAAAAGATGGGAGTTTGGAACTCCACCAGCAAACAATGCAAACTATGCTTGGGTGCAACACTTCATCCACCATCTAAAGCCCAATGGTATGGCTGGTTTTGTCTTAGCGAATGGTTCCATGTCTTCCAATACCTCTGGTGAAGGAGAGATTCGCAAAAAGATCGTCGATGCAGACTTAGTCGATTGTATGGTCGCTCTACCTGGACAACTCTTCTATTCCACCCAAATTCCAGTTTGTATTTGGTTTCTTACTCGAAACAAGGAAAATCCTCGGTTTCGAAATCGTAAAGGTAATACTCTCTTCATCGATGCTCGTAAGATGGGAACACTTGTAGATCGAGTCCACCGTGAATTAACAGAGGATGATTTGAAAAAGATCACCGACACCTACCATGCTTGGCGAGGGGATAAAGATTGTAAGGTCAAATATGAGGATGTAAAGGGGTTTTGTAAATCAGTAGAGTTACCTGAAATTGTCCAACATGGATATGTCCTTACACCAGGTAGGTTTGTCGGTGCGGAAGATATTGAAGACGATGGTGTAGATTTTGAAGAGAAGATGAAAGGACTAACCGCTAAACTCAAAGAACAAGTTATTGAATCGAATAAGTTAACGTTGGAAATATTCAAGAATTTGAAAGTGACTGGATTTGATTAAAATGGATACAAAAAATAAAGAATGGCGATCTGTCACAATCGATGAAATAAAAAGTTCAAAAAAATCTGCGATTGCGATTGGACCTTTTGGTTCAAGAATGAAATCCGAACTTTACACATCATCAGGAATTCCTGTAATACGAGGAACTAATCTTACGGGAGGAAGAAAACTTACTGGAGATTGGGTTTTCATATCAAACGAAACAGCAAAACAGTTACAAGGTTGTATAGTAAATATTGGAGACTTAGTTTTTCCACATCGCGGTTCCATTGGTGAGGTTGGAATTATAACAAACGACGAAAATAACTCTATAATTTCATCAAGCTTGATGAAATTGTCACCTGATCCAGCCCAAGTAGAATCATTATTTTTATATTACTATTTTAGATCAAGTGAAGGAAAATTTAAACTACTTAGAAATTCATCACAAGTTGGAACGCCAGGAATTGGTCAGCCTCTTGCATCATTGAAATCTATTGATCTAAATCTCCCCCCTCTCCCTACTCAAAAAGCCATCGCTCATCTACTAGGCACTCTAGATGACAAAATAGAACTTCTACGCCAAATGAATGAAACTCTTGAAGCCATAGCAAAAGCGTTGTTTCAATCTTGGTTTGTGGACTTTGATCCTGTTCGCAAGAAAGCAGAAGGAATCCCAACTGGATTACCAAAAGAAATTGAAGACTTATTTCCTAGCGAGTTCGAAGAATCAGAATTAGGTGAAATTCCAAAAGGATGGAAGGTTGGGAAGTTGGGGGAACTAACACAAATAGTTGGCGGTTCAACTCCTAGTACAACCAATGAAAGCTTTTGGAATGGCGAACATCATTTTGCAACACCTAAAGACCTTTCTAATGCAACGAGTCCAATTCTTCTGAAAACTGATCGAAGAATAACGTTTGCTGGAGTAAAAGAGATTTCTTCGGGTATATTGGAGAGTGGTACTTTATTAATGTCTTCACGTGCACCTATTGGTTATGTTTCTTTATCAGAGATTCCAATTTCAATAAATCAAGGATTTATTGGATTTAAGAAGGGTGCATATCTTTCCAATTATTTTCTATTTTTCTGGTTAAAACAAAATATGGAAACTATTATTGGAAATGCAAATGGGACTACTTTTTTGGAAATTAGCAAATCAAATTTTCGAATGATCTCATGCATTAAACCATCTCAAGAGGCGTTGAGTTTTTTTGATAATATTGTTTCCACTTACTTCATCCAACTGAAAGAAAATACACTTCAAATAAATAATCTTATCGCAATCCGTGATTCCTTACTTCCGAAGCTCATATCAGGAGAACTTGAACTAACAGATAAAACGATCACTCAAATTTTGGAGCCAGCCAAATGACGATTCACCTCACAGAAGCTGATGTCGAACAAATAGCCATCGATCTATTCCAATCACTTGGCTATGAACATCTGAATGGGAAAGAGATTCTCCCAGAAGAACCAAATGCTCAAAGAGATTCTGTCAAAGAACCTTTTCTTCCTTATATTCTAAAAGATGCCCTTACAACGCTTAACCCAAAAATTCCTCCTGATGGAATAGATGAAGCCTACCGCAAAGTTACTCGAATTTCCTTCCCCACTGTCCTTGAAACAAATCATGAATTTCATAAAATGCTTACCGAAGGAATTGATGTAACCTACAAGGGAAAAGACAGAATCGTCACAGATAAAGTAAAGTTAATTGATTTTGATTACCCTGATAAAAACTATTTTTACGTAGTAAGTCAATTTACCATCATTGAAGGACAAAACAATAGAAGACCTGACCTCTTAGTTTTTATCAATGGTCTCCCACTTGGGGTAATCGAATTAAAGAATCCTGCTGACCATCAAACTACGATTTGGTCAGCATACAGCCAATTACAGACCTACAAGGATCAGATTCCTAGTCTCTTTACATACAATGAAGTGATGATAATAAGTGATGGTCTAGAAGCTCGAATTGGCTCTATATCAGCAGATAAAGAACGATTTGCAGTATGGAGAACCATCGAAGGAGAAAAACTAGCTTCTGCTTCTATGACTCAAATGGAAGTGATGATCCGTGGAGTTTTTGAAAAAAAAAGATTTTTGGATTTGATTCGGTTCTTCACTGTATTTGAACGAGATCATAAAGGCTCATACATTAAGAAAATTGCAGGATATCATCAATTCCATGCAGTCAATACCGCCCTATCGCAGACAATAGAAGCAAGTAAACCCAAAGGAGATCGAAGAATCGGTGTAGTATGGCACACGCAAGGTTCTGGAAAATCTCTTACCATGACCTTTTTTGCAGGAAGAGCAATCCTTTCTCCTGAAATGCAAAATCCAACAGTGGTAATCATTACAGATAGGCAAGACTTAGACAATCAGCTCTTTGATACCTTTAAAAATTGCAAGGAATTACTCCGCCAAACACCCGTACAAGCAGAAGATCGCAATCACTTAAAAGAACTTCTCTCCGTTTCGAGTGGTGGTGTAATCTTTACAACTGTTCAAAAATTCTTTCCAGAAAAAAAATACGACACTTACCCGCTTCTCTCTGACCGAAGAAACATTATCGTTATGGCAGATGAGGCACACAGAAGCCAATACGATTTTATAGATGGTTTCGCTAGGCACATGCGAGATGGACTCCCTCATGCATCCTTTATAGGTTTTACAGGAACGCCTATAGAACTAAGTGATAAAAATACACGGGCAGTCTTCGGTGAATATATCAGTATTTATGACATCCAACAAGCTGTCATGGATCAGGCAACGGTTCCAATCTATTATGAAAGTAGACTGGCTAAATTAGAACTCAAAGAATCAGAAAAGCCCAAAATTGATCCTAGCTTCGAATCCATAACGGAAGATGAAGAGGAAACAGATAAGAATAAACTAAAATCAAAATGGGCTACTATAGAAGCATTAGTAGGTGCACAAAATAGACTCAAGTTAGTTGCCAAGGATTTGTCCAACCACTGGAAACTTAGGTTATCTGTGATGGAAGGAAAAGCGATGATCGTCACCATGTCACGAAGAATCGCCATTGATCTATATAATGAATTAATCAAAATTCATCCAGAATGGCATAGCGAAGACGATGATAAGGGTGTATTAAAAGTCATCATGACAGGTTCTGCCTCCGATCCTGTTGAATGGCAACAACACATCCGAACGGGTAAACGTAGAAAAGAATTAGCAGAAAAATTCAAGAAACCTAACTCATCTTTTAAGATTGTGATCGTTCGGGATATGTGGCTCACAGGTTTTGACGCCCCAAGTCTTCATACCATGTATATAGACAAACCAATGAATGGTCATGGACTGATGCAAGCAATCGCACGAGTAAACCGAGTCTTTAAGGATAAAGCTGGTGGTCTTGTAGTTGATTACATCGGCATTGCAGACAGTTTGAAATCTGCCTTATCCCTCTATACCCAATCTGGTGGAAAAGGATCAACCGCTCTCGATCAAAATGAAGCAGTAGCCGTTATGCTTGAAAAATATGAAGTAGTTTGCGGACTTTTTCATGGTTTCGACTTTGGTAAATGGAAAACTGGCACTCCCACCGATAGGCTCAATCTATTACCATCTGCTTTAGAACATATCCTGTCACAAGAAGATGGAAAATCGAAGTTGAAGAAAACGGTCACAGAACTCTCACAAGCATTCGCCCTTGCAGTTCCCCACGATAAAACGACTGAAATAAGAGACGATGTCGCCTTCTTTCAAACCGTTAGATCAGCTCTGACAAAGAAAACAGACGATGACAAAAAGAAATCACAGGATGAAATAGATTATGCCATCAGACAACTGATATCAGGTGCAGTTTCTTCCAATGAAGTCATTGATATCTTTGCTACGGTGGGACTTAATAAACCAGATATCTCTATCTTAACTGATGAATTCTTAGCCGAAGTTCAAGGAATACCACAGAAAAACTTAGCAGTAGAACTCTTACAGAAACTCCTAAAAGAACAAGTCTACAAAATGGCTGGAAAACGAAACATCGTAAAAACTCGCACATTCCTTGATTTGCTTGAATCTTCTCTGAAACGTTACCAGAATAGAGCTATTGAAACAGCACAGGTCATCGAACACCTTATTGAATTAGCAAAGAAAATGAGGGATGAAACGAAACGAGGTGCTGACCTAGGACTCACAGATGATGAAGTTGCCTTCTACGATGCTCTATTGGAAAACGAGTCTGCTGTTAGAGAAATGAAAAACGAAGACATCAAAATCATTGCAAAAGAACTTGTTAAGTCGCTCAAGAGTAATCTCAAGATCAATTGGTCTGAAAGAGAACAAGTAAAAGCATTAATACGAGTAAACATAAAGAAAATCCTAAAGAAATATGGTTATCCACCAGATATGCAGGCTCAAGCAACTGCCTTAGTATTAGAGCAAGCAGAAGAGTTATATGGGAACTGGGTAGCGGAAGAAGTAATTTGAAGAGGTTGGGAAGGAAAGAAATTGGTGCATTATAATTTTTGCTCTTTTATATATAGACTGAAAAATAAAAATTACCTTCTATATTCATGTCTTATTCCAAGCAATGTGAATAAAGAAAAACCCATCTATATTACGAAACCTTTTTCGAACACAGAAGAAGAACTTATTTATACTACAGCAAGAATTAGTCAGCCTAAATTTGATAGTTTGATTGAAAACTTAACTAGCGGAAATTTAACTGGAGACTTATTTTACAATTCATCATTTCATATTTTTGACAAAAGACGTTTCTACCAAATACCCAAAGACTCTTTAATCTTAAACTTCAAATATCCCTCTCCTAATCCTGAAAGTATTAATGGAAAAACATGCAAAGTTGACGTCTTTTATTCCAAAAGTCAAACTGAGCTTATTGAGCATTTAGAATCATTAAAGTATAGCG
>NZ_RQGG01000033.1 GCF_004769665.1 Leptospira kemamanensis
CTAATCTCCATTTTCGGTAATTGGGATTAGCTTAATTTAGGACTTTAAAATTACCGTTTCATCTGAACTGGAGCAATATTGATGTTGATGAGTTAATTCGCCAGACTATAAAGGATAATGAAAAGGATAGTCCATTGAATAAGTTGTTTGATACAGAAAATGAAAAGAAAAATGGAAATAAAAAAGGAAAGAATAAAACGACTAAACGCCGTCCTAATTCAACAACAGGTACAAGAGCATCAGGTGGAACAGAATGAAAATATTATTCCAAATACTTCTCCCATTTTGCTTTATATTTAAATGCAATTTTAATGAAGTGAATCTTCATAAATCAATTCCAATAACCAAAGATATGATTTTGATTATTGATGTTTACGATGAATTTCCTAATTCATCGGACCCCAAAGAATTTAGAGATAGAATAGAAAAGGTCATTCAAAAAATCAATAGAAGATACAATCCATCACTAGTGTTTATCGATAATTTATTTAATGATAATAAGTTGGATACGGATGCTTTTGCAAAGTCAATCAATATTAATGGGAATCTAATTTTACCATATAGCCTTGATTATAGTGAAGCTTATTCAAATCAGACTGAAGAAGTGCTTATCAAACTTAAAGAAAAATTTCCAAACCAAAAAAAGTATGCGGAGACAGGTGATTATCTTTTCAATAAGATAATACTCCCCACAAATCCGATTCTCCAAAATACTTTTGCTTTTTGTGGTAATTTCTATGATAGAAGTGAGGAAACAGAAGAAATTAAGAGTATACTTGCAGTAGTTTCATTCCAGGAATATTTTTTAAACACTTGCACTTTAGTTTTAGCAAATGAATTTCTTAAAAAATATCAATTTAAGATTTTCTATGATCCCTATTCGAATAAATTTATAGCAAGATCTAAAAAAAAAGATGAGTATCAAAAGACAATTAATTTGAGCAAAAAGTCCTTGTTTCAAGATAATTATTTTTTAGAAATTAAATTTGAGACATTCCCGACTATTACAAACTCTGAGTTTCTATTAGAAGAAGAATTGATAATTCCAGAGAATACAATAATTATAATTAATACTACTAATTTCACATTAAAAATACCAAAAAATAAAAGCATGCCATCTGTTCAAGTTTTAGCTTCTCAAATTTTCTCACTTGTTCATTCACTTAATGAAACAATATCTAAATGATGAGTTTTTGGGAATCCTCGCCAAAACTATAATAGCGAACAAAATGTTCGTTAAATTACGCGCTGATTGCAAATGGAACTGATTTTGAAGACAAAAAACAAATGGAAGTCATCGATTTCTAGTGATTCACAAAGACTTTGTTCCCAAAATGAGTGTTCCGTTGATCGATAGGAGACAAGGGATCCTTCTCTTTTATAAAAAAGATTCTTATAGAAAGATCGCAAATAATGAGAGCAAGCCGAAGTGTAAATGAGTTTTGTCTCTCTAAATCGCTTTACTTCCAAGCGTAGGTGCAGTAGAGTCCACCTAACATGGGAGTGGATTTCAAGTGACAGTTTCCATCGCGCGGTTTTTGGAGGATTTGTGAAGGGACACGTCAATTCTTTTTTGATATGGCGCGGATAATTGCAATGCGGATAGCCTGTAGGGAGTCGGGTGATAAACGAATTTCGCAAAGTCACCCAATCCCAGGTATTTATCTGAAACTCAAATACAACCCATCATTAGATTGTTATGCGTATTGCATTTATCTCCCTCCCCGCGCCAGCGATAGTAGCGGAAATCCTTTCCTCTTACAAAAAAATGAAAATTCGAAACAAAATGGGAAAGATTGGAGCGGATAGCGCGGTCGTGGTTACTGTTGATTTGAATCATCTAACGAATTCGAGGCGCCAAAATCATAAAATAATCATTCTTTTCTTAACCAAGTGAAGTGTCTCCCACGGAGGCGTGGCCAGGGATTTTCTTGCGCTCGCCAGTCGGACCCGGACGGGACGCTGGTAGGAGTGGGGGATACTGAACGTCTATCGAAGACATTTAAGTTGGGGATGTGGTGTTATCTAAATCCGACGAAACAGGCGAAGTTTCTTACCGCAAGGTGTTGACTACTTTCATCCGCCAAACAGATGCGATTTACAAAGTATCTTTTGCTGATGAAACCATCCTCGAAACCACTTGGAACCACCCGTTCCGTGTGATAAAACAAGATGCTAAAGGAGAAACCTTTACAATAGAAAATACAACTTGGGTGGAAGCAAAAGACTTACATCCTGGCGATGTGGCTCTTGGTGCGGATGGTAGGGAACTCGTTGTCACCGATATCACCATTGACGAACGGGAAGAGACGGTTTATAGCTTTGAGGTGGATGAGTATCATACCTACTTCGTGGGAGAAGTCGGGGTTTGGGTGCATAATGAAAGTTATTCTAGCAAATTTCATGGCTGTCGTTATAATGGAGTTTGTGATTCAATCACAGTCAAATTAAGTCATGCAGATGGTTCTAAAAGCACTTTAGAGTTTAACAATACTTCTCAAGGAAATGTCGCGGTATATGTGGCAGAAAATGGAGATGTTCTCTCGAAAGGTGGTGATGGGAACTATTATAGAATGCATAAAGATGTATATGGTAAGCAAATTGTAACTTCTTTAAATGAATCAATAAGTGAAGAAAAAGATCTTTATATTAACGGTGATAAAATGGTTGATGGTGGGATTGTAAAAATGGATTCCAAAGGGAAATTACAAGTTGTGAATCTAAATGATGTTAAAGACGGGTCAACAGTCTTTAATAATGGAATGAATGCAAATGCAAGCACTGCACTAGAATATATGGGTATTTTAAAAGATAACATACCTGGCAAACAGGATGTATATTTAGTTTTCAATCGAACGGAAGGTATCATAAAAGATACAGTGAATGTTGGTAGTCAGCAAAGTATGAAATTCTCTGATACAAGTCGTGAGAAATCAGAAGAAACGTTGTATCATTTAGCAAAAAATGGGAAAATTGGAACTTTGATTACATATAGCCAAGGTACACTAAATGCAGGTAGGATGTTAAACCGACTTGACCAGGAAGGTGAAATTGATAGTTTAAGTAAAATTTCTTTAGTATCACTGGGGGGAGGGCATTCTAGCCTGATTACATAAAAACGGACACCTTTTTTTCGCAGAAAAAGCAAGAGGTGCCAAGTGAGCAGACGATCAAAATACTCTCCGGAGTT
>NZ_RQGG01000040.1 GCF_004769665.1 Leptospira kemamanensis
TGATTCCGTTTTGCGGTCTCTTCTGTCTCTAGGTAAATCTTATTTGCCCAATCCATCACGGAATTTTCTTTTAAAAATTTCTCTCCTGCCTTATCTCCTTTATTGAATGTAATACTTGCCAATTCGTTCATTGCATCACGAAATTCTGGATTTTCATCATTTGCCCAGTTTTTTTGAATATCATCTACATTTTTTTGATAATATTCTCCAGCCTTGATCAGTGCTGTCTCTGCTTTAGAAGGTGGAAGAGTATCTCCTGCATTATATAATTCTTTCCTAACTTTAAAGTTTCCACTTTTCGTTTCAGCATCAAACCATTTTTTTAAATTAGCTTTTTCTACTGGACTTAGATTTGGATCTTTCATCGCTTCTTCTAAGGCTTTTTTTCCTGAGCCAATTGGGCCATCTCCGTAGTATGCATCCAAAATTTTTCTCTTTACATTCGCGTAATCACCAGGACCAAGCCATTCGCCTTTTGGCGGTTTCGAGATTTCCGAATCACCTGCTGAATTTACTACCTACCTATCCATTTTAATTTCATTCGACGGCGATAACTTTTCCCCAGGTTTTAATGGCTCAACTTCTCCTCTAGTAGGCCTAGTATAATCAGTATCCATTCTTGGATCATAATAGTCCCCCATTATTTCTTTTAAAAATTCGGGACGTTGATCTAAGGAATCTTTGTTATCTGCAACTAAGTTTGAACTATCTTCGTTAAGTTCCTTGCCTACAGTGTCATCTTCCGATGCATCAAAGAGTGTTTCTCCTCCTTCGATAGATTCCCCTTCCTCGCCCTCTTCCTCTTTCCTTGTTGGCTTCGGCTCAGTAGCCACAGGAGCTGGCGGCATTGGATTCTGCGGAGCATTCGGATTTGTATTTGGGAAATTTCCAGTTGCTAAACCAAATGCGATCGCACCACCACTCATAAGAAGCCCACCTAATGCAACACCAGCATCTGCAAAATTATCAAAGATGGAGACTTGGTCTTGTCGAATTTGTGCAGCTCGGTCTGCCAAATCTTCTGGAGTCATACCATTGATTTCGTCTTCTGTGAAATTTTCTTTTGCAAGTAGTTCTTTGTCTTTTATTGTTTGGATCTCTTTGTTAATGCCATTACCCATTTGATTGATACCATATGGTCCCATCGCATTTAGTTTTTTTGCAATATCGGAATCATTGAATCCTTCTTTTTTTAACTGATCCCGAACCAAATTTTCATTTTGTGCTAACTTAGTTTTTGCGTCTAGCGTGGATTGGGTTTTATCCTGTGCGGCGCTGATGTTCTGTTCGGCGAAGTTTAATTCATCCATTTGGAAGCCGTTCGGGCCATTCGTGGCGATATCGTTTCTCACTTCCCCGCCTTCACCTGCGACGCCAATCCATCGGTTAACAAATCCAATTCTTCTATCGTAAAACCGCGCAGCTGCACATCTTTTAATCCAATCTCTGGATCTTTCACAGCCACTTTTAGGGCTTTTTTGAGATTGGATAATCTCTTCCAAGGGTAGTCTTTATATGTATCAATATAACCAAGAAAACTTGCACCTAAATCATCTCCCACATTTACCAATGCTCGGTCTTTGATGGTAACAATCACCCAAGACATAGTAGGCATTCGTGTTAGCTGGTGTGGCAGTTCCAAAATCGAATTTGCATTTAATGATTACATCTGTATAACTCGAACATTTAACTTTCTCGATAATCCCTTTTGAATTACTACCTGCCGTGTCAAAGGGTGAGTGAGTTTGGGTTTCGTATTCTAGTTTCCCGTTTTCATATCCGAATCCAAAATAGATTGTCGCCTCATTGAATGCTTCTCGTGTAATCGCAGCATCATCTATACCTTTGATAAAAAAATAAGGATTCTCACTTTTCCCCAACCAAAAGTCAAAATCTTTCAAAAGAATACTAACATCAAATTGTGGCAATGCTTCGAAGTTGATATCCTTATTGCTGATGATACTCCCTTCACTGATTGCAATTTCCGATTCGATACTCTTGTAATCAACCTTTCCATTGTTTGTAGTTGAAACTGCTTGGGCATTTTCCTCTTTTTTGCAGCCGATCAATATTAAAAAGATAAAAATTACTATTTGATGTTTTTTCATTGGATCAATCGTAATTTTTTAAGTAACGGTATATCCTTTTCCGTTGGAACACGAGTCTCAAAAATCTCATTACCCTTGGAGTCGACACCCTTATAAAAACTAAACTCAACATGTGTATGATCCCCTGGATTTCCGATGGATCGACCACTATTACTAGAGATTGAGATAGCTTGTCCGGGTTTGATTTCCATATCTTTTTCCACTAGGATTTGTCCATTATGTGCAATTGTCAATCGGATCCTGTCGCTATCAGATCCGACTTCCAAAGTCACAAACTTACCAAAACCTTGACCACATAGGAACTTGGTAAGAGTTTTGCCAAGAACCAGTCCCCCCGACTCAAGAATGGTTATTCCATATTCGTGACAGATTGCTCATTATGGGAATCCAGTCGGCTTAA
>NZ_RQGG01000014.1 GCF_004769665.1 Leptospira kemamanensis
CCGCTTCGCTTCGGGACTTGCGCCCTCGCTCGGTCTGCGACACATAGGCTTCTGGCACTCCTCTTGCTTACGCAAGCGTCGTTCCAGTCCCTAACGTCCCGTTCCGGGACTCAGGGCCAGCCTACGTCGGTTAGTCTAGTTCGTTATGCGCAAGCGGAAACGAATTTTTATAGAGAAAATAGAAATTGACTTTTTTTATATATACACCAGTATATACGTATGGCACATGCATCAAAAGTCTTTATTAGCGGAAACAGTCAGGCAGTACGTATTCCTAAAGAATATCAAATACCTGAGAAAGAGTTATATATACAAAAAGTTGGGAATACACTTTTCCTTTTTCCTAAAAATGATCCCTGGAAAGCTTTTGAAGAAAGTCTTAATGAATTCTCTGATGACTTCATGTCGGATGGTAGATCTCAACCTGAAGATCAAATCAGAGAAGATTTTTAATGTATCTAATTGATACGAACATTTGTATTTACTTTATTAAAAATAATCCGAAGTCAGTTGTTCAAAAAATAAAATCTATTGAACCATATCAAATTAACGTGTCTTCAATTACTGTTGCCGAATTAGAATATGGAGCCGCTAAAAGTAAATATTACGATAAGAACAAAACTACATTAATTAAATTCTTGTCTGCATTTGATCTCATTCCTTTTACTGACTCAGATGCCGAAGTTTATGGACTGATTAGAGCTACATTAGAAAAAACTGGAAAGATCATTGGGCCATACGATCTTCAAATTGCAGCCCAAGCAATTTCTAGAAATCTAATTCTAGTCTCGAATAATACAAAAGAATTTATCAGAGTTCCAAACTTAAAATTAGAAAATTGGATTTAAGCTTATTCTTTCCGCCTGCGCATAACAGCGGGGAAACGCTTCGCTTCGGCACAAGGCCTCGCTTGGGCTGCGCCACATTCCCTTTCTGTCACTCGTTTGCATCCGCAAACTCCGTGCCAGTCCCTAACGTCCCGTTACCGGGACTCAGGGTCAGGGAACGTCGTCTCCCCTAGTTCGTTATGCGCAATGGCAAAAAAGGTAACGTCAAAAATCTTTCGCAAAATGTAAAGAGCTCTCCTGAAAGCCGATAAGTTAATTGGAAAAAGACCAACTAACAGGAGAACCCGTATGCATACAGAAGACAAGGTAGAAGAGAAAATAATTTCCGTCAATGAAGAAAAGATACGAACAGAACTGAGCGGGCTAGTCAGAGAGACTGTGGAACAAACTCTGAATAAATTATTAGAGCACGAAGCAGAAAATCTAATTAAAGCCAAACCTTATGAAAGATCAGAAAGTCGAGATGGACATAGGTCAGGAAGCTATACTAGAAATTTCGAAACAAAGTCAGGTAAAGTTAAATTAAAAATTCCAAAATTGAAAGGAATTCAATTCGAGACTCAAATTATAGAAAGATACAAACGTCGGGAAAGCTCTGTCGAAGAAGCATTAATCGAAATGTATCTTGCAGGAGTATCGGTAAGACGCATAGAAGATGTAACGGAACAGCTCTGGGGCACCAGAGTTTCTCCTGGAACGATCAGTAACTTAAACAAAAAAGTATATTCCCAAATAGAAGAATGGCGAAATCGCAAGTTAGAGGACAAGTATCCATACGTTTATCTAGATGGAATTTATTTGAAGAAAATTTGGGGTGGTGAAGTTCGTAATATATCGATTTTAATTGCCATAGGAGTCAATTCTGAAGGTTACAGAGAAGTATTAGGATCAATGGAAGGAGCCAAGGAAGACAAAGAGGCTTGGTATGGATTTCTTAGGCATTTAAAAGAAAGAGGACTAACTGGAGTAAGATTAATTATCTCAGACAAATGTCTTGGGCTAGTTGAATCAATACCTGATTTTTTTCCTTCAGCTGACTGGCAAAGATGCATGGTTCATTTTTATAGGAACGTTTTTGCCAAAGTGCCAACTAGTTCCATGCGAGAGACAGTCGCAATGTTAAAGGCAATACACTCACAGGAAGATAAGCAAGCAGCTCTGGACAAATCCAAATTAGTGATTGATAAACTGAAAGCAATGAAATACAACTCAGCGGCTGATATCATTGCTAAGGGAATTATGGAAACCCTATCTTATATGAATTACCCAAGAACTCATTGGACAAGAATTCGAACAAACAATCCTTTAGAAAGAATTATGAAAGAAATTCGTCGTAGAACAAGGGTGATTGGATCCTTCCCTGATGGAGAGTCTGCTCTCATGCTCGTCACTGCAAGATTAAGGCATATTGCGAGTTCTCAATGGGGTAACAAAAAATATCTTGACGTAAGTAAATTGAATGAAATGAATTTTGAAAGCCAATAGCTACTCGACTTCGAGAGCTTAGTTTTAATTTTGCGAAAGATTCTGCACACTACC
>NZ_RQGG01000001.1 GCF_004769665.1 Leptospira kemamanensis
CGATTTCTTCCGGATGTTTTGGCTTGATACAACGCTTGGTCGGCGTGCGTAAACGCTTCCTCCAAGCCGCTTCTACCTCCCCTTCCTTCCGAAATGCCGATGCTCAGCGTTACGGCTTTTCCGTCTTGTAGAAAGACTTTGTTTTCGACTTCCTTGCGGAGATGTTCGGCGATATTCACGGAATCTTCCGGATTGGCTCCGAACAAAAACACGGCGAATTCTTCTCCGCCCCAACGACAAAGCGCGTCGCTCTGTCGAATGCAGGTTCCGAGCACTTGCGCGACTTTGACGAGAATTCGATCTCCCGTATCGTGTCCGAATTGATCGTTCACTTGTTTAAAGTGATCGATGTCGATCATCAAAATGGTCCATTTTTGTCCGTGACGGTTGCTGATCGCGAGCGCCTTTTGCGTCAGCTTTAAAAAACCGCGGCGGTTCGCAATTCCCGTCAACGGATCGGTATGAATCAGTTGTGAAACCTGTTCCATCGAGGATTTCAACTTTATATAAAGAATGAGTACGATTCCGAGCGCGCAGACAAGTCCCCAGAACGGCAACAAACCCGTTACGATGGAGAGTAAAAACCAGATCGCGGAAATCCTATGTATTAAACGGACATCGCCTTCTTTGATATCAAAGAAGACCCAGTAATTTCCGCTCTGCAGAAAAAATTTTTCCGAAGGACCGTTCGGAACTTCAATCAACGACTCGTTCAAATCGATCGGCGCCACCTTTGCAATGATCCGATTGTTTTCGTCGATCAGAATACTTTCTCCGATACAATCCCCCACTTCCAAAATTCTCCGCATCGCGTCCAATCCTATGTCGATCGAAGCGACCCCGAGAAAACGATCCCGAAAATACACGGGCTCGGAGACGGTGATCATCAAACCTTGATCGATGATATCGTTGTATAATCCGGTGATGACTTGTCTGCGATCCGGATTGGCCTCGGGGTTCGCCTGCACCCAAAACGGCCTTTGATACAAGCCGTCGTTGAATACGTCCTTGTAAACAGTACCCTTCGGCGCGTAATACATAAATCCTTGCGCGGATAAATAATAAGCCCAGATGATTTCACTTTGTTTTTCGACAAGCGTATCGAATTGTCCTCTCAAACTCAAAGCGGCTTCCGCTTCTTTTAAAAGAAAGGGTGTGATCTGTTTGGAATACTGAGGCACCCTGGCTGTCTGTGAAAATTCCGCTACGGGCGCGGGAGAATTCTTTGCATCGCGATTTTCAATTCCGAACAATTTCAAACTCGGAAAGTTACGAAACTTCCGAAGAGACGATGCGCTCGAAATTTCATCCGAATCATAAATCATAGCGTTTGAAATCGACAAACCCAAAGCCCTGGTTTGATTGCTGACTCTGCGAATGTAATCCTGCGTCACTTTCGCTCGCATCCAAACGACTCGATGAATTTCTTCCTGTTTCTTTTTCGCTTCGTAAATAAACGTGCCTATGATTAAAACGGGGGTGATCGTCAAAACCATAAGAATCGTTTTTCGTTGAATTCTCTTTTCGCTCTGATGTACGTTCATGCTTAGAATCGCTCGTATTATCCGAGTGCAGAATCAGCAGGAAATTGATTCTACGCAAATGTTTATTTAATTTTAGACTGTTTGGCTTGTATGATTCTATATTTTAAGAAGGTACAAAACGGACTTCGAAGAATGACGTCACGAAGATGATAAGTTGATGGCTGTGTAGAGGGGCGACGTGTCGAAAGAAGCGGGGGGGGGGGGGGGTGGGGGGGGGGGTGGGGGGGGGGGGGGGGGGGGCGGGGGGGG
>NZ_RQGG01000052.1 GCF_004769665.1 Leptospira kemamanensis
TCTAGGTTATGTGAGTCCTGAAAAATTTGAGTTAAATTGAATTAGAAAAGTGTCCGAAAAAACGTAATCAGGCTAGATCAAAAAAAATATCCACGAAACAAAAAATAATTATCATGGCGAATACCTTTAACATTGCACTCTTTGGTGAAAAAAATTCTAATAAGGATGTCCTACATTTTAAAGAATGGTCGGAATACATACTGTCCTTATGCGAGAAAGAAAATATGGAACCAGACTACCCTAGTATAAGGTTAGTAAATAATAAATCGAGCAACATTAAACTATCAACCTATAAAAATAGAATGAAGAAATTAGAAAATTATGAGTTGTCGTATTTAGATCTTACAAAATCTCAACCTGACTTTTCATATATCTCAAAAGACTGGGAACTTTCGGCCAATATCGATAGAGACGAATATTTTGATAGAATTTATTTGGGATTTGATATTGATAAATTTAAGACTGTATACATCGAAAGGCTAAGTATTATATCTCAAGTAATACAGTTTATGGCAGTAGATTACGGGTTTTGTTTTCATATGGATTTAAAATATGGTCCGGGATTGTACGTCTCTGGGATATTTGTTGCAAATTACTCAAATATTTTTAGTAAGTTTGAAAAAGAATCTACTAGCTTATGGAGTAATTACCAGCCTGATGCCATGAATGCAGTTAAGAATGGCAAACTAAGATATCTTTATGAATACAATATACTTAATAAATCTCACTTAGAAAGAAAAGTATTTGGCAAATCTTTGGAGGACTGGGTTAAAAGTTCATTAAAGAATGGAACCATTATACCAATTAACGATAAGCTTTATATGTGGACGATTGATCCGAAAAATTTGCACAGTGTAATCAATCCTTTAATCGATCAAAACATATTTTTGCTGGATCGAAATTATAAACCTAATTTTGATTAATATATTGATTTAGCCTAAGTCCTTGCAAAAACCGTTGAGCCTAGCCAAAACTATAATAGCGAACAAGATGTTCGTTAAGTTAGACGCTGATTGCAAACGGGACAGATTTTGACGGCAAAAAACAAACGGAAGTCATAGATTTCTAGTGATTCACAAAGACTTTGTTCCAAAAACGAGTGTTTCGTTGATCGATAGGGTATACGGAATTCTTCTCTTTTATGGAAGATATTACTTGAATTAAAGCTTGAAAACGATGATTATAAACCGAAGTGTAAAAGAGAGTGGTCTCACATAAGCGCTTTTCTTCCAAGAGTAGGTATGGTATGTACAGATACAGTATTCGCCTTACACAATCCTCTAACTTAATTTAGATTATTGATCTTCTTCCTTTTTTAATTCTCGGATTCCTTCTTGGAAAACTTGATAGGGAGTTCTTCCATTCATATTTCTTCCTTGATGTGATCTTTCGTTGTTATAGAACTTTAGATAAACCTGAAAATCTTTTTCCATCTCATCTACACTTTCATAAAAGTTGGTTCTGCCAGCGACTCTGAAGTGTTCGTCGAGCAATGTTCGATGAAGTCTTTCCACATATCCATTGCTTTGTGGTCTTCTCACTTTTGTCGTTCTATGTTCGATATCTTCTAGTTGAAGGAATAATTCAAAAGGATGCTGGTCTTCCCTTCCACAGTATTCTCGTCCATTATCTGTAAGAATCGTTTTAATCGGGACATTGTGTTCTTCGAAAAAAGGAAGGACTTCATTATTCAAAGTTTGGACTGCAGTAATCGGCATTTTGGTTGTGTGA
>NZ_RQGG01000022.1 GCF_004769665.1 Leptospira kemamanensis
TCCATACATCCAAATCCCCCAATTGAGATCAGAAAAATTATGACAATTAGAATGGTATTTGCGAAAAATCGACTGGATAAGATTGAGAACATCAGATTGAGTCTAATAGTTTAACTATGAAACGTCGATCTATTTTTCAAACCAGTTTCCAGTTCGTTCCTGTTTTCTGTTTAGGGATGTTCTTTGTCTCTTGTATTTCCATCATCAATCCCGGAGAAGTGGGACTGATGTGGAGGCCATACAGCACAGGGCTTAGCCAAAAACCTTTAGAGTCTCGGGTTCAAACCTACATGCCATGGAATAGTGTGTATGTATATTCCATCCAATGGAGCAGTTACCAAGAGAAAGTGGAAGTATTGACACGAGATGATTTAACAATCACAGTCACTGCTAATATCATCATTCGACCCATTCAAAATGAAATCTATGAACTCGAAATGGAAATTGGTAGAGATTATTACGAGAAAGTTGTGAAACCACAATTCCGAACTGCCATTCGAAATATCCTCTCTGCTTACAATATGGTTTCGATATCAAAAGAAACACCAAATGTTTCTGCCCAAATCAAAAAATCTCTAACAGAAAAGTTAAAATTCAAACATGTTGAAATTGATGATGTGATTATCGATGATGTGGAATACAGTCCTTCTATCCTAAAAGCAATTGAAAGTAAACTTACCAAACAACAAGAACAAGAGCAGATGAAATTTGAGATTAACATTGCGAAACGTGATGCAGAAATCCAACAGATCTCAGCCGATGGAAAAGCCAAAGCAGTGTTAATCGAAGCAGAAGCGCAAGCCAAAGCTCAAAAGATGATTTCTGATTCGCTTACACCTAAGTACATCCAATTGAAAGCAATGGAGAATCCCAATAATAAATTGATTTTCATTCCAAATGGAAAAGATGGATTGCCGATCATCGTGAATCCAGATAGTAAATAAACACATACCTTCTTTAGAAAGGATTCTCTATCTTTAAAAGAAAAATGGGAAACAGATACTTGGATACGAAATCAAATCGTATCCAAGTGTTTTTTATATGCATGCTTTATAATCCTCAAAGAAAAGATAACTTCTTGAATACAAATTTATTTTCGTGCTTAGTTTAAATTCAAAAATGTCTTAGTAAAGAGTAGTAGATACGTTAGTAAAATTAAAACAAAACCCATCAAACAAGCGATCGAAATCATAGAATTTTTCATATTTAGCATTTTCATTTTCTTCCACATATCCCAGAGATAAAAGTGATCCACTAACTTTCATTAAGGTTCTGCTATAACAAAATCTACAGAACCAAAGTCAATTGATTTTCCCGAAAATGATTTTGTGACAAATTCAATTAGAATTTTCTAATATGGGTCATGGATTAACAAAGATTTGCCTTAGATTTGTTAGAATGGGTAGGATTTGAATAGGATACGGAATGTACGTTTAGGGATTTCGATGGTGGGATGG
>NZ_RQGG01000044.1 GCF_004769665.1 Leptospira kemamanensis
CTATCATCATAAGCGTAAAATTGTATTCTTCCTACAGGCACTACCAAGTTCAACGTCATTTCCAAATGCTTTTTCCAGCCTTTCGTTTCTCCTTTTTGCACAGAAGAGAAGTATGCTTCTTCAAAACCCGAAAACCCAGGATCAAATTTTTTCATCGCATGTAATACATCACCTTTATCCCCAGGAATGATTTTCAAAGGTGTTTGTAGAATGCCATTTATATCATCTATTTTCTTCAATCTCTAGACCAAGCCATTCCTTTAGATTTTGCTATCTGAATGTATTCCCTAATTTGTGCCAAAGAAAAATCATGCACATTAATTTTCCGATTGTAGAAGTTTTCATACCATTGTGATGTCATACGGACTGTTGTTTCAAAATCCAAAACTGCTTTCCATTTTAATTGATGCAAGGCTTTGTCACAGTTTAATTTCAAAAGTCCAGATTCATAAGGCCCATCATGACTAGATGAAATGTCTTCAAACAGCACAGCTTCCCAGTGTTTTTGCATTTCTGTTACCAATTCTAGAACTGTGTGATTATTTTCAGAAGGTGGACCAAAATTAAATGCTTCACCATGGACCTTAGCATCTACACTTAATGCAAATGCTAAGTTCAAATAACCACTGAGCGGCTCCAAAACATGTTGCCAAGGTCTAGTAGCATATGGATTACGAAGTTGTAATACTTCGCCTTTAGACCAAGCTCTGACACAATCAGGAACAATTCTATCATTAGCCCAATCTCCTCCTCCGATCACATTACCAGCTCTTCCGATTCCAATTTTTACTTTAGATGCATTTCCGGTAAAATATGACTTAATATACGACTTAATTACAAGTTCAGCCGCTCCTTTGGAGGCACTATAAGGATCCGATCCTCCAAGTGTATCGTTTTCTCGATAACCCCACACCCACTCTACGTTGTCGTAAGCCTTGTCACTGGTTAGAATCACAGCAATGCAATTCTTCTTAATTTCATTTAATGCATCCAGGATATTAGCAGTACCCATGACGTTGGTAGAATACGTCAGGATTGGATCTTTATAGGAGAGTCTCACCAAGGGCTGAGCAGCTAGATGGAAAACAAAATCTGGTTGAGAATTCTTAAATAAATCTTTAACCATTTCAATATTTCTAATATCAATGCGATGGTCCTCAATCTGATTGAAAATTTTAGATTCTTCAAAGAGAGAGGGAGTAGACGGAATATCCCAAGACATACCAATCACTTTTGCCCCTAAACTTTGGAGCCAAATAGATAACCAAGAACCTTTAAATCCTGTGTGACCAGTAATTATCGCTTTTTTGTTTTTAAATAAGTTTTCAAAATTATGCATTAACTTTTACAATTCTACTCACTTTGATTGATTTTATTCATAATAGTTTCTTTTTCACAGAGATAGAATATATCGTTAAGAAAAACAATTTATATACTCCTGCACTAAATTCCCACAATTTAAACTAGTCTAGGAACAATTTAAGAAAATTTGTTAAATTTAATTTTTCACCTTCAATATAATCAACATTTAGTGATACAGGATAATTGTAAATACCAGGTAATCCCAACCTCTTAAA
>NZ_RQGG01000045.1 GCF_004769665.1 Leptospira kemamanensis
TGCTCCAGTTCAGATGAAACGGTAATTTTAAAGTCCTAAATTAAGCTAATCCCAATTACCGAAAATGGAGATTAGAGATGGAAAAACCAAACCCAAGACAGAGACGAACATTTACGGCTGACGATAAGATAGGCTTCATCCGAAAACACCTTTTGAAATCAAAGTTGGTGGACACATGTGATGAACATCGTATACATCCAACCATGATGCAAAATTGGTTGAAAGTCGTATTAGAAGCAGGCAGAGAAGCTTTAGCTGGATCCAGTAAAAAGGAAACAAAGGATCATCAGAAGCTAATAGCAAAGTATGAAAAAGAACTAGAAAAGAAGAATCGAATCATCGCAGAACTGAGTGGGGAGATTCTTAACCTAAAAAAAGATCTTGGGGAGCTCTGACAGGGGAACATGTGTCCTCTGAAATGAAACAAGAAATCATGAATACCTTGGATACCTTGAAGAAGGCATCGGGACTCCCCATCAAATATCTGTCTGAAAAAATCGGATTGAGTTCGAGGAAAATATCCGTTTGGCGAAAAGCAAGTATAAGATCGGGAAATAAATGCATTCCAAAATCCCATTGGATCACGCCCGAGGAAAGAAAAGCCGTAGAGGATTTCAAAAGAGAAAATCCATTCTTCGGATACGTTCTTTTAACTTGGATGATGATCGATCGAGACATAGCATATATGTCTCCTTCCAGCGTATATCGCATTTTGGTTGAATGTGGATTGAACAATAAATGGAGAAAACCCACATCTGATTCTAAGAAAACTGGTTTTGATCAACCAAAATCAATTCACGAACATTGGCATACAGACATCTCTTATATCAATTTTAAGGGAAGCTTTGTTTACCTGATATGTGTATTAGATGGTTTTTCTCGTGCAGTATTGTCATGGTCGATTGCAACAAAGATGGAGTCGTTAGATGTTCAATTAGTATTATGGGATGCATGCGAAAAATGGTTAGGTGGGGACAGAGAAAGAGGAATTCGTTTGATTACAGATAATGGCTCTCAGTTTTCAACAAAAGAATTCAAACAGACTTTGAAAGAATATTCCATCACCAATGTTCGTACTTCCGTGAATCATCCTCAGTCAAACGGAAAAATTGAAAGATTTCATGGAACAATTAAATCAGAACTGATTCGGGAAATTCCAAAGTATTCCTTGGAACAAGTGAGATACGAAGTTGGACATTGGATTGAACATTATAACAACGTACGATTGCATTCTGCAATTGGATATGTTGCGCCTATGGATGTGTTTTACGGTCGCAAAGATTCAATTTTAAGAGAAAGAAAAGAAAAACTGATTGAAGGAAAATTGAAGCGAAAACAATACTCGGAAAGTATTAAATTGGATCTTGTGGCTTAGCTTATTTTTTGATTACAAAATTACCTTTTTCGCTGAACTAGGACA
>NZ_RQGG01000021.1 GCF_004769665.1 Leptospira kemamanensis
ACTACAAACGAAGGAGCCTACATTCCCCAACCTACTTCCTCAGAGATACATTTAGAAGGGATAAACAATCAACACTCCAAGGATCACCTCTACGAGAACCTTACAGACGAGATTTTCCTAGGAGATGATTCTCTTAAGGATACACAGTATACAAACACTTCGGGAATCCATACAGAGAAGTTCCAGAAGCTCACATATAAGATTCTTTATGACCTCTACCCTAAGTATTGTCCTAAGTGTAATGTGATCCTTTCCAAGGGTGTGAAGAATAGACCAGACCTAGTGAGATGCCACAATAAGAACTGCCACACTCAAGTCTCTAGGCTCTCATATACTCCACTTCATCATTTCAAGCTCCCCATTTGGATGTTTGGATACATTCTAGAGGAGTCTTTCATACAGTTCCCCAAGGTCATTACCTCAGTAGAAATTAGTAAAAGGTTAGGTATCTCCTACGGGTCGGCGAGGCTTTTGAAGCAACGAATACAGGTGTTTTCGAGCCATCAGGTAGAGGTTTTAAGGAAATTATATTACAATGATCTCAAGGATACTTTTAAGGATGTTACTCTTCCCAAGGTAGAGGAAGAGAAGGATATCAAGAAGCACTTAGGAAAGAAACTCTATAGAAAGATACCTCATTTAGATACGTGTGTTCTGTATTCTGCCTCTCAGAGAAGCAACTTATTCAGGAAGAGGTTCAGACATGGTGGTCTCACTGCGAGTATCTATCAAAGTGATTCAGTTGGGGGGAACCAGGTAGGAATACTTACGTCTACAATTGCGACTCAGAATGGTTGTGTCTTCTTTGATTCAGTTCCTGACCAGAAGGCAAACACTCTTGGAACCTTAATTCGCAAAACTGTTCCCTATGAGTCTCCCCTATTTTCTGATGAAGGGTATCCTTGGCTTTGGGGAATATATAAAAAGCACCGATCCATAAACCATACAGCACACAGTAAAGAGAAACGATATAAGTTTGCTCGCAACAGATGGAGTAAACTCTCAGTCCATAACCAAGTCGCTGAAGGGAACCAAAGACTTCTTAAGTCTGCTTTTAGTGCCTACAATTACGTGAAGCCAAAAAACTCCCAACTCTATCTAAATGAACTTTCCTTCATAAAATCCATAAAAGCAATTGGAATGGATCGTTTAGTGTCTGCTCAAAGAGACGGATTTGTGCCTAATGTATCTAGGATATA
>NZ_RQGG01000011.1 GCF_004769665.1 Leptospira kemamanensis
AGCGGATTCAACAATTAAGTGCAACGATTTAATTGGCACACCAAAAGACTTCGTTTGGAGTTTTGAATCCTAGAGTTTTTCTAGGTCTAGAATTTAACTTTTGCTCTACCTTTTCAACGTCTTTTTGAGTTAATTTAGAAAAGTCTGAACCTTTTGGAAAATATTGTCGCACCAAGCCATTAATAGATTCATTAATGCCTCGTTGCCAAAAAGAGTATGGGTCTGCAAAGAATACTTTTGCATCCAATGATTCGGAAATCTCTTGATGTGAAGAAAATTCTTTTCCGTTGTCAACTGTGATAGATGTGACTCTATCGGATATATTTCTAAGAATTTTGTTGATCCCTTTTGTAACAACTTTTGAGGTTCTGTCCTTACATAGAACCAACTTAACATACAAACTTTTTCGTTCAACTAACGTAACAATAGAGCCTTTATGATTTTTACCGACAATAGTATCTCCTTCCCAGTGACCAATTTTGTTCCTTTTTTCTACCGACTTTGGTCTGTCTTTGATAAAAACCCTGTTTTTTATTGTGCCTTTTGTAGTTAGCCCACTCCCATATCTCTTTCTTCTTCTCCGATTCGATTGACGGAGGTGTTTGTAAAGAGTTCCATCTAACGATTGATCATATTTTATAAATCTATAGATTGTTTCATGGCTTATACTCACACGCATTCTTTGTTGTAAATATACAGAAATTTGTTCGGGACTCCAGTCTTCCTTCAAATATTTTATCACTACCTCTTTTGTTTTGGGATTAAACTTTATATGTTTTTTGGCGTTTATCCTGCGCTTCTCGGACCATAGATTGGCTTGCTTATAACGGTATCCTCTCCCGCCTGTATTACGTTTTACTTCTCGGCTGATCGTTGACTTGTGACGATTTAGTGATTTGGCGATTTCTGTCAGACTATAATTTTGTTGCAGAAATAAATAGATAGCAAATCGTTCATTTGGGGTTAACTGGCAATACTTCATTCCATTTCCTTTTGTTTCGCAACTTCAAGAAATTCGTTTGAGGGGTGCCAGTCAACCTCTCATTTTGTTGCACTTAATGGTTGAATCTGCT
>NZ_RQGG01000031.1 GCF_004769665.1 Leptospira kemamanensis
GGGAATCTTGAAATTGCTTTCATCGACTTTGTAAAGCATTCCTGGAAATCAAGCAAGAAGAGTTATGGATTGATTCGAATCCTCAAAGATGTGAAGAAATCTTCCTTCGAATGCGGAGCAAGGAAAGTCAAAAAAGCCATGAATTTATTGGGAATTGAAGGAAAACAGGACAAGAAGTATCGAGTTAGCACAACAGACTCTAAACATTCAAAGCGAATTGCTCCAGATTTAGTTCAGCGAAAGTTTAAGGTTGGATCAAAGAATCAAGTTTGGGTATCCGATGTAACTTTCATCAAATGTTTCTCTGGCTGGTTATATCTGTGTGTGATTCTAGATTTATATTCCAGGAAAGTTGTTAGTTGGAAAATTAGCGCAAGAAATGATTCGGAACTGATTGTTGGAGCGATTCAATCCGCTATAGAAACAAGGAATCCGAGCAAAGGTTTGATATTTCATTCTGATAGAGGATCTAATTATTGTTCTGGTGAAGTCCGTAAAGTATTAGCAAACAATCGGATCAGGAGAAGTAACAGCCGTAAGGGAAATTGTTGGGATAATGCTTTAGCTGAATCCTTCTTTTCTACCTTAAAGAGAGAAATCGATTTCAATGTATTTCAAAATCTAAAGGATGCCAAAAACAACATCTTTGAATACATTGAACTATTTTATAATCGACAGAGATCACATTCTTTTCTAGGTTATGTGAGTCCTGAAAAATTTGAGTTAAATTGAATTAGAAAAGTGTCCGAAAAAACGTAATCAGGCTA
>NZ_RQGG01000008.1 GCF_004769665.1 Leptospira kemamanensis
ATATTACTGAAAGTAAGGTAACTGCAAATATAACATCTAGCTCAAACAGGGACATCTGGATCAACCAACTCGGATACGTTTTTGATTAGTTCTTCATTTTTGAATGGTTTGATCATCCATCCATCTGCTCCTTCAAATAAAGCTTTTGAAATGATCTCTGGTTTTTTCTCCGATGACAAAACTAAAATTTTGAACTTTGGGTTTTTGACGATTTTTTTGGATTCTTTAATGAACTCGTTTCCACTAAGCCCTGGCATATTAAAATCAAAGATTCCTAGGTCGATATTTGGATTTGCTTTTAAAGTTTCCAAAGCAGTTTCACCAGAAGAACATATTATGATATTGTGACCTTGGCTACTTAGAGCTAAGCGCACAATTTTTAATACGGCAGGTGAATCATCGACAACTAAAATAGACGCCATATTACTAAATGAGTTGTGAAATCAGTTTTGTGAGAGATTCGTTGGCAAAAGGTTTTACAAGCCAACCAACAGCACCAGCTTCTTTTCCTTTGTTTTTCATTTCGTCACTAGACTCAGTGGTTAACATAACTATCTTCATGGTTTTACCATTGTCTGTTTTTAAAGCTTTCTCCG
>NZ_RQGG01000035.1 GCF_004769665.1 Leptospira kemamanensis
TAGAATCGCAACTAGTGTATTGACGATACAAAAATGTATTCCATTCAATATCCATACGTTAGGTGCACCTACAACCGTAAACAGTATAGAATATTGGAGATTAGAAACTATCCCCAAAATGGCTATTAAATTGACTAACTGTACCCGAACAGACGTTTGCAGATCCATTTGTCCACGTACACCTAAATTAAGAAGTGTTCGTAGGCGAATCTGTTCTAGTCCTAGTTTCATTGGAAATCGATCGTAAAGTAAGTTACATCATCTGACAATCGAAAAGTAAATTTTTTGATTTGGTTTTTAATTTTTTCGTTTAAATCAATCGGAGAGAGTGAAATTCCTTCGGAAAGTGTTTCGCGCAATCGGACTTCTCCGAACATTTCCTTCTCTTTGTTATGGCTTTCCGTGATTCCATCGGTATAAAAGAAAAATCGATCTCCCATTTTTAAGGGATGAAAAAAACTTTCCAACTGAACATCCTTTTTCCATCCCATAATCGGGCCTCTACCAGATAACGGTTTCAAGGTGCCGTCCATACGATTCATATGGTAAGGGCTCGGATGACCCATGACTGAATAAGATAACATTTGTT
>NZ_RQGG01000042.1 GCF_004769665.1 Leptospira kemamanensis
ACCCCCCCCCCCCCCCACCCCCACCCCCCCCCCCCCCCCCCACCCCCCCCCCCTCTGACCACACCCATTCTCCGGCCCCCGACTGCGCCACACCTCCATTTTAATTACACCGATATCTTGCGTATTTACAAGCGACTCTAATTCTTCAAATCGATTGTACTGAAATGGAAAAACGGTACCTCTCAAATTTTTAGGAACTCCGTTTGGATTTAAACCAGGCAATAAGTGTCCGGAAAGGCTATCATCTTCCGCTAAATTGGCTGACAAATACCAATCGTGCCAACCGTGATATCCACAAATTGCTACTTTATCTTTTTTCGAAGCAGCCCTAGCAATACGAATCGAAATGGCATTCGCCTCTCCGCCGGTTCGTGCAAATCTTACCATATCTGCCCAAGGGTGTAACTCAATGAGCCTTTCTGCGAGATAGACTTCTTCGGGACAATTGAAAGTGGACATATTTCCATTGGATACGGTTTTTATGACGGCTTCATCAACCTCCGGGTGTCCGTAACCTAGTGTATTAGTTCCAATACCCATTATGAACATATCCGTGTATTC
>NZ_RQGG01000016.1 GCF_004769665.1 Leptospira kemamanensis
TGAGTCCCGGACGGGACGTTAGGGATTGGCACGACGCTTGCGTAAGCAAGAGGAGTGACAAAAGCCTATGTGTCGTAGACCGAGCGAGGGCGCAAGTCCCGAAGCGAAGCGGTTAGTCGCTGTTATACGAAGTCGCAAGTTAAGCAATTAGATAAAAACAGCGGGAGAAATATTAAATTTTTCAGCCAAAGCCTTGATTTGCCGAACATTTAAATCTCTTTTTCCATTCAAAATTTCAGAAACAACACCTTGGCTACCCAAAATACTTAAATCCTTTTGATTAAGGTTATTTTCTTCCATCAGAAACTTTAAAACTTCAATTGGTTCAGCATTAGGCTGAATAAAGTGATCATTTTCATATTCCTTAATCAGATTACCAACAGTTTCGAGAAGAGGAGCAAGTTGATGTTTCTCATTATTACCAACTTCATCAATAAGTTCATCCAAAACTTTCACAAGTTTTTTGTATTGTTTATCAGTGTGTGGAACAGAGAGAATATCTTTAACATCATGCCAAACATTCTTAACTTTTTCAATATCTTGGATCATAAATTCTCCT
>NZ_RQGG01000034.1 GCF_004769665.1 Leptospira kemamanensis
AGTTCAGGCGGAGTCCGAGGAGTCTGGACAAGAACTAAGCTTCTTACAAAACACCAACGACTTCTAAGACTCGATCAACATCTTAAAGAGCATCCTATAGAATTAAATGAAAACCAAATAAAGCTACTAGAGAAATTCAATCCTGAATATCGAGATAGGCACATTCAGGCTGATTTTACAGGGGATTTAGTGGCTATGGATACTTTTATGGTAGGAACATTGAAAGGAATAGGAAGAGTCTATTTGCAGACAGTTATTGATTGTCATTCCAGATATGCGTGGGGAACTCTTCACACAACCAAAATGCCGATTACTGCAGTCCAAACTTTGAATAATGAAGTCCTTCCTTTTTTCGAAGAACACAA
>NZ_RQGG01000038.1 GCF_004769665.1 Leptospira kemamanensis
GATCTGCGTCTATCATCGAATTACAAACGGTTGATAGACGACTCAGAGATGTGATGCGGAATGAAATACAAAATCGTTATGATTTAATTCAGTTAAGACTCCAGATCGGATTACTATTAGGTGATACGATGAAGTTTTTGGCGAATTAAAGTACGATATTGCCACCTTCTTTTCCTGGTTGAACACCTTTTTTCATTCCACATTTTT
>NZ_RQGG01000017.1 GCF_004769665.1 Leptospira kemamanensis
AAATCAACCCACCAACGGATAAACAGATTAAAGAGAGCGAAGAACTAAAAAAGCTTCGTAAGGAATTGGTCAAACTTCGAGAGGAGAATGCAATCTTAAAAAAGTTTGCAGCCATGCTCTCGAAGGAACAAAACCCCGATTAGAGTTCATGGCTACCTACCGTAAAGAATTTAAGGTAACGAGGATGGTTGCATGCTTGGAAGTTTCTCGATCTGGATTCTATGACTATGTGAAGCGATTGAAAAGTCCAATTGGGAATCTTGAAATTGCTTTCATCGACTTTGTAAAGCATTCCTGGAAATCAAGCAAGAAGAGTTATGGATTGATT